>NZ_FRAM01000013.1 GCF_900142325.1 Epilithonimonas mollis
GGAAAGGGAGAATTGACGCTGATGAAGAATTTTCCGTCATTCATTACTGAAAATAGCAATAAGCAGCAGGTCAGAGATTATCTGAAAGCGATATCCAAAAGCAATAAGGTACAAAAGCCACAATTCCATGCGGTGATCTCCACCAAATTCCAGGAGCACAGCAAGGAAGACCTTACAAGGATCAGCGCAGATTTTATGACTCAAATGGGATACGGACAACAGCCTTACATCGCCGTTTTCCACAAGGATACCGAGAATAATCATATCCATTTAGTTTCCACAAGAGTGGATAAACAAACCGGGAAAAAGATCGATGACAGTTACGAAAAGCTAAAGGCACAAAAAGCTTTGACCCAGGTTATGGAAAACCGTTACGGAATCAATGAGGAAGAAAAATTAAATCAACTTTTAAAATACAAAATTGGCTCTTTTCAGCAGCTGAAAACTTTACTCAACAGAAATGGTTACCAACTTACCGAAAACACAAATGATGGAAAATCACTTACCATTTCAAAAAACGGCATTGTACAGCGAAGAATCTCAGCAGATCAGATTGTTTATAGCAATCAAGACAGTGAGAAACGGATCAGGCAGATCAGAGCCATTTTTTCAAAATATAGGCAGCTGTACTCCAACAAAGTCTTTAGAGTGGAGGATTATCGGAAACAGGAGGCTATCCTCCCAGAAGACAAGCACAAAGACAATTGGAAACCGGAAATCAAATTTGAAAGCGAGCTTCAGAAAAAACTGAGAGGCGTTTTTGGCATCGACATCGTATTTCATCATAATGATGATCAAATGCCTTTCGGCTACACGTTGATCGATCACAAGACCGCAAGAGTTCATAAAGGTAGTGAGATCATGAAGATGGGTGAATTGTTTGAATTCACATCTGCAGCAATGGATAAAAGAGTCTTTGAGCAGTTGAAAGATTATGGGATTCCCAATGTGGAAACTAAATCGGTCTTGCTAAAATATCTTACAGAAAAATACCCGGAAAATAAGCTGAGTGATTTTATGTTGTTTGAGAATAAAAAGCTGAAG
>NZ_FRAM01000012.1 GCF_900142325.1 Epilithonimonas mollis
GGTTGTGTTGTATCTCAAAGATACGGAAAAATGAAAGCAATTCACAACACGAAAACGATTTATACGCTAATTGCTTGGGTTGTGTTGTATCTCAAAGATACGGAAAAATGAAAGCAATTCACAACCCCAAAAACTACGACGATAACCAAGGAAGTGTTGTGTTGTATCTCAAAGATACGGAAAAATGAAAGCAATTCACAACCGACTTTACGCTTTACGCGCATATCTACCGGTTGTGTTGTATCTCAAAGATACGGAAAAATGAAAGCAATTCACAACCAATGGCGAAACTATCAGCAAAGCAGACTTGTTGTGTTGTATCTCAAAGATACGGAAAAATGAAAGCAATTCACAACCGCCGTCAGGCGAAGAAACATCTTTCGGTTGTTGTGTTGTATCTCAAAGATACGGAAAAATGAAAGCAATTCACAACCAAATACAACTGTACCAGCAGGCAGATCATGTTGTGTTGTATCTCAAAGATACGGAAAAATGAAAGCAATTCACAACACTTCCTTTATCGTGAAAATAAGCTTAGTTGTTGTGTTGTATCTCAAAGATACGGAAAAATGAAAGCAATTCACAACGCTCTACTTTCTTACCATTCATTGCAATGTGTTGTGTTGTATCTCAAAGATACGGAAAAATGAAAGCAATTCACAACATTCGTTGGAACTGGATCTGGATTTGACTCGTTGTGTTGTATCTCAAAGATACGGAAAAATGAAAGCAATTCACAACGATGCTCTTTTGTTTTAGCAAATGATTTTAGTTGTGTTGTATCTCAAAGATACGGAAAAATGAAAGCAATTCACAACACAAAATCAAATTGGTGCTTAAAAAAGATGGTTGTGTTGTATCTCAAAGATACGGAAAAATGAAAGCAATTCACAACAAATTTCTGGATGAATCCTTGAAGTAGGAAGTTGTGTTGTATCTCAAAGATACGGAAAAATGAAAGCAATTCACAACGTTTTGTTGATACAAATATAAAACATTTAGGTTGTGTTGTATCTCAAAGATACGGAAAAATGAAAGCAATTCACAACTAGTATTCCGATTATCTCGCAGTCAGGTTTGTTGTGTTGTATCTCAAAGATACGGAAAAATGAAAGCAATTCACAACAAATCTTGATAATAACGATTTAAACGAAAAGTTGTGTTGTATCTCAAAGATACGGAAAAATGAAAGCAATTCACAACAGGTGTTTCACCAATTCCTGTCGCTGTGTAGTTGTGTTGTATCTCAAAGATACGGAAAAATGAAAGCAATTCACAACATTGTCTTAACGCCTTCTTTTTTTTGGTATGTTGTGTTGTATCTCAAAGATACGGAAAAATGAAAGCAATTCACAACCTGCGGTTCTGATTTGTTGAGAAACTTCGAGTTGTGTTGTATCTCAAAGATACGGAAAAATGAAAGCAATTCACAACTACTCCGACTTCATTAAGAAGATTTTTACAGTTGTGTTGTATCTCAAAGATACGGAAAAATGAAAGCAATTCACAACGCTCTACTTTCTTACCATTCATTGCAATGTGTTGTGTTGTATCTCAAAGATACGGAAAAATGAAAGCAATTCACAACATGTGGAGCATAGATTTGGATTTCTCAATAGTTGTGTTGTATCTCAAAGATACGGAAAAATGAAAGCAATTCACAACTAATGACGAAATGCGACCTGTTATGACTGAGTTGTGTTGTATCTCAAAGATACGGAAAAATGAAAGCAATTCACAACCATAAGGGGGTTAGTAGCCCATAAAAACGTGTTGTGTTGTATCTCAAAGATACGGAAAAATGAAAGCAATTCACAACGCCTTTGGTTATAATACAAGTAAAATCACTGTTGTGTTGTATCTCAAAGATACGGAAAAATGAAAGCAATTCACAACTTTGAACTCTATTCAAGAAATTTTCGTTCAGTTGTGTTGTATCTCAAAGATACGGAAAAATGAAAGCAATTCACAACACAAAACAAAAGAGGAAGTAATATCGAGATGTTGTGTTGTATCTCAAAGATACGGAAAAATGAAAGCAATTCACAACAAAAGACTTCACTCTGGAGGGTTGGTTGCTGTTGTGTTGTATCTCAAAGATACGGAAAAATGAAAGCAATTCACAACTCAAATTCAATTGAACTAATCCCAAGAGCGGTTGTGTTGTATCTCAAAGATACGGAAAAATGAAAGCAATTCACAACATTTTCAAGGTGATAATCATATTGAAATAAGTTGTGTTGTATCTCAAAGATACGGAAAAATGAAAGCAATTCACAACTATATTTAGATTTACATTAATTATTTTTTTGTTGTGTTGTATCTCAAAGATACGGAAAAATGAAAGCAATTCACAAC
>NZ_FRAM01000011.1 GCF_900142325.1 Epilithonimonas mollis
ATCCATTTTTTTAAATTATAAGCTGCATCCCAGAATTTATATTCCATTCTTGAGGAGGTTACATAGGCTTGTTCCATTTTTTGTCTGATTGCAGGAGTAGTTTCCGATGCAACCTCATCACATAGCCTGATAGCTTGCTTTACAGCATTTGAAAACTCTTCTCCACCGTAAGTATCTATCCACTTTTGATATGGATTATTTTTGATTTTAAAATTGTTGTAAATATGATCTCCAACCTTTTTATAGATCCAGAAGCAGGGTAGTACTGCAGCCATTGCAATCTCTACAGAATCCAATGCCGCTGTACTCTTAATGTAATGCACATAATGATGGCAGGCGGGCTGTATCTCGCCTTTTTCCGTAATTCCGAAATCATTAAAATAGGATTCATGAAGCATATTTTCTACGACTATGGCAGTTTCAGCGTACTTGAGGTAATCTAAAGTATGGCTGATACTGTTTGCTCTAGCTGCTATCAATGCCAATGCTCTTCCGAAGTGTTCAAGATACAAAGAATCCTGCGCCATATAAAATTGGAATTTTTCTACTGGCAAAGTGCCTTTAGCCAATTCTGTAACGAAAGGCATTTCAAGGATAGATTCATATGTATGTTCAGTTTGTTTCCAAGTTGATTCAGACCAAGTCATTTTTAATTTGTTTATGTGGGTTAAAAAAGTGATTAAGCGGACCATTACCATTTCCGGTAATTACATCTTTTCCGTTCCTGATTGCCTCAAAAACATATTGTTGTCCCAGCTTCACTGCCGTGGATAATTCTTCACCTCGTGCAAGGTAGGCAGCGATTGCTGAAGAAAGTGTGCATCCGGAACCGTGGGTATTATTGGTGATAAACTTCTCAGTCTCCAAAGAAGATTGATCTCCCTTTTCATCGAAAAATATGGAGGTTACTGTTGGAGATTCCTGATGTCCACCTTTTAGTAATATGTTTTTGCAACCAGAGCTTAGTATCTTTTTTCCTGCAGTTCGCATATCTTCCAAATTTTTCACTTCCATACCGGCAATTATAGATGCCTCATCCATATTTGGTGTAATGATCTCCGAAATGGGGAATAATTTTTCGATAATCGCTGTGACTGTTTTTTCTTCTATCAACCGATCACCACTGGTAGCAACCATTACAGGGTCAAATACAATAGGAATCTTTGGGTATTTATTCAAAGTGTCAATAATTGTATCAACCAATTGCGGGGTATGAACCATTCCAATTTTAATGGCCTGGGGAACAATGTCATCCAGCACTGCTTCAATTTGATCTGCCACTGCTTCCATCGGAATGGGATATATTTTCCGAACTCCCATCGTATTTTGTACCGGAAGTGCAGTGAGAACAGACGTTGCATAACATCCTAAGGCTGAGATCGTCTTTATGTCTGCCTGAATACCGGCACCGCCACTGCTGTCAAATCCGGCAATTGTCAATACAGAAGGATAGGTGTATTTTTTCATTTTAGTATTTGATTTTTAAGTTCAAAAGCGGCTTTTTCTGGATTTTCTGCCGCACAAATAGCAGAGATAACAGCCACTGCGTCCGCACCCGCTTTAATAACGGAACTTACATTTGATAAATTGATATTGCCGATGGCGACCAATGGCTTATCCGTCAAAGATCGTATTTGAGATAGGCCATCCAGACCCCATTCCGTAACGGTGTCTTTTTTGGTATCGGTTCTGAATATCGGACTGATGCCCAAATAGTCTGATACTTTTGTATGTTCATTTTCCAACTGATGGAGATATTCAATGGAATATCCGATAATTTTATCTTGCAAGAATTGTTGATCTCGAAGAACTGATGGAGATCTGTCATTGTTTCCTACGTGTACGCCTGCAGAATTAATTTTTTCAGCCACTTTACAATGATCATTGATAATAAGTGGAATATTGTATTTATCGGTGATGTCTTTTAGTTTTAAAGCTTTAACAAGAAAATCTTCGGTTGAGGCTTTCTTTTCACGAAGCTGAATAATATCCACACCTCCTAAAATTGATTGTTCGGCAACTTTAAGAAAATCTTTACCGAGACAATCTTTTTCTGAAATGACCAAATATAACTGATAAGGAAAAGAAGGAGATATGGTCATCATTCGATCAGCTTTAAATGGATGAAAAATTCCTCTTCAGTCATATTATACAATTTGTCAATCAGGTGTAGCTGTAAGCTTCCCGGACCTGCACTTTTTTCTGAGGCCAATTGTCCTGCAATACCTATGAGGCACATTGCGGAAACTACGGCTTCCATCTTATTTTCAATGGATCCGATAAAAGCACCAATAATAGCTGAGGCAGAGCAACCGAGTCCCGTAACTCTTGTCATCATTGGATGTCCGTTTTTCAAATAAATAATTCGATTGCCGCTAACGATAATATCAGTTGCACCTGAAATACATACCACCGAATTGCAGTTTTGCGATAGGATTTTTGCCGCTTCAACAGCCTCATCACTCTGCGCTGTACTGTCCACCCCTTTTGTGTTTATTTTATCAACCTTTGCAAGAGCAATTATCTCGGAAGCATTGCCACGGATAACAGTGGGATTTAAATAAATTAGCTTATTTAAAAGTGAGTCACGATAGGAACTTGCACCTGCGCCTACGGGATCTACGATCCAGGGCTTTTGTAATTGGTTGGCTTTTCGCGATGCCAAAATCATGGCTTCCTCCCAATATTCGTCCAGTGTTCCAATGTTTATCACTAGTGAATCAGAAATGTTGACCAGGTCTTCCACTTCAGATTTTGCATGAGCCATAATGGGGGATGCGCCAATTGCCAGAAGGGCATTTGCGGTATTATTCATCACGACATAGTTGGTGATATTGAGAACTAGGGGAGATTGTTTTCTTAGTTGCAGGACGTGTTGCCAGAGATTATTTTCCATTCTAATATTTTTAAAAACAAAAGCTTTAGGATAAAATCCGGAACAACAGCCATAGCAGGAATTATGACATATTGCTTTTCCCTACGTCGGTGTAAGCCGTATCAGGTTCAAAGGGACTCTCTCAATTCTTTTCAGAATACCCCTAAAGCGTTAAGCAAAAGTATTGAAAAATAATCAATCTTTATGA
>NZ_FRAM01000001.1 GCF_900142325.1 Epilithonimonas mollis
CCTGCAATCAGACAAAAAATGGAACAAGCCTATGTAACCTCCTCAAGAATGGAATATAAATTCTGGGATGCAGCTTATAATTTAAAAAAATGGATCTAGATACAAATCGCATAGAAGCTGTAATTTTTGATATGGATGGCGTTCTGATTGATTCTGAAAAATCTCTGGAAACAGGCAGAATCAGAGATCTTTACTTCATTAGGAGCAGAAGTAAGTGATGAACATTGTGCGTTCACAGCATCAATGACGACATCCCAAGTCACGAAATTCTGGCACAAAAAACCGCTTGGTATATGTTACAAAGAATCAGATCATGTTTTGGAATTGAAAACTACAACGAGTTAGAAGGAGTGGTAGAAGCAGACGAAGCTTTTTATGGTGGATTAAATAAAAATCGCCACAAAAGAAAAAAGATTCCACAATCACAAGGTCGCGCATGTGTTGATAAAACTCCAGTACTTGGATTAGTTCAAAGAGAGGGTAAACTTACAGCAGTAGTAACCAAAGATACATCTGTAAAATCATTACAACCTATAATCAAAAAGTATATAAAACCTCAGACAGTATTAATTACCGATGATTGGAAAGGGTACAGAAATATGCCGGAATATAATCACTGTGTTATTAAAAACTACGCTAAACAAAAAATATATGATAACACAATTCATACTAATAACATAGAAGGCGCATGGAAAATCATGAAAAACATTCTTAGAGACATGTATAACTCAGTTTCAAGAAAATATCTACAGATATATGTAGATGAATTTGTTTTTCGTTATAATACCAGAGAAATGAAATGTGGAGTTAGATTTAATTACTTACTTTTGAATTCTAATATTAGAACAAAATATAAAGATCTAATCTATGTATAAGCCACTAGAACAAAATGAGCTCCTAATAAGGGCAGATATTAGAAGTGTAGAGTTCAATAACGAATTCTACTTTTCTATAGATGATATTGCTATGGAAATAAAACAAGATTTATCAAAAGTAAAGAGTATTGTTCTACCTATAAATGAAGAGTATATTAAAGTTGCTACTTTATCAGAAATAGAAAAAGGTCTAATAAAAGAACCACTGAAAGAAGAAGAACTATCTGAATTTAACAAAGCACTTTTGAAAGCAAGAAATTTTAAAGACGAAAATAAGAAGTAGGAGATGTTATAAACATCCCCTACGAAACCTATTGTTATTTTTAGGACAACTTTTTGGTTTACTTCTATAAAAGTATTTTCTACCATCTTGTGTTGGCTTGTTTACTCTTACGAACTTGTTTGAAGATTTCGCACTCATCACTATACAAGTTTATGATGACAACCATCACCGTGTCACCGTCGGCGCCTCCTTATTCGCCTTGGGTATTGATACGATTTGATGTAAAATCTTGTTACAAAAATAACAAAAAAGACCATACAACAACAGTATGGTTTTTCTGGACTTAGTGTAAAATGGGTATGGTTACCTTAATTATTACATTGATACTATCGACTATCCACTTACAATAATTCACTACATTTCCCGAAACCGCATAGGAGGCATTTTCATATTTTTTTTAAAAAAGTTATTAAAGTGCGTCGCTTCTTTGAACCCCAATGAATAAGCAATTTCTGAGACGTTCCATTCGGTATGTCTCAACAAAATTTTGGACTCCTGTAAGAGTCGCTCCGCAATAACTTCTGAGGTTGTCTTTTCGGTAATCTCTCTCACCGCTCTATTGAGATGATTGACGTGGACAGAAAGCTGAGCTGCAAATTCTGACGGTGAACGGAAGTTTAACTGCTGTCTGACATCCTCAATGGGAATTGACGCTCCAAGAGTTCCAGAAAAAGATTGGTGATCCGCTGCGAAGCATTCGTCTGCTGTCTTTCAGATTTGGAAGCCGGCTTCATTTTAAGTGTGTAATGCAGCAGATCAAATACCAGATTTCTCAAAAGGTCATACTTGTGTGTATAACCAGAGACCATTTCATCCTCCATCTTTTTGAAAAACCGAGATACATCTTCCATCTGATCATCTGTCAGTTCAAAAACAGGCAAGGTTCCGGGCTTAAAAACTTCGTAATCGTTCAGGTTTCCGAAGTGATGAAAAAATGCGGGTGTAAACACACAAAATATTCCGGATTTATGATCGTCAATCCATTCGAATTTGTACGGGATCTGAGGATTTGCAAAAAACAAGGCCTGCTTTTGAATATCGATCACTTTATCCGCATAATGAATCTTATTTCGGCCAATGATCAAGGTGATCTTAAAATAATCCTTTCTGCTGTAAACCACAGGTCTGGAATTTTTTCCTATAAATTCATCTATTGTAAAAACATTGAAATGCCCTACTCCGTTTCGGATATTATCAGGAACATAGTTAAATTTTGAACGATAAAAATCTTCCAGTGACTGAATCTTTCCCATATTTTAAATGTACAAAAATCAAATAGAAAACGCTTAACATTCCGATGACAACATTCCGTAATTTAAGCCATATGCTTTTCATCGAAAATCAGTTAGGGAGGACACTTTTTTCGTGCTTTCCAACTCTTCCGACAGCAAACTGATCTTTTCCTTCGCACGATGATAGGAATCGCTTCCAAGATAAAGTCGTACGGGTGGATTAGGATCATTAGCAATGTCGATAAAAACTTGAGCCAACTTTTCGGGATCTCCTATCTGAGTTCCGTTCATTGCAGCATATTTCGCGTGGGCCTTAAATTTTTTTATCAGCAAAAACAAGGGAACTGTCTTCCAGAAAATTAGTCCTGAACGCTCCCGGTGCCACTACCGTCACCTTGACCCCGAACCCTCTTACATCTTCCGCCATAACTTCGGACAGACCTGTTACCGCATATTTTGTTGCTGCATAGATGGCCCAACCGATTCCCGGCGCAAATCCCGCAATGGATGATACATTGATGATATTTCCAGACTTTTGCTGCCTGAAATATGGCATCACAGACTTCATTGTTTTAATGACGGCCATTATGTTAATGTTAAAACTGTCACTGATTTCTTTCTGATTCAATTCCTCCACAGCTCCTCCGATCCCATAGCCTGCGTTATTGACCAAAACATCAATTTTTCCGAATTTTGCTACCGTCTTTGCAATAGCCTCAACAATAGATTCCTGGTTCGAAAGATCAACTTCCAAAGCTAAAAACTGTTGTTAGCTAAAATCCCCTAAAGCATCAGTCAGATACTGCGATTTTCTGCTTGTTGCTGCTACTCTACATCCGTTTTCAATTAGTTTTTTCACCAATGCCATTCCCATCCCTTTTGATGCTCCTGTTACAAACCAAACTTTATTGGTATTCATATTTAATCTATTTAATTGACAAAATTAGGAGGTCATTGAACAGTAAGGCTAACTAAATAGAAACAGTAAATTACGAAAATCAAATAATCGAGTCAGATCTGATAAAAATTCAGATATCTGTTCCCAGTATTTTGGCTGATCTTCATGAAAATCGAATTTTAGTTAAAAGCATTTTATATCTTTTTGACCCCTCTCCAGAATAAATGCTTATATCCAAAAGGGAGTATTTTTAATCTCATTTTTAACAGGTATGCGCTTGTATTTTCAATTAAAATCAGTAGAAAAGGAAATGTTTTTATGACATTCCAATTCTTCCGACATTAAACTTATTTTTTCTGTAGCACGATGGTACGAATCACTTCCCAAAAAAAGACGTACCGGCGGATTAAGAAAATTTGCGATATCGATGAAGATTTCGGCCAGCTTATCGGGATTACCGATCTGTGTTCCGTTCATGGCGGCATATCTTTGGTCGAGTGCTCTGATGCCATTGTAACCTTCAATTTTATTCTTGCCAAAAACAATGGAACCATCTTCAAGGAAATTAGTTCTGAATGCACCTGGCGCCACCACTGTAACATTGACCCCAAACTCCCTTACATCCTCTGCCATAACTTCTGACAGTCCCATTACAGAATACTTCGTTGCTGCATAAACCGCTCGTCTTACTCCAGCTGCAAATCCCTCAATAGAAGATATATTAATGATGTTACCTGACTTTTGCTGTCTGAGGTAAGGCATTACAGATTTCATGGTTTTAATGACAGCCATCACGTTAATCTCAAAACTGGCATCAATCTCTTCTGTAGTCAATTCTTCTACGGCTCCACCGATCCCATAACCTGCATTATTAACTAAAACGTCGATTTTTCCAAAATGCAAAACAGTTCTTTCAAAAGCATTATTTATTGATTCCTGGCTCGTAAGATCCAGCTCCAACGGCAAAAACTGCAATTGGTCATAATCTCCTACAGCATCAATTAAAGTCTGATATTTTCTACTGGTTGCTGCAACTTTACCACCATTTTCAATTAATTTTTTCACCAACGCGAGGCCAATTCCTTTAGAAGCTCCCGTTATAAACCATACTTTACCTTTATCCATTTTAATTTATTTTCAAAACAAAATTAGAATGAAAACGGAAGATCATAACCAAATTGAAACAATATTTTACAAAAATCAAACAATTCAATAACGCTTTTACATTGACTTCTTTAATACATTTTAAACCGTGACTACAAAGTTTGATTACATACTCATCTACTCTTTTTACGGTTCGTAAATATTTATCACACAAGTTCTTTTTATAAAAATCGATCTGCACCTTCAAGCCATTCCTTGAAACCAGTAACTTTGAGACGGCTCACAATCGCCTGTTCCTCTGGTTCAATTTTAAGTTCAAGGATAACTTTTCGATTGAAGTAAGGTTGGATGGTGATGACAGCATTCCTGTTAATCAGCATTTGTCGGTTGATTCTGAAAAATGTTCGGGGATTACAAACACTCTCTATGTACTCCAGATTTTTGAAAACGGGATATCTCTTTTTGTCAAAGGTGTAAATGTAGACAACATCCTGCTCTATAATAAACATTGCAATATTTTCTGCAAAAACTACCATCGTCTTATCTCTCTGCTGAGCAAGAAAACTTTTCTGATAAACTGGAAATTTGGAACTTTCTTGGGGAATTTCAAAGGTCATCTTTTTCTTGAAACGTACGGCCAATTGTTTGAATTTTTGGAGGGAAGTCAATATCTCCTTATCTTCAAAGGGTTTCATAATATAATCTATCCCATTGTTTTTTATGGCCTGAAGCGCATATTCGTCATAAGCCGTACAAAAGATGATGGGTATGCTGATGTCAATATGACGGAATATTTCAAAGCTGTGCCCGTCTGACAAGTGGATATCAAGAAATATCAGATCTATATTCTGGCTGTATTTAGCGAGATATGAGACGGTATCTACAATAGAATCCAGCGTTTTCAGCACGATAAAATCCTTGTCTTTTTCGATAACATACTGCAGCATTTGGGCAGTGTGAATTTCGTCTTCTACCAAAAGAACATTCATAATTATATCAGTTTTAATTTTACTTCAAAGGATTCATCATTTGAATTCTTTATCATTCCGTCGGGAATCTTAAGCAAGGCATAACGTTGCATAAGATTCTCAAGACCGAATCCCGATATCTCACCAACAGTAAGTTTGGGCAATCTATTATTTTTTACCAAAATGTAATCATTCTCGGTGTAAATTTTAATTTCCAGCGGATGCGAAGAAGAAGTTCTGTTATGTTTGAAACAATTCTCTGCCAGAATCTGAAGGCTGAGTACAGGGATCTGCTTCTGTAAAAGACTTTCTTCAATATCAATAGATACTTTGATCGCACCTTCATTTCTCGTCTGTATTAGAAAAAGATAAGATTTCAGAACATCGATTTCTTCTTTTAGAGAGGTTGTTGATGTTTTGTTTAAGGTTAATGTCAACCGATAGAAATTGGACAAACTCATCACAAACTGTTCAGAAGAAGGATGATTATTCCTGATCATCGTCCGCAATGTATTGAATGAATTGAACAGAAAATGAGGATCAACTTTTGTTCTGAGTTCCTGAAGCTGAACTTTGTAATTCTCGATCAGGATTTGCTCATTTTGCAGCTGAAGCCTGGAAATACTTTCCTTAGCCTTGAGCGCAAACTGAATGATGAAGAACAATATTGCTGCAAAGAATAATTTGATAATGAAAACCCATTTGATAGTATTCGGTATTTTAAATATATACAAGGCAAAAAGGCCGTAAACTAAGACCGAGAAAGTCGTGACAGCACCTGTAATGATCAAGTTTCTATGTTTTTTCCTGATATTGGATAATATTTGCAGAAGATACCAGAGAATATACATTACAATAGATCCATAAAGCCATTTTTCCGCAAAATATTTAGGGACTTTACCACTCGCTTCCGAATTTGAAAAGAAATTGAGGCCCGGTAAAATAATTGCCAGAGCAAAAGGTAAAATAATATGTATCCTTTTTTTCATTTTTAGTTGAAGAATAATCTTACAATTCTTTTGTTACTCAAATCTACTGAACATTTCCAGTTTTATCTATCATTTTACAATTAAAAAAACAGACAAGTATCGATCTGATTTTATTTCTGCAAATTAAAACTGTAGCCGATTTCAAACCTTAAACCTCTTGATTTGATCTCCTGAACAGGCTGTATTTTTTGGCGAAGATCAAAAGTGAAGATGCTCCAGTTATTGGCATTGGTATCGTCGTAAAGCCTGATGCTGTTTATAAAATCATATCCGAGTCCCAGGGAAAACTTATGATTTCCTGCCAATTTATATTCCAATCCGCTCATGCCATACCAATTGTTGATTCTGATAAAACGACTGTTCTCTTCGTTTGCGGAGAGTCTGTAACTTGCCGCACTTGCAACTATCTCGTTGGTCCAAGACAGATTTTCGTTAATACTATAAGTGACTTTTGGTCGAATCGGCAGCAGTCCAGACAATTGGAGTTTTGGCGTGATCCTATAGTCCACCGATATAAATGGGTTCAGCTGATGCCCGAAGAACTGTCTGTTGTAGGACATTCCCCAACCTGTTCTGAGATTATCATTATGCTGAATGGTATATCTTGCGCCAAAAGAATAACGGAAATCTTCCCCACTCACATCTTTTAGATCTGAATAAACACCCAACTGCCCAAATATGTAGATTTTATAGTTCTCATTTATTTTGGTCTGCCAGAATACAAAAAGATCTGTACTGTAAAGATCTTTGGAAATCGAGGGATCAAGGCCTGAAATACTTTTTGACTTAAACTGCAATCGTCCGCCAGCCATTCCTTCTTCGGAACGGTAAATTGGGAAGTTTACAAAGACATCTATATTCTTCATATGGCCTTTTACAGAATCGCTCTTGATATTCTGGTAGCCGTAAGTGGCTCCAAAAAAATCATATTTTCCTTCTTGTGCAGAGATTTTACTGCTAAAAGCCAAAACCAATGCTGCTGAAAGAATTGACCATTTTTTCATTTCTCTTAAATAACTATTCATCTTTTTTCTTTTTTATATTAATGAAAATCCCGACACCTGCATTGACTGAAATTACGGAAAATCCTTTGACAGAACCTATTGGCTCTTTAAATTCTGAATGTACATACTGTAGATTTCCGGTAAGGTAAAAGGTATTGTTCAGCCTCAAATTGGTAGCGCCGGTAAATGCATAATAATTAGCCGTCCGATTTCTTGTAATAATTGCCGCTTCACTACCGTCCCCGCCTCCAATTGTTCGGGTAACATTTCCACCGCCTGCAATAGCCGTTAGCCTGCCGCCGGAGAGTTTTATGTCTGTCCAGAATTTCCTCTGCTGATAAATGATGTAGCCTATTCCAATGCCGCTACGCAACATTGCACCACCAGACCCAGATCCACTCACCGTAATGCCATCACCTGTATTTTCTATATTATTAACACTCTTCTTTTTTCCGGCGTAAATAGCGGCGCCTTCTGCACTTCCGTACCAACGGTCAGAAAAATAGTAGCCGGCATTCATATTTCCCAAAGACCGGGAACGTAGTAGTTTTCTCGGCTTCTTTTATTTTTACTTCTTTACCATATTTCTTCATTATTAAGAAAAAGATTCTTACAACCTGAAGTTTCATTTTCTCCTTGAATAGTTATGGTGGAAAATATTTTGCTCAGCTCGTATGATTCCTGACATAAAAATTCCCTGGAAAAACTCCTGCAGATAAGATGAACCCGATTGCGGTCAAAAAAATCCTCTTGGTACAATTCTTCAATCATATTTTTGAAAAATGCCAAAAAATCATTTGTCTCAGTAATTTGCTCAGTTTTGAGATAGTAGAAAATAGCATAATCATTCATTCCTGTGATAGGAATATTTTTGAGCTTATCCGAATTATATATACTGTCCAAATCGCTTGAAGCTCCAATAATGATAAAAACCTTCATTCCCGGGATTATCTGTGTTGAATTTTTCATTCTGTTATTCTGAACATAAATTTCGTATACCTTGTCCCGATATTTTATTTTACGTTTTATCTGTCCAAAGCATTTGGGAACGATGATCAATGTAAAAAAAATTAAAGCGTATTTACTCATTATTGTTTTTGTAATATCCGGCAAATTTGAAAAAGGCGATGCTGTAAATCGGTTGTAATTTTGTTGAACTGAACATTTTAAAAGCTGAATTGAACGGCAGTATTACTTCAGAATTTTTTCAGTAACCAAGTTTGACCCGCAAAACAAAAAAAAACCTATTGAAATAGGGTTTAGATTGTATTTAAATGCTTTTATTTTTTTTTAGATAATAATTTTACCATCCGCCATTTCAATAACGCGGTCGCAGTTGGCGGCAAATTCATCATCATGCGTAACTGCAATGATGGTCTGTCCTTTTTCTTTTGCCAACTCACGGAATATTTCGAAAACTATCTTGGTATTCTTTGAATCGAGATTTCCTGTCGGCTCGTCTCCCATGATGATGGCAGGATCGTTGATCAATGCTCTCGCTATTGCAACCCGCTGTTGCTGACCACCGGAGATTTTCGAGGCTTTTTTATGTTCGTGTCCTTTTATACCCAAGAGATCGAGAAGATCCAAGGCTTTGTGTTTAATTTCTTCTTTTGAACGCTTTTTTAGTTTGAGCGCAGGAAGCATCACATTGTCCAATACGGAAAATTCCGGTAACAGATAATGGAATTGAAAAACAAATCCAATATGCTCATTACGGAATGCGGACAGCTTATTTTGATTCAGCCCTGTCACAAGAGTATCGTTAATTATAATTTGCCCTTCATAATCTGTATCCATTGTGGAAAGGAGATATAAGAGCGTCGATTTCCCAGAACCCGATTTTCCTACCACAGCAACAAATTCCCCTTTATCTACCTCAAACGAAACATCCTTCAGAACCTGGAATTTTTCCGGTTCATAGAAATATTTATTAATATGGTTAATCGATAATGCTTTCATAATTGTGAAAAGTATAAGTTATTCCGGATATTCCATCCATAATAAAAATGCGATAATTAAAATTTCTGTGATGGTAATCACAATAAAGAGTATCAGTAACTTGATGATTATAAGTAGATTTTTAATCATTTTGATAAGTCAATAACAATAATAGCAACAGCAGTCCTGGCAATATGTATAGTATTCCCAATATTCCCTCGATAACTCTGCAAAAAATATCAGAATCAATACAATTACAAATAGTTTTATCGATGAACCATTGTCGTCATTGTTTTTATCGTCTTCTTTCCTCATCATCCTCTTAATATGGCTACCGGATCTATTTTCGATGCATTTCTTGCGGGCAGATATCCTGCAATGGCTGTTATCATAAGGCCGAACAGAAGAGCCAAAACATAATCTGCAGGACTATAATCTATTGGAAGCGTTGTCATCGAGCCGATTTTAAACGGAATCTGATCAACAACTTTAGAAACAAAATATCCGAATCCCAGTCCCGTAAATCCACCGATAAGTCCGATAATAATGGATTGTGTCAGAAAGATCTCGACAATATCGGCTCCATTGAAACCCATTGCCTTCAAAATTGCTATTTCTTTGATTTTTTCATTCACTGTCATATTCATAATATTATAAATACCAAATCCTGCGACGATCAAAATGGTACTGGAAACCGCTACCGCCAGAATATTTCGGAGCACGTTTGCAGAATCCAGCTGGGCATTGCCATCTTGCCACGCCTCCACTTTATATTTGGTCATTGCGGCTATTTTTCTAGAAATTTCTTTGGAGTTGTTATAATCATCAATATTGACAAGAATATCTGTCGCAAAGCTGCTGTTCTTTGAGAAAAGCTGTCTCGCCGAACGAATAGAAATAATGGCCCTGGTTTTATCCACACTGGCAGCACCTGTTTCCATAATTCCGATGATTTTGAAAATTCTTGTTATGCCGTCAGAGGTCAGAACCGTGATATTATCATCCATCCCAACACCGAGATTCTGCGCCAACTTGAATCCTAAAATAATTCCGTCCGAACGTTTTTCAAGGTCAAAAAAATGACCTTGCCGCATATAATCTGATGTATGAAACAGGTGATCTTCATTTTCAACATCCACTCCAGATAATGATGCATTGATCTTTGTAACACCATTTCTGATGAAAATATTCTGATTGAGCTGTTCCGTTATTGCTTCTATTTCTTCTAGTTTGGCAACAGATTCTTTGATAGGTTCTGTATTTTTGATGCCTTCAGTATAGCGGATATTTCTGGCATTATTCACGATAACAATTCCATCGTCTTTTTTAGTTGGTTGAAGAATATTATTGACATCCGAAGGCAGATCGTTATAGATCCTGATATGTGACATCGAAGTGAATGAGATCTGTGTCTGCGCGCTATTTACTCCGGACATAAAGCTGTTCATAAAAATGTACATCGATATTCCGAATGTGACACTCAAAACAGCCACAAAGAGTTGCTTGACCTTGGATGAAAGATATATCCACGATATTTTTCTGTTGATATTCATCTTCTTAGTTTTTAGGTTTTAGCAGCACATCTTTTTCGGAGATACCACTTCGGATCTCTGTCCATTCATTATCTTTTGAGCCGGTAACGATTTGTTTCTGAACTTTGTTTTCCAGTGTTACATAATTTCCTTTGGTAATATAAGACGTTGGTATGACCAGCACATTTTTCCTTTTCGTCGTTTCTATATCGGCCTGAAGTTGTGTGCCCGAAAAAACGGCTTTCGGAAGTTTTTCAAATTTTGCTTCGACAATATAAGATTGTTCCGTTTCGTCAAAAGCCGGGAGAATTTTAACGATGGTCGCAGAAAAAGTATCATTGGGATAAGTATTGAGACGGATGGCCGCCTTTTGCCCGATCCTGATTTTCGCAATATCATCTTCCGAAACATACAACCTCAGCTTGAAATGGCCGTTGCCTATTTTTACAATGTTATCACCTTGCTTTACGAGTTCACCCTTTTTTTTGAAGACTGTGAGAACCTCTCCTTTTCCGGGAGAAGTGATGTTATAATCCTTCAAAATTTCGTTTTGCTGATCGACTTGTATTGCATTTCTTTTCTCAACAAGTTCAAGTGTACTTTTTGTGTCCTGATAATTCTTTTGAAGCGAAATCAAATTGTTCTGAGAAGCTCTGTACTGCAACTGAGCTTTTTCCAGATCCAATTGGGAAACAGAATTTTTTACCCTGAGTTCCTGGTAACGCTGGAAATTGACCTTGTCCTGCTCCGCCTGATGCTGAGCCTGATCAATCTGTGACTGAATCTGAAGCAGTTGCGCAGAACTACTTGAAGTATTTTTTCTTGATTGAGAATACACCGTTTCTGCATCCTTCAGCTGTTCTGTCTGTATTTTATTTTCGATGGTGGCTACCAGGCTGTTTTTTGATATCTGATCACCTTCCGTCACCAAAATATCAAGTATGTTTCCGCTGATTTTTGCAGAGATAAGGTATTCTTCATCTTTTTCTACATATCCGCTTGCAAAGACGGCATCTTCTAAATTTTTTCTTACCGGCTTTGTTTTTTCTGTTTTATTACAGGAAATCAGCATCCCGGCAAATAGAAAAAGAACCGTTCTTGTGATTGTATTTTTCATAATGTGTAACTATGGTTTTTGAAAATCTATTTTCCGAATGTAGATCTTATATTTTGCCAGAGAAAAGTCAGCAAGGCTTTGCAGATAATTATACTGAGCAGAAAGAAGATCACTATATCGATCAAGGCGTTCGTCCAGACTGATGATCCCGCTTTCGTATTTGTTTTGGGTATGAATGTCATTTTTGTCCTGTAATGATAATATTTGGGTATTCCGTTCAAGATTGGTCTTTGTCTGGTCGTATTGCAGATTGAGAATTTCATCTTCTTTGTCCTTTACAATTTTTATATTTTCCAGTTGAATCTGCTGTATTTTCAACTCTGCTTTAGATTCTTTGATTTTTTGATTGTTGGAGAATCCATTGAAAACAGGGACATTAAGCTTTATTCCCAAAAACTGCTGAGGAAGTGTATTGGCATTTGAAAGATCATTAAGCCGATCTGTCGCCCAATTGTAATTATATTGATAAACAAATCCCATCGATGGATAGCGCAAAGCCTCATTTTGCTTTACGAGTGACTTTGAAATATCGATCTGCTTCTCCTGCAAAAGGACTTCCGGATGAACAGCCTGAAAATCAGAAGCAAAAACAGAATCCTCAAAACTTCCAATATCTGATATCTGAATTTCTTCGCGGAGGTTAAGGGCGCTTTGCATTTGTCTGTAAAGCTGTGCCATATTGTTTTCTGTGAGTTCAATTTTTCTTTGATTTTGAAGGTTCTGGATGGAAACACGGTTAAGGTCTGATTCGCTGATGACACCTTTCTTATATTTTTCTAAAGCATTGTCCAGCATTACCTCGGTAGTTTTAAGATTTTCTTTATCGATCTCCATTGACCTCTGAGCAAGCGAAATTGAATAGTAAAGGGAAGCCAATTGATTATAGGTGTTGAAACGATTCACTTCTGTATCAATCTTCCCTGCCTCTGATCTCAATTTTGAGGTCTTAATCGCAAAGATCTTCTGGAAGTCCAGAACATTCCATTGGACCTGCAGGGATGTTGTATAGACATATGGCTTTCCGAATGTCATTTCCTGAAAACTGCCTTCCGGAGCATTGGGATTAAATAGTTTTCCGGGAACCAATGTAGGCTGCAAAGTGATATTATCATTAAATCCTGCCGAAACGTTAATGGAAGGATAGAGAAATGATCTCACCTGTTTTTCCCCAATACTATTGATCTCCTGTTTTTCTGCCGGAATACGTATGGATGTACTGTGTTTGTCAGCATAGTCAAGCACTTCCCGAAAAGAGCCAAAAACAATCTGACTCTTGACAGAAAAGCAACAAAGCATAACAGATATTACTAAAAAAGATTTTTTCATTGATTTACAATCTGGTCCAAACCTGCGTTTTTGACATTATTCCGTAAGATGCTTTAACAGTTAACTGATCTTTAGTAATCTTCACGGTACAGGAAGCCGTTTTCCCTTTCTTTATGATATGAACCGTTCCATTATTGTAATTGCCCTCGTGTTGGAACTTGAGTCCGGTGATCTGTTTTTTACCAATGAGACTTTTATCTTCTGATTTCAGGATAACGGCATCGTAAGAAGGTCCGTTTTTAACAAATTCTACCACTTTTGTTTTATCTTCATTGGCCCATTTTCCAAGAAGTTTGTCCGGAGAATTCTGTGCTTGCATATTGATTCCCATTAATAGGAATACCAATGGAAAAATAATTTTTGAGGTTTTAAAAAGGTTTTTCATATAATCAATTTTTTTATAAGGTTTTTTATCTGTTAATCTTTGTTTCTGATGACAAAACTATTAACAAAGACAGCTATTCTTTATAGTTGTTTGGGTAGAATGAACAATATTGAAGGTGAATTGATCATTTTTTAAGCTTACATATTCAAAGAAAAAATCCGCAGTGTGGACCGCCCTAACAAGGTTTCTGACTTTTTTTAGGGGCAGTCCACATTCGTTTAAGGCTTCGCTTTTCGGAAAAAGTGCAGGGCTGCCGACTTTGGAACTGCATTTTGATAAATGCAAAATCACTTTGATAGAACTACCAAACAGACCCTAAAAGCTACATTACCATTGCTCTGCAAACCACAAACGATGGACAGGCTTTTAAAAAAACAGGGCATTATTGTAGTGGTACGCCAGAACGATACAGGACGTATTTATGGAATCACTGTCATAGACCACAATTCAAAAGCGATCTGGAACGGTTCACGTTTTAGCGAAGTATCTCTCTGCCAATATTTTTAATGATTACTGGAACCATAACATCAATCGGAAATAAAAGAAGCTACCGTACAGCCATCAACAAAATCCACATAAAACGATGCGGATACTCCTACGGAAGAAACACACCTTTTGTTCGACTTCTTAACGACGGACGAACACAAAAAAGGCTTGTTTGAAGCATTGGCCGGTTTAATGCCCGAAGCACAGAGACAAGATTTATGAGGGATAAGATGTTGCTAATAAGGTAAGTGAATTATATGAATAATCAAGATTTCTTTTTAAATCCTAGTCCACTTCTTTGAACCCCTATAAAAAATAAAAAACTAAATATCAGCATATTAAAGGGTTTTATCGTAGTCCCACCTGGACCGGTCAGTGATTGTATTTCATAAAAATTTACTCAGTCTTTCACAATACACTTGCTTACAGCAGCTTTATGACTTTTTCAAACTTTATGATCTGCACTACGAAGATAATTATCCTAATAAAGTTTAAATTCCTTTGTTTCTTTAAAATCAGAATAATCTATAGTTTTACGATACTTTGCATCGGCATGGCTTTCTATATGCTTTTCATCACTTTTTGAAAATTTAACTCCTAGTTCGCCTTTTATTTCTTCAATGGAAACAGTAAGCTTTTTCCACTACAGTCTGGAATAGGCTGTACCAAAAGATTCGGCAAGAATGCTGCGATCTTCTTCGGGAACTTGTGGAAGCCAAGTCACCATCCATTCTATTCTCTGGTCGGCGTGATCTGTCATGTCAAGAGAACAATGTCTCCAAAAACATTTTACATCTGCATCACGTGCTTCTCTACCTAGCTGGACAAGCCCCTGTAAACATTCAATTATGACACTGAAATGATTTGTTTAACAGCTGTACAACCTAGAAAACCGAGATCTTCAAGGCACCTGTACAGCACATCTGAATTTTCTTCAAAACCGCTTCTTGCCCAATGATAGTAATATATTTAGCAAAGGATGCCAAATGAAGACTAAAGAACATTTTTCTTTCATCTATTTCAGGATCATGAATTCCCTTTTGCGATAGTTCACGGCATAGAGAACATATATTTATATATATATAACAAATTCTTGATTATTATCCAAAGCAGTTTTAGCATATTTAACCAGGATGTCTATGAGGTCATCATAGGGTGCTGTGGTTTGCAGTTGTCTTAAAGCTTTCTCTTTTACAAAATCTCCAGTTTTATAGATTATGATTGAAAGTAGAGGAATGTTTTTTGCCGTAACCACCTGTGTTAAAATTATTTCAAATGTATCTGTCACTTGTTTATTGATTGCAAATCTGCTCCCACTGTTGTAATCTACAATTTCATGATCGGCACAAAGGTCAGTTAATAAAAAATAATTGTTGATAGCCCGCTCATAGGTTATTTTATCACCATTCTCTAGCGCAAGTTCAATAACGTTATAAAGTAATGCAAATGGATCGTTTATAATAACATTGGTGTTGTATTTTGATGTTACACTATGTAGAGGCGTTTCGTTTGGCCATTCAAATTGCAGTTTTTCACTTTTCTCTTTGGCTGCTTTATCTACAGATTTAAATTCATTCAAATAACGGGAAATATTATTCATACCTAAATTCATTTCCATTAGAAGACTTGGATTACATTCTTCAATTGCGATAATTTGAAGGAGAATAGCTCCGTAGATTAGCAAGGGTATGCAAAATATACCTGCTGCTGGTACATAAGTTTTATTGATAATCAAATTGATCAGTGGAATTATTGCAATAAATACGACTGCATAACAATAGATCAGATGACAGTTTGAAACAGATTGTAAAAGTGCTTTGTAGGGTGAGAATTGATTTTACGCAGAACACCTTAAAAAAGGTTTCTTTAGAAAGATCTAGAAAAATTCTGATGGAGTCTGGGTTAAATCCTACAGATGATGAAGTCAGAAGTATAATGGATTTTGCTCATCAGTTACCAAATCTTATTATTAAAAATTATATTTTAAAAATAATTTTACTACATTAGCCTGATAGCCATAATGTTAACACCCAACTTACTATTATGCTGATAGCAGATTTATATATTAGAGTTTCTACAGATGAACAAGCTAATAAAGGTTATTCTCAGAGAGATCAGCATGAAAGATTAGAACGATATTGCAATCAAAACCAGATTACGATCGGTCAGGTAATATTTGAGGACCATTCTGCAAAAAATTTTAATAGGCCGGAGTGGACAAAATATATCAATCACATAAAAAAAAGAAGTCTTAAATCAAATTTAGTTCTGTTTACAAAGTGGGATCGCTTTAGCAGAAATGCCGGTGATGCTTATCAGATGATTAAATTGCTGTTAGGCAACAACATTTCACCACAATCAATCGAGCAACCTCTAGACATGTCTATTCCGGAAAATAAGATGATGCTGGCAATCTATTTGGCAGCTCCGGAAGTTGAAAATGATCGAAGATCTCTAAATACTTTTTATGGGATGAGAAGAGCTCAGAAAGAAGGAAGGCTAATGGGAACAGCTTCGTACGGCTACGTCAATAAGTGTACAGAAGATGGCAGAAAATATGTTGGTCTTAAAGAGCCGGAAGCTTCGAATATGCTCTGGGCATTTAATGAGATTGCTAAAGGTAAATACTCCATCAATCAAATAAGGTTGAAGATGAATACTATGGTGCAAACATTAGCAGTACATCATTCTACAGGGCAATAAAAAATCCTATATACTGTGGTAAAATATTTATTAAAGCTTACAAAGATGAAGAGGCCTGCCTTGTTGAAGCTACCCATGAAAGTTTGATTTCGCAATCTCTTTTTAATAAGGTACAGAAAGTTTTAAGTGGAAAAACTTGGGCAGAAAGGCCACAAGGAAAAATGATTGCCCATAACCATTTTCCTTTAAGAGGTTTTTTAAAATGTCCCAAATGCGGAGGTCACATTACAGGTAGCGGATCGAAAGGTAAAAAGAACGTCTACTATTATTATCACTGCAAATCCAGATGTGGATACAGATATAGCTCTGACATAGTTAATGATGCATTCACAAAAGAGTTAAAAAAATATGAGTGTCATACTGGATTTAGTCACCTTATTAAGAAAATACTTTTGATCAATTTCAAAAATATTCATCAAGGTCTAGACGTGAAGAGAAAGGAAATTTCTTCAAAAATTATCAACTTGAATAATCGTCTAAATAGTGCCAGAGAAAAATACTTAGAGGACAAATTGGATTTTGAAGATTATCAGTTGATTAAAAACGAAAGTAAAAAGAAAATTGATGTATTGGAAATGGATTTGCAGAATCAAAAGCTAACTGGTAAAAATAGCGATATCACAACAAAACTTGATCAAGTGCTAAAAGTATTACCAAATCTCTCTCAAATCTATACTACAGGGGATTCAAACGGTAATGTGTTCGATTTTTGCCGAAAAACTAGAATTTCACGAAACGACTTTTCGAACACCCCAGATCAATTCCACCCTTTCCTCTATCTTATTAATTAACAATCAATTACAAAGTAAAAAAAAGGAAAAATCACTCCTAAAAGTGATTTTTCCCGTCAAGTGACCTCGAAGGGATTCGAACCCCTAACCCTCGGAGCCGAAATCCGATATTCTATCCAGTTGAACTACGAGGCCATTATCTATTAGAAACTAATCTTCACGCCGCCTAAAAACTGTGCGCCCAAAACTTTGTACCCCAGATAATTCTGATATTTGGCACCAAGAAGATTATTTCCGAGTGCGAAAATACTGAAATTTTTGTGAATTTTGTACTCTGCTGACAGATTTAAATCCGCAAATCCACCAACTTTTTCATTTTTATGCTCATCTGAAATATATCCGAAAGCTAAAGGATCTGTAGAAACATCATAAGCATTTGATGTTCTGTCAGTTACAAAATACGCCTTAAAACCAAGATTTAGTTTTTTCTCAAGCATTGTATATTTTGCACCAAGATTAACTTGAAATAATGGCTTATAATAAACTTCTTCCAGATTGTCCAGTTTATATTTCATAAAATGCAAACCAGCATCAACGGTCAGATTCTCCATCGGAAAAGCCTGCAAATCACCTTTCACTTCCATCAGCGTTCCATTGTCATAGATGGAACTGAAAGTATTGGCATAATCGTAACCACGTCTGTCAGCACTAATATTATTATCAAACAAATTATTGTTATAGAAAAACTGGGCATTGTTCACTTTGCTGAAACCTGCATTAAAATCATATTTAAAAGTCTGGTCAACATCACCTTTCATTCCAAAATAAAAATGATATTTGGTTTCGGTTGGCGTTAAAACCAAATCAGAAATCAAAAACGGATTTTCTTCTAACAAATTCCCATAAGTATTCAATTTCAAACCGCCATCAATTCCGCCGTAAAATTTGAATTCATCTGCTGCAGCAATCAAAACTTCGGCTTTCGGGAACCAATATAATTTGTTCTTCTTAGATTCTTCGGTCGCATTATTTGAATTTTTAGAACTAAGTAAGCTGAAATCCGAACCAATCATCAAATAAGATTCGCCTTTGTAGAAAGTAGCTTTCGGCGACAAAGTAAAACTGAACTGGTTATTCGTATTCTGACTCAGGATATCAAATTTAGAATTAACTGTTTCCAAATTGATTCCCAAATCTGCATTGGCCGTGATATCATCCTGAATCACAAAATCGTGTTTAGACAAATTCACTTCCAAATTGGCAAAATTTTCTTTAGCGCCAAAATGGTCGCTCAGGAAATAAGATTTCACTTTCACATTATTCAAAATTTCGTTGGAATAATGGTCGTAAGCTGCATTAACAGAAAACTTATTCACTTTTTGTTGCAAATCAATATCTGAATTGGGCGGTGTCAAAGCATAAATCCCGTAGTAATTATAATTATTGAAAGCATAATCCGCATCGATATTGAACTTTCCTGTTTCCGCGTAAATATTGGCAAACGCTCCGATTTTGGCTTGATTTTGTTTGGATAACCAATCGTAGTCTTTCTTCAAACCGCTTGTAGAAAGGTAATGAACATCTGCACCAACTTCAACATTCTCTTGTAATTTCCCGGAAACATTTGCATCTGCCAGGAATTTCCCATAATTTCCATAACCCAATCTGAAATAATTGGATTGATAGTCATTGGAGAATTTTGGCGAAATATCCTCGCCTTGGATTTCGGTCGTTTTGAAGTCAGAAACCGGCGGAACATCCACAATTGTATATTTCAGATTAATAGAATCTTCTTTCTTTTTATTATCGGGCGGATAATTTTTTTCCTGAACAACAGACGTTTTTTTCTTTTCGATTTTCTTAACTTCCGGCTCACGCTTTCTGTTCAGAATCAGTTGCTCTTCTTTGATTTGAGCACCAACTTCTGATATTCCGAATGTTCCTAAGAATGCCAAAACGGCAATATATTTTAGTTTGTTCATTTATTTTTTATTTAAATCAAATTAATCGCAAAGGCGCAATTGTTTGGATTAAAAAAGACTGTTAAAGTCGCAAAAGAAAGATTACATTTTATAGAATCTGATTTCATCGAAGATATTTTGCGACTTAAAAAATTTTTGTATTAAATTTTTGTGCGACTTTGTGATAAAAACAAGGTCTCTATTTTTAATTACTTCTTAATCTGTGCTTTCACTTCTTTTGCTTCTGCCACAATTTCAGGGAAATCACCATAGTTGTTGATAATTTCATCTACTGTGTAACTTGCCTGATAATTATCTTTCAGCGCCAGATAATTTTTCGCCATCACAACCAATGCTTTTGCGCCCCAATATTCTTCGGAAGCGTAATTGTTTGCCAGTTTGAAAATCGTTTCATTAGAAGATTTGAAAGCTTTTCCTTTGTTTTGATAAACCGCTTTTGCGTACAAAGCTTCTGCAGCAACTTCTGTATTTGATGACTTTTCTAACAATGCATAAGCCGTTTGCGCATCTTTATCTTTCCCTTGATTCATAAGACTTCTCGCTTTGATGACTTTCGCCTGTTCCAAAGTTGATGCAGAATTTTTGGAATTTGAAATCACAGAATTAGCATATTTCTCAGCTTCCGAAAAGTTCTTTTCGCCGGCGTAGATTTTCATCAATTCAATGGACGCGAAATTCTTAACATTCACATTTGTAGAATTCGCAACTTGTTCCAGATATTTTTTCGCATCTGATATTTTGTCTTGCGAAATGTAAATCTGAGCTAAACGAACTTGCGCGTCCTGTTGATTATCATTCTGAAAATCAGCGACATTTTGCAAAGGCAACATTGCTTTATCAATTTGTTTCAACTGATAATAACTTTCGCCCAACTCGTATTGAGATTTGAACAAATTGTCTCCGCTTGGATTCTGGTCAAGGTATTTTTCATAATAAGAAACCGCTTTTGCATAATCTTTTTTCGAGAAACTATCTTGAGCCAAATTCAGATTGATTTCACTGATTTCTGTTCCGGAAACATTGACATTCAGACCTTTTGCAAACTGTTCATAACCTGCAACATCGCCATTTTTGACGAAAGCAGGTTTTGCGGCTGCAACAATTTTGTCTGCATAAGCTGTATTTTTATACTGATTTGCTAATTGTCGAAATTCAGCAATAGCATTTTCATTCTGATTCGAATCAATCAAATTCTGCGCTCTGTAAATCTGGGAATTCGCTACCAGATCTTTGTCAGGACTGGATTTGATGACTTTATCAAAGTAAGCATTGGAATTGTTAAAATCATCATTCTGAGCATAAGCAGACGCAATTTCATAATTCGCATCATCTGCATATTCTGAATTCGGATATTTTGAAATCAAGGTTTTCAGTTCAGAGATTTTCGCAACTGTATCACCTTTGAAACCTAACGCCAAAGCTTTCTGATATAAAGTGTAATCGCTGGCATTTTCGGTTTTGTTATAAATCTCTAAGGCTTCATTTAATTGATTGTTAGCATAATAAGTATCAGCCAAACGCAATTCTGCATCCGCTTTAAATTCCTGTTTCGGGAACCTCAGATATTCCTTGAAATATTCCTGAGCAGAAGCAAAATCCTTAGACTTGAAATAAGCGTAACCTAAATCATAGTCCAATTGTTCACGTTCAGGAAAATTATCAGCCGTTTCGTTTTCTAATTCTTTATAGGCAGCAATGGCGGATTTGTAATCGGCTTTCTGATAATAAGTCTGTCCTAGCCAATATTTTGCTTTTTTATAATAATCTTTGTTTAAATTGAATTTAAGACTTCTCAAGAAATAAGATTCAGCTTGGTCAAAATTTCCTTTATTAAATTCCTCAGAACCCAATAAATAGGAAACTTCCTGCTCTATTTTTTTCGTTTCATTGGTTTTCTGATCCAATTTTGAAAGAGCATCCAAAGTGGCCCTGTAATCTCCGGAATATAAATAAGACTTCACCAAAAGCGATCGCATTTCCTGGGTTTTAGAGTTTGGATATTTATCCAGATACCTTTGAATTACTTTGGATGAATTCTCAAAAGGATTTCCTAATTCATAACCCAACTTTGCATATTGCTCCAAAGCCAGCTGCTGAACTTTTGCATCATAATTCATTTGAGACGCGTTGCGATAAGCCGAAAGCGCTTCCTGTTTCTGATTATTTTGCAGATAAGCATTTCCCAACTGATAATAAGCATTTTGTGCCAACGGAGATTGACTGTTAATCAATTGATTATAATAGCTAACAGCCTCAGCATTTTTCCCCACTTGAGAAGAAACAAATCCCATTTCATAAAGGTCAGTTTCAGACGGTGTTTGTTCTTTATCAAGGAATAATTTCAGATGCGGATAAGCCGACTGATAATCACCTTTCATAAAGTAGCTTTCTCCTACTATCTTATGGATCTCCGTGTCGTAAGCTGTGGTTTTTCCGTTGTTCAGAATTTCATTGCCTTCGGAAATTGCCAGATCATAATTCTTCTGATTATAATACATCTGCACATAATAAGGCTTCACCAAATGTGCATATTCCTCATTATTCTTGATCTGGTCAAAGTAAACAAAGGCATTTTCATTTTGTTTATCAGCATAATAAAGATGACCCAACATATAAGAAATCGCAGGTTTGCTGTTCTCATCGGCGTTTTTAAAAGATTCTTCCAAAGCTTCAATGGCTCCTGAAGAATCGCCAGTCATAAACTTAGCGTAACCCAACTTCATAATATGCTGGGTATTTTCCTCTTTGCTCAGCTGATATTGATTGACTTTCTGCAAAGTTTCCAAAGCTTTTTCGAAATCTTTTTTGGACAAATAATAATCTGCCAAAGGTCCGTTGGCCTGCGCAAAATAAGCCGACTTCGGGTATTCTTTTATAAAAGCATTGAGTCCTTCTTCTGCATATTGTTGCTGCAAAATCACACCAATCACATTGCTGAAAAACAATGCTGCCTCCTTCCTGGATTGGTTTAAGCTTTTGTTGTAAAAATACTGTTGAGAATATTCGTATTGGGAAGCGTTGTAGACCTTGGTGTTATAGAGATTTTCTGCCAAGCCAAAGTGATAGTCTTCTTTCTGTGTAAAATATTGAGATTGCTGCGCCTCGGAAATCCCGTAAATGGAAATCAGCGACGCGAGTATTACTTTTTTTGAATTCATACAGATTTTCAAAATTATTGCCAAAGCCTCTGCTTCAACAAAGTTTGTTCCTTTTCCAACGAAAATAGGGAAAAGATATTATCCGGGAGAAGATTTATTAGATTTTATAATTTAGAAATGTATTAAAATCTTGGATATGGGAACAACGGACAAAGGATACGGAACGGATACAGAGGCGATACGGAAATGTGCAAAATATATACAGAAAACGGCCATTTGGATACAGAATATATTAGTTTCCTGATATTCTCCGGCTCGCTAAAGCCTTTCTCTTGACTGGTATCAGTGACTGTCTGGTGCTAAAATCACGTATTGCAAATCCGCACTATCGGATACAAGGGTTATACAAAAGACTATTATATTAAAAATTACTAAACCAGCATTCCAAAGAAAGTAATTTGTTCTTCGGAAATTGTTCGGGACTCCTTCGGGTCTTCTTCGGAAAAAAGATATGTTTTCCGAAGAAGACCCGAAGGAACTCCGAAGAAAAGTAAAATAAATCCGACAAGGATAATAAACTTTTGTAATCTGCAATCTTTTTAATTTTTAAGTAAAATGTTAAAAACCTCAAAATTTTATTACATTTGTTTCTTTCATAAATTTTTAACCTAATATGAGTTCACTTTTCAGAAGAAAACACTACGCAGAACATACAGATTCCGGACAACTAAACAGGGTTCTGGGAACCTGGGACATTGTATTTTTTGGAATTGCCGCTATTATCGGGGCAGGAAGTTTCAGCAGTTTGGGAGAAGCGATTTTCCGGGGCGGACCGGGTGTTATAGTTTTATATCTGATTTGTGGCTTTGCCTGCGCTTTTACAGCACTTTGCTACGCCGAGTTTGCAAGCAGGATCCCAACCGCGGGAAGTGCCTATACCTATGCTTATGCCAGTTTCGGAGAATTGATTGCCTGGGTGATTGGCTGGGCTTTGATTATGGAGTACTCTTTTGGAAATATTTATGTTGCATTTTCCTGGTCAGATTACTTTACCAGTTTTATGGAAAGAATAGGAATTCATATTCCAGATTTTTTCACATGCAGCTATTCCGAAGCTAAGAAAGCTTTTCTGAATAATTCTCCCAATACAGAACTCGTCAACGCCTGGAAATCTGCACCTATGCTTGGCGGATTGAAAATCATTGTTGACATTCCTGCTTTGGTAATCAATGGACTGATTACCTGGCTTTGTTATCAGGGTATCAAGGAAAGTAAGAATTTTAATAACTTTTTCGTCATCCTGAAGTTATTTGTAATTCTCCTGGTTATTGCCGTTGGTATCGCTTATGTGAATACCGGCAACTGGTTCCCGACAAGCACTGTAACATCAGAGAGTTCTTTCATGCCAAATGGCTTTGCAGGTGTCATGTCAGCAGTTTCGGGTGTTTTCTTTGCTTACATAGGTTTTGATGCGATTTCGGTTCTGTCAGAAGAAACAAAAAATCCGCAGAAGGATCTGCCAAAAGGGATGCTGATTTCGCTTGGTCTCTGTACTGTGATCTACATTGTATTGACTTTAACATTAACAGGATTGGTAGATTACAGAAAGTTTGATGGCGTCGGAGATCCGCTATCCTTTGTCTTTGATAGGAATAATCTGAATATGCCCTGGATGGAATTTATTGTTTCGTTGATTGCGATTGTTGCCATCACAACCGTTTTATTGGTGTTTCAGATGGGGCAGCCGAGAATATGGATGGCGATGTCCAGAGACGGGCTTTTACCCAAGAAATTCCAGGAGGTTCACAGCAAGAACAGAGTGCCTTCGTTTGCCACCATTGTGACAGGAATTGTAGTGGGCATTCCAATCCTATTTACAGATAAAAGTTTTGTCCTTGATTTTACAAGTATCGGGACTATATTTGCTTTTGTGCTGGTTTGTGGTGGCGTTTTATTATTACCAAATAAAGAGAAAATCAAAGGCAGATTCCATTTGCCATATATCAATGGAAAGGTAATTTTTCCATTGATTTTTATTGGCGGATTGATATTTTTCTATTTTTATCAGCCTGCATTTTTCCATCATTTAACGGATATCAGTGATCCCAATGAAGGTGAATTCCGTCTGGCTATTATCATTTTCATCATTGTCAATTTTATTTTATGTGGCCTGACCTTCATTAAGAATCTTTCTTTAATCCCGCTGATCGGTCTTAGCTCATGTCTTTATCTCCTGACGGGAATGAGCCACGATAACTGGTTCTGGTTTGGACTGTGGTTTGCTATAGGTTTGATCATCTATTTTATTTATGGGTATAAAAACAGCAAGCTTAACCGATTAAAAGATGGAATCTCCTGAAAGAATCAAAACTTATAAAGAATTTTATCAATTTTATCTGACCGAACATCAAAAGCCGCTGACCAGGGTTTTCCATTTTATTGGGATACTTTTGGTTTTTGCGGTTATTATTTATGTAATCGAGTCCGGGAAAGAAAGATTTCTTTGGTACTGTCCTATTTTCGGTTACGGATTTGCATGGTTCAGTCATGCGGTTTTTGAGAAGAACAAGCCTGCAACATTCAGATATCCTTTCTGGTCTTTGATCTCTGATTTCAGATTATTTTTTGAATTGCTGATAGGGAAACAAAAATTTTCAAATAAAAAAACATAGATTAAATTTATTATCTAAAAAATGAGGAACTTCATCAGGTCTAATATTTCGCAAGAATCTCTGGCATTACTTCTGACACAAGCGCCTGTTGCCATGTCTATGCTGATAGGCGATGAATTTATTATCAAAGTTGCTAATCCACAGATCTTAGAGCTCTGGGGAAAACCGGCTCAAATAATCGGCTCAAAACTTATTGATGCCCTTCCTGAGCTCAAAGATCAACCCTTTCTTGATATTCTTTCTCATGTAAAAAAAACCGGGAAAATATATAAAGGTTATAAAGAACTCTGCTTTCTGGTTAGAAATGGACAGAAAGAAGAATGTTTTTTTGATTTTATCTATGCTCCGATATATAATGATGGACAGACAGAAATCCTTGGTGTAAGTGTTGTAGCAACAGAAGTAACGGAACAGGTCAATGCAGAGAAAAAACTTGCGGAAACAGAATATACCTTCGAAAAGCTGATCAAAGAATCTGATTATTCCATTGCCCTTTATAAAGGAAAAGATCTCATCATCGACATCGCTAATAAATCGATGCTCAATACCTGGGGAAAAAAGGAAAATGTCATTGGTAAAAAACTGGAAGACGCGCTCCCTGAATTAAAAGGTCAGCCATTTATTGACATTCTGAAGAACATTTTCGAAACAGGAACAACCTATTCTGCAACGGAAGACGAAGTCTTGCTGGAAAGAAACGGAGAACTCCAAACCTCCTACTACAATTTTTCATATAAGCCGCTTATCAATGAAAAGGGTGAAGTCTACGCCATCCTTAACTTTGCAACAGATGTCACAGAAGCCGTCCTGACTAAAAAACAACTGAAGCAAAATGAGGAAAAATACAGAAACCTGGCAGACAGTCTCCCCATCATAGTATGGACTGCCGACAAAGACGGAAACATAGACTATTACAACAAACGCTGGTATGACTTTACAGGCTTTGAAGGGGTAGACAACAGAGAATCGGCAACGGTCAAAATCCTCCATCCTGATGATCAGAACAGAGCCAGAGAAATCTGGAAAAACAGTATGACCAAAAAGTCAAATTACGAAATTGAATATCAGTTCCGGGACAGATCCTCGGAGGATGCTTACCGCTGGTTTCTCGGACGTGCAATCCCTATCAAAGATGCGGACGGCGAAGTGATGCAATGGATCGGAACCTGCACAGACATCAATGATTTCAAACAGTTCCAACAGCAAAAAGATAATTTTTTGGGCATTGCAAGCCATGAGCTGAAAACGCCGCTGACAAGCCTAAAACTCTATTCCCAGTTTCTCGAAAAAAACCTGAGAAAACAGGATGATAATAAGAATGCCGACGTTGCAAAAAAAATGGACGATCAGATCAATAAGCTGACGAGTCTGGTTAATGACCTTTTGGACGTTACCAAAATTCAGAATGGAAAGATATTACTGAATAAGTCTGATTTTGATTTTGATGAACTGGTGCAGGAGATCATCACAGAACAGCAGATGAGTACCAACCACAGAATCTACCTGGACCCGGAAAAAATCGGGATCATCTATGGCGACAGGCACAGGATCTCGCAGGTCATGAGCAATCTCATAAGCAATGCGATAAAATATTCTCCGGAGTCTGATAAAATCCAGATTACCACAAAAATAACCGAAGAAGGTTGTGTCCAATTCTCTGTGAGAGACTTTGGCATCGGCATTCCGTCAGATAAAACAGATAAGGTTTTTGAACAGTATTACAGGGTAAGCGGCAGCAAGGAACATACCTTTCCGGGACTTGGTCTGGGACTTTATATTTCATCTGAGATTATCAAGAGAAGTGCTGGCAGGATTTTTGTAAACTCAATCGAAGGTAAAGGCTCGGAGTTCTGCTTCGAGATCCCACAGAAACACAAAACGAATTAATAATTTTTATTACAATGTCAAAATCAAAAAAAATAATAGTTGTGGACGACAGTCCTGCCATTCTTGATTCTGTAAAACTGATGCTGAATATGGAAGGATTCGAAGTATCTAATTATGAAAGAGGTACTGATATGTTTAACTCTTTGATGGAGACTTCTACAAAACCGGATGTCATCCTGATGGATATGTGGCTGTCCGGAGAAGACGGAAGGGATATATGCAAAATGATAAAAGCACATCAGGAATTCAAAAACATTCCTGTGGTTATAATGTCTGCAAGCCGTGGACTTGGAGATTCTGCTATAGAAAGCGGTGCCATTGATTTTATTCCGAAACCATTCGATCTGGGAGAGATCGTAGAAAAAATAAGATATTATTCCAACGCTTCCGAATAATAAAAAAGCAGTTTAAAGATTATTTTAAACTGCTTTTTTTATCATTATATATATAATTTTAGAAATCCACCGTCTCAGGATTGAGACCGGAAAAACCTGTTTCTTTCAAATTTTTCAAAGCTTTCATATCACTGTCCGATATTTTGAACCTTTCAAAATGTAGATTGCTCTTGATATTTTCAGGATTTTCCGATTTGGGCAAAACAATCACGCCGGACTGCAAAGCAAACTGAATACATAAGATTGCCGGAGAAACATTGTACTTTTCTGCGATCCCGTTCAGTTCTTCATCTTTCAGCAATCTTCCGGAACCAAGCGGACTCCACGCTTCTATTGCTATTCCTTCCTCTTTACAAAACTCTACCACTTCATGCTGAACATGACCTGGATGAAACTCTATCTGGTTAACAGCCGGTATCACATCCGAGGTTTCCAAAAGTGCCTGCAGCTGAGGCAGCATAAAGTTGCTCACGCCAATTGCTTTTACCACGCCGGATTTATACGCCTCTTCCATCGCTTTCCATGTTTCAGCATTGATTTCTTTCCAGTTGTTAAACTGTTTGGCATTTGCCGGCCAATGGATCAGCAGCAGATCCAGATAATCTGTTTTCAGCTTTTTCAAAGACTGCTCGAGAGACTGTTTTACACCTTCAGAGCTTCTGTTGCTGTTCCAGACTTTTGTGGTGAGAAATAGTTCTTTCCGGTCAACGCCAGATTCGGCAATTGCCTCTCCTATCTCTTCTTCGTTGCCATAGATATCTGCTGTGTCGATATGCGTATATCCGGCTTCTAAAGCAATCTTTATAGTTTTCTGAACACTTTCCGTTGTCTGCCACGTTCCGAACCCTATTTCAGGGATTTCGGTGCCGTTATTTAAAATTACCTTTTTCATTATTAAAAAATTTGATTTTCCAAAAGCCAAAATTACGCCATCAATATGAGCCGGGAAAATAATTTGACTTATGGATAATTCAAAAAATAATAATGATTCCTGCGATGATATTTCCTAAATTTGAAGTATGGAAAAAAAGGAATTCGGATTGCTTGGGAAAAATATTTCTTATTCATTCTCAAAAAAATATTTTGAGGAAAAATTCAGAAAATTATTTTTAAAAAATCATTCTTACAACTTCTTTGATATCGCTGAAATCGAGAGTTTTAATTCAATCGCAAGCAATCAAAAATTAGTTGGGATGAATGTCACAATCCCTTACAAACAAGCTGTTATTCCGTTTCTTGATGAACTGAGCGCCGAAGCTTTACAAATTGGTGCTGTGAATTGCATCAGTTTCCAAAACGGAAAAAAAACCGGTTACAATACGGATGCTTTTGGCTTTGAGAAAACATTACTCATTAACAAAAAAGAATATCACAAAAAAGCTTTGATTCTTGGCGATGGCGGCGCGGCAAAAGCTGTGAGATATATCCTTGAAAAACATAATATCGAACACAAAACCGTTTCCAGAAAATCTGAAATCAATTTTGAAAATCTATCGGAAGATCTGGTAAAAGATTCATTATTGATTATCCAGACTACACCAGTCGGAACTTTCCCAAATGTGGATGAATCGGTTCCGTTTCCTTTTGAAGGAATTACCGATAAACATTATGTGATTGATCTGATTTATAATCCCGCAGAAACTGCTTTCTTGAAAAAATCGGCAGAAAAAGGCGCAACTACGCTAAACGGGTTTTATATGCTGGAACAGCAGGCGGAAAAAGCCTGGCAGATTTGGAACAGTTGATTTAAAGATAATTTTCAATGATTTTCCAACTCTCCAATTTCTCCTCAAATTTGATAGTATGAAGCGGACTTGTAGACGGCAAAACCAGAATCGGGATTTTAAAATCCTTACCCATAATTTTGATGAGATTCTTATACGATTTTTGTCCGTTGCAGAAAATCGTTTTGACATTTGGATGATTATCAATTAGCTCTGGAATATTGTTATCAATTTCATTCCTGATTTCGGTGTCCAGGCTGCCTTTTCGTTCACAACTTTCGATGACATCCCAAAGTGCAATTTTGTTCTTTTTCAGTAACGCTATTTTTCGCTTATAATCCGATGAGAACTCTTCATCAAAAAGATGAAACATGATTTTCCAGAACTGATTCTGCGGATGGGCATAATATTGCTGCATTTCCAGAGATTTAACCCCTGGAACAGAGCCGAGAATCAGGATTTCTGATTGCTCATCAACAATCGCCGGAAAAGAAGTGATTCTGCTCATTATTTCAAATTATCCAAAACTTTGAACAAAGCATTGCCGATACTTCCGCCCTGGTAATTATTAAGAATAATTGAGAAAATATAATTCTTACCATTTTTAGAAGTCTGATAACCTGCAAAGGATTTGCTGTCTTTGATGGTTCCGCTTTTCATTTTGATCCCATTTTGTGTAGGAAAGCCTTCATAAAAGGCATCAAACCAACTTTGCTTTTTAGCATAAAGCAAAGCTTGTACCTGCGCTTTTGCCGAAACATAATTCTGTGGTGATAGTCCGCTTCCGTCGGCAAAGTTGATCATCGCCGGGTTGATTCCTTTTGACTTCCAGAAGTCTTTCAGAACATCGACACCGGTCTCAAAATTTGGATTATTCCGCTTTTCTTTTGCCATTGTTTTGATCAGCGTTTCTCCGTACAGATTGATGCTTTTTCTTAAAAACCAGTAAATGATTTTATCCAGTGTCGGTGATTTATATTCGAAAATCTTATTCTGAATAGGTGCTTTTGAGACCGTTTTTCCGGTAATCTTTTCATTATAATAGGTGGTTGTCTTCCCTGAAATAGAAATACTGTTATCTTCAAGCAATTTTGTGATTTCGACAGCTAACTGCATGGGTGGATTGGGTGTTGATCCGGAAACGGTGGTCACTTTTCCGGCAGGTAACATTCCATTAATCATTGCCGTCTCGGAATGTGGCGCAGTGAAAATCAAACTCTGATCAGAACTGCCACCGGTTTTCAATTCATTGATCCAATTGATACTTTCCAAATCGTAGGAAAAACTTTTGAACTGATTCCCATTGATATTGATATCAAACTGATTTTCCCTCCAGTTCACACCAAAAGTGCCAGCTCCGTAATAATTCCCCAAATCGTTCCAAGGCCAACCTCCGGGTGTGCTTTGAAAATCGAAATAAGAATCATCCACAATCAGATTGCCCGATATTTTTTTGATTCCAGCTTTCTTAATAGCCTCTAATAACTGCTGTTTAAAGTTTTCTGGTTTATAGTTCTCATAACGCCAGGTTCCAAGCGTTGGATCACCGTTGGAAGCGATATACAAATCGCCATCGAGGTTGCCATTAGATATCTTCCCGGAATATGAAGCTGTAGTTTTGAACTGATAATTCTTCCCTAGGGTTTCCAAAGCTGCAGCTGACGTGAAAATCTTCTGCGTACTGGCTGTAGAAAGCCCTTTGCTCCCATTATATTCATAAACCAGGTTTCCGTTCTCATCCGAAACATAGAACGAAAGATTGGCTGACAAAGCGTTGGGAGTTGACATCATTTCTTTAACAGACTTGTCCAACTGATCAGAAACCGATTGTGAGAAAACAATTTGAGAAAACAATATAATAATGAGAAGTCTCTTCATTTCTGATTTTTTATCAAAACTAAGGATTTTCATGTACAATTGAAAAACATTTATAATATGTGAAAAAATATGTCCAAGATATAACCAACTGGTAAAATTCTTTTAAAGTTGTGAAATTTAAATTCGATTAAGAATGGCTCCTTATATATGTAACAACAATTAAATTCGTGTTAAAAATACCTGCTCTCTATATCAAGAAAATCTAATTATTTAACTTTACATTAAAATTGAAAGATGCCGAAGAAGAACCGCAAAAAAGAAGAATTATACAATGTCATCACCCACGGTTTTGGTATTGTCCTGTCCGTTGTTGCTTTGATTCTGATGATTTATTATTCTGTAGTCAGCAAAAGCGGAATTGCTTTAGCATCGTCTTTGGTGTTTGGCCTTAGCCTGTTAGCACTCTATTCTGCATCCACTATTTATCACGCTGTTTATAAGCTCCGATGGAAAAAGATCTGTCAGAAAATCGACCATCTCAGCATTTATCTTCTCATTGCCGGCACCTATACTCCCATCGCTCTGCTCGGACTGAAAGGTGTCTGGGGCTGGAGTATGTTCGGCGTGATCTGGGGACTAGCCATCATCGGATTTATTTTCAAATTTTCACCGCTGAGACGCAATGAAAAAATCTCATTATCCCTTTACGCCCTTATGGGCTGGATTGCCCTGGTTGCGATTAAACCAATGATAGAAAACCTTTCCACCGGCGCATTGACATTGATTATTCTGGGTGGGTTATGCTATACTTTCGGGATTTATTTTTATGCCAAAGACCGTAAACCGTTTTACCATCCTATCTGGCATCTGTTTGTTTTAGGAGGAAGCATCATGCATTTTTGCGCTATTTTCTTTTTTATCCTGCCGTAAAACACAAAAATATTAAGCATACAAATCCATAAAAGAAATCTGCAGCTTTATCTTTTATAACTTTTATGGTTTTAATTTAAGCTTAAGAATCAGCTTTTCAAAGCCAAATAGTGATTCTTTAGTTTATTAACTTAAATAATCACACCTAGTCAGAATAACAATTCTATGATCTGAAACCAAATTCCTGTTGTCGCAAATCCGACTATAATGCTGATGCCTATAATCAGATTAATAAGCTTGGTGTTCAGCCGGAATTGTTCGGCAATAATGCTGGAAGTGATTACCGTTGGCATTGCAGCTTCGAAGATACTTATTTTTGCAACATCGCCTTTGACCCCGAAAACAAGTGCCAATATCAATACAAAAGCCGGTGCTAAAATCAACTTGTAAAGCATCGACACCGAAATCTGTGGCATCAGTTTTTTCCATCCGTTGAACTTCAGCTGAAGGCCTACCGAAAACAAGGCTAACGGCGCAACAGTCCCGGCCAGTTTATCAAAAAAGGGTTCAGCAAAATCAAGACTGATGAATTGAGATAATACCAATGCGCTGATACATCCCAGAAATGGGGGGAACGTGAAAAGCCGTTTCAATATAAATTTAGTTTCTACTTTCCCTGTCTTGCTGCCACCTTTCAAAGCAGCTATAATTCCCATGGTGGAAAGCATCACAAACATCATCTGATCACAGATGATGGCAATGCTCAGATATTTTTCTCCATAAAATGCAGCGATCAAAGGAAATCCAATAAACGACGTATTGCTGTAGCCACTGGCCAGTTCCATAGTGCTTCTGGACCGGGCGGAATAGTTTTTTGCCCCGCTGTAAAACAGCATGAAAATCCAGCTTCCCACTGCGATCACGACTGTGCTGACAATCGGGAAAAGCATCTCCAGAGACCAGTCAACTTTTGGTAAATATTTGAATGAAACCGCAGGTAATGCAAGATAAAGAATCCAGGTATTGATACCCTTATGCGCTTCCGGATGGATGGTTTTCGTAGACTTGAAAATCATTCCGGCAATAATGCAAACAGCTATCAATACAAAATTTGTCATTAATATATAATTTAAAATTCAAATCTAAGGATTTAAAAAAAGCCCTTCAGATAAATGAAAGGCTTTAAAAATCATATTTTTTTAAATATTATTTTTTGATAAACTTGTGAGAAGTAGAACCTTCTGCAGTGTTTACTTTTAATACGTAAGTTCCATTCTGTAATGATTTAACATCAACTTTAGAATCTACAACTGCAGGCGAAGCAACAAGCTTACCAGTCATGTCATAAACCTCTGCGGAATTAACTCTTTGGTTGATTGTCAAATAATCAGTAGTCGGGTTTGGATAAACAGAAACAGATTTTTTGTTCACATCTGAAACTGCCAAAACATTACCTACAACTTTGAAATCATCAACCAACAAAGCGAATTGATCATCAGAAACACACTGTATAGCGATATATACATCTTTATCTTTGTAAGCATCAAGGTTAAACGTATATTCAGCATATTCAACGATAGGATCAGTAACAATAACAGCTGTATTCACTTTAGTAAAGCTAGCTGTATTGGTATCAGTTGTTGAAACCAAAACATTAAACTTTTCTTCTCCGTATAGCTCATTGATAGGCTTTGCCCAGAATGATAATACGTTATCAGAGCTTCCTAATTTAATTTTAGGGCTGATTAACCAGTCATTATTCCAAGGTGAAGATACAGCATTAAAACAAGCCATCACTTTGTCGCCTGTATTGGCATCAAACTGTGTACTAGTAGGAACTGTAGGTGTAATCCCTTGTTTGTTGAAAACGATAAACGCTTTTGGAATGGATTGGTTTGGAAAATCAGACCCATTAATTTTGTAAGAATTTTTTCCATCCAAATCTCTAAGAGTCCAGTTTCCAACTGTACCGGTTGTATATGCAAAATCAGTATAAGTCTCGAAGCTATCTTCGAAAATAACAGTTTGCGCATTCATTGAATTGAAAGCCAATGCTAAAGCACCAGCAAAAAGTAGTTTTTTAATCATAATTATTTTTTTTGAATTAAACTTAGGTCAAAATTAATGATTTTTCTCTAAATATTTAAACATTCATTTTAAATTGTCGCTTTAAAATGCTTATCGTAAATTTGTGGAAATTAAAATTAAATTTATGTCTAAAGCCATTTCTCAAGTGCCTTTTGCACAAAATGAACCTGTAAATTCCTATGCTCCAGGTTCTGACGAGGTAAAAAGCCTGATTACCACCTATAAAAAAATGTGGAAAGAAAAAACCGAAATCCCAATGGTAATCGGTGGAAAAGATATTAAAACTGATAAAAAGGTACAACTTAGTTCGCCCCAGGATCATCAGCATGATTTCGGATTCTATTATGAAGGCGACATGTCTCACGTTGACCTAGCCATAGAATCTGCCCTTGCAGCAAAATCAAAGTGGAATGCACTAGGCTGGGAACACAGAGCTGCAATTTTCCTGAAGGCTGCAGATCTTTTGGCCGGACCATACAGAGATGTTATCAACGCAGCTACAATGATCGGTCAATCCAAAAATGTTCATCAGGCTGAGATTGATGCAGCTTGTGAATTCATTGATTTCCTGCGTTTCAATGTAGAATTTATGACAGAGCTTTATGCGGAGCAACCTGTTTCTGATGCAGGAATCTGGAATCGTGTAGAGTACAGACCCCTCGAAGGCTTTTGCTTTGCGGTGACGCCTTTCAACTTTACAGCCATCTCCGGAAACCTGCCGGCTTGTATGGCCATGATGGGAAATGTTGTGGTTTGGAAACCATCTGACAAACAGGTTTATTCAGCAAAAGTAATCATGGACGTTTTGAAAGAAGCCGGACTTCCGGATGGCGTTATCAATATGATTTTTACTGACGGGAAAGAAACTGCTGAGAAAATTTTAGCGCATCCAGACTTTGCAGGCCTTCATTTTACAGGTTCTACAAAGGTTTTCCAAGGCATGTGGAAAATGATTGGTGATAATATTCACAACTATAAATCTTACCCAAGAATCGTTGGTGAAACTGGAGGAAAAGACTTCGTAATGGTTCATCCTTCAGCGAATGTTGAAGCCGTTGCCACAGGTTTGGTAAGAGGAGCTTTTGAATATCAAGGACAAAAATGTTCCGCAGCATCCAGAGCTTATGTTCCAAAATCACTTTGGAATGAAGTAAAAGCTGTAATGGAAGCTCAAATCAAAACGATTAAAATTGGTTCTCCTGAAGATCCTTCCAATTTCATAAATGCGGTTATTGATAAAAATTCTTTCGAGAAATGCAAAGGTTATATTGACAGAGCGGAAGCTTCAAACGACGCCAACGTCATCATCGGTGGAAAATATGACGATAAAAAAGGATGGTTCGTGTATCCAACAGTGATTGAAACCATCAATCCTTATTACGAAAGTATTGTTGAGGAAATCTTCGGTCCAATCCTGACTGTTTACGTTTACGAAGACGAAAACTGGAAAGACACCCTGAAATTGGTTGATACTTCAACACAATATTCTTTGACCGGTTCTATTTTCGCACAAGACAGATATGCGATTGACGAAGCTTACAAAGCTTTGGAAAATGCTTCCGGAAACTTCTACATCAATGACAAACCAACGGGCGCAGTTGTTGGACAACAGCCTTTCGGAGGTTCCAGAGCGTCCGGAACCAATGATAAAGCAGGTTCTAAAATGAATTTGACGCGTTGGGTGTCTGTAAGAAGTATCAAGGAAACTTTTGTCTCTCCAAAAGATTACAAATATCCATATTTAGGATAATTTTAAAATAAATTAAGTCAAAATGTCATTTTGCAGGAATCTAAATGCCAGTTATATTAATTGGCTCGGTTCTTTCAGAATGACATTTTGTATTTTGATAACCCAAATCTCAGACAATGAAAAAAGCCCTTATTATAGTTGATGTTCAAAATGATTTCTGCGAAGGTGGCGCTTTGGCCGTTCCGGAAGCTAACAGCATCATTCCCTATATCAATCTTCTGATGGAAGAGAATGAATATGACGAAATCATTTTGACTCAAGACTGGCATCCTGCCAATCATAAAAGTTTTGCTTCCAATAATGGAAAGAATGTAGGCGAAACTATTTCACTCAATGGCGTTCCGCAGTTTATGTGGCCGGACCATTGTGTTCAGGGAACTTTTGGAGCAGAGTTTCATAAAGATCTGAATCGTGATAAAGTCACACACATCATTCAGAAAGGAAAAAATGTGGAGATTGACAGCTACAGCGGTTTTCAGGATAACAATCACTTTATGAAAACAGGATTGGAGGATTTCCTGAAATATCACGATATTCAGTTAGTTGAGATTGTTGGATTGGCTTTGGATTATTGTGTAAAATTCACTGCGATTGATGCTTTTAATGCTGGATTTATTACTTGTCTACATTTCAATGGAACAAAAGCTGTGAATGTAAAACCTGATAGCGCAAGGAACACGATTTATGATTTAGCTGAGAAAGGAATTACTATTTTAGCTTAAAAAAGAATCTCTTTGTCATTCTGAAAGAATTTTTTAAAATTAATTTATATGTTCTCTCAATTTATAAAAAATAGATTACTTCCTTTTACGGATATATTAAAAAAGAATATTGAAAATTCTATTGAAAAAAAAGATAAATTAACAATTCACGAATTAATAAATTGTTTTCTAATATTTTTTGAAAATAATAGTGCTTTTGATTATTTTATAGATGATAAAATTGAGAAAGATGAAATGATATTTTCTCTAATTTTACAAGGACCTGAAAAAAGACTATACAGTGAAGGTAATTATAATTTAATAGAAATCGAAAGAAAAATTAGAATTAAAGAATTAGATGAAGAATTTCAAATTCAACTTGAATTTTATATAAATATGCCTTATGTTGATACTAGTGTAGAGAAATATTTTGAAATAGAAAGAGATGCAGACAATAGATTTTTTCATTGGAAATCAGGTGATACATCATTTAATCATTTCAAAAATCAAATATATTCTTCAGAAGAAATAACATCTGTACTAAACTTTGATATATATTTAATGGGAATAAATATTAGTTATGATTTATAAATCAATTACTGATTTCTAAACTTTCTCTTCAGTTTAGTTTTATGTCTGGAATAGTGCGTCTGCTCCGTTTCTTTGTCAGTTGAAATTACACTGATGTTTCCATCCACTTCCAGAATTGCTAATTTCACATCAGATACTTTTTCGATGCCGTGTTCGTGAACGGCTTCTTCCAGTTCGTCCTCGGAAATTGAAACTTTCTTTAAAACTTCCGGATAAACTATTCCATCTTTTACTAAAATATAAGGATGATCTTCTATCAACTCTTTGATTTTCTGATTCTTGAAAATAAATTTCTTCACGACAAAATTCGCTACAAACAGAACCAAAGCGGCAACAATTCCGCCTTCCAAACTGCTGTTGGAACCAACCATAGCATTCTGAACCGCATTACTTATCAACAGCAAAAGAATCACATCTCCCGCATTAAGCTGTGACAACTGATTTTTCCCAAAAACGCGCACAGCAATCACCATAAAAAAGTAAACCGCCAGCGAGCGGAGAACGATATCAAGAATTGGATTCAAAATCTTAAAAATTTGTATAAATAAAGATAGAAAATATGTTTAACAAATTACATCCCAATGTTTATTATCTTTGATGGATATTAAAGTAATTATGATCAAGAAATTATTATTGACATTCAGCTTTTTGGCTGTATCAATGCTATTGGCACAAAAAAATAATGACCAGCAAACTGTTGACGAAGCGTCTGAAAAACTCAGATTAGCAATGATTAGTGGTGACAAAACTGTTTTAGAATCATTGATTTTACCGGAGCTGACTTACGGACATTCGGGTGGTCATATTGATGACGCGAAAGAATTTGTAGAAAAATTAGTCAGCAAAAAATCTAATTTCTTGACAATTGAAAATACCAATCAATCCATCCAAATTGTAGATAAAACAGCGATTGTCCGCAATCATTTGTTTGCACAAACTCACGATTTTGGAAAAGAACAAGGAGAAGTAAGCCTGGATATTTTATATGTCTGGCAGAAAACTAAAAATGGCTGGAAATTGTTAGCCAGGCAGGCTGTGAAGGCGGAGAAGAAAAAGTAGATTAATAAAATCACCTTGTCAATAAATGAAAATAATTTTAAGATTAGTATTAACTTCTATTTTGACCTATTCTTGTCAAGACTCTGATAATAATAAAAACACATTCAGACATATCAGTCAATTTAATAAACTTGTATTAGAAACAAGAGATGATAGATGCGGAGAATGGGGAGGCGACGTTACACAATTAATAATTTATAGAGATACTTTAGAAGGGTCTCTTCTGGCTGATTATATTGAAAAAACAGCCTGTTATGATGGTAGTAAATCAAAATTATTAACTCTATAAACGTATTAAAATAACAAATGAAGAACAAAAATTAGTTGTCGAAAGCATTAATGAACTCTGTGAAAAAAAATTGAACAGACTGGATATTCCATCACATAGCGGTAGATTTAATCAGATAATACTAAGTGATTCATCAATGATTATCTCTGATTTTCCTTCAGTTGAGTTAAAGAAATTTAAAGAATTATCTCAAATTATTAAACAAAAATAACTTTAAAAAAAATCCGCTTCACAGCGGATTTTCTAATTTCTATTTTCTTCTTTTCAATTCTTTCTGTATAAGCCCTAATTCTCTTCCTGTTTGTCCAGCAACAGAAGTATTTTCCTGCGCACGTCTCGTTAAATATGGTACAACGTCTTTTACAGGTCCATAAGGCAAATATTTCGCCACGTTATAATGCTGGTCTGCGAGATAATAAGTGATATTGTCACTCATCCCGTAAAGCTGTCCGAAATAGATATGCGGATTGTTATGCTCCAAACCTTTCGCTTTCATTTTGTCCATTACCAGTTCGGAAGATTTCTCGTTATGTGTTCCGAAAAACGCAGAAACTCTATCCAGATTTGTCATTACAAAATCGATTCCCGAATTGTAATTGTCATCCGAAGCCTGTTTTGTAGGCTGAATTGGATCTGGGTAATTCAGTTGTGCAGCCCGTTCTCTTTCTTTCTCCATATAAGCACCACGAACAAGCTTATAACCAATGAAGTATCCTTTTTCTTTTGCTCTTTTCAAGTGTGCATTCATATATTCCAGTCGGCCGGTTCTGTACATTTGAATCGTGTTCCAGACGATGGCCTTTTCCTTGTTGTATTTTTCCATCATTTCCTCACAAAGCTGATCAGCAGCGTCCTGCATCCAGGTTTCCTCGGCATCCACCATTACTTTTTTGTCGCTTTCAAAACAAAGCTTACAAACTTCGTCAAAACGCTGTACAACTCTATTCCACTCTTTTTTCTGGCTGGTTGTCAATTCTTTACCTTTCCCGACTTCTTCATAAATATCAATTCTTCCAAAAGCCGTTGGTTTGAAAACAATGAATGGAATCGCCGGATTTCCGACAGAAAAACGGACAATATCTTTGATCTCCTTACAAACAGCATCAAAAACTTCTTCTTCTTCTTTTCCTTCAATCGAATAATCGAAAATACTTCCAACACCACGTTTGAACATTTGTTTCACCACTTTCATACTTTCTTCACGCGTTTCACCGCCGCAAAACTGCTCGAACAAAGTCTGCTTCACAATACCATCCACAAACGGAAAATTGTTCCTAACGGTAAAATTGAGAAGAGAAACGCCAATATTGGTCAACACAGGCTGTTCAATGGCTTTAAACATCCAGTAGGCTTTTTTGAGCTGAGCGTCGGTTTTATCGGCAAATGCCAACTTTGTATCATTAAAAATACTCATATCCAGAATTTGTCCCAAAAGTAAATATTATTTCGATTTTAAGATAAATTTTATAGCTAAATTTTGTCATCTTAATATTTTAGAAATTGCACAGAATGAGTTTTTGAAACTCTAATCTATAAGAATTAACAAAAATATCATCCCAATATTAACGGTAATTAGTGTTTCTCATGTTATATTTGTAAATTATATCTTTGCAGCAATGAGATTGAGGAATATGTTTTTGGAAAAAAAGATTCTATATACCAATAAGTTTATTGTTCTGCTTTTACTGGCTTGCAGCATTTGTGTGTTTTCACAAAAAAAATCGGAAAATGAAGATATTTATAAAAATGCAGTAGGAAATCTTTACACACATCCGGAAAAGTCCATTACAATTTCCGAATATCTTTCCATCAATGCAGATACCGATGAACAACGTTCCAAAGCTCTGAATCTGAAAGCCGAAGCCCAGATCCTGCAGGGAAATTACATTATTGCACTGAACGCACTTTTAGAATCCATTCATTTAAATTCTGTTAATGAAGATTCTGCCGAATTGCTACGCACCAATCTTATCCTGGGTGATCTTTATAGGAAATTAGGCGTAATTCCCAAAGCAGAGGAAAGGCTGAAACTGATTGCAGAAAAATTCGATAATAATTCTATTCATAAGCCTGAAAAAACCAGCTTGTATATTGATTTTCTGACAGCAAAATCCATACTGCTCTGTGAACAAAAAAAGTATCGTAACGCTACGGAAGTCATCAACGATACAATTCTGAAAAAATTTTCAACCCGATTTCCTTATCAGGTTTCCAGATCGTACAGTCAATTGGCAAAAGCTTATGGAATGGATCAGCAATGGGATCAATCCCTGCAGTATGCTGAAAAAGCTCTGCAAATCTCCGTAAAATCAGGTTTGGAAGAAAACTTTACAGCTTATGCCGAGTTAGATGTTGCAAAAGCGAATTTCGTCAGAAAAAATAAACAGCAATATCTCATTGAAATTCCCAGACTTCTGATCTTGTCAGAAAAAGTCAATGATGTGGTTTTAAAGAAAAATATACATCAATTTTTAGCAGATTTCTATCTATCAGAAGGCAATAAAACCAAATATCAATTTCATAACCAGAAATATCTTGAACTGAATGAAGCCATCAATTCGGCTCAGCAAAAAGCGAGTGACCTGATACTTTCGCTTACAGAAAGTGATTTCAAGGCAAAAGATTATCAGAGATATAAGACCAATCATATTCTGATCTGGATGATCGGGGTTGCTTTTATTGTGCTTGGATTTGTATTTTGGTTCAGATTCAGAACCAGGCAAAATTATAATTATTATAAAGAATACATCAGCAAGCTGAAAAAGACGGAGAAAGACGAAGAGATCATAATCTCAGCTAAGGAAGATGCTGAAGAGATGTCCAGAACGCCACAGCTTATCCCGGAAAAAACCGAACAGATTCTGTTGGAAAAACTGCTTGCCTTCGAGAATGGAAAGGACTTTACAAAAAAAAGTCTTACTTTACAATCTATGGCAAAGGAACTTGACACCAATACAAGATATCTTTCAGAAATTGTCAATAAGCATAAGCATAAAAATTTCAATGCTTACATCAACGAACTGAGAGTCAATTACATCATCAATAAACTCCATAACGAACCTTCTTTTCTGAATTACAAGATCAGTTATCTTGCCGAGGAGAGCGGTTTTTCTTCCCATACTTCTTTTTCGACCGTATTTAAAACTATAACAGGAATTTCTCCTAAAGAATTTATCAGCTTTATTAAAAAAGAACTTCCCATAGCCAATTGATCATGAAAATCATTATCCAAAAAATAAAAAATATAATAATAGTTCTTTGTGTTCTTTTTACCATCAATTCACAGACTTGCTCAGCACAAAATAAAAATGAGCCACATCTGGATTCTTTGTTTCTTCTGATGAATTCAAACCCTGAAAGGGTCATCCTCCAAGGAAAAGAGCTTTATAAAAAATATAAGGGAAATCCAAAAATGGAAATTTCTATCCTTACAATTATCGGCAGCAGCTACTCTGTGAAGAAGGATTATGAAAAAGCCATAGAATATGCTTTTAAAACAAGAGAGATCTCGCAGAAAATTAATGATTATCCGACGCAGATTCAGGTAGCAGGATTCATCGGCGAAAAATATCATAATCTCAATATCTATAGCAAAGCAAAATACTATGCGGATGAAGCTTATGAACTGATTGAGAAACATCCACTACCCGACTCGCTGAAATTTTATAAAGGCAATATTCTTTTCTTAAAAGCCTTAATCTACCGTGACGAACTGGGGTGCGATTTTGCCAATACCTATTATCAGAAAGCGCTGGAAGTCTATCTAGCGGCACTCAAAAACCGGGACATGCTCCGTTTTTCCATTGCAGATATATATAACGAAATCGGAAGTTGTTTTCTGGAGCAGGATCAACCTGATTCTGCAAGAGAATCCTTTGAAAAATCTCTGAAATATGCCGTTAACGGAAACTACGCTCTTCTGAACGCAGAAAGTCTTGCCGGCCTGGGCAGGATCAGTTATCTGCAAAAAGATTATTTGAAAGCCAAAAAAGAATTTGACAAAGCTATTCTGATTTTAAAATCCAATAAAGTAGAAAATGCCAATCCTGAAGTTTATAAATATATCTCGGAAAATTATTATGCATTAAACGATATTAAAAATCATACCTTGTATCTGAACCTTTATAAGCAGAAAACCAATACCGATATTAGTGCAAAAAAGAAATCTGTAAACAAAATTATTGTAAAAAAAACGGCTGAGGAAAATTCTGAAAATGACAATAATGTCAAATACTGGATCATCATCATTCTTTGTATTTTTATAATTTTAGTAATCTATCAAATCGTACAAACCAAAAGCAAAATCAGAAAACTAAAAAAACAGATTCGAGAAGATAATAAACACTCTTCCTGATCCTATATTGTCAAAGTTCTTTCAAAAACAATGAATATTTCTTCATTTTTAAAGTATAAAAATAGGAATTAAAGGGCTTCCGTTCTATGTTTGTTGCAAAATGAAATATATGAACAAAGCATTAACTTTTTTCTCTTTGCTCGGTTTTCTATTCACATTTGGACAGACGGATCCGGTATCGCTTCCGTACTCCAATGGTTTTGAAACAGAAGCAGAACAAAATTATTGGTACAAAATGAACACAGGTCCCGGCACGCCCTGGGAATTCACTGATGAGACAAGTACCGTTTATGGTCCTTCTCAGGGTCAGTATTATGCGCGTGCCCAGAGCGACTTCGAAAACGGAGGATCGGCCTGGCTCATTACAAAAGGTATCAATATCGAATCAGGACACAAAATTGCATTGGATTTTGATTACCGATCCAGCCTTAACACCCTTTTTCCGGTTAAATTAAAAGTGGTGTTAAAAAAGCAACCAACGCCGGTTCTTGACAACTCTACAGAATTATGGGTCAATGAGAATATTCAGATAAACACTTACCAGAATGCCCATCAAACTTTCGAAGTTCCTGAAACTGGCACTTATTATTTGGCTTTTTACTTTTATCCGGATCCCAACCTGGGATATATAAGTTTGGATAATATTAATCTGTATGAAGAATTATGTCCAAAACCTGTGAATGTAAAAGCAGTTCCGGGACAGACTACGGCAGATATCTCGTGGGAAAGTGCTTCCATACCGGACGCAGGATTTGAATATGTTATTAAAACGCCAGGAACTGGTATTCCTACTGAGGCAGGAACTCCGGCACAAGGTCTTTCTACAACAGCTCACGGTTTACAGCCGGAAACTCAATATGAGCTGTATGTAAGATCTGTCTGTGCATCAGGCTCGATTTATGGAAACTGGTCCAGTCCTGTAAAGTTTAAAACCTATCCTGCCACAACTGCTCTTCCAGCGAATTTACCTTACAATGAAAGTTTTGAAGGCGATAGCCACTGGACACTTCTTGAACCGCCAGTAGGAAAACCTTGGGTAAAAGGTGACTTTGACTCAGGTCCCGGAGGACTGTATGGGCCATCAGACGGAAAATACTACTTATTACACGATGACAGCGAAAATGTCTCGGATGCCTGGGTAATCTCTAGAGGCATTAATCTTCCTGCGGGTAAGGAAATTACTTTGCAGTTCGACTACAGATCCAGCCAGGATGAATATTATCCGCAAAAAATGAAAGTAGTGGTGAGTAAAGATCCTTTCCCATCGGCAAACTCAGTTCAGCTGTGGAATAATGATTTTATCCAGAGTACTACTTACAATACTGCTAATGTGACTTTTACAGTTCCGGAAAATGGTGTTTATTATCTGGGATACCAAACTTATTCTGACGCCAATTATGGCTATGTCATGTTCGATAATGTAAAAGTTTCCGACAAAGATTCTTCTCCTTGCGAATATATCCTTCGTCTCAAAGATTCTGAAGGTGATGGCTGGAACTACAATACGATGAGTCTGTTTGTGAATGGTGATTCTATATTTACGGACATAACTTTACCGATTGGCGATATATTGGATTTCCCTTTCAAAATCAATTCAGGTGATGCTATTACTACTACATGGAACGGAGGAAGCCATAGCGGCTGGCAGACCAGTTATGAAATATTGGATTCCAATGGCAATGTCGTGGGAAGCGAAAGCGAACAAAGCATCAGTATACCAATCATTGCTTCGTGTCCGAACTGTGCAAAACCATCGAATTTAAAAGCCAATTACGCACAGACAACTGTAGATCTGACTTGGGATTTCCTGACACAGCCTGGAAACGGATACGAATATGCAGTACAACCTGCCGGAACAGGCACTCCATCTTCAGGAACTGCTGTTGGTAATACACAGGTTCATGTAGAAGGTTTATCTACGGATACAATTTATGAAGCTTACGTAAGGGCTAATTGTGGAGAAGATACTTTCAGTTCATGGGCAGGACCTGTTTACTTCACAACTTTACCAAATCCAGGATCTGCGGTCAATCTGCCTTATAAATATGGCTTTGAAACTGATGATCAATGGATCACACAATCCATATCAAGAAACAACCAGTGGCTGATTGATTCATCATATCCTGCTGAAGGAGAATCTCATGCAATTCAAAATTTCAATTATTATTTTGACGCTAATTCCTGGTATTTCTCAAGAGGTCTGAATCTACAAGGTGGAAAAGAAATTCTGATCAAATTCAAATACAGGTCTATAGGAAATGACGTTCCAATGAGTCTGAGCATTGCTAACAAAGCCTATGCATACGTACAGAAAGACAATGTTATCTGGAGCAAAAATGTAAGCAATGACAAGTATGAAGAAGCCATTATATCTTTCACGCCAAATTCTTCCGGAGTTTATTATTTAGGATTTAACTCATTGGCAGCAAAAGGAACAGGAGCATTGATAGATGATGTTCAGGTTTACATGGTTGGTCTGCCAGATCCACCAGAGTGTGATTATACTTGTCCCGCAAACATGACCGTTACCACCAATCCAGGTAATATCGGTGCTGTAGTTAATTACAATTTGACTTTCGCATGTGAAGGTACTTCAACAGGAGTCTTTTCAGTATTGACAGAAGGTTTGCCTTCAGGCGCGATTTTCCCTGTGGGAGAAACAACGGTTAAGCATAATCTGATTTTCAATGGACAGATCATTGATACCTGCAGCTTTGTTGTAAAAGTTGATGACAAACTTGGAACTGCGGAGAATACGAAAGATAATGGTCTTAAATATTACCCGAATCCTGTTGTCGATAACCTGACGGTAAAAATGAATGGTGATACGATTGAAAATATTGCAATATATAATTTTGCAGGAAGCGTGGTAAAATCAGAAAAGACCAATGCTAAAACAGCAAATATCGATATGAAACATCTGCCTGCCGGTGTCTACATTGTAAATGTAAGAACATCATCGAATGTGAAATCATTCAAGGTGATTAAAAAATAAGAATAATAAATATAAACGGATAACCCCAATTGATCTCAATTGGGGTTATCTTTTTATTAAAATACAATTAATTTTATTATCAATGCAGGAAATGCCTCATTCCCGTAAATAGCATTGGGATTTTATGCTCATTCGCAGCTTCGATAGAATCATTATCTTTCATACTTCCGCCAGGCTGAATAATTGCTTTGATGCCTTCCTGCGCACAGAAATCTACAACATCCCGGAAAGGGAAAAACGCATCCGAAGCCAAAACCAATTCGCCATCGAATTTCGTTTTTGCTCTTTCTATCGCCTGTTGCGTTGCCCAGATTCTATTAACCTGTCCACCGCCGATTCCGATTGCCTGGACGCCGTTAGAAACAACAATCGCATTGGATTTTACATATTTAACCACCCTTTGCGAGAACAGCAAAGCTCTTCTTTGTTCTTCTGTTGGAGCAGTTTCTGTCATCAATTTGATGTCTGTTGAAAATTGATTGTCAGCATTTTGAACCAACATTCCGCCGTCAATTTTCACCCATATTTGCTGATCAATAACCTTATTTTTGATTTTAATGATTCTAAGGTTTTTCTTTTTTCTAAGAATTTCCAAAGCGTCTTCATCAAAATCAGTTGCCATTACAATCTCAAGGAATGTTTTGTTTAATTCCTCAGCTGTTGCAACATCTACTTTATAATTCATTCCGATGATGCCTCCGAAAATTGAAATCGGGTCACAATCAAATGTTTTAGTATAAGTTTCTAAAGCCGAAGTTCCAACAGCAACACCGCAAGGCGTAGAATGTTTTACGGCACAACAAGCCATTTCTTCTTGGAACTCATTCACAACTTTCCAGCACAAATCCATATCGCGAAGATTATTGAAAGACAATTCTTTACCTCCCAAAATCTCAAAATCCTTCATCGCTCCATTTTCGAAAGTTGATGTATAATATGCTGCCGACTGATGAGGATTTTCACCATATCTCAAGTCAGAAACCTTTTTATAAGAAGCATTCAAGTAAGTCGGATATTCTTCATCCAAAAGCATACTGGAAATCGCAGCGTCGTAAGCAGAAGTCAGATTAAACACTTTTCCAGCTAATTTCTTCCTTGTTTCAATAGTTGAATCGCCATTTGCAGACATTTCGTTTTGAACAACCTCATAATCATTCACATCTGTCAAAACCGTTACCGAATTAAAATTCTTAGCTGCTGAACGCAACATAGATGGCCCACCAATATCTATAAATTCTACTTTTTCATCGAGAGAAATAGCTTTGTTCACGTTTTCAAAAAACGGATAAAGATTCACAATCACCATATCAATCAGTCCAATTTCATATTCCTGAACCGTTTTCATATGTTCCTTGTTGGAACGAACTGCCAACAATCCGCCATGAACTTTCGGGTGCAGGGTTTTCACTCTTCCGTCCAGCATCTCTGGAAAATCGGTCACTTCATCGATTTGGACTGGGTAGAGTCCGGCTTCTTTCAAATGTTTGAATGTTCCGCCAGTGGAAATCAGTTCGTAGTTTTGCGCCTTGAGAAACCGGGCAAAATCTACCAAACCACTTTTATCAGATACGCTGATAAGTGCTCTTTTCTTAATCATACTTTCTTTCAAATTTTACTTTTTACAGTTTTATCCAAACTGTGATTTACCGGTTCTTTCACCTCCGGATTTTTATTATTAGATTGCTCCAACTGAGCTATTAGATTTCATTTCATGAATTAAAGTTAATTATCATTAGATCTTACAAGTTATTATTTTACAATAATTTACAATTCTAAATATTAATTTAACTTCAAATAAATATATTATCGATTTAAAATCAAATCAATGGCTTTTGGAAAAATTTCGTATTCCACTTGATGAACTTTCTCAGCTAACGTTTCAGCCGTATCTTTTTCATCAATATCAAATTTCCCCTGCAGAATAATTTCTCCTTCATCAATTCCTGTAGTAACAAAATGGACGCTTGCTCCACTTTCTTTTTCGCCAGCTTCAATGACTGCATTATGAACGTGATGTCCCCACATTCCTTTTCCTCCGAATTTCGGCAATAATGAGGGATGGATGTTAATCATCCTACTATTCCATTTTTCACAGAATTCTGATTTCAGAATAGACAGAAAACCAGCTAAAACAATCAAGTCTGTATTATCAGGAATTGCTTTTTCTAAATTGTCCGAAAAATCTTTTCCTCGTGTGATTAATTGATTCGGGATCTGATGTTTTTTTGCTCTTTCCAGTCCGAAACATTCGCGGTCAGCAATCACTTTATTGATTTTTGTATTACGGATTTCTCCTGTGACTATGCAATCAATGAGTCTTTGCAGGTTGGTCCCAGAACCCGAAATTAAAATGGTGATATTTTTCATTTAAGAAGTACAATGTATGATGTATAAAGTACGAGTATGTCAAATACTTTTACATTTACGATAGACATTTTACGATAAACTAATTTTTTCGTCTCCTTCTGTGATTTCTCCGATTTCATAAGCATCTTCCAATAAATCAAGGATTTTCTCAACGTGATTGTCATCGGTTACCAAAACCATCCCAACGCCCATATTGAATGTGCCGAACATCTCTTCCCTTGCGATATTTCCACGTTTTTCCAACTCCAGCATCACGGACGGAATTTTGATTTTCGACGCATCGATGCTGGCGCACAATCCATTTGGAATAATTCTCGGAATATTCTCATACAATCCGCCTCCTGTGATATGAGCAATCCCACAAACCGGAACCTCTTCCAAGACTTTATGAATGTCCCTATAATATAACCTTGTAGGAACCAGAAGTGTCTCATATAAAGGCTTTCCTTCAAATTCTTCTTCGAAATCCGGAAAAATCTTTCTTACCAAAGAAAAACCGTTGGAATGAAATCCGGAACTAGGAATCACAATAATTCTGTTTCCTTTGTTGATTTTTGAACCATCGATGATTTGATCTTTTTCAACGATTCCTACGCAAAAACCTGCGACATCGTAATCACCAGGCTTATACATTCCCGGCATTTCGGCAGTTTCACCACCAATTAAAGCGCAATTGTTGTCTTTACAAGCTTTTACCATCCCAAGAACAATTTCTGCAGCAATTTCAGAATCGAGCTTTCCGCAGGCCAGGTAATCCAGGAAAAACAATGGTTTGGCACCGTGACAAAGGATATCATTGGCACACATTGCAAAACAATCTACACCGATAGAATCATATTGTTTGGTATCAAGAGCGATTTTCAGCTTGGTTCCGACGCCATCGGTTCCGGAAACCAAAACAGGATTTTTGTAACCAGCAATCTCGTAGAATGCACCGAAACTTCCGAGATTATTCAGGACGTTTTTATTGTGTGTCCCGGCAACGGCAGTTTTGATTTTATCTACAGTTTTGTAGCCTTCTTCTTTATCAACGCCGGCAGATTTATAGGTATTGCTCATTTTTCACTTTCAGATTTCTATTCTTTCGATTCCTTCAGGCTTTTGAAAACCTGAAAGAATCTTGGAATTCATTAGATTTATTTCAAACTTACTTTTCAATTTTGCTAAATAAAAAAGCCGACAATCTTGGAGATTGTCGGCTGTATTTTAGTTCACAAGTTCGGAGGTGTATGTATAATCCTTTTTGCAAGAATTAGAATACTGCTTGAAATGAACTTGTAAGATTTTCATTTTCTTTCTTTGATGACAAAGTTACGTAATCTTAGCATAATATTCCAAAATGTTATGCGAAAAAGTTTTTAACAGCTGTCAATTTCTCCTGAAACTCAGCATTCTTTTCTTCATCAATGATGCCTTTCTCGGTATCAAAAGTCTCTTTGTATTTTGGCAACACAAAACTTTGCAATACAGTTGCGCCACTTGACTTAGCTCTCGCCTCGAAAGCAGCAACCACATGTTTTCCACCACCAGGACCAGTTGCTGTAGCTAAAGCGAACACCGGTTTTTCGCCAAAATGTTTTCTGTCTTTTATTCTCGAGACCCAATCGAACACATTTTTGAAAGCTGTGGTATAAGTACTATTATGTTCTGCAAAAGAAATAATCAACAAATCAGCTGCGTCGATTTTCTCTGCAAATCTCAACGCTAAAGCCGGAATGCCATCGTGTTTTTCTCTGTCTACACTGAAGATAGGCATTTCGTAATCATTCAGATCAAGGACTTCTAATTCTGCTCCAGTAAATTGTTTTGCAGTATATTCTGCGAATATTTTGTTGATGGATTCTCTGGAGTTACTTGCTCCAAATGCTAGTATTTTCATTTTAGTTTAAATTTTAAAGCACCAAATTTAGAAACTTTAAAATTGAAATGAATTGATGTAGGATATTAATTTTTTATTTTAAATATATCCAAAATGCTTCCATATAAAACCTCGGCTCCTATTGCCAGATCTTCCGCAGAAGAATATTCCAGTGGATTGTGGCTGATTCCGTCTTTGCAGCGGACGAAAATCATTCCGTAGTCACAGGCGTAAGAAATAGCCATAGCGTCGTGGAAAGGACCACTCATCAGTTCCGGTGTATTTTCTAGACCTATTTTTTCACAATTATTCCGGATGATATCTTTGATCCAGTCTGCACAATACCGCGGTTCCGATTTCCAGTCTTCTGAAATTTCATAAGACAAACCGTGTTTTTTGGAAATTTCATCGATTTTATCCAATAATTGTTTTTCGTAGCGGTTTCTTCTTTCCAGATCGATGTCACGCAAATCCAGTGTAAATTCTACTTCTTCGGGAATTATATTTCTGGAAGCAGGAAAAACTTTGATGGTTCCGCAAGTTCCAACAGTTGGATTTCCCGGAACCTGATTGGCAATTTCGTTTAGTGCAATGATAATTTCTGAAGCACCTACCAAAGCATCTTTTCGCATCGGCATCGGAACAGAACCGGCGTGTCCGGCCATTCCTTTCAGCTTAACAGTCAGCCATATTGGGCCGGAAATTCCGGAAACAACAGCAATTGATTTTTCCTGAATATCCAAAACTGGTCCTTGCTCAATGTGAAGTTCAAGATAGCAATAGATACTTCCCTTTTTATATCGTGATTCTTTAAATTTTGCAATATCACAACCAAAATCTTTAAGAGCCTGTTCTCTTGTGATTCCGTTGGCGTCCGCTCTCTGCAATTCGCCTTCCTCCAGCCTTCCTAGAATTCCCCTTGAACCAAATAAACCCTTGTTAAAACGCCAACCTTCTTCATCAGCAAATGAAATGATTTCTAAAGTTCTCTCTGGCTTCAATCCTTTTTCGTGTATCGTCATTGCACATTCAATTGCACAAAGAACACCAGCAACGCCGTCGAATCTTCCGCCATAAGGTTGAGAATCCAGATGTGAACCAACCATCAGAACTGGCAAATCGGGATTAGTTCCTTCTAACCTTCCGATAAGATTCCCGAAATTGTCAATTCTTGTTGTCATTCCGGCTTGTTTCATCCACGATGAAGCGAGTTCAAATGCTTTTTTTTCGTCAGGAGAATGCGCAGGTCTGTTGGTTCCTGTTTCACCGATTTTCCCAATTTTTGACATTTCGGTGAAGAAATTTTCGAGGCGTGAAGCGTTGATGTTCATTGGTTTTTAAAAAAAATATGAGGTTGAAGCTATATGTTTTATTGTTCGTAAATCCTTTCGGTTTACAATTCGGAAAGGTTTGTAATTTTAAAATGATTGACAAATGGTCTATTGCTGTCAAAACTGCGCCCCGACCTGAGTGGAGCTCTTTTTGTCATTGCGTTTGCTGTAAAGTTCTACTGATTACTTCGCTCCATACGCAATGACAAAAAAGCGGGAACGGAGGGCGGATAAAGGCGCCCAAATAATCTTAATGATCATTCAGCGGCAAACCCTTTTCCTGGAACTGAATCCAATTGAGATAATCCGGCGCTACTCTTTTTTCTTCCATTGTGATACAATTATCAACGGGACAAACCAGCTTACAAAGGTTACAGCCGACACATTCCGGTTCGTTGATGGTGTAAGTATTGTAAGGCATTCCGTCGCCTTTGAAAATAGCCTGATGCGATGTGTCTTCGCAGGCAATGTGGCATAATCCGCAATGGATGCATTTGTCCTGATTGATATTGGCAACGATATGGAAATTGAGGTCGAGCTTTTCCCATTCAGTCATCGTAGGAACTGATTTGCCTACGAAATCTGTGATTTTTTCAAAACCTTTTTCGTCCATCCAGTTGTTGAGACCTTCGCATAAATCTTCCACAATTCTGAATCCATATTTCATCGCAGCCGTACAAACCTGAACGGAAGTGGAACCCAACAACATAAACTCCACCGCATCCTGCCAAGTTGAAACGCCTCCAATCCCGGAAATGGGAACCTGGGAAGTGACAGGGTCTTTGGAAATGGTTGTCAGCATTTTAAGTGCAATTGGCTTAACAGCCGGTCCGCAATAGCCTCCAAAAACGGATTGCCCGCCAACATTCGGATTCGGAACCAATGTATCCAGATCGATTCCTGTAACAGACTGAATGGTATTGATTAGAGATAATGCGTTGGTTCCTGCGTTCACAGCAGCTCTTGCTGTCGGAACTACGGAATGAACATTAGGCGTCAGTTTTGTGATGACAGGCAATGTGGCGACTTCCATCACCCATTCTACAATCATTCCCGCAATTTCCGGGTCTTGCCCGACAGCTGCACCCATTCCGCGCTCTGTCATCCCGTGCGGGCAACCAAAATTGAGCTCGAAGCCGTGAGCGCCAGTTTGCTCACAACGTTTTACCATTTCGTGCCATGCTTCTCTTGTGTTATCTGCCATTAGCGAAATAATCATCGCTCTGTCCGGAAATTCCCTTACCACTTCTTCGATTTCCCGAAGGTTGATATCCAAAGGTCGGTCGGAAATCAATTCTATATTATTGAAACCTGCAACACGCTGTCCATTGAAATTGATTGCGGAATAACGGGAAGAAACATTTTTCACCTGGGAACCTAATGTTTTCCAGACAACGCCACCCCATCCCGCTTCGAAGGCGCGCATTACATTTATTTTTTTATCTGTAGGCGGTGCTGAAGCCAGCCAAAAAGGATTCGGGGATTTTATACCTAAAAAGTCACAAGATATATCTGCCATAATTTTGATTTAAAGTTTGAGATAGACACTTCGACAAGCTCAGTGTGACAATGTTTTTTTTGATTTTGTTAATTCAATATATATTCTAAGATTGAACGAGCCGCCAATTTTCCGTCCTGAGCAGCATTCACCACTTCTTTTCCGCCATTGATGCAGTCGCCGCCCGCAAAAACACCTTTCCAGTTGGTTTCATAAGCGGAATTAACGGAAACTTTGCCATAAGAATTCTGTAATTCGTAATTGGAAATTAGCCCTTCGAATGGCGTTTGCCCGGCTGCTTTAATAATCATATCGCATTCGATCTCAAAGGTTTCTCCGGTTTCCACAGGACTTCTTCTTCCAGATGCATCTGCATCGCCCAATTTCATCCTACTGCAAACCAATGTCTTTACATTTCCATTCTCAGCATAAACTTCTTTTGGTGCTGCAAGATATTCCATATTACAACCGTCCAGTTTGGCAATATCCAATTCTACGTCGGTGCAAGGTTTTTCGTTTTCCGTTCTTCTGTAAACAATCGTCACATCCTTTGCGCCCAATCTTTTTGCCTGGGTTGCAGCATCTATTGCTGTCATTCCCAAACCTATTACCACCACTTTATCACCAACAGGAACAGATGAAAAATCATTGGTTCTGAGATTATAGATGTAAGAAATTGCGTCTTCGACACCTTGAGAATCTTCCCCAGAAATATCGAGTCTTCTCGCAATTCCGACACCGATTCCAAGGAAAACAGCATCAAAATTATCCTGCAAATCTTTCAGGTGAACATCTTTTCCAAGTTCCTGGTTATATCTGATATCAATTCCGCCAATGGATGTGATATATTTCACTTCGTCTTCGCAGAATTCCGGAGTGACTTTATAAGCCGCAATCCCGTATGTCATCAGTCCGCCACCTTTGGATTCCTTTTCGAAAATCGTTACGTCTACACCTTCTTTTGCCAAATAGAAAGCACACGCCAATCCGGCAGGACCAGCGCCAACCACCGCCACTTTTTTTCCAAGAGATGGCTTCCTCTCGAACAATTGCCAGTTGTTATACATGGCTTTTTCTGTGGAATATCTTTGCAAACGTGCTATCTGAATTGGTTCTTCGTGCAACAGATTATAAACACAGGAACCTTCGCACAACTTTTCGACCGGGCAAACTTTGGAACAGCTTGCGCCCATAATATTATCCGTAAAAATGGTGCGAGCCGAGCCTTTCACGTTGTCTGTCGCAATTTGTTTGATAAATTTCGGAATGTTGATATGTGTTGGACACATTTTGATACAAGGTGCGTCATAGCACATTATACAGCGGTTGGCTTCTATTATAGCGCCTTCCCGATTCTCAAAAGGTGGATGAATGTCTGCGAAATTTTGCTGATATTGTTCTTCAGTTAAGCGTCTGTTTGCTATCATAATTTTCTTAGTTGTCAGTTGTTATTTAGTAAGTAACGTTTGATTAATTGTCAAACCATTATTATATCTTCAATCCGCAGCCCGGCTTGAACGGAGCTCTTTTTCTTTTTACAGAAAAGAAAAAAGCGGGAGTGGAAGACGGATATAGCTGCCATAAAAATTTATAATTGAGTTAAGTCATCGTAAGTTTCCGGTCGTCTGTCGCGGTAAAACTGCCATTTGGAGCGAACCTGATCTATCAGATCCAGATCAAATTCGGCAATGAGAAGCTCATCACGATCTTCCGAAGCCATCGCGAAGATCTCACCCAAAGGATTGACGAAATAAGAAGTTCCGTAGAATTTGCCGAGATTCCAGGGTTTTTCTGTTCCAACACGATTGATGCAGCCCATAAAATAGCCATTCGCTACAGCATGAGCTGGCTGTTCCAGCTTCCAAAGGTATTGCGACTGTCCGACTGTTGTTGCGGAAGGATTGTAAACGATCTCTGCTCCATTGATTCCCAACGCTCTTGCACCTTCCGGAAAATGTCTGTCGTAGCAGATGTAAACCCCGACTTTTGCGTACCTGGTATGGAAAACAGGATAGCCCATATTTCCGGGTTTGAAGAAGTATTTTTCCCAGAATCCACCCGTTTGCGGAATGTGGTTTTTACGGTATTTTCCTAGATATTGTCCGTCTGCATCTATCACGGCGGCTGTATTATAAAGAATTCCGGCACCGTCTTTTTCGTAAATAGGAACGATAATCACCATTTGGTATTTTTTAGCATATTCTGCCATCAGATCTGTCGTAGGACCCGGAACGGTTTCTGCCGACTCATACCATTTGGAGTCCTGACCCGGACAGAAATATGGTGTATTAAAAATCTCCTGAAAGCATAAAATCTGAACGCCTTTTTGACCAGCTTCATCAATATAAGGCAGATGTTTTTCCAGCATCGCCTGTTTTATTTCGTCAATCGTTCCTTCGCCTTCTGTTTTGGCGAGAGACATTTGGATTAATCCTGATTTTATGATTCGAGACATAGCTTTTAGTTATGAGTTATTAGTTATTAAATTTTATCAGAGACTTTATTCCGTTTGATAAATTGACCATAGCCTTTTTCTACAAGACATTCATTATTACTGATAGCAACTTTTCCTCTTAACAAAACGGTTTTGACTTTTCCGGTGACTTCCCAGCCTTCGTAACCGCTGTAATCCACATTCATATGATGGGTTTTTGCTGAAAGCGTATGTTTTTCATTGGGATCGAAAATCACCAAATCGGCATCCGAACCGATACAAATAGTTCCTTTTTTAGGGTACATTCCGAAAATCTTGGCTGGATTTGTACAGGCCACTTCTACGAATTTGCTTAGTGTAATTCTGCCTTTATGAACTCCTTCGGAATATAAAAGTTCCATTCGGTTTTCCACAGCCGGATGTCCGTTCGGAATTTTTGAGAAATCGTCAATACCCATTAATTTCTGTTCCCAGAAAAACGGACAATGGTCTGTTGCAACCACATTGACCAATCCCTGATTGATTCCCGCCCAAAGCGTTTCCTGATCCTTTTTCTCTCTCAACGGTGGCGACATTACCCATTTTGCACCCTCAAAATCCTGCTCATATAAACTCGCATCAAGAATTAAATACTGAATACAGGTTTCCACGAAAACGTGCTGATTCCTTCTGGTTGCGTTTCGCACCGCATTCAGAGCGCCTTCGCAAGTAAGATGCACAATATAGCCGGGACAGCCTGTAAAATTGGTCATATCAACAAAACGCTCGCTGGCTTCTGCTTCCGTCACTTCCGGCTGAGACAGATAGTGATAAATCGGAGCACGATTGCCTTCATTTCGATTTTTCTGAACCAGATAATCAATCATATCGCCGTTGGTTGCGTGAACGTTGATAAGTCCGCCGTGTTGTTTCACTTCCTCCATCAAGCCGACCATCTGACGGTCATCCACCATCAATGCACCTTTATAAGCCATAAAGGTTTTGAAAGACGTAATGCCTTCCTCTTCTATCATCTCCCGGATTTCTGGCTTGGTATTATCATTATAATCCGTCACAGCCATATGGAAACTATAATCGCCGACTGCATTTCCCTCGCTTCTTCCCTTCCATTCTTCCAAAGCCGAACGAAGAGACTTCCCTTGAGTCTGAAGAATAAAGTCAATAACCATTGTTGTTCCGCCAAATAATGCAGCCCGTGTTCCTGTTTCGTAAGAATCACTGGAAAAAGTTCCCATAAACGGCATATCCAGATGAACGTGAGGATCTATTCCACCGGGAAAAATCAATTTACCGGAAGCATCAATCACTTCATCCGCTTCATATTTCAGATTCTTCCCGATGGCTGAAATCGTTTCATTTTCGATGAAGATATCTCCGATGAAATTCTCTGAAGCAGTAACAATATTACCGTTTTTAATTAAAATGCTCATATATCTTATAAATGATGAATGATAGTTGATAAATGATGATTAAAAGTTTTATTTTTTATTTTTCATCAATAGAAAATAAATTAATCCACTGATAAAGAATCCGACAAACCATCCGTAATGATAAAGATTGGTCAGCCACTCAGGAACTGAATCTGCCGGGATAACTTTTATGGTTACCAGAAAGCCCGGAATGTTAGGTATAACCCCGAATATCAAAGCCATAACAGCTTTGGAATTAAAACCGTTTTTGTAAGAATAGGTTTTTCCTTCCTGATATAATTCTTCCAAAATCAGCTGTTGTTTTCTCACAAAAAAGTAATCAGAAATCATAATGCCTCCAATTGGACCAAGCAAGCTGGAATAGCCTACCAGCCAAGTGAAAATATAGCCTGAAGGATCTGCAATGAGTTTCCAGGGACAGATTAAAACTCCTATAATCCCTGTAATGTAACCACCTGTTCTGAAGCTGATTTTTGATGGACTGAGATTAGCAAAATCATTAGCCGGACTTACGATATTCGCTGCAATATTAGTTGCGAGCGTTGAAATTGCAATAGCGATCATTGCCAACGTCACCAGAATTTTGTTCTCAAACTTTCCTGCCAGGATCACAGGATCCCAAATCGTTGTTCCATAGATGATGGTTGTTGCAGATGTAACCACGACGCCAATGAAAGAAAAGACTGCCATTGAAGGTGGTAAACCAATCATTTGTCCATTGATCTGAGCTTTTTGAGAAGTCGCATATCTTGTAAAATCAGGAATATTTAATGATAAAGTTGCCCAGAATCCTACCATTCCTGTCAGAGCCGGAAAGAAAAACTTCCAGAATTCTGAAGGCGATTGGAATTTCGAAGGCTGATTGAGGATCTCACCCAGACCATCTGTAGAATAAATTGCCCAAAATAACAGCGCAAAAGCCGCAGCCGGAAGAAATACCGCTTTAAAAACTAACAATTTACGAATACTATCCACCCCGAAATAAACTACAATCATATTGACTATCAGGAACATTAGAAAGCAAATCATCTCCAGTACCGGAGGAAAAAATCCGGTAATCATTGGCTCAGAAAGTGACGGAATCCAAACCCTCAAGATTTGATAAAGCGAAACACCGCCAATCCAAGTCTGAATTCCAAACCAGCCACAGGCTACAATCGCTCTCAATAATGCCGGAATATTAGCACCCGTCGTTCCAAAACTTGCTCTTGCAAAAACCGGAAACGGAATCCCGTATTTTGTTCCGGCGTGACCGTTGAGGATCATCGGAATCAGAACAATAAGATTGCCCAAAAATATGGTCAGTACAGATTGCCACCAGTTCATTCCGCCTTCTATAAGGGAACTTGCCAACATATAAGTTGGGATACACATAGACATACTGATCCATAACGAAGCATAGTTCCAGGTTCCCCAGGTTCTTTTGTTTGGAGAAACCGGCGCCAAATCTTCATTATAAAGTTCCGGGTCAAAAACAGGATTCTGATTAATATCTGACATTATTCAATTTTGAATTACTAGTAAGTCGCTTCGTCAGCAATTTTGAGTGCTTCCGATATGATTGCCAAACCCTCTTCCATCTCTTCTTTTGTAATGATCAATGGTGGTGCGATGAAAATGTATCCCCATCTTACGAAAGTGTACATTCCAAGCCCTTTGATTTTAGCTGCTACTTTATTCATCACCTCCATTTGGTCTGGTTTTGCATTGAAGGGTGCCATTGGTTCTTTGGTTTCCCTATTTTTCACCAATTCCAGGCAACCAAGCAATCCTGTATTTCGGAAATCACCGATTGAAGGATGAATTTTCTTCATATCCTCAATTCGAGACTCTAGGTATTTCCCCATTTCAGCAGCTCTTTCTATAAGGTTATCTTCTTCATAGATTCTGATGACCTCCATTGCAGCAGCACAGGAAACTGCGTGTGCAGAATACGTCAAACCTAAGGGCAAAACATTATCATCGTATTTGGAAGCAATCTTTTCCGAAATCATCACACATCCCAAAGGCAAATAGCCACAAGTAAGACCTTTAGCCATTACAATCATATCAGGGATAATATCATGATTCTGGAAACCGAACCATTTCCCGGTTCTCCCAAAGCCAGACATCACTTCATCCATTATTAACAAAATCCCGTGTTTGTTGCAGATTTCTCTTACTTTTTTAAGATAGCCATTTGGGTATTGCAGGCAGCCGGAAGTTCCGGATTCGCCTTCGAGAAGAATAGCTGCAATGGTATTTGGTCCTTCATATTCGATTTGTCTTTCCAGAGAAGCAACCGAATCTTTCAGAAGATTTTCTTCGCCGTATTCATAACGATAGGCATTAGGTAAATCGAAATGAACAAAATTAGGTGCCTGCTGAGCATCTACAGGAATTTTCCTTGGATCGCCACCTGCGGAAATAGCACCAATGGTAGCACCGTGATATGACTGATATCTTGTGAAAATCTTGTGCCTGCCGGTATAAAGCCTTGCTAATTTAATCGCATTTTCATTGGAAGTTGCACCACAAACAGTGAAAAAAGCACGGTTAAGATCGCCCGGACAGATCTCTGCCAGTTTTTTTCCTAAATCTCCACGGACTTTGGAAACACAGCTTGGTGAAATAAACGCCACTTCCTGCATTTGTTTTACGACTGCTGCCGTTACTCTCTGATCACCATATCCAATATTGGAATTCATCAATCCCGATGAAAAATCAATGATTTTCTGACCGCTGTAATCATACAGATAAACACCTTCCGCCCTTTCAATCGCAAACGGATCAATACCTTTCTGTTTGGACCAGGACATTATGGTGTAATCTAGTGCATTATCTATAACTTCCTGTCTGTTGATTTTATGTTTTAATGTATCTGACATTTTTAATTTGAAATTTGAAATTATATTAACTCATCCAGTTGATGCCAGCTTCAGGATTCCATTTGGTAGTCATTTTTTTCAGCTTGGTCCAGAACTCGATGGAACTTTTACCTGTTATATCACCCACTCCGAATCTCGACTCATTCCAACCTCCAAAAGAGAATGGCTCTCTTGGAACCGGAACACCAATGTTTACCCCGATCATCCCAGCCGAAGCATTTTCCATCACATATCTGGCAAGTCCTCCGCTTTGTGTGAAAACAGAAGCTGCGTTACCGTAAGGATTGGCATTTTCTATTTTCATAGCCTCTTCCAGGCTTCTGCTTCTGATGATGGAAATAACAGGCCCGAAGATTTCTTCTCTGGCAACAGACATTTCGGGTGTTACAAAGTCAATAATAGTCGGGCCTACATAGTAGCCGTTTTCCTTTCCTTCGACCTGGTAATTTCTTCCATCTAAAAGTATTTTTGCCCCATCTTTCTCGGCCTGGGTTATGTAGCCTTCGATTCTTTCTTTTGCTGCTTTAGAAATCACGGAACCCAGGTTTTTGCCGGGAACAACATTCCTGGCTTCCTGCACCATTTTCTCTATAATATGGTCTGTCTGCCCTACTGCGACCATTGCAGAAGCTGCCATACAACGCTGACCCGCACACCCCGACATCGATGCGGTTACGTTGGCGGCGGTCATTTCAGGATTAGCATCCGGCAGGACCAGCAGGTGGTTTTTTGCACCACCCAGTGCCAAACATCTTTTGAGATTGGAAGTTGCACGCTGATAGACAATCTTCGCCACTTTGGTAGAACCTACAAACGACACCGCTTCTATATCGGGATGATCGCAGATGGCTTCTACAATTTCCTTTTCACCGTGGACGATGTTCAGAACACCGTCTGGAAGACCTGCCTGCTTCAGAAGATCTGCAATTTTCAAGGCACTTAACGGTACCAGTTCCGAGGTCTTCAGTATCATTGTATTGCCTAATGCAATGGCATTCGGGATGGTCCAGTTGGGTACCATTGACGGAAAATTGAAAGGAACGATAGAGGCCACTACGCCCAGAGCCGAATGCTCTGTCCGGCATTCTACGCCTTTGCTGACCTCGAGGATTTCGCCCTGTGTAAGCTGCGGGAGCGACACCGCAAATTCGGTCAGTTCAATGCTTTTTTCTATCTCCGCTCTCGCTTCATCGAGAGTCTTTCCGTTCTCTTCCTGAATCAGTGCAGACAGCTCTGCCATATTCTGTTCCAGAAGAGTCTTGTATCTGAAAAATACCTGGACCCTATCCTTGATGGGCGTTTTGGACCATGTTTTAAAAGCTTCTTTTGCTGCCGAAACCGCTTTGTCCAGATCTTCCTTAGAAGAGACTGCGACCTCGGCAATCACTTCGCCTGTCAGCGGCGATTCCACTGGCATCCACCGATCGGTCATTGTTTCCACTAAGCGTCCATTGATGTAATTTTTAGCTTTTCCGTATTTATTTGACATTTTTATTATTGAATTTTTAATGATTTTAACAAAAGCTAATCTAAAAAACAATTCCCAATAATCTGCAATTTTTACAATAATTTATAATCATTCTAAAAAATTTGCAAAATTTTGATAGTTTTGTGTAAAATTTATTTTCAGATGGAAAACAAACTGGACGATATCGACTTTATGATCCTAAAAGAACTACAGAAAGACGGCCGCGCCTCCTTTACCGAAATCGCCGACAGGCTCAAAGTCTCTATCAGCAATGTCCGAAGCCGTGTTACAAAACTTATTGAAGACAAGACCATCCAGATAGTGGGGAGAATCAATCCGCAGAATGTGGGGTTTAATGCTTATGCCAATATTGCAGTATCCGTGCGCCCAGCCAAACTGATCCCCAATGTTATCGATACCCTTATGAAAATGCCTGAAGTCAGCTTTCTTGCCAATACAGCAGGGGAATTTGATATCGAGGTTGATATTATGAGCAAGAACAATGAACAGCTCCATCAGCTCGTGAACCAGAAAATCGCCAAGATAGAAGGTGTGTTCCAGACGAAGACCACGCTTTATATGAAGGTGCATAAATATGCGCAGCCTGACCTGGATCTGGTGAAATAAAAGATTATCATCAGGCTTTTTAAAGGGTATAACAAAAAAAATTGAGCAACAGGTGCTCAATTTTCAACTTAATTGTATGCCACGGATTACTTAACCGCCGCTTTTGTTTTTTCCGATTCCTTCAGGTGATGCTCCAATGTCGGAAGCGTTTCAGATGCAAATGATTTTAAAGAAACTTCTGTTCCTTTGGCAGCCTGCACTTTAAATCCGGATATGTCTTTTTTGTGGTCGGTTACCATAAGATCTGCATAGGCACGATCAAAGTCAGCCCCTTTCTTAGCCTTCAGTGCATCATATTTTTTCTGCTGATCAGCATCCATGGCTGCCGGTAAAGTGTAGCCTACTGCTGCCGCCCACTTTTTGAGTTCATCATTCGCTTTGCTGTGATCCTTTACCATCATAGCCCCCAGAGCTTTGACAGCGGTACTGTTTGCATTGGCAGCAGCCAAACCGCCCATCATCACCTCCATCATACCGCCTTTTGCCGCGGCATCTGCGAACTGCTTATCCTGCATGCTTAGATCTTTATCTGTTCTTCCCGCTTTTGCAGCAGCGGCCGAGTCTGCCGCAGGCATTCCGGCAGTATCATTCATTGTGGCTGAATCGTCCGGGACTGCCATGGTAGTGCTGTCCATGTCTGTGCTGAATGTTGTTTTTTCATTTTTGCTGCAGGCCATCAAAGCCGCAGCAGCCAAGAGGCTTAAAACTGAATTTTTCATAAGAGTAAGTATTTTGGTGTGTTGCCTACAGAGGTAACAATTTGTCTGCCAAATCATTAGGCCCTTCTGAAAGCCCCTGTACCAGCTAATCACCAACCCCTGATGCCATTCATATGATTTGCAATTAATATCACCTTTTCTTTCTTAAATCGCATTAGAAACGATTTATGGTCTTAAAATTGATATTGAATCTGAAATAACAATTACTATTTGATTCTAACTTAACACCCTTTCACACCATGATATTTGATAAGAACTTTTTGAAATCATCCGGCGAAGACGGCTTTTTTATCTTCCAGGAGGATCAAGGCAACAGCAGCTTCGTGAATCCTTATAATGACAATCCTTATATGATCAGCTCTCTGCAGAAGCTGAAGAACCGCATCAGCTGTAAGAAGAAACAATCTGTGATCGACTCGTGCCTGGATGATTACAAAGACCAGATCGTAGAGCACCCACAGATGAACCATGTTTTTGACAATGATTTGCAGCCTCAGCCCAACAGCTTTGCAGCTTATGCCAAATCCTCTTATCAAAAGGTCCTTAAAGATCTGGAGCATCTTCAGAACCTCATCGATCAACTTGGGGTTAACGAGGTGCGAATCTAAATGAGTTGTTGATGGCGGCAATTTTTATAAAGAAAGCTCGCTGATTCTGCAGATTTATTTTATCATCTATTACAAAAATAAGAGAGACCTGAGTGATTCCACTCAGGTCTCTTTCTGTTTGATCACTTGTATTTAAAGGGTCTGCTCCTGGTGCCTGCCCTCTCTGATCTCTTCTACCAATTTGGCATTAAAGGCAGGGAGATCTTCCGGTGTACGGCTGGTGACCAATCCGTGGTCCACTACCACCTCGCTGTCTTCCCAGTCGGCACCAGCATTTTTCAGGTCGATGCTGACAGACTGTACCGAAGTCATCTTCCTGCCCCTGACAGCACCGGCACTGATCAAAACCTGCGGGCCGTGGCAAATGGCTGCTACCGGCTTATGCTGCTCAAAAAATTCCTGTACCAATGCAATTGCTTTCTTATTGGTTCTGAGCTGATCCGGGTTGATGACACCGCCCGGAAGCACCAGGGCATCATAATCCGATGCCGACACCTCGTCCAGGGTTCTGTCCACATCATATTCCTTTCCCCAGTCCTTTCCAGCCCATGCCCTGATGGTTCCAGCTTCCGGGCTTACGATATGGGCGGTCCAGCCCTGCTGTTCCAAATGCTGTTTCGGCGAACTTAATTCACTTTCCTCGAATCCGTGGGTTGCCACTATGGCTACTTTCTTTGACATAATATTTATTTTTTTGGTGTTAATATGGCTGTTTAAAAGAAAATATAATGCCGAGAGCGGCCCGGAAGGTTTTAAAGTTTGTTAAAATAGCGGGATCAAGATCTTAACAGGTTATAAAACGGCGGTTGCAGGTTCTGGCAATGATCTTTAAATTTGAGGTGTTAAAACCAATTCAAATCAATCTAAACCCAGAGGATGACAGTACAGGACATTGCAGGACACTACAGCATAGAAGGCACCAACCAGGAAGCAGAAAGCAGCATTTACCACGGCATTCTCAGCCTGACCGCAGATGGCAACAACCGTGTCATCGCACGCTGGACCATGGGGGATCATGTCCAGCACGGTACCGGCTTTTATAAAGACCAGATCCTGGTGGTCAACTTCCGTTACCAAGGCGATGACATGAAAATCTATAAAGGCGTAGCAGTGTACCGGTGTCTTAATTCCAACACGCTGGACGGCTTCTGGTCTGAGAAGCACGGAAACCCGCTTTACCTCGGCAGTGAGCGCTGCGTCCGGATCCCGGCAGCCGGTCTTCTGCACTGATCCAGATCAGTAATACTTTAACCCAGCACCCATTAGCCACTGTTAATTAATAATACAGCAGTTACAATTCCTTCTCCGAATCATTGATTATATGCCTATTGAATACCTTCAATCGATGTTCCGGACAGTACGGGCAATGAGGATCATAAAAGGATACGGAACACATTGTTCTAAATGATACAATGCGATAAAAAGGAAGCCCATGCATTATCATTTTACTGTAAACCCGATGTTATTACCGGTGAATCTTATAACAGTAAAAGCAAAAAACTTTCAACTGCGTCTGACAGCCATCTGAGGCATCATTTCCGTTTATATTTTATGCAACAAATAATAAAAACAATTATTATTTTATCCTGATTGTATTTTTTTATTACATTTACCTCAACAAAAACATAATAGTATGAAAAATATATTTTCACTTTCAGAAGTGCAGATCAATGCGCTTAAACATGCCCTTCATCTCCTTAATCCTAATGCAGAACCTATTGAAATCAGAGATTACCTGGATCTGTTTATTCCCGATGAGGTGCTGCGGGCGCGCTTCGGATTCAGCCGAAAGAGCCTTTACAATTACCGCCAGGCCGGCTATCTCTCTTACATCGCTTTAGAAGGACGCTATCTTACCTTTATCCCTTACCTGGTTGCCGACCTGCTGGCCCTCAACCGGAAACATGTGATGAAAAAGCGTAAGAAGCGGTAAAAGATCATGCGAATATCGCATTGCGGATTACAAAAGACAGGCCCGGAGCCTGTCTTTTTTTTGTGGCCTGCCTCAAATATTTTAAATCCCAGACCTCCAACCAATGAGCGGCAGCCTGTCGATACGGATGTTTTTCAGCCAGTGGGCATGATTCCGGGTCATCTGCCGTATACAGGAACGATACGGGAACCATAGCCAAGGGATACAGAACGGATACAGGATGCATACAGCACTGATACACACCAGATACAGAACCGATACAGAAAATAAGGCCTTTGGGTAAAGTTGGGTAAAATTGGGTAAAGAAAAACGAGGCCATTCCTTTTTTATCCAACTTTACTTTCTAATCCTAAAAATAAATACCATGGGAAAAGTTACAGACTCCATCCTGGGCGGAACCACAGGCCGTACCGGCCGTGTTGTGATCGCCAATGTTTTCGGAACCGAAATATCCAGGATCCGACCAAAGAAAAATGACAAGCCAGCCACGCCGAAGCAGGCCCTTGTGAAAGAACGTATGAGACTTGCAGCACTGTTCATCTCAAGCTATAAGGCCTTTGCGAGCCAGTATTTCGGGGAGCGATCCGGACTCCGGTCCCGTTATAACCAGGCTATGACCAACATTATGAATGCGTACCATATTGACTTTACGACATTCAGTATTGACCGTGCCAATGAGGAAATCATTTTCTCCAAAGGTGACCTGCCGGAGGTGACACTCAGCAGTCTTATCTCCACCACTGCCTCTACCTTCACGGTAACGTGGGAAGATAACAGCGACGGCACTGATGCGCTGGCGACCGATGAGGTGTACATCCTCTATTGCGCAGAAGACGAGAACCGACCGAAACTGCTGCGGCATATTGCCACACGGACCGATGGTGCCACGACCGTCACCCTGCTCAATAAATATACGGGCAAGACCATACATGTCTGGCTTTGCCTGGTAAAGGCTGACGGGACGAAGGTGTCGATCTCTGATTATGCGGGGAATGTGGTGATCAGCTAGGAAGGCGGATCTGTGTATGGACTGCTGAAATGTTTAATTTTGAAACTGAGCGCGATGTCTGGTGATATTGCGCTTTTTTGTGCCACCCCGCCCTGCGGGCACCCCTCCGGAGGAGGGGAATGTTTTGTGCAGAACAGTCAAATAAAATGTGCTTTTGTGGAATAAATTATGAGTGAACCATTTTATTTAAAATAACCTTTTTTAAATAAATCCAATAGGACTATACCAGAATTAAACATGGTAAGAAGCATATCTTTTTCAAAACTATTTTTTATCAGTTTTTTATGATGATTAGCCTTTGGATTAAAACTCACGTTAATGATTCTGTAAATCCTAAAAATTTTTTCTACAGTTTCTAATGTCTCTATATATTTTTCTTCTGTAATGATTTCGGAAGACACCTGCAAATTTTTCCTGTAATCTGTATAAAGACCTTTGTTCTTATCATCATTAAAGTTTTCAAGAATCTCAGTCCTGTCCATGGAATTTATAAAAGGCTTTCCCGCTTCTTTAAAATCTAAAACGATATTCACAATTGCATTAATGTTTTCATCATCAGAAAACGACTTATTTGATTTTTCAATTTTTTCAAATTCAAGGAAACTATCTGCTAAACCATATATAGCTTCAATTAGCTTTGCTATATTATGTCTCATCTTATGATCGCTAAATATTTTTTTTGAGTCTTCAAGTTTATAGATATGAAAACCCTCACTGTGCAAGAAGATCATTAACGCTTTGACCGCTTCTTCCGAGCTTAGAATCAGTATCGAATTTGCGGTACTAAATGATTTATTTTGTGCCAGTAAATTGGCATCTTTCTTTTTTCTAAGTGCATCCTTATAAATAGCAGGATGTATTTTTTTTGACTTTTCCGAGTCTAAGTTTAGAAATTGACTCATAATAATTAAATTGTTGTTTTTTAAAATTTTCCTACTCTATTTGCTTTTCGGATATCGCATTTAAAATTCGTCGACATTAATTATCCATCAAACTCAAATCCAAAAATCAAAAAAAATACGCTTCCGAAAACAACATCGGAAGCGCAGGAACAACAGCTATTTTTTGAGTAATGAAAGCGGTCAGCTAAAGGCTTTTCTAACGCCCGGCTGATAATTTTCGGATACTTTTATGTAGTCGGATTTAGTTTTACCCTGACCGTCAAAAATGCTTACTTCTATCTTTTCAGTTTTGGGATGGTAACATTTGATATGTTTCCTGTTCACCCGAAAAGATTTATGAACCGTGATAAACTGAGATTTCAATAAGCCACTCTCTTCCATTCTGGTAAATGAAAAATCTACCAAACTGGCAGGCGCGGCGTTGATAAAATAGATTTTCTTGTTATTAGACTCGTTTTTGTTGGCACAGAGATAGACAATATCATCAATAAGAATTTTGTTCTTGTTTTTATTGAAATCCAAAGTCACATACTGCGGAGGCGAAAAGAAACTGACTTCCTGCAAAAAGCGTTTAAAACTTTTGACAAAATGCTCCTCACGGAAAGGTTTGGTAATATGATCCACACAGATTTCTTCATCTCGTTTCAGGTTTTCAATATCTTTTACATATTCTTTTGTATTAACACTGGCAAAAAACACAGGGATTTTCACTTCCTGAGCCACTTCCATTCCGGTCATGCTGTCATGTCCGAGATCAAGGTCTGCCACCAATATATCTGCATTAATGTTGGGAAGCTTTTGGAAAAAATGCTCAGAATCTCTGCTTTTCAGCACGATTTGTACATTCGGGATTTGACTTAGATAAGCTTCTAACTTATCCAGTTGCTTTTGGTTGTCTTCAAGGATGGCGATGCGGAAGGTGTGGGGCATGATGAGCAAATTTGTTAAATTCCTTTAAAAAATTCTTCTATAAAATTACCTCCAACAACTACTCTATCTTCTATATCTAATCCATCGACATTTCTATTTATTAAAATCTCATAATTTTCGGTAAGCTTACCATCATTAATTAATTTTTCCAAATATTCATGAGTTTTCTTTGTCACTTTTTCTTCAATATAAAATCCTTGATTATTAGCTCTCAATTTTACTGAAATATTCTTTTTTGTTAATACCAATGAGTCTCCGTAAATACCCAAACTAACTTTAGTATTATATTTAGAACTTAAAGCATATAAAAATGGACTCCAATGAGACCCTCCTAAAGATGTTTTTTTCATTACATAGTAATTCAAATCTTCATCAGAAACTGGCCAATATAAAAATCCATCCTGATTAATTTCAAACATATCATAGTTAATATAATAATAAATCCAATCTTTTGGATAATCTGGATTATTTTGAAAATTAACCTTATAATCATTAACTATTGACTCAATTGATTTACTATTATCTGCTAAAAGATTTTCTATTAAACTGTATACGGATTTCTGAGTTTTTTCAAAAAACTTCCTACTATTACTGGGAGTAAATAACTCACGCCAACTTGAATCATTTCTCGTGCCTAATCTCCATCTCCAGTTATAAAGTTGTGTATAATCAATTGTAGCTAATAGTGCATATGACATCAACTTATAATCCACAACATCCGAAAAAAGATTTCTAAAGTTAGTAGTGTACTGATTAAAATTATTATCAAAATCAAATAATGCTAAAGAACCACGCAGAAGTTTGTGATCCTCTGTTTTATAAATTTCATCTCTATTCTCAAAATGATTTTCAATAATCTGTTGCTTAAGCTTTTCTTCAATTATTTGTCTTGTATTGAATTTTGATTCCTGATTAATATTACCTGTTGTAATCAAAAGTTCGGTATCTGATAACAACAAGCTCAAATTATCAAAACGAACAGTATCTTCAGAATTTGCAACTAAATTTCGTAGCATCCTCAACCTTGCTGAAAAGTCTTCTGTATCATTTATCAAATGTATTAAATAAGCAAACAGTAATATTTGCTCCCCTAAAGAAAATGGATTAACTCTTTCATCTGGACTATACAAAGTAGAGCATTTGTAAAATAAATTAACATCTGGCTTGTCAAAAAAGATTCTTACTTTCGAATCGTGATAATCTAATTCATCTACATAAAATAATGATTCAAATACTACTGGTTTATCACAAAGTACATCAAAAGATTTAAAAAGAAAAGAAACATTTTCTGAATTATTATATAAATCATCATATAAAAGTTTATCGACAACATTTGATTTTTCTACATTATTTTTTAAACAAAGAATATCCGATATATAATAATAAAAACGAAGAAATGCTTTATCTGACAGGAGTGCTAAATCAGAACCTTCCAAATTTTTATGCATATCCCAAAATAAGTCAGACCATTTTTGATCAACATCATTCTTAAATTTACCCACAAATGTTGTTGGAATAATTTCTGAAAATTGAGATTTAAAATATTCAAAAGTATTTAATTCTTTTCCCCTAGAATTCATTTTTATATAGAGATCATCAGGAAGACCTAATTTATCCATCGGCAACAAATGAAAAACAATTCGTGAATTATGTCCAATTAATGTATCAATGGAAATTTGAGAATCTTTAAAAATGCATTCCAAAGCATCAAGTACTGTAAGTATTGAAAAAATAGTAGGATCATTATTCCATGATGTAAAAAACCAAGGCTGATCAGTAATATTTTTAGCAATATTAGAAAAATGCTTACCTGGATCAAATTCAACCAATTTTTCACAAAAAACATTCGAGGAATGTCTAGTTTCATATGAAAATTGCCTAAACAATGGTTTAAGCTCTTCTAATCTTCCCTCTTTTACTGCCAAAATATAATGCAGAAGAAATAGAGTTGTTAAGCGCTGTTGACCATCAAGCGGAATAAAGTGCTCCACATCAACACTTTCTTTGCTATACGTTTTAACGTATCCATAAATAAAATCTAATTCTAAATTTCCATTCTCATCTTGCAAAGCAGATTTTATGGAGTTTAAAAATTTAGTTCGTATGGCAGTAATCTTTTCTGATTTTCTACCTTGAGCATAATCCCTTTGAATTAATGGAATTACAATTTTATATCTGGATATTAAATTCCAAAAACTTGTTGTCATTAATTATATCTTATAGTTATTAGTTTATATATGGAAGCAACACTTTTTTTATTTCCTCTAAATAAGCTTCTCGGTCATTTTGTCCCCAAAAATAATATTGTTGCGATGTATTTTTTTTGTCATAATACTTCAGAAAAACTCTCTTTGTACAGACAGGAATATAACTTCCAATTTTATCTAAATTAATTATTTCACGTCGTTTAACTTCAAATACAGAATTACTTAATACTGCATTTTCATTATGACCTAATAAAGCTAAATTTGAAATATTATGAGAATCAGTATTAATATCTTGATTTTCTTCAGAAAATTTACGAATTACATTTTGTGCTAATTTTTCAAAAATTTCCCAAGTAATTTTATCATCGCTAAGTGACTCAACCTCATTTAAAAGTTTTTGTAAATCAGATTTTTCATTCTCTTCAGGCGTATCGTCGAGAATATCTTTGATTAGTTTTTTATGATAATCTAACCATTTCAACCATTGTTCACGCTTATTTTTATCCAAAAATTCTGAATTTTGTGCATGTATATGTTCTAAACTCCATTTTTGATTTTTATGAAATTTAAATGGATAAAATTCGGTTATTTTCTCATTTGTCCTTATGGCTTCGATATTAAACAACATCAATATCCTCTCAATTTTTTTATAATCGCCACTCTGATTATAGTTTAAAGAATCAATATCTTTCTCCAAACTATCAGAAATCATTGAATTAAGTTGTTCCTCAAAATAGGATTTGTTGACGGTTACAGACAATTCTACTAGTTCATTTAAATCTTTATTAATCGCAATCAAATATCCTATCTTGTGATACAAGTTTTTACTTTTATACCACTCCAATAATGTATAATAATATTTTTCAACTGTTAACCACAAATCCCATAAACTATAATTTTCTTTTTTAGAATCCTTAATAAAGTATAAAAAGGTAAAAAGAGGGTCGATATCACTTTTTTGTTTTTTAGAAATTATGTCAAAAAGCAATTCTATTTTAGTATCATATTTTTCTTTTCTAATATTTGTAATAAATGACCAAAAATCATCATCATTAAGTTGTTGCTCTATAATATCCCAAAGTTGAGATATGACAATTTTTTTTCTATTTGCAACTTCTAAAAAATCATCTTTAAAACTTGATGAAGATAAAAAAATTGCTTTTATCAATTCTGCGTTTGTCAATGGAATTTTACCCATGTTTAGACGATTAAATAGCTCAACGCTATCAAGATCCTTGTCAGCAGTATACCAAATTACTTGAACAGATTTATTATCATCTTTTCGCCCTAATAAAGTATCTAAAAAGTCATTCTTATCTTTTCTATTCAATTGTTTTTTATCATTTTCGAACCATTCTTTAACTGTTTTGTATGCTTGCGAGATATGAAAAAAATCAATATTGGATTTATCATCTTTTATTTCTTTTAAAAAATCATGACTCTTTATACGTGTCTCATACTGAATCGTATATATCTCCTTTGAATATTCTTCTTCTAGCGAGTCAACTTTTAGGAATTCGCGCATTAAATATTGTAAAATAATGTAGATTGTCGTTAACCGTTGTTGCCCATCAACGATCTCATAAGACTGTGATGCCCCAGTAGAATCTAAATTGATATTTTTAACCACAATTGGTTGTAGACAGTAGAAGTCTTTTTCATTAATATTTTGCGCTTTAGAAAAACTGAAAATATCTTCAAGTAAATCTTCTACATGATGTTCTGTCCATCTGTAACCTCTTTGATAGTAAGGTATAAAATATTGTTTACCTAGCAAATCATTGATTGTCATCAGAGTAATTTGGTTATCCATTAATATAGTTTTTTTTAATTAGTATAATTTTATTTCATAAGTAACATTCATTTGTTGTTATTATCCATAAATAACTCCCATTGAAAACATTTGTTAAATTTTTGTAATGGTTAAAACAAAGTCTTTTCTAAGCTTAATTATGACGGTCTTCGTCTCTATTTTGCTCCTAGTTAGAAAGTAATCTAAATCACGCGCAACTGCACTTCCCCCAATATTGTTAGAGACTTTACCTTCACTATATTGAAGTCGAAAGCTATAGCTTTTCCTATTTCCTACTTTTTCAAATAGACCTCTATCTAACTGAATCGTATTCTGAATAATATTACTTTTAAGAGCTTTATGAATTTCATCTGAATATTGTTGCCAAATGTGAACATACTTACCAACTGAAATACTGTCGGGAGTTATTTCTTTTTTGGACGGTAATACTTCATTTGTTAATCTCACTCCTAAAGTTAAATGCTCTCTCATATAGTTAGTATGAGCAGTTAAACCTAACTGTTTTCTTAATTTTCGAATAAAAGATTTATAGGGATTATCTATACTTTTAGAATCAATATTCAAAACTGGATTTAAATATTGAATCAACTCTGTTTCCAAATTACAAATTGCTTCTTTTCCTTCTGGATATTCGTAAAAAGCTACGGCCAAATTTTTAAACATCCAATCTGTAATTCTTTCTTCAGAAACCTCATCAAATTTAAAATGACTTGTTCTTCCTTTGATAAAGTCAGAAGTACTTCTGACGACTGGAATTATCTTTTCTGATTGAGATAACAATGCTCCGATACTTTTCCTAGCTGTAGAACTTCCTGTCTTACCTGTTTTAAAATGAGTATTGGCATCTCTCGATTGCTGACTGCTTTCTGTTTTTCCGATATAAATCAATTTATTATCTGGCAGGGAAAAGCCTTTGATAGGAAATTCTTTACCAATAAAGAAAATCGCATAAATTCCTGGTAGTTTTGAATATTTTTCAATTCTATCGACAGCAATCTGAGTTTTGATAAAATGATTTATTATAGCTACAGTCTTGTTCATTTTATTATAGGTTCTTTTGCGTTTTTATATTCAGTATAAAATCTTTATCAAGTCCTCTTTTTATATATGTACTAATATCACTTACTTTAGATAAAAATCCGTAATCCTCAATTTGAGTAATTTTATTAAAGCTAAGTCCTGTTTTTTCTGAAAATTTCTTCTTAGAAAGATTGCGAATTGCTTTTAACTGCAAACCAAATTTGAAAGATTCATAGTCTGAAGTAAAAATATCAGAATCAATTTGTAAATCTTTTAAAATTGACTTTTAAAATGATTCCCATTTTTTAAGTTCATTTTGTCTAGGAAACAGCAGTTTATTGAGTAAATGAAAATAAAGCCTGAAATAATGCTTATAAAAAGGGTTTCTAATCATCTTATCAAAAATCAAATTATTATAATCCACATAAGTTCCAAAGTTGGTATCGTATTCTGGATCATTGTACAGCGTTAAGCTTGCCTCAATCATAAAAAGCATTCTTTTCTGTTTACTTACATCTAATGTTTTTAGATAAGTGATAAACAATTCTCTAGAAAAAGAAAGATTAGAATCCATAGCTTAAACTTTACACCTGATTATTAACATCATCCATATTATGCGCAACAATCATTCTGCTTCCAATGGCTTCGAAGTGGGCTTTACCACATTTTATTTTTCCACTTTCTATAGGTTTTAGACCTGCATCGAAAATAGTTCCTTTTGATTCTGTAACAAAATAAAGCTTTTCTCCTTCTCCCTTATTGTACAAGATTGCCCAGTCTGGATTATATGAACCCAAAGGTGTTGCAATCTTAAACCAGCCGGGAAGCTTGGTATATAAACTTACATTTTCACTACTCTCAAACTCTCTTGCAAGATTAAGCTCAATATCCGAATCACACAATGTGTAATCAAATGCTGATTTGGAGGCTTCTACCATATATTTGCTAAGATAACCGATGGCATCTGTTTCTTCAAGTCTTTTCTGTTCGTAGAAATCGTGGTCACCAATCTTCTGATATTTGATACCCTCTACTATGAAAAGTCTTTTCTGTAGATTAATGACCTCTATGCAACTTTCTATAAATGCTTGCGGATTGGTTTTGAAATATTTTAAAATTCTTGGTTCCAGACCTTTCAAGATAAAAACAATTGTTTTGCGGGTAAGATCTGTTTCATTTTGCAAATAAGTGATAATATCTGGCAGGCTTCTGACTTCCACATCCAGATGTTCAACATAAGTTTTCAAATCTCCATCAGTTGCGATACCGCCTTTACCCACTGCCAGTTTTCCTTTTACAAACTCTATTTTGGATTGCTGATTTAGTACGTTGGCATTGATTGATTTGATACAGTTTTCAATTAATTTTTCTGAGTCAAACTCTACCTGATAAACCGTTTTATACTTGATAGTATCCCAAAGGTTTTTAAAATCTTCTGACAGATAAACCTCTTTGTTAACCTTGATATCTACTTTGTTATCACTATTTTTTATTTCCAGTGATCCTGCAACTTGTTTTAGGATATTATAGATTTGCTTCGACACGGTTTCATCAAATTCTTGTCCAAGGTCAACTCTTTCTTCTTTGATATGAGTCTTCAAATTATCAAGAATTTTTCCTGTTTTATTGATGTAGCCTAATTCTATAAAAGTCTGATAAATCTGATTGGAAACTTCCTGACCTAAATAAACAGGCTCATCATTTTCATCCAAAGATGTTACAACAGTATTAAATGATTCTATCGCTAAATGTCCGAATTTAATTCCTGTATCTTCTGTTAATTCCTTTTGATAGCCTTCTACAAAATCTTTAAAACTTTCATTGACTACTGTTGTTAGTATATTTACATTTTCATCATAAACCCTGTTTCCAGATTGATCTACAGGAATTCTCAAACCACGACCGATTTCTTGTCTTCGATTAATTTCGGAATTACCCATCTCTTTCAACAAACAAATTTGGAAAACATTAGGATTATCCCAACCCTCTTTCAAGGCAGTATGTGAAAATATGAAGCGTACAGAAGATTCAAAACTCAAAAGCTTTTCCTTATCTTTCATAATCAGGTGATAGGTATCTTCATCAGCCTTTACTGATCCACTAGTATCTTTGAAGTATTCAAACTTATCTTTTGAATTGGATTTTTTTGCTTTTTTATCACTGGAAAAGTAACCTTTGTGTACATCAGAAACGTTTATCTCTAAGTCTTTAACCTCTTTGAACAAGGATAATTTGTATTTCGGCGACTGAATAATCCTGTTATATTCTTCTTCAAAGATTTGCGCATACTCTCCATTGATTGGGTTTCCTTCTTCATCATATTCTCTATATCTGGAAACTCTATCTATGAAAAACAGACTTAAAACCTTGATACCCTTTGGGTTTAGTTTCACTTCTTTATCAAGGTGTTCCTGAATGGTTTTTGCAATTAGTTTTCTTTTGATATCACTATCATTGATGCCTCCTAGAGTTTGACCCACTTGTAAAAACTGTCCGTTAGAAAACTCTACAAAAGCTGGCTCAACACTTATCTCACTTACGTTGAAACCGTAATATTGATCTAGCTTGGTAATCTGATAAAGGTCATCACCCAATTTCACTTCTTTTGAAGATCTTGTTACTTTTCCATTTTTTCCTTTAACATCAATATTTAGTTTGGCTTTAAATCCATTTTTATTACTTACGCTCAAAACCTGAATGTACGCCCCATCACTCACTTGATCTTTTGCAGTTACAGATGCCACCTCAATCTTTTTGACTTTACCATCATTGTATGCATCTATGGAATCAAATTTATAAAGTAAGTTTATTTTGTCTCTGTGTGTTGCTGAGAATCGAAATATAGCCAATGGATTTAGATTTTGAATTGACTTTTTCCTTAATTCAGACTCTATTGTCGTTTGTGGTTCATCTACAATCACAATGGGATTGGTATCTTGTAGTAAACTGATTGGTTTTGCGCCTAACTTATCATTATAATCCAGCAAAATACGTTTTGTTCCTTTTGAAGCATCGATATCCTGAGAAAACGCCTGAATATTGATAATCATAATTCTCACCTGATCAGAAGTGGCAAAATCCCTAACTTGACCTAGATTTGAACTATTATAAACAAAATGTATATATGGCGTATTTTCAAAAACAGTTTTGAAATGCTCATCCGTCAACTTCAGTGAACTATCGATCCCTTCACGGATAGAAACTGATGGCACTACAATAATAAACTTCTTAAAACCATACTTACGATTCATCTCCATAATAGAACGTGTGAAAACGTAGGTTTTACCTGTTCCTGTTTCCATCTCAATGGAAAATTGCAAATCGTTTTTGTCTATTTTATTGGGGTCTGATATGCGCAAACCATTTTTCATTTGAATGGTTTGTACATTTTCTATCAATTGTTTGGGTAACAAATTGACTTTATTACCATAGCCCAAATCTGCATCATAATCAATAGACTGGTCTTTGGGTGCAAGAACTGTAAAATTGGATTGTAGCTTTTCCTGTCCTTTAAAAACATCTACCACCGCTTCTATGGCATCTTGCTGATAAGCCAGATTACCTTCAAATTGTATTTTCATAGAAACAATGTTATATAGATTTCACATTTTCGATACCAACTTGTCTCAGCGTCTGGATGGTATTGGTTTTATCTGCATCAGATGCAAAACCTGAATCTTTGAAAATCACGGCTGGGTTAGCATCAGCCGATTCTTTGTGCCACTCGCCAATAGTTTTAGCAACTTCTATTGTAATATGATCACTTAAGCAGATATACATAGACCCAAAACCAATGTTATAGATTGTGTTATCACCAATCTGTTTTTCCTGTATTGGCAAAGTCAGCTCTAGACCATATTTTAAAAGAATCTCAAACAACACATCTTCTTCTGTTCTATTGGTTTTGATGTGATCACCATTGTTTTCTGCATATAAATCTAATTGCCCTTCAAACTCATCTACTGAGGTATCCCAAGCATTGATATTGGAAGAATCTAATTTGAAAACACGGAAACCAGTATCTAGATTTTCGATACCTTCTTTATCTTTATTTTCTTTTTTTATAAGTTCTCCTGCTCTGCGTATGCGTTCTTTTGTAATTTCTGCAATGGTTTTATATCCCGCTTTGTAGGCTTCAGATCTTTCATCAGTTGGTTCTGGCAATTGCACTGAGATACATTTTCTATTGCCTTCATCTTCCGCATTGAGAGCCATAACTGCGTGTGCAGTGGTTCCTGAACCAGAGAAAAAATCTAATATTATGTCATTCTTACTCCGCTCTGCAATTTTTATTATTTGCTTTAATAACTTAGTTGGTTTAGGTGTATCAAAAGGAACAGTCGTTTCCTTGAACAAATCTCTAATTTCCGATTTAGCACCAATGTTATGTCCGAAATCATTGTAATTCCATATAGTAATTGGAACTATTCCATTTTGAACTTCACTTAAAAATGTTTTAGAATAGGGTCTAGAATTTCCATCTTTTCCAAATGTTATTCTATTATCGCGTAGAAGTTCAGAGTATTTTTCCTGCGAAACAACCCAAGCTCTTGAAGGTGGCGGAGTGTATTTTTGGCCATTAGGTCCAGTGATTATATAATCATTATTCTTTGAATAAGTTTTAACTGACAAATTAGTTGCAATCCAAGGTCCTCTTGAATCATTATCAGGATTTTTATATTTAGCATTTAACTCATCTGGTCTTTCCATTAAATTTGGTTTCCAAAAAGTTTTATTTTTGCAGTAAACCAAAATAAAATCGTGAACATCAGAGAAATATTGTGCATCATTAGCAGCACCATATTTTTTATGCCAAATCACATTAGTTATAAAATTTTCGTCACCAAAAATTTCGTCACATAATTTCTTTAAATTAGACTGTTCATTATCATCAATAGAAAGAAAAATTACACCATCATCTGCCATTAGATTTCTAGCCAATTTTAAACGAGGATACATCATATTCAGCCAATTGCTATGGTATCTACCATCGCTATCAGTATTTGTACTCAGCTTTTTACCTTCTTCATCGGTTTGACCAGTCAGCTCAAGATAATTGGAAAGGTTGTCTTTGTAATTATCTTTATAAACAAAATCTTTTCCCGTATTGTATGGCGGATCTATATAGATCATCTTGATTTTGTTGCTGTAAGATTTTTGCAACAGTTTCAATACCTCCAGATTATCGCCTTCTATAAAAATATTTCCAGTAGTATCCCAATCTTTGCTTTCCTCTTTGCTCGGGCGCAAAGTTCCGGTAGAGACTTTGTTGGCTTCTTTTTGGGCTTCGGTTTTCCCTGCCCAAGTCATTTGATAGAATTCTTTGTCTTTTTGGATGTATTCTCCTACCAAAGCCTCCAACTCATCTACCACCAATTTACCTTCACTAAAAGCTGTTGGAAAGATCTCTTTCAGTCTTTCAATATTTTGTGTTACGATATCTTCAGAAGTTAGCTCAGTGATCTTTTCCATATTGGTCTATCTTGTATTTTAGTTCTTGTATTTTTTCTTTGAGGTCGTGAATATCGGAATTTATCCTGACTTTTTCACTCATTTGGGTAGCATCCTGTAGTTGCTTTTGATAATAATCTATGTTGCTCTGATAGTTAGCGACTGATTCACTGATTCCTAATAACTCGTCCGTCACTTCGTAAGTCCTTATTTTGAATTCTTTAGTCAAATCAATCAAGTTATAGTTCTTTACAATTTGGAGGTAGTAATCGTAAAATGCTTTTAGATTTAAAGTATTGGCGTTAGAGAAAGATAATGCTTCTAAAAATTCTTTGTACCGATCACTCAAAGAAACAGAAAACAGTTCTTCTGATAAAACCCGTAGTCTGACATCGTTCTTATTAATATTTTTAGAACTGAGGCTAATGTTCTCGCTGAGCTCGTCATCCGATTGTGTGATAATGAGACAATGGTGCGGAATCAATTTGTGAATCAAACGAGAAATGGGTTTGTAATACTTCTCATAAACCTCACTCCTGATATTCACCTGGATAAAATAAACCTCTACGAATGAGATTTGTTCCTCTATAAACTCTGAAATATTGGCGTTACCTTTGCTGACTATTCCGAATAGTCTGATGCTCTGGATGTCGCTCCCGTCTAGTAGCTTTGCTTCACTCAAAGTGATGTGATCCTGAGATTTTAGCGACGCTTTGGTGATTGGAACATTCATCTGGCAAGCAGATGGTAAGTTAAAAATCTCTTTCCAATCCATAGCTATGAAACAATTAGATAACTGATGACCTCATATTCAGACTTTCTAGAAGTTTTACCCATCAGTGATCCATTTGGATTAAAGATAGAATTGAGCTCCATTGTTTTTTCTTCACCAGATAAATGATTTCTGACGATATCTAATAAATCAACATATTGATTCATATGTTTGCCAGATTTGGTTTTGACATTAAATTGCTTTAGCAATTCTTCCTTAATTGATAATTTGCCGTAGGACAATTTCTTAAATAAATCTAAAGCCCGTTTTCCCATTTTCATTGGAACTTGTATCTCTCCATCATAAGTAACATACACTAGAGAGTAAGGATGCAGTAAATTGGATTTCAGTTTATCATCAAAGTTATTGTTGTCTAAATCTTTTAAACAGAACAAAACACCAGTAGGATGATCTATCAGATTATTTTCTACTAAAGAAAATATTCCGCTTGCAAACAATTCGTATTGTTTCAAATCTTCTTCCTTTACTCTTTCCGCATCTACTTTAAAATCATTAAATGTAAGATCAGAAATCGAAATACCACCTTCCAGATCTTCCAGATCCACAACAGAATCTTTCATCTTCTCAAGTTGCTTTTTGCGATAATCCAGTTCTTTAGATTGTCCTTCACGATCATCTATCACATTATCATCTCCGGTAGCAGAAATATCAAGAATTTGCATTCTTCCCTTTACCCTCTTAATCAGATCAATGTATTGGTCTAACTCAATATCAGGATAAAAATTAACCAGTTGAATCTGGTCATTTTTTGAACCGATACGATCTATACGCCCAAACCGCTGGATAATCCTAACGGGATTCCAGTGGATATCGTAGTTTACGAGATAATCACAATCTTGCAGATTCTGACCTTCAGATATACAATCAGTACAGAAAAGCAGATCAATCTCTTCTTTCTGATCAGGAAAAACACTTTCTCTGGATTTAGAAATAGGAGAAAAATTGATTAGGATATTCTGCAGATTAGTTTTACAGTCTTTCAAATTGGTTTTGTTGGTATCACTTCCGGAAACCAAAGCTGATTTAATATTGTATTTATCATCAAATTCTGCTGAGCAATGTTCATAAAGATACTTGACCGTATCTGCAAAAGCAGAAAAAATTATGACTTTTTTATTGGCTTTATTAATTGGGTTCTCAATTTTTTCTATAATCAGATTTTTAAGATCTTTTAATTTCTGATCTCTTTCCACATTGATAACTCTACATTTTGTAAGTAAATCAGAAAGAATCTCTCTGTCAGCATTCAGATATTCTTTAAATTTAATCAAATCCATATCCTGTAGCAGAACTTTTACTTTCCCACCTATAAAGAGATCAGACAGCTGGTCATCTTCAAAATCAAATTCTCGAATATCTATATCGTTCAGAAACTCACGGTGGTTGGTAATTTTTTCCAGTAAGATATCAGTGTGATTCAACAGTTTTTCTAAGGTCAAGCAAAATGAATGGATGGAAGACTCTAATCGTTTCAAAAGATTGACACGCATCAATGTAATGATGCTTTCCTCTCGATCCAACTGACTAAATACTGCTCCTGTCCTTGTCTTCGTGTCATAAACATCAGCATAAGCTTCTCTTTTATGATCAAAAACAAAATACATAGGAGAATAAAACTTCAGATTTAGTGATTGTAAAAAATCATTGATGTGTGTAATGGAGAAAGTTTTATTCTCGGTATCAAAGTCGCTAAACATTGATATTGGTTTTAATCTTGTGGGAAATTTACCTATATCCGCTACATCATAATATTTCTCAATATGTTTTCTAGAGCGTGAAATTGTAAAAATGTCTAGTAATTTAAAATAATCACCATCTAATTTATCAACTAGATCTTCACGAGTTGGATTTGGCTGTTTCATCCAATTATTAAACTTTCTCTGCGCCTGAGTCAAGGTAAGATCAATACTTGTTATACCTTCACCAGCGAGAGCGTGGTCATTAGTTTCAGTTATAAAAGACAATTGATTTTTTAAATCATTTAAACGTGTGTTTACAGGCGTTGCGGATAATAGTAGAACTTTTGTTCGCACTCCTGATTTTATAACATCACGCATCAATTTCTCATATCGAGAAATGGTAGTATTTGATGGGTTATTATTTCTGAAATTATGAGATTCATCAATCACAATTAAATCATAATTTCCCCAATGCACAGTTTCAAGATTCACATCTCCTGACAGTCCTTTTTCACGAGAAAGATCGGTATGATTTAGTACATCAAAGTTTAGTCTATCTCCTACCAAAATATTACGCTTATCATTTAATCGGTACGTTACCCAGTTATCCCGTAATTTTTTAGGTGCTAAAACTAAAACCCTATCATTGCGAAGTTCATAATATTTGATAATAGCCAACGCTTCAAAAGTCTTTCCCAATCCAACAGAATCAGCAATAATACAACCGTTGAATTTCTCAATCTTATCAATTGCTCCTAACACAGCATCCTTTTGAAAATTGAAAAGCTTATTCCAAACAACAGAACTTTTAAATCCTGTCTTAACAAGTCTTTCTTCGTTGATATCTTCAGTTGTCTTGTCCGCGAAAATCTTTGAAATGCTAAATTTATAGTTGAGTTCGGGAAATTTCAGAACATTGGCGTTTTTGTACAGATTGATAAGTTCATCTTTACAATCTTTAGCTCCATTCCAAATATAGTCAAACGCCTGTTGTAAAGACTTTGAAGTGTCATCAATTTCAAAAATCATATAAGGTTTACCATCCTTTATGATTCCTAATGTAGTTTCATTAAAATTATTAGGTGCAAATTGAAATGCCTTATCATCAATAATTATAAAACTATTACCTCCAGTAATTCCTTTTCTGATTGATACAGAATCATCAACAAAATTTAGAACTTGCTGAAGTCGATAATATGTTTGGAGTTTTGAATTAGTTTCATTCTCAGTAACATCATTAACAAAAAATGGTTTCTGAAAATCTAAATCAGTTTGCTGAATAATTATCTGAATTGATTCGACTTCTCGCAACTTCTCAAGCAAATCAAATATTGAATTATAAGTAAAGTTATTAACACATAACTTTATTCTCGAATTCGAATCAATATTTTGAATTAGTTCGTTTAAAAATATTTTATCTTGGTTATTAATAATCATTAGTTAAAGTTTTCAAAGTCAAATATAACCAAAAAACCACATTGTTAACTACTTGAACTGACGAGCGAAATTAAACTGTGTTTTATATCCCGAAGTTGATGAATAGGCTGAACCTGGATCCGGCCTCGATATCTCCGCCTGCCAAACGGGTATAAGCAGGCAACATCAGTTCACTTCCGAGGCTGAACTTTTTGTAAGACACTTCGAATCCAAGTTTACTATACAATGCACTGCCCGCAGTTCTGGGCATCACTTCACCAAACTGCCTGTTCGCATCATACACCTCTCCCTGAAGCCCGAGCTTCCCGGAAACGGTGCTGTTGCTGCTACGCCAAAGGGTATAAAAGCCTGTCGCCGAATAGTTCCACTGGTTACCGAACCGGTAATTCTTTTTGTTTTCTGTTTTGATGGTGTAATCTGTGTTCAGCATCAAGGCGAAAAGGTTTTTCTGGAATTTGTAGCTCAGTGCCAGCTGGTAATCCCAGCTTCCCGTCCCCAATTGGAAACTCGGATTGACACCTGTGATCCCTTTTTCATCAAACCTGCCTAACGGAATCTTAACGCCTGCGCCGCCATTGAGCTGATGGTATTCGTTTTTGGATCTGAGGATCTCGTAGATGCCCATCACGGCAGCATCCCCTATTCCGCTGATCTTAATGTCGCCCTGCAAGGTTTTCTTATCATGAAACTGAAACGGAATGCTTCCGTAGATACTCAGCTTGCGGGTGACCGGGATCTTGCCCCATATCTGAATGGTATTGAAATACTGATCCTGTGTCAGATCCTGTGTGAAGAGATTCTCTCTGGCTTTGTAATCCTGTGCAAAATATTTGACGCCGATGAATTGGGGATTAAGCAAGGATTCGAAGCCTGATGAGCCATTACCTGCCGCACAACCGCAGGCATCGCAGAAGAATTCTTCGTATCCTGACAAATGCTTTAGCCGGTTTTCATATTGAGGAATATAGAGACTGTCCCGGTTGGCTTTTATTTGCTGAGACAGAATGAACAGTAGTAGAACTATGACTGATTTTTTCATTTTTGATTTTATTTTAAACACAAAGGTTTTTGAACACAAAGTTCACAAGGATCTTTATTTGTCAGAAGCACAAAGGCGCTTAATTGGATAAGGTCGATCTTATTTCCCGCAGATCGTTTGGATCTTGCAGATCATTAAATCCGTCTGATCTGCTAAATCTGCGAGATGAATTGTTTTATTTGAACACAAAGCGCACAAGGATTTTTTTATTATACTTATTAAGGCTCACAAAGGTGCTTCGCTCAGATGGGTCTGTGTTATGAAAACTTATTATTTATTTCCTTTTGTATCTTTTGACTTCGTAGAATCTGCGATTTGTGATTAATCATTATTTAAGTGGTTTTATAATTATTCCGCAAACTGTTTGTTGGTAATAAACTGAGGATCACTGAGGGTTTTCAGGAAAGCGATGATGTACTGTTTTTCCAAAGCGCTCATCGGGATACCGATGTGTCCGTTCTGTTTCAGCAGCGGATCCAGATTGGCCTGATCCTCTACATTATCCGAATAGAAACCGAGCACCGCCTCCAGGGAAGAAAAGCGCCCGTCGTGCATATACGGGGCGGTATATTCTACATTCCGGAGACTTGGTACACGGAATTTCATATTATCCTTCCAGTCCAATGTCACGCGATACCTTCCCCTGTCGTCATACGAGGCATTGTAATACATCCCGGTATTCCGGTAACTTTCATCGGTAAATAACTCTCCTGAATGACAGCTGGCACACCTGGTTTGAAATAATGCCATTCCTTGAGATTCTTCATTGGTGAAAGAGGCTTTTCCTTTTTTCATCTTATCATATTTGGAATCAGATGAAATCATTGTGACCATAAACTGAGATAAAGCTTTTAATATTCTCTCTCCTGTAATGTTATCATCGCCATAAGCCGCTTTGAATAACTTTTTATAATTCGCATCTTTACTAAGTTTTGAAACGACTTCGGGCAAAGAACTGTCCATCTCGAAATCTGTGGTGATGGGAACCAAAGAGCGCTCATCGAGATTGTGGCTCACACCATCCCAGGTGTAGTTTCTGAGGAATGCCATATTCTGGATCGGCGGTGCATTGCGGATGCCCAACTTGTCATCAATCCCATGGCTCACCGGGTGCCCGTGGTGTGTGAACGCATACTCCTGGATATGGCAGAATCCGCAGGAAATGGTATTGTTGCGGGATAACCTGCCTTCGTAAAACAGTTTTTTGCCCAATGCTACTCCATTCACAGTTACGGGATTTTTATCTCTATCAAATGCCAACGCAGGAAAATTAGCAGGAACTTCCAGATTGTACGCTTTGTCTTCTTCGAAAACCTCTCCTTCATATTCGTTGGAACAAGAGATCAATATCCCAGAAAGTGCAATGAAGAAAATCCAAAGAGAACGCAATCGCTCTCTTTGGAAATGTTTAATCAAACTAATCATTATGAACATGGTCTACTCTGAACATATTGATAAGGTTGCTGCTGACATCCACCAGATGCTGGCTGCTGCCCATCGCCATGTTGTTATTGGCATCCAAAGTCAGGGCTTTTTTCCCGCTCAGGTACTGGTTGAAATCTGCCAGGATGTGGACAGAAGGTGTAATATCCTTACTGACTCTAGCCATAGTGGGCAAATCCAAAACGACTTCCCTGTACAAATCCGGCGTGCCGTTCGCTGTTGTATCGCCCATATTGCCACAATGGTTCATAAACTCCGTGTCCGGTGCTGAAGTCCCGTATTTGCCTTCCAGCTTGGTGAAGATGTACCCGGCAGCCCATGACCAGGCCATGCCCTGCTGTTTGGCTTTTTCCCAGAACAGGCCTTGTCCATCCTGACCAATGAGGTAAGCCGTGGGACTGATGCCTAAGCCTAATTTGATCTTCCTGTAGTTCCCTTTCGGAATCTCAGTAAGGTTGATATACACGATGCCCCCTTTGGCCTCTGACTGGCTGATGATGAAAGCACCTTTGTCCGGATTGTTGTAATTATACTTGAATTCAGTTCCGTTCTCATCAATCAATGCAATATTACTGACGATGTATTTCAGTGTAGAAAACTGATGTTTCTGCCCGTTTGCTGAGGTCTGGGTGGTCTGATCCAAAACGATATCGCCCAGGTTTCCGAAACCGTTCTCGAACTTGACCTGGAGATTTCCCGGTGTAGTATCCTGGATATCGTCATCATCGTTGTTACTGCACGATGAAAGAGTTAGTATTGTGATGAATAATAATGATAAAAGTTTATAAATTTTCATTTGTTCAGATATTATGTTTGATAATTTTAAAGTTTCTGAAACACAAAGTCACAAAGTATTTTGAGCAATTCTTCATTTCTAAGGCGCAACGTTTAACTTCGTCAATATTTTGTTTTGAGCTAGTCTTTGTGTTTATAAATTTTGTTAACGCAAAGGCACAAAAGTTTTTTGAGCAATTCTTTGTTTTTAAGGCGCAAAGTCTGACTTCGCCAAAATTGATAAAAACTGTTATTTTTTGCTGAAATATGAGTTTTGTGCTCCGCTGCGATAAGGATGGTAACGGTTATCCTTTTTGTCCTGACTGAAACGTTCGTGATGAAGTCTAATCATCATAAGACAAAAAGATACGAGCCCCTCGACAAGCTCAGGATAAATTCCACAGCCCGGGCCGAGTTACTGCTTCAGCGTCGGAGAGGGAATCGCCCTAATTACCAGTATTATCTAGACAATAGGAGGTCTGAAAATGTGTTTGAGATACAGATAGGAATAATCTGTGGTGTGTGTGAAAGTAAGGCCGGACAAGAGTCTTTGCCCCACTGTTTTGACGACAGAGATCTCAACGGGAATGTAACAGTCGATAATCTTCTGTGCCGGATTTTTGGATTTGGAATCTTCCGAGCTGCTTTTAGCGAGCTCTTTTCCAAGGTAACATTTGCCGTTGCAATGCAGCTCCGGTTTTTTCTTGTTGATACACAAAACATCCGAAATATAATCATAGTTAACCACATACTCTACCAATGGCATCACAGGTCTGAGCACCAAATAAAAGACGAGTAAAAGGTTAATGATTAATTTCAAGAATCTGTTTTGAGGGTTTAAAAAGCACAGACAAGCTGTGCTTTTCTGATGTATTGAGGTTGTTATTTGATAGTTTCCCCGTATCTTCTGCTGATCTCTTTCCAGTTGGTCACATTCCAAAGTGCAGCCAGATAATCCGCTCTTTTGTTCTGATATTTAAGATAATAAGCGTGCTCCCAAACATCAATTCCAAAGATCGGCGTCCCTTTCACCTCAGCAATATCCATCAGAGGATTGTCCTGATTAGCGGTAGAAGTGACCGCCAGTTTTTTGTCTGCCGTCACGACCAGCCAGGCCCAACCCGAACCGAAACGGTCGGCACCGGCTTTGCTGAGTTTCTCCTTCAAAGCATCCAGACTCCCGAAAGAATCGTTGATCGCCTTTGCTAATCCGGGAGAAGGCTGCGTGTTCTTCTCTGGCGTCAACACCGTCCAGAACAACTCGTGGTTATAATGTCCACCGGCATTGTTTCTGACAGCCGGACTTTCTTTGGAAATGTGGGAAAGAATCTTTTCCAGGCTTTCTTTTTCCAATGGTGTCCCTGCAATAGCTTTGTTCAAATTAGCCACATAAGCTGCAGCGTGTTTGGTATAATGGATCTCCATTGTCTGCGCATCTACAGAACCTTCCAAAGCATTGTAAGCATAAGGAAGCGGCGTCTGCCTGAACTGTGCTGCTGCAAAAGTCGCTGCAGATATAGCACCTGCCAGAAATATTTTCTTGATTTTCATAATAACTTTTTTAATAATTAGACATTTATTATTTTAATAATTTCCTGATATCTTCTATCAATTTTTCCCTGTCCGGATGGTACTTTCCTCTCAGATTGGCTTTGGTTCCCGCTTCATCTTCGTAATTCAGTCCAGAATAATAAAGAACCGGCCTATTGTTCTCATCAAATCGGCAACGCAGGTTTCCTTCCTTATCTACCAAAGCAATCATCCCGCTGTGGTTGAGACTCTCCGAATCATCTTCCTTATCCCCCACATAGATATCGAACCTGTCCGCAAGATTACCAATATAATCCCTGTCGCCCGACAGAAAATGCCAATCCGGTGAGGTGGCACCGATCATCCGGGCATGGTTCTTCAGCACCTGTGGCGTATCATTGGCCGGGTCTATGCTGATGGAGATAATCCCGAAATCCGGATCACTGATCTGCTCATCGATGTATTTCATATTCGAATTCATCACAGGGCAAATTGTAGGACAGCGGCTGTAAAAGAACTCCACGAGATAAACTTTTCCCAGCATATCCTTATTGGTAATCGTTTTGGAATTCTGGTCTGTCAGCTCAAAATCCGGGACTTTCATTACCGTGTAAAGGCTTTTTTTGAAGTAGCCCATCCCAATTCCTATCACCAAAAACAGTACCGCAAAAATAATCAGAGGCAGGATCAGCCTGCTTTTGCTGAAAGGCTGCTTTTTCTTCTTCATCTATTTCAGCGCATATTTGACAGGATTCTTTCTGAACTCTTTTTTGCAGAGGTCGCTGCAGAAGCCATAGGTTTTCCCTTTATACACCGCTGTATCCTTAAGGTACTGTGCTGTGCTCATGTGGCATACCGGATCGTCTGTATTTACCACTTTTATACCTTTGAGGCCGGTCTTGGGTTTCATTTTGGAAACCTGCTTTACCTGGGGAGTTTCCTGTGCACAAGACAATGCAGATACCGAAAGCAGTATCATTAATATATTGGATTTCATTTTTTTTTAAAGTTGAATTAATAATAAATTTTAACGCAAAGGCGCAAAGATTTTCTAGCTATTAACTGTTGCAAAGGCGCAAATAGTAACCACTCAGTTAATTCTGGTCATTTTCTTAATCAAACACAAAGCGCACAATGTTATTCTTTACTAAATGTTTTAAGGCACGGTGGGAGCTTTGCTCAATTAAAGACTATTTTTTTAAACCAGCGGCGGACGGAATATTCTGGAGGTTAATGAGAATGTATAGAACTGAGATAGAAAAGAATCCTGTTTTAGATTTTTCAGATTAAAATTAATATTATTTAAAACAATAAAAACATCTCCAACAGTAAACAATTCTGAGAATACGGAAAGCTTCAACTGGTCTTGTTTTGCAGAGTTTTGTGAGGATTTGGAAAGTTCTTTGGCCAAGTAACATTTGCCTTTACAATCCATTTCCTTTTTTGCCCTGTTTTCGCAAAGATTTTTGGTGATATAATTGTAATTCACGGCATAATCTATCAGTGGCATTACCGGGCGCAACGCTATCATGAAGATGATGAATATAAAAACAGATGCTTTCAACCCTACAAAAGTAAAGCATTAGTTTCAAATATCCAATGATATTTGACAGCAGAATATCAGATATGACCTATTTTAAGCTCGTACCTACGGCACTTTTGTTTATCTTTAATCTTCTTTGCTATTAACTGGTCGCTCGTACCGAGCTTCTGGCACTCCACAATGATTTGACAACAGAAGTTCAGATATGACCTATTTTAAGGTCGTACCTACGGCACTTTTGTTTATCTTTAATCTTCTTTGCTATTAACAGTTCGCCCGTACCGAGCTTCTGGCACTCCACAATGATTTGACAACAGAAGTTCAGATATGACCTATTTTAACTAGGGCATTTTGATTATTAATCTTCTTTGCTATTAACAGGTCGCCCGTACCGAGCTTCTGACACTCCACAATGATTTTACAACAGAAGATCAGATATGACCTATTTTAAGGTCGTACCTACGGCATTTTTGTTTATCATTAATCTTCTTTGCTATTAACAGGTCGCCCGTACCCAGCTTCTGGCACTCCACAATGATTTGACAACAGAATATCAGATATGACCTATTTTAAGGTCGTACCTACTGCACTATTGTTTATCTTTAATCTTCTCTGCTATTAACAGGTCGCCCGTACCCAGCTTCTGGCATTCCAGATTAAAAAACAAAAAGGCCAGAAGAAAACCCCTGACCTTTATTGTTATTATCTGAAACTGATTAATCAACAATCACTTTCGTGCTGCTAGATTTTGTTTTCACAAAATAAACACCTTTAGACAATTTTTTCAAGTTAATCTTCTCGTTGTTGTTAACGTTATTGATTGTTTGAACCAATTGACCGTTAGCGCTGTAAATCTGAACTGTTTCGTTCTTAGAAATTCCGCTGATGAATAATTCGCTGTTTCTAACTGGATTAGGATAGACAGTCAATTTTTGACTTTTAGCTCCAGATTCTACAACAGCTAATTTAGTGTAGCAAGTCCACGAAAGGTCGTCAATAGAAACTCTCTTATCGTTTTCTTCTACCAACTCTATCACCACGTCTCCTTCTACATCAATATTAGAAACCGTGAATGTTCCCGCTGTTTTAGAATAAGGAATTTGTCCTTTCGCAACACCATTCACTTTTAAAGTCAAGTTACCTGCAGAATCACTGAAAGGTAAATATGTTTTAACCGTTAATGAACCGATACCTCCTGCAATTGTAGAAGATTTCAATGAACCTTGTCTGATACAAATTGCTTTATTAGTATCTCCACCAATGTAAACCGCCTTATCAGCTCTACCTTTGGTTACATTCCAAAGAATATTTTGATTAGACCATTCAAAATTTGTATAAGAAGAACCGCTTGCTCCAACATTTTCAAAATCTTCTGTTCCACAAGATGTTCCAGTTCCCGGAGTCGTTCCGCTTTCTGTTGTACCCTCTACAGATGTACTATTCGCAGATTTGTTTCCTGCATAATCTTTAGCCACTACATAGAAAGAATATGTTGTAGCAGGCGCTAAACCTGTAACAGTTCCACTATTTGTAGAAACAGACATCTTATAGGTATTGTTCATATAGATATCATAGCTGTTTACACCAACATTATCCATTGACGCTGTCCAAGATAAAGCAATGCTTGAAGAAGTTTTTCCAGAAACGGTTACGTTTGTTGGCACAGTTGGCGCTTCTGTATCGACAGTTGTTCCTCCATTGAAAGTATCTGGCCAAGTATTTTGCGCAGCAGGTCCTCCCCAAATTACAGTCGCCAAATATGGATTATCAATAAATGGGTTTCTGTTCTTTTGTGTGTTAGCTACCACATTGTTTCTTTGTCTTTCGAAGTCAGAAACAGGATCTTCCACATTCCACTTCAAAAGGATATCCGGGAAATCAGAAGAATAAGTTGCCGGATTCATGGTGATGTTCAGAGGAAGACATCTTGTGTTGTATCTGACATACATGTACATCAGGATCCTGGCCACATCTCCCCGCCATTCCTCACCCGGAAACCATCCGCCTCGGCTTGTCTTGTAAGCTGTAGCACCCGTTCCGTCATCAAACAGGAGACTTCCCCTTGTGCTGTTCAGAGTATTGTCTGCAGGACGAAGGTGGTGACCATCCGCACCGGGGCCAGAAGTTCCCAGGTTGGGTGTTCCTTTTGACTTTGCATACACGTGCTCACGGTTCCAAGAGCCGCCTATCGGCCTGCTTCTCTGGTGTGTCCCGGAACTCTGTGATCCGTAAATCAGCAACAGATTTGACGGGTTCTGAGGATCCACATCACTGCTCTTCATCAGCGTTTGCAACTCGCTGTAAGAAATCACTTTGGTGTGTGTTGTTGTAATCAACGTAGCAAGCTCACTCTTCAGTTCGTTCTTAGTTTTGCTGAAATTGACACCCGAATAATAAGCCGGTGCCGACTGTGCAAAACCCATAAACGAAATCATACCTGCTAAAAAAGAAATTTTTAACTTCATTTCGAAAATATTTAATTTTTTGTAATGTTCATAATCATTTTATCCTGATACATAAGGCCGAATGTAGCGCCCACAGCAGTTAGCGGCATCTTATTCTTAAATTCCAGAAAAAAGCTTCCCTCAAATCCATAAAGCTTAGCCGGAATGTTATGCCCCCCAGACTGCGTCACTATCTCCACATCCACACCTTTCTCCAGTTTCTCTCCGGAGAAACTCAGCCCAGTATGCCATTCAGCATCTCCGAGGCTGACAGCCTCTTCCCAAAGCCCTGGATGTGCCTCACCTGCACCAACAAAAAGCCTGTTTTCCTTTTCATCCATACCAATGACGTACAGAGGCTCTTTTTTTCCGCCGACACTGATGCCTTTTCTCTGCCCCAGCCTGAAATTTTCCAGTCCCTGATGTTCGCCAACCAAAAAGCCATCAAACAGCGAATACTGCTTTTTCCCTGATTTCCAGATGAGTTCATCCCTCTTCGAGTGAAAAACAGGCAATTCTCTGCTGTAAACAGCAGCACTTGCAGGTATTTCAACTATCTGGCCTTTTCTGATCATTATTATTGTTTATAAAGCCCCCATATCAACAAGGGGGCGCAATTTAATTATTTTAAATTAAATACAATCCTTTTTTAAAATATTTATTCAACTATTAATAAAAACTTATTCTTAATACAATTGTAATACATTATTATAATTAATTTGAAATCTATTTTTCCTGTCATCATTATTTCAAAAACTAACGCAGTCAAATCTTTCATCAATAATGATAAACTGCTAAGAATCCACGGCTTTTCGGGTTAATTGTTACCAAAGCCATTAACATAACCACAACGCCGGTCCACCGGACTGGGTCCAGCGTTTTTTTCAGGATAAAAATTGCGGAGAGAATGGGAACAGGAATCTCCAGTCTGGCTATAATGTGTGCCAGTCCGTTCCGGCTCCGGAATGCCTTTTGTTAAAAGCAGTAGCAGAATAAGAATGGTTCCGAAAACGGCAATCAGAATGCCCGGGTAAAGCGGGTGTGATAATGTCCCTTATGATCATATATCAATCGGGATACTCCACCCTGAATCCGATTCCGCGGATGGCATCAAAGCGTATTCTTTCGTCATTATGAAAATACTTTCTCAGCCTGGTCATAAAAACATCCAGACTCCTGCCAAAGAAATAATCGTTCCCGCCCCAAAGCGATTCCAGAATGTCTTTCCTGCTGACAATCTTCCGGTTATTCCTGGAAAGCAGAAGCAACAGCTCCGCCTCTTTCTCAGTCAGCTGGATCGTCTCATTCTGAAAGAGCAACTGAAACTGTGAAGGTATGAAACAATAAAGCCCCATCTTAATCACAGTATCCACAGCGGCCTGGTGCCTCCTGAGAATATTTTTGATCCGCAGTATCAATTCTTCCGGTTCGCAGGGTTTTGTGATGTAATCATCCGCACCCAGTTTCAGCCCCAGAATACGGTCGATGCTCTGACCTTTTGCCGTCAGAAATAAAAACGGGATACCAGATGTTTTCCTGATCACCCTGGACAGCTCGAAACCATCCATCACCGGCAGCATGACATCCAGAATCGCCAGCTGGTAACGGTCTATTATAGTCTTATCGGTAAGGATATCCTGGGGATCTGAGAACCAACCAACCTCAAAATCAGCAAATTCCAGATATTGTTTCAGAACCATCCCCAGATCCCGATCATCTTCCACCAGCAGAATCCTAGGCTTCATCCGGAATCGTTATTTTAAATGAAACCCCCTTACTTTTTGTAATCACTTCGATATCGCCTTTGTATTTGTCAACTATTTTCTTCACCAGAAAAAGACCGACCCCTAATCCATTGATATGGAGATTGTTTTCTCTCGTGATGCGGTAATACTTCTCAAAAATATTTTTCTTTTCCATTATCGGGATACCCATGCCATCATCAGAGACTTCTATGACGACAGATCCCTTCACGCTTATCAGCAAACCAATTTCACCCGCACCATATTTTGAAGCGTTGTCGATCAGGTTGTCCATGATCTGCCTAAAATCATTCAGGTACAAAACCTTGTTGGCATCAAAACGGATACTGATCTTAAAACCGATTTTATCAAAAGACCTCTTAATATCGGCACAGTAGCTTTCCACATCATTTTTAGTCACCAAAATCCCGGCATCATGATGGGCATGGATGGATGACACAATATTTTCCAGACGCCTTATCTGGCGGTCCAGCAAAGCTTTAGACTCTGTATCGGACGACCGGGCAATGGAGAATTTCAAAGTTGTGATCGGCGTATTCAGTTCGTGTGCGATAGAATCGATAGTCGTGTGGAGCTGTGAGATTTTCTTTTCCTGACGGTTCAGATTTCGGATGCTGTTCCGGAACAGAATGACAATCAGAATAACGATGAGCAAGCTGATTATAACCAGCGGTATCATTTTCTTCACTACCAGCAGCTGAATATTCAGCAGCTGAAAAGTCGATTTTGACTTTACTAGGTAATAGTCCTTCTCATTCATCTTCAGATCTGTGTTTTCCCTGGATTGCCGGCTGGACCATTTGCCCTCGTTGATAACCAAGGGCTTGGTCATCTGTCTTACACTCTGGTACAAAACCAGAGAACGATTGACCGGCAAAAGCTCTTTTTTCTGAACTTCATCCACTATCGAATAGATCTCGCTTTTCATCGCTATCTCAAAACCCGATTCCCCTATATTTTCTTTGAGAATCCTTTCCAGTTTTTTGTTATAATAAGGTTCCGATGAATACAGAAGTTCGGGATGTATTATTTTTTCTTTCTGAATGGTTATTCCTTTTTTCAGTCTTTCGAAATCGCCTACAAGCTTTTCCTCGCTCGTATCATTTTCATACTTCTCCATTGTCTCAAGCGTTTTGTCTGCAATGGTTCTGGCCTGCCTGATCAGCTCTTTTTCCTCCAGGCGGTAAGAATTATAAATGTAATAGCCCTGCAGAACAAGCAACACAATGAGGCTGAAGGTGAACAAAATAATCGTGGTCTTTCTCTTCCGATTCATACAGATTTTACAGATGTAAAGTTCCAGTTTGCTTAAAAACCCTTGACTCTGCTCAGTATGATATTGTCACCCTGAACGGAATCGAAGCCTTTATTTATTGTTTCAAAAATACAATCAATTTTCTTTCAAAACAGACATTAACCTTCCATTAACCGTTCATTAACAAAACTATCCAGTGTTCCGTCCCAACTTTGTCAAAATTATTGAAATGAAATTTTACATTGCAATCGCATTTCTGCTTCCGGTTTTTATCTGGAGCCAGACGATCAACGGACACATCGAGAATGAAAAGCAGGAACCTCTATCCGAATCCAGTATTGAAATTAATAACAATACAACCCTGTTCTATTCTGATAAAGAAGGTAACTTCAGCCTTGATGATGTTGCAAAATTCCCCGTATCAATTGTCATCAAAAAACAAGATTACAAGGATTATGAGATCATTCTGGAAAATAACGAGCCGCTGAATATCATCCTGAAAAGAGACACCGTAAAATCCATAGAAACCGTACGTCTAAAAGCGAACAAACCTTTGCTAAAAAGGAAAATTGACCGTCTGGAATTCAATATCGACAAAACACCGCTCCAGAATCTGAATGCCTGGGACATCCTGAAAAGTACGCCCAACATTCTGGTTAAAAATGAAGAACTGAGCGTCCGCGGCAACTCACAGATCATTGTGACCATCAATGATAAAAAAACACTCATGACACAGGAGCAACTGAAGCAGCTTCTTGAGAATACCGACGGAAACAATGTCTCTTCCGTGGAGGTCATCACCAATCCGCCGGCAAAATATGAAGCACAGGGAAGCGCTATTATCAATATAAAAATGAAGCAGAACGTACTGTCCGGCTACAAAGGCAGGATCTCGACAAGATATACCCAGGCCACCTATGCCAAAGGCCTGATCGGGACATCACAGTCCTACAACACAGACCAATGGCAGCTGACGGGCAACTATAATTTCGTAACCGGGGATTATGTGCGGTACAACTTCGACGTCGTCACCTTTGATAAAGACAAAACACGGTGGGAAAGCGATATGGTGCGGAAAACGCATGCCCATGAGCAGCATGTTTACAATTTTTCTGCACAATATGCCGTGGACAGCTTATCGACAGTACAGTTTGGGTTTGATGGCTATAATGCACCAAACAATAACGGTCATTATCGCATCCCGACCAGCATTTTCAATACAGATAACGGCCTGCTGCAGTCTTATTACCACACCTCCAACCAAAGAAGACTGTATGACAACAGCTTCAATGCTTATCTGGTTTATGATAAAAAATCCGGGAACCATAATCTGACCTGGACCAATAACTCCAGCCTGAAGAGATTCAAGGATAACCAGGAAGTGGAAACCCTTCTCAATTTTGAAGGTCAGCCTGAGAGCAGAAACCGGTTTGCCAACAAAAGCATTCAGGATATTTCGCTCATTGCCACACAGCTGGATTACCGTTACTCGGATGACAAGCTGACCGTGGAAAGCGGCCTGAAATACAGCTTCGTGAAAAACCGGAATGATCTTGACTTCTTTGACGGAACCAGCGGAAGCCTTATAGCCGATGTAAGCAAAAGCAATTTATTCAATTATAAAGAGAATATCTTCGCAGCCTACATATCCTCCGAATATAAATGGAACAAATGGGAAATGAAAGCCGGCCTGAGATCCGAAACCACTTTAATCAAAACCGATTCCGATAATCCGACGGTGGAAAACAAGACGACCAAAACAGGCCTGTTCCCTACTTTTTACCTGATGTATAACCTGAAAGATGACCAGCAACTTGGATTCTCCTACGGAAAGAGAATTGACCGTCCGAATTATGATTTCCTGAACCCTTCCAAATCCTATTACAATCTATATTCTTATTTCCAGGGCGATGCCTATCTGAAATCGACCATTATCCATAACCTGAGTCTTACCTACACTGTCAAAGACTGGAATTTTGAAACCTACTTCAGCTATATCAAAGATCCTTCTATGGAAATATCCGTTCAGAATCCACAGACTTTTGAAACGGTTTACAACTACACCAATATCGACCATGGAAAAAATATTGGAGCTAACGTTTCAAAAAGTTTCTCCATAAATCCATCCTGGAAAGTTAACCTTTTTGCTATGGGCGAATATCAGGAAAACTATTTCTTCGGGACCGACAAGACCCTTTATAAAAATGACGTCTTTTTCTATAATAGCAACTTATCAACCCAGATCACACTGGACAAAGCCAAAACATGGGATCTGAACTTATCATATGTCTATAATTCCAAAACGATCCAGGGTTCCTTTGATATCAGCTCTTCTCAAAAGACCAGCGTTATCATCAACAAAAAAATGTTAACCAAACGCCTGGAAGCGGGATTGGTCTTCAATGATATTTTCCGGACCGACAAAAATGTGATCTCAACAAGATATGCTGACCAGAATCAGTATTTCAAGGACTACAGAGACACGCAGTATGTTATGATCAATCTGAAATATAATTTTGGAAATCAGAAAGTAAAAGATGCCAAAGCCGGAAACAAAACCGATGAACAGAACAGACTGTAATTTTATTAACACTTTTTTGAAAGGGAGAGCTCATTTTGCTCTCCTTTTTTCAGTCTAAAATCCACAACGATCAATTATGTTTTTGATAATTAATCGTTCCAAAGCGACAGGCAAAATTATTACCAGAACGCTTTTAGCACAATCTTTGAATTACTCCGTCAAATCAGATACAGCTATGGAAAAGGTAAAAACAACGATATTGAAAATATTAAAATGGGCAGGAATTGTGATCGCTTCTATCCTGTTTCTCATGTTTATTATTCCTATTTTGTTTCCCGGAACTATTTCTCAGCAGGTGAAGATTTTTGCGAATAAACATCTTGCGGGAGAACTGAATTACAAAAAGACGCACCTCACATTTTTCCGTCACTTCCCTTCACTCACGGTGTCCGTGGACGATTTTGTATTGAAAGGCTCCAGACCATTTGAACAGGATACACTCCTTGCGGCACGGGAAGTCGCAGCCGGGATCAATCTGAAAAATCTGATTTTTGACAGAGAGATCAAAATTGACGAGATCTATGTAAATGACGCCACAGCCAATGTTTTTGTTAACTCCAAAGGAGAAGCAAACTATAATGTCTATGTTTCCAAACCCTCTGAGAAACCAAAAGATACCACCAAAGCCGGCGCATCCATAAAGCTGGATCTGATCAAGCTTAAAAACTGGAATATCAAGTATAATGACCATGCTGCCAATATCCTGGTGAAAGCAAAAGGTCTGAACTATACCGGAAAAGGCGGCCTGAGCGAAGATATTTTCGATCTGGAAACCGACCTGGATATTGACCAACTGGATTTTGCACTGAACAGAATCTGGTATGCACAGCAAAAGACTTTGCACGCCGATCTGATCACCAGAATCAATACGAATGCCCTGACATTTGTCTTAAGAAAAAATGAGTTGCGGATCAATGAGCTGCCTTTGAAATTCACAGGGTTTGTGAGCATCCTGAAAGATGGTTACCATCTGAATATCAACGCAGCATCTGAAAAAACGACTATCCGGGATATGATTTCGGTTTTGCCGCCGCAATATCTGGAATGGGCCAAGGACACAAAGATCGAAGGTAACAGCGATCTGTTCTTCAGCCTGAAAGGACGTTTCAGCGAACCGAAAAATCTGAAGCCAAACCTGAGTGCAAAACTGAAAGTCAATAACGGTTTCGTTTCCAACAGCGGCGCACCTGTACCAATGAATAATCTGAATATGGATCTTAGTGTTGATTTACCTTCGCTGGATACTGAGAAACTTCTGCTCGATCTGAAAACACTCAGCTTCGATCTCGGAAAAAATAACCAGTTCCGTGCAAAGGTCAGAACTCAGGGTCAGAACGAAATGAAAGTCAATGCCAATATCAAAGGTGCGGTCGATCTCGCAACGCTGGATGCTGCACTGGGACTAAAAGATATCGAACTGAAAGGACTGATGAACACGGATATCCAGTCCAACGGTATCTTCAGTCTGGACAAAAAATTATTCCCGAAAACGGACGGCTATTTCAATCTGAAAAACGGCTGGCTGAAAACAAAATATTATCCCAACCCTATCCTGGATATCAATATCCTGGCGAAGATCCATAATACGGACGGGACTTTTAAAAGTTTGGGTGTCAAGCTTGACCCCTTCAAATTTGATTTTGAAGGCAACCCTGTCTTTGTCAATGCCGATCTGCAGGATTTTGAAGACCTGCTGTATAAAGTGCGCGCCAAAGGTGTTCTGAATGTCGGCAGAATCTACAAAGTATTCAGGAAAGAAGGCATGGATATCAGCGGACTGATCATGGCTGACCTATCTCTGAACGGCCGACAGAGTTATGCGACAACAGGCCAGTATGCCAAGCTTGACAACAGGGGCAATCTGATCCTCAAAAATATCAAAGCCACCACCGAATTTCTTCCGAAATCATTTTATATCAAAGAAGGAAACTTCAAGTTCGAAAATGAGAAAATGTGGTTTCAGAAATTCTATGGCAACTACGGAAAATCCGATTATACGCTTAATGGCTACCTGCTGAATACCATCAATTATTTCATCGAGAGAAAAGGAACACTTCACGGGAAATTCGTGCTGAGATCCAATTATATTTTGGTGGATGAATTTATGGCTCTGAAAGAGGGCGACAACCGCGATAAATCCCTCGCCGTGGAGTATGCCAAAGAAGAACACCCTAAAAGCAGCGGCGTAGTCATCGTCCCGAAAAACCTGGATGTCGCACTGGAAGCCCATGCCAAAAAGGTTAACTTCAAAGGCCTGGTGTTAAACAATCTGGCCAGCACTGCCTCTGTCAACACGGGGCAGGTGTACCTGAAAAATACAACCTTCGACATCATCGGCAGCCGGATGCAAATCGATGCCAGGTACCAGGACGAATCGCCTGTTACAGCCAACTACGATGTAGCATTGAAAGTCGATAACTTCAATGTCCAGAGGGCTTATAAGGAAATAGATATGGTCCGGGAAATGGCCACGGCAGCGAAAAATGTGAAAGGCATTGTCTCTCTGGATTATAAGCTGAAAGGCGATTTTGACAACAATATGAAGCCTATCTATCCGTCACTGGAAGGCGGCGGGAATGTCAACTTAAAAGATGTAGAAGTCAAAAACCTGAAAATGCTTTCTGCAGTTGGCGATAATATTGGTGCGAATGCCTTTGATAATCCTGATATGAAAGGTGTGGATATCAAGACGAGCATCAACAATAATCTGATTCATGTAGAACCGTTTACCTTCAAAGTTTCTGTTCTGCGGCCAACGATCAGCGGAACAACTAGCTTTAATGGTTTACTCGACTTTAGAGTTAGAGTCGGGTTGCCGCCAGGCGGCTGGATCGGATTCCCGATTGTGGTAACAGGAACGCATGAAAAACCGAAAATCAAGATCTTCAGCAAAACCGGACAGGGCATCATCGAAGCGTTATATAATACCAAATCCAACAAAGTCATCCGGGAAGAAAAACGGGCTGAAAAAAAATCGCGGGTACAACAGCGGGAAGATCAACGTGCCCAAGAAAAGAAAGCCGAGAATGCCGAAAAGCAGGTTGATAAAGATTTGAAGAAGAAATAAAAGTAGAGCTCCAATTGATTGGAGCTTTTTTTGTTTTGGATTGCTGGTGTCTTTTTTGGGATACAAGTAAAATGCTTACGCCAGCGTGGAGATTAAATACAGTCTTTTTCTTTTACAGATATTTCTTTAGACCAAAATTCGTACGTACTCCTTTCTATATATCTCTTTGCTATAAGTTCATTCAATTTATTTTTAATTTGTTGTAACAAACAAAAATCTATCTTTTGATTTTCAAAAAAGTAAAACATATCATCTAACAATAATACCGATTTTTGAGTAGGTAATATCACAAATAAAAAGCCATAAAAATAATTATCATCTATTAAATTTCCATTTATATCGCCTCTTGAAAAGACTTTTGCCAATATTTCCAATTCGTTATCATTCCATAATAGCAATTCGATTTTTAACTGCTCAAAATCTTCATCATCAAAATCCATCAATATCTTAATTGAAGCATCTTGAATTCCATCAATTTCATCAAAAGCTTGCATTGATTTAGTCAACGAAAGAATCTCCTTTCGTAACTCATTTATTTTCTGTTTTATTAAGTTATTTCTTATAGCGATTTTTTTAGCTTCATAAATCCTTAAACAATGCAAATTATAATATGGAGTTTTATCATACCCTTTATTTTCAAACCATTCTATAATCAAATCTAAAAGTTCAATTGATTTATACGCTCCTTTTAATATTACATCGGAAGCGTTTTCAAGAATATCTAACTTCTCAGATTCATCTTCTAGATTAGCTAATAAAAAAGTGAGAATTTTACTTTGATTATTAAATGTACTTTCATTTGTAAAACCATATATCAAACATTCACTTAATATTTGAATTTTATCAAGTTGCCAGCTTAAAATTTGTGATTCTAATTCAATCATATCATTATCATCGAAATCTTTTAAAATATTTATCACATAAGTTTTACCGGTACAATACCAATAGTCACTATCCTCAAATTCTTTATTTAAGATTAAGTTATAAAGACGTTTTATTTTATAATTTTCTGACATATAGTGCTGATATCTTTATTAATCCAGAGATTTCTACTGATAAAAATAACATTAATTCCAATACCATCCCACAAAAACCACCCACCCCCCCTTACGAAGTGGTAAAAGCTGGTTGGTCAAGTAGTCGCAACCGTTTCAGAACCGCCTATGACCACTTCAGTAACTGGTCGCAGGCGGTCACCTAAATGGTATCGGGCGGTTGAGGACCACCTAAAAGCGGTTGGTAAAATGGTCTTGACCACTTATGCAACTGGTCGCAAGCACTTCAAGACCGGTTGCGACCATTTCATAACCAGGCTAAGGGTGGTTCGGAACCAGGGGTACCCCCTCCTGCACCCCCCTGTATAAAATTTAGTCTTGTAAGCAATATAAGTATTGATGGGCATTGCAGCAGCTTACGGTTATCTTTTCCCTGAGAAAAAAAGTAAAAAATCACAAAATGAATTATTTGTTAATATTATTTTTCGCCAATTCAGGAAAAGCTTTATTTTTAGGCAAAACAAAAATAATGTCATATTACCCGTTAACAAGCATACCAGATTATTATTCAATAGACGCTCTTTTGACCGAAGAACACAAGCTTATCCGCGATTCTGTAAGAAGCTGGGTGGAGAGTTTTGTAATGCCACAGATCGATGAAGCGGCACAAAATCACACCGATATTCCGGGATTGATGAAGGAATTGGGAAATATCGGCGCGTTGGGTCCGTACATTCCGGAAGAATACGGCGGTCCCGGACTGGATCAGATTTCTTATGGATTGATCATGCAGGAACTGGAAAGAGGCGATTCGGCGGTTCGTTCGGCGGCGTCTGTACAGTCTTCCCTGGTGATGTTCCCGATTTTTGAATACGGTTCTGAGGATCAGAAAAGAAAATATTTACCCCAATTGGCTTCCGGCGATATGATCGGATGTTTTGGCCTTACAGAGCCTAACCATGGCTCCGACCCTTCTTCTATGGAATCCAGATTCACGGATCAGGGCGACCATTATCTTCTGAATGGTGCCAAGATGTGGATCACCAACGCCCCTGTGGCAGATATTGCCGTAGTGTGGGCAAAAGGCGAAGACGGAAAAGTGCGCGGCATGATCCTGGAACGAGGCATGGAAGGTTTTACCACGCCAACTACGCATAACAAATGGAGCCTGAGAGCTTCCAAAACCGGCGAACTGGTTTTCAATAATGTGAAAGTTCCGAAAGAGAATTTACTCCCTGGTGTTGAAGGATTGAAAGGACCGTTGTCTTGTCTTAACTCGGCACGATATGGTATTTCGTGGGGCGTAATTGGTGCGGCGATGGACTGCTATTGCACCGCTGTCCAATATACCAAGGAGCGGAAACAATTCGGGAAACCGATTGCTTCTTTCCAGCTTCAGCAAAAGAAATTAGCAGAATTTTTGACAGAGATCACCAAAGCGCAACTGCTTTGCCTGCAGTTAGGTAATCTTAAAAATGTACATAAAGCTACGCCGGCACAAATCTCTATGGCGAAAAGAAACAATGTGAAAATGGCCATCGATATCGCCAGAGAATCCCGACAGATGCTGGGCGGAATGGGAATCATGGGCGAGTTCCCGATGATGCGTCACGCTGCCAACCTGGAGTCTGTGATTACTTATGAAGGAACGCATGACATCCATCTTTTGATTACCGGGATGGACATTACCGGCATCAATGCCTTCGGATAAGTCAAATCGATCTTATATATTTTAACAAAAACCTGCGGAATAATTCCGCAGGTTTTTTCGTTTTAAACATAAACCAATTTCGTTCATTAAAAAAATGTAATCAACAGGTCGCTCCTACGGAGCAAGAATCTAAGCCCTTAGAGATTTACTTTTAATATAAAAAAATTGAGTTAAATATTAGTAATCCTAATCATTCAGAAACCGATTGATAATTCTAAAGAAAGACTTAATGAAGCCGGGCATGGATTATATGAGAGATCGTCACGACCTGATCCAGAAAACCCCGACTATCACGATGAAAATCATTGTCCTTCATTTTAAGGACTGAATCTAATTTTAAGTATTTCAATAATCTGTATATGGAAAACTACAGAGAGATACTTCGACTCCGCTCAGTGCGATAATTTTAATACTAACATAGTGTATTTACAGTATGTCAGGCTGTGCGAAGTTAAAGCCTTTAGAGTCATATTCTTACCAACTCACTTTTTCTTTTTCCTCAAACGGAATCTCAGGATTCAGGATTTCAAAAATCAGGTTTCTGACAGCGTCTTCCACTTCCGGATCTTCAATATCCATGAAATTCAGCGTTTGCGGACCATTATTGACTTCTGCAAAAGACCAGATCGCAGTTTGTACATTTTCCGGTTTTATATTTAATGAATTGGTGATGCAGAATTTATAAATTGATAATTGTAACGCTTGTTTATAATCATCCCGAAAGAATAATTCCGGTAATTTTTCTTCTTTGTTTTTTCCTAGATTGATGGTCAGGTTTTTCGGCTTTGCCGTTTTATAGTCGATAACCCTGGTAATCCCGTCCAGTCTGTCGATCCTGTCTATGAAACCATAAAAACTGATTTTGTCGGTTTGGGCTTCATCCAGAAAAAAATCGCAATTGATCTCTTTTTCCAGATCCAGAATCTGTAGAGCAGCACCATTCTTCACCATTTCCAGATCATATTCTACAATATTGCGCACTACTCTTTTGGCAATTTCTTTGTGGATGTAATTCATTCCCCGTTGGTAGAACTCCTGCTGGTGTTTCAGCTTCTCAATAGCAAAGTCGATCGCTGGATCTGTCTGTTGAAGTAAATTTTCTAAATCACTAACCGTTAATACCTTACCTGTAATGGGATCATGTAGAAACTGCAAAGCATAATGTACCAAATTACCATAATTTCTTTGTGATAATTCTTCCTCGATCTCGCTGGTTTCCCTGGTTTTGAGAATATGATTAAGATAGAAATCGATCGGATTATAAAGATAAGTCACGAGATGCGAAGGCGAAACACGTTTTTTCCATTCGTTCAGTAGGCGCATGACCTCCTCATTTTTTTCGATTTTCATCAGTTCCTGAGCAATCGGTTCTGAGGAATTTTCGATAATGATATGTTCGATATCGTGCGGGCTTTCCATTTCCAGTTGTGTAATGAAACGGCTTTTTTCGCCTGTATTGACACCGGAACTCAACGCATTGTAAAGCAAATGCACGTTCTCCGAATTCTGGATTAATCTGTAAAAATGATAAGCATAAATACTGTCATTTTCCAAGAAGGTATTCAGTCCAAAATTCTTGCGGACATCAAACGGAATATAGGTATTCTGGGTATTTCCTAACGGTAATTTCCCTTCGTTAACAGATAACAGAATGATATTTTTGAAGTTTGAAAGCCGAGTTTCCAACAGTCCCATAATCTGGAAACCGGCCAGCGGTTCACCCACAAAATCAATAGTTTCCGAATTGACCAGCTGATTGATGAGAATCTCGAGTGTTTCTATTTTCACATCAATCTGATAAGGCTGCAACTGGTTTCTGATAACTTTGAAAACATTCTCAAACAAAGCAATATTTTCATACTGAATATCATCCAGCTCTTTGAACTTAAGTTCGTAACAGAACCTAATCAGCAGTTCTAAAAATGTCTGATAGTTTTCAGGTTTTTGCAGAAGCTGGAAATAACTCAGGTTTCCAAGTAATTCCTGTAACAAGGATTTAGATATATAAACAATGTTTCGTTCTTCTATTGCTAAGATAAAATTCCGGATAATTTCAGAATCATTTTCATCATTCGGCAATTCTTCCAGAATTGGCAGAACGTCCGCGTAATAGTAACTGGATGATTTTTTTTCCTGTTGTTTCTGAAGATAGAAAAGCTTTTTAACCGCATTGCTGAAAGATAGATTCTTCAATGGAAATCCCATAGTGATGTTCACGCTGTCAACAACATTTAAACTGTCTAAAACCGCAGGTAAAAGATTCTCATCCAACAGTACCAAAGCGGTTTGTGAGAGTTCTGTTTTGGGGATTTTTTTCAGGATTTGAGGAAGGAATTTTGCCTGAACGATGTTCCCGGAAACTTCGTAGGTTTTGATATTTTTGGACTGAGAAAACTGATTTTCAATCCATCTGAAATTCCGGCTGTCATTGAACTCTTTCCATTTCAAAGTTTCGCGCAGGAACTTTCCGGCTTCCTGTCTTTCGTCATCAATGTAATATCGATCGGCCTGGAAATAAGTCTCAGCTTTATTCCACTGCAGGAGCTGTCTTACCAACTGTTCCTCTACTCTTGACAGAGCATTGAATCCGCAGAAAATAAATTGACGATTGGTTTCTTTGGCGAAGTTTTCAATTTTTGAAAATGCTTCCTGGTAGATCATTCCTGAAGTGGCGAGGTTTTCTATCTGCAATTCCGATTTCAATAGTGGCAGGAACTCGTTCATTTTCCGCCAGAAGTTCAGGTTTCTTTTCCTGGGGTTGTCATCGTCACCGAGATTTTCGCCCCAGTTTTTGATGCGTTCTTCATCCAGCATCCAAAGCAGGATTTTCTGATCATCATCGGAGAATTTCATCATATCGTCCCAGTCTTTCTGCAGAGTCGGAAACCATTTGAGAAAACCGGAGAAATCTTCAGAAGGATCTATCTTATTATAAATCCGAAAAGCGAATAACCATAGTGCAATACCTTTTATTTCTATATTTTCTGAAAGTTCTGCAATGAGTTCGTCTATGGTGACAAAATTGGGTAAAAGTCCTTCGTATTGTTTCTCTTTGAGGATTCTTTTGATGAAGACCATTGGTCTTTTTCCCGGCAAAACGATGTCCAGCCCGGAAATATCCTGATGATTTTCTAATAATTCCGAAATAATCTTATGAAGAAACTGCATAAAAAAAGCCTTTAAAACTTAAAGGCTCAATTTAATTATTTTTGTTGAATTTAATTACGGTTTCAATTTTATTTTGTCTCAGAATATTTTCCATATTCTGAGGAATGACAAAATGTGTATTGATCTCTCTGATGATTGTAAAGATAACAAAATCCATAGCCCCGATAGCAGCGGCATCCTTTTTTGTTTTTCTTTCAATTTCTATTGATGAACAATGGTCGCAAACAAAAAAGATATAGCGGATAGCGGGAAATAGCTTCTAAAAATTTTACTCTACAACCACTTTTTTCTGGAGGAAGGTGTTGGTTCCTGCTGAATCTTTTCCTGTGAAAAATTTGAAAATGTAGGTTCCTTTTTTCTCCGGTTTGAAGTTTACACGGCTTCCGTCTACGTATGTCCCATCCAGACAGGCATCGTTTGTTTTGTATGCAAAATTGGCAACAGTTCTGACAGAATCGTTGGTGTACTGATAATCGTAGCTGTAGATGCCTTCGCATGCCCGGGTGAATGTGGAATAGAGCTTCATCTCCTGGGTCACGCCCAGCGCCATTGTATCCATCGGGATATGAACGCTGTCGATCTTGGCGGCATAGACGCTTGTAATTTCTGAATAGTCATCATTGTCCTTACAAGAGATGGCCAATAATGCTGTTAAAACGGATAAAATAAAAACATTCTTCATAATCGTTTCTTTTTAGTTGTTAAAATTACCTTTTGACAAATAGACTATTTTTTTTGTATCAAAAAATTCGCCATCGAAGTAGTTTTTGAGGTTGAAAATTTCGCATTTCAATCCAGCCAGTTCTTCTGCCAGCTCGCCGCCTTTGAGATATAGAACGCCGTTATGTTTCGGGTTGAACTGTTCTTTTTCAAATTTCCCTCTCAGCCAGGTCAGGAATACCGGCATCTGTGTGACGGCTCTGCTGACTACGAAATGGAATTTTTCTTTTAACTGTTCAGCTCTCATATGGTGTGCGGTGACATTCTGCAGGCCAAGGCTTTCCGTTACGCCTTTTACTACTGTGATTTTTTTGCCGATGCTGTCGACAAGGGTGAACTGAACCTGTGGAAATAAAATCGCTAACGGAATCCCGGGAAATCCACCGCCGGTTCCAATGTCTAGGACTTTGGTACCATCTGCGAAATCCATCACTTTTGCAATTCCTAAAGAATGCAGAATATGCTTCTCATAAAGGCTGTCTGTATCTTTTCTGGAAATGACATTGATTTTCTCATTCCAGTCTTTATACAAAGTTTCCAGTTCTTCGAATTGTTTTTGCTGTCCGCTGGTAATATCCGGAAAATATTTTAAAATTAAATCTAAAGACATAAGGCGAAATTATGAAAAAGATTTCTGAATCGTTCACTATCAGGCACAAAAAAACCATCAAAATAATTTGATGGTTAAAAATAGTTTTTCAAATTTGTGCTATTTTAAAACTTTTTTTGTCATCGTTGTATTCTTAGAAATCACTTTTATAATGTACATACCTTCTGCAAGGTTTACTTTGTTAATATTTAATTCTTTCTTAGCATTTTTTGTGTTGAATAATAATCTTCCTACTGAATCGTAAAGACTCACCTCATCCAGGTTATCTTCTGACTTCACTATGAAGTTCTCGGTATCTTTTGTGATAATGATTCCTTTTTTGACATTGTTGTCTACACCTAATGTTCCTGAAGATTTGTAAACCACTTCGAATCTATCATCATACTGTCCCGCATTAGTACTGAATACATAAGGGTTATCTGTAATATTGACCGTTTTGTCCAGATACTTGTCCTTCAGATAAACCGCCTGATTTGAATCAAAAATCCCGTTTCTGTCAGTCATAGTAATTGTATAGTTACCGGAAACCGACGCTTTGAAACCTAGTTTAGAAATATCTTCAATACTAAACTGAGGCTGTTTTGCCTGTATAGCCAGTTTATGATTATCAAGAATACTCCAGAATGAATCGCTTCCGATGGCTAAAAGATCCGCATCATAATCCGCATCAAACCCATCAGTTGCATTGGCTACATAGCCGATAAGGATTTCGTTATTCACATCTGTCGGCGACTTGAACTCCAGCCAGAATCTGTTTTTCTGAGCGCCTTTATTGTAATAATTTGCAATATCAGGTGTTCTCATATCGTTGGTAAAATTCAGAGGCTGGTTTTTCCCTTGTTGTTTTGCCTGTATTAAAAATCCTTGTCCAACCGAGATGTTACCGTTCGGCTTTTTGTTATTGTATCCGAAATATGTTGCAGAAGCACCACCAACCGATGTTAAGATAGCATAATTGTTACCACTATAGTTACTACCTTGCTGAGTAGTTATGCTTGAGTCATTATTTGTCCAGAAATAGGCAATACCAAACATTTTTGATTTATTATACTCATAAAAATCGTCAAAACTCAGATTGGAAGGATATGGATTACCAACCATATTGTACCCTTTCTGTGCGTTGGTCCACTTCAAGTTATAAGAATTGATATCACCATTTTGTGGTGTTCCTACAAACTGGAATGATGCCGGCGGCGTAGAAACTGTAACATTCTCCGGGAAGCTATTTTTCCCACGGATTGCATATCCTCTTGCAGGTTCGAAAACAGAAGCTGAGTTCAATGTAATTTCATTAGCAATGGATGACACAAACGTATCCTTAGCCTCATTGTAAACATAGAATAAATTCCAAGGAGTACCGGTACCTGTTCCTCCATTAGCTGGGTTGTATCCATCAGAGAATTGATAAAGATTCTGTCCTGTAACCGGAGATGACCAGTAATTGAAGCCCTTCTTAGGGATAATTGCCAATTTCTTTACCGTCAGGCTTCCTGTATTCTGTGCAGATCCTTTTTGCAAGAGGTTTGCATTGTGATCTACTACAAAAGAAGACGCCGTCGTATTGTTATTAGCTATCTGACCATTAACCGTGATATAACCACCTGTATTTACGGTCAAAGTTCCGCCAGCTTTTATTGTTAGGTTCTGACTTTCGAAATTCCCGTACGATGTAGTATTATATGCGGTTTCAATAATTGCATTTTTAGTTGCAGTAGGCGTCCCATTACTCCAGTGCGGGCTTGCAGGATTCGTCCATATTGTATCATTGCTTGCATACACATAGTTATAGAATATTCCGTCGATTTCTGGGCCTAAACCACCCGGAAGATATTGGAAAACATATTGTACATAATCTGTATTGTAAAGGTATAACCTTACATAGACCTTTTCGCCCGGTTCTACTTTCAGTGTATTATCAAAGTTGAAAGTTTTCAGCGTATATGTATCGGTCACTGTTCCGGTTGCCATTACTGTATATGCAGAGAAATCAGCATTTTTGGAATAACGTAACTCGTATGTTGCTCCGTTGGTACCTTTTGCGATATAGCTGAATGTTTTCGGCTCTATTGTTTTATTTGTACTGATGTTATCCAGTATAAACTGTGTATATTTTGCAGTATTAATAGGACTTCCTGTTCCGTTATTCTGGCTTACGATGTAATAGGCTTTGGGATTTGTTTCTCCCCCAACATTCACTGTTACGCCACCGGCAGTTGTCATCTGCGTGCTATTGATGAATGACTCGAAAGGAGTGGCATTAAAGTTATTCAGATCCCAACGGATAAGTGGTGTTGTAGCATTTGGATTATTGGAAATACTAACAGTTGCGGAATTTGACACACCATATTCATTGGTTATATAATATGAAAAAGAATCAGAACCAACATAATCTTTTGAAGGGATATAGTTGATGGTTTTATCAGCATTCAGACTTGTGAAGCCATGCGATGGCTGTGTGAACGTCAATGAGTTAACCTTGTTACTGTAGTCATCATTAATCAACACATTGATATCAATATCATTGTTAACGATATTAGTAACTGTATCATTATATGCAATCGGCGCAGCAGAGCTGTATTCGGTATTACCGCTGAAAGCAGGGCCAACGCTGCCTCCATCGTTGAGAAGGATTTCAAAAGCATTCCATGTATTATATACATAGATTCTCAGATATACAACCTGTCCGTCAGTTGCTATAGGTCTGGAAAAATTCGTTACCGGAATTGTTGATACAGCATTTGTTACTGTTGTTTCCGGCAGCACATTGAAAGCTGTGGCAAAATTGTCCAGAGAGTAATCAATTTTGATTCTAGCATCGCCTCCGTCTGTTCTGCAAAGAAATTTGAAATCGGATAAATATAATTTATATCCATTTTTCGGGCTGATTGTAAACTGGATATATTTTGACTTATCAATAGTTTCAACATTCTTATCCGGCCATCCGGTTGTATGGAAAGCATTGTAACCTGGTATATTAAGATACTGAGCATAAGAAAGATCAGCCGTAGAAGTCATCTTTTCAACGGTAACCTTATTGTTATATTTTGTCGGTATATAGTTGGAATTATTCCATCGTGCTATCACCGATGTCACATTCTCAATCACATCAATGCTGACAGTAGCTTCATTGGATAAACCTGTAGAATTAGCGGCTTTGTATTTGAAAGAATCTGTACCCAGATATCCTATTTCTGGCTTATAAGTTACATCTGTAGTTCCATTTACAGTAACAGTACCGTGAGCCGGTTGTTGAGTGACAGTCACCCCACTTATAGCCAAAACGGAAGTATCATTACTCAGGACATTGAAATTTGCCTCATTATTTTTATAAACAGTATAAGAATCATTATTGGCAACTGGTACAGCTGTATTCGGGTCTTCAATGATATTTATGCTAACAGTGGCCTCATTAGATAATCCTGTGCTGTTCCCCGCTTTGTATTTGAAAGAATCTGTACCTGTATATCCGGTTGCAGGTTTGTAAGTAACATTCGTAGCACCGTTTACAACCAATGTTCCGTGAACTGGCTGCTGAGTTATCGAGATACTGCTGATAGTGGTTCCGGATACATCATTACTTAGAATATTGAAGTTAGTATCCGTATTTTTATAGATTGTATAGCTGTCATTATTAGCTACCGGTGCAACTGCCTGCGCTTCCGTCAGCTTCAAAGTATTGGCTTTGATTTTCCATCCTGCGCTCCAGTTATTACCAGAAGAAAAGAAACGCACAACTAATGTCTGGGTTCCTGTTAATGTTATGTTTAAAGGAATATTCTTAACCGGATTTGAACTAATGGATTCATTATCAATAAGCGTAACAGTATTAGGATTACTAAAAAAATCAAATGTACCAATGCTATTTGCATTCGGAGCGATGTAATATTTTATTGTATAGTTAGTAGGACCCGGATTGAGTTTTTCCTGTTCGAAGGCAAGGTTTGAAATTTTCAGTGCGCCACCATTGGAAGATCCTACTGAAAATCCGAAAAACCGGTAATGCTCTATATTTCCATTATTCCAACCCGTTACAGTCATTCCCTGCGCTGCATAAGAAATCGGATTCTGGTCGGTTGTGATGGCGCTTGCATTTACTCGGCTATCATTATAAGCTACGTTTCCGCTGGAAGTCAAACCCCATCTCACTAATTCCGTCTGTGCAAATAACATGTTTGCAAAAAGAATTACAACTAGTAAAAAGTAGTGTTTTCTCATCGTCTTAAATTTGTTTTTTTGAGCGTGCAAAATTATATTATTATTAAAACTTTATAGTTAACTTATGCTAAGAACAGTTTTGATTTTTTAAATATTAGAACATTAATTGTTCTGACATTTACATGATTTCCTTATCGTTTTTTTGTCTGAAACTATTTGTTCGTTTTTGACAATGCAAAATTATTAATTATCTCATGAAAAATAAAATTAATGCAGCTAAACACCTGTGTTTAAAGCAAAAACTACCCCTTGGGGTAGTCTCTGTATGGGCGATGTAGTAGGTAGTTTTACGGAGTTGTATGGGAAATGTAGTAGGTAATTTTCAGATTTTTTCTGTCAGTTTTTTAAAAAAATCTTTCCTGTCACTGATATTTAAAATAGCATAAATATTTTTGATATGATATTTTACGGTACTTTCACTTATGAAAAGTTTGTCTGCAATTTCTTTATTAGAAAGACCATCCGCCATGTGGATCAAAAGTTCTTTTTGACGGTCCGTAAGATTCTCTGAATCCAGGAAAAAATATCGATTTGAATTGAAATAATTATTTTCGGAAATATTATTAGCGGAACCTATTTCATATTTCATCTGATCCATCGCTTCCTGTATTTTCAGCTTGTCATTCTTTATACGTTTTGATTTTTTGTAGAAATAAAATGCAATCAGAATGCTAAGAAAAATAACCATAACAAGCAATATTGTTCTCCTCAGAATATCGGACTCCTCTTTTTTCACCTGCCCTTTTTCTGTATAAACTTTATCAACAATATGCATTTCGGAAACTGTTGTGTTCAGATTCTCCAGCCTTCTTAGCGAATCTAATGCAGAACTGATAAGGTAAGCTTTACCAAACAGTTTGTTTTCTTTATAGATCCGTTCCATTTCCGACGCTGCAAAAATTTTATACTTAAGAATATTACAGCTGTCAGAGATCTGCATGCTTTTACGATAGACCTCTTCAGCCTTCTGTATGTTTTTCTTTTTGCTGTAAAGGGTCATCATCTTGACATAGACCGTCGGAAGATTGCAATGACTTACGGATTTCATAATGTCCAGAGCGAGCTTATACTTTATCTCTGCAGCTTCGAATTTGTTTTGCAGCAGCAAAAGATAACCTTCCTGCATCAGAATATAAGACTGATCCTCGGGAATAGGACTTTTATATTTCTGGGATGCAATACGTTCCATCACCTGCTTGGATTTTTGGAAATCATTATTGTCAAAATAAACAAAAGCAAGTTCATACTCGATTCTCATTCTCAGAACGTTATCATCAGGAAATCCTTTTAAAAGCGCCCTGGACTTATTCAGATTATCAATGCACATCATATAATCTCCAACACTGCGATATGTGCCTGCAAGGAAAAATAGTATATACGCTTTTTCTTGTTTTGTTAATTTTCCAGCCAACAGAATATCAGAAAGCTTTTTTTGGGAAAGCCTGTAATTACCTGCACGGTTATTCTGAATAACTTCCTCCTCCACAGAATCCATATTCAGGTTTTGAGCACTGAAAAAAACAGAAATAAAGAGCGAAAAAACAATTAAGGACTTAATAAAGCTATCATTCATCTGTGTATCTCATATTGTGATTTATACTTCGAAAAACTCAATTAAACTTCAAGAAGCGACTGCAAAAATAATTAAATATTTATATAATATATAATTACATGAATATTTTTTTAACTTTTATGATATTATTCCTGACGATATTTGTTTGAATTGTTAAATTTATTATTAAAATAATAAAGGATGATATTTATCTGTTAAACCAAATTCTCTGAAAAGCCTTTCTGCATATCGATATAAAAATTATATTTGTCATTGAATCAATTAAATTTAATAATGAGTAAAATTTCTGACAGACTGAACAGACTGAGTTATTCTCAGACTTTTGTAATGAGCAACAAAGCACGCGAGATGAAGGCCGCAGGAATAGATGTCATAAGCCTGACACTAGGAGAACCGGATTTTGATGTGCCTCAAAAAATAAAACAAGCCGCTTTCGACGCCATTAATGAAAATTACAGTCACTACTCTCCTGTTCCTGGATTTCCGGAACTGAGACAAGCTATATCAGACAAACTCAAAAGAGACAATCATCTCAATTACAAACCGACCCAGATCTGCGTTTCCAACGGCGCAAAACAATCCATTATCAATGTTTTATCCGCGATCATCAATGATGGAGACGAGGTGATTCTTCCTGCTCCGTACTGGGTAAGCTACGACGAAATGGTAAAACTGGTTGGCGGAACATCTGTTTTCATTGAAACATCTATCGATACAGAATTTAAAATCACGGCTGAACAACTGGAAAAAACCATTACACCGAAAACCAAAGCGTTGCTTTACAGCTCACCTTGCAACCCGTCGGGAAGCTTCTATACCGTTGAAGAACTGGAAGCCATCGCCAACGTTATTGCAAAATATCCCGAAATTACCATCATCTCGGACGAGATCTACGAATTCATAAACTATGAAGGCAAGCACGTTTCTATTGCAAGCTTCCCACAGGTTTATGAGCAAACAGCAGTAATCAACGGAATGAGTAAGGCTTATGCTATGACAGGCTGGAGAATCGGTTATTCTGCATGCCCTGACTGGTTGGCTAAAGCTTGTGACAAGGTTCAGGGTCAGATGACAAGCGGCGCTAATACAGTAGCGCAGAGAGCTTCTATTACTGCTTTGGAGATGGATCCTTCAGAATTGAAGTTTATGATTGATGAGTTTCATAAAAGACGTGATATTGTCTTCGATCTGATGAAAGATATCAAAGGCTTTAAATGTAACCTTCCGAAAAGTGCTTTTTATTTCTTCCCTGACATTTCATATTTTATAGGAAAAAACCTGAACGGAACAGAAATCAAAGATTCTGATGATTTTGCTATGTTTCTTTTAGAGAATGCAAAGGTCGCCTGTGTTGGCGGCGTCAGCTTTGGCAGCCCAGAATGTATCCGTTTTTCATATGCTGCTTCGGAAGCAGAACTGAGAGAAGCCATGAAAAGGATGAAAGACTGTCTGGGACAGTTTTAAAATAAATCAAAAAAAACGGCTACCTGTAAAAGATAGCCGTTTTTTTGTATAATAAATACAATTTTATTGTACTATAACTTTTGCAGTCTCATTAATCTTGTTATCATCTGACTTGATTCTTAAGATGTAATTTCCAGAATTTACATTCGTTGAAACTTTACCATCAGTTATCTTTCCGTCTTCTACCTTTCTGCCTGAGAAATCATACATTTCAAATGTCCCTTTTTTCACATTATTGATTAAAAATGTTCCTTTGGAAGGATTTGGATATATCTTAACGCCAGAATTTGAAACGTCCGAAACGGCCAGATTAGCATCATCCAAATTTACCTTATATAGCTCAGAACCAATTACATCACTATTACTGACTCTTCCTGCAAAGTATAGATTATCATTATAAACAACCAGTGCATTAACTGAAGAAACGGTATAAAGAATTTTTGTACCTGCGTCTGTTCCGTCGCTTTCCCAAAGTTGCTTAATGCTGCCATTTGTAATAATGAAATATAATTTGTCTTTATAAACCACCATTTTTTCAGGGAAAGAACCAGGAGTATCCGGTACAATGTCTTTTACTATCATCGTGCCTGACTCTGTTCCATCAGTCACCCAAAGTTCTGTTCCGTATTCAAGACCGCTGGACGCAGAAAAATAAACTTTTCCTTTATACTCCATAAAATTCTGAGGTCCGGAACCGGCTGAAGGACCAGATACGTTAATATCCTTTACTATAGATGTTCCCGCTTCGGTGCCGTCGGTCATCCAGGGCTCCGCTCCGTTTCCGCCATTAGCATTGAAAAAAGTTTTCCCAAGAGCCGGGCTGTAATAGAAGTTCGTTGGATAAGAAGATGTGGAAGGATTGATATTTTTGATCAAATCGGTAGATGTTCCGTCAAATCCGAAAAGCTGTGTCAAGAATGGATTTGGAGCAGTTGCCAGTTGTGCATTAGCAAGCACTTTACTTCCTATTGATCCGATTACGTTCACATTAAGATTATCATCTGTCAGGGTTACCTGATCATTAGAATCTACTGAAAACAATCTGTTGGTATTCGGAGTAACAGCTGTGTTGCTGGCTTTTAAATATAATTTGTTACCAACCGTTGTGAGATTTGCACCAAATTTCACTGTTGTTGATATTGTTTTCACGCCGTTGGTTGCATCATAAGAAAGCAATAATCCCGCTGTACTGCTACCGTTGACCATATTGCTTGCTGTAAAATAGATCTTATCATTAAAGACTGTCAGGTTGGATGGTGACGACGACGATTGACCCGGAATAATGTCAGAAACAAGTTTTGTTCCGGCTTCTGTTCCGTCACTTTCCCACAACTCGTTTCCGATAGAAGTTCCGTTGACGGTAGAGCTTGCCGCAAAATATAGTTTGCCGTTATACACAGTAAAGTTGACAGGATTGGAACCTACAGCACCAGGATAGATGTCTTTGACGATAGTAAAAGTAGTTTGGGCAGACAAAAAACCGCCAAGCAAAACAGCCAAAAAGTTGATTTTTTTCATAGAGTAATTATTGATTAATTTTAATTTGTTTTTTCTTTAGAACTAAATAAAATATCTGGCAAACAAATCTTCGCTGGATTTTTTATCCTTTTTCCGAATCTAAAATTAGGAACATGAAGAATCATATTATAATGAAGCAATAACATAATTAATGAATATTACAAGATTCTGACAGTTCAAATACAGACTTAACTAATTACTTTATAAGGATTTAAATGATCTAAACATAATTTCTTAAATTCCATCATACTGAAGTGTTTTTTTTATAAAATCAATTACAAATTTGTGATTTTGCTCATTGTTTTTGTTAATTAAATGTTTGAAATTTGAAGGATAATTATAGGATTATTCAAAACATTGCATTAATAATTTATCAATTGTTCTTAATTATTAGCGTAGATAGAAGGAAATACTTATCATTTATATTAATAGATTTTATAAATCATAAATTAATATTCAATTCACAAAATCTTTATATTTTTGTATCTGTAATTTTTAAAACAATTTAAACTTATAATATTATGTCATTAGTAGGTAAATTATTCCCAAGTGTAGCAATCGATGCAATGAGCGAAATGGGTGATGATCTTAAGATCAATGTTTTTGAAGAAGCTTTAAACAATCAGCAAAAAGTAATTTTGTTCTGGTATCCAAAAGATTTCACTTTTGTCTGCCCCACAGAACTGCATGCTTTCCAGGAAGCTTTACCCGAATTTCAAAAGAGAAACACTGTAGTAATCGGTGCTTCTTGTGATACCAACGAAGTTCACTTTGCATGGCTCAACACACCAAAAGAGAACGGCGGAATCGAGGGTGTTACTTATCCGATTCTTGCAGATACACACAGACAGCTGGCAAACATCCTCGGGATCGTAGACCAGGATCTGGAATATGATGAAGAAGGCAACGAGGTTTACACAGGTTCTAACGTAACATACAGAGCAACTTATCTGATCGACGAAACAGGAAAAATATTCCATGAGTCTGTCAACGATATGCCGCTTGGAAGAAATGTTAAAGAATATCTTCGTCTGATCGATGCTTATGCGCATGTTCAGAAACACGGAGAAGTTTGTCCTGCCAACTGGGAAGAAGGCAAAGAAGCGATGAATGCGAACAGAACTGGTGTAGCAGAATATTTCAGCAAAAACTAATTGATTATAATAATCGATTGTTATTTATAATTAATCATTAATAATTGTAAAAATGTACATAGAACTAACAGAAGATAACTTACAAAAGATTGTAAGTGAGAATGACAAGGTCATGGTTCAGTATGGTGCAACATGGTGCGGAAACTGCCGGATTATGAAACCAAAATTCAAAAAACTGGCTTCAGAAAATGATGAGATTCCTTTCTATTATGTGGATGCAGAGAAATTACCCGAAAGTCGAAAACTTGCAACTGTTGATAATTTGCCAACATTTGCAGCGTTCGAGGGCGGAGCTTTGAAAAACCAAGTTCAAACAAACCAGGCAGAAAGTCTGAACAATTTATTTTCAGAAATTAAGAATTAATTTATCATTCATTGATTTTTATTGAACTAATTCTTAATCTTTAAATTCAAAATAATGAAATTACCAATTATAAGACAGTTCTATCAGAACCAAACTCCTGAAAATCTGGAAGCAACTTTGGAAGTTTTGGAAAGTTTTTCAGAATTCCGAAATATTTCTGAAGAAGAACTGAACGTTGCAGGAGAACTGATAACAAATATCTGTGGTGCTTTGGAAGTTCACGCCAATGTCCGTAACGGAATGAGCGAAAAAGACGCACTCAACTCATTTGCTCAAAAAGTAATGGGATCCATCGACAAATAAAAGTCATCTTTTATACAATATCAAGGCTTTAGAATCATTTTCTAAAGCCTTTTTAATTATATTTGAACAAATCAAAAAAAACTATGCAAGATTTTATCGCTGCACTTCCAAAAGCAGAATTACATTTACATATCGAAGGAAGTTTCGAACCGGAACTGATGTTCGAAATTGCTCAACGAAATAAAATTGAGATTCCTTACAAAACAATTGAAGAAGTTAAAAAAGCTTATCAGTTTTCATGTCTTCAGGATTTCTTAGACATCTATTATGCCGGTGCCGGTGTCTTGATTCATGAGAATGATTTTTACGATCTGGCAATGGCTTATTATCAGAAATGTTATGAGAATAATGTAATCCATACCGAAATCATGTTCGACCCTCAAACACATACACAACGAGGAATTGCATTTGAAATCGTCATCAATGGATTGCAAAAAGCAAGATTGGACGCCAAAGAAAAATGGGGAATCAATTCCTTATTCATTATGAGTTATCTCCGTCATCTTTCCGAGGAATCTGCGTTTGAAACGTTGAAACAATCACTTCCTTATAAAGATCTGATCACCTCTGTTGGCCTGGATTCTTCCGAGATGGGAAATCCTCCGGCTAAATTTAAAAATGTATTCGAAGCATCTGTAAAAGAGGGTTACATACCGGTTGCCCACGCTGGGGAAGAAGGCCCGGCTGATTATATCCGGGAAGCTATTGATATTCTCAAAGTTGCAAGAATAGATCATGGAAACAGATGCCTGGAAGATGAAAATCTGGTTCAGGAAATTGTAAAAAGAGATCTGGCACTAACGGTTTGTCCACTTTCCAATCTCGAATTGAGAAATACGGATGTGATGACCAACCATCCATTGAAAAAACTTTTGGACAAGGGTATCAAAGCAACGGTCAATTCTGATGATCCCGCTTATTTCGGCGGCTATATGAATGCGAATTTTGAAGCGGTTCAGGAAGCCTTAAATCTTTCAAAAGAAGATATCATTACATTAGTTAAAAATTCCTTCAATTATTCTTTTGCGACTGATGAGCAAAAGAAAACTTATCTGGAAAAAGTAGATGAAGTTGTGAATGAGTTTGCCAAATAAAACGGCAAATCAATTCTTAAGAATCATCAGACTCCTTTTATGATTTTGGAAACCATAATGTTCATAGAGTTTTTTAGCTTTATCATTATGGTTTTCTATTTCCAGAAGTACGACTTTGAATTGATTTTCAACAGAATAATTCTTCACAAATTCCAAAGCTTTTTTGCCTAGAGATTTTCCTTGAAATTCTGGCTTAATAAACAATTCATCTAAAAACAAAATCTCACCTCCGAATTCGAAACTGAAATATTTCGCAAGAATGATGTAACCGGCGGTCTTCCCTTCAGATGCAATCTTGAAACATTGTCCGTAATTGTCATTATTGATGAATTTTACAAAATTCTCCTGTGTCACTTGTTCATCAAAAGGATAAAGGTCAATCGTATAAAAATCCTCCATCATCTCGCACAGGTCAGGAATATCGGAGATTTCGGCTTTTAAAATTTCGTGATTCATTTTTCTTTTTATTTTCTCTCCATAGCCAGGGTGCAATTGGATTTTTACCTTGCCAGAGTCCTACTCTGTTTTTCCTGGCTTCGGATTCTAAATTTGAGTAAACAGGATCGCCGGAATATTTTTTATAATGCCAGGCCATTCCTAGCATGATCATCTGATGATTAACATTTTCGCCTTTATCATTAAAAATAACAGCAATCAACCGTTTGTAACGGTCATATTTCTCTGCTTTCTCTGTAACAATTTTTCCAAAACAAAGATCAGACAAAATCATTTTAGCATTATTACCAAAGGGTTGTTTTCCTCTTTTTTCAGGGGCATCTATGTGAGCAAGACGAATTTTGAAAGGTGTTTTTTTGTAAAGAACTTCCATAGTATCACCGTCAGAAATCCCGATGACTTTCGCAGAAAACGTTTTGTAGCTAAGATTTTCCTTAAACTGATTTTGAGCAGAAGCAAAGACCGAAAAAAGAAAGAATATTAAGAATTTATTCAAAATACTAAATCTCAAATTTCTTTTTAGCCAATTCTTTTCTCACGCGGCTAAGACTTTCCGGGGTGATTCCCAGATAAGAGGCAACCATCCATTGCGGGACTCTCAGCATCAGGTTTGGATATTTTTTCAGAAACTCCAGATAACGTTCTTCAGCCGTTGTGCTTATTAAAGCATTCACCCTGTTTTGGAGATTTTTGATATGATTGAACATGAGTTTCTGATTTTTTTCTGCGACAGCAGGGTACACTTTAGACAGATTTTCAAAGAAACCTTCCCTTGTCACAACAATAATACTCTCCTCAATAGCTTCGATATAGAATCTTGATTTTTCATTCAGCAACTGGCTGGTAGTATCGGAAATGATCCAGTTTTCCGGTGCGAATTGTATCACATGCTCTTTACCCGCTTTGTCAATGGAATACATTCTCAGCAAGCCTTTCTCCACAAAAAAAGTAGAATCGGAGATCTCGCCTTCCCTTAAGATGATTTCATTTTTCTTGGCGTGCTTTACCTCATAATAAGGTGAACAAAATTCCAAACTTTCGACAGGAACGCCTAATATCTTAGAAAGGTGATTCCGAAAATTCTGATATTCCATTGGTATTATTAAGTTTTCTGAGATTAATTAATTTTATCCAGATCAATATTCTGATGAGAAGCATTGTATATTGCTTTGCCGCTATCCAGGACAATCAGCTGCGGACTCTGGTGTACAATGTCAAAACGGGTTTCAATATCGTTTGATAAATTCCTGTGAGCCAGCAAATCAAGAAAATAGTAAGTATAGTTTTTCTCTGAATTCTGCATCTGTCTTTCGAAAGACTTCAGAATAGTTTTGCTGATAAAGCATCTGGTAGAATGCTTGAAGATCAGAACTTTTCCCTGAGAAGACTTTTCGATTGCCGACTGAAGATCTTTCTCAGATTCCAGCTTATTCCAAAGACTTACGCTCTCATCCTGCTCTTCCTTTTTTCCAAAAAATTGGTCTAAAAATCCCATAAGATTAATTTGAGTAAAATTATAATATTATAGCTATACTATAAAAGGATTTTGATAAAAAATTACGAACTGTAATAAAGTATAATTTCAAAAATAAAATGCACCTGTTGAAGGTGCAATTTTGTTTATTCAGAAGGTTTATTAATAAGAATAAGCCAAACCTCTCCGTATCGCTTGTACAGCTCCAAAACTAGGCCCGCTTGCTCCTGACTGATTGATATCTTTCTCAGCAGTTAGCAACACAAATGGACATTTCAATTTAGCAGCTTCCATTTTAAGCTTCTTATTGGCCTTGTTATCCGCAGAATTACCTGTATGAAGACTCACAAAACCTGTTTTTCCTTTGATCTCTCCTTTTTTAGTAAGTCCTGAAATATAGGATTTATCTTCCAGTATCACCACATTATCCCAGTCATCTTCTCCGTTAACTGTAATTTTTTCTGTAACATCCTGTGTTCTTCCGGATTTCCCGTATATGATTTTTTCTACAGCATACTTTCCGATTGTATTTTCAGCATCTTCATTTTCATATGTGAAAACCACGGAATAGTCCTCAAGTTTTTTCACAGTTCCCTTTATTATTTCCCCGTTATGTTTATAGATCTGATCCACTTGAGCAAGAAACATTGTGGACAACATAAGTAAAAAGAATAATGTTAGTTTTTTCATAGTATTGTTTTATTTGAATTTAATCGGCAAATATATTCTATTTATGATAATAAATATATTTTTTTAAAAAATAACTCAAAAAATTAATGACTGTGAAAAAAATGACCAACTAAAGCAAGAGCTATACCACAGATCACAAGCACAATCTTTTGCCAGTCCATCTTATGATTCTTGTTACTCTCAAAAATAATAACTGATGAGATATGCAGGAATATACCCCCGACAACAGCAAGAAAATAAATTTTAAGATTTTCATTGAAGTATTTACCGAGAAGCATTCCTAAAGGTGAAGCCAGGGCAAAGATCAAGACAATGAGCCAGAATTTTGTGGAAAAATTTTTGCTGTGAGCCAAGAAGCTTCCTAATACAAAAGAAATAGGAATATTATGAAACAAAATCCCTAATAAATAAGGAGAAATTGTTTCCTTTTCGTGAGACAAAGGAATTCCTTCTATAAAGGCGTGTACAAAAAGTCCAACAATTAACGCAAACGGAATAATAGAATGATCATCTGAATGATGGTGCAAATGGCCGTGCTCAAAGCCTTTCGTAAGATTTTCCAAAAGCATCTGAATAAGGACGCCAATAATCACAAAAATCCCGATGTTATGATCTTCAGAATGATAAACTTCCGGAAAAACCTCATTCAGGCAAATAGTAATAAGAAAACCGGCGCTGAGAATCAAAAGATTTTTGGCAAATTGTTGTTTACTTCCGAAATATTTTCCGAGAAAAACACCAACCAAAACGCTTAAAATCAATAGAACTATAATCATTTTCTGACTCTGAATAAGTTAATGCAACGCGGTGAACAATTTTCCTCAAAATCGCTAAGCTGATAATCACCCCAACGTTTAATCAGTTCGAAACCAAATTCATCAGCAAATTTCAGAATTTTTTCGGCAGATGTGAGCTTCACACGTTCAAAAAAGTGAAATTGCTTTCCCTGATCTTCAAAATCGATTTCCTTTATGATAAAATCATCCTCAATATGCTTTTTGATATTGAAAACAATATTTTCCTTTTCCACAGAAGATTGCGGTACGATAATATTCTTCACATAGTCCGCATTCAGAAAATCCAAAACGAAATAACCTTCATTTTTGAGAACCCCGGCCACTGACCGGAAAACACTTTTATCCTCTTCTTCTGTCTCGAAGTAACCAAAGCTTGTAAACAGGTTGAAAACAGCATCTACTGGTCCACTTTCTATTTCATCCCGCATATCATGAACACGGAATTTCAATGATTCATTCTCAAATTGTTTATCATAATTGATACTTTGCTCAGAAAGATCAAGACCTAAAACTTTATAACCCAATTTATTGAGATAAACAGAATGTCTTCCTTTTCCGCAAGCCAGATCGATTATTTTTGATTTTTCTTCAAGATTCAGAAAATCAGTCAGAAGATTCAGAAAATTTTCTGCTTCCTTATAATCCCGATTGCTGTATAAAATATGATAATATGGTGTATCAAACCACTCTTCGAACCATTGCATCCTGCAAAAATAAGGAAAATAGACTTGAGATCAGCATAATGGAGACAACAGATTTTCCATAAGTTTTAAAGTCTATTATCTATCATCTAAATATCTATTATCTTTGTGGGATGAATACAGACAATCTGCAAATACAGATCAAAACTTTTTTCGGATTAGAACAGGTTTTGGCGGAAGAAGTAAAAAAACTGGGTGGTAAAAAAGTTGAAGTTAAAAACCGTGCTGTCACCTGCGAAGGCGACCTGGGTTTTCTTTATAAACTTAATTATTCCTGCAGAACCGCTCTCAAGATCATCATTCCGGTTTTGGAATTCAAGGCATTTAATGAAGGAAAATATTATGATAAATTGTTTAAGTTCGAGTGGGATCAGTTTCTGGAAAAACACCAGTCATTTGCCATTGATGCGACAGTAAATTCTGAAAGATTCAGTCATTCCCAGTTCATGACTCTGAAAATGAAAGACGCTATTGTGGATTATTTCCAGGAAAAACATAACATAAGACCAAGTGTTAATAAAGATAATCCTGACATCAAATTCCACCTACATATTGACAGAGAGTTGGTAACCATCTCTTTGGACAGTTCCGGCGAGCCGCTTTTCAAACGTGGTTACAGGAAAGAACAGACTGTTGCGCCCATCAATGAAGTTTTGGCCAGCGGAATGCTGCAGCTTGCAGGCTGGGACGGAAAAGGTAATTTTTTGGATCCAATGTGTGGTTCAGGAACATTACTTATCGAAGCGGCAATGATTGCAATGGATCTTCCGGCTCAGATTTTCAGGAAAGAATTCGCATTCCAGAACTGGAAAAACTATGACGAAGAATTATTCCTGAAAATCAAGGAATTCCGGATCAACAGAGTAAGAGAGTTCACGGGAAAAATTGTCGGTTATGATATGGATCCCAGAGCGCTGAATGCTGCGAGAAACAATATTGAAGCTGCAGAAATGGAAGATGTCATCGAAGTAAGAAAGCAGGATTTCTTTGAGTCTGAAAAAGATATGTTCCCGTTATTAATGGTTTTTAACCCGCCTTATGACGAAAGAATCTCTATTAATGATGATGACTTTTATAAAAAAATCGGAGATACTTTCAAACAACATTATCCAAATACTTTGGCCTGGCTGATCTCTGCAGACCTGGATGCGCCGAAGAAAATCGGACTTAGACCTTCAAGAAAAATAAAGTTATTCAACGGAAAATTGGAAACGAGATTTTTGCAGTATGAAATGTATGATGGTTCTAAGAAAGGGAAATATATAGATAAAGAATTATAGCTCAGTTAATATTTTAAAAATATAAAATAGGCCTAAAAGTATTATAAAAACTGACAATAAGACAACTCCATAAATTTTATAAATCTTTCGGGATTGTTGCAAATCAGAAACGCCATAATTTTCATTCATAGGAATTATGGCGTTTTCCTTTAGTATCAGATTAATCTGCTCACGATTCTCCTGGAGAAAATAATATCTTCGATCATCTGAAATATTCGTATTACTTATTTCTTCCACAAAAAAAGGAATTCTGTTTACCGAAAGAAGATTTTCAAACTGCAAAATAATCTTTGAATTGAATCAAAGTCTTGAAATGTTCTTTTTCGAAAATATTTAAATCCATGGTCACTTTTTTTCAAATTTAAAAGCTTTTTCAATATTTTTGGAAATAATTTCATAATTCACATTGGCAACCATCTCCATCATCATAGCAATCTTCAACAGGAAAGACGAATTATTCGAGCTTCTTAATTCTCTTTCTCATCAGACAGATAAAAATTTCGAAGTAATCATTGTCGATGACGGTTCCAAAATCGCACTGCTCCCGACGGTACAATTATTTGAAGAACAACTGGACATTCAGTTTTTCAGGAAAGATAATTCAGGACCAGGACTAAGCCGGAATTACGGCGCAAAACGTGCGAAAAATGACTGGCTGGTTTTTGTAGATTCTGACGTGATCGTCGAAAAAGATTACATTGAAAATATCAAAAAAAACCTGACACAAAATCCTTGTGATGCTTTCGGTGGCGCAGATAAAGCACACAAAGGATTTAATCTGATGCAAAAAGCAATCTCCTACTCGATGACTTCGGTTTTCACAACCGGCGGAATCCGCGGAAATAAAAATGCCGTCACCAAATTCCAACCCAGAAGTTTCAATATGGGCGTCAATAAAAAGATTTTTCTGGAAGTCAACGGTTTTTCTGAAATGAGAATCGGTGAAGATCCAGATTTGTCAATGACACTTTGGGAAAATGGCTTTACAACTAGATTTTACGATAATATTGGTGTTTACCACAAACGAAGAACCGACTTTGGAAAATTCTCAAAACAAGTGTATCAGTTCGGCTGCGCAAGACCGATTCTGAATCAAAGACATCCTGATTACGTAAAACCGACATTCTGGTTTCCAAGCCTATTTTTAATCGGATATCTGATGGGAATAATTCATTATTTCGTTTGGGAAAATGGTTTAATTCTAGCGTTATACGGACTTTATACATTTCTCGTTTTCTTCCACGCTTTGATAGTGACGAAAAATATCAGCATTGCCGGGATGGCCATTATTTCCACTTATATCCAAATGTTTTCTTACGGTTACGGCTTCCTGAAATCCTGGTTTCTTCTTAATATTATGAAGCAAAGTCCGAAAGAAGCTTTTCCGAAACATTTTCATTGATTTTATTTAACAAATATTTATAGTTGAAAATTTAATTTTAAAACATTTTTTTACGAATTTTAAGTCAATCTAAAATCGTAAGAACTATGTCAAAAAATATTGCAGACCAATTCGTTGAGATATTGGTACAAGCAGGAGTTAAACGTTTGTATGCTGTCACGGGTGACAGTCTTAATTTTCTCAACGATGCCATAAAACGGGAAGGTTCTATTCGGTGGATTCATGTACGGCACGAAGAAGTTGGTGCCTTTGCTGCGGCTGCCGAAGCTGAGTTGGAAGGTCTGGCCGTTTGTGCAGGAAGTTCCGGTCCTGGTCATGTGCATCTCATCAACGGACTTTACGAAGCCAATCGCGGCAATGTTCCCGTTTTGGCAATTGCCTCAACTTGTGAAAGCACGGAGTTTGGAACTTCTTATTTTCAGGAAACGAATACGATTAAATTATTTGATGACTGCTCTATTTATAACCAAATCGCCACAACGCCAGAACAAGCACCCAGAATGTTGCAAGCCGCTTTACAACACGCAATTTCTGAAAGAGGCGTTTCGGTATTGGGAATGCCTGGCGATCTTTTCGAGGCTAAAGCTGTAAAAAATATAAGCTCCGACCTTATCTTCAAAACCAATCCAAGAATTATCCCATCAGACGAGGAATTGAACTGGATGGCGCAACACCTAAATTCTCAAAAGAAAGTTGCCATATACTGTGGAATCGGCGCTTCGGATGCGCACGCTGAAGTGATTGCCTTAGCAGAAAAACTGAAAGCACCAATCGGATATTCTTTCCGTGGAAAAATGGGAATTCAGTATAATAATCCTTATGAAGTGGGAATGACTGGACTTCTCGGATTACCTTCTGCCTTCAAAGCGATGCACGAGGCTGACGTTATTTTGTTACTCGGAACAGATTTCCCGTATGTAAAATTTATGCCTGTCGATAAAGTCATTATTCAAATCGATGATAAACCGGAGCGTCTTGGAAGACGTGCACAATTAACTAGAGGTTTTGCAGGAAAGATCAAAGACTCACTGATTCACCTTTTGCCTTTGATCAAAGTCAATGATGACAGCAATTTCCTTAATAAACAATTAGAATTCTATCAAAAAGTAAAAAATAACCTTCGATCTTATATAGAAGATAAAGGGAAAGAAAATTATATCTCGCCAGAATTTGTCGCAGAAACCATCAACAAAAAAGCTAATAAAGACACTATTTTCACCGTAGATACAGGAATGTGCTGTGTTTGGGGCGCAAGATATCTGGAAGCAACTGGCGAGAGAAAACTACTAGGCTCATTCAGTCACGGCACGATGGCGAACGCCATGCCAATGGCAATCGGCGCACAATTATCATATCCTGACAGACAGGTTATTTCGCTTTGTGGTGACGGTGGAATTTCTATGTTATTGGGAGATATTGCAACTATAAAACAATATGAATTACCAATAAAAATCATCGTGTTCAACAACCGTTCTTTAGGAATGGTAAAACTGGAAATGGAAGTCAATGGAATTCCTGATAATGAGACTGATATGGTAAATCCGGACTTCGGATTGTTGGCTCAGGCATTCGGAATCAAAGGCATCAATGTCTCCGACCCTGAAAAAGTTGAAGAAGCCATTGATGATGCTTTACAAACCAAAGGACCTGTACTGATCAATATTTTCACAGACCCAAATGCGCTGGCAATGCCACCAAAAGTTGGCTGGGATCAAATGAGAGGAATGGGAATTGTGATGACAAGAATGATGCTGGATGGGAATTTCAAAGAAGTAGCAGATACGATTGCCAGTAATTATAAACACATCAAGGAAGTGCTGTAAACACAAAGCCCAATTGTATAAATTGGGCTTTTTTATAGGTATAAAAAAAGCTTCAATTACGAAGCCTTTGAAAATAATATATAACCTTGGTCTAGAGAAACTATCTCAAAGTGATCATCCTGTTGAAGACATCACCATTCTTTTCTACACTGATGATATAAGCAGGAGAATTTTTAGAGTTCAAGTCAAATTTCAAATTGATTTCGCCGTTGTTTGCTTTAACCGTTTTATTATAATACTCGTTATTAGAAAGGTCGGAGACTGTAACATTAACACCACTTTCCACATTATCGATATGCAATTTTACGATGTTATTTTCGATCGTATATTCTGGTTTGTTGAATGCAATAACAGGCGTTTTCGTGGCTTCAACATTTCCATTCTTATCAATAGTTACTTTATATTTTTCGATTCTGAAATCAGATTCAGCCACCAAAAAATATTCTCCAGCAGAAAGGCTTGACAGGTCGTAAGATTTTTCTACATTTTCTTTATTGCCAGTGTTTTCAGAATAGATTTCGTCCTTCCTGTCATTATAGAAATAAAGAGATACATTTTCCGCATTGAAGATTTCAAAACGCAACGTTTTGGAACTGGCTTCTGTCAAAGAGATTGAAAATAATCTGTCTTTTGCAGAAACACTCATTGTTACAAACACAAATCCAATAATCAGGCTTAATTTTAATATACTTTTCATAATAATTTCTTTTTAATTGTTTTTACTATGCAAATGTATCATGGATATTTGTTAAATAATACAAGACAATTTTCATTTATATGTTCTATATTAACATTAACTAAATGTTAATTGATAAAATATGGTAATTTAAAACATATTAAATATCTTTGTATCATCAAATCGCAACTCATTTTAAAATGGCAAAAAATCAATCAGAAATTTGCGTCAACATTTGAAATTTAAAAGAATAGAATGTACACATGAAACATTACAATCCTGTTTTAGAATCTGTCAGTCCTGATGTAGGCAGTAGTTTTACCTGTTTAAAATATAACAGAAATGAAAACATCAAATCCAATTTCTGGCATTTCCATCCGGAGATTGAATTGATTTTTGTGCACAAAGGCTCCGGGAAACGGCAGATTGGGAGTAATATTTCTTACTTCACAGATGGCGATTTGATTCTTATCGGAAGTAATCTTCCACATTGTGGAATGACGAATGAAAACACGAAAAACGACTATGAGATCGTGATACAGTTTTCGATGGATTTTCTCGGTTCTCAGTTCTGGAAAGCACCGGAAATGATGCGGATTTTAGCATTACTGGAAAAAGCAAAAAGCGGAATTGTTTACGGAGAACAAGTCAAAAAAGCATTAAAACCTAAAATTGATGCGTTGACCCAAGCGTCCTCTTTGTCCAAATTGATGATTTTAGTGGAGATTCTGGACGAACTTTCTCAGACTCAGGATTATAAAATCCTGAATGCTTCAAAATATTACCTGCAAACACAAAAAGAGGACAATGACCGAATCAGTGTGATTTTCAATTATGTAAAAGACCATTTCAAGGAGCAGATCACTTTGGAAACCGTATCTGAATTATCCAATATGACGGTGCCATCTTTTTGTAGATATTTTAAAAAAATCACGAACAAAACCTTCACACAATTCGTGAATGAATACAGAATCACACATTCTCTAAAACTCCTGGCAGAACAGCCGATGAGCATTACCGAAGTTTGCTTTGACAGTGGATTTAACAATTTCAGTTATTTCAACAAAACTTTTAAAGAACATACACAGAAAAGTCCGTCGCAGTATCGGAAGGAGTTTAGTAATATTTTAAATTAACTAAATTTCTTACAATATTTTTAAACCCCATCGATAAATAAAAATAAAAAACATAGAAAGCAGCTCTGATATCATAGAATAGTTTCTATCGGTGTTTTGAGTTTTTTTTTAATTGGCAGAAATTACTTTGTAAGGACTTAATTTTCCTAATTTTCCAACAGATCTTACTACAATTGTCGTCAGTTTTTTTCCATTTGAAAATGAAGGAACTGTTTTGTTAATGCCTTGCGGAGACAAGATTTCTGTTTGCCAATTGTCGCCATATTTCAGATAAATAACATAAGACAAAGCTTCTGTTTGTCTGTTCCAGCTGATCAAAAAGTTACTGGATTCTTTTCTCACATTTACATTAAGTTCTGTTAAAACGTTTGTTGTCAGCCAATTTGACTCAGGAATTAAGACCTTCTCTTTATAGGATTTTGTTTTTAATTCCTGCTGCATTTCGTAATTTTTACTGATTCCTGCGATACTGTAATGAACTTCTCCTGCATTATTTTTCAGGATTTGTCTAGTAACGTCTATTTCGCGGGCAATTTCTGTTGCTTTATTTGGAGCTTTTACAGCAACGGTATTCAAGCCAGGCCAAAGATGACGGGCTCTTGTATTCTCGTCATTCCACCATTTCAAAAGAAGCGGAAAACTCTGTCCCGGCGAATCTACAGGCCAATACAACTGAGGCGTGAAATAATCTACCCAACCTTGGTTCAGCCATAATTTGGCATCTGCATATAGCTCGTCGTACTGAGAAGAACCTTTGATTCCGGCAGGATAACCAGGTTTCCAAATTCCAAAAGGGCTGATTCCGAATTTCACATCATTTTTCTGAGCTTTGATTTCGTCATAGATTCTTTTCACAAATTTATTGACATTTCCTCTTCGCCAATCGGCTCTTGAAAGCGTTCCGCCGGATTGCTTATAAACCGACCACGTTTTATTATCAGGAAAATCCTTTCCGCCATTATATTCGGCATAAGGATAAAAATAATCATCGAGATGAATCCCGTCGACATCGTATCTCGAAATGATATCTTTAATGACTTTCGAAGCCTGATCTTGCGTTCTGTCATCAGCAGGATCAAACCAATACATTCCGTTTTTTAATTTGATTACATTTTCGGGCGATTTTCTTACCATTGATTCAGACGAAATCACACCACCATTGGAATGATGCGCTCGGAATGGATTCAACCAAGCGTGAAACTCCAGACCTCGTTTATGACATTCATCAATCCAAAACTGCATTGGATCATATTCGGGATAAGGCGACAAACCGATTTGTCCGGTCAAGAAATGCGACCAGGGTTCGTGAGAACTTTTGTACAAAGCATCCGCTGAAGGACGAACCTGCAGAATCACCGCATTGAAATTGAGATCAACCAGCATATCCAACATTTGTATCGCTTCTTGTTTTTGCTGATCTGCAGAAAGATTATTTCTGGAAGGCCAATTTATATTTGCCACAGATGCAATCCAAACTGAACGGAATTCTCTTTTGATTTCCGGTAATTTGATATTATTCAATTGAACAACTGGTTTTGGCGGAAGATTGATTTCAGTTTTAACAACTGGCTTTTTAACACCAGATTTAGATGTTGGTTTCTTAGTTTTTGTTGCACACGAAACCACTAAAAATAAGGGTAAAAGTATGTTTAAGAATGATAATCTAGATTTCATAGCCTGCAAAACTAAACGATAATATTTTAATAACAAAAAAAGCATCCAAAAATTGGATGCTTTTAATATTTGATTGGAATGATTATGCTTTTGCGCCTCTTTCCATTCTTTTTCTTTCCTCTTCAGAAAGGATTTTCTTTCTCATACGGATGAAGTTCGGAGTTACTTCGATCGCTTCATCAGCCTGGATATATTCCATACATTCTTCAAGAGAGAATAAGATTTTCGGAGCAACTCCGGTGTCTTTATCTTTTCCGGAAGCTCTCATGTTATTCAACTGTTTTGCTTCAACAATGTTTACGACAAGATCTCCCGGCTTGTTTTGCTCTCCGATGATCATACCTGCGTAGATTTCCTCACCCGGATCAACAAAGAACTTACCTCTGTCTTGTAATTTAGCAATAGAATATTCCGTTGCAGGACCTTGCGTTTTACTGATCAGAACACCATTGTTTCTTCCAGGAATTGCACCTTTGAAAGGCTTATATTCTGTGAAACGGTGCGCCATAATAGCTTCACCGGCAGTAGCAGTTAACATCTGAGAACGCAATCCGATCAATCCTCTGGACGGAATCTCGAATTCCATATGCTGCATCTCACCTTTAGTTTCCATGATGTGAAGGTCACCTTTTCTCTGAGTCGCCAAATCAATAACTCTGGAAGCAAATTCTTCAGGAACATCAACAACCAAAGACTCATATGGCTCTAGTTTTTGACCGTTTTCGTCTTCTCTCAGGATTACTTGAGGCTGACCGATTGTCATCTCATAACCTTCTCTTCTCATGGTTTCAATCAAAACTGACAAGTGAAGAATACCTCTACCAAAAACCAGGAAAGTATTTGCATCGTCAGTCTGCTGAACTCTCAATGCCAAGTTTTTCTCTAATTCTTTGGTTAATCTTTCTTTAAGGTGATTAGAAGTTACATATTTACCATCCTTACCAAAAAAAGGAGAATTGTTGATAGAGAACGTCATATTCAACGTTGGCTCATCGATCGCTGTTCTTGGCAATGGCTCTGGATTTTCTAGATCTACGAAAGAATCTCCAATCTGGAAAGCGTCAAAACCTACTACAGCACAGATATCTCCAGCTTTCACTTCGGTTACTTTTTTCTTTCCAAGACCTTCGAAAACGTAAAGCTCCTTCACTTTTCCTTTCACAACTTTTCCGTCAGCTTGTGCCAAACCGATCCATTGAGATTCTTTGATTTCGCCTCTGATTACTTTTCCAATCGCGATTCTTCCTAAGAAAGAAGAGAAATCCAAAGAAACGATCTGCATTTGCAACGTTCCTTTAGAAACTTTCGGCTCCGGAACGTATTGTAAAATCCCGTCTAATAATGGGAAAATATTGTCAGTTTGTTCTAATGAAGTGTTGAACCAACCTTGTTTAGAAGAACCGTAGAACGTTGGGAAATCCAATTGCTCTTCAGTTGCATCCAGATTAAAGAACAAGTCAAAAACCTGATCATGAACTTCGTCCGGACGACAGTTCGGCTTATCAACTTTATTGATAACAACCAAAGGTCTAAGACCTAATTCCAAAGCCTTCTGAAGTACAAATCGTGTTTGTGGCATTGGTCCTTCGAATGCATCTACCAATAAGATTACACCGTCAGCCATTTTAAGAACTCTTTCTACTTCACCACCAAAATCTGCGTGACCAGGTGTATCGATTACATTGATTTTTGTGTCTTTGTAATTAACAGAAATGTTTTTTGAAAGAATCGTAATTCCTCTTTCTCTCTCTAGATCGTTGTTATCCATAATCAACTCACCACTCTCCTGATTCTCTCTGAAGATGTTTGTTGCATGAATAATCTTATCAACCAAAGTCGTTTTTCCGTGGTCAACGTGTGCGATAATCGCTATATTTCTAATGTTTTGCATATCCATTTTTTACGCGTGCAAATGTAGTGATTTTTTACTGTTATTAATTATATGAATTAAATTATTTTTAAAAATATCACAGATTTTCATCAAAATTAATATTTGGTTCAATCTAAGAAAGATCGATTTAGAAACCTGGATCAAAAACTTTTAAGAATTTCTTTCCCTTTAATAGATTGCGTGAAAATCAAATATTGATTTCCACCATCAGTCAGTTTATATTTTTTCCTGATTTCTTCAGGTTTTAAAGGATAATTCTTACAAACAATATTATACTTCTCTCCTTTATTCAAATCTTTAGCCTCAATTTTTTCGATTTGTAAAATGCGTCCTGTAAAATTTTCGATTTTATGCTCTGAAGTATAAAAATGGCTGTTCGGGTGCAGTTTTTTCAGTCCGAATTTATCTGAAATAATATTAAATGCACCAGCTTTCAAAATGGAATTATTAGGAATATAAAGGAAATTCAAACTTTCTGAAAATTCTGACTTTGCTGATTTTTCGTCATTAAAATTGAAAGAAAATTCTTGTTCGCCAGATTCTAAATTTGTACAACGAATTTTGACATCTTTGTTCTTTTCTCTTTTTTCTTGATTGTCAATAATTAATAAAAGTTCTTTCACTTCATTTCTAACCGCAATAATCTGAATTTCAGTTATATTTTTCAATTCTGAAATCAAATAAGAAATATCAATTAACGGCGATAATTTCACAATGATTTTATCAGAGATTGAACTTAAGCTATTCTCTATCTCTAAAAGATTTGGTGATAAATCTTCAAGCAGAAATTTTTTTTTATTTTGCAAGTCTCGTCTTGCCGGATCGAGATAAATGACATCAAATCTTTGCTGATTATTTTCTAAGAATCTTTCTAAACTTTCATTGATAAAACTCGCCTTTCTGTCCAATATTTTCCAATTATTCTCAACGATGGAAATCAGTTCTGGATTTTGTTCGATTAATGTTACTTCAGCAAAATTTTGAGACATAAAATAAGCATCAATCCCAAATCCGCAGGTTAAATCGAGGAAAGATTTTCCACTAAGATTTTGAGCTTTATATTCTGCTGTTGATTGTGAGGAAGCTTGTTCCAGATTGAGATTTGGTGGGAATACAATTGCTTCTTTTAATAAAAATGGAAACTTTTTTTCTGCTGTTTTTTTACCCTTGATTTGTTGAACAATTTGCTGCATCGAAACTTCCGGAAACGGCGATTTTTTCAATAATAATCTATTTAAATCAGAATTGATATTTTGACCGATATAGTATTGAATATCAGAAGAAATTAGTTTAGAATAATTCATTAATTTAGCAGAAGTCAATCCTTAGAATTTAAAAATATTGAATTCCAAGATTTACAAAGATAATCGATTAAAAATAATTTGTACCTAAACGGATTTCATATTCTCACCATCACGGAAATTAAGCCGACGGAAAACAAGACCGGAAAGTATCGTGAGAAATCCTACAACCAAAAAAGTATACCGGAAAGCTGTGTGTACTTGATTCTTCACAAAAGTCGTATCGCCTTCGAACAATTTCAAAACAATCAAACCGAACGCAATTCCAAATCCAACCGCAAATTGCTGATTCACAGAAACCAAAGAATTCCCGCTGCTGTTTTGATGGGGTCTTAAATCGGCAATGGAAATAGTATTCATCGATGTAAACTGGATCGAGTTGAAAAATCCAAGAATCAACAATATTGGAACAAACCAATAAATCGAACTTTGAACACTGGGAATCGCCAAACAACAAATCAAAATCCCGATAATAAATGTATTGACCATCAAAGTTTTGCGGTAACCAAATCTATCCAGAATTCCGATCACAAAAGATTTCCCAAACATTGCCGTAAGTGCCATTGGCGCAACAATCCAACCAGAAGTCAACGCCGATTTTCCATAAGCGATCTGAATCATCAACGGGACCAACAACGGAATGGAACTGATTCCCAATCTCGTTGCCAGATTTCCCAAAATCCCAACTCTGAACGTTCTGACTTTAAAAAGATTCAGGGGGAAAATAGGATTATTGTCTGTTTTGGCGTGTTTGTAATACAAATAGAGCATTAGAAATCCTAATGCAAATATCAACAAAACAGGCGTTAGATTCTGAGCATTTCCTAATATTTCCAGCGCACTCGAAAGTAATAATGAAGCCAATGCAAAAATCAGAAACCCCTTCAAATCAAAGTCTATGACAGGGGATTTGTAGTTGGGCATATATTTTAAACTAAGAACAATTCCTAAAATTCCGATGGGAATATTAATCAAAAAAATCCAGTGCCAGCTGAGATAATCTACCATATATCCGCCGACGACAGGTCCCATAACCGGACCGATTAAAGCCGGAATGATGGCGAAATTCATAGCTTTCAGAAGTTCATTTTTGCTGAAAGCCCGGATCAATGCTAATTTACCTACAGGTGTCATTAAACTACCACCAACCCCTTGAATCACTCTTGAAATTACCAATTCGGTAAGATTTTGTGATAGTGAGCAAAACAATGAACCTAACGAAAAAACTATCAGCGAAAGAATAAAAATTTTTTTTGTTCCAAATTTATCTGCCAAAAATCCGCTGACCGGCATAAATAGAGCCAAAGTCAAGACGTAACTGATGATGGCATTCTGCATATCCAAAGGCGATTCCTGCAAATCTCTGGCGATGGAAGGCAAAGACGTATTCAGAATCGTGGAATCCAGCATCTGCATAAAAATCGCTGTCCCCAAAATCAAAGGAAGAAATTTTTTGACAGAATCGTTAGTTATGTTCTCAATCATATTTATCAAATAAAAAAACCTGCAATTCTGCAGGCTAAATCTATACCAAAGGTTCTTGCTGGCTCAAACAGTGGAAACTTCCCAATCCCCAGATAATATCAGTAGAATCTATTCCAACCACTTCTCTGTCAGGAAAACAATTTTTAATGATTTCTAAAGCTACTGCATCTTTGTCACATCGATAAGTCGGCACAATCACTGACTTATTGGCGATGTAAAAATTAGCATAAGATGCTGGCAATCTTTGCCCGTCACAATAAACCGGGTCTGGCATCGGCAATTCAATAATGTTCAGTTTTTCGCCATTCTGCAAAGTCATTTCCTGTAGTTGACGAAGGTTGGTCTGAAGAATTTCGTAATTGTCATCTTCAGGATTATCTTCGATAACTGTCAAAACTGTATTTTCATTTACAAAACGAATAGTATCATCCACGTGACCGTCTGTATCATCACCAACAATTCCGTCATCAACCCAAAGAACCTGTTTTTGTCCGTAATATTTTTTCAAAAACTCTTCCACTTCTTCCTGAGACAAATGTGGATTCCTGTTTTCATTAAGCAAACAAGATTTGGAAGTCAGAACTGTTCCGGCACCGTTGAATTCGACTGAACCGCCTTCCATAATAATTCCTGGATACAAAACCGGCAATCCTTTTTCTTCCGCAATTTTAGTAGGAATGACATCATCCAGTTCGAATGGCGGATACTTTCCTCCCCAAGCATTGAAACCCCAATCTACGATGATTTTTTGAGGTTCTTCTCCGTTTTTGTTCACTAAAAATGCGGGTCCGTGGTCTCTGCACCAGGCGTCATTGGTTTCATTAAAATAAAACTCAACTTTTGAAATATCTGCTCCGGCTTTTGAAATATGTTCCATTGCGAAAGCCTGCATTTCTTGGTCTTTGACATTGATGCAAACAAATTCGCCTTTTGTCAATTCCGCGATAAATTTGGCATAAGCAGGATAAATCAAATCGATTCTTTCCGGCCAGGATTCTTCCTTGTGAGGCCAGGAAAGCCAGGTTGCTTCGTGTTCTTCCCATTCTGCGGGGAAGGTATATCCATTTTCTAAAGGATTAAAATCTTTATCTATAACCATTAATCCTCATCAATAAAACGTTTCGTAATCGGCGAATAAGTCTCGATTCTTCTGTCTCTCAGGAAAGGCCAGTGTTTTCTCATATAGTCTGTTTGGGCAAGGTCAACTTCGGTTACTGCCACTTCTTCTTTATCATGAGAACCAAGATATAAAAGCTTTCCCTGAGCATTGGTCACAAAACTTCCGCCCCAGAATTTCATGGCACCATCTTGTTCGAAGCCTACTCTATTCACAGAAACTACTGGAACGCCATTCGCAACCGAGTGCGAACGCTGAATGGTTTGCCAGGCATTGTATTGATCCTGATTGGTTTCCTCATCCTGGTCTGTTGCCCAGCCGATTGCTGTTGGGTAGAACATAATATCCGCACCCATCAAAGCCGTGATTCTGGATGCTTCCGGATACCATTGATCCCAGCAAATCAACACGCCGACTTTCCCAAATCTGGTTGGGAAAATTTTATAACCCAAATCTCCCGGCGTGAAATAGAATTTTTCATAAAAAGCCGGATCATCAGGGATGTGCATTTTACGGTATTTACCGAGATATGTCCCGTCTGCATCTATAACTGCAGTGGTATTATGGTAAAGCCCCTGTGCTCTTTTCTCGAATAATGAAGCGATAATCACAACGCCCAATTCTTTAGCAACCGGAGACAATGCATCGGTCGAAGGACCAGGAATTGGTTCTGCTAATTCGAAGTTGTCGTAATCTTCTACATCACAGAAATATAAGGATGTGAAAAGCTCCTGTAAACAAACGATCTGTGCGCCTTTTGCAGCGGCTTCTTTTATTTTTTCAATGGCTTTGTCCAGATTGGCCTGCTTGTCTGCAACACAAGACATCTGAACTGTACCTATTTTTACTTTTGACATTTTTTAAAATAATTTTTACAAAAATACTAAGAATCTAGGGAATCAAAAATTCAACCAAAAAAAATGTCTCAACATTTTAGAAAATTAATGTGACCATCTATAATTTCTATTTTCCGAAACTGTTAAATCGACGGGGAAACTTTAACTTTGCAACAAATTAAAATGGTACAGAATTATGATGAATTATCACACCAGAAAGTGGATCAAACCAGAAGACCTGAATCCCAATCATTCTCTTTTCGGGGGACGATTGCTGCAATGGATCGATGAGGAAGCAGCCTTGTATGCGATCATTCAATTAGAAAACTCCAGGACGGTAACCAAGTATATTTCAGAAATCAACTTTGTGAGTTCTGCCAAACAGGGCGACATTATCGAAATAGGCATCGAAGTTGTGGAATTCGGGAAAACATCATTGACCCTGCGTTGCGAAGTAAGGAATAAAATGACCCACCAGAAAATCATTACCATTGACAAATTGGTTTTTGTGGCACTTGGTGAAGATGGCAACCCAAAACCACATGGCAAAACGACAATTGAATATGTCGAAGACCGGCTGAGTGTCAAGAATCTTTCCGAATAAAATCAATAAATCAGCTTCGGTAATCTGATATTATATTCTACATGAAAATAAATAGGTTTAGCTTATATTTTAATAAGCATAATTATAAAATCTATATCTGCGAACGTTAAAAAAGGCAAGATCACCTATCTAAAGGTTAGCCTTGCCTATCGAAAAGGTAGGCTCACCTATCAAAAAGGTAGGCTCACCTATCAAAAAGGTAGGCTCGCCTATCGGAAAGGTAGGCTCGCCTATCGGAAAGGTAGGCTTGCCTATCAAAAAGATAGCCTTGCCTATCGGAAAGGTAGGCTCACATATCGAAAAGGTAGGCTCACCTGTAAAATCCCAGGGCAATCCATCAAATCCGGAGGAGATCCTATTCTTAGCATCCCATCGTTCAGAAAATTTTCTTTAAATTCGTCAAGTTTAATTGGTATAATGAAAATCGCCACTGTTTATCAATCCAAACCGATGATACCGGGCGATCAAATAAGACCTTTGAAAAAATAATAGAATCTGTTTATGAAAAGAAAAATTCTTCTATCAGCCTTGCTTCTTCCGGCTGTCATGGCATTTGGCCAGCAATATGGCGGGATGTGGATCCCGACGGAGCTCAATGAAAAGGAAATGAAAGATCTGGGAATGAAGATCACTGCAAAAGATATCTTCGACCCGTCAAAAGCCAGCATCAAAGATGCCGTGGTACAGTTCGACGGCGGATGTACTGCCGAAATCATTTCGCCAAAAGGACTTCTGCTTACCAACCACCACTGTGGCTACGACAACATCCAGTCCCATTCCAGTGTGGAAAACGACCTTCTGACCAATGGATTCTGGGCAAAAGATATGACTGGCGAACTGCCAAATCCTGGTGTCACCGTAGATTTCATCACGGATATCAAAGAAGTGACAAAAGATATCCTGGCAGGAACAGAAGGACTCACAGGAGCTGATCTTTCTAAAAAAATAGCAGACAATACGGAAGCTTATAAAAAAGCTCAGAAAACCGAATCTTACCAAACCATCTCTGTGAAGCCGATGTATTACGGCAACAAGTATTATGCGTACGTTATAGAAACCTACAAGGACATCCGCCTGGTTGGCGCACCGCCTTCCTCGATCGGGAAATACGGCTCTGACACGGACAACTGGGTTTGGCCTAGGCATACAGGCGATTTTTCCATGTTCAGAATCTATGCAGACAGGAACAATAAGCCCGCAGAGTATTCTAAAGATAATATCCCATACGTTCCGAAACATTTCCTGCCAATATCTATCAAGGATAAAAAAGAGGACGATTTCACTTTTGTTTTCGGATTTCCGGGCCGGACTACGGAATATCTTCCTGCAGTTGCTGTAGAAAAAATAATGAACGAGATAGATCCTGCGATGATAGCCGTGCGCAATATCGCTCTGAAAACCCTGGATGAGAAAATGCGTACTGATAACGCCACAAGGATAAAATACGCATCAAAATATGCCAGAATATCCAATGCCTGGAAAAAATGGCAGGGCGAGATCGAAGGTCTGAAAAAATCCAATGCTGTCGGCAAAAAACAACAATATGAGCAGACACTGATCTCCAAAAACCCGGCTATCAAAACAACGATAGACCAGCTCAATCTGAAGTATAATGAACAGGCACCTTATGCATTGCACAGAGCGTATTATTCTGAAATCGTGCGGAATTCCGAAACCTATACCCTGGCGGGCATCTTCAATAACTATATCCAAAGCTATGAAGCCGGTAAAATGGACGATAAAAACGTAGAAGCTCTGAAAGAAAGACTGACAGAGATCTACAAAGACTATGATGCGGAACTCGATGCGAAAGTAACGGCGAAAGTGCTGGCTTTATATGCCAACAAAACGCCGTCCAATTTTCTTCCGAGAGATTTTAACCTTCTGAAAGACGAAGGTAAAAACCTGGGCATGATGGACAATGTTTCCAAAATGTCCATGATCACCGGGAGAACAAAAGATGATAAGAATGTAGCTAAAAACATGGATAAGCTTTTTGCCGACCAAAAAACATTAGTGGAAAACCTGAAGAAAGATCCGCTGGTGCAGATGTTCGGCACGTTTAAAACGTCTTACCTGGAAACTACGGATAAGCAGGTTACCGCTCTGCAGGCAGACATTGATGTTTTGCAGAAAAAATTCATGGCACAACAGATGGAAACCGATAAGGACAGAAAATTCTTCCCAGATGCCAACTCTACCCTGCGTGTGACTTACGGAAAAGTAAAAGGCTCAAATCCAAGAGATGCCGTGACCTATGGTTACCAGACACATCTGGCAGGTGTGCTGGAAAAATATATCCCCGGAGATTATGAATTTGATCTTCCTAAAAAGCTGATCAATCTTTACAACACCAAAGATTATGGTATCTATAAGGATAAGACCGGAGACGTTCCTGTGAACTTCACAGCGACCAATCATACGACAGGCGGCAACTCCGGAAGCCCGGCTCTGGATGCTTACGGGAATCTGATCGGTCTCAACTTCGACAGACAATGGGAAGGAACAATGAGCGACATCAATTATGACCCTAGGCTTTGCAGAAATATTATGGTTGACACCAAATATATCCTTTTTGTAATCGATAAATATGCGGATGCGAAATGGCTCATCAATGAAATGAAGATTGTAAAGTAAAATTTTTAATTCTAAACTGAATACAGCTTTGCCAGAGATCATTATCTTTGGCAAAGTTTTTTTTCTGATGAGTTTCAAAACCAGATTTTTCCGGATTATCAATCCTATATCAAAGTGTTTTTCTTTTGGTGGTTTTTCCGGCTTTTTGCCAGCCGGCCAGCTGGTTTTGGTTTATCACCTAGTTTCTGATGAAGATGTAAAACATGCAAAGCACCTTTTTCCTTATCGTTCAGCTGCACAGTTTGAGAAGGATCTGGATTTTCTTTCGAAAAATTTTGAATTCATTAACTGGGAAGATTATCTCAGCAGAAAGAAAACTTCCAGACCTGGCATCTTATTGACTTTTGATGATGGCTACAGTGAGTTTTCTGATGTCATCGCACCAATTCTTCTACGAAAAGGAATTTTCGCCATCCATTATATCAATCCGAAATTCATTGATAACAAAGACATGATGTGGCGGAATAAAGCGAGCCTGATTGTTTCAGAAATTATTGAAAATGAAAGTCTGCAGAGAAAGTTAATTCAATATACTGATTTCGGAAATGATCTGAATCATGATACCAATTCAATTCTTAAAATCAATTATCAGAACCGTAAAAAACTTGATGACATTGCGATTCACCTTGAAATAGATTTTGATAATTACCTTTTAAAGAATCCTGTTTATCTGACGACTTCGCAATTAAACCGGTTAAAGACCGACGGATTCGGCTTTGCCTCGCATGGCTGGGATCATCCGCTCTATAATCAGTTATCGCTTGCCGGTCAATTGGAAAACACTCAAAAATCTTTTGATTACATGCAAGAGCATCAGTTTCTGAAAGACTCTTTTGCATTCCCTTTCACAGATCATCTGATTAAAAATGATTTTTTCGATTCTGTTTTCAGGCAGAATCCTGACCTTAAGGTCACATTTGGTGCCGCAGGACTCAAGCAGGATTCTTATCCAAAGAATATACAGAGAATCCCCATTGAGATCGGAACTTATTCTGCAGAGGCCATTCTTAAAAATGAGATCATCTATTATTATCTTTTGAAATCAGTCAATAAAAATACCATTAACAGAAGCTGAAATTATGCTTTAAATAATGTGTTTATTATATTTGTTTAAAATTAATGACAGGTGATTAAGATCGTTGGATTAAATAAAGCACAATTAAAAGGATTTACAAAAACGGAGCAATTCAAGCAGTTGGATTTTGCACCTATTTCCGAACTTCGGGAGATTTCCCATATTCATAATCCACGGGCCGCCAACAATGATGTCCTTTTATTTTTAGCTTATGAAGATGAGCAGCTCGCAGGTTATCTGGGAATGCTCCCCGATGATGTGACCGACAGCTCGGGCAATAAAATTCATTTTGGCTGGCTGTCGACCTTATTGGTGAGCGAGAAGTTTCGTGGGAAACAAATTGCCCAAAAGCTCCTTTATGCTGCGGAAGAATCTTATGATAAAAACCTATTGATTACAGAATTCACACCAAGTGCAGAAAGGTTATACCGTAAAATCGGCTTATTTGAAGACCTGACATCAAAAAAAGCTATCCGTTATTATTTCAAATCAAACCTTTCCGAACTATTACCAGCTAAGAAAGTTTTTTTTGAAAAGAACAGACGATGGCTAAAACGTTTGGATAATTTTCTGAATAGCTTTATCCCTTATCTCGGTAATGATAAGAATGATCTCTATAAAATCTCAAAATCCGCCGATAAGAATCTGGAAAAGTTCATTTCCAGTCAAAGAAAAAATCCGATTGCAAGAAACACGGAAGAATTCCGGTGGATATTAGATTATCCGTGGTTGTCCAATGAAAAAGAACAGCCTGATTATCTTTTCTCTTCCTTCGCCAGAAATTATGAGATGTTCTGGGTTTCGGTTTTTGAAAATCGGGAAATCATTTCGTCGATGCTTTGCTCTGTTCGGAACGGTCATCTGAAGATTTTATATTATTTTGGAAAAGCAGATAGAATTTCTAATATTCTTCCAAAAATCATTAAAAAATATAAGGTAAAAATGATGACTGTCTATGATGAAAAGCTAAATAGCGAGATCCGGAAAACAAACACGCCAAAATCTATTTACAAACGTCCACTGCAAAGAGAATATCTGATCCACAGAGATTTTAAAAGCAAGCTTGGAAAAGATTTCAGTTTTGACTTTACTGATGGCGACGGTGATTTTGCTTTTACATAAGCATCCTCACAAAACAAAAAATGCTATCCCAAAAGAGACAGCATCTTATTAATTATTTTTTAATAAATTATTTAGCAAAATTATCTGTATAATCTTTTTGAGAAGCCACAATCACCTTTCTGGCATGATCTGCACCATACACCAAATCGATCTTCACTTTTGCAGGCTCAGTCGGAAGGTTTTTGTAACTTAAGAAATAGTGCAACAGACGGTTGACTTCCGCTTTTGGCAATTCAGATATATCTCTGATATGACCGTACACCTGATCTTCCACCAATACTGCGATAATCTTGTCATCCGCCTCTCCTTTATCAATCATCTGGAAACCACCGATCGGAATAGCTTCCATCAGAATATTACCGGATGTAATGTTGTGCGAACTGAGAACACAGATATCCAAAGGATCATGATCACCTTCTGTCACTTCTTTTGCACCGGTTTCTACGGCAAGATTCTTCACTTCATCTTCGCAATATGTTCTTGGGATAAAGCCGTATAAAGCCGGGATGATGTTGGAAAACTTCTGTGGACGGTCCACTTTCAGATATCCTGTTTCCTTATCTACTTCATATTTTATAGTGTCTGTAGGAACGATCTCTACAAAAACGTTGACTACTTCCGGAGCTTTTTCTCCGGCAGAAATCCCGTGCCAAGGATGTGCTTTAAAATTAGGAATCATGTTTATTTTTATATTATTTTGTTTAATTCTTTTCTCAGGTTCTCGATCGTGTCCGAGATATAATCTTCTGAGTTGACGTAACTCATCAGAAAAATGGTTTTAAAATCTTCCAGCCCCGAATTTTCATTCATTTCCTCATAAGTTTTCCTCATAAGTATTAGAACATTGTTTTTACTCGTAAGGATGTCTTGCCAGGAGGATTTGGAAATGTATAACTGTTGGGAAGAATTGTACTCGAATTCTTCGTTAATATTCTTTTCTGTCAGAAAAACAAACTCGTGCGGCTGAAGATCTTTATCAAATTTCATGACCAGATTAGAAGGTTTCAGCCGTTCCAGAAACAATGTCATTCTTTCCAGAGCCTGAAACTTGATTTCGTTATTGGATTTGGTTGCAATGAAATTTATTTCCTGCTTTTTAAGTCTTACAAAAGCATTAACGAATTGTTTCGCAAATACCAAAAAAGGCAATGCGATGATAACTGCAACAGCGTAAGGCAAATAATCTGAGTCAAACATATCTGAAATCGGATTGCAAAATTAAGAAATTTTTAACCAATTCCTGACGATATCTTTTTTTGAATTCTGAATCACCTGATATTCCTGCAAATCCGAGCCAAAACTTTTGAAAAAAACTTCAATACCGCGTATACTGCCACCCATAAAATTAAAAGCTTTAGTTTCAATATTGGTTTTTAAGATCCTGTCTATCAGAAACGAAGCACCATTATGACTCTTAAATTCTTCGTTGTTCAGTAAACCTAAAAGCGAGTAACAATCACCATCATCTATCAGAATTGCCAGATTTGTTAAATTTTCTTCATAATAACTCCCGAACATTCTAAGTTTTCCGGATTTTTCTAAAAAGAAAAGATATTGTATAAAAAGATCCATATCCTTTTCTTTTTGAAGACCTTTAAAATTATTTTTAATAAAATCCAGAATATATGTGTCCTTAAAAACCTCCCGGAAATCAAGGTATTGTGCAGTTTTCACTGTAGATTTTCTTCCTTTGAAATATTTTTTTCGTCTCAGAAATGCATATTCCTGAACCGGTATGATGTAATTTTTCTTCGTTGTTAAGGTTGTTTCAAAATGATTATTAAAATTAAACTGATAATTGACGATCAAATAATTTTTTTTGAAGAAATCTAAAAATTTCTGATTGACAAAAATATCATCTTCTTTACTGAAAATGCCGAGCTGTTGACAGAACAAAGGCATATTAGCCAATCTGAGCATAATTCTTTTGGTAAAAGGAACAGGCATCACTGCCTGATAATCACCATAAACCAAAAGTTCCCAATTTTTACATAGAAAATCCAGCATTTCTTTTTTGCAGTAGAAATTTTTCTGGACAGAGTTTTCTATGCAATGGTTATATTTTTCAAAATCAATGTCTTTGTATTCAACTTTGTTTATCATAAAATCCCTTCTTCTTTGAAACTGTAAAATTTATTTTGAGCAATTATAAGGTGATCCAGCAGTTCTATGTCAAGTAATTTTCCAGCTTCATTTATTCTTTTGGTTATGTTGATATCTTCCTGGCTTGGTTTAAGACTTCCGGCCGGATGATTATGCGAGATAATTATTCTGGTCGAAAAGTGCTCCAGTGCCATTTTAAAAATCACTCTGACATCCGCAACAGAACCAGCAATACCACCACGAAAAAGACAGTTTTTATAAAGGATTTTGTTCTGATGATTCAGAAAGATAACCCAGAACTCCTCTGTTGGCAGATCAGAAAGATGTGGCTGCAGAATCTCGAAAGCATCTTTGCTGTCATTTATTTTTTGTCTCTCCAGAACTTCCTGCTGGGATTTTCTGTTGCCGATTTCTAAGGCGGTTGCTATGGAAATGGCTTTTGCTTCACCAACACCTTTGAATTTCATCAAATCTTTGATTGATAACTGACTTAATCTGTGCCAATTATTCTCTACCGAATTCAATATTCTTCTAGCCAATTCGACAGCGGATTCTTCTCTGCTACCGCTTCCCATAATGATTGCCAGCAGTTCCGAATCTGAAACCGAAGCTTTCCCCTTCAAAAGGAATTTTTCTCTTGGGCGGTCATCTTCCGCAAGCGATTTGATGCTCATTACTGATAAGCGTAAAGAATTATTTTTTTATCTGATCTGTCAATATGCTGTTCCAAAATTCTGAAAAAATCATCAGAAACCATTGGACAACCCCAGCTGAGACAGATGTCCTCTGCTTGTTCCGTATCAGGCACACAATCCAGGCTGTGAAGAACAATTGCCCTCTTTCTGGCATTGCTGTTGGTTTCATCCAATCCGTCCAGCCTGTATGATAAGCCGAATTGACCTTTATATTTCTCCGAAATTACATATCTTCCCAATGATGAGCATCGGGAGTTGTTCTGATTGCTAAATGTAAGCCGTCCCTTCTGTTTTCCTGATTCTGAGCCAGAACCATGCGCAACCAAAGCCTTTTGAATTACCTTTCCGGATCTCAGATCAATGACAAAAAACCTGAACTTTGATGATGGAATTGAGAAGTCTATTAAGAATGCTTTGTCAGGATTATAATCTGAATTTTTAATAAACGATGTTAAATCTTCAATTTTCTGAGAAAGTTCATTTTGTGATGTAACCGACCTTAAAGAATCACTTCCCTGAGATTTTACTTCGCAGGAAATCAATAAACATAATAAAATTATCAGTAAAAGTTTTCTCAATGGATATGTTTTATTACAAAACGATTAATCTAGAAAAATAATATGATCTTTATATTATCTATAAAACGATCTGCCCATCCTTCATCACCAGTTTTCTGTCCGTGCTCTCAGCCAAAACAGGATTGTGTGTCACAATCACGAAGGTCTGCTGATATTTGTCTCTCAGGTCAAAAAATAACTGATGCAAAGCATCTGCGTTTTTGGAATCGAGATTTCCCGTCGGTTCATCCGCAAAGATAATTTTCGGAGAATTAATAAGCGCTCTTGCTACTGCAACTCTCTGAGCCTCACCCCCTGACAGCTCTGATGGTTTGTGATGTAACCTGCTGGCAATATTAAGATCTTCAAAAAGAGAATGCGCTTTTTCTATAACCTCTCTTTCTGCAATTCCGGCAATTTTTGTCGGCAACAAAACATTTTCAAGCGCTGTAAACTCGGGCAAAAGCTGATGATTCTGGAAAACAAAACCAATATTCCTGTTTCTGAATTTTGACAGTTCTTTGTCTTTCATTTGCAGATAAGAATTACCATCCAGAGCAATTTCGGTTCCGAATTTATCTATATCAGAAGGCTTATCCAGCGTTCCGAGGATCTGAAGCAATGTTGATTTTCCTGCGCCCGATTCCCCGACAATCGAAACCACTTCACTTGCTTTTATGTGGATGTCAACGCCCTTCAGAACTTCCAGCGTTCCGTAAAATTTATGTATATTTTTGGCTCTAATCATATTTTGATTTTTGAATCTTTTGCCTGATTATGGTCTTTTTAAATCTTTGTCAATTTAGCAAATTTCAAGATAAGGTTTTTCTCACCTTCATTTGCAAAAATCACTTTGGCTTTTATATTTTGAGGATCGGTTCCGTCCAAAAAGGTCACTTCGCCGACACCGAAACGGTCGTGTCTCACTCTGTCTCCCACCTCAATATCTTCTGAAGATGAACCACTCGGGTTGATAATTTTTGCTGTTGCAATAGGCTTGAGTTTCTTTGCAGGAGGTGTATTGAAATTACGTTCAAGTGTTTTTTTCTCATCTTTCTTTTTGAAAAATCTTGGTTCAGAAGGTCTTTCGTCAAAAATATTTGAGTTAACACCTGAATTATTCACAAATCTGGCTTCCATCATTGGATTGATGAATTCTATATATTTGGAATCTACCTCGCTCAAAAAACGGGACGGTTCAGAATCCGTAATTTTTCCCCATTGAAATCTGGAAACTGCATAGGTGAAAAAAGCCTGCTTCTCTGCTCTGGTAAGGGCGACATAAAAGAGACGTCTCTCCTCCTCCAGTTCTTCTCTTGTCGATGAGCTCATAAAACTCGGAAAAAGATTTTCTTCCAGTCCTACGAGATGAACAACCGGGAATTCCAATCCTTTTGAAAGGTGGATTGTCATCAGAGAAACCTTATCCGTATCATCATCTTTATTACTTTGCGTATCTGCAGACAGTGCAATATTTTCCATAAAGTTGGACAAACTGGGATCGCCACCTTCAACCTGAATCTGTTCTTCAATGAAACCCTGCATAGAGTTCAGTAATTCCTGGATATTTTCTACTCTGGAAATGCCTTCCGGCGTCTGATCTTCTTTCAGGAATCTGATTAAGCCGCTTCGTTTCGCAACTTCCATCGCCACATCATAAACATTTTCGGTTTTCAGCATGACCTGGAAAGCCTTGATCATCGCCCAGAAATCACCCAATTTAGTAATGATTCCATTATTCAGCCCCAATTGTGGTGCATAAAAACCGAGATTGTCCAAAACCTGGGTTACCGGAACATTCTGCGAATCTGCAAAAACGATCAGCTTATTCTGTGTTGTTTCGCCAATTCCTCTCGCCGGATAATTGATAATTCTGGATAAAGCTTCAGAATCATTTTCATTGACGAGAATCCTTAAGTAAGCGAGCAGATCCTTTACTTCTTTCCTTTGATAGAAAGATAATCCGCCATATACTCTGTAAGGAATATTCTTTTTTCTTAGTGCATCTTCGAATGCTCTTGTCTGCGAATTGGTTCTGTAAAGAATCGCAAAGTCAGAGAATTTTCGTTGTTGTGTGTTATGCAATTCAAAAATATTGGCGGAGACAAAATTCGCTTCATCCGCATCAGAGAGACTGCGATAAACTTTTATTTTTTCCCCGACTTCATTCTCACTAAAAACATTTTTCTTGAATTGCTGTAAGTTTTTAGAAATCACTACATTGGCAGCGTCTACAATATTCTGTGTCGAACGGTAATTCTGCTCCAGCGAGACAGTCATCGCATCAGGATAATCTTTTTTGAAATTGAGAATATTATAAATATTAGCGCCCCGAAATGAATAAATCGATTGTGCATCATCACCCACAACACAAATATTTTCAAACTTGGAAGCCAATGCTTTGACAATGAGATACTGGGAATGATTCGTATCCTGATACTCATCTACCAATATATATCTGAATCTGTCCTGATACTTGGCCAATACTTCCGGAAAACGGGTTAATAATTCATTCGTTTTCAGCAACAGATCATCAAAATCCATTGCTCCATTCCGGAAACACATATCCACATACTTTCTGTAGATTTCGCCAATCATTTTCATATTGGCTCTTTCATCAGCTTCCAGCAATTCCGGATTATTGAAATATGCATTGACTGTGATGAGATTATTTTTGTATTGAGAAATTCTGGCCAGAACTTTTTTTGGCTTATAAACTTCCGCATCGATGCTCAGATCTTTGATGACTTTTTTCATCACATTCAGCGCATCCTGGGCATCATAAATTGTAAAATTGGAAGAAAAACCCAGATAATGGGCTTCGCTCCTCAGGATTCTTGCAAATACAGAGTGGAAAGTCCCCATCCAGAGAGAACGCGCATCGCTGTCGCCTACAACTTTTGCAATACGTTCTTTCATTTCTTTTGCCGCTTTGTTGGTAAATGTCAGAGCCAGAATATTGAAAGGGTCGACACCATTGGTGATAAGATGGGCAATCCGCATCGTAAGAACTCTGGTTTTGCCGGAGCCTGCGCCTGCCAAAACCATCAAGGGTCCTTGTAGTGTGGTAACTGCCTCAAACTGTGCTTCATTCAATCCTTTCAGATAATCCATTATTTTCTCAAAATTTTAAGATAACAAAAATAGCTTTTTTTATGCAATTTCTCAGCTGCATAAAATTTGAATTTCGGTCATTAATGGGTAATTTTGTACTGTGAATAATCTCTGCATTATTTTTTTTTGATATAATCATAAAAATAAAATCAATCTGTTGAATATCAATTTTATAAAAAAAGAAATTTCCTCTTTTTTTAAACTGAAACCTTCGCCAAGAAGTTGGCATATTCCGTTTCTCGCCGGACTATCTGTAGGGATACCGTTAATATTCGGGTACTGTTCCGGAAATGTAAAATCTTCACTCACAGCCAGCCTGGCCGGCTTGGTTATTCTTTATATTCCCAATACAAAAGATATTTTTGAAACCATGACAAAAATGTTTGTATGCTCATTCGGGATAATTATTTCTTATATCTTCGGATTGGTTTTCAGTTTTAATATGTGGATTGCACCTTTAGCTTTCGGGATTTTTTCGGGGATAGCTTATTACATCGTGAAATATTTTAACCTGAAACCTCCGGGAAGTTTTTTCTTTATAATGATTGCATCCATGGCCGTTGGAATTCCGCATGACCCGGAAAGCATACCGCAAAAAGTCGGTATCTTTACAATCGGAACATTGAATGCCTGCACAATCTGTCTGATATATTGTGTTTTAAAATCGAAAAAAGAATCCATAAAAACCTCAACTGCATTAAGGATCAATCCTTATGTTGATCTTGTAGAATCTCATATCATCGGGATTTGCATGTTTGCTTCGGTTTTGGTCGGGCAGATTTTCAAGCTGGATTATCCCTATTGGATTCCGATTTCCAGTCTTGCGGTTTTGCAGGGTGTGAATCAGTATCATATATGGAAACGCGGATTGCACAGGATTATCGGAACTATAATCGGGTTAGGGATTGCCTGGATAATTTTTTCTTATGTGCATGATATTTTGTGGATTTGTGTCGCTATTATTTGTCTTCAGATTATTGTAGAAATGCTGATAACCAGACATTATGCATTGGCCGTAATGTTTCTTACACCAATGGGAATTCTGCTCGCCGAAACGGGAAGTTCCACATCACTTAATCCAGATTATCTTTTAAAAATGAGACTATTGGAAATCCTGATAGGAAGTACGATCGGCTGTATCGGCGGATGGTTCCTGTATAATGAACGGGTCAGATTCAATTCTGTAAAACATCTTAGAAAGTCAAAAATCGCATTAAGGAAAAGCTTGAAACAAAATACATGATTATTTAAAAATAAAAATTAAATTTTGCCAAAGTATTTAAATAACCTATTTTCAAAACAGAGCATGGCTCTTCCGTTTTTCGGCTTCCAAAACATCTCTTTGTTTATAAAGCCTGATAAATTCCTGAACAAAATGCAGGAATGCAGACGCAGAATAGTATTTTTTCATAAAATACTTACCCATTCCGAAAACATTGACCAGAGCGGTCATGATGCTTTTATTTTTAGAAAAATTAGGATTCAGGAAAATGGTAAGGAGCTTGATTTTGGATAGTTTTATTGCTTTTTCCAGGGACATTTTCTGCAATCTGTCGTGCATGACATGGGTGTCTTTCTTAATTAAAATATAAAAACCATGATATTTCACACGATTACAAAAATCCCTGTCCTCGCCATAATGAGGAAACATAGAGCTAAAACCACCTGTAGTCTGTAAGCACTGACGTGATATCAGCCAGGCTGCCGCATTAACAAAAGACGTTTCATAATCATCTTTTTTTTCCTGAGAAAGCGTAATGTATTGCTTGAAATTAGCATCAACCTCCCTGCCGTCACCATCATACTGAACCGGAGCAATAATCCCTGCTTCCGGATGAATATCAGAAAACTCAATTAGTTTTTCTATGGTGTCTTTTTGTATATAAAGATCCTGATTGATCAGAAAAAAATAGTCATAATTCAACTTCAATGCTTTTTTCAATGCCACATTATTAGCAGCACCAAAACCCAGATTAGACCGGGAAACTTCCAGGTCAAAAATATCATAAGCCTTCAGCAAGGACAGTGTACTATCCGTGGAACAATTATCAACAACAAAAACATCAGCAGGATAAGTTGATGCGAGGAGACAGTCCATACATTTTGTGATCCACTTTTCCCCGTTATATGTTACAATAATTACCGCTATTTTTTTCATCTAATCCTTATTATCTGCAAAAATAAAGTAATTTTGGAAAATCAATAGCAGCTATCCGATGATATGTAGAATTTGTGGACATCAGAACAATAATCAGAAATTATATTATGTCAATGATAAAATGTTCCAAGAAAATGAAAGTTTTGAATATTTTGAATGTACCCACTGTGACGCTTTGCAAATATCTTCTGTACCTGGGGATATGTCCCGGTTTTATCCTGAAAATTATTACAGCTTAAAATCGAAATTAAGCTTCGGTCAGAAATTACTTTTCCGATTGAGAGATCTTATTTTTTACTATAATTTTCCCGTTTTTCTCGTCCGGAAGCTAAAAATAAAAATGTCTAATCTTTCCCTGGAAGCCTTCTTAAAACTGAAGCCTGAAAAAAATGTAAAAGTACTGGACGTGGGATGTGGAGAAGGCAAATTCCTCACAAGCATCTACAACCTGGGATTTAAAAATATAATCGGCATCGAGCCTTTTGCGTTGAAGGAGCAGATAAAACCTTTCCCTATCCGGAAAAAGCAATTGTATGACATCACGGAAAAATTTGACATCATCACATTTAACCATGTTTTTGAACATGTAGAAAATGTCAATGAGACTTTGAGATCATGCTATGATCTTCTGAAAAAAAATGGCAAGATCATCATTAGAGTTCCTGTAAAAGATTCCTACGCTTATGAATTTTATAAAGAAAACTGGGTTCAATGGGATGCGCCCAGACATTTTCAGTTATTAACCAAAAAGTCATTTGAGATCATAACAGCAAAAAACAATTTTCAATTATCCGATTATTATTATGACAGCTATAAATTCCAGTTTACAGGTAGTGAAAAGTACAGGAGAAAACTTTCCTATCAGACCTCAAATGCTGTCTTTACAAAAGAAGAGCTGAAAAAATTCACAGAGAAATCCATCGAACTGAATAATCAGAAAAAAGGAGATCAGATTGTTGCTGTACTAAGTAAAATCTAAAAAATATTCTTCAAAGCTTCTTTCCAACGCAGATTCCGGATGAAGCTGATTTCTTCATCACTAAGATCCCTTTGTTCTTTCTGCTTGAGAAAACTACTGATTGTCATGAAAAATTCCTTCGGAGAACGGTTTTTAAAACTTGACTTTGCTGAAGAAATCATCGCTAAAGGAAGATTCAATCCGATATTATAAAAATATTGCCCGAGTTTTTCTGCCTTTTGATCTGCATATTTGTAGGCAGTCGGGCGCAGATGTTTGACCCAAAGTTCCTTTATTGTCACAACTTCCCAATCATTTTTCTTAGCCAATAAAACATCTAGATTGTCCCATCCCAAAACAGCACGTAAACCGTTCATATCCTGGAAACATTCCTTTCTGTAGGCTTTTACCGGACCGCGAACGTGATTTTTGGAAGACAGATTTTCGAAGACCCAATCTTGGTTTTTATTGCTGAAGTCCAGCCAATTTTCATTCGGATTTCTGAGATTCCTGATTTCAGGGTTTTGCCTATAATTTCTGATATAAACCAAACCGGAAACCATGCCCGCCTTTTGATTTAATTCAAAAACCTTATTGACTTTTTCCAGATAATTTTTAGGAAAAACAATATCTGCATCGTATTTACAAATTACATCAAATTCTTTTAGATCCACAGAATACAGCCCTTTATTAAAGGTTCTCACGACTTTTGCGCCTGGCTGATGTTCTGATGTCTCCAGATTTAAAACATGAAACCTCGAATCCTGAATTGCAGATTCATTAATAATTTCAGATGTTCTATCCGTAGAACCATCATTCACAATTACACATACAAAATCCCTGAAAGTCTGATTTCTAAGAGAATCCAGACATTGGGAAATATTTTTTTCCTCGTTGTGCGTAGGAATGATGATGAGAAATTTCAATTAGAACTGATTTGATTTTAAATTAACTTCAAACAAAAATCCCGGTGTTTTCGGACTTTCAAAAACTGATGTTTTGTAATTTTCTTTTGTAAAGACCGCACACATCGTATTTTGCGGATGATAAAGATTTTTATGAAATTCCTTCGGTGTTCCATCCAGAATGGCCTGGAAAACTTCGTAACGGATTTTCTCGGGATTATAAGCATAATCATGCCAGACCACAACGGAATTATCATGAACAAGATGTTTGAAAACCAACTCTGTATCGTGTTTTACCATCTGGTAGGAATGATCTCCGTCTATGAAAATCAAATCGTATTTCTTATCAAGTCCTGCAAAATCATAGGTTTTCGTATTGCCTTCCAGATGCAGGATTTTTTTATTTTTCTTAGACAAAATCCCATGCAGTTCTGCATATTTTTTATTCCATCCCATTGCTTCCATTTCGGCTCTGGAAAGATTGAGCGTTGTGCAATCATCAATTTCTTTGGCGATGTTCCACACACTTTCGCCACGCCAGGTTCCAATCTCAAAATAGGATTTTTTTCCTTTTGCCAAGGTTTTCAGAAGAGCTAGATCCGTAGGAAGAGAACCGCCATCAAGGATGAACAGATCTACATCCGCTTCAAATTTCCCACCAGATATATCGTCAAGAGAAATCTCAGGGAGACTCAAAAAATCCGGATATTTTTTTTTGAAATCCTGTTTCCTGATGTCATTCTGATCCAGAATCAGATTGATCAGACTCGGTTCTTTTAAAATATGTTGAATGGTCTTTTTTATCTTCTGAAGTTTCGTCATCGATGGTAGAAATTATTATAAATCAGAAGCCGAAGTTACAGTTTTTTTACCATATTTCCTGATGGTTATTGATATTGTCTATAAAAAATTACAGTTTAATTAACCATCAAATTTTTACTGGTAAATATATCTGAAGTACTTTTGCATATTATTTTTTAAGCTATGGATGCAACGATTGACAACTCAAAAAGCCGTTCCACTTCTCTTATTTCATATGTAATTTTTACTTTTATCGGCTATCTGATCATCGGGCTGTCGCTTTCTGTTTTACCGGTTTTCATTCATCAGGATTTGGGATTCAGTATGCTGATTGCCGGGATGGTCATCAGTTTACAATATGTGATGACTTTTCTGATGAGAGCCTACTCAGGAAAAATCGTTGATAACCATGGTCCCAAACCTGCAGTTCTTGCAAGCATGTTTGGTTTTTCCATGACCGGAATTGTTTTAATCGCTGCTTATTATTTCAAATTTTCTCCTATCGTGAGTCTGGGACTTCTGATTATCACAAGATTATTCACTGGCTCTGCAGAAGGAATGATTGGTGCAAGTCCCATCAACTGGGCCATTATGAGCCTTGGAAAACAACATATGGCCAAGATTATTTCTTATAATGGTGTGGCCTGTTACAGTGCACTGGCACTTGGCGCATCGCTCGGTGTGACCATTGTGAAGCATTTTGATTTTTATGGATTGGGGGCCTTGATTTTCATTTTAGGGATCCTGGGTTATCTTTTTGCACGAGGCAAAGACAATATATCCTGTCAAAAAACTGAAGGTGAAGATGAACGAAAATCTTTTTGGAAAGTACTTGCGAAGGTTGCACCTTACGGTTTCGGATTGGCTTTGGGAGGACTTGGATTTGCTACGATATCTACATTTATCACCCTTTATTACGATTATCATCACTGGCAAAACGGCGCACTATGCCTTTCGGTTTTCGGGATTCTATTTGTCGTATCCAGATTGATGTTCAGCCATGCTATCAATAAATATGGCGGACTGAATGTGGCGATAGTAAGCCTGGCTGTAGAAACTCTGGGGCTAACGATCATTTGTCTTGCTACACATCCATATCTGGCTTTGATCGGGGCCGGCATCACCGGCTTAGGATTCTCACTGATATTTCCAGCTCTTGGTGTGATGGCAATGAAAACAGTACCATCTTCCAACCAAGGTTCTGCTCTTGCAGGTTACGGGTTGTTCATCGATATTTCTTTGGGAATTACCGGCCCACTTATTGGCGGCGTTGCAGATTCTTTCGGATTAAATTATATTTTTCCTTTCAGCATTGGGATTGTAATGCTGGGGTTAGTTTTGGCTTGTTACCTAAAAGTGAATCAATCTAAATAATTTGGAAGGATTTTAATTTTAGATCGTTTGTAACTTTTGGAAAAGTTATTTGGTTCCAAAACGGTAGTTTTGTAACCTCCGTCAAAGTTATTTGGTTTCCCACGATTGTTTTGTAACCTCCGCCAAAGTTATTTGGTTTCGCAATGGTAGTTTTGTAACCTCCGCCAAAGTTATTTGGTTTCGCAACGGTAGTTTTGTAACCAAGGCTTTTTAATAAATACTTATGTTGATTGGAAGACAAAATCCTTAGCCCCGATTGCAACGGTTACCCCGCAGCAGGCAATGGAAAAGCTTTGGCGCGAGGAGTATGAGTGGAAAGCGGGAAACAGCTCCAAATAATAAGTAAATAACAACTGTTCGACTAAGTCAATAAGCTCCTAAATCTTTTATACAAACCCGATTTTCAGAATCCGATAAAAATCACGATTTTTGCAATCTCAAATTTTATTATGTCTTTAGAACAAGAAATCAGCAAAAGAAAAACCTTCGGAATCATCTCTCACCCCGATGCGGGAAAAACCACTTTGACAGAAAAACTCCTGCTTTTTGGAGGGGCGATTCAGGAAGCCGGTGCTGTAAAATCTAACAAAATCAAGAAAGGAGCAACCTCCGACTTTATGGAAATCGAGCGTCAGAGAGGGATTTCTGTGGCAACTTCGGTGTTGGCTTTTGAATACAGAGACCACAAAATCAATATTCTCGATACGCCCGGTCACAAGGATTTTGCGGAAGATACTTACCGAACACTGACTGCGGTTGATTCCGTAATTGTGGTAATTGATGTTGCAAAAGGGGTTGAGGAACAGACGGAAAAGCTGGTTCAGGTTTGTAGAATGCGAAACATTCCGATGATTGTTTTCATCAACAAATTGGATCGTGAAGGAAAAGATGCTTTCGATTTGCTGGATGAAGTGGAACAGAAATTAGGTTTGACGGTTTGCCCGCTTTCTCTGCCAATTGGTATGGGAAGCGACTTCCAGGGGATCTATAATATTTGGGAAAATAACATCCAATTATTTTTGGAAGAGAAGAAACAGAAAGTTGGAGAATCTCTGAAAATTGATGACATCAATGATCCTCAAATTGATGAATTGGTTGGCGAAAAAGCGGCGACCACGCTGCGTGAAGAATTGGATCTGATTCAGTCGGTTTATCCGGAGTTTAACCGAGAAGATTATATGAATGGCGATTTACAGCCGGTTTTCTTTGGTTCTGCTCTTAATAATTTTGGTGTTCGTGAGTTACTGAATGCTTTTATCGACATTGCGCCAATGCCGCAACCGAAGGAAAGTGAAACGAGATTGGTAAAGCCTGAAGAACAGAATTTCACCGGATTCGTTTTTAAAATCCACGCCAATATGGATCCGAAACACAGAGACCGTCTGGCATTTGTGAAAATCGTGTCCGGAACATTCAAAAGGAATGAAAACTACCTGCTTGTAAGAGAAGGTAAAAAAATGAAATTCTCCTCTCCTAACGCTTTCTTTGCAGATAAAAAAGAAGTGGTAGACGAGAGTTTCCCAGGCGATATCGTAGGACTTCACGATACAGGAAGTTTCCGGATTGGTGATACTTTGACAGCCGGCGAAAAATTGAGTTTCAAAGGAATCCCAAGTTTTTCCCCGGAACATTTCCGTTATATCAATAACAATGACCCGTTGAAGGCAAAACAGTTGGCGAAAGGTGTTGACCAGCTAATGGATGAAGGTGTTGCTCAGCTCTTTACGCTGGAGATGAATAACAGAAAAATCATCGGAACAGTTGGTGCACTTCAGTACGAGGTTATCCAATACCGTCTGGAGCATGAATATGGCGCAAAATGTTCTTACGAACCTATCAGCATCCATAAAGCGTGTTGGGTGGAAGCAGATGAAAAGTCTGAGGAGTTCAAAGAATTTGCGAGATTGAAACAACGTTTCTTAGCGAGAGACAAATATGACCAACTGGTTTTCCTCGCCGATTCTTCTTTCACGATCCATATGACTCAGGAAAAGTTCCCGAATGTGAAACTGCATTTTATTAGTGAATTTAAGCATCATTAGAATATTGAATCCGCAGAGTTTTCTGCGGATTTTTTTATAGTTATTATGTTCTAAGAAGAATAATTTATATTTGAATATTAATATTTTTAACTAATGAATTTCAAAATTTCAAAATATTATCAAGTATTTAAAGAAAGTAACTTCTATAAAAATATTTGGACTGACGCAGTTTGGAGTAAAGTTATATCTGCGGGAATCATTACAGTTTTAGGAAGCTTTTGTGCAACTATATTCTTACTATGTAAAAGTTTAATTCTAAATATTCCATTTAGGGATTTGTATTCAAATTCACTTTTATTTTTTACTGAAAGTACGAAAGTTAATAATACACTAATTAGCTTATGCATATTAATAATTCTAGTTGCATTATTCTTTTTTTCAAAGTCAATATACTTAAAATCTACCCTTTATAAAAATAAAGATAATAGAAATTTTGAAGAAGATCTACCTTTAATTACGGAACATTCTACATCATTTTTTTCCTATAGAATAGCTAAAGCATTTCCTGGACAAAGAGGTTTAAGATGGTATGATGCTGAAGAAGCAAATAAAAGATTAAAAATTCTTTTAAAAGAACCTATAAGATTCAGAGCCAAAGGGAATTATGCAACTGGAGACCCAATTTGGTGGTTTAGAGGCCAAAGAGCAATGTTTATTGATATATTTAAGCCATTAAGTAAAACTAAAATCTTATTGGGAATTGAACAAATTGAAATTGAAAAAATGGCTGTTTATGTTAGTGATTCATACTATAAATCCTTTATTTATATTCAAGCAAAGGCAGAAGAACCCGTAGGAATATATGATTTAAAAAAAGATGATATTGAATTATATAAAGAAATGTGGGGATACTATACTGAGGAATATGGGTTGTTGGGAAAAAGGATAATTACTAGACAAGAGTATGATGATGGTGCAGCAATAATCAATGGAAAAATTATTGACGCATCAAATTCTGAACTTAGAGTAAGACATCTTACGCCGTATAATTTCATAATTGCTGCAAAGCAATCACCTTATAATAGTCGAAATTTTATGCGAGAAACTGGTGTTATGTTTGATGATTTATTAAAGAATAAATTTGAATTTGAAAGCTTTTTAATTTATTTGGATTCTTTAGAAAAGAAAGAATAATATCCTTAGCCTCATCCAAATTATTATTTCCAAAAATCAAAGAAACAATAATCGGCATTTTACCTTTTACAAATTAACATTCAAAACTCTTGTAAATCACTTGTAAAATCAATTCAAAACCCTGATTTTCATTTGATTAAAATATTACAAAAACTATCATATTCTTTTACAATTGATTCTTTTCATTGTTGGATAGCTTTACATCAATAAAATTATTCACAATGAAAAAGTTACTATTGACCGCAGTTATTTTAAACCCATAAAAAAACGGAAAGCTCACACTTCCCGTTTTCAACAATTAAATTTAATTTTTTCTAAAATTATTCCGCAGTTCTTGGCTTGCAGCATCCACGTCCAAAGTGTGATCTTACTTTGCCTTTCAGGGAATTGTAATCTTCATCACTCATCGTTCTAATCCTGTCTGCAAACCCGAACGGTGTTCTTTCCTTCACATCATACTCATCAAAAATCCCTCTTACGAATGCTTTTCTTTTTTGTGCTTTTTTTGCGATAATTGCAATGGCGGCTAAACCTGCGATTGCTAAAATTCCTTTTTTCATTTTTTAAAAATTTTACGTTTTACATTTAGGAAGACGCCATTAAAGTTTTATTACTTTAAATAATCATCTTATAAACCGTAAAATTTTGAATCCTTCTCTAAAAAAGCATTTCCGGAATCTCTCCTTCAATAATCAATTCCGCTTCGGTGGCTTTGATAATATCTTCAACCGAAATTCCCGGCGCTCTTTCCAGCAGTTTGAAACCTTTATCCGTGATTTCCATAACGGCTAACTCTGTTACGACTTTTTTCACACAGTTTACACCTGTTAGCGGAAGCGTACATTGTTTAAGAATTTTGGATTCTCCGGCTTTGTTCACGTGCATCATTGCAACGATGATATTTTCAGCCGATGCTACCAAATCCATAGCACCACCCATTCCTTTTACCATTTTCCCCGGGATTTTCCAGTTGGCAATATCGCCGTTTTCGGAAACTTCCATTGCACCTAAAATTGTCAAATCCACTTTTTGACTTCTGATCATCCCGAAACTGAAGGCTGAGTCAAAAAAAGAACCGCCGGGAAGAATCGTTATCGTCTGCTTTCCTGCGTTAATCAAGTCTGCATCTTCTTCACCTTCGAAAGGAAACGGTCCCATTCCCAAAACGCCATTTTCACTCTGGAATTCTACCAAAATATCCTCCGGAACATAATTGGCCACCAAAGTCGGAATCCCGATTCCAAGGTTTACATACATCCCGTCTTTCACTTCTCTTGATATGCGCTGTGCGATTTGTTCTTTTGTTAGCATCGTAAAAAATTGTTGTTGCAATATATCATTATTTCATCTTATAGAAAAATGCTTTTTTACTGATACAAATTATTATTCAGACTATCGGATATATATCAGTATTTTTGTACTCACAATTATGAAAACATTATTAAATTATCTCAAGCCTCACAAATGGCTGATTATCACTTCGCTCATTTTAGCCGCTGTCAATCAGGTGTTTTCACTTTTTGCGCCTGCAATCACCGGAAATATTCTGGATCAATTGGTAACGCATCCGCATTTTTTTGATAAAGAAAAAACATTGCCCAGAGATCTTAATCAATTTCTCTACGGAACCGATATTTATCACGGTGCTTTTTACTTTTTAGGCTTACTGATCGGAACTGCGATGGTCAGTAGAATTGCAAAAGCTTTTCAGGATTACGCGGTGAATGTCATTACACAAAAATTCGGGGCAAATATTTTCACGGATGGTCTGAAACATTCTATGGCGTTGCCTTATCAGGAATTTGAAGATCAGAGAAGTGGCGAAACCTTATCAATTCTAACCAAAGTAAGAGAAGATTCGGTGAAGTTTATTACGAATTTTATCAATGTCTTTTTTGGGATTTTGGTAAGCATTATTTTCGTTTCAGTTTATGCGATAAGACTGCATTGGTCAATAATGCCGGTTTATATCGTCGGGATTTTCCTGATTGCATTTGTGACGAATTTATTAAGCAAGAAAATTAAAAACATTCAGAAAACGATTGTTAGAGAAACCACCAGTTTGGCCGGAAGCACTACCGAAAGTTTGAGAAATATCGAAATTGTAAAAAGTTTAGGCCTAACGAATCAGGAAATCAAACGTCTGAATAACAATACTTACAAAATTCTTGGTCTGGAATTGAAAAAGGTAAAAAGTATCCGTTCACTGAGTTTTATTCAGGGAACGATGGTCAATTTTCTTCAGCAATTGATTACTTTAACCCTTTTATATTTGATTTTCAGAGATGTTGTGACACCGGGACAATATCTGTCACTGATGTTTTACGGATTCTTCATTTTTGGTCCGATGCAGGAAATCGGGAATATCATTATTTCTTATCGTGAAGCCGAAGCATCTTTGAAAAATTTTGACAATCTGATGAAAAAACCTGTGGAAGAAAAACCACAAACACCTAAACAAATCGGGGCTATTGAAAAATTAGAATTCAAGCACGTTTCTTTCAAACATCAGTCGGCGCAATATAAGGCGTTGAATAATATTTCATTTGATGTCAAAAATGGTGAAACGATTGCCTTTGTTGGCCCGAGTGGTTCCGGGAAAAGTACTTTGGTTAAGTTACTTGTCGGATTATACAGACCTCAGGAAGGTGATATTTTCTATAATCAAATCAACGGAAAAGAATTTGACTTTGATGAGCTGAGAAACCAAATCGGATTTGTGACTCAGGACACACAGCTTTTTGCAGGAACCATCAAAGAAAATCTACTTTTCGTCAATCCTAACGCCAGTGAAGAAGATATCGAACTCGCCCTGAAAAAATCCAGCACTAAAAATTTATTGGAACGTGCGGAAAAAGGTATTGAAACAGTTATTGGCGAAGGCGGACTGAAATTAAGTGGTGGCGAAAAGCAGAGAATTGCCATTGCCAGAGCTTTACTCAGAAAACCACATCTTTTGATTTTTGACGAAGCCACTTCTGCTTTGGACAGTATAACCGAAGAAGAAATCACTTCAACCATCAAGGAAATTTCTCAGGAAAAAGAACAAATCACCGTTCTCATTGCTCACAGATTAAGCACCATAATGCACGCCGACAGAATTTATGTTCTGGAACGCGGACAAGTCATAGAAACCGGCTCTCACGAAAACCTGATTGCTGAAAAAGGTTTGTATTATGCGATGTGGAGACAGCAGATTGGGGAAAGAAAGTCAGTGGAAAATAATATTTGATTTTGATTGTAATTGATTAAATTTGATATTAATACAATATTTTGAAACAATTCTTATGAAAAATATTAATGCTATAGATTTCTTACAATATTTAAAAAACAATCATAATTTATTGTACAATGATTACAAAGATTATGAATATAGTGGTGAATTTGATGGAACTTGTGATTATTGCAAAAAAGATGTATTCTTTAAAATAATATCAAAAAGATATGTGAATGGAATTTTTGACGATTCTTACGAATTTCCTATTTTTCATACATTACAGTTAAAGTGTCCAAAATGCTTAAGAATTATAATCAAACAAACTGTTAAAATAAAATTAGAAGAAATATATAATTCGAAAGATGAATTGATGGAATCAACTATCAATTTTGACGATGAAGAATATGAAAATGAAGAATTTATTAGAAAATATAAATATTTGATTTTCGAAATATTATCAATCCCAACTTCTGAAATAGAAGAATCATTGGAAAACATTCCTCAGAAATACATATCACTTAGAGATAGCGTTTCTGAAGCTATATTTGCAATGAATCATAATAAAAATATTTCAGCTACAATAATGTTCAGAAGGGCTATTCAAATTATTGCAAAAGAAATTCTTGGTGCTCAAGGAAAAAGTTTATATGGTCAACTAGAATGGTTAAAAATTAATGAAAATAAATTAAAAATTGATTTATCTGAAATCTTTCACGAACACACTAAACTCATCAAAGATATTGGAAATCAAGGCGCTCATCCAGAAGAAGATATAGAATTACAAAACTTTTCTAGCAATGATGTCAACTCTCTACACGATTTATTCTTAATTATTATTTTTGAAATTTTTGTCAAACCAGAAAAGCTTAAACAGATAAAAGAAGAATTAAAAAACAGTAGAAAAATTCAGTGATTATATTTTTTCCCAATTTTAATTTAAAAAATTCAAATTGAACTGAAAACTATTTCTTATTTTTTTCTCACAGTCCTCTGCTCTATCCTTTTCTCATAATTCTCGCCTTGGAAAATCCTTTGAACCATAATTCCGGGAATGTGGATTTCGTTCGGGTCTAGTTGTCCTGGTTCTACCAATTCTTCCACTTCTGCAATCGTGATTTTTCCGGCTCCGGCCATTGGAAAATTAAAGTTACGAGCAGAACCTTTGAAAATCAAATTTCCGGCGTGATCGCCCTTCCAGGCTTTTACGATGGAGAATTCTGCGTTGTAAGCGTGTTCTAAGATATGAGGTTTTCCGTTGAATTCCTTCACTTCTTTACCTTCCGCCACTTCTGTTCCATAGCCAGCTGGCGTGTAAAATGCCGGAATCCCGGCTTGTGCGGCTCTGCATTTTTCGGCCAATGTTCCTTGCGGCGTGAGTTCAACTTCCAGTTCTCCGGACAACATTTGCCTTTCGAATTCTGCGTTTTCTCCAACGTAAGAAGAAACCATTTTCTTGATTTGTTTTTTCTGGAGCAATAATCCCAAACCAAAATCGTCAACTCCGGCATTATTGGAAATGCAGGTCAGATTGTTGACATTTTTCTTTACCAATTCTGAAATACAATTCTCAGGAATCCCGCAAAGCCCGAATCCGCCAAGCATTATTGTCATTCCATTTTCTATATCTTTTACCGCTTCCTGAGCATTTTTCACTCTTTTATCAATCATAAAACTGGGTTTTCTTTTGTTCCAATTGTTGGTTGATAAATATAAAAAAATCCGTCTATTGGACGAAAGAAAATAGAGAAAAGATGAGAGACTCTATATTATTGGAAATAAAAACCACAAAAGCCACAGAAGAATTGATTACTTAATTAACAAATCTCTTTTATAAAAAGGCTTCGACTCCGCTCAGCCTGACAATCCGTTCAAGCAATGTCTGCCTCGTTAGTATTAGAAATGTCACACTGAGCGGAGTCGAAGTGTTTAAGAATAGAATTTATAACGGAGAATTGCACGCAGCCCAACTTATCTCTAATTTTTCATTTATTTTTATGTGAATCGATGAACCGCTTCGCTAGGTTTGAGCGGACACTTCGAGAGCCTCAGTATGACAAATAAGGAGCGGAAGGCGGATTAAGCTGCCCCAAATTATTAGTCACAAAAAAAGCCATACACCAAAAATGTATGACTTTTTCCTAACAATTTAAACTTTTATCGGTTGGCTATTGTAACGCTCACGGGCATTACGTAAGATGTTGCTACCATTTTTTGGCTCAGTTTGTCCATATCCACTTTATAGATAAGGTGTGACAAAACGTTTTCGATTTCTTTGCTCACGTTTTTGCAGTCGCCTTTTGCGTGCACATTCGTGATTTTTCCGTTTTCAGAAAGACTGAATCTTACGTCGGAATTCACGATGCCTTCCTTGTAATCCTGATTAGTAAAGTCGAAATTATCTTTCAATAGTTTTCTTAATTCTCCAAAACCATCTCCTGAATTAAGGAAGACTTCCTGTATCTTGTTGTCTGTCGTTTGGGCTTTTGCTAAGTTTAGCGTTCCTAAAATTCCAAATAAAAATATTGATAACGCTAGCATTTTCTTGTTCATAATCAATTGATTTTAAGTTATTACTTATTTAATGTTACGACAAAGTTACATAATATTTACATTTGGTTAATATTAAATTAACATTAGTGGTGGAAATTTAATATTGGAAAAGAAAAAGGATTTTGAAATTTCAAAATCCCCTGATATCTATTCATTTATTTTGTCCTGGAGCAAAAGGCTTTGCTGATTTCGTTCCGTAATTTTTTTTGGCTTGTCCTGGCGGTATTGATTTAGAACCGACACCTCTTGCATTATTCGTTGTTCTGACTTCGCAGGACATAAAACTCATCGAAAAAACAAGCATTGACAGATAGATTTTAAACGACTTCATAAAATTTTTCTTTACTCAATCACAAATCTGATACCAATTACATTTCCTTTTTTAAGAACTTTGCGGTCAAACTCTTTTTAGATTTGATAATCTCTTCTGGCGTACCTTCTGCTATGATTTGTCCGCCGTGTTTTCCACCTTCTGGTCCAACATCAATAATATGGTCAGCAAGTTTTATCACATCCATATTATGTTCGATGATGATGAATGAATTTCCTAATTCCACCAATTGTGTAATCGCTTCCATCAAAATTTTTACATCTTCGAAATGAAGCCCTGTCGTTGGTTCGTCTAAAATATAAAGTGTATTTCCGGTTTGTTTTTTTGATAGTTCAGTTGCCAATTTTACACGTTGTGCTTCTCCTCCACTCAAAGTTGTCGATTGTTGTCCAATCGTGATATAACCCAAACCAACATCTTTCAGAGTCTTGACTTTATTAAAGATTTTCGGAATCGGCTGGAAAAATTCTACAGCTTCATTAATGGTCATATCGAGAACATCAGAAATCGATTTTCCTTTGTAACGGACTTCCAGAGTTTCGCGGTTAAAACGTTTACCGTGGCAGGTTTCGCAATGAACGTAAACATCCGGAAGGAAATTCATTTCAATAACTTTTAAACCGCCACCCTGGCAGGTTTCACACCTTCCGCCTTTCACATTGAAAGAAAACCGTCCGGCTTTATAACCACGGATTTTACTTTCCGGTAATTCGGCGAAGAGATTTCTGATATCGGTGAACATTCCTGTGTAAGTCGCAGGATTGGAACGTGGCGTTCTTCCGATCGGACTTTGGTCAACATCTACAATTTTGTCGATATTATCAATGCCTTCGATACTTTTGTATGGCAAAGGTTCCTGGATGGCTCTGTAAAAATGACGGTTCAGAATCGGGTACAAAGTTCCGTTAATCAAAGATGATTTTCCACTTCCGGAAATCCCGGAGACAACTACCAGTTTTCCTAAAGGAATCGTCAGATTAACATTCTTCAAGTTATTCCCAGTTGCACCTTTCAGAACAATTGATTTTCCGTTTCCGGCTCTTCTTTCAGCAGGGATTTCGATTTTCCGTTTTCCGGTGATGTAATCTGCCGTAATTGTTTTGGCACTTTTGATGTCTTTCGGATGACCTTGCCAAAGAATTTCTCCACCGAATTTTCCTGCTCTCGGACCGATATCCAAAACGTGGTCGGCTTCCAGAATCATATCTTTATCGTGTTCCACCACCAAAACCGAATTCCCAATGTCACGAAGGTGTTTCAAAGAAGTGATCAATCTTTCGTTATCACGCTGGTGAAGTCCGATGGAAGGTTCATCCAGAATATAAAGTACATTAACCAGCTGAGAACCAATCTGGGTTGCCAAACGTATTCTCTGAGATTCGCCACCGGAAAGCGTTTTTGAGCTTCTGCTGAGACTCAGATAATCCAAACCGACATCCAGAAGGAATTGCAATCTGGTTTCGATTTCTTTCAGAATTTCGTGTGCAATGATTTTATTTTTATCACTGAATTTATCTTTCACATCCGCCAACCAATCTTTAAAATCCAGCAAAGACAAAGCGTTGACTTCCGCAATATTTTTTCCGTCGATTTTGAAACTCAGACTTTCCTGACGAAGACGTGCACCCCTACAAGTCGGGCAAGTTTCTTCGGTTGTGAAATTTCTTTCTACAATGACAGCATCGTAATTTTCTCTTTCGTCAACAATTTCTTCAAGGATCTTTACGAGTCCCTCAAAATTGATTTTGATCTTTTTCGAGATTCCGGCATGTTTCAATTCCTTAGTAACATCGCTGCTGTAACCATAATAGATATATTCCAACGCTTCTTTCGGAATATCTTTGAATGGTGTGGTCAGACTTAATTCAAAAACTTCAAGAATCGATTTGATTTGAGACAAAATCCATTTATTGGATTTTATTTGTTCCAAAGGCAAAAGTGCACCTTGATTGATGGATAATTTATCATTCTCAACAAAATAATCAGTGTTCACTTTTTTGACTGTTCCCAGACCTTTGCATGTTTCGCAACTTCCTTTCGGCGAGTTGAAGGAAAATGTGTTCGGCTCCGGCAAAGCCAAAGAATCTCCCGTGGAATCGTCCATCAGATTTTTACTGAAAAAATCGATATCGTCGCTTCCCATCTCCTGAATCGCAATTACACCCTCTCCCATTTCCAAAGCAGTTTTCAGAGATTGTGGCATTCTGGCTTCAGAAGCATTCTCGCCAATAATCCAACGGTCAATTACGACCTCGATATCGTGGGTTTTGTATCGGTCTAATTTCAAATCATATTCGATATCCTGCAAAACACTATCGATTCTGGCTTGTGAATAGCCTTTCTTGGAAAGATGGATGAACAACTCGTGGTAATGTCCTTTTCTGGAACGTACAACCGGTGCCAGCAAATAAACTTTTTTGCCTTTGAAATTTTCTTTGATCGTTTCCAGAATCTGGTCTTCGGTATAACTTACCAAACGTTTTCCTGAGCTCAATGAATAAGCATCAGAAACTCTTGCAAATAAAAGCCTTAAGAAATCGTATAATTCCGTAATTGTTCCCACGGTTGAACGTGGATTTTTGTTTGTTGTTTTTTGCTCAATGGCAATAACGGGAGACAAACCTTCAATTTTATCGACATCCGGACGTTCTAATCCACCCAAAAATTGTCTTGCGTAAGCCGAGAACGTTTCGATATAACGGCGTTGTCCTTCAGCAAAAATCGTATCAAAAGCCAAAGAGGATTTTCCACTTCCTGAAAGTCCTGTGATAACGACCAATTCGTTTCTTGGGATTTTGACGTTGATGTTCTTGAGATTATGTTCTCTGGCGCCATATATTTCGATAAAATCCTGATTATTCTTCATTTAAAAAGTCTCATTCTGGGAAAACGCAAATTTACGTAAATTAACTTGGTTTTTAATCATCGCAAAGGCGCAAGTTTTTTGATTTAATATTGCGCCTTTGCGATAAGAACATTATTCAAGTTTAATAATAATTAACATTGTTTTTTAAGGGATAAAACTTAAGCGAAAACTATCTTTGTAGTCTGAATAAATTAAAAAATGAAAAATATTTTATCAAGATTTGTGTTCACAGTTTGTATTTTGTCATCATTCTACTCTTTTGCCTGGGGATTGACAGGACACAGGATTGTAGCAGAAATTGCTCAACATCACTTGAGTTCCAAAGCTCAAAGAAATATAAAAAAATTGTTTGGAGAACAGAAAATGGCTTATTATGCCAACTGGCCAGATTTCATCAAATCTGATACGACCGGCGTGTGGAAAGAAACTTCTGCCTGGCACTATGTGAATGTGAATCCACAAAAGAATTTTCAGCAGTTCAAAGATTCATTATCCATTCAGAAAGCGCCGAATCTTTATACTCAAATCAAAATTCTTTCTGCCAAAATCAAGGATAAAAATGTTGCTGAGAAAGATAAAAAAGAAGCTTTGATGTTCTTGATTCATTTGGTTGGAGACCTTCATCAGCCTTTGCACGTGGGAAGAGCTGAGGATTTGGGTGGAAATAAAATTGACCTTACTTATTTTGGACAGAAAACAAATCTACATTCGCTTTGGGATTCTAAATTGGTGGATGACCAAAAATATACTTACACCGAATTTGCAAATCTTCTCGATATCAAATCCAAAGATGAAGTGAAGCAAATCCAGAGCGGAACATTGGAAGATTGGTTGTATGACAGCCATAAAATTGCGAATTCAATCTATTATCAAACGCCGAAAGATTCTAAATTGAGCTATGCATACAATTATCGTTTTGAATCTACACTGGAAAGACAGTTGCTTTACGGTGGACTAAGATTAGCAAAGGTTTTGAATGAGATTTTTGGATAAGAAAACCAGAAAATAAATTAGAATTTTAATTCTTTAAAAAGTCCAATTTCAGAAGGTTATTGGACTTTTTATTTTAATGATTTATTAATAAGAATGTGAAATGCTACTCCAATATTTTAATCATCCACAGGTTGCAACCAGAATGTCCGGAATTCCCCAATGGTTTTTCTAAATATTGAAATCCTTGCTTTTCATAAATGGAAACCGCTTTGCTAAACTCCGGAATGCTCTCGAGATAAACTTTTTTATATCCCATCTCTTCAGCTTTTTCCAGACAATTCTCGAGTAACAACCTTCCGATTCCTTTTCCTCTCGCTTCTTTTGAGAGATAGAATTTCACAAGTTCTGTTGTATCTTCCGGTAAATTGTCGGTTGGGAAAATCCCGCAACAGCCTAGAATTAAACCGTCTTCTTCGGCTACAAACAAAGCTGATTTTTCAGTCTGAAATAAGTTATACAAGTCATCGGTTGTCGGATCAGAATATACCGTTCCATCTGTACATTTTACATTGAAATCATTAAAAGAAGCTCTGACAATTTTTGCAAGAATCCCGTTATCTTCTAATTTATTTTGTCTGATAATTACTGACATTTCTTAAATTTCATTAAATCAACCAAGGATATTTATGATAAATCCCATCCAACAACATTGCTAAAATCCCGAAGAAAATCCAAAGTCTCAAAAGATTAAGCGATTTGAATTTATCATTTTTCTGGTTTCGGAAAAGCATAAAAACAGTTGTTATAATAACAATTATCGTTATCAAAAAATACCATGACATAATATTCCGGAATCCAATCCCGACACTCAGAATCACAGAAATTGTCAAAGTAATCATCAAAAGGATTAAAAGAATTGATCTTGTATTCCGGAATCCGATTCGGTTTGCGATCGTGTCATAACCGAACATTCTATCTGCATTTTTCGTCAATGTATCTTTTATAACATCTATAATGAACAACATCAGAAAAAGGAAAATTGCCAGGAACAATATCTTAAGAGAAAAAGTCTGGTAATAAATCAACATGCCAAAGAACGGATAGAGTGTTAATGCCACAAAAGTGACGTTATTAATTACAATAATTTTACTCAGTTTATGACTGTAAAACCACATGAGAAACTGATAAATCAGGAAAAAAACGAATACCCGGTGAGACACGAAGAACGCCATTCCCAGTGACAAAGTGTTAAGAAGTACATAAGCTATAAGAAAGTACTTCTCTTTGAGGAAACTTTGAAGTCTGGAACGGAAAGGCTGTGTCAGCTGATCTTTTTCTTTATCATAAAACCTATTGATAATACCGCCAGCCAAGATGCTGAAAACGGAACAGACAATGATAAAATGCACTTTGTAATCAAAGACAAAATTTCTGAAACTTTCTTCTCTGTTAAACAGGAAAAAAGTGGAAACATACAGTGCAAAAGTCAGCAAAACTGCAACGAAAAAGCGTGCACCCAAAAGAAAACCCATCAACTGAGAAATACGGTAAAGAGCATTTCGGGAAGTCGGTTTTGCTTCATTGTTCATTTTTCCGATTTATTTATAAAAAACCTTTCAAAGTCAGACGATGAAAGGCTTATTTTACTTTAAATATTTATTTTTAAAATCTGTAGATCACTTCTTTATGAAATCCCTCAAGCATTTTATCGGCTTTTTCATAATCCTTCGTGAAACCCAGGATATAACCGCCACCGCCGCTGCCACATAGTTTCAGATAGTACGCATTGGAATCGATTCCTTTTTTCCAGACATTGAAGAGATTTTCCGGAATCATCGGACGGAAATGTTCGTAGGCCCAGACTGATAATTTTTTCAGATTACGAAAAAACGGATTCATATCTTTTTTCAGAAAAGTATCGATGCATGCATTGTTGTAACGGATAAACTCTTCTTTCAGAGTTTTTCTAAAACCTTCATTCTTCAGTTTTTCAAAGAAAATCTGGATCATCGGCCCGGTTTCACCGGTCATTCCTGAATCAATCAGAAAAATAGCACCTTTGCCCAGTTCTTCTTTTGGTATAGCAACTTTGTCCACACTTTCCTTGCTTTCTATCAGGATCGGAAGATTCATAAAACAGATCAGCGGGTCGATACCGGAACTTTTTCCGTGGAAGTAACTTTCCAGCAGTCCGAAAATCATTTTAAGATCTTTGAGTTCGTTTTTTGAAATCGTTTCAGGTTCTCTTTTTGTAAACGAATATTTTTCGAAAATCGCTGCAACCAAAGCTCCTGAACTGCCAACACCATAACCTTGCGGAATATTGGAATCGAAAAACAAACCTTTAGCAATATCAATTTTGAAAGATTCTACATCCAGCTGATATTCTTTTGGTAATTCCAAATCAAGAAGATAATCAGAATATTTTTCCAGAGATTGGTTTGATTTTTTTTCAAAATCATTGTCAAGCTCCGAAAATTTCAGTGTGCCTTTATAAAAACTGTAAGGCAATGTAAGACCTTGGGAATCCTCAATAATGCCATACTCACCGAACAAAAGAATCTTTGCGTAGAATAAAGGGTTATTCATATAGTGTTTTAATGTTGCAAATTTACAAAAAAATAAACTACTCTGATATGATCAATAAACGAACCGAAATTTATTTTTTAATAATTATCTTGTATTATTTTTCACTTTCATAAAACGGATCAGTACTAATCCGATTGCAAAGAAAATAGTCATAGACAAAGCTGCGTAACGCATATTGTTGTAATGCTCGATCAATGTGGCAAATATGAAAGTTCCCAAAATAATTGCTATTTTTTCCAAAACATCATAAAAACTGAAATACGTTGTATTATCCATAGAATCAGTCGGAAGCAGCTTGGAATAAGTTGATCTGGACATCGCCTGCAAACCTCCCATTACTAAACCAATGACACCTGCTATTCCATAAAACTGGTATTCTACGTTCGGATTTTCTTTGTTAAGGTAATATGCCGACAGACATGCACCAATCCAAAGGGCAACCGTAATGCTGATGACATTCTTATTCCCTATTTTTTTTGATAACCATGAGAAGAATAATGCTCCGATAATCGCTTCGATCTGGATCAGTAATAGAGTCATTATCAGTTTTTCCTGAGCCATATTGATCTCTCTCTTTCCGAATAGTGTTGCCATCAGGAAAATCGTCTGCATCCCAACGCTGTAAAAGAAAAAACTGGAAAGGAAATATTTCAGATTCCTGTCTCCGAAAAGGTGATTCCCAACTTTGAATAATTCTTTGAAACTTTGTTTTACGATATCTTTATAGAAGCTGATGTTATCTTTAAAAACCTCAAGAAAACCGCCTTGCTGAGAGTGGCTTTTGAAGATGTTTTTGTAATTGAGCAAAACCAGATCTTTGGGCAGTTGCTCTTTAATCTGGCCAAATTGCGGCAAATGTTTGAAGGTATACTGAGAAAACCCAAACCACCACGCTCCTGTCAAAAGAAAAGACACACGTGTATAAATCTTTGCCTGATCAGGGTTTTTTGCACAAACCTGGATCAATACCAGGCAGACCACAACCAAAATCACAGAACCGATATAGCCGTAAACATAACCTTTCGCAGACAACGCATCCTGTTTGTCAGGCGTTGCAATATCGGGTAAAAAGGAATTATAGAAAACCAGACTTCCCCAGAAACCAACACTCGCCGTCACACTGAACAATAATCCGAGCCAGACTGTCCCCATTCCGGTAAACATTGCCAATCCCATACACGATGTTGCACCGAGATAACAGAAAAACTGAAGGAACGATTTCTTATTCCCAATCGTGTCTGCCAAAGAAGACAAAATCGGAGAAAGCAGAACGACTATGATGAAAGAAAGCGTGAGAGAGTAACCATACACTGTATCAGGATGATATTCCTTTCCAAAAATCGTTATCATGTGAGGTATGGCAACATCAATCCATCTGTTGGTTTCTGCTACAAATTCTTTTTTCTCGCTTGCCGTTGTAAGGATGGCATAATAAATCGGAAAAATGGTGGAGGTGATTACCAGTGAATAAACCGAGTTTGCCCAATCATATAATGCCCAGGCCCTCATTATTTTCGGACTATTTTTGATTGAATTTTCTGTGGTCGTTTTTTCTATTTCTGACATTGGAAATATATTATTTAGACAAAAATAAAAAAACCATTAAATAAAACGATTAATTAATGGTTTTATTTATTTCAAGTTTAATCTTTAATGTTATTTAAACAGAAGTCCGGCTTTCAAATCTTTAGGAGATCCTATCAAGTTAACAGGTCAGCCTGCGGTTATCTCAGCCCGGCCTACTGAAAATGTAGCCTGGCCTATGAAAAGTATAGGCGGGCTTACTAAAAAATATAGGTTCGCCTACAAAACAGGTAGGCGGACCTTCAAAAATAATAGGCTCGCCTATCAAAAACAAAGGCCCGCTTGCAAAATTGGTAGGCGGACCTAGTAAATTGCAAGGTCGGAATACAATATGTACAAGTTTAAAATAATTAAAACCTATTATTATTACTAAATTAATAATTTTCGTCCTGCATATTAACCACTAAGATTAAGTTTAAAAAATTAAAATCTATTGCAGATTCTCTATAACAATTGCAGTTGCACCGCCGCCACCGTTACAGATTGTAGCTGCGCCATATTTTCCGTTATTCTGCTTCAGAACATTAATCAGTGTCACAATGATTCTGGAGCCGGAACTTCCCAGCGGATGCCCCAGCGATACTGCACCACCATTGACATTTACTTTTGAAGGGTCTAAACCCAGGATTTTGTTATTCGCCAAACCAACGACAGAAAACGCTTCATTAAATTCAAAGAAATCGATATCGTCTGTTGTCAGATTAGCCTTTTTCAGGGCAATAGGTAAAGCTTTGGAAGGCGCAGTTGTGAATCTTTCCGGCTCAATCGCTGCATCAGCGTAAGAAATAATCCTGGCTAAAGGTTTCAAACCTGACTCTTCCATTTTTTCTTTTGACATCAGGATCAAAGCAGAAGCACCGTCATTCAAGGTTGAAGCATTCGCAGCTGTAACTGTTCCGTTTTCTTTCTGGAAAACCGTTGGCAAAGTTGGGATTTTATCGAATTTTACCGCTTTATATTCTTCATCTTCTGAGAAAATAACAGGGTCTCCTTTTCTTTGTGGAATAGTAACCGGAACAACCTCATCGGCAAATTTCCCTGCTTCCCAAGCTGCAGCTGATCTTTTATAAGATTGGATGGCGAAAGCATCCTGCTCTTCTCGTGTAATATTGTTTTCCTTTGCGCATAATTCTGCGCAAACGCCCATATGCTGTTTATTATAAACATCGGTCAAACCATCTTTCAGAAGCCCGTCCTGCATTTTGATCTCGCCCAGTTTCACACCGTTTCTTCCGTCAAGATAATGTGGAACGCTGGACATATTTTCCATGCCGCCGGCAACGATAACATTTACATCTCCAGCTTTGATCGCCTGTGCTGCCATTGTAACCGCTTTCATTCCGGAAGCACAAACTTTATTGATAGTTGTAGAAGGTGTATGATTGGACAAACCTGCTCCTAAAGCGACTTGTCTTGCCGGCGCTTGTCCAAGATTGGCCTGCAAAACATTACCCATATAAATTTCCTCAACCAAACCCGGGTCAAGACTGATTTTTTCTAAAGCTCCTTTTACAGCAGCAACGCCCAATTGTGTAGCAGGAACGCCCGAAAGGCTTCCCATAAAACTTCCCATGGGTGTTCTGACCGCTGATACAATGAATACTTCTTTCATGCTATTTTTAATTTTTTATTGTATTGATATTTTTTCTTGATGTGATTAAAATAATGACTGCACCTAAAAATTCGATGAACCATCCCCAGGATAATTTGACAATTCCGGCAAATGTGGACTGCCAGGATCTGAACGGTAAAAAACTGAAATAATCCAAAGATTTCAGCTTAATGGCAATAATTGTGAAAACAAAAAGCAATATCATTAAAAATGCCATTATTCTCACGAATTTAGTTTTGTCGATTAGAATGAAAACCAGTGTGAGTAAAGAAAATCCCCAAACTGCCATCGCAAGGGTGTTATCGACTTTCCAATAGTTCCAGTTTCCGGCAATGGGGATATGAACCAATGGCAAAAAACTGCCTGCCACAACCAAAAACAAACCGATTAACTGTAAATTTTTCATTTTTAATTCTTGTTTGCCAATGTAATAAAAATTCCTGTCCTGCAAAAAATGTATTACAATCATTCTTAGTCAAAATAAAAATCACATCTCTTCCGAAATGTGATTTTAATCTTAGCTGATACAAATTAAATTTTAATCAATCCCAATTCTATCAGTCGTTCTCTGAGGAATTCTCCTGCGGTTGTATCCTGATAGAGTTTTAGATTATTTTCATCAATGCAGTTTTCTAAAGCATTGAGCGACATCTCGCTGATCGGATGCATAAAAAACGGAATGGAATATCTGGAAGTTCCCCAAAGTTCTCTTGGCGGATTCACCACTCTGTGGATGGTAGATTTCAGTTTATTGTTTGTATGTCTTGACAACATATCACCAACGTTGATCATCAGTTCATCCTGTTCTGCTATTGCATCGATCCAGTCGCCATTATGATTCTGAACCTGAAGACCTTTTCCCTGAGAACCCATCAGAAGTGTAATCAAATTGATGTCTCCGTGCGCAGCAGATCTCACCGCATCATCAGGTTCTTCAGTAATTGGCGGATAATGAATCGGTCTCAGGATCGAGTTTCCTTCCGCAATTTTATCATCAAAATAAAACTCATCCAGACCAAGATATAAAGCCAAAGCTCTCAAAACATATTTCCCTGTTTTCTCCAGCATCTGGTACGTTTCCTTTCCCACCGTATTGAATTTCGGAAGTTCGTCCACGATCACATTATCAGGATAGACTTCTTTGTACTTCGAGCCTTCAGAAAGATATTGTCCAAAATGCCAGAACTCTTTCAAATCTCCTTTTTTGAAGCCTTTTGCGGTTTCTTTCCCGAATCCCACATAACCGCGCTGGCCACCGATTCCGGGAATTTCGTACTTGAGCTTGGTTTCTTCCGGCAATTCGAAGAAATTCTTCACTTCTCCATACAGCTCATCGACTAACTGGTCATCAAGAAAATGGCCTTTGAGTGCTACAAATCCAATTTCTTCGTAAGCTTTTCCGATTTCATTTACAAATTTCTGTTTGCGTTCCGGGTTGTCCGAAAGGAAATCACGCAGATCTACACTAGGTATTTTGTCCATTGATAAATAGAAATTTTTGTGCTGTAAAAATACAGATTTTTATCTTGTAACAAAGTTGACCCTGATAATTTAATATCGGCAAAAAACCATTAGATTTGCAGTCTATGGAATTACAATATCTCGTACGGGAACCTCAGCATATCAATCCGGAAACGCCAATTTTATTTATGCTTCACGGCTACGGAAGTAATGAAGAAGACCTTTTCAGCTTTGTGCCTACTCTGCCGGAAGACTGGCTGGTTATAAGTTTCCGGGCACCTAAAAATTCAAACTATGGCGGTTTTGCCTGGTTTGATATTGACTTCAATAGTGCAGAAAATTTCATTGATGAAATGGATGGGAATGAAGCCGTGAAAACCGTAATGGAAAATATAATGTCTGTTACTAACCGATATGGGCTAACGAATAATCCTACACATCTCTGCGGATTCAGTCAGGGTGGAATAATTGTTTATTCGCTGGCTTTACAATATCCTGATTTGTTTTCAAAAGTTGCCTGCCTCAGCTCTTATCCCGAAGAAAAAATGCTGAAAAATTTGGTAAAGGACAAAAAGAAATATGAAAATCTGCGTTTCTTTATCTCTCACGGGATGGATGATGCTGTGATTCCTATTGATTGGGGAAGGAAAGCGGCTGAAATTTTGTATGATCTGAGTGCTTATTTTTCTTTCCGAGAATATATGAGCGGCCATGGTGTGAATCAGAAAAATTATCTGGATCTGATGGAGTTTTTCAAGAAATAACAACATACAATTCAAAATAAAAAATCCCAAACATCAATTGATATTTGGGATTTTTATAATAATTATTAAAATAACATAATTTTTTTTAATAATTCATCACATCTTCAATTTCTTCCACAGTAATCGGAATGTTTGACATCATATTGAAAGGTTTCCCAGAAGCCTGAATCACATAGTCATCTTCAATCCTCACACCCAATCCTTCTGCCGGGATATAAAAACCGGGCTCATTGGTAAAAACCATGTTCTCTACAAAATCATCGGTCAGGATTCCATAATCGTGCGTATCCAATCCCATATGGTGGGAAGTTCCGTGCATCATATATTTTTTATAAGCCGGCCATTTCGGATCTTCATTCTGGACATCAGCTTTATCAATCAAGCCCAGTTGTAAAAGTTCCGCTGTGTAAACCTCGCCCATTTCCTTGTGGAATCTGTACCAGTTATTCCCTGCAACCAAACGGTCTTCCGCTTCCATCTTACATCTTAAAACAGCATTGTAGATTTCCTTTTGTCTTGCAGAATATCTTCCGTTTACAGGAATAGTTCTTGTTAAATCACTCGAATAATTTGCATACTCAGCACCAACATCCAGAAGAATCACATCACCGTCTTTGCATTGCTGATTATTGGCGATATAATGAAGGACATTGGCATTATTCCCGCTTGCAATGATTGGAGTATAAGCAAATCCTTTGCTTCTGTTCTTTATAAATTCGTGGATAAGTTCTGCTTCGATTTCGTATTCCCAAACGTTTGTTTTGATGAAGCTCAGCAATCTTCTGATTCCTTTTTCCGTGATATTACAAGCATTTTGAATCAAAGCTAACTCCTCAGGTTCTTTGATACTTCTCAGACGCTGGAGAATCGGATTGCTTCTTTTATAATTATGCATTGGAAAATCTGCCTGTACTTTTCTGATGAACCGGTCTTCTCTCAGCTCGGTTTCCACAGCGTTTCTGTAATGCTCGTTCCTATTAAGGTATACATTTTCTGCTTCATACATCAACGATTTGAAAACTTTTTCAAAATCGCTTAGCCAATAAACCGTTTTGATTCCCGATACTTCATAAGCCTGATCTTTGGACAGTTTTTCGCCTTCCCAGACTGCAATATGCTCATTGGTTTCTCTCAGGAACAAAATTTCCCTGTTTTCCTCCAGATATGCATCCGGAAAAATCACCAAAATGCTTTCTTCCTGATCCACGCCACTGAGATAAAAAATATCACGATGTTGCTGAAAAGGCATTGTAGAGTCTGCACTGATAGGATAGATATCATTAGAATTAAAAACTGCAAGAGATTTCGGAAGTAATTTTTCCGCGAACTTTTTTCTGTTTTTAATAAAAAGAGAGCCCGGAATTTGTTCGTATTTTGTTGTCATTTAAAATAGATGTTGGATTAAACCTTAGATGTCGGATTGAAAAAAATGATGACATCCAAAGTGTCCCCAAATTTACAAAACCTGTAAAGATTAAATGGAATTAAATCCTAAAATTTCACAAAGAAAATATTAAATAATTTTGGTACGAAATTTACTCAACTTTTCTAAAGATAAGGAATGATCATGACTTGAAGCGTAAAGCATGTTGCAAAAACTTTTAAATAATTATCTGATTTAATCTAAAGTTTTTGATTTTTCAAATAATAATTACCTTATATTTAAACGATGGTTTAATTTTTATATTTAACTGTTTATCTAGTATTTACAAAAATTAGTAAAAAACGCTAGTTTATCACTAATATCAATGAAATACAAAAATGAAAGATACTGCAATATAGTCTGAATTGAGGCAATAGGAATGAGCCATTTTCATTATTAAATTGATTCATACCTATGAAAACGAGTGTATATATGGTATCTAAACTTTATTATGTTAAATTTGAATACTGAATAGCCTATTTATGTCGAAGAACTCATATCACAGAAGAAAAATTTATTTTAAGTTTATTTTTTTATTAACAGCTTTTCTTGTTACTAATCTTACTGCTCAGGATCAAAAAGCCTATAACGATATCTATACTAAAACCTATCTTGATATTTCACAAAAGGATTTTCCCAGAGCTCTGAAAATAGCAGACTCGCTTTACAGCATTTCTGAAACGCCACGTTTCAAGGCAAAAAGCCTGATGCTTTCCGCTTCCCTTTTACAACAGTCTGGAGACATCAAAAAAGCGGTGGGTTTTGCTGTCAAAGCCGGAGAAATTTTAAAAAACACAGACGAGTTTGTCTGGAAAGCCAAAGTATCAGGGTTTCTTGCATCGCAATACCGGCATCTGAAACTTTTTGACCAGTCAAAAAAGTATATTGATGAAACTACGGAAACCATTAAAAAAATCGATGATCAGCGGTTGGTAAACCAGACAATGGGCTTTGTGATGCAAGAGAAGGCTTACTATGAAATGGAGCATAAAAACTACCAACAATCTATAAAAATGGTTAATGACGCCATAAAATATTTTGAGCTCAGTGGACAGAGCAACCCTTTTATTACTGCTAGTAACGAGCAACTTTTAGGTCTGGGGTATTTTAATCTTGGTAATTACAAAAAGTCTCTGGACTATTATGAAAAATCTCTGGAAAAACTCGAAAAGATGCCGGACAACTTCCTGAAAGCCTTAGTCTTGAATGGAATGGCTAATATATATTTGGCAAAAAAAGATCCCGTATCAGCAAAACCTTTAATCGATAAAGCGCAAATACTGGCAGAAGAATCCCCTTTTCTCAGCCTGAAAAATGAAATCTATCAAAGTTCCCAGCAATATTATTCTTTGACAAAAGATATTGAAAAACTCGAAGAGAGCAAAAAAAAACAGGAAGCTGTTGCGGAGAAAATCACGAATAATTCATCTGCATTTATAAACGACTCTTATACAGACCTCAAAAAAAGTAATGAGAACATCGCAAAGACTTCGGAGCATAAAAACACAACTATTATTATTGCTTTTCTTATAATGCTTTGCGGAGCTATTTATTTTGTTATTTACAGAAAACGCCAACAAAGGAAATTTGATAAGATCCAGCGGATTATTGAAGAAATGGAGCCGTCACCCTCTGTTGAAAATTATAAAGAAGACAATGAAGAACAGCACAGTACTGATATTCCATTAGTAGCGCAGATTGATACACAACCTATGATGACTCCTGAAACTGAGAAAAAAATCTTGTTGAAACTGGAAAAATTTGAACAGTCGGAATTATTTAACAGAAATAATGTTTCATTATCTTATGTTGCATCATATTGTAATACTAATACAAAATATCTTTCCTATATAGTGAATCATTACAAAAAAAAAGATTTTAAAAATTACATCAATGAACTTCGGGTGAAGAATGTGATCTATAAACTCAAAAATGATAGTCAATATCAAAAATATAAGATATCTACCCTAGCCGAGGAAACCGGTTTTTCTTCTCAGAGTAAATTTGCCGCAGCATTTCGAAAAGTTACGGGAATTTCACCTTCAGAATTTCTTGAACACCTCAAATCACAACCGTAAATCACTGAAAATAAGACAAATAAATTTTACACAGAGTTAAATCTTTCATTTTTATAAATTAATGATTTAATATTAAAATGATTGATTAAAAGTAATAGTCATCATTCATTTTCCTGATTATGGACGTTCTTTTACTTGCCAGACAAATTTAAGAGCCTGTATTTTGCAGCAGATTTTTTCAACTCCTGAAAAACAGGATACAAATGATGAAAGATCTAAATTGCTTTTCCCGATACTTATCGGGAAGAGTATTTTTAAGGCATAAACGAGTTTTTTCGGGGTGAAAGGCAATCTATACTTTCTTATATATTCTAATCTCCTTCATAGAAAATCCAAGCATGTCCGATTTGGGGATAATTCTCATCCGACTTAAAATGTATGTAGCTTTAGTCAATAATAAAAATCTTAACAGAAGTTTTTTCTGACATTTTTTATATAAATGAAAATCAGCAATCAAAAGAACATTGAGAAATTAGGAGTAATATTATTGTTTCTGGCAGTAATTGACTTACTGATCATAGCCTCGATTTGGCTGATATTTCAAAAGTATGACTGGTTTATTATTGTTTTCCTTGTAGCATTTGTTATTTTACTAATCAAGATATGCAATCTTCATTTTGTGGAATTCGAGAATTCAGGGCTTGTTGTATCTATCAGGAAAAGACATCTCCTCAAAGTAAATGATTTTGTTTTTCCGATCTTGGAATTTCCGCTGGAATTACTGAAGGATTCCAATGTAAAATCAGATATTCTCTATCTAAGCATTATCAATAACGAATCAGAATCTAATAAAACCAATCTCTTTAAAGTTAATCTTTCGGGCTTTAAAAAAGATATGAAAACACTTATAGTGTCTTCATTGCAAGGCGATCAAAGTAATTAGATTTTTCTGGACTTTATTCTCATAAAAGATCTTCCGGCACAGAAATATCATTCTTTTTCATGAACTCAACCAGATCATTATATTTTCTTTCATAATGACCTCCTCCACATTGATCAGAAATACTGCAAATTTCCGAAGGCTTAATATTCAATATTGCAGATATTTTAGTTAAAATCTCAAGATTGATCCTGACCTTGGAATTCTCGATATCCGAATACGATTTTTGAGAAATTCCCATTTCAAAAGCCATATATTCTTGAGTATAGTCGTTGTTTCTTCTTATTTTCCTGATGTTTTCACCGCAAAATTTCATCGTCTGTATTTTAGTAGTTTTTAGTATAATTTAGAAGTAAATCTATTAGTAAGACACAAAGCTACAAAATACCTTTGTGAAAATATAAAAACTGGGCTATGATATTTATTCTATAAAAATCCAGCATTGAAAAGGCTTTTTATGAATAATATTATTCTTGACCTCAAAACGTAAATATGGAGACACAAAAATTTCATTATGACAATAGTATTGTCAGAGCATTTCTCTATGCTACAGTTACATTTGGAATTATCGGTTTTATTTTAGGACTTACAGCAGCACTGATGCTATTTTATCCGGAATTGCCCGAATTCTTATTCGGGACGGATGATACAACTATCCAGAGTTTAAGAAGCGGCAATATTCAGGGATTGATTAATTCGCAGGGGGCTTTGGGATTCGGAAGGATCAGGATGCTTCATACGAGTGCTGTTATCTTTGCCTTTGTATGCAACTCTTTTTTCTGTGGTTCCTATTACAGCATGCAGAGACTGCTAAAAACCCGGATGTTCAGTGATACATTATCATGGATTCATTTTTGGACATGGCAGCTGATGATCATTGCTGTGGTTATTACTTTTTTAATGGGAATAAATACCTCGAAAGAATACGCCGAACACGAGTGGCCTATTGATATCTTGATAACAATATCATGGGTGATTTTCGGAATTAATATGTTCGGAACGATTATAAAAAGAAGAGTAAGACATCTTTATGTTGCGATTTGGTTTTATATTGGAACCTGGATTGCAGTTGCAATGCTTCACATTTTCAATAACCTGGAAGTTCCTTTATCTTTCACAAGCTGGAAATCATATTCTGCTTATGCAGGTGTAAAAGATGCCCTGGTACAATGGTGGTACGGACATAATGCAGTTGCCTTTGTATTAACTACGCCGGTTTTGGGATTGATGTATTATTTCCTTCCCAAAGCTGCTAACCGACCTGTATTTTCTTATAAACTATCAATAATTCACTTCTGGTCACTGATTTTTGTTTATCTATGGGCAGGCCCTCATCATTTACAGTATACAGCTTTGCCAGCTTGGGCACAGGCTGTAGGTACAGGTTTTTCGGTGATGCTGATTGCGCCATCGTGGGGCGGGATGCTGAATGGCCTTTTAACATTGAGAGGTGCATGGGATAAGGTAAGAGAAAACCCTATACTCAAATTCTTTGTAGTCGCTGTCACCTGTTATGGTATGGCTACGTTTGAGGGACCTCTTCTGGCAACCAAATCTTTAAATAAGATAGGACATTATACAGATTGGGTAATCGGACACGTTCACTTAGGTGCACTTGGATGGAACGGATTCATGGCTTTTGGTGTAGTATATTATCTGGTTCCTGTTATGTGGAGGACAGAACTCTGGTCCAAAAAAATGGCAAACTGGCACTTCTGGCTGGGTACTCTGGGAATTATTTTCTACGCAGTGCCATTATACATCTCCGGATTTACGCAGGGATTGATGTGGAAACAGTTTAATCCGGACGGAACATTGGTCTATAAAAACTGGCTGGATACAGTTACAGCGATATTGCCATATTTCAAAATGAGATTTTTAGGTGGCATACTTTATCTCGGCGGGGCGATTCTTATGATAGTTAATGTTTATAAGACAATCCGAGCCGGTTCGTTTCAAAAGAATGTTCCTGCGGAAGCACCAGCTTTGGCAAACGTCAACGGAGCAAGAAAACAGGGCGAAGGCTTCCACCTCTGGCTGGAGAGAACACCGCTTTTATTATCCATTTTAGCATTCGTAGCCATAGCAATCGGCGGAATAGTTGAAATTATACCAACGCTTACCATGAGCAGTAATGTTCCACAGATATCGGCCGTAAAACCATATTCGCCACTCGAGCTGGAAGGCAGAGATCTTTACATTCGGGAAGGTTGTAACTCCTGTCACTCACAGATGATCAGACCCTTCCGGGATGAAGTGATGAGATTCGATGGAAAAAACGGACAGTATTCGAAAGCTGGAGAATTCGTTTATGACAGGCCATTCCTTTGGGGCTCCAAAAGAACTGGTCCCGATCTTCAGCGAGAGGGTCAAAGAAACCCGGACTCATGGCATTTCAAGCATATGTATAATCCAAGGATTACTTCTGCCGGATCTATCATGCCTCGTTTTCCTTGGCTCATAACCAATAAGCTGGATCGTTCCCAGATGACAGATAAGCTAAAATTAATGAAGAACAGCTTCGATATTCCTTATACAAAAGCAGAAATTGATTCTGCAGACCAATGGGCTGACAACCAGTCAAAAGCCATCGTAAAAAGGATATTCTCCGAATCTGCAGATTTGAAAGTCCAGATAGAAAAAGAAAGAATGGCAAAAGGATCAGAATTCATTCCACTCGAAAAAAGAGAAATCATCGCAATGATCGCTTATTTGCAAAGACTGGGAACTGATATCAAAACTGCTGATATCAAAACTGCAAGTATCAAATAATAACCCTGAAATTTTAATATAATGAAAACTAGAACTCCGATTTCAGTTGGCATTGCTGTCACAATTTGCATCAACTTTTTGATATTTGAATTATCTGACAGCAAAGGTTACATGACTACTTCATCTTTCTGGGGACTTCTTGTAATTCTTATTTTCCTTTTCTTAATTGCTAATTCTATCGGAGATCTGGTTGAAAATGCAAATTTCAAACTCTTGTCTGATGAGGAAAAGCAGCAGTATTTAAAAGAAAAAGCAATGCCTTATTATCAGAAGATATGGAATTCATTTACTAAAAAACAGTCCAAGGTCGATGAAAATAAGATCCTTATCGATCACGGTTTCGATGGCATCACGGAGCTTGACAATGCATTGCCAAAATGGTGGACAGGATTATTTTATGTAACCATTATTTATTGTGTCGTCTACCTTGTAGCTTTTTCCTTTACTGATTATGCCCATCCCGACGTAGAATACCTGGATGAAGCCAAAACGCAGCTGGCCTCTATTAAAGAGTATGAAAAAACAGCACCTTCTGTCAATATGGAAAATGCCGTTTACAGTGCCGATAATATTGCAGAAGGTGAACAGATTTTCAAGACCAACTGTATCTCCTGCCATTCGGATGGTGGAAAGGGCGGTATCGGTCCGAATCTTACTGATAACAAATGGATCAACATCAAACAGAAAAGTCTTTTCAAAAATGTTTTCTGGATGCTGGAAAACGGATCGCCAAATAATCCTGCAATGCGCGCTTTTATAAAAGAAGGTATCATCACAGGAAGAGATGCTGAAAAAGTTGCGGCCTATATCTATCACATCAATCAGGAAAAAACACCAATTACTGAAGCACAGGGCGGTGCTGCTCCGCAAGGAGATGAGGCGCACTGGCAGGAATAATATATCCATTACATACAACATTGCTAATTTTTGGATCCGGCGGTTTGTTATACAGATCGTTGGTTCCAATTTTATTTATAAATAATGATTAAAAAACCTTTACACAGCTTTCACATTCCTGTAATGGGACTTGCCTACACTATAGATTCGCCGATACGTGTAGCACAATTTGGAATATCATCCGTGATTTCAATAATTGATGATGAGATCACGGAAAAAATGCGAAACTTCTACAGTCAGAAATTTAATCTGGATTATTCGGCTATTACAATAAAAGCGGAAGATTATCGCTCAAAAAGAATTACAGCCTACCTGAACATGGTGGATCATATAGTGGAAGAAAAATTCCGGGCTTTCAAAGACGATCTGATTCATAAAAAAGAAGTTTTGAAAGATTTTGTCGATATGCTTCCCAACACTTCAGGCATTAAAAAAAATCTGCAGACTTTCCTGAATCAGAAAAACATATATTCTACTCTGAAAAATTTCGTGGACACTCATCTGTCGCCAGGCAGTATCGATGTCAACATCATGACAAAAGTAGATAAGGACAATTTTAAGAAAAATGAACAGCTGCCCTTGATCTACAATGATGCACATGCATCTTTGAGGGGATTTGCAAAGAGTAAACTGTCTGCATCCATGGTTCTTTCTGCAGGGATGAATCCAAGATTATACAGTTACATAGAACAGTTTGAAGATTTTTACCCGGACACGAATAATCAAATCAGAAAAAAAATCATCCTGAAAGTCAGCGATTTTCGTTCCGCAATGATACAGGGAAACTTTTTGGCAAAAAAAGGCCTGTGGGTTTCAGAATACAGAATCGAATCAGGGCTGAACTGTGGCGGACATGCGTTTGCAACGGATGGTTTGCTTTTAGGACCGATTCTGGAAGAATTCAAACAACGAAAAGATGAATTGACAGAAACAGCACATTCCCTGATGATCAATGCATTACAAACCAAATCAAGACATTTTCCGTCTACACCGCTTGAAACCAAAATAACAGTCCAGGGCGGCGTCGGGACAGCTGATGAGCACCAATTTCTTCTGTCCAATTATAGTGTAGACAGTGTTGGCTGGGGATCGCCATTCTTACTCGTTCCGGAAGCGACATCTGTCGATCACGAAACCAGAAAACTTCTTGCCAATGCTAAAGAAGATGACTTTTATCTCAGCAACCTGTCTCCATTGGGCGTACTCTTCAATACTGTAAAAGGAACTACAAATGATTATGTAAGACAATCAAAAGCAATCAAAAACAAATACGGCAGTTCTTGTCCGAAAAAACTTTTGGCGCTCAGCAAAGAATATTCGCCGGAAGGAATCTGTACAGCGTCGAGAAAATACCAGACTCTGAAACTGGAAGAATTAGAAAAACAGAAATCAGAGATGAATTCTGAACAGATTGCTAACAGGAAAAAGAAGATCACAGAAAAAGCTTGTCTTTGTGTTGGTCTTGTGAATGCCGCTTATATAGAAAATGATATTGAAATGAAAGGTGAAAATCAAGGTGTGGTAGTTTGTCCAGGTCCTAATCTGGCCTACTTTGATAAAGAAATTTCCTTATCGAAAATGATACAGCATATCTATGGGAACACCAATGTTCTTCGAGATTCTTACCGCCCGAATATGTTTATCAACGAATTGAAAATGTATGTTGACTTTCTGAAAAAAGGAATGCAGGAATCTTTTTCTGAAAACGAAAAAAAGTGGAATACATTCAGAAAAAATCTTTTGGAAGGTATCGATTATTATCAGAATCTATTTAAAAATACGTCTTTTTTCCAAAAAGAAATTAAAGATATTGAACAGGAGCTTCAAAAATATAAACTCTTACTGGTGCAATAAAACCGGATTAAATTATCGGATGACAGGATTAAGATATTCTTCAATTACTTCCAAAACACCAAATTCATCATTATTAGCGGCTAGAAAATTAGCCGCTTTTTTTACGGACGGATGGGCATTTTCCATCGCGTATGAGAATTTGGAATTTTTAAGCATTTCGATATCATTCATATAATCGCCGAAAGCCATTGTTTGTGAAGGAAGGATATTCAGCTTTTTTTGAATAATTTCCAGAGCTTTTCCTTTATTGATATTCCTGTTCATAACATCAACCCAATATTTTCCGGAAACGACAACCTCAAGATTCTCATCTTCAAAATGTTTAAGATAGGGATAGATATTTTTTTCCGAACCTTCCGGATGGTAAACAGCAATCTTAAAAGCGTCATCATCAACTTCCAAAGTCAGGTCATCAACTTTCTGATTTTCTGTGTAATATCTGGTGAAATAATTGACAAATGTTTCATCGTCACTTTCATAATAAGCTTTTTTCTTGGCAGAAAGCACTGCTCTTGCCCCGGGAATTCTCCGAATTGTTTTAATAATATCGATAACAAACTGATGCTCTAATTTGTCTGCAAACAATTCCTCATTTTTATAAACCACATAACCACCGTTTTCCGCAATAAAACCGATCTCGCTTTCAATTTCCGTAAAATATTGGGTAATTCCGGGCATTTGTCTTCCGCTTGCAGGCACAAAAAGTATATTTCTTTTTTTTAATTCTTCGTAGATGGCTGGAAAATCCGGACTCATTTCATATTCAGAATTAAGAAAAGTCCCATCCATATCAGTGACAATCAGTTTAATGTCGTTCATAAATTTAATTTTATAAAAAAATCGGGAGATTTCTTTATTGTTAAATGTTTTGCAAAGATAAAACTATCTTTTTATTTGTTTTTTATAATGAATATTTGAAAGATTTTTCAAGATTTCCGCACTTTGTTCCGGTGTTATATCACGTTGCGGTTCAGCGAGCATTTCGTATCCAACCATAAATTTTTTCACTTCTGCGCTTCGCAGTAATGGTGGATAAAAATGCATATGAAAATGCCATTCAGTATGAGAATTGCCGTCTGTTGGCGATTGATGAATTCCTGCTGAATATGGGAAAGACATTTCGAAAAGATTGTCATATTTTGTAGTTAAATCTTTAAGAATTGAGGCTAAAGAAAGTTTTTCCCGATCATAAAAATCAAGAACATTTTCAATTTTTCTTTTGCTGACAATCATTGTTTCATAAGGCCAAACTGCCCAGAACGGAACTATTGCAATGAAATCTTCATTTTCTAAAATGATTCTCTCATCTGCTTCAAGTTCTTTTTTGACGTAATCTTCCAGAAGCGAATTTCCGCTTTTATCAAAATATCTTTTCAGATTATCCTGAGTTTTCAAAACAATAGACGGAATTGATGACTGCGCCCAGATTTGTCCGTGAGGATGCGGATTGCTGCAACCCATTATCTGACCTTTGTTTTCAAAAATCTGCACATGATTGATGTAATCCAGATTACCCAGTTCCCTGTATTGATTTTGCCAAACGTCAACCACTTTTTTGATGTCATCCACTTCCATTTCAGGCAAAGTCAAACTGTGATTTTCAGAAAAACAGATGACGCGGTTGATGCCTCTTTCCGGTTGTAATGAAAAAAAACCGGAAGTTTCTTCAGCAAATTCCACTTCATCTTTCATCAGGGAACCGAAGTCATTTTCAAACACAAAAACACCTTTATAATCCGGATTTTTATCACCGTTAACACGCGTATTTCCTGAACACAGATAGCAGTTTTCATCGTGAGCAGGAAGCCTCTCTTCTGCCCTTTTCTCGGTTTGTCCCTGCCAAGGCCGGTTGGCGCGTTGCGGAGACACCAAAATCCACTCGTCCAAAAGCGGATTGTATCTTCTGTGCGGATGTTTTTTTTGATCAAATGACGAATTCATTTTCTTTGTATTCATTAATTCCATCCGATATTTTTACTCGGTAAACTTTCATTTCGATGTTGAAAGCCGTTTTATATTTCGCAGTGATATTTTCGATGACAACATCCACATTTTCATCTTTAATCAGATTGATACTGCATCCGCCAAAACCTCCGCCCATAATTCTTGCGCCTAAAACGCCGGTTTCTTTTAAAGTTTCTTCGACCATAAAATCGAGTTCATCACAGCTCACTTCAAATTCAGTAGAAAGTCCTGAATGTGTTTCATTTAAAAGTTCCCCCAAATATTCCGCATCGCCTTCTGACAAAGCTTTTGCTGCTTTTTCAACACGTTTGATTTCTTTGAGAAGATAAAGGCATCTTTTATAGGAAGTTTCGCCCATTTCCGCTCTTGCCTCGTCTAGCATTTCAAAACTAAAATCCCTAAATTTCTGGACTTCAGGAAACTTTTGCCACAATATTTTCTTGCCGTTGTCGACATCATTTCGTCGGTCGTTGTAGCCAGAAGTTAGGTGCGTATGTTTCACACAACTATCGAACAGAACCAAACTGTAACCTTCAATATTGGCTTCAAAATACTGATGCTCCAGAGAGTTACAATCGAGCATTATCACCTGATTTTCTTTTCCAAAAACCGAAGAAAACTGGTCCATAATGCCACATTTGACACCGACAAAAGTATGTTCGGATTTTTGTCCGATCAACGCCAATTCTTTTTTAGATAAATTTAAATCAAAAAGTTCATTGAGAATATAAGCAAAACCACATTCCAAAGCAGCCGAAGATGACAAACCTGAACCCATCGGAATTGTACTGCTGAAAGCAATTTCCAAGCCCCCGATTTCTTTTCCGAATTCCTGAATCGCATTGAAAACGCCAAGCAAATAATTCACCCAGGTCTGCGAAACCGGTGTTTGGTTTTCAGTCACATTAAAACTGAAAGAATCATTGAAATCTTTGGCGAAAAAAGTACATATTTCAGAATCATGTAACTTTTTCACTGCAAAACAAATATGTTTGTCGATGGCGGCAGGAAGTACAAATCCGTCGCTGTAATCTACGTGTTCACCAATGATATTGATTCTCCCCGGAGCGAGAAAAATCCGTTCCGGCTCCGATTCAAAAGCCGACCGAAAAGCCTCTTTTGTGTAATTGATTAAATTCTCCTGCATAAAAATCTGCAAATTATATTCTGTATGGAAAGTTTAAAATATTGACTAAAGTTACGCTTTTCTGTTCAGGTGACTATCCTGCTCAGTCGGAAAAACAATTCCTGCAAGAGTTCTGATTTGGTCTAAAGTCCGCATCAGCAAAATACTGTCGGAGTGTGGAACAACCGAACTTTCAGTCAATCCATTCAGAAGACAGTTTGTTGCGTGACGGGCTTCATACTGATAACCGAGACCTTCTTCTTTTTCTGTTTCGATAACTCGCTTTTCTCCATCAACATAATATTCTAAAATCGAAGTTGAAGCGTAAAAAGGTGTTGTTAGTTTTAATCTTCCAAGCGTTCCGGAAATTTCAAATTCTGTTCCTAAATTGGCTGAAATTGAAGAAAACAGACTTGCCATTGCGCCGTTATTATATTTAAAAATAACGGCACATTGCTCGTCAATTCTTTTTTCTGTTGAATTAACGCTGACATTAATATCATCCGGTTTTCCTAAAATGTCCAGCGTTGTAAATATGTTGTAAATCCCAATATCCATCAGTGAACCGCCACCTAATTCAGGATTTAACAAACGGGAATTTGGTTCTGCATTAGCCTGAAAACCAAAATTCGCCAAAACCACTTTGATGTCACCCAGACTTCCTCTTTTAACGATTTCTATTATTTTCTGATAATGCGGAAGAAATTTCGTCCACAACGCATCCATCAAAAATAGATTTTTATTTCGCGCTAAATCTATCATTTCCAAAGCCTGATTTTCATTCAATGCAAATGGTTTTTCGCAGAGAACGGCTTTCGCATTATTCAGGCAAAGTAAAGTGTTCGGATGATGGAGATTGTTGGGCGTCGCAATATAAACGATGTCAATTTCGTTAGATTTTGCGAGTTCTTCATAGCTTCCAAAACTTATTGGAATACCAAATTCATAAGCAAAAGCTTTGGCACTTTCAACAGAACGCGAACCGACCGCTACTAGTTCAGCATTTTCGACAAATCTTAGATCTGATGCAAACTTATGCGCAATTGTTCCTGTTCCCAGAATTCCCCAGCGTATTTTTTTCATATTGATTTTCAGTTAGCTTAAAGACGAAGTAATTTAACCACAAAGAATACAAAGGGATTCACGAAGAGCACGAAACTTGTGTCCTTTGTGAAAAACCTTGTGTCCTTTGTGGTTTAAAATATCGCATTTTCTAAAAATGAAATATTTCGAACTTTATGATTTTCTTTTCATCACTTTTTTCACCGCTTCAACGATGTCATTCGCAGTCAATCCGTATTTCTCCATTAGTTGGTCCGGTGTTCCGCTTTCTCCGAAACTGTCGTTTACCGCAACATATTCCTGAGGCGCCAAATGTTCCGTAATCAAAAGCTGTGCAACGCTGTCGCCCAAACCGCCAAGTCTGTTGTGTTCTTCAGCAGTAACCACGCAACCTGTTTTCTTTACAGATTTTAAAATCGCTTCAGAATCCAATGGTTTGATGGTGTGAATATTGATGATTTCCGCATCAATTCCCTGTTCCTCAAGAATTTCTCCGGCTTTGATGGCTTCCCAAACCAAATGTCCGGTCGCCACAATAGTCACATCTTTTCCTTCGTTCACCATCCACGCTTTTCCAATTTCGAAAGTTTGATTTTCATCTGTGAAAACCGGAATCACCGGACGTCCAAAACGTAGGTAAACCGGACCTTCGTAATCTGCAATAGCGATGGTCGCAGCTTTGGTCTGATTGTAATCGCAGGTGTTGATGACGGTCATTCCAGGAAGCATTTTCATCAATCCGATATCTTCCAGAATCTGGTGTGTTGCGCCGTCTTCACCCAAAGTCAAACCTGCGTGGGAAGCACAGATTTTCACATTTTTCCCTGAATATGCAACCGACTGACGGATCTGGTCGTACACTCTTCCCGTAGAAAAGTTGGCGAAAGTTCCTGTGAACGGAATTTTCCCTTCTGTTGCCAAACCGGCAGCCATTCCAATCATATTGGCTTCTGATATTCCGATCTGGAAGAATCTTTCCGGTGCTTTTTCAATGAATTTTTCAAATTTTAAAGAGCCAATCAGGTCAGCACAAAGTCCGACCACTTCTGGGTTTTTATCGGCCAACTCTGCCATTCCGGCTCCGAAACCGCTTCGGGTGTCTTTTTTTTCTGTGTAGGTATATTTTTTCATTTGATTTAGTTTGTTGATGGTTTTAAACGCAAAGAGCGTAAAGATTTTTTATCTTATTGAGAATTTTTCGTTCGCAAAGGCGCTTCGCTCACCTAAGGAATTATATTTAATGTTTTGTTTTGTGTTTTTTACGGTATTTTGTTATTGTTTATAATCAATATTGAAGGCTTTACAGGTCACCTCTACAAGTTTTTATGATGCATAATTATTTTAATCTATTATCAGTTTGCTCCTATGGAGCTTTTTATATTATAAAGCCTATTAAGATAGAGCCCCAGTGTGGCGAACTGTTAATAGAAAATTAATTCTGCAGAATCCAGCTCCGTAGGAGCGACCTGTAAATTAAACATCACAATAAATTCCATTGTTCTTCAAGAAAACTTTTTCTCTTGAATGCTTTGTTCATTGATTGGTTTTGAACAGCGAATCTATCTCCACTTTATTATTTTTATTTTGAATAGATGAATCTCGTTCCTCGATTTCTCGCAGCCCCGCTTGAGTGGAGCTCTTTTTGCAAATTTTGGTGTTGGAAAAAGCGTTGGTAAATTTTCAAAAAAGCGGGAACGGAAGACGGATTAAGCTGCCCAAATTATTCTCAAATTAATAATCGCCTAAAGTTTCTTCGAGTTGGTTTAATGCGGTTTGCAGTTGCTCGTCATTCGGCGCTTTGCCGTGCCACGCGTGGCTTCCCATCATATAATCTACGCCGTGACCCATCCCTGTTTTGAGGAGAATACAAATCGGCTGACCTTTTCCGGTTAAGGATTTTGCTTCGTCCAGAACGTTCAGAATTTCCTGCATATCATTTCCGTTTTCCACTTCCAGAACTTTCCAGTCAAAGGCTTCGAATTTGGTTTTCAGATTTCCTAAAGAAAGAACTTTTGAAGTTGGTCCGTCAATCTGCTGACCGTTGTAATCGATGGTTGCGATGAGATTATCGACCCTGTTGTGAGAGGCGTACATTATGGCTTCCCAGTTTTGGCCTTCCTGCAATTCGCCATCGCCGTGAAGGGTGAACACCAGATTTTCGTCTTTATCTAATTTTTTTCCGACGGCGTGACCGATGGCAACAGACATTCCCTGACCCAAAGAACCCGATGCAATGCGGATTCCGGGCAAACCTTCGTGCGTGGTTGGATGGCCCTGAAGTCTGGAATTCAGTTTTCTGAAAGTGGCCAGTTCAGATTTATCGAAATAACCTGTGTGCGCCAAAACGCTGTAAAAAACCGGCGAAATGTGACCGTTGGAAAGATAGAAAACGTCTTCGCCTTTTCCTTTCATATCAAAGCCGTCATTTCTTTTCATCTTGTCAAAATACAGAGCGACAAGAAAATCAGCGCAACCGAGCGAACCACCCGGATGACCTGACTGACAGGCGTGAACCATTCTTACAATATCTCTTCTGACCTGAGAAGCGATTTGATTTAATTGTTTAATATCGTGCATCATTATTGCATTTTTTGTGAATCTTTGATGAACTGCTCCAAACCTGAATCTGTTAAAGGATGTTTCAGTAACGAAAGTATCGGCTGAATCGGGCAAGTCACGACATCGGCACCGATTTTTGCGCAGTTGATGATGTGCATTGAATGACGAACCGAAGCGGCCAGAATTTCAGTTTCAAAACCGTAATTATCAAAAATCAATCTGATTTCTTCAATTAAATTCAAGCTGTCTGTGGAAATATCATCGAGTCTTCCTAAAAATGGAGAAACGTAGGTTGCTCCGGCTTTTGCTGCTAAAAGTGCTTGTCCTGCTGAGAAAATCAAAGTACAGTTGGTTTTGATTCCTTTGTCTGAAAAATATTTTAAAGCTTTGATTCCGTCTTTTATCATTGGTATTTTCACCACGATGTTTGGATGGATTTGTGCTAAAATATCGCCTTCAGCAATCATTTCTTCGTATGTTGTCGAAAGAACTTCTGCCGAAATATCGCCATCAACAATGTCGCAGATATCTTTGTAATGTTTTAGAATCGCCTCTTTCCCGCTGATTCCTTCTTTTGCCATTAGCGATGGATTGGTGGTTACGCCGTCCAAAATTCCCAAGTCGTTGGCTTCTCTTATCTGCTCCAGGTTGGCAGTGTCTATAAAAAATTTCATATGTTGATTTTTATTTTTATTATTGAGTTTTCTTTAAGTGTTAAATTTACACTTAATTGATTAAAAAAACAACTTGCTGTCTTAAAAAAGATTCAGAAAGTTGTTGATTGAATTTTTATTTAATTGTGATGACCCATCGGAAGTTTGATTTTCTTCAAATCTTCCAACTTGTGAACAGGTTTTTCGATGTTATCAGGAATTGGCCTGTTGGAATAGGTCTGGAAATACAGCAGACAAGCATCTTTCCACCAAACGGCATCTTCAGCCTGAATTTTTAATTTATCCTTAACCTCCGAAAATCTTTGTTCATCGATATAAGGCAGCATTTTGTTCCATAATTTCTGATAATCTCTCACTTCGTGAACACCCAAATCGTATTTGTAACACAATTCTTCCCACATTGTTTTTCCGTCCTTCATTCTGTAATCCCAAGGAACGTGATGAAACCAAAGAATCAGATTTTCCGGGGTCGTTTTGATATTTCCATAAATCTCATTCAGAGGGGGAAAATATTGCGAAACAGCATCGCTTCCGGTTTTGCTTCTGTCAAAACCTAAACCTTGCGCATCTGCTCTGTGATAATAAACTGGCGACCAATCGGCTCGAGTTCCTTTGTAATCACCCCAAGGTTCAGGTCCGTAGTGATGTCCGCCTGCAAAAATATGATGCAAACCCAATGGCATCATATAATCCACAGCCGTTTCTCGGGAAGTGAGCATCATTTCTTTTACAGGAGTAACAAATTTATCATCATTCGTAAAAGTCATTTTAATCCATTCATCGGCAATCTGTTCCGAAGTCAAATCGTTATTCCAGGCTAATCTTCCAAATGCAAACCAGTTGGATTGTGCAAAATGATGACCTGTCCAGTTCGTATCTTCACCGATGTTTGCTACCGCAGAAATGGCTGTAAATTTTGCCGATCTCAATGTACCATCTGTAATCTTTGCAATTGTAGAACCTTTTCCGTCTGAATAGGTATCGCTATCAAGATTTTCTTTAAAAAGCGGTGCTAAATAAACCAAATGGTTAGAATGTCCCAAATATTCTTGGGTAATCTGAAATTCAACCATCTGAGGCGTTTTTTTCATCGCCCCAAACAATGGGTGAAATGGCTCGCGAGGCTGAAAATCTACCGGACCGTTTTTAATCTGAATAATCACATTATCTCTGAATTTCCCATCCAAAGGCATAAATTCCAGATAAGCTTGCTTGGCACGGTCATCTGAACTCGGACTATAAACGAATGCTCTCCACATCACGATTCCACCATAAGGTTTCAGAACATCGGCCATCATATTGGCACCGTCGGCGTGCGTTCTTCCATAATCCTGCGGTCCCGGTTCTCCTTCGGAATTGGCTTTCACCAAAAACCCTCCAAAATCGGGAATTAATTTATAAATTTCTGAAGCTTTGTCTTTCCACCATTTCTGAACGTCTTTATTTAACGGGTCAGAATCTTTCGTATTTCCCAATACTTTCGGCGATGAAAAATTGACAGCAAGGTAAACTTTGATGCCATAAGGTCTGAAAATATCTGCGAGAACTTTTACTTTTTTCAAATAGTCTTCACGAAGCATATTTGGCGAAGCGTTGACATTATTCAGAACTGTCGCATTGATTCCGACTGAGGCGTTAGCTCTCGCATATTCTTCACATCTAGGTGAAATTTTATTGGGTAAGTCTTCCCATTTCCAAAGCGAATGACCGGCATAACCGCGTTCAATGGTGCCGTCCAGATTATCCCAATGATTCAGAATTCTGATATCGTAAGACGGTTTTTCTTCTATATTCAGATTAGAAAAACTGCCTTTCTGCTGTTGCAGATTCAAGAGATGGTAACTTCCGTACAACAATCCTAAATCTGTTTTAGCCAAAACCGTAATCTTTTTCGGGGTTGAAATGATTTTATAACCATCCTTGAAACTATCCGGAAACTTATCAATTTTCAAATCGATTGGTTGCCCGCTCCAATGATTGTTCAGTTCTTTTTTGGCGATTTCCAGCGTCGGACTTTTGCTGTTGGAATTTACAATGTTTCTTGGCTTTGAATTGACCGGATATCGCAGCCATAACTGACTTCCGTCTTCGGCAAAAGCTATGAATGGAAGGATTAAAAAAAGTAATATATAATGTCGGAAATTTTTCATTCTTAAATTTTTAAATTATTTAAGTTTTGGCTAAAGCCAAATTGTATATCGTCTTCTAAAAACAGGCTAAAGCCCCTTCCAATGATAATAGGATTTTATCCTATTCTTAGTTAAATCGGACCTCTGAGACTTTTTATAGATTATTCTTCAAGACCTTCGATGGTTTTTATCTTTCCATCTTCATCGTATTCAAGTTCAATAACTTTCATACTTCTCAGCCAGGTTTTTCCTTCGCTCGGTACAGAGTCATGGAAGAAAAGATACCACTTATCTTTAAGTTCTACAATGCTGTGATGCGTTGTCCATCCCACAACAGGTGTTAAAATTTCTCCCTGAAACGTAAATGGTCCGTAAGGATTATCTCCGATTGCATAACAAATCAAATGTGTGTCTCCCGTTGAATAAGAAAAGTAATATTTCCCGTTGTATTTGTGCATCCAAGAAGCTTCGAAAAAACGGTGTTTGTCGCCGTGAAGCAGAGGATTTCCGTTTTCGTCGAGAATTATAAGGTCCTTTGGTTCTTCACCAAATTCCAGCATATCATCGCTTAATACCGCTACTTTTGAAGCAATAGCTGGTTCATTATCGCTAGGAAGAATAGCCGATTCTAAAGCTTTGTTGTTTCTGTAACGTTGTAATTGTCCGCCCCAGATTCCACCAAAATACATATAATGTTTTCCGTCATCCTCAAAAAGACAAGGGTCAATGCTATAGCTTCCCAACATCGGATGCTTTTCCGGAATGAAAGGTCCGGAAGGTTTGTCGCTTACTGCAACGCCAATTCTGAAAATGTCATTTTTATCTTTTAAAGGAAAATACATATAATATTTGCCGTCTTTGTGCGCTACATCGCAATCCCAAAGCTGTCTTCCAGACCAGGGAATATCTTTTACAGAAAGCACAACGCCGTGGTCTGTCACTTCGCCATTTTCTACATCGTCCAAAGAAAAAACGTGATAATCATTCATATCGAAATGGTCACCGTTATCATTTTCTTCGATTCCGCTTTCACGGTCGTGTGACGGATAAATATATAATTTGCCTTCGAAAACGTGTACGGAAGGATCTGCCATATAATCGCTTGGAAAGAGATATTTTGCTTTGTTCATTTTATGGTTTAGATTTTAGATAGACTGATATATAATAGATTTCATAACTAAAAAAAGCTGATTTTTTAAAAAAATATATCTTTTGAAGTATATTATTTATTTTTCTTCTGTTAACTGAATTAATTTTTTGACAATTGGTTTTGCCTGATAGTTTCTGTCAAATGGCAGTGGGTAATCCGTTCTGCCTTTTACAGGGAAATCGTTTTTCCAGGATTGATTGTCAGTTACGCCCCAAAGAGTTACTCTTCGGATTTTATCCTGATGTTTTAAAAATAATTTAAAGAAATCCAAATAACGATTTTCCCATTCTGTTTTTACATATTCAGGAAGACCTTTGGTGTAGGGATTCATTTTGGCGTCATATTCTACTCTGTCCGCAATGTTTGCAGAAGTTCCCCAAGGTGAAGGCAGCACACTGACTTCCAATTCTGTAATATTCACTTTCACATCGTTTGAAGTATATTCCAGAATCGCTTTTTCATATTCTTCAATGGACGGTGATTTCAAATCTACATGAGCCTGCATACCAACACCATCAATACGGATACCCCGAGATTTCAGAGTCTGGACAATTTTACTAACCGTTTTTATTTTTCCCGTATGCCATTCATTATAGTCATTGTAATAAAGCTCTGCTTCAGGATCTGCATCGTGAGCATACTGAAACGCTAGTGGAATAAATTCTTCGCCAAGGATTTCATAGAATTTACTTTTCCGGTAAGAACCATCTTCCATGATGGCTTCATTCACGACATCCCAACCTTTTACTCTGCCTTTGTACCTTGTGACAACAGCACTGATATGGTTTTTCATTCTTTCTTTCAGAACTTCTGCCAAGACATCTTTCCCATCTTTATCTGTGAAAAACCATTTCGGTAATTGTGAATGCCAAATTAATGTATGACCAATAATGAACATTTTGTTTTTCTCGCCAAATTCTACAAATTTATCACTATCATCAAAGAAAAACTGTCCTTCCTGAGGTTGAAGAAACATACTTTTCATACAGTTTTCTGCTACGATGGAACTGAACTGTTTTTTGATAATGTCATCGGATTTAGCATCGGTTCCGTGAATTTGCGGAAGGCTCATCGCTGTTCCGATATAGAAATTATTCTTGTACGAATCTTTTAAAGAACCTTTGGAAGAAACTGTGCTGGATGTCTTGCAAGAGACAGCTAAAGTTAACACTCCTAATAATATTGCTATTTTTTTCATAAGCTTTAATTTTCTAATTGCGGTTAATCCCGAATTGCTGCAGCCCGACCTGAGTGGAGCTCTTTTGTAGTTTTCGTGGTGGATAAAGTGCCGGCAAAACTACAAAAAGCGGGAACGGAGTGCGGATAAAGCTGCCCAAATCAAAAAATACTAATCCTCCGATTTTCTTCTTTTTTTGAGTTCACTCTCTATTTTGATTTCCATTTTTTTGTTAATTTCATAGAACATCAAAAGCACACAGGCCAAAAAGAAAGGTATTGACGGGAATATGCTCACCAGCATTTTAGCTCCTGCTGAAACGGTTTCCGGCTGAAGTACTGTTTCTGCGCCCTGAGATGAGATGTAACCGTACTGACCGATGATGTATGCTACCAACGAACTTCCTATGCTCAAACCTACTTTCAGACCGACCATCATTGCAGAGAAAATAATAGCTGTTGCTCTACGGTTGTTTTTCCACTCGGAGTAATCGGCTACATCGGCAATCATTGCCCAAAGTAAAGGTGTTCCAATGCCGTAAAAAAAACCGTGTAAAATCTGTGACAAAAACATTAAGCCTACAGATTTTGGTGGATAAAATACGAATGCTAATACGAATAATGTCGATATAAATAAAGAAGCGATGAATGCATCTCTTTTCCCATATTTATCAGCAAATTTTTTCGAGGCCGTTATTCCGACAATCATCATGATGATCCCGCCCGCATTGAACAATCCGAAGCCTGCAGAACGTGGATCTTCTCCAAAGAAATTCATTCCGATCGAATTAAAAAATCCTGTAATCGGAGCTATGAAGTTTTTAAGTGAATTTTCATCGACATAGTTATTGAAATAATAAACATACGAACCACCTTTCATAGCTAAAGTAATGAATATCAAAGCTGTAACAGACAGCATGATTATCCACGGTTTGTTTTTTTTCAAATCCTGTAAATCAGCGCTAAGTGTAGATTCCTGCTCAGGTTTTGGAATTACTCTTTCTTTGGTTGTGAAAAAAGTAATCAGCAACATCACCGTTCCTATTATAGCAAGCCAGGTCATTACAACTTCTATTCCCGCCGCTTTGTCACCTTGCCCGACAGACAAAATAATCGGCAACATAAAAACCTGAACGAAAAACTGTGCAAACATTACTGCCACGAAACGGTAAGAAGAAATGCTGTTCCGCTCACTCATATTTCCTGTAATAACACCACTTAGAGCAGCATACGGAAGATTGTTGGCTGCATATAACAACAATAATACAGTGTAAGTTGCTGCTGCATAAATCATTTTTCCTTTGTATGAAAAATCTGGTGTACTGAATGCAAAAAGTGCCGCCGCCCCAAGTGGAACCGCAGTAATCAAAATCCATGGACGAAATTTGCCCCATTTGGTACGCGTTCTGTCAGCCAATGCACCAACAAGCGGGTTGAAACCAAAACCGGCAATCAAACCAACTGTTAAAGTAATGATGGACGCGTCTTCTGCTTTAAGACCATAAATATCGGTGTAGAAATACGCCAAATAGGTAACAAGCGTCTGGAAAACCAAGTTGGCGGCTAAATCTCCTAAACTGTAGCCGATTTTTTCAACAACAGATATTTTTTGAGATGAGTTATTCATATAGTGTTATGATTATTTTTAGATAATAGATGAAGACAGATATATGGCTATTTATTCCGTTGTGAAAGACGATGCGGGAAGTCCGGTTTTGTTTTTCAGGTTTCCATCGGGATTGTCCGCCCAGTCGTAGCGGACTGCAACAGGGTTTTTTACCGAATCATTCCAGACTACAATACTTTTACCTTCAATTTTTGCGGTTGCCCAAACCCATTTTCCGTCCCGATCTTTGATGGCGAAACCTTTCAATTCTGAAACTGGTTCCAAGTCATCGGTTCCGTTTTTGAAAGAAAGTCTGATTTTATTGCCGTCGATTTTCATTGACTCATAAACAGGTCCGTCTGCAACAATGTTTTTTCCATAAGCGATTTTCATTGCCTGCAAAGCCAATCGGTCGCCTACTGTTTTTTTGTTTAAAGGATGAATGTCATTCCACTCTCCAATGTCGATGATTACAGCTAATCCTGCGTTCGGAACTTTTAGCGAAACCTGACGTTGCTGGTCTCTGAGTTCTGCCCAATTGCTTTCAACCGGCTGAGATTTTGCTTCCATAAAATTGGCCAACTGAACCGTGAAAAACGGCATATCGTTTTGGTTCCACTTGCTTCTCCAGTCTGCAATCATTGTGGTCAGCAAATCGCCGTATTCTTTCGGTTTCCCTGTATTGCTTTCGCCCTGATACCAAAGTGCTCCTTTGATTCTGTAATTAATCAAAGGATTAATCATTGCGTTGTACAAACCAGTAGGCTTCCAACGGATGAAGGTCTGCCCAGGAGCCATTCTGTCGACTTTTGTTCCGATTTTATATTTCCATTCAGATTTTAAATCGATTTTTTGTCCGTCTATTTCAAGGTAATAAGGTTTGTCCGCAATAAACTGCCCTTTTCCGCTTCCGTTGGAAACTCTCACTGCAATTACGTTTTTACCTTCTTTCAAAACTCCCGCAGGAATGTCATACCATCTTGGTGGATATTCGTAAGTGACATTTCCTACTTTTGTTCCGTTGATGTACGTTACATCCGCATCTTTGATTCTTCCAAGATTTAAAAAAGCAGATTTTCCAGCCTGATTTTTTGTTAAAATAATTTCTTTTCTGAACCAAACAGAACCATCGAAAGAACCTTCTTTATCTTCCCAAGAACCTGGAATTTGCATTGTTTTCCAGTCAGAATCATTCAAATCAAATTTTTCCCAATGTTGATTGAGTCCGATATCGCTCTGGTCCAATTCTGTGTACCAAGCTTTACTGAGAGCCTGTTCGCTGGACTCAGTTGATTTGATTAAATCATCATTTTGCCATTTTTTTGCTTCATCCAAATATTCAGGATATTTTTTCAGCGAATTTTCATCCATCCAGGCCTGAATCGGAGAACCGCCTAAGCTTGAGTGGATAATTCCAACCGCCACTTTTTCTTTTTCACTGACATCTTTAGCGAAAAAATAAGCAACACCTGAGAAATTAAGAATCGTTTGAGGATTTGTAGCTTCCCATTTTCCGCCATCCAGTTCGGTTTGTGGTGATTTGAAATTATATTTCTGAGGAACCGTGAAAAAACGAATATTTTGGTTGTTTGCATTCTTGATTTCGTTAGCATACAGCGGCGTCAGTCTTCGCATCGGTAATTCCATATTGGATTGTCCGGAAGCCAGCCAAACTTCGCCAATCATAATGTCTTTCAGCGTGATTTCGTTGATGGTCATTGTGTATGGTCCTCCCGCTTTTTGTTCCGGAAGAACGATTTTCCAGTTTCCGTTCTGGTCTGCCGAGGTTTTATAATTTTTATTTAGGAATTTCACTTCCACATTTTCGTTGGCGTCAGCTTTTCCCCAGATGTTCAGTTTTTGATTTCTCTGCAAAACCATTCCGTCTGAAACTAAGGCTGGAAGCTTGATTTTTGCATTCAACGAAATGCAAAGCGAGCCGACGAGTAGAATTAATATTTTAAAAAAGAGTTTATTTTTCATAGCAAATTTGATATTGCAGTAATGTTTAGTTTTTATCTGGCGTTTGATTCAGCAATCTCACTTCGATGATTTTCGGTGTTAATGATTTTTCACCTGAATTAAATTTGATGTTCAGGATTTCTTTACGGTTTTCAGATTCAGGAAGCGGAATGAGTAAAGTCTGTGGAGAACCGCCCATTTTTCCTTCGAAATTTTTAGAATAGGTTTTAATTCCATTAATTTCCGCATTCAAAGTACGGTTATTATTGGCGTCAAAGTATGTGATGTAAAGGAATTTTGCATTCTTCTCCTTATTTTTCATCTGATAACTGAACCAGCCTTTTGCCTCTCGAAAATGACGGTCTTCCATATATCCGGTGCTGGAATCTTTGCTGTCGAAAAAGTGGTCAGATTCCGGCTGTTGCTCGCCTAGTTGGATTTTATCCGTCGTAATATTATCCAGTTTTCGGATTTCCGCTTCTTCTTTCGCTTTTTGTTTCTGAATCATTTCGATTTTATCCTGAGTCGCCTGCGGAAAATAAATGATGTATCGTTGCTCGTGAATTTTGTAGAAAGGAACCAGTTTCAATCCTTCAGCAAATTTATTCTGAGGATATAGACCTTTCAGTTTAAATGTCAAATCTTCACCATTCACAGCTTCCAGATGATTAATCACCGCATCTGAACTTCCTAAAATCGTCGGAATATCATTCAGTGGAATCTGTGGTCCGCGCGCAATATGTCCGCCACGGCTGTCATCGGCAAACAATCCGTCCTGATTTTCTGTTCCGTAAGTTGCAGCCAAAACAATTGGACCATATTTAAAAGCATAATAATCAGATTTGTCCGGAAGTTGCTCGGCGGAAAGGTGCATCGGCATTTTCATTTCGACCACATCTCCTTTTTTCCATTTTCTTTTGATATTGATATAACCTTCGGGATCGACAGGAATATTGATATTTTTTGAATTAACAGAAACTGTTATTTGATTAGCATTTGTCCACTCTGGGATTCTCAATTTCAGATTTATTTCAGCATTTGGAGCGAGGTCAAAAATTAATTTTGTAGAAGGCGTTTGAGGAAAATTATTTTCCTGTCTCAGTACCAATTTCTTTTCAGACCATTTTAGAATCGAAGGAATAAAGAGATTGACATACAAATCATTACCTGATTTTGCATAAATCATTTCACCATATTTGGCGTGATTTTCCATTCCGGAACCTACACAACACCAAAAACTGGTTTCCGGCTGAGAATACACTCTGTAATGACCGGGACGCATCGGTGTGAAATAGACAAAACCGCCTTTGTCAGGATTTTGCGTGGACAAAATATGGTTGTACAACGCTCTTTCGTAATAATCCAGATACGATGACTTCGGATTGGTGGCGAAAAGTTCTTTGGTAAGCTTCAGCATATTGTAGGTATTGCAGGTTTCGGGACCTTCGATACTTTTTATCATTCCACTGAAATCATTGATAGAATTAAAATGTTCGCTCACACTGTTTCCGCCGATAATTGCGGAACGTTTTTGAGTAACATTCGTCCAGAAAAAATCTGCAGCACTGCTCCATTCTTTATTCTGTTCAATATCGGCAATTCTTTTGAAACCGATTACTTTTGGAATCTGAGTATTAGCGTGGATTCCTGTGAGTTTATCTTCGTGAACTAACAATGGATTTAAAATTGCCTGATGCGAAAAACGGTGCGCCAGCTTGAGATATTTTTCATTTTTGGTGATGTCATAAACATCGGCAAAAACTTCGTTCAGCCCGCCGTGTTCGCTTTTCAACATTTCCTGAATCTGCTCATCGGAAAGTTGGGAAACTTCATTAGTCATCCAATCCGTCAGTTTGATGAGCATTTTTTTTGCTTTATCACTTCCTGCGTACCAAAATGCGTCTCGTAAACCCGAATAGGTCTTGTGAATATTGTATAACGGAACCCAACGGTCATTCAACCCAAAAGTCGCCGCACGGATATTTCCGCCTGCAATTTCTTTCCAGATTTTTTTGCCGTTCGGAACGCCTGAAATGTAGCCGTTTCCGGAAAGATTTTGGCAACGTTCCAGCTCGTCTATCATATAATCGAGTCGCTGCTTTATTTTTGCATCACCTGTGGAAGCATACAGCAGCGCCAACGCAGAAATATAATGTCCACCGATATGACCGTCCAAACCAGTGTTTTCCCAGTTGGGATAATTTTCTTTTTTAGGATTGAGGCCTGCTTCTTTCAAATAAGGCGCAAGCAAACGGTCTGCATCCAGCGACATGATGTAATTCTCGTCGGTCTGCATCGCTTTGCTGAAAACGCTTTCCGACAAATGAACTTTGTTGAGTGGAAAGTAGCTGACATTTTTCTTCACTTGTCCAAAAGCAAGTGTTCCAAAACTCAAAAATAATATCAGCGATTTTTTAGTCATTAATAAATGTTTATTCAACATTTCTAAAAATAAAGTAAAGAATCTATATAACAAAGAATTTTGTGAAAATGACTTGTGAAAACAAAAAAATAGTTATTTTAAAGTTCTGTAAGAAAGAAAAAAAAACAAAGGCTTATCATAAAAAATAAGATTATTAAAAACAGTGCTTATCATCTATATACATTGAAATCTCCATTATAAAAAATGAATGCAGGGAAAAAATAATCTTTTGAAAAATTACACCAAAAGACTTATCGTAATTTTAAGACTAAGCTTCAGCAATAATTTTCTGTGATATTAGATGATAAGTAAAAAAATATTTAACATATTTTTAACATTCCATTCATTGGTATTTAATGTGTTTTATAAAGAATATGAAAGCAATGTGAACTTTTTTTGTTACCGAAATCCTGCTTCAGAAAGGAAATTTATTATTTCGGATTAAATTTATTATAAAATAAAGTGTAAAAAACACATTTAAATGCCATAACATCATAAAATGAAAGCATAAATACTATAACTTTGTACAAAATAAATCAATGACTCAAGACTATTCTCAATATCCACGCCATTTGGTAGCTGTCGACTGCATTATTTTCGGATTTGACGGCGAAAATCTTAAGATTCTTCTTGTGCAGAGAAATTTTGAACCAAAAATGGGAGAATGGTCGCTTATGGGTGGTTTTATCGGCAATGAAGAAACGTCTGATGAAGCTGCACACCGCGTCCTGAATACACTTACCGGACTGGAAAACATATACCTGGAGCAACTCAATTCATATACAAAAATTGACCGTGAACCGACTGCCAGAATTATGTCGATTTCTTATTACGCTTTGATTAATATTGAAAAGAATATTCGGATCAATAAAAAATACAGTGCGAAATGGTTTGATTTTCAGAATTTTCCAAGCCTTATTTTTGATCACAATGAAATGGTAAAAGATGCAATCCTGCGACTGAGAAGAAGAGCTTCCACAAGACCTATCGGTTTTGAACTTTTGCCGGAAAAATTCACGATGAAGGATTTGCAAAGTTTGTATGAAGCGATTTTCAATGAACAATATGACAAACGGAATTTTATCAGTAAATTTAATGCACTCGATATTCTTATAAAAACCGAGGAAAAAGATATGACGTCATCCAAAAAAGGATCTTTTCTTTACCGTTTTGATGAAGCTAAATATCAGAAAAAACTGGCGGAGGGGTTTATGTTTAAGATCTAAAAGTTACTTTTTTCCCATCGAGCCTAGATGCGTATGTTTGAAACTGTCTTCAAATTTCAATCCGTATCCGAAAATTCTGTCCATCGAAGAATGCGCCCATAAAATAATTCCGGCAAACTCCGCAATCGTAATTTTCAGGCAAAAACCTAGAATCAATACAAGAACTGCAAGCAATTTGTGATGAAAAAAATTGTACATCCAAGCTCCGATTTTTGGATTGATTAAGTAACCCAACATCGAAACGTCCGGAAGCAAAAGGCAAAGCGGGAAAAGCCACCATTGGAATTCCAACTGAGTAAAAAGAAAAATGGCGAAACCGAATTGTCCCACTTCTTCGAGCTGTAACAGATTTTTCATTGTCTTGATTTATGGTACAAATGTCTGAAAATTCATACAACTTCCTCTTGACAAAAATCAAGAATTTTCTGCCTGTCTTTTTCTGATTCTGCTGAAAGTTTCGGGCGTCATTCCCAAAACTGACGCAATATATTGCAACGGAACCTGATTAAATAGTTCTCTGTTCTGCTCAAAATATTGATTATACCGCTCTTCCGCAGTCATCGAAAGATGCGAAAAAACTCGATTTTCCATCATCGCAAAACATTTGATTATAAACTGTTTTTCAATCTCAATCCATTTTGGAAATTTCTGACAAAGTTTGAGATAATCTGTTTTGGAAATAGACAATAATTCGACTTCGGTAAAAGCCTGAATAGTCCATCGGTTGGGTTGATTAAAGAAAAAACCCATCACTTCGGTTATGAAAAAATCTTTTGTAGAAAGCCATTGCGTAATTTCTTTTCCATCTTCCGTTAAAGCAAAAACACGGAGAATTCCAGACTTTACAACACTTAATTTGTCGCACATTTCACCGGAATTGGTGAATATTTTATTCTTATTTAATTTCTCTTCTTTAAAATAAGATTGAATAACCGACAGTTCTTCAGAAGTCAGACACCCAACATATTGTTGAATCAGTTCGTCGAAATTTTTCATTAAAGTCTATCTAAATTTTAATCAAAATTAAACAAAACAGGATACCAAATTGGCATCCTGCATTCATTTTATTATGGCTCAAATTTTACCAGAACCTCACATACAAGGCCGTTAATAAAAGTAAAGTCACAACAATCAAAACTAAAGTTCTGTTATCCACTTTGAACATTGTAGAATCAATTGCGAAGGCTTTCGGATTGACTTTCGGTCCGGTGAGACTTATCAAAATCATTACTACGATTGTGATGAAGAAAGACCATCCCATATTAATCAAAAACGGGATTTCTGTAATCGTATGAACTACGCCTTTTTCCAGTTTTTCATAGGTGAAAGCTGTGTACAACCAGGTTTCTTTGCCGAAAATATCCACAGCAAAACTGTTGAAAAAAATCGCCAGAACGAATCCTAAAATCACGCCGACCAAAGCTGCCGTTCCGGTTGTTCTTTTCCAGAACATTCCCAGAAGAAACATCGCAAAAACACCCGGACTTATAAATCCTGTATATTTCTGGATGAAAGTAAATCCGCCTTCTCCGCCGATTCCTAAAACATCCGTCCACGTAAATGCTAAAGCGACAAACATTGCAATAATAATCGCCCAACGTCCGGTTCTTACCATCTGGATTTCAGTGGCATCAGCTTTCAAATATTTTTTATAAATATCTAAAGTGAAAATCGTAGAAATACTATTCACTTTTCCGGCCAATGACGCCACAATTGCTGCTGTCAAAGCCGCTACAGCAAGACCTTTCAGACCAGTTGGTAAGAATCCTAAAATAGCAGAATAGGCACCATCTTTCACACCATTGAAACCTGGCAAATGTCCTTTTTGATAAAGCACGTAAGCAGCAATTCCAGGCAGCATCACGATGATTGGCATAAATAATTTTAAAAATCCTGCGAACAAAATCCCTGTTCTTGCCGTTTTCAAATCTGCTCCCAATGCTCTTTGCGTAATGTACTGATTACACCCCCAATAATTCAGGTTTACAATCCACTGTCCTGCAAAATACATCGCCAATCCCGGTAAAACCACATATTTCTGAACGTCCAAGTTTTCAGGCATTGCCAAAGTTGTGGTTGTCTTTACAGGCTTTTCCAACATTAATTTAAAATGTTGAGGCGCTTCGTTCATCAAAGTCTGGAAACCTGCAAAAGCATTTCCTACAGCGGCTCCGTTGATTCTTTGGTCAACAATCTGAAGCGCCATGTAAACCGTGGCAAATCCTCCGATAATCAAAACAGCGACCTGAATAACGTCAGTATAACCGATTACTTTCATTCCTCCAAGACCGATTAATAAAGCCATCAGAAGCAATCCAATCATTATGATATGAAGATTGTCGCCACCCAATAAGGTATCAATTGCCAAAGCTCCTAAATAAAGGATTGAAGTAAGATTAACAATCACATATAAAAACAGCCAGAACACTGCCATAATCAGGGAAACCGATTTATTGTAACGGGTTTCCAGGAATTGGGGCATCGTGTAAATCTTGTTTTTAAGATAGATCGGGATGAACCAAACTGCGATGATAATCAATGCAATGGCGGCAATCCATTCGTAAGCTGCAACTGCAACACCCACGAAAAATCCTTCACCGGACATTCCGATGAACTGTTCCGCTGAAATATTGGAAGCAATCAAACTTGCTCCGATCGCCCACCATGTCAATGAACCTTCTGCCAGGAAATAATCTTTACTGCCTGTGGCTGCCGATTTTTTCTTTCTGTAAATCCAGATTCCGTAACCGGCTACCACCACAAAATACACTAAAAATATGATGATATCTATTGTTGCTAAATTTCCCATACTTTATTTTTTAACTGAGAATTTATAAATTGTTTTAGACTGATATTTTTGTCCCGGCTTTAATTCTGTAGAAGGGAAAGAAGCCTGATTCGGAGAGTTCGGGAAATGTTGTGTTTCCAGACAGAAACCTGTTCTGAATTCATTTTTTCCACCTGTCTTATTTTCAAATTTTCCATCCAGAAAGTTACCAGAATAGAACTGGACGCCAGGTTCATCAGTCAAAACTTCCATCATTCTTCCAGATTCAGGATGAAAAACTTTCGCAATGCTTCTCAAACCGCTTCCGTTCAGAATCCAGTTATGGTCATACCCTTTTCCTTTTTTAAGTTGGTCATCTTCTGCATTGATATCTTTCCCGATTGCTTTTGAAGCTGTAAAATCAAATGGAGTTCCTTTCACCGCATTCTGTTCTCCAGTCGGGATCAAAGTTTCATTCACCGGTGTGAATTTATCTCCGTTAATCTGTAATTCGTGGTCAAGAATAGTTTTTGAGAAGTTCCCTGAAAGATTGAAATACGAATGTTGCGTTAAATTCACAACAGTCGGCTTGTCGGTTTCTGCTTCGTAAGAAATTTCAAGCGCATTGTCGTCCGTCAAAGTATACAAAACGATTGTCGACAATTTTCCAGGATAACCTTCTTCACCATCTGCGCTGGTATAAGTCAGTTTCAAAGTCGGGAATTTAGCATCTTTCACCGGTTCGATATTCCAGAATTTGGTATGAAAACCTTGTTTCCCACCGTGAAGACTGTTTGGGCCGTCGTTTTTATCGATGTCATAGGTTTTCCCTTCCAAAGTGAATTTGGCGTTTGCAATTCTGTTTCCATAACGGCCAATCAATGCTCCAAAGTAATAAGGATTTCCATTGAAATAATCTTCAGGTTTTGTAAAACCCAAAACCACATCTTCATATTTTCCGTTTTTGTCGGGAGCGGTAAGTGAAGTGATGATTCCGCCAAAATTAATGACTTCCATCTTCATCCCGTTCTTGTTGGTGAGCGTAAATTTCCTTATAGAATCGCCTTTTGCTGTCACACCATAGTCTGAAACCTGTATATTTTCCATTTGTTCTTTTTGAGGCTGATTATTGTTTTCTTTTTTATTGCATCCGAAAATACTCAAAAACGCAACAATAATCAGGTTATAAGTGATTTTTTTCATAATTTAAATGATTTTGCAAGTTTAGCGATAATAAATCTCATTCCAACGAAGTGTATTCTTAAAATCACGGATTTTCGTGTCTTCATCGATCACCAGAGATTCAATACCTGCAAGCTCTGCAAAATCTTCCAATTGTTCTGTGCTGATGTTCTCACTGTAGCATGTGTGATGTGCTCCACCTGCCAAAATCCAGGCTTCAGCAGCAGTATATAAATCCGGAAGTGGTTTCCAAAGGACTCTCGCAACAGGAAGTTTCGGTAATTCTTCGGTGATTTCCAACGCTCTTGTTTTGTTGATCAGCAGTCTGAAATGATTTCCGAAATCCATCAAAGCGGCATTTAAGGAATTAATATTTCCTCTTGAATTAAATACTAAACGAACCGGATCAGCTTTACCGCCAATTCCCAACGGATGAATTTCACAAGATGGTTTATCTACTGCTAAAACTGGGTCGACTTCCAACATGTGCGAACCTAGAACGGATGGATTTGATGGATTTAAATGGTAGGTATAATCTTCCATAAAAGCGTTTCCACCTTCCAGACCTTGTCCCATTGTTTTCATTGCACGAACTAAGGCAGCCGTTTTCCAGTCGCCTTCGCCGGCAAAACCGTAACCTTTTTGCATTAGTCTCTGAACGGCAATTCCGGGAAGTTGTTCCAAGCCGTGAAGATCTTCGAAAGTATCAGAGAAACCTTTGAAATTTCCGTCTTTCAGGAATTTTTCCAAGCCTAATTCAATTCTTGCTGCCGCTTCAAGCGATTTTCTGTTTGAACCGCCGGAAAGAAGAGATTCTGCCATTTTGTATGACGACTCATATTCTTCCATCAACGATTTGATTTCGCCATTGCCAATTGAATTGACAATGCTTACCAAATCCCCGATTCCCCAGGTGTTTACCGAAAAACCAAACTTGGTTTCCGCTTCCACTTTGTCGCCATCGGTCACGGCAACATATCTCATATTGTCTCCGAAACGTGCGAACTTCGCACCTTGCCAATCGTCCCAACCTGCGGCAACTCTACTCCAATCGCCAATTTGTTTCTGAACCCTTTCTTCAGTCCAATGTCCAACCACCACTTTTCTGTTTTTGCGGAGACGGCTCACCATAAAACCAAATTCACGGTCACCGTGAGCAGCCTGGTTCAGGTTCATAAAATCCATATCCATTGTAGACCACGGAATATCCTGATTGAACTGCGTATGCAGATGCAACATTGGTTTTTGCAAAGCGGTCAGTCCACGAATCCACATTTTTGCGGGTGAAAACGTGTGCATCCAGGTTACAATTCCGATGCAATCTTTTGCGAAATTGGCAGCAGTTAAAGTTTCGAAAATTTCTTCCGTTGTTTTTACCGTTGGTTTTAATACCACTTTTACGGGAATCTGTGAAGAAGCATTTAAAGCTTCCACGATTTTCGCTGAATGTTCTGCAACCTGAGCCAATGTTTCAGGGCCGTATAAATGCTGGCTTCCGGTAATGAACCAGATTTCTTTGGTATTGAGAGGTGTTAGCATATTTTTTAGTTGATTGTTGTTGATTGTTGTTGGTTGATAGTTAATGGATAATTGTAAAAAGTATGATGTACAATGTACTTTTTTACTTTTTACTTTTTACTTTTTCAGAAATTATTGTCCGTAATAAGCGTTTTTGCCGTGTTTACGTTCGTAATGTTTTTTGATTAATGAATCTTTTAATCTCGCCGCATCTGGATTGATTTGTCTTGTTCGATATGCCATTTCTGCAATGGTTTCCAAGACTTTGCTGTTATAAACGGCTTTATCAGCATTTTTTCCCCAAGTGAATGGACCGTGATTTCCGATGAGCACCATTTCCACTTCTTCGTAGGAAAGATTTTTATCTTCAAAGCATTCCAGAATCTGGATTCCGGTATTGAATTCGTAATTGCCCTCGATTAAATCATCGCGCATTGGCGGTGCGCAGGGAATATCTGACGTTAAATGGTCTGCGTGCGTTGTCCCGAAAATCGGAATGTCCATTTGTGCCTGTGCCCAGGCTACGGAATAGATAGCGTGCGTGTGCGAAATTCCGCCGATATTTTTCCAGTTTTTATAAAGATAAGCGTGGGTTTTGGTGTCGGAAGACGGTCTTAAATTTCCTTCGATAACATTGGCATCGTAATCTAAAATCACAATATCTTCCGGTTTCAGTAATTCGTATGGAACGCCGCTTGGTTTGATGGCGAAAATGCCTTTGTCACGGTCAACGGCGCTGACATTTCCGAAAGTGTAAACGACCAGCTTCAAGGCATCGAGCTGCATATTGGCTTCGTAACATTCTCTTTTCAGTTCTTTATAGATGCTCATTTTTATTAAAAGATTGAAGGATTAAATGATTAAAAAATTATTTGTTAGCATATTTTTTTCAGCGAATTGCTCGCAGCCCGGCTTGAACGGAGCTCTTTTTGTGAGGAGGAACGACGAGTAAAAAAGCGGGAGTGGAAGACGGATTAAGCTGCCATAATTATTTTAGTTGTTGGTTGTTGGTTGATGTTTTTTTCATTAATGTAAATATTTAACAGGTCGCCTCTACGAGGCTTGGGTTGCGTATCTATTGGTTTGCTATTAACAGAGCGCTCCTACGGAGCTTTTCTATATCTTAATGACAATTGCCAAAAATGCTATTAACAGTTCGCTCCTACGGAGCTTTTTTGTTTTAACTTCTATCAACTATAAACTGTCAACTATAAACTTCTTTTTAGATTTGATATTATTTTCGGTGAAATCTGCGAGAATCTGATATTGGTTCATCAGTTCTGCGTATTTTTCTACGTGTTCGGTTTGCGGGAAATATTCGGCTTCGAAATCGGAACCCATTTTACGGCTTGCTTCCTGAACACTTGGGTATATTCCAGCGGAAACGGCAGCATAAACGGCTGCACCCAAAGCAGGAGCCTGGTCTGATTCTGCCACGATAATCGGCATATTAAGAACGTTCGCTAAGGTTTGCATAATGAACGGCGATTTTCTGGCAACACCACCAATTCCGATTACTTTTTCGATTTTCACGCCTTCTTCTTCAAAACGGTCTACAATTTTTTTGGAACCGAAACAAATCGCATTGACCAAAGCTTTGAAAATATGTGGTGCTTTTGTTCCCAACGAAAGGTTATTAATCGCCATTTTCAGTTCCTGATTGGCATCGGGCGTTCTTCGTCCGTTGATCCAGTCCAAAGCGATAGGAACTGATTCTGACAATGGAATTTTTTCTGCTTCCTGCGTCAGACTTCTAATCAAATTGTTTTCTAATTCTTCTTTTAATAACTGTTTTTGCTTGTCATCAATGATGTGGGAATTCATCAGAATATTTTGAGTCGGCCACATCAAAATGTCTTTGAACCAAGCCAGAACGTCGCCGAAAGCAGACTGACCAGCTTCCAGTCCCACTAATCCCGGAATCACTGAACCATCGACCTGCCCGCAAATTCCTTTCACAGTTTTGTCACCGATTAGTTCGTTGGGAGCCACCATAATATCACAGGTTGATGTTCCCATAATTCTAATCAGCGTATTCTCCTCGACTTTTGCGCCTACCGCTCCGGAATGTGCATCGAAAGTTCCGACTGCAATTACGGTGTTGGTTGTCAAGCCTAATTTTTCAGCCCATTCTTCATTCAAGTTTCCTGCAACTTCATCAGAAGTGTAGGTTTTGTCGTATAATCTGTCACTAAGCTCTGCCAAAGATGGATCCAACTGACCGAGAAAATCTTTGGAAGGCAGTCCGTCCCACGACTCGTGCCACATAGCTTTGTGACCAGCGGCGCAACGGCTTCTTTTGAAAGTTGTCAAATCCTGATGGTCGGAAAGGAGAAATGTGATGTAATCACAATGCTCCATCCAGCTGTACGCTTCATTTTTCACTTTTTCGTCATCTCTGTTGATGTGAAGAATTTTAGCCCAAAACCATTCGGAAGAATAGATGCCACCTTCGAATTTTGTGTAATCTTCGCCTCCCCAGTTTCTCGCTAAGTGATTGATTTCTTCAGCTTCGTTGATGGAAGTGTGGTCTTTCCATAAAACCATCATTGCGTTGGGATTTTCTGAAAATTCAGGCAAAAATGACAAGGCAATTCCGTCTTTATTGACAGGAAGTGGTGATGAGCCAGTGGTATCGATGCAAATGCTGACGATATGTTCCGGTGCTACTCCACTTTCTTTTACGACAGTGGAAATGGTTTCTTCCAAACCTTCAATATGGTCCAACGGATGCTGGCGAAACTGATTGATTTCCGGTTTACAGAATTTTCCGTCTTTCCACCTTTGGTAGTAACTTACGGAAGTGGCGAGTTCTGCGCCGTTTTCTGTATCAATCAAAACGGCACGAACGGAATCTGTTCCGTAGTCTAAGCCGATAACGTATTTTTTCATTAACGTGGATAATTAATTTTATAAGTTATTTTACAAAATCCTTCGACAAGTTCAGGATGACAACCCTAATATATTTACCATTGTCAGGCTGAGCTTGTCGAAGCCTTTCTGTATGAAAAATTGAGTTCAGTTCTTAATCAGAGTTAAAACAAATATAAGATTCTATTTTAAATAAATGTAATATTTACACTTAATTTTATTTCCTCCTTTATTGATGGTACTTCAAGGTTATTTAATCTTCAAAATAATCAAAGAATTCGCCGGAATATCCACTGAAATTTTTCCTTTTTTCAATACCTGCGTTTCCTCAACAGGTTTAATATTTTCAGTCTGGAAATTATTTTCATCGGAAAGACCAGAAGAAGTCAGGATAATTTTGGTCATCTTATTGCCCGGTTTTATATTTTTCGGATTGATTTCAACCGAAGTTTGCACTGCGTTTGAATTGACAATTTTGATTATGGTTTCGCCATTTTTACTGTCCTTCACTGCAGATGCGTAAAGATTATTCTGACCTGTCAGAACCTTTCCGTTTTCGAAGATTTTAATTAAATCAGTTCCTTTGTTGTTCGAAAATAATTTCTGAACATAATAATTCGGAGTAGCATAAGATTTCAGATTATTAAACCAAATTAAATCTGGCGTCCATTGCCAACCATCTGCGTGCGCCAGAAGCGGCGCGTAGGAAGTCATCGTCACGACATCTGCATTCCTTTCCAGTCCAGTCATAAACGCAGCTTCGGAAAGTGCGGTCTGCCAATTATTTTTGTTATCCGGTTTTACAACACCGACTGATTGCGCGGCGTATTCTCCAGCAAAAACTTTAGGTCCTCTTCGGTCGTATTTATCGTATCGGTCGGCGTTTTTTAAAAACCAATCCGGCGAATTGTAGTAATGTTCATCCACTATTTGTGCATTCAGCTTTTTCAGTTCTTTCCAGCCATAATCGAAAAATTCTCCGTCCGGGGATGGTCCGCTTCCAGAGATGATTTGGATGTTTGGATATTTATCATGAATCGCCGTTTCAAAAACCTTATATCGTTCGATATAATCTTCGCCCCATTGCTCATTTCCAACACCTATGTATTTCATATTAAATGGTTTCGGATGTCCCATTTCAGTTCGGATTTTTCCCCATTTCGTATTGGAATCGCCGTTTGCAAATTCAATGAGATCCAAAGCATCCTGGACATAAGGATTTAAATCTTCCATTTTGACCAATTCTGCGGTATTGAACTGACAAGCCATTCCGCAACTTAAAATAGGAAGCGGTTCTGCGCCTAAGTCTTCCGAAAGCTGGAAATATTCGAAAAAACCAAGTCCGAAAGACTGCCAATAATCCGGTGTTAAACGGTGTGCAAATCCGTTGTTCCACTTGTTGATGAGATTTTCTCTGTCCTCTACTTTTCCGATTGTTTTTTTCCATTGATAACGCTCTGCCAAAGTCCGACCTTCAACTATACATCCGCCGGGAAAACGTAAAAATCCGGGTTGCAGATCATATAATTTCTGAACCAGATCTTTCCGCATTCCGCCTTTTCTTCCTTTCCAGGTGTCTTGCGGGAAAAGCGAAATCATATCCATATTCACCACGCCTTTTCCTGTAAAAGTGAGTTGTAATTTTGCTTTTTCAACCGTTGATTTTGGAGCGAAAACCAAACTGTATTTTTGCCAGCCGCCACCTTTAATAATTGTTGAAACTGCTGAAATTACTTTCCCGTTTTCCTCGACAAGACTTGCGTTGACCGCAGAAATGTTGCCTGAAATGTTTTCTAAATTAAAACTGAAATCATATTTTTCACCCTGATGAAGCCCGATTCCCCGGAAACCTTCATTTTCCAGCGAATAGTTTTTATCATTCCAAACCGTGATTCTTGCGTAGTTTTTATTGGTTTTAGACTTGTCGGTAATAATCGTCAGAAAGCCAGAATCCAGATTTGGAGACAGTGTTTTTGTGTTGGGTTGTTTCCAGCCGGTTAAAGGTTCATCAAACTCAAAACTGCGGTTTTTGATGAGTTCTGCGTACAATCCGCCGTCTGCCGCAAAGTTGATGTCTTCGAAGAAAATTCCGTACATCGTGGGCTGAATTTTGATGTTGGTGGAAGTTCCGTCTAAATCGAGAAAGTGTTTATTTACATTTTCATTTTGAGCAGAAAAGAAGGCTACGCTTAAAGAAAATGTGGTGGCGAATATTTTGGATTTAGTTTTCATTGATTGGTTTTTATCGCAGAGACACTTCGACTGCGCTCAGTGTGACATCTCTAATACTATATTTTTAAACTGACTTTATATGTAAATTTCAATTGTAAGAGTTTAATTTACTTTTAATGGAATACTTTTCAAACCCGACTCATCAGAAGTTCCGCCATAGAAAATGGTATAATTTCCTGTTTTTGAAGCTAAGTCATCTACTTTTTCATCATAAAACTTGAAAGAATCATTGGAAACTGTAAGCTCAACGTTTTTGGTTTCGCCTGCTTTGATGAATACTCTTTCAAATGCTCTCAAAGTCTTTACAGGCGCAGATGCATCTTTATTTCTTTTCACATAAACCTCAACCACTTCTTCGCCGTCACGTTTCGAAGTGTTTTTAACAGGAATGGTAATCGTCAGATTTTCAGTTGTACTAATTGTATTTTTGTTCAATTTAGCATCACCATAATTAAATTTTGAATAACTCAACCCGTGCCCGAAAGCATAGAGCGGTTTTTCGGTCATATAACGGTACGTTCTTCCGACCATATCGTAGTTTTCGAAACCTTGGTGTTTACTGGTTTTAGAAAGATTGTTGTCTAATTGTGCCAGATTTTTATAAAAAGTAAGCGGTAATTTTCCAGATGGATTATAGTCGCCTGCCAAAACATCTGCCACAGCCGTTCCGCCGGATTGTCCGCCGTACCAAGCGTTCAGCAAAGCATCATAATTTTTTTCGTCCTGCTCCAAACCTAGCGAACTTCCTGTACAAAGTACGAAAACGACAGGCTTTCCTGTTTTTCTTAATTCTGCCAACAAGTCACGCTGAACTTTTGGAAGATCGATAGACGTTTTATCGCCACCCTTGAAACCTTCTGCGTTCACCAACATTTCTTCACCTTCCAGACTTGGTGACAGTCCGCCGGCGAAAATAATAACATCAGCATCTTTCACTTTTTCTTTAACGGCAACAAAATTCACAGGATCTTTTCGGTACACATCGAAAGTGATGCTCACATATTTACCTTTTTGACTGTGACGAAGTTCAATATTATATTCCTTTCCTTTTTCCATTTTCACGGAAAATTCTGAAGGGTGTCTTGCATCGGGACCTTTTCTGGTGGCGATTTCTTTTCCGTCCACAAAAAGCGTGTAAACATCTGATGTAGATGGCGAAAGAATTACATCTCCGGTGTAAGTACTTTTGAAAATTCCCGAGATAATTGCCGAAGTATTTTCTCTTCCCACATTCGGAGCAAGCTGAGTTCCGCCAAAACTATTGTAGTTGATTCCGCTTTTGTTGACAGAAATATTGGCAGATTTTCCTTTGAATTCAATGTTGTTAAAAAACTCAACCTTCATTCCTTTTTCGCCATTTTTTTGGCTTATGAAATTTTGATATAATGAACTTTTTGATGATGGATCTGCTACTTCAGTTCCTTTTTCATAAATGATTTCGGAGTTTGGAAGTTTAGCTTTAATTCCATCTAAAATGGTGACGATAGACGAAGGCGTACCGTTGTAATTCCCTAATTGCATCAATCCGTCATCAGCGTTTGGACCGACAACTGCAATTTTTTTAATGTTTTTATTTAATGGCAAAACATTCTTTTCGTTCTTCATCAGCACAATTGATTTTTGCGCCATTGTCAGAGCCTGTTTTTTATGTTCGTCAGAATCCACCACAGAATATGGAATGGCGTTCCAGTGAACGGAAGATTTTGGGTCAAGCATTCCCAATTCAAACCAGCCTTTCAGGATTCTTCTCATCGAAACATCCAAATCCTTTTCAGTAATTAAACCGCTCGCCAGAGATTTGTTTAAATTATTATAGGTATCGCCACATTCCAAATCTGTTGAATGTTTCAGTGCATCTGCAGCCGTACTTTTTTCATCGGGATGTGTTCCGTGGTACTGTTTCTGGTAGAAATCTGCCAAAGCCCAACAGTCGGAAACCACCATTCCGTTATAATTCCATTTTCCACGAAGAATTTCCGTCAGTAAAGTATTGTTGGCACAACAAGGCTGACCGTCGAAAGCGTTGTAAGCACACATCACTTCTCTCACATTTCCTTCCAAAACCAAGGCTTTGAAGGCCGGAAGATAGGTTTCATACAAATCTCGTTTTGAAATTTCTGCGTTGTAGGAATGTCGGTTCCATTCCGGGCCGCTGTGAACGGCGAAGTGCTTTGCGCAGGCGTGCGTTTTGAAATATTTAGAGTCGTTTCCCTGCAAACCTTTTACGGCAGCAACGCCTAAAACTGATGTTAAAAAAGGATCTTCGCCATAAGTTTCCTGACCTCTTCCCCATCTCGGGTCGCGGAAAATATTGATGTTGGGTGTCCAGAAAGTCAAACCTTCGTAACGTCCGGTTTTGTTGGATTCATCGAAATATTTATTGTATTTTGCCCTGGCTTCATCAGAAATCATTTCAAAAGTTTTGAGATGTTCCGCAACGTCCCAAGTTGCCGCCATTCCGATGGCTTGAGGAAAAACCGTCGCTGTTCCTGCTCTTGCCACGCCGTGAAGCGCCTCGTTCCACCAGCCGTAAGCGGGAATTTCCAAACGTGGAACTGCTTTAGACTGGTCCATCATCATTCCGATTTTTTCATCAACGGTTAGTAATTCCAGGAGATTTTCGATTCTTTTTTCGACCGGAAGTTTAGGGTTTTGGAATGGATATTTGAAAGTTTGCGCCGATGAGAAAGCGCAAATGAAGATTGATAAGGAAAACAGAACTTTTTTCATTATAATTTATTTAAAAATATCACTGGAATATCAAATCAATTCAAATAATTGAAATTCGATATTCGGTTGATAACAAATATAAGATTCTATTTTTAATAAATGTATAATTAACACTTATTTAATTGAAATTAATTTTAATATTTGATATCAAATTATTTAATCAAAAAAAACCATCAGAAATCTGATGGTTTAAAATTCATATTGGCGACCTGTTTCTTCATCTAAGGCTTCGACTCCGCTCAGCCTGACAATGTTGATGATTAAGCGATTGGAATTGAGATGTTTTCGTGGGTATTTCGTCTTTGCTCAATATAAAATCAGTCGAATGATTCTGCGTAATCGATTGATTATCAAAATAAATATTTATCAGGTAATATCGCATATCAACAATTTATTCCGTTTTATAATCACTTTCCGGCGCTCCCAGATAACTCGGCTTCAGTCCGCCGGTATTGATGAGAATTTTCTCCAAAACAATTCCCGGTTCCATAACTCTGAAACGTAACGTGTGTTTTCCTAGTTGTGTAATCTGATGTTTTGTCATTGATTTGATGATGTGTTCCGACTGCCATCTTCCCAATTCACCTTTGTAATGACCGTTAAAATTGACGATTTGAGGGGTTTGTCCGTTGAAAGAAATTTCATAACGTAATCCTTTATTATGATTATAATTTAAAGTCGGAGCTAATAATAACTGGACTTCAAACTCACCTTTTGATTCAAAATTCATATCGTATTCCAAATAGACATTTTCATTAGTTTTCGGATACGCATTTTGTGGAAAAGTCGTCACACCGGATTTTGTTTTTCCGAAATCAGGAATCACTTCCCAATGAATTCGGTCCGAATCACTTTTTCTGGCAAAATTCTCGGCTTCAATGGAAACGTAACCGTTCTTTTCCTGAAACACTTTGTCTTTGGATGCATTATCATCATAAATATAGGTCACTTCGGGCATAATATTTTGTTTTCCGTCCGCCCAGGTTTTGTAACCAATTTTCATCTGGTCCATCATATGTTGCCACTTTCCGCCGGCAATTACATTGTTGTATTGATTATCCAAATAGGCATTTCTGTCAAAATATTCTTTCACTTTATCCGCATAATAATTGGCTTTCAAATCATATTTGGCAGCCAATTCTCGGTTTTTGGCAACGGCGTAATACATTTCGTACAAATTACTGCACGCGTCAATCGGATACAAAACCAATTGATAATATGCATCCTGATACTCTGCAGGAATTTTTTCTTTTAAGCGTAAAGCTTCCAAGGCCAACGCTCTGTAATCATTCAGAATTGTTTCAAATTCATTATAATTTTCCAGGCTGAAAGTTTTGCCGTCCAGCGTTTCCGGAGTTACACGGCGGTTGTATTTAGCATAAACATTAATCATTCTTGCAATTTCTTTAGCGTGTTTTTCTCCAAATTGTTCAGCTGACCATTTTTCGGTGTATTGCAAAAGGTTTTTGGAGTTAAACTGTTTCGGATTCCAGGCCATTTCAAGGAAAAAGCTGATCGGGAATTCCATCGGTTTCAAGTCACCCACATTTACGACCCAAACCTTATCTACTTTATGTTCGTAAGAAAGATTCATCTGCTCCCAAACTCTCTGAATCGGGTTGATGTTAATCCACTTCGAATTTCTCGGTCCGCCCACATAGTCAAAATGGTAGTACATTCCGTAACCGCCTTTGTGCAAAGGCTTGGAAAGGTCCGGAAGTTTTCTCACATTGCCCCAGTTGTCATCACAAAACAGCAAAATCACATCATCCGGAACGCGCATTCCTTTGTCGTAATAATCCTGAACTTCTTTGTACAAAGCCCAAACCTGCGGTGTTTTATCGGCTCTTTTTCCTGTCACATCAGCAATGATTTTACGCTGGTCATTCACCACTTTTTCGAGAAGCGAAATGTTGGTTCCCTCTCCCATCGCTTCGTCGCCGTCACCACGCATCCCCACAGTCACTAGTTTTTCCCAGTTTTTACTTCTTTCCAATCCTGATTTCCAGAATTCTTTCAAAACTTTTTCATTCTTAGAATAATCCCAGACATTCGGGAGATTATTTTTCTTGATGTAGCGATGCCAATCGGTCTGCGCCAAAGCCATCGGTTCGTGGTGCGAAGTTCCCATCACGATTCCCATTTCGTTGGCCAAAGGTCCGCTCAAAGCATCGTCGTCATAAAACGCTTTTCCCCACATAGCAGGCCAGATGTAGTTGCCTTTCATTCTTAAAATCAGTTCAAAAACTTTCTCATAAAATTTAGAATTGATTCCGCCGAAAGTCGCTCTTGCCCAACCTCCCAAAGAAGGTTCTTCATCATTCAGGAAAATTCCACGATATTCCACAGCAGGCTCTCCATCGGTATAAATTCCTTTTTTGAAGTACAAATTTTCCTTCGCGGAAACCGGAACATCCGCCCAATAGTACCATGGTGAAACGCCAATCTGCTGAGACATTTCGTAAATGCCGTAAATCGTTCCACGTTTGTCACTTCCTGCAATTACAATCGCTTCCGAAACCCCCGGAAACGGATTGGTAATATTTTGAATGATGTATTTTTCGTTTTTTCCGATTAATAATTTCCCGTCAATTTTCTTTTGTTTGATTAAATCATCAATCACAGATTTTGTTCCGACCGTTCCGATGATAATCAGAGGGGAATTCATCCCTGAAATCTGATTCAAAATCGCTGGTTTTGTTCCCGTTACTTTCTGAAAATCGGATTGCAAATTTTTTACGGCTCTCAAAATTCCATTGTCGATTTCTGTATTCGTGAAAATGGAAAGACTGACAGATTTTTCTTTTAAAACAATGTTCTCTGATTTTTTTTCAGTGTTGATAAACGGTTCTGTTGCATTAATCTGCAAACAACATCCGAACAATGTGACGAGAAGAAATATTTTTATACGAGTCATAATCTTTTAATTTTATTGATAATGAAATCTTGCTATGTTATGTTATTGAACCCTTTCAGGGTTCAGATCTTATTTACTTTATGTTTTCCATAGGTTGCACCTACGGCTATTGATATTGAATCCTGTGGATTCTTTTATTGCATCAAATCTCTCGCAGCCCGGCTTGAACGGAAATCCTTTTTTGCATTGGGAAAAGCCATGGCAAAAAAGATTGGGAGTGGAAGACGGATTAAGCTGCCCAAAAAAATCTTAATTCCTCAAAACAAAACCACCATTCGGCTGAATTTCTACATTGAAATCTCCTTTTGTATTGACTTTCACTTCTTTTTCGGATGAATTTCCCTGAGCATCGTCATTAATGAATTTCACCTTTTTTCCCGCAAACATCGGGAGATTGATTTTCAATTTTTTAACCGTTTTTTCTGCATTAATTCCCGCCACAAACCATTGATTCTGATGTCTTCTTGCAATCACAGAATATTTCCCGGGATAACCGTCGATGAAAATAGTTTCGTCCCAAAGTGTCGGGATTTCTTTCATAAAATCGAGCTGGAATTTCGGAGCATCTTCCAGATTATTCGGCATGACGGCAAACATCTGAACCGGGTTTTGAAACAAAACCGCTGTTGCCAACTGAAAACTGTCTGTTGTGTGTCTTTTATTCTTTTCTTTATTGGATTTTGTCAGGTATTTATTAAGAAAAGTTCCGCCAAATTCCATACTTCCCACCGTGTTTCTGATGAACGGATGCAAAGTCGCAAAAAACGCTTCCTGCTTGCGTACATCTTCCGAAAAATACAGCATTTCCGACGCTAAAACCGCTTCGCTTCCTGCATAATTCGGGTACATCACTTCCCAGCCTCTCGGCAAAGTCGCCCCGTGGAAAATGATGGTCAAACCAAAATCATTGGCATCCGACAGAATATCTTCATACAAACGCATCGTTTCCTGCTTGTCGCCACCGAAGAAATCGACTTTCAGACCTTTCACACCGACTTCCTTCAGCCATTTCATTTCTTTTTTCCGCTCAACCGCTGAACTCATTTTGTTTCTAGGTCCCATCGGAGCATCATTTGCAGAACCGTTGGAATTGTACCATAAAAGAACATTGACATTCTTAGATTTTGCGTATTGAATGAGATTTTTCATCCTATCTTTTCCGATATTTTTGTCCCAAAGAGCATCCATCAGAATGTATTCATAACCGAGTTTTGATGCTAAATCGATAAAGAGACTTTGGTCTTCGTAATTCATACTGTTGTCCTGCCAAAGAATCCAGCTCCACGTTGATTTTCCGAAAGTATATTTCTGCGAAGGTTCATACATTGGCTCAACCACGTCAAAAGGAATCGTAGTTTCAACAATTGGTTTAAGAGAATCGCCAATCGTAATTGTCCTCCAGGGCGTTTTCCCCGGAAGCGAAATTGCTGCTCCTGTACTTCCGAAACCATTGTTTTCAGCCATATTTGGATAAGCGACTTTATAAAGATTTTTTTCTGAAGTAGTGTCGAGATGAGAAGCGCAATAAAGACTGTTCACGCCAGTTTCAGACAATAAAATCCAGCCGTCATTTCCAACGCGAAACAGACTTGGAAAAACGTAACCATAATCGGCTTTTGTTCCTAATTCCGCATCAGCTTTGTAACCGCTTTCGTAACTTGGTGCAGTTCGGGCAAAACCTGTCATCGGTTTCATCATTGGCGAAAGGAAAGTTGTGGTTTGAGATGGAAAACGATAGCCTGTAGCTTCGTCAGTAATTACCATACTCAATGTTTCTCCCTGATTTGGAATCAAATATCTGAAAGCAACATTGTTATTGCTAACCTGAAACTCGATGTCCAGCTTTTTTCCGGAAGTTGTTTCATAAGAACAAATCACAACATTCGCATTGTATTGTACCTGAGATCTTTTGATTTTTTCGTTAGAATATTTTTTACTGATTTTATCTTTTTTTGAGTTGATAAATTTCATTCCTTTCGTAAAATCCTCAACATTGGATTTGAAACCAAGCGGCGATTTTTCCAGCATCGTTTTCCCTTCATAAACTACTGAATATGAAGGAACTCCCAAATTATTCGTTAGCTCCACTTTTAATTTTTCATCCGGACTTACAACGACTGCATCTTGTCCGTAAACGAAACTTGTAAACCCTAGTAAGAAACTGAACCTTGTAAACTTTATAAACTTTTTCATTATTACTTTTATTCTAATTGTATTGATATTACTTTACTCGTGCTAGAATTTATATTTTTTGATATATGCTTTTATCGCTTTATTCAGATCTTTTTGGTTTTCTAAAAAAGGCATGTGCCCGACATCAGATCCCCACAACATCATATTAGGAAACTTTATTTTTTTATAATGATCGGGGCCAACCATCCAATCGCTTTTACCATAGAAAAAGAGCACTGGAACTTTTACATCGCCAGCATCTTTTGTGAAGTCCTTCCAATAATCGTCGATGGAGAGAGCAACACTGCTAAAATTATTATTCCAGTTTGGAATTTCACGGTAACTCGAGTTCATCAGATTATCACTTTCCTGTGATGCAAATGCCATTTTCCAGCGTACTTTTTTATCATCCATCTTTTTGCCCACTTCCATCATTTTTTTTAATAACATTTCTGACGATGTATTTTCGGGTAGCGGATCCTGCTTTTCATATGTCAATTCGTATGCTTTCGATATCCAACTCCTGGAAAAACTATCTTTCATACTAAGGGTACAATTGATCATAATCATCCCCATGATTACCTCAGGATGCTTTTCCACATAACCCATCTGAAGTATTCCGCCAAAAGAATGTCCGATGGTCAGCCATTCTTTTATCCCCAGAGCGTTTCTTACTTCTTCAAAATCCTGAATCATTCTATCCAAAGAATAGTTTTTATCATCCGGAGATGATGATCTGCTTACACCTCTCTGATCCAAATAAATCATTTGAAAGTTTTTCTCTAATTCGCTTCCATAGAATTTTTCTAGCCAGTAACTTCCGGATCCCGGCCCTCCGTGAAGATATAAACAAGGTGTACCTTTTCCTTTCACATTAACGTACAATTTCACACCGTCAGAAGTAACAATCACTCTTTCCTGAGCTTTAGAAAATGTTGCTAAAAAAATGACTACGAAAAATAATAATTTTGAAGTTTTCATATTTAGTGTATTTTCATTCAATTCCGATATTACTTTGAAAACAGCCAATAATCAAAGTACATTATGTCTTTTTGTGCCTTTCCTCTAAATACAAAATAAATGTCGTGAACGCCTGTGATTTTTTCTTTTAATTCAGCTTTTACAGTTTCCCAACGATCATCTCCACCTGTTAGCGGAATTTTTATTGAGGTTACAATTGGTCCGCTAAGATTGTCCAAATAAACATCCATTGTCACATCGCTGTTGTGAGTTGTTCCAACTCTTGCTAAAAAACCTTTTGCCCCATCCTTACCAAAATCAAGGTTTTTGACACTCGTGTAAGCACCGTTCTTTTTAGCTTTGATGAATACACCAGCCTCCTTATTCTGATACGATTTCACATTTTCCGACCACGCAATCATTTCCGCCTGATTGAAAGCATAGGGATTGACCGTCGCGATAGCTTTTGTAATATTATTGGTCATTTTGAAAGGCGAAATAGAACCGTCTTTGTTGAATTCCATTTCCTGAACGCTTACCGAACGGGTAAATCCGCTTCCGCCCGGCAACGCGCCGTTGTGGTAGAAAAAATATGTTTTCCCTTTAAAATCAATCACACCAGGATGGTTGGTGAATGATTTTCCTTCAGTCGGCATTATGATTCCGCCATATTTCCACGGACCTTGCGGACTTTTACTTGTGGAATATCCGATAAATTCAGGAAGTGGACCGCCTGGCCAGAACAGGTAATACAGGTTTTTGCGTTTGTACAGCCAAGGTCCTTCCTCGTATTTTGTAGGTCTTTCAGGATTTTCTTTTCCGTCTCTTTTTCCGAACGATTCTAAGGTCATTGGAATTTCAACAATATCGCCTGAATAGGAAATCATATCCTCATTAAGTTTGACATATTTCAATTTGGGATTTCCCCAGTACATATGTGCTTGTCCGTCATCATCAACGAAGATGGTCGGGTCTATATCACCCCATTCACTTTGAACAAGAGGTTTTCCAAGCGGGTCATGAAACGGCCCAAAAGGACTGTCGCCCACTGCAACACCGATCGCTCCTTTGTTGTTGGTTTTAGACCACATAGGAACGTACATGAAAAATTTGCCGTTCCTTTCCACACATTGGGCTGCCCAAGCATCACGCTTTGCCCAGTCGAAATCTTTGTAAGAAAGAATAGTTCCGTGATCTGTCCAGTTTACCATATCGTTGGTGGAATACACTTTCCAGTCGTTCATCGTAAACCAAGTTGAATCGTCTTCATCGTGCGTGGTGTAGACGTAAAGCCGGTCGTTGTAAACCATTGGCGCAGGATCTGCGGTATAATTAGTTTGAATAATGGGATTCTGGGAAAACAACATTCCTGGAGCACCCATGAGACAAATATTTATGATTGATTTTATTCTTTTTTTCATATTGAATTATTTTTTCTTGAAACTCCAGTGGTCAAAATTGAATAGCTTTCTTCCTGCCGTGATATTTTTTCCTTTAAATAAAAAATACACATCGTGAATACCGGAAATTGATTCGGTTATTTTTGAGTTGAAGGTTTTAAATTCTTCCCAACCTCCAGTTCTCGGAACTTCGATTTCTGCAATTTTATTCCCATCTAATTTATCGAGTCTGACTTCTAAAATTCCGCCATCGATTCCTGCTCCTATTGAAGCTGAAAATTCAGACGCTCCATTTCCGAAATCGACCGCACGAACTTTGATGTAACCTCCGACTCTGATGTCAGATACAAAGACGCCGGTTCTCTTGTTTTCGGACGTAGAGCATTTCTCCGACCACGCCATTGTTTCGGCTTCGTTTCTTTGGTAAGGATTTAATGTTCCGACAGGATTAACGCCTTCTTTGGTCATTGTAATTTTGGGAATACTTCCGTCGGCTTTGTATTCAAATTCTTCAATCGCCGTCGAACGACCGTAACTTCCGCCGTTCGGCAATAATGCAGTGTGATAAAAAAGGTAAGATTTTCCTTTGTAATCGACAATTCCGCCGTGGTTGGTGAAACTGTTAGTTGGCTGGTCGGTCATTATTTTTCCCTGATATTTCCAAGGACCTGTTGGCGAATAACTTGTTGCGTACGAAAGACATTCTGTGCGGTTTGTCATTCCGGCATACATCATATAATATTGATTTTTACGCTTGTAAAGCCAAGGTCCTTCCACATAAACATCTTCAAATTTTTCCTGCTTCTGCAAAACATCCTCACTTTTTCCGGGGCGTCTTAATCCGCCAAAAGCTTCAACAGATTGAGGAATTTCTATAATTTCACCATCATACGTCGTCATATTTTTATTGAGTTTCACATAAAATAATTTGCTGTTTCCCCAATAAAGATAGGCCTGTCCGTCATCATCAATAAAAACCGTCGGGTCGATATTATCCCAGGTTCCCGTTGTCACCAAAGGTCTTCCCAAAGCATCTTTGAAAGGTCCGGTCGGACTGTCTGAAACCGCCACACCGATTGCCATATTGTTATCAACCGTCTGAGCGCAGATGTACCAGTAAAATTTACCATCGTGTTCTACACATTGTGCCGCCCACGCTCTGTCACGAGCCCAGCTAAAAGATTCCAGCGAAATCGGGGAACCATGGTCTGTCCAGTTCACCATATCTTCTGTTGAATAAACACGCCATTTAGTCATTGTATAAAAATCAAATCCCGGCTGGTCGTCTCCCGTGTAAGCGTAAAGCTTATTTTTGTAAACCATCGGCGCAGGGTCTGGCGTAAAATGAGTCTGAATCACTGGATTCTGAGCAGAAATCCCTGAACTCAACCCGCAAAAAAGAAGACCTATTATTATTTTTATATTTTTCATTGCATAGTTTTTAAAATTTAATGTTTAATTGATTCCCTTCATAAGAAACTTTTTGTGTGACAACTTCCTTATTGATTCCTATGATTTCCAGATTAAAAATCCTGTGGTTGTTTTGTCCGGCGTAAGTTCCCACACGTTTATCAATTTGTAATTCTTTCGCTTTATCATTCCATTTGAAAGAAATCAGGGTATACTTTCCGTTTTCATAGTTATAATTATCACCTTCATCTTCATAGAGCATAAAATTTCCATCATTGCCTGCATATATTTTTATGCTAAGTTCCTGATTAGATTTTTCGGAAGCATATTGCATTACTTCACCAACAGGTATAATTGAACCTGATTTTATAAAAAACGGAATCTTATTGTGCGAAGTATCGGCTAAAATGGCTTTTCCGCCCTTATTTTTTTGATTGGTATAGAAATCATACCAGAAATATCCTTTTGGAAGATAAACATTCCAATTTTCAATATTGGGTTTAATCACAGGAGCAACCAATATAGATTTTCCAAACATATACTGATAAGACTGTTCAATAGCTTTTTTATCCCCTTGAAAATCCATTACCATCGGTCGCATAATGGTAGAATTATTTTTTGAAATTTCCCAGGATTGAGAATAGATGTAAGGCAATAATTTATATCTGAGATTCATCAAATCGCGCATATTACTTTCTATTTTTTCTCCGTATTTCCAAGGTTCTGTTTCGGTCTGGTAACCGTGCATCCTGAAAATCGGACAAAAAACACCCCACTGAAACCATCTCATCAGAATATCGTGGTATTTCGGATCAGAATATTGGGAAGAACCGGGTCGGAAAAATCCCCCAATGTCGGTTGTCCAATAAGGCATTCCGGAGATGGAATAATTGAGTCCGGCCACAATTTGCCTTCTGTAAGCATCCCAATCCCAGCCAATATCACCGGACCAATTGATAGTTCCGAACCGCTGTTGCCCGGGAAACGCAGACCTGGTTAAAATGACTGCTCTTTTATCAGGATCAGTTGCTCTCTGTCCTTCATAAACTGCTTTGCTTACAAAAAATGGATATGTTAATCTGTAAAATTCACCAATTCCCAAGAAAGTATTTTTACCTACCAATGCATCATTTTCCGGTTCTGTGGCATCCATCCACCAGGAATCAACTCCATTCTGAAAAAGATTTTTGTTTAAGGCATTCCAATGTGTTTTTTGTGTTTTCGGATTAAAAACATCAATCCACGGACTGTCAGGAATGTATAATCCAACATAATCTTTGGCAACCTCAGATTTTTTATCTAAATTTTCCCAAACGGATACTGAAAATTTGGAATGAAGCTGATGCAATCTTTCAATAAATTTTTCGGGTTCAGGATAGTTTTGCTCATCAAATTTAGGAACGCCCCAACCATATTTTCCCCAATATTGCCAATCCTGAACAATGACATCTACCGGCAAATTACGGTTTCTAAATTCTTCTATGGTCTTTACCAAGTGTTGTGCAGAAGTATATCGCTCTCTGCATTGCCAATATCCGAAAGCCCATTTGGGCAACATCGGCACCTTACCCGTAACCTCCCGGTAAGACGAAATAACCTCATCTGCATTATTTCCTACAAACAAAATATAATCTAATGACTTACTGTTCGGTGAACGGAATGTAATGATGTCCTCCGCTAATTTATACTGTAATGAAGGCGTGTTCGTCGCTTTACAAATTACTTGAAAATGATGTTCTCCTTTCGTAAGAAAAACTTTAGTACTCACAGCAGGAGGAAGCCAAAGATTGGACTGGTCGATTACTGGTTTTCCGTCAATGGTAAGAAAATGACGGTTATCCATATTACCCAAATCCAGCATAAAAGTATATTCACCATCTTTTTTAATTAAAATCTTACCTGTATGCAAAGCTTGTTGCTGAGAAACTTTTACTGTTCCCGAAGTTCCTGTTACTTCTTTTTCTGCCCCATCAGTGACTGCTTCTTTTTCCAGAGGAACCGATTCATCTGCCGGATTATACCAGGTTAACCCAAACTGATTCCACAAAATTCCATAACCTTTTGAAGAATACAAAAAAGGCAAAGCAATCTGACTGTTAACCTGAATCAGTTTTCTGCTGATATTTTTCAAATTGTAATGACCATCCTGAAACTGACCTAATCCCAAAAGTTGCTCATCTTTATCGTTGACAAAACTTTGTTCTGTAATGTAACATGGCTGAGAAGATACTGTACTTTCTGTAAGCTTTCGGCTATTTACAACTTCTGAAAGTATAACTTTACCATTGCCATCCAGAAAGGTAAGCTGAGCCGTTTTTTTATTGAACAAAATAGCATACTTTTTAGTTTTCAGTTTTAAAGAAGAAGCATTTTCTTCGAATTTAAAATCTGAAAAACTATTTTCATTGACGAAAACAAACTGATTTTCTTCCGGTTTTATATCTTTTATAAATTGTATTCTTACCGCATTTTCGTTCATTGGTCTTAAGACTAAATATCCGTCAGAGAGCTTCGCGGAAACCTCTTGAGCATTTTTGCTATAGGATACATAGTGTTGCCCAAAAACTAAAATGGGAAGAATAGTGAGCCAATATATTATTATTTTGAATCTCATAATTAAACTTTTACAAAGGAGAAATCACAGCGACAAAACCGCCACGTCTCAACAATTTTACGTCCACAGAATCTGTACTTCCTACGACAGAATCATCGGTTACAAGCTTTTTATCGTGTTTTCCGTCTTTGATTACTCTTAGTTTGTATTTTTTATTTTTATCCAGAAAATCAAGCTTAATTTTGAGCGTTTTTTCAGTATTCTCACCATTGATTCCGCCGATGTACCAGTTCATACTTTTGTTTCTTGCCATCACAACATCTTTCCCGGGAAAGCCTTGCAATAAAATAGTCTTATCCCAACTCGTCGGCACTTCTCTTAAAAATTTCTTAGGTTCATCCGGCAATTCATAATAACCTTCGGGTCTGTCGGCGAAATGCTGGAGCGCAGATTCAAACAAAACGCTTAACGCGAGCTCGTGACCGTAAGAAGTCAAATGCGGAAACTGTGAATTGGTGAAGGTTACCGGCGTATAATCCATAGAACCGACCACGTTTCTGGTGAAAGGCAAAATGGTATTGTGAACAGGTCCAGTTGTTGTAAATTCCGGGCCGTTGTTGTACCATTCTGCACCCCGAACCGCTTCGTAGGTCATCAGATTCGGATAGGTTCTCGACCAGCCTCTCGGAACCAGACAACCGTGAAAATAAACCATCATTTCAAATTGAGAAGCATCCTCCAGAATATCAATGTAATATTGAATCATCTCCTGCTTTTCACTTTCGAAAAAATCTACTTTTACGCCTGCAACGCCCAGTTTTTTAAGCTTGGTAAATTCTGCCACACGGTTTTCGTGAGTCAGCATTCGGTCTTTCGGTGTGGACGAAACCCAAGTATGGTCGCCACCAGAGTTGTACCACATCAAAGGTTTGATGCCCTTGGAATGGATGTATTTCAGCGCATCTTCAAGTTTTCCGCCATTTCCCATCGAGTCCCATTCCCAGTCGAGCAAAGTGTACGGCCAATCCATCGCAAGCGCCAAATCTGCAAATTCACAAACCGTTTTGAAATCTTTGGTTCCGTGGTTACTCGACCAATAATTCCAGGAAACTGCGCCCGGTTTTATCCAATCCATATTTTTAATAACTGACGGCGGTGCAACATCATCCACCAAAGTAGAAGCGACGATATCATTCAGATTTCCAATGATGATTGCTCTCCAGGGCGATTTCCAGGGTAAAGTAATTTTTGGTAAAGCTTCTCCTTTTCCGCGACCGTCCTTCGGGTCTGGAAACGTGATTTTATATTGATTTTTATCTGATTTATTGCTTAATTTAGAACCACAGTAAGTCCCGTCAACAGCCGATTCGTGCAGTAAAAACCAGCAATTGTCTTTGGTCTGAAACAACGCCGGATAACACCATTCTTCCTGCTGAATTTTATCACTAACCATCGAAGCATACAGTCCTTCATTCGCGGGATTCCATTTTTCTGTCCAGCGCGTGGTTTCCGGATCGATTAAATAGGAAGTCAATTCATCCTGAACCGTAAAATTTCCCTTTTCTGAAAGAGAATATCTGAAAGCAATGCCGTCATTATAAACCCGAACAATAATATTTAATTTCTTCTTTTCTTTATTTTCAAAAGTAAAAACCACTTCATTACCTTCATTGTGTCTCTGAGAAGATTTTCCGTGAGGCATTACGTAATTTTCCTTTATTAAAAGTGGTTTTGAAGTTTTAATTAATTTCATTTCATCAAAAGAAACGCCTTCGGAAAGAATCAATCCCAAATCGATTTTTGAAATAGCTTCAGTGATTTTTCCGTTATTATTAAATTTCACATTCAAAAACCATTTTCCATTTTCGGTATTATTTGAATTGAAAACACCAACGATAATTTTATCATTCGGAGATTTTACAACCAAATTATTCGCTGAAATCCAACAAGAAAAACTCAGCAAAAGCATCATCAAAATTGCTTTTGAAAATATATTTTTAACGATATGATTTTTGATGATATTCATTTTTCTGATTTGGAATTTCTAACTGAATTATTTTGAAATGAATTTGTAAAAAGCGACCCCGTGCGCCGGAATATCCAACACCAGATTTCCCTTAACTGTATTAAGTTTCAAAATATCCTTCTGTCTCCAGATATCTCTCACGATCTGATTTCCTGAAATTCCCAGTGCTTTAAAATCTCTGTAAGACATCTTCACTTTTTCTCTTCCGAAATTGGCAAAAACCACCGCTTTTGCACCGTCTTCAAGGTCTTTTACGTAGATTTTCAATTCGCCAATTGTCTGCAGACAAACGCCCTGTTTTCCCAAAACGTCTTGGTTTACGGCAATCACTTCGTCATTCGTTAAAAGATTTAAGGTAAAATCATCCAGCTTTTCAAGGTCGCAACCAATCAGCAATGGTGCGGAAAAAATACTCCAAAGACTAATATGCAGATATTGCTCATCGGGTTTCAAACGGCTCTGGTGCGGATTTCCCCAACCTACAATACCTACAACCAACATATCCGGGTCGTTCCAGTTGCCGGGTTTTGCAAACGCGGATGCTTTATCCTGCGCCAAGGCAATATTTTTGACGCTCGCCCAGGTATCGGTAATGTCATTGGTGGTGCGCCACGATTGCGCATCGACGTCATCGCCCCATTTCCAGACATCGCCCATCCCGTACTGACAAAGGTTATAGACGATATCTCTCGGTTGCTGTTTCAGAAGGTTCCCCATCAATTTGAATGGTTTTACACCTTTATCCAAATCACCACCGCCGTTGAAAGCCAATGAGGAAACTTTGTTCGGATCGTTATCTGGCAAACCGTCAATCACACCACCGTAACTGCACCAATCGTATTTTATATAATCAATTCCCCATTTGGCGTAGCTTTCGGCGTCCTGTTTTTCATAGCCATAACTTCCTGCGCATCCACCGCAAGTCCACGGCCCGGGCGAAGAATAGATTCCCATTTTCAAACCGTTTCCGTGAATGTAATCGGCAAGGTTTTTCATATCCGGAAATTTGGAATTGGTCAGAATATAACCGTCTTCATCACGCATTTTCCCTTTGAAAGACGGGTCTTTTCCGTCTCTGTTAAATTGCCAGGAATCATCGACATTGATGTAATTCCAACCGTGATTCACCAGGCCGGATTTAATCAAAGCATCACTTGCCCGTTTCACTTTATCAGCAGAAACTTCGTGCCCGAAACAATTCCAGCTGTTCCAACCCATTGTTGGCGTCAGTGCGATTCTGTCGCCAATTTTTATCTTTAATTTTTTTGAAGCTGAACCTTTTGTATTTTTAGCATTTAAAACAACTTCGTAAGTTCCTTCTGTATCAACTTTTCCAGTGATAATCCCTGTTTGAGAATCTAATGTTAAACCTTTTGGAAGATTTTTAGCTGAAAAAGTGATCGGTCTGTCGCCTGTCGCTGGAATTCTGAAAAGAAAAGGCGAACCGGGTCGAGCGCCAAAAACACCTGCTGAATTAATTTTTGGCGCCGGAGCGGGTTTTGGCGTTAAAATGTAAGGTTCTGAAGCAATTGGATTAAATGTTATCAGTTTTGCACCGTCTGAAGTTTCAAACTTGGCATCTGCCCAATCTGCGTGGTCATAATAAGGACCGTTTCCGCCATCAGTAACGACTAATTCTAATTGTTTGATGCCTTCCAGCGAAATGGAAACAGGTTTTGCTTTGTCGCCCAGTTTCATTATTCCGCTGGACCAGAGTTTTTTATTATCGCCGTAAATTTCAAATTCGGCAGCGGGATTTTGTCCTTTCATTTCGTCGTCCAATCCTACCAAAGCTGAGAATTTTTTGACTTTTCCATTTAGCTTAATCAACAAAGAACTTTCAGCATGCGTTCCAAAACCTCTTTTGAAAACTTCGTTTGCAATCGTCAAAGGTTTTCCGTCCACCGAAGTATTGATGCCGGGTTTTCCGTTTCCCTGTGTGGCGACGCTTAAATCTAATTGATCCAGCCAAACCGTTGATTGCGCTTTATAAACATTCGACGACAATGCCAATGAAAGTGCTATTAAAAGTAATTGATGCTTCAACATTTTCTTCTTTAAATTTTAATTAAACTTCCACCAGTCAAAATAGAAAAGGTCTTTCTCTCCTTTGAATACAAAATACAAATCGTGAACACCTTTGATATTATTCACAGGGGTCGTGATAGTTTTAAAAATATCACCTTCCGCTTTTCCGGTCACTTTTACAGTTCCTAAAAGTTGTCCATCCAAAGAATCGGAATGGATTTCAATCGTTCCGCCATTCATTGATGCTACTGAAACTTCAATTGACTTCGTTCCTCCAGAAAAATCGACACCCTGAACTTTGAGATAATCGCCGTTGTTGATGGATGAAACAACGATTCTGTCTGTAATTTTTTTGCCTGTATCGTAAGGATTATTTCTTTCCCACTCTGTCATTTTTTCGGTTTTCAAACCTTCACTAAAAGCAATTGTTTCGGCTTCTACTCTATTGTATGGATTGAGCGTTGCGATTCTTTTGACACCTTCCTTATTCCAAAAAGGCAGTTTCTGGATCGTTCCATCCGCGTTGTATTTCATTTCGCTGACACAAACCGAACGGCGTTCGTAATGTTTGCTCATTGTCTGTTTTCCAATGTTATAATTGAATCCGAAAACATAAGATTTTCCTTTATAATCAATGATTCCGGGATGATTTCCGTTGGAACGTTTGTCGCTGTCCATAATCATTCCTTTGAATTCCCAAGGTCCCGTTGCCGATTTTCCCATCGCATAGCCCATTCCTTCCGGACAGCAAGTGGACGCATAAGCCAGATAATAATTTCCGTTCTTTTTCCATACCCAAGGTCCTTCCTGATAATGAAACGGGTCTGGCGAACCCTTCACTTTGGCAATCGACGTGTCTTTTATGACGTTGCCATTTACAGAAATCATATCTTCATTCAGTTTTACGTACCAAAGATTGGGGTTTCCCCAATAAAGATAAGCTTGTCCGTCATCATCAATAAAAACGGTCGGGTCAATATCATCGCTGGAATTTTTCACCAAAGGTTTTCCAATCGGGTCTTTGAACGGACCATACGGACTGTCGGCAACCAAAACCCCGATTCCTCTCTGTCCCGGCATAGGGCAGTACATATAAAATTTACTATTTCTTTCTATAACTTGTGGTGCCCAAGCTCCGTTTTCTGGGTCGGTCCATTTGAAATCTTTCAGGGAAGCTACAATTCCGTGGTCTGTCCAATTGACCATATCTGTGGAAGTGTAAAGCAACCAGTTTTTCATCTTGAATCCGAACGCGTCGTCCTCATCGTGACTGGTGTACAGAAAAACCGTGTCTTTATAAACCATTGGTGCAGGATCGGCAGTGAATTTGGTCTGGATAATTGGATTTTGGGCGATAGCAACCTGGAAAAAACCTAAAATGGTTATTAAACTTAAAAATTTCATAGTCTGGTTTTAAGATTATTTAAAATTAACAGTCACTTTCTTTCCTGAATAACTCACTGATTTCTCTTGATCATTCGGAAGAATCAGGTTGAAATTTCTTTTCTCAATCATTCCTTTATAATTTCCTTTTCGGGAATCTATCGTCAAGGTTTTTGATTTTTCGTTCCAATGAAAAGGGATTTCGGTGTAATCACCTTTTTCGTAGTTGTAATTATCAAATTCATCTTCGTACAAGACAAAATCTGAATCGGCTCCGGGATAAATCTTCACCGTCATATTATCCCATTTTTTCTCTGTTGCAAACTGTACATCCGGACCAAACGGAATGATGCTTCCCGCTTTCACATACAATGGAATGCTTTGAAGATTAACTGTTTTATCGATTTCCTGACCGCCATTAAATTTTTCATTCGTCCAGAAATCAAACCAGTCTGCGCCAGAAGGAAGATAAACTTTTACGGTTTTATTTTGTGTAAAATCTATGTTTGACAATGAGCTTTCTTTGCTTTCCTCTTTTTTGTCCCAACCTTGATTTTCATCTGTTTTAATGAATTTTTCAGGCGTGTATTGAGGGTTGAGAATCGGTGCCACCAAGAATGATTTTCCGAAAAGATATTCATTATTAATATCCCAGGTTTTTCGGTCTGATGAAAAATCCATTGACAATGCTCTCAGAAAACTCGAATTATTTTTAGAAACATCCCATGAAGCCGAATAAATGTAGGGCAATAAACTGTAACGCAATTTGATGAATTTCTCAATCACATCATAAACCACATCGCCTTTTTGTCCGAACTGATAAATTTCTCTTGGCACATCGGTTCCGTGCGAACGCATCATCGGCGTAAAAGTTCCGTATTGCAACCAACGCACGTACAGTTCCTGAAACATTTTGTTTTGCGGACCACCGTTTCTTTTGTAAACGCCACCGAAAAATCCACCGATATCTGAATTGAAATTCGGGTTTCCTGTTAAGCTGAAATTCAATCCCGCTGGAACCTGATTTCTCAGTGACTCCCACGAAGAATTGATATCACCCGACCACGTATTGGCTCCATATCGTTGCTGACCGGCAAAAGCCGACCTTGTCAAAATAAAAACCCTTTTGTCGCTCGTGGTTTCACGCTGATGGTCATAAACGCCGCCAACTGCGACCAACGGATACGCATTTCTCACTTTTCGGAATGAACCGAGGTAGGTTTTGGTATCCAAATCTTCCGGTCTTTGGCTGAGATGGTCGGGTTCCGTAGAATCCATCCACCAGGTATCGACGCCCAAACTGAAAACTCCTTTGTTCAGATATTTCCAGTAAATATCCCTGGCTTCAGGATTGTAGGCATCGTAAACACGCACACCGGAAGGATAATTCATATCGGGAGGCCACACTTCTCTGCCAGATTCCGGCCAGGTTTTGAAATTGAAAAGCATTCCTTTTTTGTCCATTTCACGGTAAGGATTCGTCATCGGACCGAAAGACGACCAAATAGAAACGGAAAGATGCGCATTCATATCGTGGATGTTCTGAATCATTTTCTTGGCATCAGGAAAATCAGGGCTGATAAAATCCATCGCATTCCATTGATAATTGTTTCCCCAATATTGCCAATCCTGGATAATTCCATCCAAAGGAACTTTCAAATCACGGTATTTTTTAACAACATCTACCAGTTCGTCCTGACTTTTGTAGCGTTCTTTGCTTTGCCAAAAACCATAAGTCCACAAAGGAATCATCGGTACTTTTCCTGTCAGATTTCGCATTCCGGCAACTACACCATCGGCATTTTTTCCGTAGATAAAATAATAATCCACACTTTCCCCAACTTCCGAAGAGAATGATGTTTTGTCGGGTTTATCGGTAAATTGTGTCGGCGAATAGTTATCCCAAAAGATTCCGTAGCCCTTCACAGACTGAAAAAACGGTACAAAATCCCAGGTATTATTTTGTATCATTTTCACGTCCGTATTCCGCTGAGACATTTTTCCGTTTTGCAGAATTCCTAAGCCGTAGATTGGTTCATCTTTTTCCAGTTGAAACGACTGAGAAACAGAATAAGTCTGATTTCCGGCGTCATTAAAAGGTTTGAAATTGCTTTCAACTTCCTTTAAAAGTTCTTTTCCTGAGGACGATTTGTAAGTAATCTTACCACTTTTAGCATCAATTAAAATATTTAAATCATTCGTTCTTAATGAAATAATATTCTTGCTTTCTGAAACTGAAAATTTAGTTTTCTGTTCTTTTTTAATAACTGACAGACTGTTTTTCTCGAATGATTTTCCAACTGGATATTTGATAATTCTAACCATATTTTCGCCATACAGTTTCAATTCAAAATTCAGATTACCGGCAGAAAATTTCAATCCTGAATCTGTTTTCTGATAAGACTGCGAATAGATATTTCCGGATACTATAATAACAGTAATAATGAGTGTTTTGATTTTTATTCTGTTGAAATTCATTGGTATATGATTTTGAATTAGAAAACTGACAGTCTTTTTGATTTAAATTTCTTTACTTAAAAATTAGTTGTGCAAACTGGTACAAATTATTTCTCCAAACCGGCCAGGTATGTCCGCCAGGATATTCGGAATAAGTATATTTGACGCCTAATTCATCCAATTTTTTCATCATAATCTGATTATTTTGGTATGCTATATCATTTTTCCCGCCCATCGCAATCCAGAAATTTTTAATGTTTGAATTGAATTTAGATTTGTTATCCGCTAAAAATTTGTACTCGTCATCCGCCACTTTCTGAAGCGCAGGCAACATCCAACCCGAACTGAAAACGCCAAGAGAAGAGAACATTTCAGAATTCTGAATTCCCGTGTAAAGCGTATAAATTCCGCCCATAGAAAGACCTGCCATCGCACGGTTCGGGGCATCTTTTTTAATTCTGAAGTTCGATTCTGCAAATGGAATGACTGATTCTTTTATTTCTTTTTCCAACATCTGAAGATTTCTGATTCCAAAATTTCCAAAACCAGCAGGACCGATATTTGCGTCCGGCATAATTAAAATCATTGATTTTGCTTTCCCTTCTGCAATCAGATTATCAAGAATTAAATTGGCTTTCCCCTGAGTTGCCCAACCGCTTTCGTCCTCGCCACCACCATGCAGAATGTAGAGAGCAGGATAATTTTCATTCAAATTTTTGTCGTAACCAGGCGGCGTATAGATGAAAATTCTTCTCCATGAATTGGTCACTTTTGAAAAGAAATTCTGGATTCTGATGTCACCATGAGGAACATCTTTCATTGCATAATAACCATCACCTGCAAACGGAACTTCGATTCCGCTAGCGTATCTTCCCATTCCGTAAAATGATTTGCTTGATGGGTCCGCAACGGCAACATTATCAATCAATAACGAATAATAATGAAAACCTTCGCTCAAAGAATCTGTGATCGCCTTCCATGAACCGTCTGATTCCTTTTTAAGGTCATATTTCTTTCCTAAATCAATCTGAACTTTTTGTGCTTCCGGTGCTTTCACTTTGAATATCGCTTTTCCATTGCGAAGAATCTGCGGAAACTGAGCATTTCTGATATTGGATTCAGCGGGTGTTCCAAAAACGGTAAATTCTGAAAAATTAGATTGGTCAACAGGCTTGAAAATCAACTGAGAAAAGATGTACAAATCATTTTTCCAGACTTTGAAATCGTGTCCGCCCGGTTCTATGTAAAAGATATGAGGAATTTTATTGGCCGTCAAATAATCGCTGGTTCTTTTGCTGAACGGCATCAAACCGTCCTGGTCGCCACACGAAATGAAAAGCAATTTCAATTCTTTCGCTTTTTGTGGATTTGGAAGTAATTGTTGCGGTTCTTTCGTATTCGGAGCAGATGAAAAAGCACCCACCCAAGCGAATTTGTTGATATTTCCCAGACCGAAATTCAGGGTTTGTCCGCCTCCCATTGAGAGTCCTGCAATAGCGCGGTTTTCTCTGTCTTTTTTAACCGGATATTTTTTTTCTACCGCTGGAATCAAGTCGTTCAGCAAATCTTTTTCGAAGGTTGCAAAAGCGTCAACTTTATCTTTTGCCATAATATTTCCGGTAGCGCGGTCGTCTTTCATTGCTCTTCCGTTGGGCAAAACAACAATCATCGGCGTGAGTTTTCCTTGTGCGTATAGATTGTCTAAAATGATTTGAGGCGTTCCGTTTTTGTACCATTCTTTTTCGTCGCCACCAATGCCGTGAAGCAGGTATAAAACCGGATATTTATTTCCCTTTTTATATCCCGGCGGTGTGTAAATCAAGGCTTTTCTTGTGGTTCCGACCGTTTTTGATACATATTGAATGGAATCAATTTTTCCGCGTGGAATATCTTTTTTCTCAACGTCAAAACCTTCTGGTGCCTGTCTGTCAGTATTTTGAGCGGAAACAAATAGTCCCGAAACCAAAAAAGCTAAAGTAAATATCTGTAATTTTATCATATATTTTTATTTGTAATTTTTACACTTATTAATTTAGACAAAAAAATAATACCGGCAAGGGTTTATATTTTTTTAATTTATTAATGTTAATTATTTTTTGTGATTAACAGGTCGCCTCTACGAGGCTTTGCTTTGATGACGCACTTTTTGCTATTAACAGATTGCTCCTTCAGAGCATTGATTTTCTTCTTAAACAGCGAATCTTTCGTAGCCCGACTTGAGCGCAAATCCTTTTTTGCTTTTACAACAGTTGTACTTAGGCTGACATCTCCTGCAAAAAAGATTGACTACGTCGAACCACTTCGTTAGATTTGGGAGCGGAAGGCGGATTAGCTACCAAAAAAATAATTCCAATATTGTTATTCCGTACTTTTATTTACTCTGAAAGAATCGACATCCACAAAACCGCCCAGATTTTTGGTGGCGTAATTGAAAACCGCAAACTTGGAACCCATGAACAGTCTTCGGTAATCGAAAATCATTTTGTAATCTTTTGCCATTTCTGTCCAGCTTTTTTGATCGGTGCTGTATGAAAAATCGGCCAAATCTTTTCCAAGGTTGAAATCGGCGTCAATTTTAAAATAAACTTTATCTGAATTCAATGGAAGTCTCTTCTTTTCATCTGTTTTAACGCCCGTAACCGCTTTGGTTTTGTTATCTAAACTGACTTCGTTGGTTGCAAAAACGACAAACTTTTTATTGCCTTCCATCACTACCGATAAAATCCCGGAATCACCGTTGAATGCGCTGAAGCCTGTGACATCACCATCTTTCATTCCTTTCACATCCAGAGCAACAATCGCAGTTGATTTCGGACCTTCCATTCGTTGGGTCAATGTGTTTGGAGCGAGATAAAGATTGTCGACTACTCGACTGGTTTTCAGTCTTAAAAAACCTTTTCTGTCGGACAAAGACCAAGCTTCGTTGACTGGATTATGATTCCACTGCCATTGGATTTTCATTTTTTTGCCGGAAAATTCGTCGCTTTCTACCAAATGATTTTTCGGTTTGAAGGTAGGAAGCGGAACTTCACCTGTCAGAGGAACTTTTCCGTTATCGCCCAAAACCGGCCAAGCGTTTTCCCATTTCACAGGAATCAAAATCGGTACACGCCCCACTCCATTTCTGTCCTGGAAAATAAGTGAGTACCAATTTCCGTTTTTGTCGTCAATCAAAGCACCTTGTCCGGCGTAGGAAAACCCAAGAAAATTGTCCTCAAGAATGACTTTTTTCTCGAAAGGTCCGGTTGCTTTATCAGCTCTGTATACTTCCTGACGGCGTTTTCCGCCTCTCGGCCAGGAAATCATCATCATGTAATATTTTCCGTCTTTTTTAATAATCTGATTGCCTTCCAACAATCCGGTTTCCGAAGCATCTTTCTGAAAAACTTCTGTTCCATCCTGATCTCCGATAATGGTTTTAAAATCCGGGCTTAGCTCAAAAACTTTATTGGAAGTGTACACATAAACTCTGTCGTCATCGTCAAAAAGCAAAGAAGCATCGTGAAAATGTCTGGTTCTTGTCAGCAATTTCCAGTTGCCTTTTTCGGGATTTTCGGAAACGTAAAAATAAGATCTGAAAGGTTCATCATTCGGGGAAAAAAGAACGTAATATTTGCCTTTGTGAAAACGGATGGATGATGCCCATTGTCCGCGTCCGTAAACGCTTCCGTTAATTAAATCATATTTAGAATTGTCCGTTAATCTGTCAAAAACATAGCTCGACATTTCCCAGTTGACCAAATCTTTGGAATGCATCACCGGAGCGCCTGGCATCAGGTGCATTGTCGTGCTTATCAGGTAAAAATCGTCGCTGTTTCTCGTGATGGACAAATCCGGTGCATCTGCCCAGATTATCGGGTTTCTGAATTCCGTCGTTTGAGATTTTTTTACAGGATTTACCTGAGCTGAAAAGAGATTCAGCCCGATAAATCCGAAAAGAGAAACTATATAGAATGGTTGATTAATTTTCACAGTTTTGATATTTTGGTTTGGTGTTAATTTTTAATTCGGCACAATATCATTCGAAGAGGTACTGTAAAGACCTATTAAACTTCCGGTAAAACCGCCTGCAACATCCGTTGAAAGAATATCGCCGGAAACCTTTCCACCCAGATTTTTGAAGTTTTTGCCGTCCAAGGAATAATTAAAACTGATGTTATCTTTCTCACCAACAGCCTGGAATTTGATCGTTTTACCAAATGAAATTTTTTCGCTGGCAATCAGTTTTGAACTTCCTTTTTCAGTTCTTTCCAAAACGATATAGAAGTCTTTATCTTTCTTCGTAATTCCGAAAACATAATTAAATGTTTCACTTTGATAAAGCGAGATTCCAGATAATTCTTTTTCAGATTTTGGTTTGTAATCCAAGGTTACGGAAGTTTCAAAATCTTCGTGTTGTAATCTGTGGAATAATGAAGAAATGGGAGCCAATGCTTTGATGTTTGTTTCCATTGGGTTTACTTTTACACCCGTTTTTGTAACCGTAATAAAGCTTTCGCGAGGACCACGCATAGCAATCCAGCGGAAATCAAGGTTTTTATCAGTCAGTTTATCGCTATATGTAAAATTTCCATTCGGGAAAAAGCCGTTTTGTCCATTTTGATTTTGGACACCTTCCGGCATTTTCAATTTAGGCTTCATCGGAACCAAACCATTTTGGAAAACAGGATATGTTCCGCTCCAGTCAACAGGAAGAATGAAAGTCTCTCGACCTTTTGTAACGCGGTTGTTGACATTCGGACGAATGGCCAAAAATACGCCGTACCATTCTCCGTTCGGGCCTTCCACCAAATCGGCATGACCTGCCCAATCTACTTTTTCCTTTCTGTCTCTCGGAAAATATCTCTGCGTCAAAATCGGATTATTTTTAGCGGGAACAAATGGTCCTTTCATCGAATCAGCCATAAAAATAACCTCGCTGTGGTTGCCTCCTGTTCCACCTTCAGCACACATCAGATAATATTTTCCTTTGTATTTATAGATATGTGGACCCTCAATCCAAATAGGCTTTTGAGAAAGGTCAACGCCACCATTTACGATAATTTTATCAGAGCCTGCAATAACCTGGTCTTTTTCCAGATCATAATCCCACATTTTGATCACACGGTGACCTTGATATTGCTCGGTTCCTTTTGGTGGCGCATCGTTGTGAACGATGTAAGCTTTTCCGTCATCATCGAAGAAAATAGCAGGGTCAATTCCGTCAAAATTCAGTTTTTGAACTTCGCTCCAGCCTTTTGCCGGGTCTTTGGTTTTCACGACCATATTTCCGACTCCGCCCGCAATCTGCGTGGTAATCATATAAAAAGTATCGTTAAACTTGTTGTATTTGATATCCGGTGCATAGATTCCATGTGAAACTCCGCCTTTTTCTACTTTAAGCTGGGAAGGTCTGTCGAGAACATGACCCACCTGTTTCCAATTCACCAAATCTTTCGAAGTGAAAATCGGCACGCCTGGAAACATTGAAAATGAAGAGTTTACCAAATAATAATCCTCTCCTTTTTTGGTGATACTCGGGTCGGGATAGCAACCTTGGAGAATCGGAGAATAGAATTCGTCAGATTTTAAAGGATTATCATTGTAGATTTTATCATTTCCTTTGTATTGAAAATCGGTGAAAGTCTGTGCTGATAAACTGGTTACAGAAAGTAGTGCCAACGTAGCAAAAATGCTGGTTTTGTTTTTCAGGAAATTGGGATTCATTGTTATCTTTTTCATATGTTAATTTAATTTATTTGATTAGTTGTTGAACCCTTTGGGTTCTTGGTTTTTTAACAGGTCGTCTCTATGAGGCTTTGATTTCAATTAACTTTATTTCTATTAACAGGTCACTCCTATGGAGTTTTAATTATTTTTCTTGTTACTAGCATCTTTAAATCTTTCTACATAATTATCCGTTGAATCTCTCGCAACCCGGCTTGAACGGAGCTCTTTTTGCCGCAGCGAAGCGGAGGCAAAAAAGCGGGAACGGAGGGCGGATTAAGCTGCCCAAACCTAACAAAGTGGTTCGACGGAGTCAAATTATTTTTTATTTCATTTTTAAAATATAAGTTTTTCCTGCTTCTGTTGGGAAATCATACATCACAGATTCTTTTATTTCGACAGGATTTAATTTGGCTTCACTTGAAATCATTGGTTTTTTAATTTCTGGTATTTCAAAAAAAGGATTCGGGTTTTTGCCTTCTGCTTTTTTGAGTTTTGATTTTCCTGTTAATTCCATTTCGTTGGGGATTCTGAGTCTGCAGTTTCCGCCTAAATTGGATTTTATGGTGATTTCCTTCACTTTATTATTCTCCCAAACAATGCTGATTTCAAAATCGCCGTAGGTTTTCAGACCTGATATTTTCCCGTTTTTCCAGCTGTCGGGAAGTGCCGGAAGAATGTCTATGAAACCGTTTTGGGTCTGCAAAAGCATCTCGGTAATTCCGGACGTACAGCCAAAATTGCCATCAATCTGAAACGGCGGATGTGCATCAAAAAGATTCGGATATGTTCCTCCTTTGTTGCCCCAACCGTCTTTTTCTACCAAAGTTAATTGGTCTTTGATTAATTTGTTAGCGTGGTTTCCGTCTAATAATTTCGCCCAAAGATTGACTTTCCAGCCCATGCTCCAGCCTGTGGAAACATCGCCACGGTGCAGTAAAACGGTTTTGGAAGCATCCAGCAATTCGGGTGTTGTAAAAGGATTGATTTGGTTGGACGGAAACAATCCGTAAAGATGCGAAACGTGTCTGTGATTGTCTTTCGGGTTGTCCAAATCTTCTGCCCATTCCTGCAACTGTCCGTATTTTCCGATTTTCATCGGCGATAATTTGGAGATGATTTTGTCCCAAATTTGTATTTTATCTGAATCTATACTAAGGATTTCGGCTACTTTTTTGGTCTTGGTAAACAGGTCAAACATCAATTGATTATCCATCGTTGTTCCACTTACCAAAGCACTTCCCTGATGTCCGTTTGGAATATTCTCGGGAGACATTGACGGACTTACGACCAGCCATTGGTGCGTTGGTTCTTCAATTAAAAAATCTTCGTAAAACTGAGTGGCAGATTTCAGAATCGGATAGATGGATTTCAGATAATTTTTGTCGCCTGTGTACAGATATTTTTCCCAAAGATGCTGAGACAGCCAAGCGCCACCCATTGGCCACATTCCAGCGTTAGCAAAATCTACAACGCCTGTGATTCTCCAGATATCGGTGTTGTGATGGGCGACCCATCCACGACTGTTGTACATCACTTTTGCAGTTTCCTTTCCGGATTCGCTTAGGTCTTTTACCATCTGAATCAGCGGTTCGTGCATCTCGGAAAGATTGGTTTTTTCCGCCGGCCAATAGTTCATTTCCGTATTGATATTGATGGTATATTTGCTGTCCCACGCTGGTTTGTTGGAATTATTCCAGATTCCCTGAAGATTAGCTGGCTGACCGCCAGGTTGCGAAGACGAAATCAAAAGATAGCGACCGAACTGGTAATACAAAGCCACAAGTTCCGGGTCGTAACTGGTTGCAAAATTTTTAATCCGAACGTCGGTTGGATTTTTGGAAGCTTCGGAAGTTCCTAAATCCAAATCGACTCTTTTGAAATATTTTTGGTACGACACCAGATGGTTTTTCAGTAACGTATTGAAAGTTTTTTGTTCTGATGCTACAATATATTTTTTGCTTTTTGAAACTTCGTCTGTGTCTAAAGTTTTGTAATCTGTAAAGTTGGTTGCAATGGAAATCAGAATTGTGACTTCATTGGCGTTGTTTACCGAAATTCCGTTTTCTGAAAGTTCTGTTTCGCCACCTTTGTTGAGGATTTTTGCGATGGCATTGAATCTAACCTGACCCTGAACGCCGTCTAAAGTTGAAGACAAACCGTCCATTTTCAAGGTATTGGAATCAAGAGCTTTGCTGTTTTTTTTGAGTTCGCTGTTGAAATTTGCGGTGAAACTCAGTGCATTTTTTTTGTCTGAACTTAACTTAATCACAATCACATTATCCGGAATTGAAGCGAAAACTTCTCTTTTGAAATTGATTCCGTTAGATGAAAAAGTCGTGGTCGTAATTGCTTTTTCAAGGTCTAATTCTCTGTAATAATTTTTAACATCATTGTTATTTTTAAAATCAAGAATCAAATCACCAATATTCTGAAACGCTGAACCGTGAAGAGTTTTAGCCGTTAAATCTTTATCAGCAAGGATTTGCGCTCTTTTATAATTTCCGTTGAATAAATAATATCGGATAGAATCCAAAACTTTCGGACCATCGGGATTGTCGTTTCGGGAAGGTCCGCCAGACCAAAAAGTCGCTTCGTTCAGCTGAAGTTTTTCCCGAGAAGGGTCGCCAAAAACCATTGATGCCAATCTTCCGTTTCCAATAGGTAGCGCTTCCACCCACTGTTTGGCGGGTTTGTCATACCAAAGCTTGTTCTTCCCTCCTTTTTGAGCAAAGGAAAATCCGCTAAGAAAAAGACAGAAGGTTAATATGGAAAGCTTGAAGTTCATTTTTAAATTTTCGTTTCTGAAACCGAATTTCCGGTTGAATTTCTATTAATCAGCCAAATAATTCCCCATGCGGCAATATATGAAACGCCGGCAATGAAAAATATAATGCTATAGCCGCCGTTGATATTTCCCGCTTTTTTGAATGTGTCCAAAACAATCCCGATGAAAAGTGGAAAAAGAATTCCGGCTGCGGAACCCAGCATTCCGCCAAAACCTATGACCGAACTCACATAATTATTGGGTAATTTGTCTCCGACCGTTGTCATCAGATTTGCTCCCCAACCCTGATGTGCAGCGGTTGCCAAAGCAATGATAATAGTAATCATCCACATATTGTCAACGTATTTTGAAAACATTACAGGAACGACCATCAAAGCAAATAGTAACATTGTAAAACTTCTCGCTCTACCGATTGCCCAGCCTTTTTTAATTAATAATGAAGACAGATAGCCACCGCCGATACTTCCAATCGTAGTTCCGCTGTAAATGATAATCAACGGGATGGAAGGTTTGGTTAAATCCATTTTAAAAACGTCTGCAAAATAAGCAGGAAGCCAGAACATAAAGAAATACCAAATCGGGTCGGTAAGGATTTTTCCGATGGTAAAAGACCATGTTACCTTATATTTTAATAATTCTGAAAGCGGAACTTTGGACTGTTCTTCTGTCTGTCCAATCTGGTCGCTTTTGATGTATTGAAGTTCTTCCTGGCTTAATTTCTTTGTTTTTTCCGGAATATTATAAAATCTCCACCAAAGAACAATCCATAATAGACCCAATGCACCAATCCAGACAAAAGTTTCTCTCCAGCCATAATGTCCCAGAATAAAAGGAACCAGAAGTGGTGCTAAAATAGCTCCGACTGTTGCGCCAGAGTTGAAGATCCCGGTTGCTAAAGCTCGTTCTTTTTTCGGAAACCATTCGGCGACCGATTTTATCGCTGCCGGAAAATTTCCAGCTTCACTGATTCCCAAAGTACTTCTTGCGATTAAAAACCCAACTGTACTTTTCACAAAACCGTGACCAATAGATGCTAAACTCCAGACAATCAAAGAAACAGCATATCCAATTTTAGTTCCAACCCTGTCAATGAACCTTCCCATCGCTAGATATCCAATAGCGTAAGTCGTTGTAAAAGCCATTACAATATAGCTGTAATCCTTCTCGTCCCAACTGAATTCTTTTTCAAGAACGGGTTTCAGCAAACCCATTACCTGACGGTCGAGATAATTGATGGTTGTTGCCAGAAAGACCAAAGACAGCATAAACCATCTGATATTGTGATTTTTAGGAGCCTGCATTTAGTTTTTATTAAGTTGTTGTAATAAATTTCTCACTTTTTCGGTAAGTTGCTCTTCAGTTAAGTCTGATATAACCAAAGAACTTCCCAATCCAACGGCTATTGCACCGCCTCTGAACCATTCATTGATGTCCTCGACATCGGCATTCACGCCGCCAGTAGGCATAAAATTCATTCCCTGAAAAACGGGTTGGATGGATTTGATATATTTTTTACCTAATGCATCAGCCGGAAATATTTTAACCAAATTAAGTCCGCTCTGAAAAGCTAAATTGACATCTGATGGCGTAAAACAACCCGGAATCAGCAGTACATTTTTCTTTATGGAATGTTTGATAAGTTTCCTGCTAATAACTGGCGTAATGATGAAATCGGCTTTTGCATTGGCATAATCGTCCATCTCATTTGTGTTTTTCACAGTTCCGATTCCTAACAAAAGCCCGGGAAATTCGGTGGATAAAATTTCTTTAAGTCTGATAAAATTTTCCAAAGCCTGAGAACCACGGTTAGTGTATTCTATGACACGGATTCCGCCGTTGTAGAGAGCTTTAACTGTACTTTTTGAAGCCTCAAAAGATTCGTTGTAGAACAACGGAACGATTTTCTGGTCTTTTATTGTTTGTATGATTGGATTCATAATTTTTCGATATTTATAGATTCATCAATGGTGTCGCCTTTCACAAATAGTTTTCTGAAAGCCACTTTTGTCGCATCGTCTAAAATCTGTTGTGAAGGATTTCCTTTGATTTTTCCGTGAATCAATGCTGCCATGAACGAATCGCCACTTCCCACTCTTTCTTCGACTTTATCGGATTGATATTGTTCTGAAACCAAAAGTTCGTCAGTGAATAAAGTCGCATAATAATTCACTTTTTCTCCATTTGTGAATCTGAAAGTGTTCGCAATCATTTCTACATTGGGAAATTGCTTCTGAACTTCAAACGCTGATTTTTCGGCTTGTTTTAAAAGATTTTCGTCATCGAAATTTCCGTTCAGTTCATATTCAATCGGGATTTCCAAAAACTGCTGAATCGACCAGATATTTCCCATCAATACATTGACGAAAGGCATCATATTTCTGACTAATTCTGATGGATTTCTGTCTTTCCAAAGCGCTGAACGGTAATTTAAATCCAAAGAAATGGTGATATTTCTTTTTGCAGATTCACTCATCAACTCAAGACATTTATTGTAAGCTTTTTCACTCAATGCCGGCGTTATTGTACTGATGTGAAGCCATTTAACTTCAGAAAAAATTTCATCAAAACTAAACTGAGAAAAGTCGGACTGTGTAAAAACCGATGGAAAACGGTCATAGACCACCGAAGCATTCTGCATATCGCCATCTGACGACAGGTAAAAAGTTCCGATTCTGCCGTTGCTTTTTTCCGCCAAAACTTTAATTCCTTTATTCTGAAGTTGAATTTCCAATTGATCTCCGACAAAATTTTCCGGTAAAGCCGAAAGTAATTTAACCGGATTCTGCCATTGCGCAAGTGCGGAAGCGACATTATATTCTGCGCCTCCAACGAAGATTTTCATAACCTGTTCATTCAGCCAGTTTCCGTCAGAATCTGGCGCAAAATGAAGAAGCAATTCTCCGAAACACAATATTTTATTAGAACTGGAATTCATTTTACTTAAAATTCAAAATAGTTTTTCGTGTTGTGATAACAGATATTCTGAATGATTTTTCCGACCCATTCTTCGTCATTGGGAAGAAGTCCTCTTTCTATCTCGCTGCCGAACATATTGCACAACAATCTCCTGAAATAATCGTGTCTTGAGAACGACAACAAACTTCTGGAATCGGTGAGCATACCGACAAAAGTGCTGATGAGACCAATGTTGGAAAGTGTATCCATCTGCTTTTTCATTCCGTCAAGTTGGTCGAGAAACCACCAAGCTGCGCCAAACTGTACTTTGGACTTAATTCCGCCTTCATTGAAATTTCCGGCAAGGGTCACCAAAACCTCATTAAAAATGGGATTAAGGTTGTAAATAATCGTTTTGGTAAGCTGTCCTGAGGAATTCAATTCATCCAAAAGAGTGCTTAATTTTTGTGCAAAATATTGTTCGCCAATCGCATCATAACCGGCATTGATTCCGATTTTCTTCAGCATTTGTGAATTGTTATTTCTGGTTGCGCCAACGTGAAACTGCTGAACCCAGTGCTTTTCACTGTACATTTTGCAAAGTTCTTTAAGTAAGTAACCGCACAACGCTTCAGGATTTGAAAATGTGGATTTATTACCTTTTAAAAATTCTGAAAATTCGGTTTCAAGATTTTGATTCCAAAGGGTTGTGTCAGGAAAATATTCGAAGCCGTGGTCTGAAACTTTCGCTCCGTTTTCTGCAAAATAATTTATTCTTGATTGAAGCGCATTCAGCAAATCAGAAGCTGAATTGATCTCAGTTCCGCAGACTTTTTCAAGTTTTTTGATTCCAGATAAATATTGTCCGGGATTGATGATATTGATGTAAGCATCCGGACGGAACGCCGGTAAAACAGAAGTATCAAAACTAATGTCTTTTAAAATTTTATGATAAGCCAGATCGTCTGCTGGGTCGTCTGTCGTGCAAAGCACTTCTACTTTAAAATTTTTAATGATAGATTGTGGTAAAAATTCTGATGTCTGCAGACTTGCATTCATCTGACTGTAAACAGGTTCTGCATTTTTTGGTGAAAGATATTCTTTGATTCCGAAGGGATTTTTGAGCTCGAGATGCGTCCAGTGAAATAATGGATTCCTAAGCGTATTGGGCACAACTTCTGCCCATTTCTTAAATTTTTCTAAGTCTGAGGCATTTCCGGAAATGAATTGCTCATCAATTCCAAAATTCCGCATTGCACGCCATTTGTAATGATCACCATCCAGCCAGATTGCCGTTGGAGAACGAAAATTCTGATTATTGGAAATAACATCCGGTTCCAGGTGATTATGATAATCGATAACCGGCATCTCTTTCGCAAAACCGAAATAGAGATTTTCTGCCATTGTGGATTCCAGCAAGAATAATTCCCCGAAAACCTCTTTATTTTTATTAGAATGAGTCATTATTTGATTTAAATGATTCAATAATCATATTCAAGAAATAATTTTGAAAACAAGACCTTAAAAAATCAAGGTCTTGTCTTACCTAAATATGAGAAAAAATTAACTTTAATCTAAACGCCGCTGAAAGCGCTGAAACCGCCGTCAACAGGTAATAATGCGCCAGTAATAAAACTAGCTGCGTCTGAACAGAGAAATTGGACAGCCCCGTTCAATTCTTCTACTTCACCGAATCTCTGCATTGGAGTTTTGGCAATGACTTTTCTGCTTCTATCTGTTAAAGAACCATCCGGATTCAACAAAATAGCACGATTCTGATCCCCTATGAAAAATCCTGGCGCCACTGCATTTACACGAATTTTGTCACCGAATTTCAACGCTAAATCAGAAGCTAACCACTGGGTAAAATTGGTAATCGCTGATTTCGCCGCAGAATATCCAGCGACTCTTGTAATCGCCGAATAAGCCGCCATTGATGAAATATTAACAATGCTTCCGTTGCGCTGTTCTGCCATCACTTTTCCGAAAACATAGCTTGGATAAACGGTTCCGTTGATATTCAGATTTGTCACCTCATCCCATCCGCTCATATTCATATCGAAAAAAGATTGCTCGGGAGACAGTGTTGCTGTTGGGATGTTTCCTCCGGCAATGTTCAGCAAAATGTCGATTTTACCGTAATTTTCAATAATTTTTTTGGACGCATTTTCAAGACTTTCGATGTCCATCACGTTAGCTTCCACTGCAATAGCGTCTCCACCCAAATCAGTCAGTTCTTTTACGCGAGCATCCAGAGTTTCCTGATTTCTGCCGACTGCCACAATTTTTGCTCCAGCTTCGATGAAACTTTTCGCCAGACTTCCGCCCAGAACGCCGGAAGCGCCAGTGATGACCGCTACTTTATTTTTTATGCTAAATATGTTGTTCATTATTAATAAATGATAATTATAATTGATCAATGATATTGAACCCTTCGGGCTCGTTGGGAATTACATCCGATTTTTCCCATAGCTTGTACCTACGGCTACTGATATTGAATCCTTCGGATTTTTCAGTTTTATTTTGATTCAGAATTGACAGCTGCCATCACACCGTCGATTTGACCTAAAGCCAACATTCTTCCTAAGAAAGAATAACCGGGATTGTAACCTTTGTCAACATCTTCGGTCAATAATCTTCCGTGGTCGATTCTCATCGGTAAATCCGGATTTTCTTTTTCAAAAACTCGGATAACGTCAATCAGCTTTCCTCTTCCACCTAAATGATGGGCTTCGATAAAATCTCCGCTTTCAAAAACATTGGTGCTTCTTAAATGGACAAATTTTGTTCTGTGGGCATATTTCTTAGCTAATTTCGGAACATCATTCTGAAGATTGGCGCTTAAAGAACCTGCGCAGAATGTCAATCCGTTGTGAGGATTATCAACGGCGTTCAGGAACCAGTCTATGTCTTCTTCATTGGTTACGATTCTTGGCAAACCAAGCAATGCGAAAGGCGGATCGTCCGGGTGAACACACATCTGGATATTCCATTCTTCACAAACAGGCATTATTTTTTCGAGGAAATATTTTAAGTTTTCACGAAGTTGATTTTTATCAATGCCGTCATATAAAGCCAATAAATTATTGAACTTTTCTACAGGATTCAGATCGCCTTCTTTGATATTTCCATTGACGAAGCCCTGCGTTTTTACAATCACAGAATCTATCAAATCATTGTTATCCGCTTCAGTCAGCGTATTTTTTAATTCCTCAACTTTTTTAATAATTTCCGGCGTATAATCCTTTTCTGCTTCCTCTCTTTTGAGTATATGAATTTCGAAATAGGCAAATTTGGCTTTATCAAAATATAATGATGATGAGCCGTCTTCCCACTCGTGGAAAAGGTCTGTTCTGGCCCAGTCTAGAACCGGCATAAAGTTATAACAAACCGTTGTAATACCTGCTCTACCAAGATTTTCAAGACTTTTGATATAATTTTCTATCAGTTGATCTCTGTCTTCGCCTCCGTATTTGATAGACTCGCTCACGGCAAGGCTTTCAACTACAGACCAACGAAGTCCGTGACTTTCTATATAGTTTTTATAATCGTTAACAGCCTCCAAACTCCAGATTTCTCCGTTCGGAATATCGTGCAGTGCAGAAACAATACCTTCTACTCCAATTTGCCGAAGAGTTTGTAATTTAATTTTATCCTTCTTCCCAAACCAACGCCATGTTTTTTCCATAATACTTTAGAAATTTTAATTAAAACAAAGCAGGTGCAGCATTACACCTACTTTGTTTCTTGATTGATATGAACTTAAAATTATTAATTGTAACCAGGGTTCTGGTATTTTGCTTTAATCTCTGGTGAAACTTCCATTGCATCCAATTGGCTCTGAGGGATTGGTCTCAAATAATGGAATTTCTGTATATTTCTATTGACAGTTTGTGGTGTGTGATCACTGTATGATACACCACCTATTTGATAGGTTCCACCATATTCTTCCCATTTCTGAGTACGAACTAGATCATACCATCTATAGAACTCGCCATAGTATTCTCTTGATCTTTCAGCTAAAATGTAATCAATCGTTATAACAGAAGGCGTTGCAGCTATCATAGCTGCACTATTATCGGCAGAAACTGGTAAATTTTGTGCATTATTAAATTTCCATTTACCCGCACGTGCTCTTATTACATTAATTAGATCCCTCGCTGACATAGATCCAGATGCTCCTTTTACAATCGCTTCAGCAGCTATAAAATAGAATTCTGAAAATTTAGCAACATTAAAAGGACGCGTAAGACCTGCATTAGGATAGCCTAAACCATTTGGATCATCTGTACGGTAAGTTCCGATTTTCCAAAGTCCAGGATACATTATTCTATTGATAGCACTCGGTGCAACTACCCAATCTGCTCTTCCAGATAATGTACCTGCTCCTACACCACTTTGCACAGCTCCTGTAGGATATGTTACGGTTTGCGAATCATCATTTAAAAATGTTAGAATGGCACCGCCTGGTTGCACGGGTAAGTTATTAGCATTATACAACACTGGTACTGAAGTAAGTCCTGTTCCATTTTTTTGCCAATTACCTCTGTATGTCGTTACAAAAGTACCATCGTATCGGGAATCATTGGTTTTATCTGCAAAAGTATTTTTAATAACCCCGATTGTAGGACACATACGAACCCAAGGTCGACCAAGCGGCTGAGCAGCTTCACGCTGTACTGAGCTAACAACATCGGCAGCAGCCCAAGCTGTAGTCTTGCTACTTTTGATAGCCGTATAATTCCAAGTTTGCATCCACGCTGCAAAATTATCCGGAGACCATCCTGAGCCAAAACCTACAGGATCACTTTCATTATAATATGTGCTTGAAACCGTATGATCTGCATATAGCATGCATTCACTATTTCTGTCATTAGAACCAACATTTACATCATAGAATGTGGGCTGAAGGGAATATGTACCCGGACTATTAATAGCTGTCAAAGAGATATCATAAGCCTGTTGAAAATACCATTGTGCATTGTGACCGTTTGGATCTGTTCTTGGAGTTTCAGGATATGTAGGAATATTATTTGGATTTTGTAGCCACCAGCCATAAGTTAAATACGCTTTTGCCAAAAATAACCTGGCAACATTTTTCGTAACTCCTCCTGTCACACGAGGTGAAGTCGGAAGATTTTCGATCGATTTTAAAAGATCCGGAAAGATGGCTTTTGTATATACTTCAGTTACAGTATTTCTGGTAGAAGTTGTTACAGGAAGTGTATTGAATTTTAATTCTCCAGCTCCTAAATCAAGAGGTACTCCACCATAAGTCTGAACCAGCATGAAATAATCAAATCCTCTAAAAAATCTTGCTTCAGAAATCTTTGATTCCTCAATACCAAATCCCGGCCCTTTTTCAATAATTCCGTTAGCGGTGTTGATATATGGAAAAAGTGAACCCCATATCATACTTGTAGGAAAAGTATTAGAATTGATATTTCCTTGCCCGGACATATCTAATTCTTTGAAATTACCATCAGCACTTTGTGCCCAAGTTGACTCATCAGTCCCGTTCTGACAGTTGCTCATAAAGTATCCATTACCATACAGCATTCTGAGTTGTCTATATAGAGATGTAAAGCTTTGATTTATTCCGTCCGGAGTACTGAAATAATCAACAGTGTAAACTGCTCTTGGCTGCTCGTCAAGAATCTCATTACATCCTGTAAATGTTAGCGACAAAAATACCGCTCCCAATATCATTTTTTTATTAATATTTATCATGATTGCACAGTTTTAAAAAGTTAAATTAAGTCCCATTAGATAATTTCTTGTAGAAGGATTATTTGTTCCTATAATAAGCTGTCTTGCTTGGTAACCACTAACCGCCTGATTTTGATCTCCAACAGAATTAGGTTCAGGATCCATTCCGGAAAATTTATGATATGGAGAGAATAATACTACTGGGTTTGTAACAGTAACATAAATTTTTAAACTATTGATTCTTAAGTCATTTAAAAACTCTTTATTAATATTATAACCTAAAGTAATTGTACGAAGTTTAAGATAAGATGCGTCAAACATTGCAAGCGTAGATGAGTATTTAGGATTATCACCACTTAAATGTCTTCCAGGACGTGGAAAGTATGCATTTGTATTTTCTTCAGTCCAATAGTCAACGTCTACGTTATTACCTCTACCTGTTAATCTGTTAAGATAACTTGCGGAACCATATAAAGAACTGATAAGAATCCCTCCATGTTGGAATGCACCTACAGTGCTTAATTCAAAGTTTTTGTAAGAAAATCGCATATTAAAGCCACCCTGCCAATCCGGAGCTGTATCAAAAACTTGTCTGTCATCTGCATTAATTGCTCTAACTGGTGTACCATCAGGATTATAACCTCCTGTGTAAAGAACTTTTATAGATCCTACTACATCTGCTGCACTGCCTGGCTCCAAAATATTTTGATAAGGATCTCCTGCTTGCCAAAGTCCTATATACTGATAGTCATATAGCGAATTAATATTATGTCCCACAAACCACAAGTTATTAACATCACGTTGAGTTCCTGAAGCAAGTGATAATATTTTATTCTTATTAGTATAGAAATTAACTCCAGCATCCCAAGAAAAACCATCAGGATTATCAATGATAACTCCATTTAAACTCACTTCGAAACCTTTGTTCTCTGTTTCTGCTACGTTTGAAACGATTGAGCCAATAGCTGTTGAAGCAGGAAGATTCTTTTGAGTCAGAAGATCATAAGTGTGCGTTTTGTAATATTCAACACTACCTGTGATTCTATTATTTAAAACCCCAAAATCTATCCCATAATTTTGTGTTTTAGAATATTCCCATCCTAGATCAGGATTGGGTGCCTGACTAACATATACCCCTGTACTATTAGTATTTCCAAAATTATATGGAGTTACGGTAAGTGCTCCTAATGTGGAATAAGGATTAACTGCCTGATTAGATGTTTGTCCCCATCCGGCTCTAAACTTCAAAAGATTGAGAGCACTGATATTTTTCATAAATGATTCATTGGTAACATTCCATCCCAATGATAAGGCAGGGTAAGTATGCCATTTGTTACCAGGAGCTAGTCTCGATGAGCCATCGGCACGCAGCGTCGCTGTTATCATATATTTATTATCAAATGTATACATTACTCTCCCCATTGCTGAAAGCAAACCCGTTTGCCAGTACACCTGATCTTCAGGTTTTACAGTAATATCTGCCTGAGGTGACTGTCCTAAATTGTAATACTGGAAAAAATCAGCAGGTACATTTTTTGCGCTCATATACGAGCTGGTATATCTATTACCTTCTGCAGAATACAACCCTACCGCATTGATCTTATGTTTACCAAATGTACGATCATAAGTTAAAAGGTTTTCCAAAACCCAATGGTAGGTTTGATTATTTTCTCTCCCTGCAGATGATGGACCTTGTGCATTTGTATTAAAAACACCAACACCTGTATAATTACCACTATTTGATGTACGATAATCTAATCCTACATTTAATCTGTATTTAAGACCATTTAAAGGAAGATTAACCTCACCATATATATTATTATATGATGCAAAAGACTTTGTTTCATCGATATATTTATCTCCTAAACCGTCTAAAGTTTTACGAGTATAGATCCATGTTTGGTCAATTCCTCCAGCTGTAGTCATTACTCTTTTGAAGCTGCCATCTGGATTATAAGGGTTAGCAATAGGTGAGTAACCCAACACGGCTCCCGGATTCACGCCGTTTCCTTCAGAATTGGAAAAATTGGTATTTGATGTCACCCCGAACTTAAAAGCTTTTCCTATTTGCTGATCAATAGCCATACGCAATCCAAATCTCTCATAATTTTGTAGAGGAATCAATGCATCTTGTTTAAAATATGATAACCCTACATTATAATTACCACCTTCTGTTCCTCCGGATACACCTACATCATGACTAGTTATCATAGCTGGTTTATAATACAGTTTTTGCCAATCGGTATTATTACTAGCGGATTCATCACCATTAGTTGCATATAAAGGTGAAGTCGTAGTTTGGTTACCCGTAGGAGCAGGTGTTGCATAAGCTCTTAATTTTGCAAACTGAGGACCATCCATCATAGGATACTTTGAAAACAATGTCTGAACACCTGTAAAAGAATTATAACTAAATCTTGGTTTTTGACCTTTAGTTCCCCTGTTAGTCGTTACCAATATTACCCCATTAGCTCCTCTGGATCCATAGATTGCAGTTGCAGAAGCATCCTTTAAAATATCGATACTTTTAATATCACTCGAACTGATATCTCCTAATGAACCCACAAAAGGAATCCCGTCCAAAACTATTAATGGATTATTATCTCCTGTTAAAGATCTAGTACCCCTGATCCGAATTTGCATTGTAGCTCCTGGTTTTGTAGATGTTTGGGCAATATCTACACCCGCCGTTCTACCTTGCAGTGCCTGCGTAATATTGGCTGTAGGAACTTCTCTTAAAACATCTCCCTTCACCGTAGCAACAGAACCTGTTACCGATTCCTTTCTTTGAGTTCCATATCCAATAACAACAACCTCCTCAATCTGCTTTTCTTTTGTAACAGTATCTTTTGTACTCTGCGAGTAGACCAGACCTGATGGTAATAGAGTCATAGCAAAAAATAATGCTGCTCTATTGGTTTTACTTAAATGAAATAGATTCATAATTATTATGTTTAATGTGTTAATTTTTATAAGAAAGCCATGGTTGTCCCAGTGTTGAGATTGGATCAACTTTCTTATATATTTTTTTAGATATACATATTCACAATGGCTTCGAACAGTTCCTGCTTGCCACTTTTTGGCAAAGGTTCGCCTGATTCGTGGGCAATTTTCTGAAGGTCTTCCAGTGTAAGTCTGCCTTCTTCGAATGCTTTCCCGTTACCATTATCAAATGATGAATATCGCTCTGTTCTAAGTTTTCTGTAATCAGAATTTTCAAGAATATCTGCCGCTACCAATAGGCCTTTTGCAAAGGCATCCATTCCGGAAACGTGTGCAATGAAAAGATCTTCTGCATCGGTAGAATTACGACGGATCTTGGCATCGAAGTTTACACCGCCTGATCCCAATCCGCCAGCCGGAAGAAGAACAAGCCAAGCCTGGATCATTTCATAATAATCAATCGGGAACTGATCTGTGTCCCAGCCATTCTGGTAGTCACCTCTGTTTGCATCGATACTGCCCAGCATTCCCGCATCTACAGCAGCTTGCAATTCGTGTTCGAAGGTATGGCCTGCCAATGTTGCGTGGTTAACTTCAAGATTCAGTTTGAAATCTTTATCAAGCCCATAATGCCTCAGGAATCCAATTACCGTTTCAGCATCATAATCATACTGATGTTTTGTAGGTTCCATCGGTTTTGGCTCGATCAGGAAAGTTCCTGCAAAACCCTGCTTTCTTGCATAGTCTCTTGACATAGTAAGGAATTTAGCAAGGTGATCTTTTTCACGTTTCATATCGGTGTTTAAAAGGCTCATGTAACCTTCTCTTCCACCCCAGAAAACATAATTTTCTCCGCCCAGCGCAATTGTTGCATCGATAGAATTCTTCACCTGGGTTCCTGCGCAAGCCACCACATCAAAGTTTGGATTCGTAGAAGCTCCGTTCATGTATCTTTCGTGAGTGAAAACGTTGGCTGTTCCCCAAAGCAATTTAATCCCTGTTTCCTGTTGTTTTTGCTTAGCATAATCAACAATAGCCTGAAGATTTTTTTCATAATCTCTCCAGTTATCAGCAGGTTCTACAAGATCTATGTCGTGGAAGCAATAGAAGTTGAATCCCATTTTTGACATGAATTCGAATCCGGCGTCCATCTTGTGCATGGCACGGCTAACCGCATCTGTCCCCTTATTCCATGGATGATGTATCGTTGCGCCACCAAACGGATCACTCCCGTCTGCACACAATGTATGCCACCAAGCCATCGCAAAGCGAGTCCAGTCCTTCATTGGTTTGCCCATCACTATTCTTTCTGCATCATAATAGCGGAATGCCAATGGATTTCTGCTCTCTTTTCCTTCAAACTTGATTTTGTCGATACTTTTAAAAAACTCTTTTGTACCTGTTAAAGTGTTCATACTTTCTTTATTTATATTTTAATTTTGATTTCTAGATTTTGACATGAAAACATCCTGCTCATTGATTTTTTTATATCAATAAGTTCATTCGGAAAAAGTTCTTTTATTTGGATTATATTATGTCTCTAAGATGATTTTTCCATCTTGTGTAGGCTTCTAAATATTGTTCCCGTTTCTCGTATTCCGGCTCTATGACTGCTATTTTTTCTAATGAAGAAAAGGCCTCTACAGAATCGGAATAAAACCCGATTCCCATTCCTGCTGCTCTTGCCGCTCCCACAGCTCCATCCGTATCATAAAGTTCGATGGTCGCATTGCTGACACTTGACAAAGTCTGACGGAAAATGGAACTCAAAAACATATTGGCATTTCCGGCTCGGATCACCTGGATGTCCATTCCGATGTTTCTCATGATATCCATTCCGTATTCATAAGAAAAAACAATTCCTTCCTGCGCAGCGCGCAAAATATCGCCTTTGGAATGAATATTGAAATTAATCCCATGCATGGAACAGCTCGTATCCTTATTTTCCAAAACCCTTTCCGCACCGTTTCCAAAAGGAATAATGCTCAGACCTTTTGAACCGATTGGTGAGAGTGAAGCCATATCGTTCATATCACCATACGATGACAATGAGGTGGCAAAATTATGCTTCAGCCAAGAGTTCAGAATTCCGGTTCCGTTGATGCAAAGTAAAACACCGAGCCTTGTCAGTTCCTCAGTATAATTGACGTGCGCAAACGTATTGACTCGCGATAATTTATCATAATCGAGTTCATCCAAAACGCCATATACAACGCCTGAAGTTCCGGCTGTGGAGGCAATTTCTCCAGGATTGAAAACATTAAGCGAAAGTGCATTGTTCGGTTGGTCACCGGCTCTGTAAGAAATCGGTGTTCCTTCTTTCAGCCCCAGTTCCTTTGCTGCAGCTGCAGAAACTGTGGACTGAATCCCGAATGTCGGAACAATATCAGGAAAAAAACTTTTAGGAATTCCATAATAATTGATGACATCTTCGGAGATGCAATTGTTTTTAAAATCCCAGAAAATTCCTTCTGACAGACCTTCTATTGTGATTCCTATTTCACCCGACAGTCTCATAGCAATATAGTCTCCCGGAAGCATTATTTTATCTATTTTGGCAAATAATGCCGGTTCATTGTCTTTGACCCATGCCAATTTTGATGCTGTAAAATTGCCCGGTGAATTCAGTAAATGAGACAGACATTTTTCTTCTCCTATATCTTTGAAAGCTTTTTCGCCATAAGGAACTGCGCGGCTGTCACACCAGATGATGGATGGTCTCAGCAGATTCTGATCCTTATCTACCATGATCAGCCCGTGCATCTGCCATGTAATACCGATTCCTTTGATATCTTCTGCTTGTACCCCGGATTCCTGCATCACGGCTTCGTGCGCCAGTTTCAGATTGATCCACCAATCGACAGGATTCTGCTCTGCCCAACCAGGATTGACAGCAGTGATCTTCATCTCTTTTTTTGGAGAAAATTCGGAAGCCACTACTTTTCCGCTGGATGCTTCTATGAGACAAACTTTAACAGAAGAACTGCCGATATCATAACCTAGTAAGTACATATTGTCTTTGTCGTTTTTATTTTATTAGCTTGGTATTATTTTTCTTAAACATCTTGGCATCAAACTTATAATACCTTGCAGCACGGTGCGAAACATTGGTTTCTATCTCATCCATTGGGATTATATAATTGAAGGATGAAATTCTTTTATGAAAATTCTTGATATCAATTTTTTTCTCACTCAGGGCACAATACAATTGATAAAGCTGTCTTATCGTGAATTTCTTCGGTAATAATTCAAAAATAATTGAGAAATCCATTTCTATCCATCGCCTTACCTCTATCAGGGACTCTTTGATGATTTTATTGTGATCAAAAGGCAAACTTGGTATCTCATCAAAAGGAAACCAGTCTACCGTATCATATTTGCTGCTGTTGATTTTATGATCGATTTTGCAGAGTGAAAGATAAGCCACGGTAATAATCCTGTCGATGTCCTGTTTATACTCCTCGCCCATCCATTTTATATCATGCATGTTATTGGCTCTCTCCGGATCTGCAAAACACTTGAACTGTTTGAGAACCATTTTTTTGATTCCTGTTAACTCATGAAGCACTCTTTCTGCTGCATCATCCACATCTTCATCGCTGAAAATAAGACTGCCGGGCAGTTTTCTTTGCATTTCCACTGGAACGTCGTCTACGTGGCGCTGAACTAACAAAATATTCAGCCGGTTTTCATGATCAAAACCAAAAACAACGCAATCAACGGATACATATGTATGTATAAAATTCGGACTCATTAAGGTGTTAACATTTATGTAACATTACAAATATAAAAATTCAGTTGAATAAAAAAAATAAAATTCACATTATTACCTGCTTATCAGTAATTTACATATCGATTTTTTATGATATCATATGTATAATAATTATGATAAGCTTATCATTAAAATTACACTTACTTGTTTTGTAAAGCATGAGTTAACAATTAATTATAAAAACAAATGATGAAAAAAGAGTTAAGTTTTTTTTAAGAAAATATTATGATAAGAATAAAAATTTTTTAACGCAAAAAAAATATTAAAAAGTGTAAAAACAACACTTTAAAAACTAATAAATTTCCAAATTCTGATATTTTACTTTACCATTTTAAATGCTGACAAGATAAAATATTCTTAATCCTGGAAATTATGTCCGTAAAATGATGTGAAATTATTAACTATAATCCTTAATGTCTCTGAAAGAAATAACCAACTGATAAATAGGACATTACTACAATTTTTTTATTTTTATATTAAAGGTTTCGTAATAATTGTATAAATTTAGATTATTATTGATTAACAGAGAATGTCTTATAAAAATCAATAAAAATAATAATTAAATATACCTGGAGATGAAAACACTTTTATTAGTTCGCCATTCCAAAAGTGACTGGCCGGAAAACATGGACGATTTTGAACGTCCGCTGACAGAGGTCGGAAAAATAAATGCTCCAAAAATGGCCGAATTCCTGAAGCTGAAAAATATTGATATTGACGCTTTTGTCACCAGTCCTGCAGTACGGGCAAAGGAAACATGCGAACTTTTCTCTAAAGTTTATGGGAAAAATTATGCAATGCAGGAAAAATTATACAGACCTTCTGAAGAAAATTTTCTTTCGGTAATATTTGACACCGACAACAATGTCAGCAGCTTAGCATTATTTTCTCACAATAACGGTATTTCGAATTTCGCAAATTCTCTAGCAGACGAAATCGTCAATCTGCCAACATCCGGTGTAGTCGCCTATGAAATAGATTGTGATCAATGGAGCGATTTTGAAATGGCAAACAAAAAGTTCTTATTCTTTTACTCTCCGAAGAATTTTAATCAGTAATTATAATAAAAAACTCCCGAATTCGGGAGTTTTCTCTATTTTTGTACAGTGAAGTAATTAAATCTCTAAAGCTTTCTGATAAGCATTCTCGATTCCTTTAAGATTTTTTCCACCGGCAGTTGCAAAACCTGGGTTTCCACCGCCGCCGCCTTGGATTTCCTTAGCCAATTCTTTTACGATATTTCCAGCATGATACGTTGATTCCAAATCTGTAGAAACACCAACAGTAATCATCGGTTTATCGCCAGCGTCAGAAATTATAATGATGACAGAATTTGAATTTTCTTTCTTCAGCTGGAAAACAATATCTTTTATAGAAGCTGCATCCAGAGACGTTTTTTTAACCAATAATTTCTTTCCGTTTTTTTCTTCGAAATCGTTTTTCCAGTTTTGGATTTCGTCTTTTGCCTTTTCTTTTTTGAATAATTCGATTTCAGCTTTTAAAACCGAATTTTCTTCCAACAATTTCTCGATTGATTTGATCAGATCTTTTGATTTTAGTAATTGTGAAACCTCTGTAAACTGAGTTTCTAAATTTTTGAAATATTCTTCTGACTTATCTCCGGAAATGGCTTCAATTCTTCTGATTCCCGCCGCCGCAGAACTTTCAGAAACAATTTTGAAATGACCAATTTCGCTGGTCGATTTCACGTGTGTTCCCCCACATAGTTCTTTTGATGTTCCGAATTGTATCAATCTTACATTATCGCCATATTTCTCGCCAAACAAAGCCATTGCGCCTTTTTCCAAAGCTTCCTTAATCGGAATATTTCTGAACTCCTGCAAAGCCAAATTTTCCTTGATTTTAGCATTAACTTTCGATTCTACCAAAGTCAATTCTTCCTCAGTCATTTTTGAAAAATGAGAAAAATCAAATCTTAAATAATCCGGTCCAACATACGAACCTTTTTGCTCGACGTGTGTTCCAAGAACATCTCTCAAAGCTTCGTGCAACAAATGTGTTACAGAATGATTGGCCTGAGAATTTCTTCTGTCAGCGGCATTAACTTTAGCATAAAAAACGGCGCCAGCATCTTTCGGTAGCGCATTGATTAAAGAAATGATCAATCCGTTTTCTTTCTTAGTTTCCAAAACTTCGAAACTTTCTGTTGCATTTTCAATAACACCTTTGTCGCCTACTTGTCCGCCGCCTTCCGGATAGAATGGAGAATTACTCAAAACAATTTGATAAAACTCACCGTCTTTATTTTCTATTTTTCTGTAACGTGTGATGTAAGTTTCCGTTTCCAGTTGATCATAACCGACAAAAGTTTCAGGTTTTTCTTCCAAAATAACCCAATCGTAAACCTTTGCGGCAGAATCTTTTTTGGAACGTTGCTTTTGCTTTGTCATTTCTGCCTCGAAACCTGTTTCGTCTATGGTTAATCCTTTTTCTTCCGCAATAATTCTCGTCAAATCATCTGGGAAACCATAAGTATCGTACAATTCAAAAACTTCTTCGCTTGGCAAGACTTTTTTACCATCAGTAATGGTCTGCTGGATTAATTTCTCAACTCTCAACAATCCGTTTTCTATGGTTTTTAGGAAAGATTCTTCTTCACTTTTTATAACTTCAGCAACCAAATTTCCTTGTTTTTCTAACTCAGGGAAGAATTTGCCCATTTGATTCTGTAGAACAGCAACCAACTCGAAAAGGAAAGGTTCTTTTCTGTCCAAAAATCTGTAAGCATAAGAAATTCCTCTTCTCAAAATTCTACGGATAACGTAACCCGCACCACCATTGGAAGGCAATTGTCCGTCAGCAATCGCAAATGAAACTGCTCTAATGTGATCTACGACCACACGAATGGCAATATCTTTTTCGTCGGTTAAAATTCCTGTATATTTTTTACCCGAAAGTTCTTCGACCTTAGCAATCAAAGGCGTAAAAACGTCCGTGTCATAATTGGATTCTTTCTGTTGAAGCGCCATACAAAGACGCTCAAATCCCATTCCTGTATCAATATGCTTTGCAGGAAGATTTTCCAAAGTTCCGTCTGCTTTTCTGTTGAATTGCATAAAAACTAGATTCCAGATTTCCACGACCTGAGGATGGTCGTTGTTTACCAAATCTAAACCAGAAACTTTCGCTTTTTCTTCAGCACTTCTCAGATCCACATGGATTTCCGAACAAGGTCCGCAAGGTCCGCTCGCTCCCATTTCCCAAAAATTGTCTTTCTTATTTCCGTTGATGATTCTGTCTTCGGAAATAAATTGTTTCCACAAATCATAAGCTTCGTTATCTCTTTCAAGACTTTCTTTTTCATCACCTTCAAAAATGGTAACGTAAAGGTTTTCTTTCGGAATTTTATAGACTTCTGTCAGTAATTCCCAAGCCCAGGTAATCGCTTCTTTTTTGAAATAATCGCCAAAAGACCAGTTCCCCAACATCTCGAACATCGTGTGGTGATAGGTATCTCGGCCAACATCATCCAAATCATTATGCTTTCCGGAAACTCTAAGACATTTTTGCGTATCGGCAATCCTGGATGATTTCGGTTCTTTGTAGCCTAAAAAGTAATCTTTGAACTGTGTCATTCCGGAGTTGGAAAACATCAGTGTAGGGTCATCTTTCAGTACAATTGGCGCAGAGGGAACAATCAGGTGTTCTTTGCTTTTGAAAAAATCTAAAAATTGCTGTCTTATTTCTTGTGAAGTCATTTTAGTTGTTGGTTGTTGGTTGAAGTTGATAGCGATTACACCCATCAACTTTTGGTTGGCAAATTTAATGAAATTATGTTATTTCGGGCATGTTTTTCTATGGGTAAAAGTGAAATTATTGCTGACTGCTGCGGCCGGGATAGAAAGGGCGCAAGCGCAGCGAGCGGTCTGGAAAAAACGCCATTGGGAAAAATTTGGATTTTTTCCAGACGGAACCCCTGCATAGCCCGAAATGTCCACCAAAAAAAACTCTACTTGTAATGCCTGAAAATCCCAAAATCCGTTGGTGTCCATAATGCAGCTTTTTGCCCTGCAGCTTTCAGTCCGTCATTTGCCCAAGTGTTGCAGGTATATGCAAAATTGTAGCTGCCTTTGGCATCGTAGAATGCATCGTCTTTTCCATAAACGGCATCGGTTTTTATCAAGTGGTAATTCCCGGCAGAATCTTTGTCAAACTTATCATCGATAAATTTTATCAAATCCTGATATTGCTTTTCCGTCAGCATTATTTTTTTGCAGTCTTTGCCAACCTTCATCTTTTTGTAATAAGTGCAGTGCATCGCAGAATCACTGAGCCAGAAAGCGGCTTTGAAAGCAGTGGAAAATTTGAGGTCTGCCCAAGTTGGCGTATCGAGATAAAAACCTTTGTCACCCCAGCCAAATGCAATATAATCCTGATCAGAATCTGCCCCTTTCGTGTTTCCAAAAGGCAACTTCTTACTCCAATCGGTATATTTTGTTTTTACCGGAACTACGAGATCTGTATGAACGCCATTGGTAAAAATATACATTTCTACAGTTTTCGGCTCAACTGTTTTCTTAGCTTTTACGGGAATCATGGGTAATAATAAGCCCAGGATGATGTATAAAAAAACGACTCCAATTAAGAAGCCGGTTATTTTAAGGATTAGAAATAATGTTTTTTTCATTTTATGGTTTTGCCACAGCGTCGAACTATAAAATTAATAAAAAATTCAATATAAAATCATCATGTTAATTTTTTTTAATAATTCTTGGATTTATTGAAATATATCCTCAAATTTATTAATGAAAAATCACAGTATATGCCGAAAAAACGACAATCCAACAAAAGATTAAAAAACAGAGTAAAAGTAGCACCAAAAAGATATCAGAAAAAACGATAGCTTACTCCGAAAGGAAATCCAGATTACGTTTCAGCCCTGAAAACTTAGTTCGCTTAACCGCCGACTTTCTGAAAACCGAGGAGAAAACTTCCTGGGTAATATCTTTCCACTCCTGTTTTGTAAAGTTTTTTATTTCAGCATTCGGTTTGAACTTTTCTTCTAGAGTTGGTGCAGAAAACCTGTTCCAGGGACAAACATCCTGACAGATGTCGCAGCCGAACATCCAGTCTTCCATTTTATCTTTGAAAAAATCAGGGATCTGATCCTTCAGTTCAATTGTAGCATAAGAAATACATTTGCTTCCATCCACAATTTTATCAGAAACAATCGCCTGAGTCGGACAGGCATCGATACATTTTCTACAGCTTCCGCAATGATCGGTCACAGGAAAATCTTCTATCAGGTCCAAATCACAAATAATTTCTGCCAGAAAATAAAACGACCCGTTCTTTTTTGTAATAAGATTAGAATTCTTTCCAACCCATCCGATTCCTGATTTTCTGGCCCAGGCTTTTTCCAAAACAGGCGCCGAATCTACAAAGACTCGAAAAGAAAATGCGCCAATTTGTTCCTGAAGTTCAGCAATCATCAACTTCAGTTTATCTTTTATCACATCATGATAATCTTCACCGTAAGCATATTTTGATAATTTAAAATCTTGATTGTTCTGAAGTTCTTCCGGAAAATAATTATAACTGAGGGAAATAACGGATTTTGAACCTTCTACTAATAATCTTGGATCAAGACGTTTATCGAAATGATTTTCCATATAACGCATTTCGCCATTGTAGTTTTGTTTCAACCATTTTTCCAAACGTGGTGCTTCTTCTTCCAAAAAACCAGCTTTTGAAATACCACAAGACTGAAATCCGAAAGTCAAAGCTTTGGATTTTATCAGACTGCTGTATTTTTCTTGGTTGTTCATTGGGAAACGGCAAAATTAAGATTTTAAAATCACCAATCATAAAATTGATTTTACAACATGAAAAAAAGAATATCAATTTATCCCCGAACTAATATCTAATTCGTATTTTTGTTATTATTAAAAAAACGTAAAAAAATAAAATATTATGGCATTAGAAGATGTTTTAAGAGCAGGTAATTATCATCTGATTGATGTGCGCGAACCACTTGAGCTGGAAATGGACGGACATATTGAAGAAGCAAAGAATATTCCCCTAGGCGAATTGGAAAACAGAAAACAGGAAATATTAAATCTGAGCGGCACCAAGATTTTCTTTTGCAGATCAGGAAACAGATCAGGAAAAGCGGTGGATTATTTTAAATCCGAAGGCATGACAGATGTTTATAATGGCGGTGGTTATAATGATCTGAGCCAAGCTCTGGAAAGTATGTAAGAAACTTTAAATCAAAAAAATAAAGCGGGAAAATTCCCGCTTTTCTAGTTTTTACCCCTGGATAGTAACCACATTACCAAGCCGATGACACCGACTACAAGAATGATTCCCCACCACATACCGGCTTTAAAAATGGTTTCCACTGCTTCGCAGCTTGTCAATAATCCTAAAATTAAGAATAATGGAATAATATTGATAAATCTTTTCATAATTTATTTATTTCTATTAAAGTTTCAAAATTTAAGCCAAAATAATATTTAATGTTTCATCTGTTTATTAAAACACAAAAAAACCGCTGAAAATCCAGCGGTTTTTTTTATGCTTTAATAGCTTTTGATGTTTCTTTCTTTGCCAGCTTTTCCTCAACTTTTTTTACAATATATCCAATTACAATTGGAGCTGCCCAGGTCAAAGCCATCTTTAGGATTCTTGATTTCATAATTTTAAATTTTCTTGATAATTACAAGAAATGAGCCATTATGATTCAATCAGTTTCAAAGCTTCACCTTCAAAAGAAATCCCTTTCCATCCAAACTCTATAAAATTCCTGATATTCTGATGGTCATCGCCCGTCGGATTTTGCAAAACATCAGTTCTGTAAAAATCTCCGAATAATGCTAATGTTTCATCTTTTGAAAGGTTATTTAGTTTCGCAAAACTGAAAACTTTACAGGAACCGTTATTCTGATTGGCTTGATTAATAGTATTTCCATTTACAAATTTCGTCGGTGTGAATTTATAATTTTTATCGATATATAAAATCACTTCTTGAAAATCAATAGTCTCCGGCGATTGATTCAGATGTTCTAAAATCATATTTAATTTTTTTTCAAAAAAAGATTAATATAGCACAAAGTGACTAATAAAGAGTAGTTTACAAGAGAGGAAAACTCTATCGGTAACGATTTAGTAATGGTGCTTATTACATTCTTTTTCATTTGATTACCTTGTAAATCAATATTGCAAATATAAAAAATAAAGGGTAGAGTACATTGGCTCTTTACCCTTTATTTCGACTTACAAAGTTATTGCGGAGGTTGCTCATTTGTGTGCTCCTACAATTGCGCATTACCGTAATCCCAATAGTATGAGCCCTGCTTTAGTATAAGACATGGCAAGGTGTATATAGAATATGTACCCAAACAGAGAGATACAGAATGCTTTAGATATATGGCTTAAGCAAAGGCTGGTAGTTTGACCTATCCATGTACCAGGAACACTGAGCATAAAGCTATGGTGCTGTTTTATATCCATAATGACAGCCTTACTGAGTTAGAGTTTTTTTCAAGACATTAAAAACTCAGTCAATCAGGTCGCACAATAATTAAATCGAAACCTATTAAGATCGATTTACCCTACTGTTCAAGATCTGCCCTTAAAGAGGTCTACGTTTTTAATTGCTATGTTTTTAAGCCTAATCCGCCTAAATTCTCTTCTTTTATTTGAGTCGAAATTCGGTAGGAGAAATACCTGAGAGTCTCTTGAAAAATCGGCTGAATACCTGCACGTTTTCAAATCCGAGTTCGTACGCTATTTCAGAAATATCCCGTTTTGTATAATGCAGCAAGTTTTTAGCCTCTAACAGAATACGGTCATGGATAAGCTGAAGTGGTGATTTTTCATCAATCTTCTTAAAGGTATTGGTAATGGTCTTTGGTGATTTGTGTAATAAACCTGCATAGTAAGAGACGCTATGCTGCTCCTTAAAGTTTTGTTCAACCAGAAAATTGAATTCCCTTATTAAATTATGCTGACTATCGTCGATGAAAGACAAGGTACCTTGCATTTTGTATATTCTTGTGCACAGTATCAGGATGCGCTTGAGGACAATTTGCAGCATTTCAAGCTGCAATTCGTCTTTCATTTCTAATTCCATATCGGTTAGGTTCCAGGCATCATTCATTATCGCAAATTGCGGCTCCTGAACCGAAACAACCGGTATTTTTGCAGGTGTATAATACAATACACCTTTACAGCCGACTTCGCTATCATGGTTAATTATGCAATAGAATTCTGAATTGAACCGAAGCATTTTCATAGCGTTAATCTGCTCATATTGCACATGATGGTATTGAGAGAGACTAACAATCTGGTTGTTATTAAAAGTTTGGTGAATGCCATCGATGATCAATTTGTTTCCGTCAGATTGAAACCACAGTAGCTGCAGAGCCCCAGATACAATCGGCCTAAAGCTTCTGAAATTGTCACAATCTACATACTCCAACTCAAAGTATTCGTTCTGCTTTCCTTGATAGATCATATTAATATTCAATTTAAAGTACTTCTATATTATTATCAAAAATACATATAATCTCAAAACACAATTTAATTTAAAGCGAATCTTTAAATCAGATCAATAGTTAAAAGTTGTTTCTTCCTTTGAATCATTCAATTTGATAGCTAACTCAGCGAGTCGGTTGCGTATCTGATCTGACAAAGTAAAGTTTCTATCTGCTCGCACCTTATTCCTAATTTCAATTAGTAATTTGATTGTCCCGTCGAGTTTTTCAGCGTAGCTGTCATACACACCCGATCTCATTTCCAATCCTAGTACGTCAAAAACAAAGGTTGAAATACCTTTATTGAAATGTTCCAGATCGGTTGCTGAAAGTATGGCAGTCTTGTCTTTCAGTTGATTAATATACGTAACGCCTTCAAAAAGGTGTGAGATAAGTATCGGCGTATTAAAATCGTCATCCAACGCCTCATAACATTTGGCTTCCCAACCAGCGATGTCGAGTGTCGATCTATTTCCAGGCTCAAGCTTCGATAAGCTATTTATCGCTTTCATCAGGCGGTCGTATCCTTTTTCAGCAGCCAGGATCGCCTCATTCGAAAAATCCATAATACTTCGATAATGCGTTTGTAACATAAAAAAACGCGTCACCGAAGCTGAAAACGCTTTGCTAAGAACAGGATTGTCGCCAGCCAAAATCTCATCTGGCAGAATATTATTTCCACTAGATTTGGACATTTTCTTTCCATTCAGCGTTAACATATTGGCATGCAGCCAGTAGTTAACCGGTGCATGGCCCGTGGAGGCTTCTCCCTGAGCTATTTCACATTCATGATGTGGAAATTTCAGATCCATACCTCCACCGTGGATGTCAAATCTTTGCCCAAGGTATTTTGTGCTCATTGTGGTGCACTCCGTATGCCATCCCGGAAAACCATCGCTCCACGGCGAAGGCCAGCGCATTATATGGTGTGGATCAGCACGCTTCCATAGCGCAAAATCCTGTTCATTCCGTTTGTCAGACTGGCCGTCAAGTGGTCTGGAGTTATCAAGCGTGTGTATCAGGTCCCGATGGCTGAGCACACCATAATCGTAATCCTCACTATACTTTGCCACGTCGAAATATACCGATCCATTCGATTCGTAGGCATAGCCCTTATCTATGATGTTCTGTATGACATTGATTTGCTCAATCATGTGACCGGTCGCCGTTGGTTCAATGCTTGGCGGCAAAAGGTTGAATTTTTGGAGGATATCATGGAAATCAACGGTATAGCGTTGAACAATTTCCATTGGTTCAAGTTGTTCCAAACGCGCTCTTTTTGCAATTTTATCTTCACCGCTATCTGCATCATCAACCAGGTGTCCTACATCAGTGATATTACGCACATAACGGACTTTATAGCCTAAATGCAGAAGATAGCGATAGATGATATCGAACGAGAGGAATGTCCTTACATTACCAAGATGTACATTACTGTACACCGTCGGACCGCAGACATACATCCCAACGTGACCATCTTGAATCGGTGTGAATATTTCTTTTTCGTTCGAAAGTGAGTTATATATTTTCAGTGGATGATCTTTATATATAGTCATATTGAATATTCAAAAGTTGCAATGTTTTGAAGGTAAATTCTAATTCACTTTTCCAACTCTTCAATAATTGCGTAATCTAACCATAATAATGCTCGATTGGGATCCGAACCAAATATGGAACGGACTACCTTACCGTTTTTATCTACCAAAACCCAGTGAGGTGTCCCCCCGGCTTGGTAATCGTGAAAAGTGGTGGCCATACCGGCATCCCTAAAAACCGGAAACCTAACATGCAATGACTTTAAATTTTCAATAATTTCATCATTGGTATATTCGGGACCTTCAAAATTGCTATGAATCCCTAATACGTTCATCTTGTCCCCGTGTTCATACGCCATTTTATTGGCAAATGGGATAGCTCTTCCTACACATCCCGGACAGCCTAAATAGAAAAACAAGATCAATAAGGGTTTTCCTTTGAAGCTATCGTAATGTGGAAGATCTTTCTGTCCGATACTTTCCAAATGCCAGGGTTGGATTTGGTTGTTCAAAATTTCCATAACAATAAATATCAAAATTCCCCTATCCTTTTCAGAAGGGGAATGCAGTTAATCGACGTAAGCATGTGCGCTTAAATCAGTTTATTCAGGTTGCCATATTGATTGAATCTGTCTGATCATCTGATTGGTAAATCCCCATTCATTGTCATACCAAGCCATTATTTTCACTAGGTCTCCATCAACAACCCTTGTCATTTCTAAATCTACGGTAGAAGCGAAAGCACTTCCTATGATATCAGTTGATACAAGGGGTTCATTTGTTACAGCGATCACTTTTTTATACCGTTCTGTGGTCGCTTCTTCTGACAGAATCTGATTGATTTCCTCAACCGTGGTAGGTCTCTCAGCAATAAAAGTAATATCCGAAATGGAGCCAACAGGGACGGGAACTCTAATGGCAACGCCGTCGAACTTTCCGGCGTACTGAGGTAATACTTTAGTAGTCGCTATGGCTGCTCCCGTAGCAGCCGGTGCCAGATTCAAGCCGGCCGCTCTACCCATGCGTGGCTCTTTTTTCGAAGGCGCATCGACAAGGCTTTGTGAAGCAGTATATCCATGTATGGTATTAAGAATTGCTTTTTTTATACCTAACCTTCTTCCCAAAATTTCTATTACAGGGCTGATGTTATTGGTCGTACAACTTGCACAAGAAAAGACCAATGTCTTATCATCTGTAGTATTTACGCCATAAACAACTGTTGGAGTGTCTTTTGTAGGACCTGAAATTACAGCTGCTTTAGCACCAGCCAGAATATGCCCTTCAGCATCGGCACTGTTGGTAAATATGCCGGTACTTTCAATAACAACGTCTACATTGAGTGCTTTCCATGGTAACTCTAAAATGTTGCGTAGACTGGAATACTTGATTTCTTTATCCCCCACAAATAAGCTGTCTCCTTCAAATTTAACATCTTTAGCATACTTACCATAGTTACTGTCGTATTTAAGCAGATATGCTGCATTTTCTACCGACATCAAATCGTTTATGGCGACGACTTCAAGGTCATCGGTTTCAAAAATCAGTTTTAATGCTGCCCTTCCTATGCGACCAAATCCGTTGATTGCTACTTTTTTCATGATTTTTTATAGTTTTTTGATGATATTATCATTTATTGGTTGCCTTATTAGCTTCCTTCGCCACTTTAAAAAGTGCCGGATTAATATGGCAGTATCCTCCCGGATTCTTATCCAGGTAGTCTTGATGGTAATCCTCGGCTTTATAATATTTCTTTATGGGGGTTACTTCAACTGCTATAGCTCTGATATGTTTTGCCGCCTCTTTATTTATCCGTTGGTTTATAAGTGGTAACTGCTGGCCTGAGGTGTAATAAATGCCCGTACGGTACTGATCACCGATATCATTACCCTGTTTATTTACGCTCGTAGGATCAATAGCAAGGAAATACAAATCAAGTAACAGATTCAAATCCAATTTTTCAGCATCGTATGTAACCTTTACGGTTTCAGCGTAGCCCGTATTTTTCTGTACTACATCCTCATATGTCGGATTGTCGGTACGGCCATTGGCAAAGCCTACTTCGGTAGCGATAACACCATCTACCTGTTTAAAAAAATGCTCTGTTCCCCAGAAACATCCTCCGGCAAAATAGATAACGTCCGTGCTATCGCTATTGCCTGTCATTTCAGTAATGCTTACTTTTTCTTCCAAGCCCTTATTATGCTCGGCTTTGTTACTCATACTGTTGCTACAACCTGTCATGGCGAAGAAGCCGAGTGCGGTCGATAAGAAAACTACTATATTCATATCTTTATTTTTTTATTTTCCATTTCTTCAACAAGCTTTTTGTATACCGACTTTGTAAACCGAATATATTCTTTGGTTAAGGTATCATAGCCAACCCATTGTTGGACATTTTCATAAGGGCATGTAGGTGCGCCTTCCTCCTGTCCAGAGACCAATATATACCGATCGGGATGCAGCTGGTAAATTTCTGCCGTTACTTTGTTCATTGCTTTACAAAAAAGTTCCAAAGCGCTCAAAGTGGCAGGTGTAGCCATTCGGATTTTTGACCAGATAATCTTGATGGTAGTCTTCGGCAGGCCAAAATTTTGTGAACGGCTCCAATGTCGTTACTACCTTTCCAGGCCAGCGTTGCGAATCATCAACTAATTTGATCATTTCCACGGCATCATTTCCTTCTTCATCGTTCTGAATGAATAGTGCCGAGCGGTAACTTTTGCCCCTGTCATTGCCCTGCCTATCTACCGTGCTGGGATCATGTACCCTGAAAAAATAATCCAATAACTCCCTATAAGTTGTCTTGCTTGGATCATAGGTAATTTCAACACCCTCTGCATGGCCGGGATGATACTCGTAGGTGGGATTATCGTTCTGTCCCCCTAAGTACCCGACTTCGGTATTAATTACGCCAGGACGTGCTCTGAAAAGATCTTCCATGCCCCAGAAACATCCACCCGCCAAATATGCTTTTTTCAAATTTTCCATTACTTATAGCTTTTATTTTATTTAAGTTCTTTAAAATTTTTGATCTGAAATGCTTGAGAGATCTCAGCCCTCTACTTTCTTAAGCGCCACGGCATTGATACAGTATCTAAGACCACTTGGTGCAGGACCATCCGGAAAAACATGGCCCAAATGCGCATCACAGACATTGCAGGTCGTTTCCACTCTTATCATACCATAACCACCATCCTTATGGTAGGCAATATTTTCAACAGCTATGGGCTGAGTGAAAGAAGGCCAGCCAGAAGTGCTGTTAAATTTTTCAGTTGCATCAAACAAAGGTGTTCCACAACTGATACATTCATATTTACCCGGTTCAAATAAGCCGCACATATCCGAACTATGTGCTCGCTCAGTACCCTTCCCCCTGGTAACAAAATACGAATCGGGGCTTAACAGTTCTTTCCATTCCTCGTCTGTTTTTTCCACCCTGCGAGTCGGAACAGGATTACCTTTGTTTACGAACTTGATGATATCATTCCAGTTTAACATAACTATTTATTTTGAATGTTACTATTTATTTCCTATTTCCAACGCGGATATCTTCTTTTGAAGTTCATCCTTGGTTCGAAGACCTACTATGGTCTCCACAGCTTTTTGGTTCTTGAAAAAGATCAATGTGGGGATGCTACGCACACCAAAACGCTGGGCAAGTTCCTGTTGATTATCAACATTAACTTTAACTATTTTGACCTTCCCCTCAAAGTCTTTGGACAGGTCATCCAATGTGGGTAATAGCGTCTGGCAAGGACCACACCAGTCGGCGTAAAAATCTACAACTACGCTTGCTTCTTTTTGAATTGTTTCTTCAAATTCCTGTTTACTTTCTATTTTTCTCATAACTAAAAACTTTAATTGTTATCTAACTCCACAAAGTTAATATACGGCAATACCCTTTCTCTTACCGTTATCACCCGATATTTTGGCAATTCTTCCCATCTTAAAAATCATTTCGAATATGATGACCGAATGTTTTGCGTATTGCAGCTAGTTTAGGATTTATATTGGTTTGGCAGAAAGGTTTCTGTTTGTCTTTTTTATAATAATTGAGGAAACGCTCCGAATTCAATCTGAAGTCTGCCAAGGGCAGTGTCTGTGTAATATATTTGGTGTCATTTTCCTTTGACAGTTTATTGATTATTATTTCGATAGTGTCTTTATCATTGGGATCAATATAATACACTGCCGAACGATACTTGTAACGCATACTGTGTGCGCTTGCGCTACTATGCGTCAGCAGATGCACTTCAATTAACACATCCAGTGTGATGCCTTCATTAAAATGGACAATAACGGCTTCTGAAAATGTATCATAGGGGTTCAATGAGGAGATCCAGCCCTGCTCCACAGACTCAACGCCATTTAAAGCCTGAAATATGGCTTCTGTACACCAATGACAGCCTCCACCAAAACCTATTTTTTTCATATTTCTTATTAACAAATTATTATCTGAGCTAGCGTCTTTTATATTAAAATAATGAATTGAACTCCTAAAGATTATTCGGAGATGCTGCGCATTCTAAAAATTCTTCGAGTTGTGATATCGTTGGATTCTTAATATAATCGTTGCCCACTATTATGGTAGGGAACTTTAATTTACCTTCGTACAGACCCCGTACTTTAGCTTCGGCTTCAATTTTTGTTTCCACATTAAAATCATCAAATTCCATCCATTTGCTTTGCAGGTAGTCGGTAACATCTCATCCCTTCCTTTTGATATACATCCGTAAATTGGTCAATGTACAGCTACAATACCAGATAAAACCGTTGTAAACGGATCGGAACCAATATCACTACCACCATTAAATGCTGGTTCATCGAGAACCAGTTGTCCTGCTCGCCAGTTAAAAGTAATTTTCCTGGTTGTCTTTAACGATATCACCCATAATATCCTTTACGAAGAGTCGTACGGTTTGTTTTTTGTGTATCATAATTTTTAAATTTGCACGATCTTAGAAGTATTTGGTTCCCTTTGAAAAATCCTTTTGAATTCAGTATTCTTTATCTAATACAATTAGCTTTCCTGTTAGCTGGCGCTCCATATATGACAACTTCTATCTTTACCAATATTTATGGCTTGGACGTCTGGGTAACAACAGATAACACGAATGAAGCTTAACAACTTGGAGTATCTCTTTTCGAATTTCAAGATATGATTCTATGTACGCTGGATCGGTTATCATTGTGTTTACATACGGGCACGGATGTCTCCGTAAGTCTCCGGATATTTGTTAAACATCATCGCCACAAAACCACATTTAGCTATTACTTTCAGGTTGTTTCGGCGAGCATAGTCAACTACTGCGTCTACGAGTTTCTTGCCATATCCACTTTTACGCTGGGCAAAGCCAACACTGGTATATCCCGCTTCCAATATATCGGGAGTAACGGTGACAAGCATTCTGCCAACTTCCTGGCCATCTGCATGAAGCGAAAAAAAAGAGATGCCTTTTTGGCCTTTGTGTATTTCAATCTTTTCCATTTTATGTATTTTTTAAATAATTGATATTTGTTTGTTATTTAAGCATGAGTTATTGTAAAATGAATTTTTAAGTTTTCTTCCAGTTTTCTCTCAGACCGACGGTTCTGTTAAAAATAAAATGATCCGCTGTTGAGTTCCTGTCTTTTATAAAATAGCCCATTCTGACAAATTGAAAATTTACACCTACATCGTCTCTATTAATGAGATCATTCTCTACATAGGCGTTTGGCAATACCTGAATACTGTCTTTGTTAAAATGTTTTAGGAATTCGTCGCCCGTTTGACCAGGATCTTCTATCTCAAAAAGTTTATTGTAGAGACGGATTTCGGCCGGGATAGCAAAAGGAATACTTAACCAATGGATCGTGCTTTTTACTTTAATGTTACTATGATCGTGACCAGACTTGCTTTCCGGAAAATATTTACAATGAAGTTCTGAGATGTTTCCATCTTCATCTTTTACAACATGTTCACATAAGATGATATATGCTCCTTTCAACCTGACTGCTCCTCCTAAAGTCAACCTGAAGTAATTCTTTGTCGGATGCTCCATAAAATCGTCCTGCTCGATCCATAACTCCCGGGTAAATGGCACCTCACGACTACCTTCAGCTTCTTCTCCCGGTAAATTCTCTAAAACTATATTTTCAGTAAATTCTTGGCCGTAATTCGTTATAATAACTCTCAACGGTTTTAAAACGGCAATCCTCCGCTGTGCCGTTTTATTTAGATCCTCGCGGACACAAAATTCCAACAGATTGTAATCTGTAATGGCGTCCCGCTTTGCGACGCCAATCCGATCACAAAATTCCCGGATAGCGTTTGGGGTATATCCCCTTCGGCGCAGACCCGCTACCGTAGGTAGTCGCGGATCATCCCATCCATCAACCAGGCCTTTTTCAACCAGCTGCTGCAACTTGCGCTTGCTCATGATTGTAAAAGCAAGATTCAAACGAGCAAATTCAATCTGTTTGGAGGGAAATAAGCCCAATTTCTCGATAAACCAATTATAAAGCGGACGGTGTGCAACAAACTCAAGGGTGCAGGTGGAATGCGTGATGCATTCAATAGCATCCGACTGTCCATGAGCAAAATCATACATGGGATAAATACACCATGCACTCCCGGTACGATGATGGGGTGTGTGTTTGATGCGATATATGATCGGGTCTCTCATGTGCATATTAGCGGCCTTCATATCAATCTTAGCACGCAATACTTTCGCCCCATCTTTGAAGCTGCCAACCTTCATCGCTTCGAATAAAAGTAGATTTTCATCTATCGAACGTCCTCTGTATCGATTAGGTACTCCCGTAACTTGGGGAGTACCTTTCTGCTCGGCAATTTCTTCAGGTGTGCTATCGTCAACGTAAGCGAGGTCTCTTTTGATTAATTCTATGGCAAATCCGTAGAGGATTTCAAAGTAGTCGGAAGCATAGAATTCATTATGCCATTCAAATCCCAACCACTGAATATCTTTCCTGATGGCATCTATATAACTGCTGTTTTCTCTTTCTGGATTGGTATCGTCAAACCTCAGGTTAACCCGTCCTTTGTATTTTGATGCAAGCCCAAAATTCAAGCAGATGGATTTGGCATGACCGAGATGCAGATATCCATTAGGCTCTGGAGGGAACCTCGTCGAGATACCTTCACTGTAAACCTCATTACAGATGTCTTGCTCAATGATTGCTTCGATAAAATTTAATGATTCCTCCATACATTGTTATTCCTTTATTTGTTAAATCATTTGGCAGCCATTATTCAATAGCCCCGTGTTCCATAGCCGATAGAAACCGTTCGCAATCTAGGGCCGCCATACAGCCACTTCCCGCAGCGGTAATTGCCTGACGGTAGTTCGGGTCCTGAGCGTCACCACAACAGAAAATGCCCGGGATATTTGTTTTTGTAGAACAATTTTTTGTTTTAATATATCCTACATTATCCATATCAATCCAGGGGCTGAATACACCGGTATTTGGACGGTGGCCGATGGCTAAAAACAGACCGGTTACGTCTAGTTTAGTTTCCTCCGAAGTAATGTTATGGAATAACCGGGCACCATTAACTTTTACACCATCTCCGAGGATTTCTTTTACCTCGACGTTAAACATGATTTCAATGTTAGGCGTGTTTTCTACCCGATGAACCATTGTTTTCGAAGCCCTGAAGTTGGATTTACGAACCAACATGTATACTTTCCTACAAAGTTTTGATAGGTGCAGTGCTTCCTCAGCCGCAGTATCCCCGGCACCTACAATGGCAACATCCTCGCCCTTAAAGAAGAACCCATCACAGGTGGCACAGGCCGAAACCCCGTGACCCGAATATTGCTCTTCCGAATCAAGTCCCAAAAGCTTTGGTGTTGCTCCTGTAGCGATAATCACGGAATCTGCCAGTAACACCTTGTTTTCATCGATGGTAACTTTATAAGGCCGTTCAGAAAAATCGACATCGCTTGCAAACCCGATCCGCAGATCTGCGCCCATTCTGGAAGCCTGTTTGTGAAAACCTTCCATCATTTCGGGCCCCATTATACCATCAGGATATCCCGGATAATTTTCGACATCAGAGGTTTTAGTAAGCTGCCCGCCGATAAGTAAGCCTGTATATAGTACAGGTTTTAGGTCTGCGCGGGCAGTATAAATGGCGGCGGTGTAACCTGCTGGTCCAGATCCGATGATCAGACATTTTATTCGTTCGTGTTGTTCTGTATTCAATTGTATCTCTGTTTTAATAAGTTAGCGTTATTTTATTTTGTCATTATACAATTCCCTGAATTTAGATAGTTTAGGATCGATAATAGCCTGGCAATATCCTCCGTCGGGGTTCTTGTTGTAGTAATCCTGATGATAATCTTCCGCTTTGTAAAAGTGTTCGAACATTTCTATTTGAGTAACAATCATATCTAAATATGATTTCTGCACTTCATCAATAACCTTCATCGCAGCTTGTTTTTCATCTTCAGTCCTGTAAAAAATGATGCTCCGGTATTGGGAACCCTGATCCGCACCCTGTTCGTCCACGGTTGTTGGGTTGTGGGTACTCAGATGTATTCGCAGTAAATCATCAAATGATATTTCGTTTGGATTGTAGGTAACTTCAATCATTTCAGCATGTCCGGTTGCACCGCTGCAAACCTCTCGATAGGTTGGGTTGGTGATCTTCCCTCCACTGTAGCCACTCTCTACTTTTATTACCCCTTTCAGTCGTTGAAAGATCGCTTCGGTACACCAGAAGCAGCCTCCACCTAAATCCACCTTCTTTTCGCTAACATCTACCTTTTTTAGCGAAACGGCATTCATGCAATAGCGAAGACCGCTCGGCATAGGTCCATCCTGAAAGACATGCCCCAGGTGGGCATCACAGGTATTGCAGAGCGCCTCAATACGCACCATACCAAATGTGCTATCCTTATGGTAGGCAACTGCATTTTCTTGTATCGGCTGCGTGAAGGAGGGCCATCCCGTCCCACTTTCAAACTTAGTGTCCGAATCAAATAGTGCTGTACCACAGCAAACGCAGGTGTATCTTCCCGGCTCAAAATAGGAACACAGGTCAGAACTGAATGCATGCTCTGTCCCCTTAAGCCGCGTAACATTGAACTGCTCTTCTGTAAGCAGTGCTTTCCATTCCTTTTCAGTCTTTTCCACTCTTTTGTCAGGAGCAGGGTTGCCGTTGTTGGCATATTTTATTACATCAAGCCATTTTAGCATAATCGTATGATTTTAAAAGTTTAAAAATCGATTCAATCGTAAAGTCTTTACCGTTGAAAACAAAGGATTCATTTTGTTTCTTACCCATAAGCTCCAGGTAAAATGGATGCTTCGGGTGACATGGCAATAAAATGCTTTCTATCAAGGTCAAATTGGCATCCAGGTATTCCAATAGTGTAGTATTTACCCTCTACCAATGCTATCGCACCTTTTGTAAAAGGAACTACTTTTAACACTGCTTTATAGATCATCAGTATTAACGGTCCGTGCCAGCCTGATACCTGTATATTGCCATCTTAAATGCGGATGGAAGAAATTGCGGTAACTTGGACGGCTATGTTCCGGCGGCGTGACAATTGAAGCGCCACGGAGTACCATTTGATTAACCATAAATTTGCCATTATACTCTCCGATAGCCCCGGCGGCTCGGACGTATCCGGGATAGGGCAGATATGCGCTGCCGGTCCATTCCCAACGGTCACCCCAAGGAAATTGGTTACACATTGCTTCCCACTCAAATTCTGTAGGCAATCTCATTCCTTTCCATGCCGCAAAGGCGGATGCTTCGTAATAGCTAACATGAGCAACCGGTTGGTCCATTTTCAATGGTTGGATTCCAGCCGTACCGTAGGAATACCATTGGTCAGCTATCCAATGCCAGTAAAGTGGCGCATCAATGTTATTATTTTTCACCCAATCAAGACCCTCGGCATGCCAGTATTCATGTTTCTTGTACCCGTCATCCTTGATGAAGGAGAGATATTCGCCATTTGTGACCAGATTCTTCGCTATTTTAAATGCTGGGAGAAAGACTTTATGACGCCCAAGTTCATTGTCAAAGCAGAATCCATTGCCATCGTATCCAATGTTGTGCATGGAATCTTTAACGGTAATAAACTCATTGGTAGCCGTATCTACGGCTATTGGATTTAAAATTTCCTCATAGGTTGGAAAGAGCGGATTGTGTCCTAAAATATATTTAATATCGGTCGCTAATAATTCCTGATGCTGCTCTTCATGATTAAGTCCAAGAATAATAAGGGCATGTAGTTCCTCACTTACCGGTTGACTAAGCAACTTGTCCATTGCCACATCGACATGACGGCGATATTCATAGACCTCGTCAACAGTTGGCCGGCTTAAATTACCACGGTTAGTCCGTATCACACGTGCGCCTAAACTCTCATAATAACTGTTAAACACGAAATGATAAGACGGATTAAAACTGGAATAATCTTCAACATAGCATACCAGGATAAAGGTTTCAAAGAACCAGGATGTATGTCCTAAGTGCCATTTTGGAGGACTCACGTCTACTATCGGTTGTACCACATAATCTTCCTTCTCCAAGGTCGAACAGATGTCTTCGCTTCGTTTGCGGACTTTACTGTATTTATCTTTAATAGCTATCATTTTTCTAATTTTAGATAATTGGACAAATCACTAATTGTCCGAATTTTAAGTCGTTTAACGTCTTCTTTCCGCATCATTAAAGCATAAGTGTTATTGAATCCTACAGGCTTTAACCATTTGATTTGAAACTGCTGTTTAAACGCCCGTTGCACATAATCATACACCGCATCTTTATTTGCTATCAGCCTGTGCACAGTTGCCGAATCGGCGTGCAACATGACCGTCAGTCCTGTTCCTGTGTATTCCGGATATAGATCAATCTGATCGTTCATTAGTGCGTCAAAGCATATTTTAGTGCCGCCTAATCCGGTTTTTGGTAAAACATCCAAGTCTGTATAACCCCTGATAAGCTGTGTATAAATGCTTGCAAGAATATATTGCTCGTCAAATACTTTAGAGCCAATCCTGATTGAGCTTTTACCGACAGGACGGGCCGGTTTATATAATCGTTGGCTTTCAAGAAACTCACGGGCAATGGTAGCCGGTTCACGGTGTAGATAGTCGGCCTGATAGTTAAGGGAAGTCATGATCGAATCATTGATCCTACCTGCAAGTAGGTTAAGTACAGGTTCCAGTTCGGGGAAGCGCTGGAGTGTCTGCTCCTTTATAATCGGTGCCGCATAATATGGGGGAAATATTCTCTTGTCATCTTCCAGGCTAACCAACTGGTAAGCATCAATCCGGCCGTCGGTACCATAGCCACTCACTACATCAAGCTTTTTCTCATAAATTGCTTTGTACATAACGGCGTCATTGATAACCACTGTCGGTATCTTTAAACCATATATTTGCTGTAGGCCGATGTAACCATCGGCACGTCCCATAAATTCAGGAGTAAACCCCGCTAATAATTTACTCCGTTCTATGGATGGAATGATATAGAACCCCGAAAGCAAAACAAATCCTGCCATGATGGAAGAAAGGCCCGCTATCTTCCTAAATCTTGTTTTTTGTAGACGCGAAAGAACAAAATCGAAAAGAAGCGCCAGCAAGGCCGCAGGTATTGCACCTGCAAGCATCATGGTTGTATTGTTCAGCGAAATCCCGCCAAAAATAAACTCGCCCAATCCACCGGCCGCTATATATGCGGCAAGTGTGGCTACTCCAACGTTGATGATCGTCGCGATACGAACGCCGGCAAGTATTACAGGCATTGCTAGTGGCAGCTCAACTTTCAGTAATGATTGCTTATAGCTCATGCCGAGCCCTCTTGCAGCCTCTTTTATCTCAGGATCAATGTTTATAATACCAGTGTAGGTATTGCGAACAATAGGAAGCAGGCCGTATAAGAACAATGCTGCAATAGCGGGCTTGGCACCAATACCCAATACAGGAATCAGCAACCCGAGCAATGCTATGCTTGGAATTGTTTGCATCACTCCGGCGATACCAAGAACCGAGGATGACAACTTTCTTTGTCTGCTGATGAGAATACCTGCGGGAACACCTACCATTATCGCAAGGGATATGGACATAAATGTAAGCCCGATATGTTGCCCGGTTTGTTCGAGCAACTTTTCCCAATGGCGGGCAACAAACTCCCAAAGATTAATACTGTCGTTCATCTTTGATTATCGTTTTGATGTAATCGATATGCATTCATGAGATCGCTCCATGTAATACGCTTCGATTCACCGTAATATTCGTGTCGCATGGTGATGAACTGACAATTTTCAGTGTTATGCTGAAACCGTTCCATTGCATTCCATAATGTGGTATCACCGACCGGCTCCGCAGAAAGACCTTCTTCGTCACCGCTTTCTCCCGACAGGTAATTCCACAGGTCATCAATCGATGTAACGCCAAGCGAAAGTTTTAAATAGTCGTTTGAAAGAAAATCTTTTACGAAATCATTAGCAGGATTGTATAATAGTTCAGATGGCATTCCTTGCTGAACCAGTTTCCCATGACGAAGCAAAACAACGGTATTTGCCATTGAAAATGCTTCCTGGATGTCGTGAGAAACCATGATGATCGTTTTCTTCCGGAATTCATCTAGGCGCATAAATTCCTCCCGAATGGATTTTCTGGTAATGGCATCTAAAGCACTGAACGGTTCATCCATCAATAATACCGGTGGATCTGTAGCAAGAGCCCGCGCGATATTTACTCGTTGTGCCTCGCCGCCGCTTAATTCTTCCGGTCTGCGAGATAGATATTTTTCAGGTAAGTGTAACTTTGCCATCAGTTCTCTAACTCTTTGAGCAGTCGTCTGCTTGTTCCATTTTAACAGACTGGGCACCACACTAATATTCTCTTCCACGGTATAATGTGGAAAAAGACTATTGCGTTGAAGTACATAGCCAATCCGACGCCGCAGCTCATCCTGAGGCTGCTCCTGGATATCCTTTCCATTGATCGATATTGTACCGGCTGAAGGAACTACCAGACCGTTAATCATGCGAAGTAATGTTGTTTTACCGCTTCCACTGGGTCCAAGCAATACAGCGTGTTCGCCCTCAGCAATATTAAGATCGACGTTTTCTATTGCTGAATGTGCTCCAAAAGACTTACTTACCTGGCGAATACTGATCATAACTTAGCTTTTGGTTTTATATGTGCCGGGTGGAAAAGATTATTGATAGCTTCTGCATATGTGGGATGGGCAAACATGGTATCGCGCAACTGTTCATAGGTAAGACCGCCCATCATGGCCACCTCTAGCAAAGACATCAATTCGCCACCGTTTGGACAAATCACAGCGACACCTAAAATCTTCTTTGTTTTGTTGTCAATAATTGCTTTAATAAATCCGCTTGTTTCGCCAATCTCTACTGCCCGGGCAATAGAAGAAGTATTCATTTTTGCAACCGAAAAGTCCAGACCCATTTCAACGGCTTCCTTTTCAGTGAGCCCAATTCTTCCCAACTCAGGATCAATAAAAACACAGTAAGGGATTATCCGATTGTGGATAGAGGATATTTTTTTATCCAATAGATTTTCAGCTAACACAATATAATCATGATAGGATACATGGGTGAATGCAGGCCCGCCTTTTACATCGCCTAGCGCGTAAATACCTAGTTCGGTTGTTTCCAAATAATCGTTAACAGGAATAAATCCCTTTCCATCAACCATGATACCTGTTTTTAGTAAATCCAAGTCTTCCGTGTTTGGCGTTCTACCGGTAGCAACCAACAGATCCGTGCCCTTTAACGTGTATGATTGCTGCGTGGAAAGAATTTCTACGGCGATACGCCCATCGGTCGAGGCACCAACACGTTTAATGGATGCATCCATAACGATCTGCACACCTTCGACCTCAAGAATTCTGGTGATTTCTAATCCTACATCCTCATCTTCTTTTGGCAGTAACCTGGCAGATTTTTCAATGATCGTAACCTGGCTGCCCATCCGACGAAAAATCTGCGCAAATTCAAGTGCCACGTAGCCGCCGCCGGCAATAATCAAATGCTCGGGCAGATATTCAAGGTCTAAAATGGTTTCCGAGGTTAAAAAATTGACTGATTGCAACCCATCGATATCCGGAATACGGGGCCGAGCGCCCGTGTTAATAAATACCCAGTCCGCCGTAATTAATTTAAAGCTCAAATCTGCCTGTTGTACACTGACTTCCTTATATCCTGAAAACTTGCCTTTTCCATGATAAACCGTAATATTTGGGTCCTCAATTAGTCTATTTTCAAGCCCTTCCCGGTAATAGGATACAACTTCGTTCTTGCGTTGATTGATTAGTTTATAATCCGGAACATCGTTATTTAGTATGATGCCATAGTCTGAGGCCTTGCGTGCTTGGACAATGTTTTTAGCCAGACCAACCAAAGTTTTTGTCGGTGTGCATCCATAGTTAACACAAGTGCCTCCTATATATACTGATTCGACAATAGCCACACGTTTACCCTCCCTAGTCAATCGCTTTGCTAAGGGATTGCCGGCCTGACCGGAACCAATAATTATCGCATCAAATCTTTCCATATTATTTTAATTTAAACAACCGTCCAAAGTGCATCCATAAACCAAGATTTGCTGTCCACGAACTCCACCACATGGATAAACCCATTGTCTGCCGCTATTTGGTGAATCTGATCTCTAGAATATTTTTGGGATATTTCAGTCCATATACATTCGTCTTTTTCAAAAGGAATACTGACGCCGGATATGTTTACTGACATTTCGCTTAAACTGACGAGATAGCTTTTGGCTGACCCTGTCAAAGGATCATAGCTACAGTAATGGTCAAACTGGTCAATCTTAAAATCTGCATCTAATTCACGGTTAATTCTCGCTAAGAGGTTTAGATTAAATTCCCGGGTCAGGCCATCCCTGTCATCGTATGCTTGCTTGATAATTGCAGGATGTTTTACAAGATCAAATCCGATGATACACTGATCACCGGGCTGTAAATAACTACGAAGCGCTTTACAGAAGCGGTTAGCTTCAGCTATTGTCATATTCCCGATATTGCCGCCTAAACACATCACAACTTTTCGCGCCCCTGGCAATAAACAATGGTGGGCTAATGCGTCAAAGTAGTCACCTACCAATCCATTAAATTGTAAATCCGGAGCGTTCTCCGGTAGAAATGATTGCAGCTCACTGATTACGTTTTCAGATATGTCGATGGGTACATAATTAAAAGACACATTTGCATTAACAAGGGCACTTAATAGATGAATTGATTTAGCGCAATTACCTGGTCCCAGTTCAATTAATTCAAAATCTGAGTTTTGACCTGTTATCCTTTCAACAATTTGTTTGGCTTGACAAGTGAAAATTTCCATTTCACACCGGGTGAGATAATAATCCGGAGACATCATAATGGCCTCAAAGAGGCCATCACCTTTTTTGTCGTAAAAGTATTTTGAGGATAGCCTTTTTGGGGTTTCCTTCAGACTCTGGATAACGTCCAAATAAAAATCTTTATTTTTTGTTGCAAATCTGTACTCGTCTGTCTCTATTGATATCATATTGTTTTAACAGGGTTTAAAAGATAAACTTATATTTCGCCCGATTGCTTAAAATCATCAAAGCATAAAGATGGCAAGTTAAAAACTTGCCATCTTTTAAACATTGACATTTATCACACAAATCAATTGTGAAATTGATTCCTGCCGAAAATTATAGGGTCTTAAACTCGACTCTTTTAAGGCGACTATCATTTAGTATGCTTGTTGAAAGCCATACGTATTGCCGTGTTTGTTCATCAAATCCCAGCATCGTAAAATCAGTTCCTACAGGACATGCAGGGTAATCAGGAAACCCAATCCGCAACACGTATCGATTGTTATCTGCGTTAAAATCTGATGGCGTAATTTTTTTCAACCCATATTTTACATAGGGGTCCTGATCGTCAAAGACGTAGCTAATCAGAGATGCGTCTCTCAGTATCTTGGTAATTGGTTGCTCTTCCATATAGAAGTACATTCCTAAAAGATCAACGATCAGCCCCCTTAACTCATATTGCGGCACCGAAACAGCGAATAGATATTGTGTATTGAAGGCGTCTTCGGTGACATCAAATTGGTATGCCCCTTCAATAATTACATCTTCTTCTTTAAACCCTTGGTTCATGCTTGTCGAAAAAATCATATCGTTTTTTATGATAAAAATCTCTCAAACTAACATTAAAAATGCTTTCAAATGTTTTAATGATGAGCTTGATATCTGCATTTCCATTATCGACGTATTGTCAGAATACATCATCGTCAAAAACAGATTTGGTGTACGCCCCAACTTTCTATTGAAATAGGTTAAATACTTACTATTCTGCTCACTCATTGCATTAAGAAGGTACATGTTGTTATCTATCGTTGACATCTCTATTATATTAAAATGCTTCTATCAGATACTTCTGAACTTCGAAATATTTGTTCCCGTATAGAGCTTAAAAAACTTGCTGAAATGTGCCGGACTTTCAAAACCAAGTTCATAGGCTATTTCCTTAGCCGATTTTTCAGTATAATGTAAATAACGTTTGGCTTCCAACAGAAGCTTTTCACGAATGAGTACCGAAGGTGCCGGTTGTTTTAATCGTGCAAAAACATTGCTCAATGTCTTAGGAGATTTATGGAGGGCACCTGCATAAAAATTAACCTGATGTTGTTCTTTGAAATTTTTTTCGAGAAGCAATGCAAATTTTCTCACAATATCCATTTTTTCGTCAGGGAATTTTGAATAGCTTTCACTTTGAAGCTTTGCTATTCGTGTAGTTTTTATAATTACCCTTTTTAATAAGGTACGAAGCATTTCTCCCTGAAAATTATCCCTCACCATCAGTTCAGTAGAAAACACTTTTTCAAGGTCGGACAATTCTTCTGCTTCATCGGCATTTAGTGTGATAAACATTGGATGCTGGATTCCGTAGAAGAGAAAACCGACGCATCCAACTTCAGAATCGTGATCGATGATACAGTAAAATTCACGGTTAAATTGCCAGGCAGTTAGGGTCTCAGGATGCTGAAAGGTAAAATGCTGATTGGAAACGAGCGGAAGAATGCTCCGTGGTGGCATTGTGTAGGCTATCGCATCGATGAGTACTTCTTGCGATTCACCCTTATTGTAAACAAAAGTATTTACGGGATTAGGACTTGAATTGCTAAGTCCTAATCCTGAAAACAGTTGATTATCGCTGTGCATAACAAACCGCGCCAATGTTGCATTTTCGTTATATTCTTTGATCATTCCCGTTCAGATTTCGTTTTTTTTCATATAATACATGTAAAAAAATAACATCAATTGCACTATTGAGCTATTCTCCGGTTACCATATGCATGGCAATAGCGATTCGGTTCCTGCTACCGATGGTAACTGTAACAAAAATTACTTGAGCTAATTTCTGTTCACCAAGCAGCGCTAGTGCTCGCTCGTAAGTTTCATCAGAAACCCCAGCTTTATCAAGTTAGGCAATTTCTTCTGCCAGTTTAAGTACAGCTTGTTCTGTTTCTGTAAAAAAGGTGTTTCCCACCATGCGGCCAGGACAAACAGGCGCTACGGAGTTTACCCTAATTCCAATGCCGCTTGGGTATGACTGATTATATAGTAACCGCAAACGTTGATTAGTGAAATCCAAGTCCGGATAAGTTCCTGGGGGTTTGGTTCCAGATCTAAAGTTGGTAAATATTTGTCCGAAGTCCCCCTCGCTCTGTATAATTTAGGTTCTGCTTTTCCGATGTCCATTCTTGTTTTTAACTTATATTACTGTCGCTTATAATCTTGCAATCTTGTTTTCAGCATGTTCATGTCTCTTAGAAGATCATTTATCCAACCAAATAAAAGTTAGATCGAACCAGCCAGCGGAACAGCGGGATAGTCCTTCTCCGGATCGAACACGTTATTGAAAAAGTTCGTCAGCGAATACATAGCCACCAGAGCGACAATCTCCATGATATTTGCATCTGTATATCCAGCTTGACGAACAGTTTCCAGATCAGACTCACCGACCTGACCGCGGGTCTCGATGATTTTGCGCGCAAACTGGACGGCGGCGTCCTTCTTCGGATCGATAGCATGGCCTTTCCGAGCGAGAATAATTTCATCGGCCGGCAACTTAGCCATACTGGCCGCATAGCTGTGAACCGCCAGGCAGTAGTTGCAGCCATTCACCTCAGAGACGGCGAGGCTGATGATTTCTCGCGTCTTCACGTCAAGCACCTTGTTCAGGGAACTGCGGAAAGTAGCCCATGCATTGAACGCAATTGGACTCTGCGCAAATGTCGCAAGCATATTTGGCGTGAACCCGAGCATCCTGGTGAACGTATCAAGAGTTGGTTTAGAGTCAGCCGGCACCTGTTCCGGCTTTAGAGCTTGTGTTCTTGGCATCATAGTCTATAGATTTAAAGTTATTTTGACGTTAACTGAATAGTTATTACTAGCTAATAGATTTTGCTAATGGAAATTCATTAGGCACTTGGGTTACAGCATGTAATATGTTACTGATAGTTCTGTCGCCTATGTGCACGATCATATCAATAAGGTTCTCTTTCGAATAACCGGCATCAAAAAAGGCTGCTACCAATGTTCCATCACCTGCATTTCTTTTTTCTGAAAGCTGTTTGGCGAGTTTTACCAAAGCATTCAATTTTTTATCAAACCCTGCGCTTCCGCCTCTGATTTCAAGCGTCTGTTCTTCTGTGAAACCATTCATCTTGGCAACCATAGTATGTGCACTTAAGCAATATAAACAACTATTCACCTCACTAACTACTAGCGTTACCGCCTCAATTTCTTTTTTTGTTAACGAGGTTTTGCTATTTTCAAGATTAATATAAGCTTCTAGCGCATTTTCGGAATAAGCTAACGTAGAGTACAAATTAGGCACAGCACCGAATGCTTTTTTCAGACCATCGAATATCTGTTGATTTTTTGCTGAAACCTCTTCTCTTTTTAGGACGTTGAATGTATTTTCCATTTTTATTAAATTGTTATGTTATAAATTTATTCGTTTGTATAGTACAAAGGTAAGCCGAGGGAAAGCTTTCACAAATGTCCGTACTTCCCTTTAAGTTGTCTATACTTCCCGATATGGAAAATTTCACTTCCGGATAAGTTTTAATAAATATTGACGATGTACAAATTGACTAGCTATATTAGAGTACTTACACGTTAGCCATCACCGAAAAAGAAATTGTGGGTGAAATAGTTTATCTGTATGTAAGATCTGCTTATGTATGTATCTTAAAACGCACGAGTATTCCCTTCCAATAATTTCAAATTTGTTTTTTTGATTTTCCCTAAAATTCTCTTTTAAAAAACTTTATTTGATATTTCCCAGATGCATCGGGCAGTTTATTCTCCCTTCACTTTGCTTATTAAGAAGTAGTTATTTCTACATTGTATTGTAGTACTGTGCGCCATCTTAGGATTAAATAGATGATTTTTCAGTTGTTATATATCTTGGATCAAGGCAGAATACTTTTAATAAAATATATTGATCATGTTTTCGTTTACATTGATCAACATTATATTCTTTTCGTAGATTTTTCAATTACTGCGACTACAATAGAGCCACTATTACATGCTTTCCCGCAACATTTACTTGCACATTCCCCTTTACATTTATTATTTTTTGTCTTACCGGATTGATGTGATTTAGAATCACTTTTTAAAGGATTGCAATAAGAGATTTCCATATGGGAAGCCTGTTGAGCTTCAATCGTATATCCATACGATTGAAGCTCAACAAAATCAATACAAGGCTACTTAAAAGTAACCTCATACTAACGCCTCCCATTATTTCTAATCTTGTTTTCATTAATTATTTATTCACAATACAATTTTATCGTTGATTCGATTGATTCTTCAGCTACCGAGGCTTCATTTAATACTATCTTTCCATAAGGCCACACCAAATCCCAAAAAGACTAAATCTTTCAAAATAAAAAAGTCCGTAACAGGTACTCCATCTACTGTCTTCCATACTCCAGGAGTAGTAAATAAAAAACTAATTGTAAATCCAAAAGTCAAAATCATTAGCAATCCAGCCCATTTTAGGCTATTTTTTATTTTTATTCCTATCAACAGCATTAATCCCGTGATAATTTCAATTATGCCGATTATATTTGAAACGGTTCTAATTGACCATATTTCATAACTCCATCCCATTAAAGGATGATTTTCTACGAGAGATTTAATTCCTTTAGCTTCCGTTAATGTAAACTTAAAAGCACCGATCCAGAGTAGAACAACTGCTGTACCTAGAACCATGATTAATAGCCCGATACTTGGCGTTTTTATGTTGCTTGATTTTTCCATTTTTTTATTTTTTTATTTGATAAAACAAAGATATTTATAAAACAGCGCGGTTAATAGTCCATATTTCCCTAATACATGACGAAATTTCCTTTTATCGACTAAATTGGAATAGCTTTCTTTCTAATTCTAATTTAAAGCTGTTCCGTATTTTTTATATTCATGAATAAGATGCTTTCTAAAATAATAAAAAGGCCTATCATAGAATTAAAGTGATTTTATCTTTTGTGAAGAATAAACTAAGCAATATAGCCACTACAGGATTACATAAGCATATATACTTACTTGTGTAGATACTCGTACATACCACTAAAAGATATAAGGGAAGCAAATATTATCAGGTAATATAGTGAGAGCCGTGATCCTATGTCAACGGTCCTTATGTTGAAATTTTATATTCGGAATTTAGCAGACTAAATGTAATAAAGACCACTCCACCAATTCGCATTTGCCATGAGGTGCTGACCGTCAAACTGTGTAATAACCTCAAATCACAATTTCATACACGGGCACCTATCTTACAAAATTCGCGTATATTCGATTCTCAGCAGTTAGGTTTAGGTTTTTAGACACACTGCCGTTAATGATGTTTTGGAATCTGCGTATTTTTTTGAATATAAAAAACCACTTACCCAAGCAATTTGTGCAAGTAAGTCATGATACCATTTTTACATAGAACCCGCTAAGACCTCTATCCTGTGAAGGAATAGAATATGATTGATGAATACATGGCTGGATTGTATGTTAACATGGTATTAATTCTCTTTTTTTGATTCTGTCTTCGATTTACTGTTTCAAATTTTCCTTTGAATAGGTGGTTGACATTTTAAGTTAGCTAATTTTGTCAATTTGAATCTCCCAAATCAATAATTTTTTCGAGTTAAACAGATAGATACCGTAAATCGGGAAATTCAGTCATATGATAGGGAAATTTGGACATCAGTATAACTAATATCATCAAATACCTTTGTTTTATAAAATTTTAACAGAATAATTTATGAGACACAAACAATTTGGGTGGTTATCACTTTTGGGACTATCATTAGTTTTAGCATCATGTAGTAAGGACGATGATGGCATGATGGAAATGTCATCATCGTCAACGATTACAATTGAAAATGTATTGGACTCCAGACCTTTAGTTGAATCAGGAACATTTAAAAATAATGGCGGTTCTCCTCTAATTATGCCAGGAGAATCAATTTCAATTCAATTATATGCAGGTAAAGGACAGGCTGTATCATTTGCAACAATGTATGGATGGTCAAACGATTTATTTTTTGCTCCTGCTAATCCTGGCAACTTATTACATGCCGTAACACAAGTACCGATAGATTTTCCTTTAGCAAAAAACATTTAATCACACTTCATTAACTAAAAATGGAAAGTATAACACAAAAAATAAAACACATTATGAGCATACTTGGTCTGCTTATAATGGTTAGTCAGGCCAATGCCCAAGGACAACAAAAGAACATGATGGACCATAAAGAAAAAAGCCAGATGGAAATGGGGAGGATGGCTATGGGAGAGAATATGTATCCTCAAAAAGCTGAGGATATCAGCCCACTTTTGGCAGGAGAGAAAATACCTATGGTAACGTTGATGAATCAGCAAGGGAAAATTGTCGATTTAAATAAAATGGTAGCTGAGAAACCTACTATCTTAGTTTTTTATCGGGGTGGATGGTGTCCATACTGTTCTAAACAATTATCTGGATTACAAGAAATATCAGGCGATCTGGAAAGAATGGGATATCAGTTAATTGCAATAAGCACCGATAAGCCTGAAGGTTTAAACGCTTCAATGGATAAAGCAAGCTTAGAATACACATTGTTGTCAGATGCAGATCTGGCAGTTTCTAAGCAATTCGGCATCGCGTATAAAGCCCCTAAAGGTTATTGGGATTTTCTCCCTAAGTCTACTGGCGGAAAAGACATTGATTTGTTGATACCTGTTCCATCGGTATTTATATTAAGCAAAAATGGTGAAATAAATTTTGAATACATCAATCCAGATATTACAAAAAGGTTAAAGCCTGAATTATTAAAGGTAGTAGCACAAACAATATTTAAAGACTTATAAAACAGAAACGATGTTAAAAACTAAGAAAAGAGTAATGACTTATACGATGCTAATTTTTGCATTGGTGTCTTTAGTAAGTATGTCATTTGCCCAAAATAATCCAAAAGCCGGTATGAAAAAGGAAAGTCAGGAAATTGACTTTACTAATGGGAAATGGAGCGAAATTGCTGCAAAAGCAAAAAAAAGTAATAAATATATTTTTGTGGATGCTTATACAACTTGGTGCGCGCCTTGTAAATTACTGAAATCTAAAACATTCAAAGAGAAAGAAGCAGCAGTGTATTTTAATAAAAATTTCATTAATGTGACCATTGATATGGAGAGTGGTGAAGGTATTGCATTAGCAGAGAAATGGAAAGTGACAGCATATCCAACATTATTATTCTTCACTCCACAAGGTAAATTAGTGATGACAAAAATAGGATTTGTCAATGGAAAGCAGTTGATAGAATTTGGTGAACAGGCTTCAAAGAAAAAATAACTGAAAATATAAAGACATGAAAAATTGGAATTTAGAAGGGAAAAAAGTAGTAATAACGGGAGGTTCCAAAGGGATTGGGAAAGCAATAGTCACAGAGTTTGCGGAATTAGGAGCCGAAGTATTGTTTACTGCACGCGATAATGAGGAGGTCATTAAAGTAGAGAGTGCTTTGAGAGAGCGAGGATTAAATGTATATGGTATGTCAGCTGACGTAACTAGTACAGATCATCGTTTGAGAATTAAAATGTGGGTAGATAAAAAATGGGGTAAATTAGATGTGCTGGTCAATAATGCTGGAATTAATATTCGTAAACCAAGTAACGAATATGAAGAAAGAGAATACAGATCTGTATTTGAAGTAAATGTGTTAGCCCCATTTGAATTAAGTAGAATTTTATATTCAAGCCTTTTGGACGGGGCAGGAAGTGCGGTGGTCAATATTGCGTCTGTAGCGGGAATATTGGATGCTAGAACTGGTGCTCCTTACGGAATGTCAAAGGCAGGGCTAATTCAATTGGGAAGAAACCTAGCGAATGAATGGGCAGAAGATAAAATTAGAGTAAATACGGTATCGCCATGGTTTACCGAAACACCAGCAACAAAAAATGTATTGGCAGATGAACAAAAATTAAGTGCAATAACAAACAGAACCCCATTGCGACGCGTGGCCCAAGATGTAGAAATAGCAGCGGTAGTTGCTTTTTTAGCAATGGATAAGGCATCGTATGTGAGCGGTCAAAATATTGTAGTGGACGGAGGTGCGACAGCAGCAATTTTGTAAGATATATAAGAACATATAAATGTGAAATGAGAGGGTGTCTTATGATGTAGTGTAAGTATGAGATAATTGGGGAAACGTGATGGATATTATAAGGGAATAAAGAGGGAGAAAAATTAAATTAGTATCCACTTAAAAACGATAAAATAAAGGCAAATCAATATGGTAAGGGAATACGAAGATAAAATAACTTCAGCAAGATTCGTCATGCATGTGAACAGTGATCAGTTAAAAGGAGCAGGACTTCGTAAGCCAACAGCACCTATCAACACTTTTGTTTATAATAAAGGTTCTAAGCAAAAAGTAAAAATTGATGAAATTGACTATGAAATGCCCGAAAGGTCTTTATTACCATTAGTATCCAATCAAAATTTCACATTTGAAAAACCAGATCAATTAATTGCCTGGCAGTTTAACAGAGAGTTTTATTGCATAGTAGATCATGATGCTGAAGTAGGTTGCGTTGGTTTTCTATTTTATGGTATTGAACATCCTATGTTTATTAAATTAAATGAGGATGAGAAAGAAGAAATGCGATACTTAGAAAAAATGTTTTCTGATGAATGGTTATCGCAAGATAATTTTCAAGGAGAAATGCTTAGGACTTTGCTGAAACATCTAATAATTAAAACGACCCGTACTGCAAAACAGCAAAGTGAATGCTATTCAAAATTTTCAGATGAAAAACTTGATATGATCAGAAAGTTTGCCTTATTACTGGAAGAAGATTTTAAAAAGGAACATGGAGTGAAATTTTATGCAGATGCGTTAAATAAATCACCAAAAACTTTGAGTAATATTTTCGCGATTTTGAGGCAACCTGCTCCATCAAAAATAATACAAAATAGGATTATCCTGGAAGCAAAAAGATATCTGCATTATACCGACAAAACGGCAAAGGAAATTGCATACGAATTAGGTTTTGAAAGTCCGGCACATTTTAGCAGATTTTTTAAAATGTATACCGGTACAAACATCTCCAAATTTAGAGAATAAGAGTCTTAGTTAAAAAAATGAAGATATAACAATGTTAACAATAGAAATACCCGATAATAAGGAAGTTAGTAAAAAAAACAAGGAGTTCTTGAAATACTTCAAAGAGCGTTTAGGGAGTGTCCCTAATCTTTATGCGTCGATGATGCATTCAGAAAATGCATTAAGTAATTACTATCAATTTCATACTAGAAAGGTTTCTTTGTCAAAGCAAGAATGCGAAGCGATTATGTTAGTGGTTTCTCAAAAAAACAATTCTTTATATTGTCTAAGTGTCCATACTATGATCGGAAAGCTAAATGGTTTTGATGAAGATCAAATATTACAGCTTCGTCGGGGGAATGCTGAATTTGATAAAAAATTAGATGCGCTGGTAAAATTCATTAAAAATGTAGTTGAAGAAAAAAATAGGATTAGTGTGCAACTGCTTCAACAATGTTTTAAAATGGGCTATAATCATGAAAATCTGATTGATGCGTTGCATGTCGTAGGTGATAGTTTCATCACAAACTTCACAAGCAAAGTTTTAAATGTGCCAATAGATTTTCCTTTAGCTAAAGAATTAAAAGAACACTAGGAAATAGGGCAATACTTAAAAACTTGGTTATTGGCATTGGTCGAAATACCCTTGGTTTCCTGTGGTCAACAGAAAATCAATAAAAAAATAGGAAAAAAAGAAGTCGAAAGAAAGGGAGTCATGGAAATAGATAGTAAAAATTGTGAAATTGCCACGTTTGCTGCCGGATGTTTTTGGTGTGTAGAAGAACAATTCAAACTACTAGAAGGGGTGGAATCTGTAACCTCTGGATACACTGGTGGTCATCAGAAAAATCCTAGCTATAAAGAAGTAAGTACTGGTATGACCGGGCATGCAGAAGCTTGTAATATAGTCTATGATGCTGAAAGAATATCATATAAAGAATTATTAGGAGGTTTTTTTGTCGCGCATGATCCGACCCAATTAAATAAACAGGGAGACGATATTGGAACACAATACAGGTCCGCTATTTTTTACCATGATGAAAGTCAAAAGAAATTGGCTGAAGCTATCATTGCTGAATTGAATATTGAACAGGTTTATCCAAAGAATATAATAACCGAAGTAACAACTTATGGAGAGTTTTACAAAGCAGAAGATTATCATCAAAATTATTTTGAGAATAATCCAGAGGCCGCGTATTGTCAGAGAGTGATTAAACCTAAGCTAGACAAGTTTAAAAAAGTGTTTAAGAATAAAGTTAAACCGAAATATAAATGAAAAGGATATTGATATTAATTGGATGCATGTTTTTCTTAGGTAGTTGTTATGCGCAGGAAACGAATAAAGGTATAAGTCAGGAACATATGGAAAATCCCTATTATTCCAGAACCGATAAAAAAAAATTAAATATCAGTAATGCAGAATGGAAAAAAGTCTTAAATCCACAGTTGTATCAAGTTGCAAGATTACAGGCTACTGAACAGGCATTTACTGGTAAATATTGGGATAGTGAAACGAAAGGCACCTACTATTGTGCGGTGTGTGGAAATAAACTTTTCCGTTCAGATGCTAAATTTTCAAGCAGTTGTGGGTGGCCTAGTTTTTTCGAACCCGTTAAAAACAGTGTCGTCTATAAAGAAGATAATTCACATGGCATGCATAGAACAGAGGTTGAATGCAATCGTTGTAATTCGCATCTCGGACATATCTTTGATGATGGCCCCGCCCCTACATATAAGCGTTACTGTATGAATTCCATTTCAATGGATTTTGAGCCTGATACGCTTAAATAAGACAGATAAGCTTCCTCTAACATGGGCCGAAAACAGCCCAACATTATTTTAATAAACTTACAAAAATTATCATGAAAAAATGGTTATGGGTCTTGCTATTGTTCCAAATAACAAACTTACAGGCTCAGATAAAGGAAGTTGTTAAGTGGGATTATAAAATTAATAAAATCGCAGACAATGAATATGAGGCTGTGTTGAAAGCACAGATAGACGAAGGTTGGCATCTTTACTCTAAGGATTTACCAAAGGATAGCGGTATACCAACAAAAATGAAAATTGTTAGTAATAACGTTGAATTAATAGGAGACGTAAAAGAGCTGGGAAAAAAAACAGAAGAGTTCAGTGAAGCATTTGGTGTTCAAATAGTATATTTTGCCGATTCTGTAAGATTTATTCAAAAATTCAGATTAAAAAGTAACGGAATCAATCCCAAGATAGCTACTGAGATTATTTTTCAGGTATGCAACGATAAAATTTGTTTAGCTCCAAATACGATAGAATTTGAGGAAATAGTAAATGCAAAAAATGATTTGGAAACAAAGTCCAAAATCATAGTAAGTGAAATGCAAGATTCTGATTTAGCTCATCTGCAAAGTGACATTAAGGTCAATACATTAGATTTTAAAAATCCCCTGGTAGATTGTGGTAATGAGCAAGTCACAGAAGAATCTGGTAATTGGCTGGTATTGCTATTAGGATTCCTAGGAGGATTAATAGCGTTGTTGACACCATGCGTCTTCCCTATGATTCCACTGACAGTTTCTTTCTTTACAAAAAATGCTACTGATAGATCTAAAGGAAAACGGAATGCACTGATTTATGGCGGGTTTATTTTAGTCATCTTTTTAGTACTAAGTATTCCTTTCCATATTTTAGATGGTATCAGTGGAAATGTTTTCAATGAGATAGCAACAAATATATGGTTGAACTTAGTGTTCTTTGTTGTATTCTTATTCTTTGCATTAAGTTTTTTTGGATATTATAATATAACGTTACCGACTTGGATTGTCAATAGATCCTCCCAAGCAGAAGAAGCTGGGGGAATTGTAGGGATATTTTTCATGGCATTAACACTAGTAATTGTTTCCTTTTCGTGTACCGGCCCTATCTTAGGTAGTCTTTTAGGCGGAGTTGCTTCTAGTTCTAAAGATGTCCCAACGTTACTGTCATTTGCTCTTGGAGGATTTGGACTTGCCTGGGCATTTGTATTTGGATTTTTAGCTTTATTTCCGCAAGTATTATTATCACTTCCAAAATCAGGAAGCTGGATGAATACATTAAAAGTATGTCTGGGCTTTATAGAAATAGCATTAGCATTAAAATTTTTATCAAAAGCGGATTTAGTTTCCAAGACTTTTTTGCTAAAGAGAGAGGTATTTATTGTACTGTGGATTATAGTAACAGTGGGTCTAGTTTTGTACCTGTTTGGTAAAATCCGATTCCCACATGATGATAAAAATGAAAAGATAACAACTGTTAGAAAAAGTTTTGGGATCGCAGGTATTTTGTTTGTATTGTATTTGATACCGGGCTTATTACACTCAGAGAAACCACGTTTATCTTTACTAAGTGGCATTCTGCCTCCTTTAAATGTAAGCTTCTATACTTCCCCAGAGGACGGCATTTTTGGAATACATCCAGAACATGATTATTATGAAGCTATTAAAGTAGCAAAAGAAAAAAATAAACCTGTTCTTATAGATTTTACCGGATACGGGTGCGAGAATTGTCGTAAAATGGAGGAATTTGTTTGGAGTGAACCAGATGTTTTACCTCTAATTCAAAACGAGGTTGTATTGGCTTCCTTATATGTAGATGATCGCGAAGAGTTACCAAAAGAACAACAAAGATCAATTGATATGGGGAATGGACAGAAGAAAAAAATTAAAACAGTTGGAGACCAATGGTCTATGTTTCAACAAATAAACTTTAACAATAATTCGCAACCACATTATGTTATGGTAACACCAGATGGAAAAGTTATTAACTCCCCTGTTTCAGGCTATATGTCAAAAGATGATTTTAAAAATTTTCTAGAATGCGGGATACAGTATTATAAAACCAGCAAAAAATAAAATAAAAAACAATAAAATTAAATCAAGCCTAATTGAAAAAATAAAAAAATTCTGTGAGAGACTTTTATTGTAAAATTATTCGAGAACTTGAAGAGGAAATTGGTATACGCTATATTGATAATGGTGACCAAATAAGTTTATGCGAGTCTATGATTGAAATTACCTTACAAAAATTGACGAAACTAAAGCGATTTATTAACGAAAATGAGTTCAAGACAATCGAGGATGAAATTATCTTTTTTAAAGAATTGAAACCCAAGATTGTTTCAAAACTTATTTATTACAATGCGATCTACAAAATAGAGATGAAAAAGCCTCATGGAGGCCAACGAATAATTAAAAAATATCTGAATAATGAATTGGCGAAATTAAAGCGGTTTTTCGATAATAATCTAGAGTTTTATAAATACTATCGAACTAATAGCACGTATCTCGATGAGAAGTATTTTGTGAGAGGAAAATTTGATATTAAATTGAGTTTAGACACATTTTATTTCGAATCAGATCATAGTTTTTCAACTTCTCATGATTATAAGGTAGCTAAAGTTATTGCAAATGACTTAATAGAAGTATATCTAGAAGATCAGATATTAAACATGAATAAATTTTCTAGAGCAAAATCCAAAGAAATACGTAGTTCATTATTAAAATGGACTGCAAGCAAAACATCCCTAATAGAATTAATCTATGCGTTGCATGCTTTCAAAGCTTTTGATGACGGTAGTTCCGAAATAAAGGTTATTGTAAGAATATTTGAAAATACCTTTGGAATTGATTTAGGCGATTTCTATCATACATATTTGGAGCTAAGAAATAGAAAGAATAATCGAACAAAATTTTTAGATCTTTTGAAAGATTCCTTAATAAAAAAAATGGACGAACAAGAAGGAAAATAAAAAAATATCACCCAAGTTACCCCCAACTGTGGGGAATTTATCGCTAGAATTCATAAGGTTTGTGATTTAATTGAAGAACACTTTCTGGAAAGTCAAACTGTTCTAAAAAATCATGAGCTATGAAAAATTCTCTACAAAACATTCTTTTAGAGATACACAACAAAGAGGATAAGATTTCATCTCAGAGCAAGAGCCTGCTTGATGAAGCTTACGAAATGATCCTGTATCTCCAAGATATTTTATTTTCAGTCAAAAAGTCAATTACCCAAAAGGGATTTAATGATGAAGCTGAAGAAATCAATTTCTTCCGTACCATAAAACCTCAAATACTTGGCAAACTAATTTATTACAATAAGGTTTATCGTATAGAGACTACTTGTCCGGTCAGTAATGGTAAAATGTATTATAGTTATTTTTCTAGCCAATTGGCAAATCTTAAACGGGAGTATATTGAACATATCTGCAATGCCGATTTTTACAGGTATTATCGTTCGGGACGAACTGATCGAGATGACATTTATTTCAAACGTGGCAATATCAATTATCATGATGGACTAAACAGCATTGTATTTGAAATAGATCCAGCATTCTCAACCTTCTTCGATTACAAAGTTTCAAGGATTATCGCTAATGAACTGCTCTACACTTACCTGCTTACCAAAATCAATCCTGATGAAAGTCTAGATACGAATTTACAAAAAACCGAAAGTTCAAAAGATATATTTTGGACAGATAGCAAAAATGCACTCGTCGAATTGATTTATGCCCTATATGCTTCGGGTGTGATCTCTCACGGTAAAATTGGAATCCGAAAAATCAGTCTGATGTTTCAGGTGCTTTTCCGTATTCCGCTTAGCGATTTGCATCATGCGTTTCACCGGATGAAAACCCGTACTGGTTCAAGAACGGCATTTTTAGACCAGCTCAAAATATCCCTCGAAGAATATATGGATAAAGACCTTTAGCTGTTTTAATACAGTAATTTCAAAGCAGTACACAAAATGTACTGCTTTTTTTTTTGCCCATATCTGCCAATTAGCAAATGTCGGCAATTCCCTGTTACAAAATACTCAAAATGCCTGAACTCCTTATTAAACAAGGGTTTTTCCTAATTGTAAAAAATTTCAAAAAACCGCCAAACCAATTGGCAAGGCTTGGCAGACAAACACTGCCACTCTAAACAATTTTGCATAGTGAACTTTAAAAAGCTGTGCAATGAAAATAATAACCATTGAAGAAGAAGCGTGGCAACAGCTCAACAGCCGTATTAATGCCATTGCCGACTATCTGAAAAGATTGGATGATACGGGGTATGATGACCTGTGGCTCAATAACCACGAGGTATGCCAATACCTGCACATCAGCGAAAAGACCTTGTGGCGTATGCGCACCAAAGGCGAGATTGCTTATTCAAAAATCTACGGTCAATATTTCTACACTATTGGAGCAATTAAGGATATGCTCAATGCCAATGCCATACAGAGCAGTGATCAGTTTGTGCAGGAGCTTATGGCAAAAGGCAAAAGCTATATCGAAAAAGGCAGAAAGCTAAAGACAGACAAAAAATAGGTATGAACCCCTAAAAGTATATCCCTATGAATATTGACAGAATGGAATTTTTAGCGTGGATGGAACGCCTGATGGGTCGTCTTGATATGCTGGGCGACAATATAAATGAGTTGCAAAAGAAACGCAATAGTATTGACGGCGAGGAATTGCTCGATAACCAGGATTTACTTCAAATGCTTAAAATCAGTAACCGTTCCCTGCAACGGTATCGCTCTATTGGGAGGCTGCCCTATTATACCATAAGCGGAAAATTGTATTACAAGCTATCTGATGTACATCAGTTCATTAGAGAGAGCTTTAACCCACTCTCAAAATGAACGACAATGAAAGACAAAGACTGCCTTTGAGTGCCACATTGGGCAATACAGCCAACGCTTAATTTACATTCGGCAGTGAACTTTTAAATTTTCAAAAATATGAGCAAAGAAATCACAAACAACCCGGAAATGCCCGAACAATTATCGGACATACTATTAGTGCTGGATAAAGAAAAAATGAAAATCCAAGCCGTAAAGAGTATTGACGAGAATGGGAAAATGGAAACCGTTGACCCCACGAAGAAAAACCAAAACCAGTTTATGCGTGTGGATAAAAATGGTGACGTTTTTTCCAACTTCTTCTCTAATTTTTTCAGCCAGTTAAAGAACCCTACCAATTTTTCATTCTTCAAAGTGCCTGCACCCGTCGCAGTTGAAAAAGCACAGGAAATGCAAAAGCAGGTAGATAAGCCAACTCCCGAAGGCGAAAAAGTGATGAAGGAACACGAAGTAAAAACAGAACTGCAACAAGATAAGAAACAAGAAAATCAAAATAATATGGCAACAACACAAACAACACCGGAAACCAGCGAGTACCGCTACAAGCCCGAGCAGATTGATTGGGACACAATGAAAAACCTCGGATTAAGCAAGGAATACCTTGAAAAAAGAAATCTGCTTGACCCTTTGTTACGAGGTTACAAAACCAATGAACTCTTGCCGATAGGCATTAATTTCGGAGGTTCTGTTCTTCGCACAGATGCCCGATTGTCTTTACAGCAAGCCGAAGATGGAAATGTTATCGTAGCAATACACGGTATCAAAAAAGAACCAAACCTGCATTTTGAGTTTTTCGGACACAAGTTTACCGATGAAGACAAAAAGAACCTGCTCGAAATGGGTAATATGGGGCGTGTGGTTAACTTGACCAATTCTAAAACTGGCGAACTGATGCCGTCCATTATCAGTATAGATAGGCTAACCAATGACGTAATTGCATTGAGGACGGATTTCATAAAAATTCCCGATGAAATTAAAGGTGTAAAGCTGAACGATGAGCAGAAGCAAACTTTAATGGAGGGTAAACCGCTAAAGTTAGACGGTATGATTTCCACTAAAGGAACGGAGTTCTCGGCAACGGTACAGTTCAATGCAGACAAGCGTTATGTAGAGTTCCTGTTTGACCGCAATAATTCCAACAGGCAAACCCAAAGCAACGGACAAAGTAATCAACAAAGCCAGCCGCAGGAAGCTCCAAAAACGTTCAGAGGTAAAGAACTGACCGATGAGCAACATAAGGATTTCAAAGCCGGACAAACCGTTTATATGGCAGGGCTGGTTGATAAGAAAGGACAAACCTACAACGGCTATATCACTTTCGACAAAGATACCGGAAAAACAGGCTTTGAGTTTCCTAATCAATATAAAGAAAGAATGCAGCCCATCGAAGCCCACAAAACGCAAATTGCCGTCAATTCGGAGGGCAAGACTAATGAAGCAACCAAAAATATCAATGAGCCTTTGAAGTCGGGACAGCAAAGACCGAAAAACAAACAGCAGCAGGAGCAACAGGAAAAACCCGAAACACCTGCAAAGTCCAAAGGCAGAAAAATGTAGTAAAGTATGAAAACAATAATCGCAGAAAAACCAAGCGTAGCCCGAGAAATAGCCGGACTTGTGGGAGCATCCGATAAAAAGGACGGCTACCTGACAGGGAACGGCTATTTTGTTACGTGGGCATTCGGTCATTTAATAGGATTGGGAATGCCCGAAGAGTACGGCATTTCGGGGTTTGATAAGGCATCATTACCAATACTCCCAAATACTTTTTTGCTGACCGTCCGGAAAGTGAAAAAAGACAAAGGTTATACAGCCGATACAGGAGCGTTAAAGCAACTGAAAGTCATCGAACAGCTTTTTAACCGTAGCAGCAGTATCATTGTAGCCACCGATGCAGGTCGTGAGGGCGAACTCATTTTCAGGTATATTTATGAATACCTGAAATGCAACAAGCCTTTTGAACGTCTTTGGATAAGCTCACTAACTGAAAAAGCTATAAAACAAGGGTTTGACAATCTAAAAGACGGGGCAGCATTTGACGGACTGTATCAGGCGGCGCAAGGCAGAAGCCGTGCCGATTGGCTCGTGGGCATCAATGCTACACAAGCATTGAGCATAGCCGCAGGAAATGGAATTTATTCGCTCGGAAGAGTACAAACACCTACGCTGGCATTGATATGCAAACGCTATCTGGAAAACAAAAATTTCTCGGTAACGAAATATTGGCATATACAGTTATCGCACAACAAAGAGCTGATAGATTTTAAAAGCATTTCCAAAACCAAATGGGAAGACCAAAAACTTGCCGATGATACGCTTAAAGCCATTCAGCGAAACGAAACAGCAACGGTTACGTCCGTAGAAACCAAAAGTGTTACAGAGCAACCTCCTTTATTGTTCGACCTTACCGGATTACAAAAGGAAGCCAACAAAAAGCTGAACCTTTCTGCCGAAGAAACGCTCAATATTGCCCAAAGCCTCTACGAAAAGAAGTTTATCACATACCCACGCACTGGAAGCAAATATATTCCCGAAGATGTTTGGGCTGAAATACCCAACCTCGTAAGGGCTTTGCAGGATAGGGAAACCTACAAGCAAGCCGTATCTAAAATGAAATGGGGACGGTTCAATAAACGTATTGTAAATGACCTGCGTGTTACCGACCACCACGGATTATTGATTACTGATAAAATCCCGTCTGCCCTGAACGCAAAGGAAAATTCCATTTATGATATGATTGCCTTTCGATTGCTCGAAGCCCTTTCACAAGCCTGCATCAAAGCGATAACCGATGTAGGTTTACAGGCATTGCATTATGATTTTACAGCAAAGGGTTGTAAGGTTTTAGAAGCAGGCTGGCGTTCCATCAAAGGCAGTTTCTCCGATGATGATACCGAACCTGTACAGGATTTGCCAGAACTAAAAAAAGGTGATGAACTTAAAATCAAAGAAGCCTCTGTTTTAGAAAAGAAAACCAAACCACCCGTACTTTATACCGAAGCAGGGCTTTTGTCGGCTATGGAAACTGCCGGAAAGGAAATGGAAAATGAAGACGAACGGAAAGTATTGCAAAATATAGGTATTGGCACTCCGGCTACAAGAGCCGCAATAATCGAAACCCTGTTTACCCGCAATTATATCCAACGGGATAAGAAATCTTTAATCCCGACTGAAAAGGGATTGCAGGTTTATGAGTTGGTCAAAGAACGTAAAATTGCAGACGTTGCAATGACTGCCGAATGGGAACTCGCATTGCAAAAAATCGAAAACAACGAAGCGGATGCAGAGGCTTTTCAAAAGGAAATGGAAAACTATGCTTCATCCATTACAAATGAATTGTTGCAAACTTCCATTGCTCAAAACAACCTGCCTAAATTGGTTTGCCCGAAATGCAGAAGTCAACAACTCATTATCCGTGATAAGATTGTCAAATGTTCTGATGAGGATTGTAATTGGATACAGTTCCGCAATGTGTGTGCCATACAAATCGGTATAGCCGATATTGAAAGCCTTGTCAGCAAAGGGAAAACTTCACTCATCAAAGGAATGACAAGCAAAGCCGGAAAGAAATTCGATGCATACATCGTGTTGAATGAGGATTACAAAACTTCCTTTGAATTTGCCAAAAATAAAAGCTACAAAAAGTAATGGAAAATAAGCCTACCATTAGCCAGATGGAAATCAAGAACCTAATATATACCATACGTGGCAAGCAAGTGATGCTGGATAGCGACCTAGCTTCATTATATCAGGTGGAAACCAAGAACCTCAACAAAGCCGTAAAAAGAAATATTGAAAGGTTTCCTGCTTCTTTTTGCTTTCAACTGACCGAAGAGGAAGTTGAAAACTTGAGGTTCCAATTTGGAACCTCAAGTTTGAGCTATGGAGGAAGACGTTATTTGCCTTATGTTTTCACCGAACAAGGCATTGCAATGGCTTCTGCTATACTCCGTTCAGATATAGCGGTCAAAGTCAGTATTGAAATTATGGAAGCTTTTGTAGAAATGCGAAGAATGCTTATTAGCAACGCTTCTTTGTTTCATCGTTTGGATAAGATTGAAATTAAACAACTGGAAGCCGACCAGAAATTTGAAGAAATCTTTAAGGCTTTGGAAAGCGATAAACTCCATAACGAAAAGGGAATTTTCTACAACGGACAAATTTTTGATGCCTATACCTTTGTTTCCGATATTATCAGAAGTGCCAAAACCTCCATTATCCTTTTGGATAATTATGTGGATGATACAGTACTGACTTTATTGGGCAAACGGAATGCCAATATAACTGCCACCATCTATACCAAAAATATCAACAATCAGTTACGGCTGGATTTGCAAAGGTACAACAGCCAATATCCCCAGATTGAAATTGAAATTTTCTCTGATACTCACGATCGTTTTTTGATAATTGACGATACGGAACTTTACCATATTGGAGCATCACTGAAAGATTTGGGCAAAAAATGGTTTGCCTTTTCGAGAATGGATATTGAGGTTGGAAGGATGTTACAAATTTTGTATAAACAATAAACCCTCTGATAATTAAGAGGGTTTCGTTTTGAATTGATCCTTATTAATAAGTTGTACGAGTGTTTTCTACAGAAAAATCAGATGTAGCAAAACAGCAACTAACTTTGTTTAACACTAAAACAAGCAATTATTAAGGTGTTAGCTGCAGTTATTTTTTCCTTTTCTTGAGTTTGTTCAATCTGTAATTGCAAGACCTATATTCGACATATTCGATTTTATGTTCAGATAGAAGCTGTACAATTATTTCTCTTGTTTTATCTTCACCAAGTCCAATTTTTTCGCCAAGGTCAATTTCATTTAGTTGACCATCATTTTCGATTAGTGCTTTGTAATATACTTCTTTAATTTCCATAAGTTATTTTTTTTGAACAGCTATCATCATATGTGGGCTAAAAGGTAAAAGATAACTGTCATTTTCTGTGATTTTAATAAGTTCTAATAATGTTTTTTTCTTTTTGTTATTCAACATACTTGCAAAGTATTCTTTATCCAACCAAGCCATTCCTTCAACAGCATAAGTATTAATATGGGTTAATTCATGATTTATAAACTCGTCTTTTAGTTGTTCAGGTTTATGATAATATGCTTCTGCTAAAAGCCAAGGGAAATCATTTGGTGGATTATGTATTCCTGATGTCAATTCTTCTTTGCACATTTCAAAAAATGAATTTTTATGAATTAGTCCATTTAAAAGACCGACCAAAGTTGATGCGGTATAATTAATGGCAAAAGCTAATATAATTCCGTCATTTTTCAGAACTCGTTTAGCTTCACTAATGGTTAAAGCTCTGTCTTCTTTTTTTTGAAGATGATAAAGTGGTCCGTGAAGTATTATTAAGTCGGCAAAATTATTTTTAAATTCTAATTTCCGAGATTCACCCAATTGAACAGAAAATTTGTTTTTTAATTTATTCGCTCTATTTTGGGCTAACTTAATATGTTTAGGAACTGGTTCTATTAAATGAACTTGATGTCCTTTTTTTGCAAGCCATTCTGAATATTTTCCTGTACCGCCTCCAATATCAATTATTTTTGACGATGTAGATGGGATATATTTTTCTATAAGTGATTTAATTCTTTCAAATTCAAATATGCCCATTCCTTTATCAAGTCTGTTTTCTTCTGATGCATTATTATAAAATACTTCTATATTTCTGCTTATTAACTGTTTACTGTTCATTTTTAATCATTGTATTATCATCACTTATTGAAATATTGAACACATTGCAAAGTGATAAAGCAATCGATTTGTAATCAATTGTTTTTGTTTAAGATTGGATGAAATAACTGGATATGATTATCTGCGCATTAAAAAATCAGAAGATTTTATGCATTAATTGCTCGTTTTGTCGAGCTTGTCTTTTTGAGAAAGACACAGATAATATGTTAATTAGTAAATCAGACTACAAAGATAGAGATTCTGAATTAATTTTTTCGAGTTCGAGTTTTTTTTATTACATGTAATCTTTAAATATAAGCAATGCGTATATTTTATATGCAAACTTAAAAAGCTCATTTGTCAACCACAAAAATACGAATTAATTCCTCCTTCATTTACGAACTTACGCCAAACTCTTCCTCTCAAAGCCAAACCCTACCACTTTAACAAAGGCTCTTCTAAACTGCTATAATTTTAAAATTCTAAACAAAATTATAGTATGGATACACAACAAAAAGACCTATCGTATTTCAGGTTACGACTGCAAGGGTTATTAAACACCAGCTTTCCCGAAAAAGCATACGACCAAAAGTTTATAGACCAGCGTTCCTCGTGGGCCGCCAATGCCTACGAGGGTGCTTTTCGTTCTGGAAATACTATTGAGCAATGCAACGAAATAGCCAATTATATCCTGTTTGAAAAACTGCATTTCTCCAAATTCGATACCGTGTTTCAGGTGGTATGCAATGAGTTCGACTCTATAATGGCAGACGAGGAACTGCGACCGTTTGCCCTTAAAATGTTCCCAGTTTGCGAGCCTGTTTTCTCCAACTATAAACTAACCGATGACTTCGCATACGGTTATGAGTTTGACCTGCTCTATACCGAAATAACAGGAACCATCGCTATATGGATAACCGAAAATGGGCTTCAGTAAAAAGCAACATCTCCAACAGAATATTAATGCCCTGCGAATTGCTTTTAAACTGGAAAAGGAGAAACGACAAGCCACCGTAGGCGAAAGACTGCTAATGATGCAATACAGCGGATTTGGCGGTCTTAAATTCGTGTTGAACCCCATAGCGAACGAAATAGACATCAATAATTGGAGAAAAACAGAACACGACCTTTTCCCGATTACGCAGGAACTACACCAGCTACTCAAAGAAAATTCCGAAGACGAAAAGCAATACCGCAGGTATGTGGATAGTATGAAAAGCTCTGTACTGACAGCTTTTTATACACCGCCACAGGTCATAGATGCGGTTTCCTCCGTATTGCGTGAAAGCGGTCTGAACATCGATAAATTCCTCGAACCCTCCGCAGGTATCGGCTCATTCATACAATCCTTTTTGGAAAACCAACAAAGTGTTACCGCTTATGAAAAAGACTTGCTGACAGGCAAGATTTTAAAACGGCTTTATCCCGAAAGCAATATCCGTGTAAGTGGTTTTGAAGAAATCCCCGACAAGGAACAAAACAGCTATGATGTAATCGCCAGCAACATACCGTTTGGAGACACTTCCGTTTTTGACCTTTCCTATTCCCGAAGCAAGGACAGTGCAAAAGTACTGGCTGCCCGAAGCATACACAATTACTTTTTCCTGAAAGGTGCTGATATGCTCCGTGAGGGTGGTTTGTTGGCTTACATTACTTCGCAGGGCATTCTGAATAGCCCAAAGAACGAGCCGATACGCAGGGCGTTGATGCAGGATAATAATTTAGTTTCGGTTGTCCGCTTACCCAACAGCCTGTTTACGGAATATGCAGGTACGGAAGTCGGAAGCGACCTGATTATCCTGCAAAAGAATACGGCAAAACAAAATCTGACCGAAAGGGAAGATCTGTTTTGCCAAAGCAGGCAAACAGAATATAATACTCCGGGCAATGCACTCTTTCAGGACAATACAAGAATTGTACATACCGACCGGAAATTAGATACCGACCCTTACGGACAGCCTGCACTCATCTATATGCATAAAGGCGGGGTTGCCGGAATTGCCAAAGACCTCAAACGAATGCTTTCGGATGATTTTGGAAAACATCTGAATTTGAGTTTATATAAAGGCGAACTGAACGATGAGTCAATAACACAAATTCCCGCTACTCCCAAAGTTAGACCTCCAATTGTCGAACCTGTAACCATTCGGCAGGAAATACAACCTATATCAGTTCCGATAATAAATCGGGAAAGTCCGCAGGAATTAAAGCAACTAAGCATTTTTGACTTGTTTCAAAATATGGACGAACCTGTAATGGTTCTTGCTACGCCCAAAAGAACACCACAAGTTAAAAGACAAAGCACCAACAAGAGAAGAGGTGCAGTAGGTCGCCAACCTGACCTGTTCAGTAGTGCGATGCAGCAACCTTTTACGCCGCCTGTTACTAATAGAGCCACCAATGGAAATACATCTATCAATGGTAAAAAACAGGAAGCTATCGGCGACCTGTTTTCACAAATAAACGGGAATGGCCAAGCTGATAAGCCAGCCGTTCCCGATACCATTCCCGAATCTGCTACTTATAGTGGCGAACTGGAATCGTACCACCGTAACGATTGCCTTGTTGTGGATAATGGTTGGGTCGGTCATCTGCAAGATGTAGATACATCAGACGGTATGGCAGTTTTCCACCCTTTGCAGCTACCACCTTTACAAAGAGCAAGAGCCGAAGCGTACATAGCTGTACGTGATGTTTACCAAGAGCTTTACAATAAAGAGGCAACGTTGCAGACTGAACAAAAAGAAGAAAGGGAAAACCTTAACCTCCTTTATGATGCCTTTGTCAAAAGGTATGGAAACCTCAATAGTGCCAATAATATCAAGCTCATTAAAATGGATAGTTCCGGCAAGGAAATCCCTTATTTGGAGCGTGTCGTTGGTGGCGTGGTACACAAAGCGGATATATTCAGCCGTCCGGTAAGTTTCTCCACCTTAACAATAGCAACGGACAATCCCGAAGAAGCGTTAGCGGCTTCGCTGAACAAATATGGAAATGTGGATTTGGACTATATGTCCGAAATCAGCGGTATGACCGATGATGCTTTGAAAGAAGCATTACACAGTCGTATTTACTACAATCCTTTGCAAAAGGAATATGAAATAGCCGAACGCTGGGTTGCAGGAAACGTAGTAGAGAAAGCTCAAGAGGTACAGAACTACATTGAAAACAATCCCAATGATACCGAAGCCAAAACAAGCCTTACCGTTTTGGAAGAAGCCCGACCAAGACGAATTGAGTTTGAGGAACTCGATTTTAATTTAGGCGAACGCTGGATACCCACTGGTATTTATGCCCGCTTTGCTTCACATCTTTTTGATACGGACGTACTGGTTCATTATTCTGAAAGTTCGGATGACTTTTCAGTAAAGTGCGACCGTAAGAATTTGCATATATGGGAAAAATACGCTGTCAAAGCTGAAAGCCGGACGTTTGACGGGATTGCCTTGCTCAAACACGCCCTTGTCAATACCACCCCCGATATTACCAAAAAAATCACGGTTGGCGACCAAGAGGTCAAAGTACGGGATATGGAAGCCATACAAATGGCGAACACAAAGATTGACGAAATCCGTACCGCCTTTACCGAATGGCTCCACGCCCAAAACGATGGGTTTAAAAACAGGCTGACGGGCCAATACAACGACACTTTTAATTGTTTCGTCCGACCAAACTATGACGGAAGCCATCAGGATTTTCCGGGACTGGACCGCAAAGCATTGGGCATCGAAGACCTGTATTCAAGCCAAAAGGATACCGTTTGGATTATAAAGCTGAACAATGGTGCTATCTGCGACCACGAAGTAGGTGCAGGAAAAACGTTGGTAATGTGTACCGCCGCACAGGAAATGAAGCGTTTGGGATTGGCTCACAAGCCGATGATTATAGGGCTGAAAAGCAATGTTCACGAAATTGCCGAAGCCTACCGCACTGCTTACCCACACGCCAAAATCCTGTTTCCGGGCAAAGAAGATTTTACACCACAAAAACGTCAGCGGATATTTGGCGATATTAAAAATAACGATTGGGATTGTGTGATACTGACACACGACCAATTCGGGATGATACCGCAATCGCCCGAAATTCAAAAGGAAATCCTCGAAATAGAACTGGGCAGCGTGGAACGAAACCTCGATGCGTTACAATCGCAAGGCAAAGAAGTGACCAGAGGAATGCTTGCCGGAGTAATCAAGCGGAAAGAAAACCTTGAAGTCAAACTCAAAACCCTGCAACACGATATTGAAAACCGCAAAGATGATGTGGTAGATTTTAAAATGATGGGCATTGACCATTTGTTCGTAGATGAAAGTCATCAATTCAAAAACCTGATGTTCAACACACGGCATACGAGGGTTGCCGGATTGGGCAATGTGGACGGAAGCCAAAAGGCGATGAACTTGCTCTTTGCTATCCGTACCATTCAGGAACGCATCAATGCGGATATGGGGGCAACTTTCCTTTCTGGCACAACTATCAGTAATTCGTTGACGGAACTGTACTTATTATTCAAATACCTGCGACCAAGAGCATTGGAAAAACAGGGTATTCACTCTTTTGATGCGTGGGCAGCTATCTACGCAAGAAAAACGACCGATTATGAATTTTCGGTAGCGAACAATATCGTAGCCAAAGAGCGTTTCAGATACTTTATCAAAGTACCAGAGCTTGCCCAATTCTATTCTGAAATTACGGATTACCGAACAGCAAAGGATATAGGTATTGACCGCCCCAACAAGAACGAGGTACTTTACAATATACCGCCTACACCTGACCAGGAAGAATTTATCCAAAACCTGATGCAGTTTGCCAAAACAGGCGATGCGACCTTATTAGGAAGAGAACCTTTATCACAAAGTGAAGAAAAAGCAAAGATGCTCATCGCTACGGATTATGCCCGTAAAATGTCGCTTGATATGCGTATGGTAAGCGGTGCGTATGATGACCACCCCGACAACAAGGCTTCGCATTGTGCGGCAAACATTGCCAAGTACTACAACCAATACAACGCACAAAAAGGGACGCAGTTCGTTTTCTCTGATTTGGGAACATATAAGCCCAGCGAATGGAATGTGTACTCCGAAATCAAACGCAAGCTCGTGGAAGACCACGGCTTGCCTATGCACGAAGTCCGTTTTATACAGGAAGCCAAAAATGATAAACAGCGTAAGGAGCTTATCAAAGGAATGAACGAGGGAAAAATCCGTGTGCTGTTCGGTTCTACAAGTATGTTGGGCACAGGTGTCAATGCACAGAAAAGAGCCGTTGCCGTTCATCATCTGGATACGCCGTGGCGACCAAGCGACCTTGCCCAAAGGGATGGCAGAGCTGTTCGTAAAGGCAATGAGATTGCCAAATTCTTTGCAGACAATAAAGTAGATGTGATTATCTATGCTGTAGAAAAATCATTGGATAGCTATAAGTTTAACCTGCTGTACAATAAACAGCTATTCATTGACCAATTAAAAAACAATAATCTTGGCAAACGGACTATTGACGAGGGCAGTATGGACGAAAAATCAGGAATGAATTTTTCGGAATATGTGGCTATCCTTTCTGGAAATACCGACCTGTTGGATAAAGCCAAATTAGAAAAACAGATTGCCGGATTGGAAAGCGAAAAACAGGCGTTCAACCGTTCAAAGTATAGTGCGAAGTACAAATTGGAAGACTATAAGGCTGAACTTGATAAAGCCCAATCCCGCTTTGACCGAATGAGCCTTGATTGGAATAATCTGCAAGGGCGAATCAAAAAACGTTCGGACGGTACAATGGCAAATCCTGTACAGTTGGATGGTTTGCCGCCCAATGCGGATATCAAACAAATCGGTGCAAAACTCAATCAGCTTGCGGACAAAGCCCGTACAGGAGGTCAGTATGTAGAAATTGGCAGCTTGTACGGATTTACTTTGTTGGTCAAAACCGAAATGTCTGAAAAAGAAGGCTTGGATATTCGGATAAACCGTTTCTTGGTTGAAGGCGAAGGAAACATAAAATATACTTACAATAATGGTATCATTGCCAAAGATGAAAAATTAGCGTCCTTGAATTTCCTTAATGCGTTGGAAAAACTACCTGCTTATATCGAACAGGAACAAAAGAAAATTACTGAAACACAAAAAGACCTGCCTGTTCTTCATGAAGTGGTAAACGGTACGTGGTCTAAGGAAAACCGATTGAGTGAACTCAAAACAGAACTGGCTGCCGTTGAGCGGAAGATACAATTGTCTATCTCGCCTGAAACTAAAGAAGAACCACTGGAACAAACCGAAAAACAGAAAGAAGCCCCAAAGGTTTCTGAAAGTATTGTACAGACAAAAGGTATTCAATTACCCAGGGGTGTATTGTGACTTGTACTGTATTTGCAAAATAAAAAAGCTGGCAAATAATGACCAGCTTTTTTCATATACTTCCATTGGCTATTCTTTTTGTACCAAATGCTGCAAATTTGGGTCGTTTTTGATACGCTCCAATTCGGTTTCGATAATCTGTACAATGTCTTGTTTTATTTGACGGTAATTGCTTTCAATCTGTTGTTTCATTTTATCATCGCCCTGCTCATCTACAAAGGATAAAATATGCGGTATCTTTTGATAGGCTTTTGCTTCGGAAGCTACCTTTTCATTATTCACCACGATTTCAGCGTGAAATATTTTTTGTTCGATACGTTCATCGAAGTTATCTGATACAGATCCAACAAACATACCCTGAGTAAGCGTTGAAATTTTGGAAGCCGGAATAAGGCTGTCTAACTGTGTGGATATAGAAGTTGATTTATCGTTACGGTTAATAGTCAGACTTTGGCGTTTCTGCAACACTTTTCCGAACCTTTCCGAAAGGCTCTTTGCCGTTTCGCCAACCACCTGACCACTGAAAATATTACCTACTGTATTCTGAATAACTTTGCTCTCTTTGTCGCCGTAATCCCTTGTTAATTGCGAAAAATCCTGAAAGCCCAAACAAACTGCCACCTTATTACTTCTTGCCGTTGCGATAAGGTTATCCAGCCCTCTAAAGTAAATCGTGGGTAGCTCATCTATAATAACGGAACTCTTTAATTGCCCTTTTTTGTTGATGAGCTTTACAATTCTTGAATTGTACAAACCCAATGCAGCCGAATAAATATTCTGGCGGTCAGGATTATTACCTACACATAAAATCTTCGGCTCTTTTGGATTGTTGATGTCCAACGAAAAATCATCGCCTGTCATTACCCAATAGAGTTGCGGCGAAATCATTCTTGATAAAGGAATTTTTGCCGATGCTATTTGTCCTTGTAACTGATCTTGTGCCCCTCCTTGCCACGCATCCATAAAGGGAGACAGATAATTCTCCAAATCAGGATATGAAGTTAAAATAGTAAATACATCCGAATACTTTTTATTTAGCAATTCGATAGCGTGTGGGAAAGTGCAATACTTACCGTTCTGGTATATTTTCAGATACCAAATTATTGCTGCCAATAGGATAATTGGGCTTTCCACGAAAAAATCCCCTTGCTTCTGTATCCAGCTTCGATTAAGGTTCAGCATAATGGTATATGCTGCTTCATAAGCATCAGAAATGTCTGTCATAAAGTCGGGATTGAGTGGATTGCAACGGTGGCTCTTGCGTGGGTCATCAAAATTTATCACGTAGAATTTGGGCTGAACTTTGTACTTATCCCGATGCTTCAATAGATGATTGTAGGCAATGGTAGAAAGGTCGTCAAATTTGAAATCGTAGATGTACATTGAGAACCCTTTCTCAATCTGTTGCTTGATATAGTTGTTTACGATTGCGTACGATTTTCCTGAACCTGGAGTTCCCAACACAATCGAGGCTCGAAAAGGATTGACTATGTTAATCCAGCCATTGTTCCATTTTCCTTTGTAATAAAACTTTGTGGGAAGATTGACGGAGTATTCGTTTTCCATCAATTTAGTTTCCTGATGAAAACTCTCGTTCTCATTATTGAAAACATCATCCATCAGATTGGTACGGAGCAATCGGCCCATCCAAACTCCGGCTACCATTAAAAAGATATAACCTAAACTTGTGGTAAGGATATAAAGGATTGTGGCGGTGTTTATTGATAGCCTTAATAAAGGTGCATTCAGAAAAAACAGGATAAAGCCAATCCCCAAAGCCACATAAATTTTAGACCAGGTTATTTTATCATTCTTTACGCCTTTTGTACCTAAACAGCTTAATGCCAACATTACCAAGGCAAACAGTTTGGTATATAAGGTGTGCGAAAATAGTCCAGCCGTACGCTGAAAATTACCTAATATTTTGTTGATTACTTCTAAAGTCCAGTGACGTTCTATAAAGAAACCATAGCAGAACCAATAAAGGTGCATCAGTACCAAAAGGATACTTACTGCCCGCATAAAAGCCATTATTTTGGCTAAACCTCTTAAATCGTCTTCTCCCTGCATTATTTATTAGTTTTAATGTTCGGGCGTGAATTTAATGGCTCTAAATAGTTACTATAAGAATGTGGCAGTTAATGGCAGTGCGTGGCCGTGTTTGGCTTATTTCTATCTTTGACGTTTTCTTTTCTTCTTCATTTTGTTGGCAAAATCCTGTTCCTCGTAATCTTCGCCCCGGTCTTCGGGCAACAATCCACCTAACGCCTCAATCAAGCCGTCTTCGTGTTTTTCAGAAGTATTCAGGAAGTCGAACAAATGATGTGGTTCTTCAGTAGGTAGTTCTGCTTCATGAGGTCCTGATATTTTCGATTGTGGTTCAACAGGCTCTTTAATTTCCAGTTTGATATTATTGTTCCAACAATCATTAAATGTATTGGCAGAAAGTTCCTTTCCCAATCGTGAGCCGTTCCAAACCGTTTTAGAATTATGGTCTATAAAAGTTATTCCGTAAATACGTCCTGTGTCATTTCTACGAACCACTACATTAATGCCCTGTTCGCTTAACCATTTTTTAAAAGCCTGCTCATCACTTGTTGACTTTAGGGCAATGGTAACGGCAGCTTTAATGGTTGGCTTTGTCGGGTGAGCTTTTAAAGCCTCTTTATTTTTTGCAAAATGTAATTCCAAAGTCGGTAACCCTGCGTTCTTTCCGAAAAGCGAAGCCTTAAACGGATGCCCGGCTCTATCCCCTTTTGCATTTAAGGGAATGTACAGTAAACCTTGCCGTAACTGCCCCTGCAATTCACCCTCTACTTTTTCGGTGGTAACATTGAACAGGGAAAGCAGAGCATTGTATTCTCCCAAAGTTTGGCATTGATAATAGTTCGGCAGGTGTCGGACTACTGAAGCTATCTGACTTTTCACATCGCCTGCTTTATAATCTACCTGCCGGAAAACCTTGTCGTTCTGCCGATGCTCCTTTTCCGTTGCGGGTATCAAATCTTGTTTCCTTTCGAGTTCACGGCACACTTTCATAGACCGCATTTTTTCGAACTTGTCCGAAATCTTTTTGCCCTCCGCGTCCACACAAACTGATACAATATGGATATGACTGCGGTCAATATCAGTATGTTTAAAGACTATAAAAGGTTGTTCACCGTAACCCATTTCACGCATATACTTCTCTGCCATTTCCCTGAACTTGTCATCACTTACCTTGTCTTTTGGGTCGGGATTGAGTGAAATATGCAACGTATGTTTCTCGGTATTGCGGTTGGATATCAGGTAAGGTGCAAAAGATTGTGCTAATTGGGCAACGGAATAGAGGCCGTGAGGTGTTTCTATCATTTTATTGGTAAACAAAATTTTTCCGTTTTCATTTACCACTTTAAGATGATTGTACGCCAAAGCCCCGTGTAAATTTCCGCTTCTTCCGATTTTCGCTATCATTTCTAAGGCTATTTTTTCATATACTTCGCATCAAATTCTTCGGTTAGCTGAATGATTTTTTGGCATAGCATCGCCATTTCAGCCGTCTGTTTTTCCAATTTGTACAGGAATGCCGCGGCTTTTTTCTCGGAAAAATTCTTGTACAGCAGCTTTAAAATCTGGTTATAGTTTATACCTACGGAACGAAACTGGCTGTGAAAAGAAGTCAGTCGCATATAAAAATCAACCGTTCCCTTGTCAATTTTAACCGATTTCATTTCCTTACTAAACAGCAGGTAAATAATAAACTTTGCTTTATTGGGCATTCCCGATGCTTCAAAAAGCGATAAAAGTTTGGCGTTTTCTTCGTCCGTAAGGCGGAAAACGTGGCGGTGGATGCTTGGGTCGGTCTTAGCTCTCCGTCCGCCCTTATTCTGTTTTTTGTTATTGTTCTCGTTCATCACTAATTCATTTTAAATTCACACAAAAACGCTGACTTCGGAAAGACGTTTTTTAAGCTCCAAGCAGGGCAAGTTGTTTTGAGGCACTAACTCGGTTTCGAGTGCCTTAAAACACAACTTGCCGTGTTCCGTTGAACACAAAAATCCGCCCTGCGGGACGGATTAAATGTAACAGGGAAAAACGGCTCGATGCCGTTCCCGTTACCTTCCGTTTTGTCAAAAGACTTTTGCATAAATCCATTAATAAAAATCATTTTACAAAGTAAATACCTGTTTACGAAAGGTTTATACTGTATCGCAGTGCCAAACACTGCCTTTGAACGCCAAACACCGCCACAGCTCAATCAGCGGTTAAATCAATCGCTTTATTTGCCGTATAATTTTAGTGCAGGTAGTAAAAAATGTATCTAAACAAAGAAGAAAATCAGGTTTGCAAACAGGTAGTTTGGAATAAAAGCATAAGGTTTTAAAAGCATAAAACAATAAAAGTGTAAAAGCATAAAAGCGGTAAAGCAATTTACCTGTTGCAAGTTTTTCCACTTGCCAAAGAATGTACCTGACAAGGCAAAAATGAAAGCAAATACCTGTACAGGAAAGTACCCAAAAGAGAATGCAGGAATATAGGAATGAGGTTATAATCAGACAAACAAATATTCAATCCTGCAAAACAGATAAAGTGTGTAACAATAAATTTTTAAATAATGGAAACAACAAAGAAAACTTTAAAAATCAGCTTCTCCACCCAAAAGGGCGGTGTGGGAAAATCCACGATGACCACCTTGCTGGCAAGTGTGCTTCATTACCGTTTAGGTTTTAATGTACTGGTGATGGACTGCGACTTTCCACAACACAGCCTGACCAATATGCGTGAAAGGGATAAGAGAACCATAATGCAGAACGACTACCATAAAAAGGCAGCAATGAAGCAGTTTCAAACCATCAACAAAAAAGCGTACCCGATTATTAAATGCAAGGCTGAAACGGCTTTGGATAAAGCATCGGAATATACAAGCCAGTCGGTGGTTGAACCGGATGTGGTTTTCTTCGATCTGCCCGGAACAGCCAATACCAAAGGCGTACTGACTACCTTGAAAAAAATGGACTTTATCTTTTCGCCCATTACTGCCGATCGTTTGGTAGTGGAAAGTACATTGGGCTTTACCAAAGCCTTTCTCGGACTTCCCCAAACGGACGAGGGAAATCCCGAACAAGAGATGTGGCTATTTTGGAACCAAGTGGACGGGAGGGAAAGAACAGGATTGTATGATGCTTATCAAATTGTCATCAAAGAACTCAACCTACCCATAATGGAAACAAGAATAATGGACAGTAAACGTTTCCGAAAGGAAACAGAAGACACAGGCAGTTATGTGTTCCGATCAAGTTTGCTGCCTGCTGAACCACAGTTGATGAAAGCAACGAAAATGGATTTGTTTGTCGAGGAATTTTTAAAAATCACTCATCTATAAAAACAGTAAAGTATGGCTTCAAATAACAAAAACAACGATTTTGAAAAGCCCAATGTTGATGAGGAATACCTTATGAACATCATAAGCGGCGATGAGCTTGTAGCTCCACCGAGCAATAACAAAAAGCAGGATGTACCAAAGGAAACCAAGCCAAGGGAAAAAGCCCGTAACAGTTCATCAAAAAAAGCTGACTATGAGGAAACGTTTTTGGTTAATCGGTTTCCCTCGGGGCGTAACGGTAAGGTCGTTTACATACGCCCTGAATACCACGAAAGATTGCTCCGCATCGTTCAACTGACAAGGGAAGAAAGAACAACGCTCTACTCTTACATTGACAACATTCTCGAACATCATTTTAGGGAGTACGGTGAAGATATTACCGATTATTTCAACGAACATTTTAAACCTATTCTATAAGCTATGGAAATAGTAATTGTGATATGCCTACTCATAGTCATTGTCCTGCTATTGCAGGATAAAATTGTAATTCATAAAAGGTCGAAACAAGACCCTCCGCATAAAAAAGTCAACCCGAACTTACCCGATATTATGGGACAGCCCAAACCTGTAGAACGCCTTTCAGTGCTAAATACTGCCAATGAACGCCAAATTCAGGAACCCGAGATAAACCCCGCTAATTTAGATATTGAATACGACGAAAATGAAAACGTAAGTGTTCAAATTCCGCAGGAAGAGCTGGACGAAGTTTTCAGAAATATGCCTGATTTGGAGGAAGAGAAAGAAGAATGGAACAGGTACGGAATATCTGGTGGTGATAACGGTTTTGCCCAAGGGGTTACCTTTGAAGAACTAAGCTCCGTGGGGATGTTGCTCCAAAAAGAAGAATTGGAACCAGCCCAAAAGGAAACAGCGATAGCCATAGTTCAAAAAATACAGGGAACCGAATTATTCAGCCTATTGGAAAATTCTATGGAAGATGCTTCCCGAAAAATAGCCGAGCTTTTGGATAGCACCCTTTCATCTGAAACGGAAGCCCGTTCTTCCACTTTGCGGAAAAGTGATTTGAGTGATTTTGACATTGGGGAGTTTATATAGATTTCCCAATGTTTTTCTATGAATAAGTTTAACCAATATCAATTACGTTATTCTCTCCAAACCAGACTTTGGCTTTCGCTATTACATCTACATCTGGATTGTGGAAGAAAACTGCTAAATTTTCTTTAGCCCTTGTACAACAAACGTAAAATATTTTTTGGGTTCTATCCAATACACTAGCCGAACCTGTTTCTAAAAAAAGATTACCGAAGTTATAATTGTTCCATCCGCCATTATCAAGTATGACTAAGACATTGTCAAATTCTGCACCTTTGGTTTTGTGCTGTGTTGAAAATGGTGTTTGTCCTTCAAGGTATTCATATAGTTTTTGAAATTCACTAAATTTGACATCCTTCACTCGATTATATAAATATTCCTTATGCTCTTTAAAAGCAATTAGCTTATCATCAATCAAACAAATTCTCTTCTCATCAGCGTCATTAATGACTTTTTCAATTGTATTATCCCCAACATTCACAAGGCTTTCAATATTGTCTTTTAACGCTCTTTTACTTGCGATACTTGTTATTTTAAAATGATAATCTGTGGCTCTTAAAAACTGATTGTACTTTTTATTTTGATATAGAGAAATATTATTCTGAATTTTAAATAAGTGTTTTATAAGATTATCTCTTTTTGAACCTTTCTTGTTTTCGTCATCATTATCTTGCTTTTTATCATCAAGTAATTGGTCTTTGTCAACATACATTTTGGAAAATTCAGAATATTTTAATGATTTCGCATAATTATACAATTCAGCATTGCCATCAATAAAAACCTGCATTGTGTTTGTAGGACGAACTGCGTTCAGCTCTCTACCGTTTTTTCCTTGCTGTAATACTTCAATTACTTCTCCAAATGTATTTTCTAAAAAGTCAGTAGTAACATTGTTGTCTTTAATGTACTTCCTAATTCTATCTCTAAAACTTAATATGTGGTCTTTATCATAAATATCCATCAAAGTTCTAAAACCCGCTTTACCTGCTATTAAATTGTGAGTAAGATTAAGTTCTTTAGTTTCCTTTGAATTACTAAAATCCCAAGCATAATTAGTTTCTAGAAATGCTTCAATCTTGTTGATGTCTCCATCAGTTGAATGCAAAAATAAAACAGTGCCTTGCTTTATTACACCACCAGCCATATTAGGGGCTTTCGGGTCGGCTGATGGTTCTTGAGTTATACCATCAGTACGAAGTTGGTTCGCCAAATCAATAATATGTTTGGGATTTCTTCTATTTTGCTTCTTCGGAATTTCTTTTACTTCTTCTGCATCATCTCCTTTATAATCGTCTAAGTTACCGATACCATCTTCATAGATCGATTGCATAGCATCTCCAAAAAAACCTATAATATTCTTTCTTTCACTTTTCTTAAAATGTGTAAGAAATGTTTCTACAACAGCTTTACTCGTATCCTGATATTCATCAATGAATATGAATTTATATTTATCTTTTACGATGCTGCTAAGCTTGGGGTATTTTTCAAAAAGATAGTTGGCTACTATGAGTAATTCATCGTGAGAGATAATTCCGTCACGTATTCTAACAAACTCTTTATACTGAACACCATCAGGTAAATCATCATAATAGTTTTCCGGTACAGGATTGACTTCTTCAATTGAAATTCTGGCTACCTCCTCATTGTTTGCTAAGGAAATAAGTGCTTCTTTAAGCTCTTTTTGAAAATGTTTAATACTATCCCATAAGAAATCGTGTATCGTAGATACATTAAGATTTTTATGGTTTACCCTTTCTTCAATTTCTTTAACTGCTGCATTAGTATAAGTCATACAAGCAACCTTAGCCGTTGGATTTTCAGCAATTGCCTGCCTAATTACGTTTACTAAGGAGTAAGTCTTTCCACTGCCTGCACCTCCGCTTAATAGAAAGTTTCTGCCATTATCAATAGATTGAAAAATTTCCTGTACTTCTGGTTCTAAATTTAATCTTCCTTCAACCATAACAAACCATTTTTAATGTAAGCCGGAATATTCCAATTACTAAATTTTTCATCACTGTGGTATAAGATATCCAAGGCAAAATGTGTTTTCTTCTTAACACAATTTGCTGCTAAAAAATAAGGGCTTTTCGCATCATCATCAAAATCAGCAGCATTTTTTATACCGTGGAAAGTATCTTTATTTCCTTTTACGAATGCTCTATTTAGGTGTATAAAGGCATCTTCAAAACTTCTTGCGTGATAGGTGCTTTCTTCCTGTTGGTAACAGATACAAACTGTGGAACTCCCGACGATAATTGTTCTATTAGCAAGAGGTAAAGATTTTAAATCGTCCCAAGTTATAGCATTCAAGAAATGATTAATTGCTGAGTTACTTGATTTAGTGCCTTCATTTACAGGACACGCTGCCCATTCTTCTTGCCCTTTTGCATTTTGACCTGTTACCTTTATAGCATCTATATCTGTTAATATCACTGATTTAATACCCAAGAAGTCGATAAACTTCTCAAAGATTTGAGAATATGCCCCAACTTCGATAATTGATATATTTTGCGATAGAAGCGGTAAGAAGGTATCTCCATTTCCTTCAGCTTCTAAACGTGAAGCCTCTTCCAAATCAACTTTTCGCATAAAAGTTGGTATCAAAATTCTTTCTGTGTCTCCTTCAATAAGAACAGCTTTATCAGCAAAAAAGATTTCAGCTCTACTAATCGTTAGATATTGTTTTAAGAATTGATACTGTTTTGGGTCAGCATCATATTGAGTTCTTAAATCTTTCAGATTTTTTGCAGTTACGTTATTCTTTGCTATTGCTTTCAAATATTTAATATCATCGAAATCACTATCTGCGACAATGTGTGATGAATGCGTTGTGATTATGTACTGTAATGGTCTGTTTATACCATCATCTCTTTTTACACCTTCTCCAAGCAGTTTTTTTATATTTTTTATAAAGACATACTGCATTTGGGGATGGGTATGAGCTTCCGGTTCTTCTATAATGAGCAAATTAATATCTGCCGGCTTTTTGTCTTTATCTTTTTTGAAATCCTGGACTAAAATTTCAATTTCAAAAATCATACTTATTAGGTTCATATAACCTAAACCATTGTAATGCTCTGGTAACTTATGATCATCGTGAGTGTACACCACTGTAGTATTTCCTTCAAGCAATTCACGGTGTTGTAGTGTTGAAATAATTGCTATATCAGTATCATTCAACTTAACGCCACCAAAATCCTGCACCTTTTTTATTACATCTTTAAATAAGTCTTTGTAGATGTCACTTAATGTACTGTCGGTTTCTGAAAGCTGGTCTTTAAAATCTTCTGTAGCTTGGGTCTTATCACTACTATCTTCCTTCTTTTTATAAAGGCTTGAAGTTTGTTTTGAGAGCGTGTTTTCCTTTTCCTTATTTGTCACATCCCTTCTTGCACTAATGTACTTGAAGCTGATGATGTCCTTTAAATTAATATTTTCACTAATAAGGTCGATTGGTTTAGTTTCGGTAATCTCGTTTGTAGCAGTATCGTACTCAAAAGAGAATTTATGAATTTTAAAATAAGCTTCTAAGTTTTGTTTTAAAAAATCTTTTAATTCCCTGGGCTTATATTCTTTCTTCTTAACATTTTTGGCATTTTCACTGGTTGCGAAGACTGCATAGTCAGCTTTTATTCTTAAAAATTCATCATAAGTTACAGTGTATTCAAAACCTAAAACAATATTGTTATTGTCTGGGTCTAAATCCATCAATACTCTGCTAACATTAGATAAATCATCATTATCGTCATACTCAATATAAATTTTCAGTTTAATGCCTTTGGGTGGGTATTCATCTGGAACATCAGCTGACTTAATTAAATCTTCAAATTCGTTTTTAAAATCAATATTAAAGTCATCATAAGAAAATTTGCTTTTCTCATTTATAAATTTATCAAGAACTGACAGAATAGAAGTCTTTCCTGTATTGTTTTTCCCGATAACAAGAGAAAGTTCATTTTCAAGGTCCATTGAGAAAGTCTTCAGTAATCGAAAATTTTCAACTTCTATTTTTTTTATCTTCATAATAGTGGTTATAGTATTTGATTAGTTTATATTCTCATCTCCTTACTCTGATCTTTGCCCTTTATTATATTTTTTTTCCTCTATTTAACCTACGTTTAGACAATTTTTTCCAAATACTATGAGCCAAATCTATTTCCTTTTGCGTCAAGCCGTAATGCTGTTTTAAGATTACTTCATTAGTTATTTTTAATACCTCTTCAATGTCTGTTTTGTCTCGGATTAATTCATCAATTCTTGACAATATTTCTGCATTGTCTTTATTATATGGAAGTAATATTTTCTCTGCTTCATTGGGCATTAATTCTAATACGCCTCCTCCGTGACTTCGTCCTGAAACTTCTGTAAATGCTAATGAAAGCGAATTGTAATAACTTGCAGTCAATGCCTTAATATCGGTGTCAGGCTTTACAAAAACACGATGCATAGTATCTGTTGTGTAGGCTTCTGCTTCATTTATGATTAACCTTGGATAAAGGTTGTTTCGCCTGATAAACAAAGCATCCGAAATTTTTAACGACGGCACTACAAACCAATCATTTCTAATCCCTGTTTTATAACCTTTATGGATATTCAAACTTTCTCCGTGAGCAATATATTTCACTGCTCCGTTGTTTTGGTCAAGGTTTTGCCTGTCAGGAAACGCTAACAAATGTGCTTTGGCTTTGGAAAATTTATTCTTTTCCCAATCTTCTTTTGTGAAAATAACACTATTTACTTGCACACTTCTCCCCACCATCGGTTTGGCATAGTCGTAAAGATTATATTCTTCAACGGTAGTAAGCGGAACTGTAAAATAATTATTTGCTCCTGTAGTAATACCGACTTCAACCTTAGCGTACTTTCCAAGTGTTGCAATGTTTCTTTTCTTCGCAATGGTTTCTAAAAAGTCGATTTCTTCCTGTTCTAAAAAATAGAAAGTCCATTTATTGGATTTGAAATCAATTTTCTTTTGAGGACTTTTTAACCTTGCTGTGTCAAGCGTTTTTAATTCGTTTGCATCTTTTAATTCGATGTGTTCAATGTTGTGTTCCTGTGTTCCGTTCTTTTCGCAAAGCAATAAAACAACTTCTTGCTGAATATCAGGGAAAACCAATTTTTCAAAAGAAATGATATTGATTTTGTTGTAGAAATGAGCAAGGAATTTTCGCAATTGCAAAGCAAAGGAAACCTGTAAAATTTCTGCGGGTAAAACAAAACCGATTTTTCCTCCTTTGTCTTTTAACAATAAGGAAGAACCGACCACAAATGAAACCCAAGCGTTGGTTAATTTGGAATATTTTAAGTCTGCTCTAACAAAAATATTTTCTGCTTCTGCTTGCTGATTTCTGTCAAAAAACTGAAAGCGGATATAAGGTGGATTACCCACCACTAAATCAAAACGCTTTTCTGTGTTATTGCAGTAGGTATGAAAATCATCGTTGATTACCCGCTTGTTTTTAAGATCAATTTTATCGGCTTTTTTTGCTTCTACTTCGTCAAACTCAATGGCTGTAATGGAATTGTATTTTGATTTTAAATTCTTTAATTGTTTCAAAAAAACTCCATCGCCACAACTTGGTTCAAGTATGTCAAAATCGGCACTACCATTAATTCCCCAACGCAAAATAAACTCCGCAATGGGTTCAGGCGTATAAAATCCGCCCCTTAGTTTTTCAGCTGTTGCGTTTTCAATTAGTTTCATACAAATCTTTGATTAAAGGGATTAATAAATCGTCATCGCCTAAATCATATAATTTGGCTAACAGCTTTTCTAAATTTGCTTTTTCTCTTGTAAATTGTCCTTGTAACGGTGTCAAAGTCCTTTTGTTTCCTACATTCACGTCTATTTGGTCTTGTATGCGGATAAGTTCTTTTTGTGTTTCAACAATTTTGTCGTGAAGTGCTTTTTCTGTCGCATTCGCAAAGTCAATGGTGCGAATAGGCAAATTGTTGAGGACTTTAGTGCCTCTTGCAAAATAACTTCCTCTAAATACTTCGCCTGTTAAGATGACAAACCACTCAACATATTTTGAGTTTAGTATTGCCTGAATGTAATATGTGGAATAATCGAAATTATCAGGCATTGTAATTGCACAGTAACCTGCTGTTCCGCCCGATGTAAAAAGCGTTCCGTAATTATCTATTGCATATTTGTCGCCACTCGATAATACACCAAGTATTATCTTCTCTTTTTTATCCGAAATGCTTAGTCCTTGTTGTCTTCCGAAACGGTGCCATTCGTTTGCTGTTGCAGGTTCTGGTTTAATATCTCTTTTCGGATTGTTCAGAATTGCTCTATGTTTCTGTAAATAGTCAAAAGCAAGCGGATATTTCTTTTGAATTTCTGTTAGTGGAATTGCATCAATACCTTTTTTCGTGTTTTGGTAAGGATAAACAACTCTCGCATTCGGCTTGAAAGTTCTGTAGGTATATAGGTTGTCTTCTCCTGATGATGTTTGAAAATAAGGTTTGGTAATCGCCTTTTCAATTTTGTAATCAATTCCCTTTTTGGAAAAATAATAATGCTTCGCATCTTCTTTCGTTGGAATGAAGATGTAAATGTCATTAGCACTTGTTTGGATACCATTAAAAATATTTTCGCTACCAACTAAAGCAATCAGTTTGGAACTTTGAGCAATGATCTTGTTATAAGCATTGGTTAATTCGGGTGGAACTAAAACCCAGACTTCATTGTCTAATTCTTCAGTTTTCTTAGAAGCATATTTTACAGCTTCTGGTTCACGAACTTTCCAGCTTTTCAGGCTTTTTACTTCTGCATATTGAAAAGTTTTTTGCGATATTTTGTTTAAAATCAGCAAACAAGTATAAGTTGTTTTGTCTGCAAAAATCTGATTAGCACCAAAAGAAACGATTGAATGCAAATAACCTTTAGTTGAAAGCTCTTCTCTCAATTTTTTACCTGCACCAACCTTGGTAAACTTACTTGGAACAATATAACCTAAAACACCATCATTATTTAACAAGTTTATACCTTGTTCTAGGAACAAAAAGTATTTGTCAAACTGCTTATAAGCAGATGTATAATTTGCTTTGTAAAGTGGTAATTCAAGCGGTGTAATATTTTTCATATCCTCCGACTTCATATAAGGCGGATTACCAATAATTACATCAAAACGAAGCTTTGAAAAATCAAACGGATTGATGATTGTTTGGTTTTTCTTTTCAACTTGTGTTGGATTTAATAAACTATTTCCAAAGAAAATATTGATTGATAAATCAGGTAAAACTGGTTTGCTTGTGTTGGTAGATGATGTATTTTCATCTTCCAATAATTTGAGCAATAAGCCAAATTTTGCAGCTTCTACTGCATTGTAATCCTTATCAACTCCGTAAACACAATTCAATAATAGTTCTCTCTTTATTTTGAAAGGAAGTTTGTAAGTGTTGATATTTGTTTGAATAAGTTTTGTTTTGTCTGCTTTTAAATAGTAGTCAATTAAAATATCATTCAACAATTGAAAAAGTTCCAATAAAAATGCACCTGAACCGCAAGCGATGTCTGCAAATTTCAGTTTCAGAATTTCTTTGTCGGTCTTGTCCTTACATTTTGATAAAACCGTATTCCGCAAAATATCATTGATGATAAATGTTGGCGTAGTTACAATATCTCTATCCACATTTTCAGGCTTCTTTACCAATTCAACTATTCCGTTTAGTACAGTCAGTTTTTCAGATAAGAAAATCTCATAAATACTACCTAAGATGTCGGACGAAAATACGCTAAATGAGTACGGGCTTTCTGGATAATACAATTGCTTGATAATTGTCCAAAATGCAGAGCTAATATTTTCTACAATTTTATCTTTAAGTAACTGGTCAAATAATCCTGAATTATAGCGTTTGTCAGCTTGTTCAAATTTTTTGATTAATGCTTTAAAATCACTTTTGTTGGCAAAGGCTAAAAGCGTTTGATAATCTTCTAAATTTCTGTCTTCACAAACACGCAAGAACAAAATCCTATTCAAATAGCTTTGAACAATATCGTTTAATTCCTGCTCTTTTATTTTAGGGTCGTGTTTATATATCTCACTTCCTAATAACTTTCTCCATTCGTTAAATTGTTGTAGAAAAAGTGTATCAATTGAATATTGATTTAGTTTGTTTTCAATAGTTTGCCATTCGGTATCGAACGCACCTGAATACACTGCGTCCTTACCCAATAGGTTTTTGATTTCTTCAAACTTACTTTCATATTCGGTATAATGATATTTTTTGATTAATGCCTTATTGTAATTGTCGGTTTCATCGACTTTTACCGAAGTGTCGTAAATGATTAAGTATTCAAAGTTTGAAAGAACGGAAATTTTCAATTTGGCAGTAAAGCCGTACCGCCTTACTTGTTTAGCTGTTTCGTTACTTGCTTCAATTGCTACGCAAGGTTTTTTTGCTTCCAAAAAGAATTTCCTTTCAGAAAACAAGCGGAAAGTATAATCTGGTTTTTTTGAATGCTCGGAAGCATTTGCTTTTAATGCTTCTTCTAAAATTACTTCTCTTTCGTTAGTTGATTTTCCTGCATTATTTTTAATATCCCAGCCCAACAACTCGAAAAATGGGTCTAAGAAATCACTCCGAAGCAGTGTTTCGTTATACTTGTTTGTTAAGTAATATTTTCTGTCAGCAGAATATTTTTCTATGAGTTGGTTTATTGTCATTTCTTCTTATTCTGTTTTATATATTTTGCTCTTTCCTCTGCCACCTTCAGTGCTTTCATACCCAAATCTTCATCTTGAATTTCATATAGGATTTTGTCGCTTAGGAATGAAACCATTAGTTCATCGGAGTTACAGTGATATATATCTGCGAGTTTCAGTATTATCTCCTTTGTTATTTTCCGCTCCCCTCGTTCCATTTTGCTTAAAATAGCAACATCAATATCCAGTAAGGCTGCAACTTTCCGCAGAGGTAGTTCTCTTTCTTCTCGGATGTGTCTTAATTTTTCTCCTATTGTTTCTGTTGACATATTTTCTGTTGACATATTGTGTCAAATTTATGCAAATATTTCATAGCAATTCAAATTTTGGAAAAACTTTATTACGAAGTAATTAGAATTAAACCCAAAAAAGCCACTCACCGCCAAACAATTCCTCTGACTGCCAATTTGTTATAACGCCTTCATTTCTGAAACACCTTTGTCCCGAAAGCCTGCAAGGTGCGGGATAACAATAACAAATTAATGTGTTTCAATTATGGAAAAACAGAGAAAAAAAGTTTTGCTGGCAGCCGTGGCTATGCTGTCAGGAATTGGTGCTTTCGCACAGGGAAACGGTACAGCAGGTATCAACGAGGCTACCCAAATGGTAACGTCTTATTTCGACCCCGCAACCCAATTAATTTACGCCATAGGTGCAGTAGTCGGGTTAATCGGAGGTGTTAAGGTGTACAACAAATTCAGTTCGGGCGACCCCGACACGAGCAAAACGGCAGCAAGCTGGTTTGGTGCGTGTATCTTTTTAATCGTGGCAGCTACCATCCTGCGTTCATTCTTTCTTTAATTGTTTGCTTTATGAACAATTACAACATAAACAAAGGCATTGGAAGGACGGTGGAATTTAAAGGTTTGAAAGCACAATACCTGTTCATCTTCGCTGGCGGACTACTCGGTACGATCATTTTCGTGATGATACTATATATGACTGGCGTAAACTCTTACATCTGTCTTTTTCTCGGAGCAGGCGGTGCTTCGCTGATTGTGTGGCAGACCTTTTCGCTCAACCGAAAATACGGCGAACACGGATTAATGAAGATAGCTGCTAATAAAAGACATCCTCGATACATCATCTGTCGCAAGCCTGTACACCGCTATTTAAAATTCACATCTAAACAGAATGTAATATGAGAAATATATCTAAAACAACAACGCTGGAGAACAAATTTCCTTTGTTGGCGGTAGAAAACAACTGCATCCTATCTAAAGATGCAGATATTACCGCCTGCTTTGAGGTTCGTTTGCCGGAACTGTTTACTGTAGCTTCTGCGGAATATGAAGCCATTCATTCCGCCTGGCATAAGGCTATTAAAACTTTGCCTGATTTTACAGTTGTTCACAAGCAAGATTGGTATATCAAGGAAAATTATGCTCCCGATTTGGCAAAAGAAGGCCAGAGTTTTTTGGCTAAATCCTATCAACGCCATTTCAACGAGCGACCATTCTTAAATCACTATTGCTACCTGTTCCTAACCAAGACTACTAAGGAAAGAATGCGAATGCAAAGCAACTTCAGTTCGCTTTGCAAAGGTTCATTGATACCAAAGGAAATTAGGAATAAGGAAACAATATACCGCTTTATGGAAGCAGTGGCACAATTTGAACGTATCGTAAACGATAGCGGTTTCATAACCCTGAAACGTCTTACCGAAGATGACATTATCGGAACGGACGAAAAACAGGGATTATTGGAACAGTACCTTACGCTATCAAGGGAAGCTGGAACACCGATGCAGGACATCGCTCTCGGAACGGAAGAAGTCCGTATCGGGAACAAAAGGTTGAGCCTGCACACCTTGTCCGATACTGACGATTTACCCGGAATGGTATCGGCTGATACCCGTTTTGAAAAGCTATCTACCGACCGAAGTGATTGCCGTTTGTCATTCGCCGCACCTGTGGGCTTGTTGTTAAACTGCAACCACATTTACAACCAATATTTGTTTTTGGATAACAGCGAAGCCAGTCTACAAAAGTTTGAGAAGTCCGCAAGGAATATGCACTCACTGGCTCGTTACAGTCGTGCCAACCAAATCAACAAAGAGTGGATAGAAAAGTACCTAAACGAAGCCCACAGTTTTGGGCTATCTTCTGTTCGTGCTCACTTCAACATTATGGCGTGGTCGGATGATCCGGCAGAACTGAAACAGCTAAAAAATGATTGTGGAAGTGCTTTAGCATTGATGGAATGTAAACCCAGACACAACACTACGGATGTAGCAACATTGTACTGGGCAGGAATGCCGGGTAATGCAGGTGATTTTCCCGCAGAGGAAAGTTTTTACACTTTTATTGAGCCTGCATTGTGCTTTTTTACGGAAGAAACCAATTACCACAATTCGCCATCACCATTTGGTATCAAGATGGCTGACCGCCTGACTGGAAAGCCTATCCATTTGGATATTTCGGATTTGCCGATGAAACGTGGAATTATTACCAATCGTAACAAGTTCATACTCGGTCCATCGGGAAGTGGTAAATCTTTCTTCACAAACCATATGGTACGACAGTATTACGAGCAAGGCGCTCACGTTTTGCTTGTGGACACCGGAAATTCTTATCAAGGTTTGTGCGAACTCATTAAAGGTAAAACCAAAGGCGAAGACGGTGTTTACTTTACTTATACAGAAGACAACCCAATTGCCTTTAACCCTTTCTATACCGATGATGGCGTGTTCGACATTGAGAAGCGGGAAAGTATCAAGACTTTGATACTGACCTTATGGAAACGTGACGATGAGCCGCCAACCCGTTCTGAAGAAGTTGCCCTTTCCAATGCGGTAAGCGGTTATATCGAACGTATCAAAACGGAAGACGTTTACCCGTCATTCAACGGTTTCTATGAGTATGTAAAAGGCGACTACCGCAAGGTACTGGAAGAAAAGCAGGTCAGGGAAAAGGACTTTGACATTGCCAACTTCCTGAACGTACTCGAACCCTATTACAAGGGTGGCGAATATGATTACCTGCTGAACTCCAACAAGCAGTTAGACCTGCTTTCCAAACGCTTTATCGTGTTTGAGATTGATGCGATTAAAGACCACAAAATCCTCTTTCCCATTGTGACCATCATCATTATGGAGGTGTTCATCAACAAGATGCGCCGATTGAAAGGTATTCGTAAGCTCATCCTGATTGAAGAGGCTTGGAAAGCGATAGCCAAAGAAGGAATGGCAGAATACATCAAGTATTTGTTTAAGACCGTCCGCAAATTTTTCGGAGAAGCGATTGTCGTAACGCAAGAGGTCGATGATATTATCCAGTCGCCCATTGTCAAGGAAAGTATCATCAATAACTCCGACTGTAAAATCCTGCTTGACCAACGCAAGTATATGAACAAGTTTGATGATATACAGGCGATGTTGGGGCTTACGGACAAAGAGAAAGGGCAGGTACTTTCCATCAATATGAACAACGATGCAAGCCGACTTTACAAAGAGGTTTGGATTGGCTTAGGTGGTACGCACTCGGCAGTCTATGCCACCGAAGTTAGTTTGGAGGAATACCTCGCCTACACGACAGAAGAAACCGAAAAAATGGAAGTAATGCAGCTTGCTTCCGAACTGGATGGTAATGTAGAACTCGCCATTAAGCATATCGCAATGCAAAGGCGGGACAATTCAAATCAATAGTCATTAACAATTTAAAAATTCAGAAACAATGAAAAAAGTATTGTATCTGGTGTGTACGGCACTGATGCTCGCCGTAGCACCGTCAGCAAAAGCCCAGTGGGTTGTAACCGACCCGGCTAATTTGGCTTCGGGCATTATCAACTCTGCAAACGAAATCGTGCAGACTTCTTCCACCGTAAGCAACGTGATAAAGAACTTCAACGAAGTGAAAAAAGTTTACGACCAGGGCAAGGAATATTACGACAAGCTGAAAGCTATCAACAACCTTGTGAAAGATGCCCGTAAAGTGCAACAAACGGTATTGTTGGTAGGCGATGTTTCCGAAATGTACGTGAACAACTTCGGCAAGATGATGAACGACCCAAATTTCACACCGCAGGAACTGACCGCTATCGGCAACGGTTATTCGGCACTGCTCAATGAAAGTACCGAACTGCTGAAAGAACTGAAGCAGATTATAACCTCATCAAGCCTTTCGCTCAATGACAAAGAGCGTATGGATGTGATTGACCGTGTGTACAAAGAGGTAAAGGATTACCACAGCCTTGTACGCTACTACACCAACAAGAACATTTCTGTAAGCTACCTAAGAGCGAAAAAGAAAAACGATGCCCAAAGAGTGCTTGAACTCTACGGAACTGCTAACCAAAAATACTGGTAAACTATGGAATGGGATAATCTTCACGAACTCCTGCGGTCGCTTTATGATGATATGATGCCACTTGCAGGCGATATGGCGGCAGTCGCTAAGGGTTTGGCGGGATTGGGAGCATTGTTCTATGTGGCATTAAAGGTTTGGCAGGCTTTAAGCCGTGCCGAACCTATTGATATGTTCCCTTTGCTGCGCCCGTTCGCTTTGGGGCTTTGCATAATGTTCTTTCCAACCATTGTTTTGGGAACCATCAATGCGGTATTAAGCCCCGTGGTAGTAGGAACCCACCAAATACTCGAAGACCAGGTGCTTGACCTGAACAAGCTGCAACAGCAGAAAGACCAGTTGGAATACGAGGCAATGGTAAGGAACCCCGAAACTGCCTATATGGTATCAGACGAAGAGTTTGATAAAAAACTGGATGAACTGGGATGGTCGCCCTCCGACATTGGAACAATGGCGGGTATGTATATGGACAGGCAAGCCTACAAGATTGAGAAAGCCATAAAGGATTGGTTTCGCAATCTACTGGAAATACTCTTTCAGGCAGCGGCTTTGGTCATTGATACCATACGAACGTTTTTCCTGATAGTCCTCTCCATACTCGGACCAATAGCCTTTGCTATTTCCGTATGGGACGGCTTTCAGTCCACGCTCACGCAATGGCTCACGAGGTACGTCAGCGTTTACCTGTGGCTTCCTGTTTCGGATTTGTTCAGCTCAATGTTGGCAAGAATACAATCCCTCATTTTGGAAAGGGATATAGCAATGCTTGCCGACCCCACCTATATACCTGATACGAGCAATACCGTGTACATCATCTTTATGATAATCGGCATCATCGGGTACTTCACTATCCCGACCGTAACAGGTTGGGTAATCCAAGCCGGAGGCGCAGGAAACTTTACCCGCAATGTAAACTCCACAGCAATGAAAGCCGGAAACATCGCCGGAGCAGGCGCAGGCTCAACAGTTGGAAACATCGGCGGTAAACTGATGAATAAATAATCATTAATCATTCTAAAAAATGGAATTTAAAACGCTAAGAAATATCGAAAACAGCTTTAGGCAGATAAGATTATATGCCATTGTGTTTGCGGTTCTCTGCATTAGCGTGGTAGGTTACGCCGTATGGCGTTCCTACCGCTTTGCAGAAGAACAACGCCAAAAAATCTATGTACTGGATAACGGCAAATCCCTGATGCTTGCCTTATCGCAGGATGCGAGCATCAACCGCCCGGTTGAAGCAAGGGAACACGTTAGGAGATTTCACGAACTGTTCTTTACGCTTGCTCCCGACAAGAACGCTATTGAAAGCAATATGAGCAGGGCATTTAACCTTGCCGATAAAAGTGCTTTTGATTACTACAAAGACTTGTCGGAAAAGGGCTATTACAGCCGTATCATTTCGGGGAACGTGCAGCAACGCATCGAGGTGGATAGTGTCGTGTGCAATTTCGACAACTACCCGTATGCAGTGCGCACCTATGCCAAACAGTTCATTATCCGGTCAAGCAATGTAACCAGGCGAAACCTGATTACTTCCTGCTATCTCGTCAACTCCGTTCGTTCCGACAATAATCCGCAGGGCTTCAATATTGAAAAATTTGCAGTCGTGGAAAATAAGGATATAGAGGTCATCGAACGCTAAAAAACAATCTTATGGAAGCATTATCAGATTTAAGCACGTTCGCAAAAATCCTTACCGACAAAGGATATAACGGGTATTTCCATACGCAGGGTGCGTATGCCGGAAAGCTGAAAGACAGCATCAGCGAATACCTCGAAAGCTGCCAAAAAGGTGCAGATACTTTGCCTAAGCAGGACTTACTGCTGACAGGCTACCTGCAATGGTCGGGAGAAGACAAGCCAAGTGTAGAATGCAGTATGTGGGTAAATTATCTGAACGGCAAATTCTCACTCAACAGAATGGAGGTGGCAAGAAAAGACCAATTTGGGCAATTGCTAAAAAAATCGGAACTGACAAACCTCTCTTTAATAGTCGTACCCAATGCAGTTGAGGTTATTGCTTTGGTTAATGATGAACAAAAGCAAAATGTGGGTAAAATCTCCAAGCGGTTCAAGCTCTAACATCATCATAAAAAATTAAGAGTATGAAAAAACTAAGAGCAAATATGGATAGGTATTTTGATAAGCTCGACGAACGTTGGCAGGCATTGCCAGTGCGCAAGCAGCACCAATATACCCTGTGCTTTTTTGTGGGATATCTACTGCTTACCGCTGGTGTAATTTTCAAAGTCTGGTACGATACCTCAAAGTCTGGAAACGATATGATCATAGAGCATATCGAAAATCCTGTCCTCAAAAAAAATGGAAGTCCTGCAAGATTGCAGGATAGTGTATCAACAATTTAAAAAATAAAATTTATGAAAGAAAATGAGAACAAAAAATCAGTTGTTCGGGTAACAGAAGGTAATCCGTCTGCAACTGCTGATGTGTTACAAGACGGCACACAGAATAATAAGGAGAAGCTCAAAAAGCCCTTAATTTTCGGCTTAATGGCGATTGTTTTCGTGGGTTGTATGTACCTCATATTTAAACCATCCGAAGACAAAAAGACAATTGAAAATGTAGGGCTGAACGATGCGGTACCAGAGGCTACTGGAACTGGAATGCCTGCCGACAAAGGCAAGGCGTATGAACAGGAAATGCTCGAACGCAAAGAGCAGGAAAAACGCAATGCATTGGCTACACTTTCAGACTACTGGAATACAGAAGACAAAGAAGAGCCAACCGACGAACCGTTTAATGAAGAAGAGGAAAACAACAGCTTTGGCGGTAGTGGGAGAAATTCGGCAAGAAGCAGTAACCCTGCTTTGAACAGCTATCGAAATAGCCAAAGCGCATTGAGTTCCTTTTATCAAGATGATAACGCTGAAACAATGGAACTGCGTAAGCAGGTGGACGAATTGAAAGAAAAATTATCAGAAAAGGATGTGCCACCTGTGGCCACAGTTGATGACCAATTGAAGCTAATGGAGAAATCCTATGAAATGGCAGCAAAGTATCTGCCAAAAAATGCGAATACCGAAAATTCAACACCTGCTAATGGTGCTGTTCCGGATGCTATTAGTGCTATGGCTACTAACCAAAAAGAGCATTTTGTATCGTTCACATCAGCAAGAAAAAATACAGTATCAACCCTTTACCGTGAACCATCGGACAGTGCTTTTTTAGCGGATTGGAGCGAAACAAAGAACCGTGGGTTTTATACCGCTGGTTCTGTGGAACAAATGGCACAACCCAAAAACAGTATCAAAGCCTGTGTACACGATGCCCAAACAGTAGTTGGCGAAACAGGTGTGCGTTTACGATTATTAGAGCCTGCAAAAACACCGAGCCGTACCATTCCAAAAGGAACGATTTTAACGGCTAATGCGAAATTTCAGGGAGGGCGTTTACAACTAAAAGTTACCTCGATAGAACTGGAGGGCAATATCATCCCGGTAGATATAACCATTTACGATTTGGACGGACAGCAAGGCTTGTACGTTCCATATTCGCCGGAAATGAATGCCCTTACCGAAATGGCAGGCAATATGAGCCAGACAGGCGGAACAAGCGTAATGCTCACGCAAAATGCTGGACAGCAGGTTGCAGCAGACCTTAGTCGTGGCGTGGTACAGGGAATTTCGGGCTACTTCGCCAAAAAGGTAAGAACCCCAAAAGTTACGCTGAAAGCAGGATATCAAGTCTTCTTGGTATCTAAAAAATAATGTTGAACTCAAATAATTTTAATAATGAAAAATCATTTAAAAACCTTTTGGGCAATTGTCCTGATACTCGGCTTTGCCGTACAATCTTTTGCACAAGACAGCATCAGAACTCCGCTTGCATTAGGCAAGATAGAACCGTATAAAATGGAAGTTACCTACGATAAAACTTCGCACTTGATTTTTCCGACCGCTATCCGTTATGTGGATTTGGGAAGCGAATATCTGATTGCAGGAAAAGCAGAAGATGCAGAAAACGTGTTGCGTGTAAAAGCAACGGTAAGGGATTTTGAACCAGAAACCAATTTTTCGGTCATTACCAATGACGGACGTTTTTACAGTTTCAATGTATATTACAGTTCCTATCCCGAGGCATTGAGTTATGACCTGCTCACAATGCAAAAGGCAGTAGACAAAGCCAATGGAAACGATGTGCTTCTTGAAGAGTTGGGCAATAATTCGCCTTCACTAGCAGGCTTGCTATTGGAAACGATTTACAAGAAAGACAAGCGGATAGTCAAGCATATTGGAGCTAAGAGTTTCGGCATTCAGTTTATCCTCAAAGGCATTTACATTCACAATGGCAAATATTATTTCCATACGGAATTGAGAAATAAAACCAATGTGCCTTTCCAGATTGATTTTATCAATTTCAAAGTAGTAGATAAAAAGGTAGCCAAACGTACTGTGGTACAAGAACGCCCGATGATACCCCTCAGAACTTACAAGCCTTTGGACGAGATTGGCGGAAAACTAACCGAACAAAACGTATTCCTGTTAGACCAATTTACCATTGCCGATGACAAGGTACTGTTGATTGAGATTTTCGAGAAGAACGGTGGCAGACATCAAACTTTGCAGGTAGAAAATTCGGATTTGATAAAAGCTCGTTTGATAAACGATATGCACCTAAAATTTTAATAACATTTTAATGCAATAATATGAAAAAGTATATCTATACCGTGATGTTCATTTTGATGGCCATGACGGTTACACAGGCACAAAGAATGCTCCCAAAACAGAAAGGATTGGAAATAAGCACAGGAATACTGTCCGATGATAAAATCGGTAATGATTATTACCTCAATATCGGAATGACCGTGAACGGTAAAAACGGGAACTACCAGCTTTGGGCATTGGAATACACGCACCAATACCACAATTATAAAGACCTCCGCATACCGCAGGAAACTTATACTGCCGAAGGCGGTTACAGTTTCTTTCTGTTGGGTGATGCCCGTAAAAACATCACACTGAACTTCGGAATAACAGGTGTGGTCGGTTATGAAAGCATCAATCGTGGCGAAGCGATGTTGTATGACGGAGCAAAGATTTTGAGCGAGGATAACTTCATCTACGGAGCTGGTGGACGGCTCACTCTTGAAACATATCTATCAGACCGTTTTGTGTTAATCCTGCAAGGACGCACAAAAGTATTTTGGGGTACGGACTTAGAGCAATTCCGACCATCCGCAGGTGTGGGATTAAGGTTTAATTTTTAAAAACTTAAAACAATGATAGCAATATTTAATAAATTCAGAATAGGATTACTGCCGATATATGTAATGCTGGCAATCCTCACAGCTTCGGTAACTTTAGTATCTTGTAGTAAAGATGATGAACTCGAAATACAGAACGATTTTCCTTTCGAGGTAAACGTGATGCCAGTTCCAAAAGATGTAGCCAATGGACAAACGGTAGAAATACGCATTGCCATACAGCGAACAGGCAATTACAGCAACACACAGTATTTTCTTCGCTATTTCCAATTTGACGGACAAGGCACATTGCGGTATTACGATGAGCAACCATATTTACCGAACGATTTATACCCATTACCCACAGAGCAATTTCGGTTGTACTATACTTCAACATCTGCCGTTTCGCAATCCTTTGATGTTTGGATTTCGGACAGCTTTGGAAATGAAAAACAGATAAGTTTTCAGTTTAATAGTGCTGATTAAAAACAATGAAATCCTGCCACAAAAAGCAGGATTTCTCTTTTTAAGGGATATTAAAACTGTTTTTTTTTGTAAATTTAAAAAGTAGATTTTAAGTGTTTTGTTATGGTCGCATCATTGGTTATAGGAATAATATTTTTGATTGCAGGTTTAGGACTTCGCTATTGGCTTAACCGACGAAAGTTTTACAGGCGTGGTCCGATGGGAGCCGAAGGTTTTTCATCTTATGAAAGTTCGGTTATTATTAAATTGCTTGAAAAGTTTGGTAAATGGGTAGCTTATGGATTGATTATATTTGGACTTTTATCACTTTGGGTTTATTCTCGTGTGATGAAAGAAAAACAACAGACTACCGTAAAAACGGAACAGCCTGCACAACGCTGATACAAATTTTCTTGTTTTACTTTAAGTACTAGCTTTTTCGTTTGTACTGTATGATAACATTTTCTATTTACTACTTTTTTTATAATTTAAGACATCGCCACTCTTTTTAGAGAGGAGCTCACTTTACTGAACTCAATATCTGCAAAATCTTTTTCTGCTTTTTCTTGAACATCAATATCTTTGGTATTTAAGATAGCAGACATATATTTTAGCTTTCTTTTTACATTTTCCAATAAATCCGACCATTTCATTATCCATATTTCAATATTTTTATTTTCATTCCTAAAATAGAAGTAAGGATTGTCTTCGTTTCTTTGATTACCTTTTATTTGAAATTCTGCATCAGAATTAATCTTTGAGCTAATCAATAAAATTTTGTAATGAATATTTGAACTTGAAGCATCAAGTTTTTCGATTTCTCTGGCATACTTCATTACTTGCTCAATTTCTTTTGGGCTAATTTTTACTTTTGGGGCTTTTAATTCAACAACTAAAACTTCTCTTCTTTTAGCGTCTAAAACCCGTTCATTATACATAAATAGGTCAGTAATAGATTTTACCGGTTTTTCATCAATGACATTTATGTTATCTCCATCTTTTGATGGTTTAAATATTAAGCAATCGTCTCTTAATTGAGTTAGATTTTTTTCTAAATTTTTATCTGACAATAGTTTGGTACTTTCGGAATACTCTTCTCCAAAAACCCATAACATCCTTTCTAAAAACTTATGAAGTTCTTTTCGTTCTTTCACATTTTTAGATATTTCGCTATAAACAAGTTTTTCAAGAAATTCAATATCTTCAATTTTCGAAGCAACTTTATCAGAAAATTCAACAATATTATCTAAATCGGTTTTTTCCAATAAATCCGAGAATTTAGAAATCATTTTGTTGTTTAATTTTAGAACGCTTCTTAAAATATTATTCAATTCTCCATTGGAAATTGTTCTATCTATAAGCGGATAAATGATTTCTCTTAATTGATTATTATCTTTTAAAATATGGTATTTATCTTCCACTAAATATGCTAACTTATCAAAGAGTATAACTTTTGATTTTGAGCTTGCCCGTTCTTTATATGGATAATAATCGTCATTTTTAAGGTTGTCAGAAAAATTGTCAAACTCAAAGTTTCTGTCCTTGAAGAATGTGTTTAATTTGTCTTTAATAAATTCTCTTACTTTTCTCCAATCTGGGTCTAAATCATCTAAATCTATGTTTCTATAAATATCAGATGAGAGCGTAGATGAAGATACATAAATAAACCATCCTCCTATTTTTGGGCTCAACCAACTGGCATCATACTCCAGACTTCCTGCTATTGTATTTAGACCAGCATTTTGTGCAGTTAAAAAAACTTTTATTTTATCCATTTTCTTAATCTGCATAAAGTCAAAAAGAACTTTGTGTTCTTTGCCTTTAGTGTCAGTATAAGTCTTGGCTAGTTTTATAGGTTTGTCAATTACGAAATCATTAGGGTTTAAAGCTTTACCATTAATGTGAAATGTAACTTCTTTGTTGAAAATTTTTAAAGGGTATCTCTCAAAAATAGCATCTGAAATATTATCTTTAAGAAATTTATCAATTATTTTCTTTTTTGGTTCATTTTCTGTTGTCGTATGTGGATACAAATTTGAAATAGTTACTTTGTAGTAAGTATTATGATTATTTCCTTTTAGAATATTTTCTTTTGTCGCTAACTCAATTTCAGAAACATTGATGTTTTTACCAAAACTATTAAATGATAACGGAATGTATGTTTCAGTAAAAGTATTTTCTTCTTATGAATATCCAATAGTTTCAATTTCGATTTCTTGTCCAATTTGAAAACTGGCAAATCTTCCAATTCCTTTTCCGCCATCTTTATTTGCTGTTCCAATATCCAATAATTTTTTTTCGATATCAGACATATGAACTCCGTTACCATCATCTTTTACTGATATTTTTTTGATTAAAAGAGGATGTATTTCAGTTTCTAAAGTGTAATCTATGTCGATCCAAATGTTTTTACTCTTTGCTTGAATTGAGTTGTTTAATAGTTCGCAAAAAGCAGTGAATGTGCTGATGTAATTAGCAAATAATTCATTGACTAATCTTGAGTTTGTCGTAAGTTTTCTATTCATAGTTTCTTGCTAGGTATTTTTTGGTTATACTTGCTATTAAATTCTCAAACATACAAAATGTAAAATTTGTATGTTTAACGGCAAAATTACTTTCTCCAAATCTACAAAATAAATTGTTTCTAAATTGTTGTTCCAGTGCCAAATACTACCTTTCAACGACAATCAATACAACATTTTCCAAGCCTTTACAAATCCTTGATAAATTCGACTTCCACAGCAAAATTGAGCAAAAAATGGAAGTTATCGCAATACAAAAATCCGTATTGGACGGAATGAAAAATGAACTGAAAGCACTTTTGGAATTGACCGAAAATGCCACACTGAAATACACTTCAATTTTTAAAGAAGAAAAATGGCTCGATAACCAGGAAGTGTGCCTGATGATGGATATTACCAAACGGACTTTGCAGACCTACAAGGACAAAGGCTTATTGCCTTATTCCAAACTAAACCGGAAGAATTATTATAAACGCTCGGATGTACAGGCTTTGCTCGAAGCCCACCAACCTTAAAATACCAATGACAATGGATTTATTGACGAATGAGAATGAAGAAATCATTTCCCATCAAGAAATGATTTTGATGTTGAGAAACCGTATTGAAAGCATATTAAAAAACTATCGTCCTGTAATGAATGGAGAAATTTATTTGTCGGGCGAAGATGTATGCAAACTGTTACACATTAGCAAACGCACTTTACAGCAATATCGTGATGATAATATCCTGCCGTATATTCAGATTGGTGGCAAAATTATTTATAAGGAAACAGATTTGATGACAATATTGGAGCAGAATTATATCAATCACAAAACTAATTCAGACTAAGCTTTTTTATTGCATTAATACATCTAATAGCAAGAGTTTAGTATCTTTGCTATGTAAAATATAGAAATACTTAAAGTGTTTTTGCTTTAAGTCCCACATTGAAAACTGGTAATTTTTAGACAACGGGACGATAAGGAAGAACGCTCATGCCATAGGCGTGGGCGCTCGCTTATTCGTTGTCGGGTATACCAGTGCCTCAATGTGCGGTAAGTGTAGTGGCCTGCGCTTTCTTTTTGTGCAGGGCTACATCAACTTTAAAAAAGTATGATGATATGAAAACTGGTACATCCCAACAAAAAATTACACTCGCCTTTATCAATGATAAAAGCCCAATTTTAGATTTCATTTGTAAAGACCTCATTGCTTCAGGAACTGAAGTCTTATTTCGTTCAGAAAGCATTGAAGATGGACTGTCACAATTATCTTCATTAAATGAACTCCCAAAAATTTGTATTATCGACCTTGATTTTTACAACAAGAATGTTTTTGTTGAACTTCAAGAATTAAGAACAAAATATCCAACTATAAAACTTATTGCACATAGTGATATTGATGATGAGAAAGTGGGTAAATATCTTTTAGATATTGGTTTTTCAAGTTACTTGCTGATTGGTAATGATGCGGAATATTTTAGAAAAGTAATAGAAGCCGTTATCAATTAGGATAAAATTCACTAATTCTCATACAAAATACTAGCGATTTTTTTATCATTTAGTACAAACCTTATCTGCTCATATTTTTGAGTAGGGTGCATATCCTTTTCTGTAACTGGCGGAAAATATTTTACTCCAATAGTCACGTTTGGTAAACTAAAACTCCAAGATGACCTGATTTTAAAATTCTTACCACACAATTGTTGATCGGATGAGTTCAGATATTCTTTGAATTTTGAAAGCCCTTCGATTTCAAATATTGTTTTCCAGTTTTTACGAACTTCAAAAACGATATTTTCGTCAAGATTTTTCAGGATACTACTTTCATCGGAACTGTTACAGGCGTTTATAAAATCTCTGATGATTTTTCGTGGTTGTTTTTGAATTTCTCTGATTTCTTTCTTTTTGTTTTCAAGATAAGTGCTAAAATCCTTGTCAACCAATTCAGATAACTTATAGTATCCTGAATGAAAAGCTTCTAATGGAGATTTGTATAATCTATCTTTAAAAAAAGTTGCTTCATCCGTTTCATTGGCTTTAAAATGATCCAGAAGCAAAAAACCTTTTTCTTCGGTTGTACTGTTAACACCATCCACAATGTTTACAAAGTAGAACTGCTCTTTATCTTCGAACAAAACTTTGATTTTAGAGTTGAATTTTTCAGACTTATTTGCCGATGCTTTCACAAGATATTTCGTTTCATCCAAAGGATTTTCAATCCGTCTTCCCCAGCCATCAGTCGATAATTCTGATTGGTATCGGGATATTTGTATCCGTATTTCCTTCCGTCCTTTTTCGAGGTCGGTGGTAAATTCATATCCAGGAAAAGAATTGAGAATAGCCGTGTCTAATTCCCATTCCTCATAATCACTTGTAAAATTTATTTGATAGCTAAATTCATATTCCCGAATGTAAACCGGAAATTGGAACTTGTTCCCGACGATTGTTTGCTCTAATAAGGTAATATCGGATTTCCTGTTTACGGTTATTGAGATTTCAGTTTCAATCATTTTGAAATTTATTTTTACTGACAGTTTTAAAGTAATGCCATTTTTTTGTTCAAACCATTGTGCTTGAGAGTAGAAAGGAAATCAAGTGAAGACTGCTTAATCATTGTCGTCACCCAATTGGTCAATGTATTTCAAAATTAGATTTACTTGTTTGTCCTCGGATTTTGTAGAGGATATTTTTTCAATAATTTTGATCCTATCTTCTTTTGGTAATTTATTGAACGATTTTAAAACACCCGAATTTCTAAAAGTATCTAATATTTCTTTTTCTGTAATCGGCTCCTTTGAAGTCAATAAGTAAAGTGTCACAGTTACAGTGTCGCCACCACTTTTGCTGATTGCTTTCCTGATTTTGTCATTAATTGAAATTAGCTTGTCTTGTCCTCCAATCGTAAACAAATTAATACTGTCAATTGTGTAGTTGTCAATTGTACCAGATACTTTCAATGAACCCCATTTTCCTACGATATGTTTAGTGTTAGGTACTTGGATGTGATATGTCCAAGCACCTTTACCTGCTTCATATTTCAATTCGAGTTCCTCGTCCTTTACTAAGTATTTCATCTTTTATGACCTGTATTATAGCTTTACCGCTAACCCCATAATTTAGAAAATTTGGGTATTTTGTATAGGAATTAGTCTATTTGTTTTAAGGACAAATTTAATGAATTAGATGCTAGGGTTATGGCAAATATTCTATTATAAACCATCATTAATCAGGCGACGTTCTTTTGCTTCTTTTCTTTGGTCGCTGTGTGAAAAGAAAAGAAGTCATTACCAAATACAAAAAATGGGATACTGAATATCCCACGCAAAAAACTCGCAACCTGTTTGGTAAAATGTAAGGAAAGGGAATTGTGGGCCGGTGCATTTTTGCAAAGTGATTGCATCCGCTTTAAACCGCAAAAATGCGTTTCCGACCGTAGGAAGGAATTGCATTTTTGCCCGCCGATTTCGGCTTTTAGGCAACTTTTATCGGGTGGGTGCGGAAATCTTTCAGATTGTGAAAAAATCCTTTGTATTCAGTCATTCCCCTGCGAAACAAGTTCCATAACAAAGAACAACCCATTTGTGTAAGCGATGAATTGATAAACAAATCTTGGTGTTCCAACGCTTCGGCAAGTGAGCAACTTGGCGTGCTGTCCTCTTGTTCGGATTGCTTCAATAGTTCGCCAAATTCATCGGTAACAAATGGCAGGCTTGCCTCCGTTTGGTATTTCTCTGAATTGGGTTGCTTTATCTCTCCGATGGTAGATAGTAACACTTGTCCTGTATCTTGGCTGTTGCCAAAATCCAGCCAATATTTTGGCTCATCTTGGTAGTGTCTGCGGTAGCTTATTTCTTTTAGAATTTCAGCAACACCAAATCTCGCCTGTACATTGTCCACACATGTAATGGTAATTGTTGCCCTTGCTTTTTCGGGCAATCTGCCAAAATTGTCCTTTTCAAACTTTACCGTTTCGGCTTTCCAATTTGTTCCTGCCCAACGGTTACAACGGTTGATTAAAGCAACGGATTTGTACAATCCTGTTTCACTTTCTGCAAATCGCTGTCTGCCTAAATTAGCACTCGTGATAACATCATCATCCCAAAGGTGGACTTGGAACCCTGCGTGTCCTAATGCTATCAAACTTTCGTTTATTTCCATTAAGGCGGTCAATACTTTTGAGCCTGTGCCACCTGCTCCGATAAGGTTTACCGAAATCGGATTGGTAGGATTGAGCAGGTAATTATCTGTAAAATGTACTGCGGTTTTTGCTGTATTCATTACAATAGATTTTTAAGGGTTTTGTTGTTCTTTTTTAATACTTCTTTCGGAAAAGGTTTATTAGTACCAACAAGGTCTTTCCAAAGGTTTACAATGTTTGTTTTGGTTAAGTTTTCGCATAATGAATGGCTGAAATAGGAATTGAAAAAATAATGCTCCCACGCGCGAATAAATTCCTCAACCGAAGCCGAATTTTTAATGTCTATGCTTACCGTACCCATACATACATTGCCGTTTTCATAAATATTGAAAAAAGGTGCATAGTGCAAAGGTGCTTTCTCGGTTGGTCTTCTGTCGCTTGCCAAAGCAAATACCGTAAGATTGCTTTTGCTCGCTAACCAAAGCATTGGTGGTACTTGTGCTTTTCCATTGGATATGCCCAAACTATCCACAAAATACAGTTTCCGTTGCTGTGTTTTGGTGTACCAAAGTACCGTACCTTTTTCCGCATTTGGATTGATATGCAGAATATTGGTAGGCAAAATTCCCTTTGGTTTTAAAAAGGCTTGGTTCTTTTCTTCATCGGTCTGTAAGGACTTTGCTAAAATATTGGCTTCCTTTACGGTTAATGGATGGGCATTGATAGGCATTCCGTTGCTGTCCATATCAAAATGCTCCACGTACATATCGTTTTCTGTTCCTTTGGTTTCATAGAAAACCAAAGCGGATTTTGCATAGTACAATGTTCCAAAATGGTCTTTTATATCTGTTGTTGTATTCATTTTTCTATTGTTTTATATTTGTATAATATTCCACTCAAATCATTCAATAAACCAAACAATCGGTTCTCAAAATCAAGATTGGCTGTTGGTATTTCGCTTCCGTCAAACCGCTTGGAAATAGTAGGTTCTTCCATTGCTCCGTACTCGTTAAATTCATTGTTGATGGTATCTGAAAGGCTTTCGTATAACCAGCCTTTAGTATCTGCAATAAATGAAATGTATTTCTCCATTCCGATTATTTCATTTTCATCATCATCATAAGGGTCTTTTTCGGGCAATGTTGCGTTGCTAAAAATAGTGGTGTTCGGATATTCTGTGCAAAGGGCAAACGCATTACAAGCCACTTGCCAACATTCCTTGTCGAACATATCAACACTTTTAAATCGGTTCAAACGCTGTTCAAATACCTTTAGATTCGTTCGATTAAATAGCTTTTGTTCTATTCTATCGCCAATGTATTCGGCATTTTTCAATTCACTTTTATAGCTTTCAGTTTCTTCCGTTTCCTCGTCCTGTTCCACCCAATCGTTCATCATTTCGTAAAGCCAATACAAGTAACTTTCTTCCTGCCTGTAATACGGAATTTGAGCGATATGATACAGATAACTACATACCGATAGTAAAAGCTGTGCGGTCTTTTTACGCTTTGGGTCTTTGAGCATTTTAAAGAGTGGCACAACGGGAATGTAATACAAGGTTGTTCCTGTGTTGTATCGTTCCTCGCCTATAAAATAGGTTTTCCTGCTATCCTTTACCAATCTGAAACCATCCCAATTGCTGTTGGTACGCTTTACTTTGTTTTCCATATCCCACATAGCCAATGTTATATTGTAGGGAAACTTAAAACTGTTGGTCTGCATTGGTTCAATCCTGTAATGCTTGGCAAGTTTGGAAAGGGACTTGTAAAAATCCCTCTCCGTTTTCTGACAAGCCTCTACGGATTGTGCTGTTTTCAGTTTGGGCAGAAACGTACACTTTAGAATACCATTGGGAGCATTGCTATCGGTACGGATTTCTGCTTGTCTTTCTGCACTTGGTTTGCGTCCTTTGGTCTTTGCATCCAACTGGCGAACTCGCCCAACTGTCGGCGCAATTGCCGTTGTCGTTTTTGTTCGGGTATGCTGATAGTTCCCGATATGATGTTGCGTTGCATAATTCATCGCTTTAATATTTGGTTAACCTTTCGTACCCATTACGCTTTCAAATTTGTACTCGACTGCATCATCTTTAATTTGCGGTGCAGATGCTTTTGCAGTTGTCAGAATGGGGTACATATTGGCATAAAAATTCATCACGGCTTCCACGCTCCAACGTGGTTCTGGGTCGGTCAGTCTGATGTCCTGTCCTTTATCTTTGAGTATAAAAACTCTTTCTAATTGCGTTGCTAATAACATAATGTTCTGTTTTAATGATTACTATTCTTTTCATCTTCGTCTGTTTCATCAATAGGATAATCGGCAGTAATTTCTTGTTCTATTGGTGGTTCGGGTTTTGCTTCGTCCATTGCTCCGAAAAGGCTCGGTGTTGCGAATTTGTCGGATAATGCTGTTTTGCGTTTGCGTATCTCGTCTGCTTTTTCGGGAAACTCCGTTAAATCGGGTACTTTTATCCACGCTTCACGGAACTTACCCTCTTTTTCCAACTCGTCCGCCTTTGCCATTGCATCTTTAAACTTCTTGTCTTTGGCTTCTTTTTCTTTTTTCTCTTTTTCGGTTTTTGCTTTCTCGATTGCCGATTGTGCTTTGGCTTCATCAAGTTGCTTTTGAAATTTCTCCATATCCACCATTAAGCCCGATACCTTTTGTATAGGTGTGGTTATCTGCTCAAAAAATCCCTCATCAAACTCTTGGGGCGTGGCGTTAAATGTCAATGGGGGAATTAGATTTTTTGCAGTATCTCCACACGCTTCGTTGTTGAGCAATACCGTTACAATTAGGTTGCTTTCTATTCCTTTTGAAATGTTCAGTTGCAATACTCCTGTAAAGTCCAACTGCTGTATCTGATTGAAAAAATTTGTATTCATCGTTCTTAAATTTTAATTGTTATTACTTTTTTCTTTTTTAAGTTTCTTGTGCATATCTGCCCAATATTCCTGTCTTTCCTTGTCTGTTTCTGTTGGTGGGTCGTGCAGATATTCTTTATACCAACCTGTTTGTTGAATAGCTTTTATGAGGTCGGTAACTTCAATCCAATTCCCTTTTTTATCTATGATTTTCATCGTACTTGGCTTTAAGTGTTATTTACTGATTTCCGCTATTTGGTCAATCCTACCATAAATGATACTTCTAAGACTTGTTTTGTCGGGAGCGTTGTATTCTGCCCAACTGCCGTACTGCTTTACGATATAGGATTTTAAAACATCCTCGAAACCAAAACGATAACCCATAAGCGGGACGGCTCTTTTGAAATAGGCGTTTCGGTTTACTGCTTCGGCAAGCCAATTTTTTTCGGCTCGGTTCAACTTGTCGCCTTTGTTCAGTTTTTCCCTTAATAGGTAAACCTTTGCATTTTGCAGGGTTGCCAATTCGGGTACATCTTGGCGTACAAACTTTGTAGCTATTATTGTTACTATTTCCATTGCGGTAGATTTTAAGGTTGCTGATTTTTGATTTTTCGTTCCAACAAGGTTTCCAATATCTCGTAATCACTTTCGTAAATTTCTCCTTCGAAATGGTAGGTGTCCGTTTCTTCATCAAACCCGTATTGTTCAAAATCTTCGTCTTCCAAATAAATATCTGTGAGTAGCTTGTCATAAAATGTTGCCCTACCATATATAAGATTGCCCATTTCTTCATAATCCTGTGTAAAGTTCACTTCGTAATGTTCCGCTATCTTTTGAATTACTTCTATATTGGGCGACCATTTTGTTTCATACTGAAATTGCCCTTCATCGCCTTCATTCCAATAGATATTGAAGAAATAACCACCATTATTTTTAGAAATAAATTCGGGTAGTTGCCCTTCTTCGGTTTTTTCTTCCTTTTCCTTCATTGATTGAAAAAGTTCCTGTATTGCTGTGATTGTTTCGGGTTTCCCCTCGAATACAACTGTATTACTGCACCAATTTGCCATAACTTTTGTTTTTAGTAGGCTACCACCGATTAAAGCGGTAGCCTGTTGTTATTTAATTAAGGTTTAGGATTTCTGCACCATCTAAAGCAAAACCATTACACAATTCAAATGCTTTCTGTGATTTGAGTTGAGCAGTGCCACCCAATACAATGCTCTGCAACTTGGCTTCATCATTCTTGTAATTTCTTACGTTCTGATAGTAACCTGTAACCGCATTATAAGCTCCGAACAATGTTCCTTTTGTCGTATCCATTTGTTGGGTGTCGCTTATCATTGCGTATGCAAAAGCATCTTCAACGGTGTTTTTGAACACGGTGGAAATTTCATCTTCTGCACCTTTTTTGATAAGGTCAAGCGTTTCCTTATTCGGGCAAAGTGCCAATTGGATTAGCTTTTTAACCTCTTGGTCCGTTACCTTTACTTTTGCCCATTCGTTGAAAATACTCTCCAATTGATTGCTTAATGTGTTGGCAAGTCCCATAATCTTGTGAGCGTTCTCGATACGTTGTTTTGCTCCCGAAGTGTGTTTGATACGAACAACATTGGTCATACTGCGTAAAGATGCATTCAGCGTGTTTTGGCAAACAATACGGATAGGCGTAAATGCGGCTGTGATGCTTCCGCTACCATCGTGCGAAGTGGTAAGGAAAATGTACTTTTCTGTAACATCATCGCCATTGCCTACACGAATATAATCGGGCAATTTGGCTGTAATAAAAATGCGTTCTCCGTTGCCTATTGCTCCTGCGGTTTCGTACAGAATGCCCTCGTCACCGCCTACAATAGCATCAAAGAAATTAAAGGCTTCACGGTTTTGTACGATATGGTAATCCTTACCGACTACGCCCAATACGGCATTGTTATCGGTGCGTATGTTGGCGAAATAGTTAGGTACTTCCAATTCGCTACTGCCTATCTCTATACCGTTGGTGGTTTCGATAATGCCCGAACCTTTGGTAAATAGTGGGGATTTTACGACTTCGTAATCTAATCCTGCGTGTTTGATAGCTTCCTCGCTTGTTGGGTATTGCTCCACGATTTGCCCTAAACCGTGCCACGCTTTTTGCTGAACGCTGAAAAATGAATAACGTCCTGTTCTCTCGTTGAAATTGATATTATGTGCCATAATGTTTAAAATTTTGATATAAAAAATGGATTGAATGTTCTTGATTAAAATGGAAGGTCGTCTTCTGTACCTTTTCCTGCTGTACTGTTGTTTCCTGTTTGTGCAGTAGCTTGTACGCTTTCGGTTCTCTTACTACCTCCGTGCAATTTGATTTGTGAGGTGTGGAAATTCAGACCTGCTCTTGGCTCTCCATCATTACCTGTCCACGCTCTTGTACTTACTCGTCCCGATAGTTCTACCAAAGTGCCTTTTGTGAGTAGCTTGGCTACATTCGGGGTTATCCAATAGGAGCAGTCGAAATAGGTTGTTTGCTCTATGCGTTCGCCTTGCTTGTTACGGTAGCTGTCGTTGGTCGCTACTGAAAAATTTACTACTTGTTTGTCCTGTGACGTTGTGCGTACTTCCGCATCCCTTGTCAGTCTTCCTGTGATGTTCATATTCTTTAATTTTTAGTTATTGATTTTGATTTTTTTTAGATTTATTCGGCAATGAGAGGAGGTGCTGTTTCGTTTCATTACCATTTCCAATGTTTTTAATTTTCGTATCTGACATTTTTTTTATTCGTTTAAAGAGCCGGAGTATGCTATGTTTCGTTTCACGAGCATAAAAGGTTCGTGTTTAGCATCACCAAGGTTTTGGAAAAAAATACTACCCAACGGGTGGAGATTATTTTCCAAACTTGCTTGACCTTTGTGATGCGTTAAGAACACGGAAATACCTTTGCTCTTGAAATGGGACAAAAAGCATACGGGTCTTTGGATAAAAATGAATGTGGAAGCTAAGAAGATGGCATTGAGAAATGGTTTACAGTGAATTGAAATAACACTTCCAATTCGCTGAATTTTTAAAACACTTTTTTAAAGCGGTGGGGCTATCAAAGCCACACTAATAGAGGATTAAAAAATTGTATTTGTGTGGGAGGCGTAGATGGCAACATTTTTTAATCTTCTGTTCCAGAAGTAGCCGAAAAGCTCTTTTACAGAAAGGGAATAGCAGAGCGAAGTAAATGTGCTTTGGCTATAAAATATGGGCATAAAAAAAGCAGAACCGTTAAGTTCTGCTCGTAATTATCAAATTGTGATTAACTATATAACCTGTAAAAACGCTTCTTCAATCTCCTTAAATTTAGGAGCTACCAAATCCATATCCTTACTAATCTTTTGGCTGGTAATTTTAGCATAAATCTGTGTAGTAGAAATATTTTTATGCCCCATCATTTTACTAAGGCTTTCAAGGGGAACACCTTCTGTCAAAAACATCGTTCCAAATGTGTGTCTTGCGGTGTGAAAAGTTACTTTTTGTTCTGTAATAATTTTAGCTTTTTCAATTAATTTGCCAATGTGAGTATTGCAGGTTACATTGGTTGGAACTGGAAAGATAAACTCATTACGAGTGCTACCGAGGTATTTTTCTATGATACGTTTTGGGATTTCCATTAACCGAACATTAGAAGCAATATCTGATTTTTTTCTTCTGCTGATGATCCATTGATGGCCATCGAAGAAAGACTGAATATTGTTCCTTGTTAGTTTTTTAATATCCGCATAAGCAAGTCCGGTAAAACAACTGAAAATAAAAAGATCTTTTACAAGCTCATACCGTGGGTGGGGCGGTGCACACATCATCAGTTTTTCTACATCTTCTTTAAGAATATAACCCCTGTCGGTTTCTTCCATATTAATTTCATAATCTTGAAACGGATTATCACGTATCAAACCTTTTTTTATAGCCAATTCTACCAGACTTAGTACGGGCATCGTGTAAACCCAAACCGTATTATGTGTAGATTGTAAATCGTACCGAAGATAAAAATCGAATTCCCTAATAAAATCTCCAGTCAATTCCCGAAAGGCCATATCATCACGATGATAGCGTTCTTTGATAAAAGTGGTAAGATGATTATAAACCGTGATGTACTTGTTGTAGGTGCTTTGTGAACGTTCTTCCTTGTCAACCAATTTTTTAAAATCCTCATTTTTATCGTTAAAGACTTTTAGAATTGCATCATCCATTACACCAACACCCAAGAATGAGAGCTTTACTTTTTGGGAAGTAGCAAAGCCCTCGTGTTTCAGCATATCTTCATAAATTTTGTCAATACGCCCACGTATGTTATCCAACTTTTTATTAATATTTAAAGCTGTTGCGCTTTTACCCTCAACTCTTCCATATTTTAGATCCCAATTGCTAGGGTCAATTTCTAACTTTGTCCCGAAAGTTTTAGGTGTTCCGTCAATGGTAATACGTGCCATAATCGGAGCATTACCATTTTTTTTCAGTTCGTTCTTTTTCAAGTAGAAAAGCAGTTTGAACGTTGATTTTTTTGTCTGCGTCATAACTCAAATGTTTAATGTTTAAAATTAATTTACATTGAGTTACAAGGAAATATAAAAATAAGTGCAAAACACTGAAATATAACCGTTTAAACTAATAAGGAACCTCTATTAATCGGTAACGAATTAGTAACTTAACTTTGTCATTTCAAGCCCAAAACCTATCAGACACCGAGTTCCAAATAAAGACTACTTCTTTATAAAACATTGTATAGCAACGGATTTAATCGTTTTGCTTAACTTTGCTTTTTACTAATCTTTTTTTTCAAAAATATTCAAATTTTTATTTTTTTTACTAATATTTAATTATCCATAGCTTTGAGTTGTCTTATATTTTAAATATCAATTAAAATAACAATTCCATCCTGATATTTATTATTGTTTGTATCACAACTCATTTTATCCATTTTTTTTAACGGATTTTTTTCACCCACTTGTAACAATCCAAAAATTGACGCAACTAATTAATTGATATATCAATAATTGATAAATCATTTTAAATCAAAGATTATGGAAAAATTAGATTCAATCATATTTTATAACATCGACAAAGCCATCCGGGCCTACAGGAATTATGCCCAGAGACAACTCAGAGAAAACGGGTTCAACATCACCATCGACCAATGGCTCATCATCAAAGCCCTGCTCGAAAATCCCGAAATCACACAGAACGAAATAGGAAATCTGGTTTTTAAAGACAATGCTTCCGTCACCAGAATCATCGAATTGTTAGTCAAATCCGGGTTCATCACACGCAAAGTCCATCCAACCGACCGCAGAAAAACGAACCTTAGCGTGACCAAATCCGGAAAAGATATCATCGAAAAAGTCCAGAACCTCGTGGAAAACAACAGAAGTGTTGCTTTACAAAACGTTTCCAGACAAGAGCTGAAAATAATGAACAATACCCTTCTCAAAATAGCAGAAAACTGCATCAACACGAAAAATAAATCTTAAGCAACATCATCTGCCAAATAAAATCAGCGAATACCAAAAAATTCAATCCAAAAACAACCGCAATGACCAGAATATTCTTAGCCATCCTCCTGTGGATGGTCGCCTTCTTCACAAACATGTTTGCGCAGTCCGTCCAGAATTATTCCCTCTCGGGAACCATAGATTACGACAATAATAATCAGGTCGAAATCAATCTTTTCAATACAGAAAATAAATGGCTAAAAACCGAAGTCGCAGATCAAAACGGGAAATTCAGTTTCAATGATTTAGCGTCAGGCAGCTACAATCTGAAAATCAATAAAAACGGAACCGAGGTCTATAAGTCCGAAGTTGCCATCAGCGGAAACACCACACTCCCTGCCATTTCCCTCGACGAAAAAACCATAGAAACCGTTACCATTACCAAAACAAAACCTTACATCGAACGTCAGGACGGGAAAATGATTCTCAACGTAGAAAACAGTATCGCCGCAACTGGTAATTCTGCCTTCGAGGTTTTGGAAAAAGCACCCGGTGTGAAAATCGACAGCAACGACAATATCACCCTTCGTGGCAAAGGTAATCTCCTCGTCCAGATCGATGGCAAAAACACCCCGATGAACGGAACCGATCTTGCCAATTACCTCCGCGGCATTGCGTCTTCCACTGTAGAGAAAGTAGAATTCATCACCAATCCATCTTCAAAATACGATGCTTCCGGAACATCGATTATCAATATCAGACTCAAAAAAGACCAGAGAAAAGGCACGAACGGAAGTCTTTCTACTTCTTTAGGAACAGGAAAATATGTGAAGAACAACAACAGTTTCAGCATCAATCACAGAAATAAAAAGGTTAATTTATTTGCCAGTTACAGCTTTGCGTACAGAGAATTTTACAACAAATTGTTGCTGGACAGAAGTTTTTACGACAATGGTGTTTTACAAAAAGTCTATGTTCAGGATAACTTTCTGAAAATGAACTTCCGCAACCATATCGCCAAAGCCGGCATGGATTATTACGCCAACGATAAAAATATTTTAGGATTTTCAGTAGGATTCGTCAGCAATAGATTCGACCCGACCAGTAATAACGATACGCAGGTTCTGAATCAAAATTATCAGCCAAGCGGAACGTTCAATACCAAAAGTAACAACCGCGACCATTGGAAAAATGCCTCCTTGAACTTTAACCACAAATACAAAATCGATTCTCTTGGCTCAGAACTTACGACTGATCTGGATTATATCAATTATGCCAACACCTCGCTTCAGAACTTCAACACAAGACATTTTGATACCGCCGGCAACGAAGGCAAACCTTACCTATTGAAAGGCGACTTAGGCGGAAATCTGAATATTTATTCCCTGAAAACTGACCTTACAAAAGTCTTTAAAAAGAATTGGAAATTAGAAACCGGAATCAAAACCAGCTTTGTAAAAGCCGATAATGACCTTCAGTTTTTTGATTCCAGTTCCGGGATCCCTGTAATTGATACAACAAAGACCAATCATTTCATCTACGAAGAAAACATCAATGCTGTTTATGGAAATGTGATTAAAAATTGGGAAAAGTTCAAAGTCAATTTTGGCTTGAGAATGGAAAACACAAACGTCACCGGAAACCAGCTTACCACCAGTCAAATCAATAGAAAGAACTACACCCAACTATTCCCGAGTGCGGTTTTCTCTTATGATCTGGATGATAAAAACAGCATAGAACTCAACTTCAGCAGAAGAATCACAAGGCCAACTTATAAACAGCTCAATCCGTTCAAATTCTATCTGGACCCTACAACTTACCAGGCCGGAAACCCCGATCTGAATCCGCAGACCACAATGAATTATGAATTCACATACAGCCTGAGCAACAAATATTTTGCAACCCTCAGTTACAGCAAAACACTGAACAACATTACCGACATCTTAAAACCGATAGTAGAAAAAGGAAACATTGTAGTCGTGCAGGCGAATGAGAATCTGAGTTCCGCTACTTATTACGGACTTAACGTGGTTGCGCCTGTAAAAGTGACCAGGTGGTGGGAAATGAACAACAGTGCCAATTTCTATTATGGTAGCTATACCGGCAATATTTCTGACACTTATATTAAGAATCAGGGGAATTTCACGTTTGACCTCAACAGCATCAGTTCCTTCAAAATAGGAAACGGCTTTTCTGCCGAACTCACAGGCAATTACAAAGCAAAAGAAGTCTACGCCTATATGTTCCTGAAACCAATGTGGTCCGTCAACATCGGTGCGCAGAAGAAGTTTAAGAACAACAGTACGCTCAGGTTCACCTTCAACGATATCTTCCTCACCAGCAACCCCGAAGCCCGGAATATCTACTCCAGCTACATAGAAAACTTCACCGTAAGAAGAGACACCCGTGTGGTTACGCTTTCCTACACCTACAATTTTGGCTCAGGAAAATCCGGCCAACCAAGGAAGACCGGTGGCGCAGATGATCTGAAGCAACGGGCGGGGTAATGCCTAAATGCATGGCGAGAAACAAACCCAATGTTACATCAGGAAAAATACCGTTATTGCGAGCGGCAGCAAAGCCAATCTATATGAATATGCTCATGCTAGTGAGAGTATAAAACCAACAATTCACGTTTCAAACCCCTGCCGACACGTCCGGAACCTATCCCGATACGTTCTACAACCCTCCAGATACGTCCCGCAAACATCCGGCGGGGTTGTTCACCCTTCCAACGGGGTTATGGACGCCTCCTGATAGGTCACCCAACCTATCCGGACAGGTAAAAGACCGATCCCGACACGTCCGGAACGTATCCGGAACAGTCAACAACCCCGCCAGACCATTAAACAACGTCTCCGGAGGGCTGAAAGACCGCTCCGAAGGCGTAAAGAACGTCTCGGGATAGGTGAAGCAACGTCAACCAATTACTGCACAATCTATGCAGACACCTGAATGATGAGAGGAAAGCATAAAGCAATAATTCCAATACAGAGTTAGGTTTCGGGATCATAAAAACCAGCTTAAGCAGATACAACTGAAAATACAAGAAAACAGCAACCGGAGGATTGTCAAAAAAAGAAAACCCATCATTTAACTGATGGGTTTTCTAATGAAGAAGAACACAAATGATGATTTAATTAAAATGCTTAATCCTGCTTAACCTCATCGAAAAAGGAAGATCAGAATTGTTGAACTCATATTCCAGGATGGAGTCCGAAGTGACATCACCTTTTAAAGTGAAACCCTTCGTGGTAAGATTAAGCTGATTTTCAAACTCTTTTTTTATATAGACTTTTATAGTTCCGTAGTATAGCTGTGTAACCAGATAAGCTCTTCTCAGATCCTGATCATATTCTTTCCAATGGTTTTGCTTGATCCGGTCCAGTTTTTCATCCATCATAAACCGTTCTTTAAATTCAATTTCCTTATACCGGATATCGGAAAATGTGAATTTTACAATTTTATCGGATTTAACTTCATTCTTAAGTCTCGTAGCATCATCCAGTTCCAGATCTACAGCCACTGAGGTCTCTATATCGATATTGACATTGAAAAATGCTGCTTTCCTAAGGGGCTGTGCACGAAACCTGTTCAATGTGTCATCAGCATCCTCAAGAGACATCAGCCCTGCGGACACAAAAGTTGAAAAGGCATAATCCGGCATGCTTCCATGGGAAAACTTTGGCTTCCCGAAAACACCGGCGTCCCATACACATTTTCCTAAGGTAAGGTCTTCATACGATACAGGAATAATATCCAAATCATATTTCCGGGAGAATTCTTTGATGGTTATCATAATTTATTAGTTTAAAGTTGGACAAATTTCAGCATTAAAAACATCCTAATCAATTACACAAATGGGTATTTTTAAAATAAAAAAACCTTCAGCCGGAACTGAAGGATAATCATTAGTTTTTTTGGCGGGTTAATTGGTTTTCGTAGTTTTTAGTTGCGCCAAAATTGAGAAAAAAAAGAACTTCTGTCAATTACACATATGGGTAGTTTTTTACCCAGTTTTATTTTGAGAACGGTAAAGTAAAAACAAGCTTACAGCCGTTGTCTATTTGAGGAATGTCAAGCCTACCTGCAATGTTGTTCATTCTGTTTTGCATGTTATAAATTCCATTCCCGGACGAGATTTGTTCAGAATTTGCAGGCATCCCTATTCCATTGTCATAGATCTCCAGCTTCAGCTGGCCGGCATCTATACTGAACAGAATTGACACATCGCTTGCCTGGCTGTGCTTATAGATATTATTCAGCGTCTCTTTGTAGCAAAACAGCAGGTTCCTTCGCACTTCGGAATATAGCGGAATATTGTCTTTGATGTTATTATTAAAATGAAGTTTCATTTTCGATCTGGAAAAAAAATCTGAAGCATACTTGTGAGTAAAGTCGATGAAGTTGAGCAAGAAATCATTTTCAGTCTTTAGGCTCCAGATCATTTCTCTCATTGCAACAGTCATCTCGCTTGTGGTATTAAGCAGTTCTTCCAGTTCTGATTGCAGCGCTGCGTCGTGGGTGTAATTTTCTTTGATAAACTCGCCCTGCAGTTTCAGAGCAGATATCCTGGCTCCGATGTCATCATGCATATCGCTCGAGATGCGTACTCTTTCGTTTTCTATTTCTTTTTGCTTTTCAAGTTCTTTCTGAAGAAGAAGATTCTGATGCTCGGATTCTCTCAGCTTCTGCTGCTGATGAAAAAATAATTGTCTTTTATTGTATATAAATACCAGAAAGATCAAAAACCCGACAAAAAACATCATCACAAATATAGAGATGAGATAGGTAAGCTTTATTTCGTCCGGAATAAATTTCATCTGTGGTATAAACTTTTACAGAATATAAGATAGGAAATAATAGTAGCTACCTGATAGATATTATCCAGCACCCTGAGAAAATCCGGGTCATTGCTGTCAAAAAAATAAAGCGGTATCATTTTGAAAATAAAGAAAACAATCCAGAACAGCATGGCCGTGCTGGTCCAGAACTTTTGTTTATCGGTTATTTTTTGGTCATTGCCAGACATTATCTCATTAAAAAACCACAACAGAGGAATAACGATATACACTACGGACAGCATCATGATCAGCGGAATACTGTAGGGATTTTCTGAACTGAAAACAAGTCCCAGCCCCAGGCATAATATCAAAAATATCAGTCCGTAAGAAACACCTGGCTTTGCTGCCAATGATCTGTAATAATAGATGAAGTAACAGCAATAGAATATAATAGCATAAGGATGTAAATTGAATCCTATCTGTTTGTAAAAGAAAAACATATAGAGATCCACCAAAAGGACTACTGAAAAATATACCGTCAGTATATCTTTTCTGATCACTGACCTTAAGAGGCAGACTCCAACCAGAATGATATAGACATAATAAAAACCATGCATAGAAGAGATATTAAGAAAAATAAAAGCAGAGACATCCGTCAAATGTCTCTGTCATGTTTTAACCGTTTATTATATTCGGGCCTGGTGGATAGGTCGGGTTCACATCACCATGTCCTGCTGCTTTCAAAGCGCCACTTTCCACCGAATAGTAGAATGTAAATTGACCCATATTGAAAAAGCTGAGCCGAGATTCTCCGCGGATGATATCTTCCATATCAAAGCTTACGATCCCGGTAGTGAGTGTAAGAACGCTTTTAGAATCCTGGCTGTCTATAACCTTTCTGCATAATGACCGGAAATATTTTTCATAATAGATGCTCACTTTTTTTGTGTTTTCATTGCCGGAAAAGATATTACCGGCAAAGGCATCATCAAAAACAGGCTTATATTCCCGGTCAAAGAAATCTTTATAGCCTTTGAAATCTTTGGAAATATCGATATAATCATCTGTATCCAAAACCTGATAATATTTCGATGGATTTTCGGGAAAACTCAATGCAAAACCGATCTTCTTATCTTCGGATCCGTTCGTGGGGACTGAAATAAGATCAAACATCAGCTCTGAATTATCTGTCGCATTATTTGCAATAAACTCTAAGCATTTTTTACTTATCGTATATTTATAAGAAAATTCTTTCAGAGCGGAGACTTCCAGATTTCTTTTAAGTTTGGAAGCTCTTTGTTCGCTAATCTCATGTCCCGTCATTGTGGCTTCCGCAATATTGATATAATTCCTGATTTGCTGTTCAGCATTCTGAATAGTACGGTCAGAATTATCATCAGAATCCTGCCCGTTGCTTTCAAAAATTTCTAAAATGTAATCCTCAAAAGCAATTTTCAATTGGTCTAGTTTTGTACTCATAGTTTAATATTTGGTTTGATTATATTTGTTGACAGCTTCTATTTTATTGGCAACATGCAATTTACGGTATATGCTCCCGATATGCTTTTTCACTGTATCGATGCTGATGCATTTCTGATCAGCGATTTCTTTATAAAGATAACCTTCGGATAAGGTTTTTAATATTTCCATTTCCTTAGGCGTCAGTGTCCTGAGCTCATTATCAGCCTGCTGGTTTTTCTGAAAAAAGCTCAAAACTTTTTGCGCTATAGTATTACTCATCGGGGCACTCCCATCTACAGCATCCCTGATAGATGATGTGATCTTCTGCATACTTTCATCTTTTAATAAATAGCCGCAGGCTCCATTCTTCAGTGCTTCATAGATAATCTCTTCATCTTCAAAAGTGGTGCACATGATGAATTTGGTTTCCGGTAATAATGGTTTGAGAATCCTGACCAAATCCGTCCCGATTGCATCCTGCAGCTGGACATCCATTAAAACAACCTGAGGATGATATTTTTCCAAATCATTTTTCGCTTCCTTTCCACTGAAGAATTGCGCAACACAAATCAGATCATTCTGGTGATTAATAATTTTTCTCAGCGTATTGCTGTATGTTTTTTCGTCTTCTACTATGGCAACGGTAATCTTCATTATCTTTTTTACAAAGATGGAAACTGGTATTTTTATAATCAATTACACAAAGGGGTAAAAAGAATAGTATCTTATTTACAATTCATTGTAATACAAGTTATAAAATTAATTATTTTATGAATAAGAAATTAAAAGAAACACAAATTTTAATCAAAATCAATAGAATTATATCATTTCATTGTAAAATAATATTTTCAAATTTGAATAATATGTAAAAAAAATCCCCCGAAGTTTCGGGGGATTAAAATATATAAGATTTGAATCTTATGCTTCTGTGGAAGGGTTATGGTTTTCCGCAGACTTTTCGCCTTCTGGTTTTCCCTGTCCTTCTGATCTAGGTTTTTGTTCTGGTCTTGGAGGTCTTGGCAATAAAACTTTTCTGGAAAGTTTCATTTTTTTACGGTCATCATAGCCCATAAACTTCACCTCCACTTCATCACCTTCAGCATAAGGTACTTTTTCCAGTCGTTTCCATTCTATTTCCGAGATATGAAGAAGACCTTCTGTTCCTTTAGCAATCGCTACGAAGGCACCGAAATCCATTACTTTTACCACTTTTCCTTTGTAAACTTCGCCTACAACCGGAACGAAAGTAATCTCGTTGATCTTTGCAATCGCCTCGTTGATTTTCTCCCTGCTGACACCGGAAATCTCGATTCTTCCGATTTCTCCAACTTCTTCGATAGCGATAACTGTATCTGTGTCTTTCTGCATCTGTTGGATGATTTTTCCACCAGGCCCTATCACTGCACCGATGAAATCTTTAGGGATTTCCATCATTACCATTTTCGGAGCGTGAGGTTTAACATCTTCTCTTGGCGCAGCAATAGTTTCAGTGATTTTATCTAAGATATGAAGTCTGCCTTCTCTGGCCTGCAAAAGTGCTTTTTCCATAATATCCATAGAAAGTCCCTGGATCTTGATATCCATCTGGCAGGCAGTGATTCCGTCTGCAGTTCCTGTCACTTTGAAGTCCATATCACCCAAGTGATCTTCGTCTCCCAAGATATCGGAAAGTACTGTAAACTTCCCTGTTTTCACATCAGTGACCAATCCCATTGCAATTCCGGAAACCGGTTTCGCAATCTGAACACCTGCATCCATCAACGCTAGAGTTCCTGCACAAACAGTTGCCATAGATGATGAACCGTTGGATTCAAGAATATCAGAAACGATACGGATGGTATAAGGATTTTCTTCAGGGATCATATTTGCCAAAGCTCTCTGAGCCAAATTTCCGTGACCAACCTCTCTTCTGGAAGTTCCTCTCAAAGGACGGGCTTCACCAGTTGAAAATGGCGGGAAATTATAATGTAAGAAAAATCTTTCATCATAATTGATCATTACACTATCTACCATGTTGGCATCCTTGATAGACCCTAAGGTTACAGCAGTCAAAGACTGAGTCTCCCCTCTTGTGAAAATGGCAGAACCATGCGCTCCCGGTAAATAATCAATTTCGCTCCAGATCGGACGGATTGTTTCAGGATCACGACCATCAAGACGGATTTTGTCATTCAAAATCATCTGACGCATCGCTTCTTTTTCCACATCGTGATAATATACTTTTACAAAAGGCGTTACTCTTTCCAGTTCTTCTGCATCATCAATATATTGAGCTAAAAACTCATCACGAACCGCTTTGAATTTTTCGCTTCTTTCTTCTTTACCGGAAGGTGTCTTTGCTACTTCATAAACTTTATCATACGTTTCTTTCCATACTTTTTCACGGATGGCTTCATCGTGATTTTCATGGTTGTATTCTCTTTTAGGGAATGATTTTCCAACTTTTGCTGCTAATCTTTCCTGAGCTTCCACTTGTTTTTTTATTTCTTCGTGAGCGAAAGTAATAGCCTCCAACATTTCTGCTTCAGTAATCTCTTTCATCTCACCTTCCACCATCACGATAGAATCCTTAGTCGCTCCAACCATAATATCAAGGTCAGAATTTTTAAGATCTTCCAGTTTTGGATTGATAGAAAGTTTTCCGTCGATTCTTACCACTCTTACTTCAGACATCGGTCCGTTGAAGGGAATATCTGTGATCGCAATTGCTGAAGATGCAGCAAGACCTGCCAAATCATCAGGAATCGACTGTCCGTCATAAGAAATCAATGAAATCATTACCTGAACTTCCGCATGGAAATCTTCAGGAAACAAAGGTCTCAAAACCCTGTCTACCAAACGCATTGTCAAGATTTCCTGATCAGATGGTCTGGCTTCTCTTCTGAAAAAGTTTCCGGGGATTTTACCACCTGCATAGAACTTTTCTCTGTAATCAACTGTTAAAGGTAAAAAGTCTACACCAGGATTGGCTTCTTTGTTGGCTACAACAGTTGCTAAAAGCATTGTTCCGCCCATTTTTACTACCACAGATCCGTCAGCTTGTTTTGCCAGCTTCCCTGTTTCGATTGTGATTTCTCTGCCGTCTGCAAGAGTAATCAGCTCTGTAATTGCTTGAGGTGCACTCATAAATTGTTTTGTTTGTACTCCGTATTGAGTACTTTAATATTGATATTTCGTCTAGAATTTAGGCACAAAAATAATGTATTTATTTGAATAAGGATAAGTTAGGCAATTCCACTTTATATATAACACTGATAATTAACATATTAAAAAATATATAATTTCAGGAAAAACTTAAAATCTCTTCTTTTTCGGATCCAGAAAGGTTGGAAAGATCATCACTTCCGACCCGAATTTCTGCAATATTATTTCCTCGATATTCAGCATTTCGTTTTCCATGAACTCGTTTCGTAATCTGTCACTGTCAAACCACAGAAAAAGGTTTGTATTTTTACCTTCATTTATCATTTCGGAATAGACATCAGAAAGAACATATTTATCCACATCTATTAGATTTTCAATCATTTGATGAAGTTCATTTTCCATATATTCGTCCCAATCCTGGATTCTGTTCTCTGTAGTATGAAATGTGATGCTAAGAATGCTCATCTTTAATTTTTTTATGATTAATGTTAATAAATTGAGACTGCAAAAATCGTATTTTTTTTGTAAATTAGCCCGTTATAAAAATTAGAAAAACTTAATGGGTCAGAAGTTAATATATTCTTCTGATTTACAAATAATTAAAAATATTTATGCAAAAGGAAGGAGAAAGGTTAATACCGATCAACATTGTTGACGAAATGAAAACCTCTTACATCGATTATTCGATGTCGGTCATTGTATCTAGAGCTTTACCCGACGTCAGAGACGGACTGAAGCCGGTCCACAGACGTGTTCTTTACGGTATGTATGGTCTTAATGTGTTTTCAAACAGAAAACATCTGAAGTCTGCGAGAATTGTTGGAGATGTTTTGGGTAAGTATCACCCGCACGGCGACAGTTCTGTTTACGATGCAATGGTAAGAATGGCTCAGCCCTGGAGCTTGCGCTATGAACAGGTTGACGGCCAGGGAAACTTCGGTTCTATGGACGGTGATCCGCCGGCAGCAATGCGTTACACCGAAGCAAGACTTAAAAAAATATCCGACGAAATCCTTGCTGACCTTGATAAAGAAACTGTAGATTTTCAGAATAACTTTGATGACTCTTTGCAGGAACCAACAGTCCTTCCAACAAGAATACCAAATCTTTTAGTAAATGGTACTTCCGGGATCGCTGTTGGTATGGCCACCAATATGGCGCCCCATAACTTATCGGAAAGTATCGATGCCATCTGTGCATACATAGACGACAGAGAAATTACTATCGATGATCTGATGAAACATATCATTGCACCGGATTTCCCGACAGGTGGTATTATTTATGGTTATGACGGCGTTCGTGATGCATTTCACACAGGAAGAGGACGTATTGTTCTGAGAGCAAAAGTCAATTTTGAGGAGATCGGAAACAGAAATGCAATTATTGTAACGGAAGTACCTTATCAGGTAAATAAAGCCGAGATGATTGCCAGAACTGCAGAACTCGTAAAAGATGAAAAAATCACAGGAATCTACGAAATCCGTGATGAGTCTGACAGAAAAGGTCTCCGTATTGTTTATGAACTAAAGAACGACGCTATTCCAAATGTCGTATTAAATCTTTTATACAAATACACTTCCCTACAAACTTCCTTTTCAGTTAATAACATTGCTCTTGTTAAAGGAAGACCTGAGCAATTGAACTTGAAGAATCTGATTCATCATTTTGTAGAGCACAGACACGAAGTGATCGTTAGAAGAACAGAATATGAACTTAGAAAAGCCAAAGAGAGAGCTCACATTCTTGAAGGCTTTATGAAGGTTATCGGTACTCAGGATTCTCTGGACAGAGCAATTGCGATTATCCGCCACAGTGCCAATCCGCAGGCTGCAAAAGAAGGATTGATTTCTGAATTTGAGTTATCGGAAATTCAGGCCCAGGCTATTCTTGACCTGAGATTGGCTCGTCTGACAGGAATGGAGCTTGACAAAATCCGTGCAGAATACGAGGAAATAATGGCCTTAATTAAAGATCTGGAAGATATTCTTTCTAATGAACCAAGACGTTACCAGATCATCAAAGATGAATTACTGGAAATCAAAGAAAAATATGGTGACGAAAGACGCTCAGAAATCGATTATTCCGGTGGCGAAATGTCCATTGAAGATATTATTCCTGATGAAAAAGTTGTATTAACAATTTCTCACGCTGGCTATATTAAGAGAACTTTACTTTCCGAATATAAAGTACAATCCAGAGGTGGCGTCGGAAACAGAGGCGCGACTACAAGAGACGAAGACTTCCTGGAATATATTGTAACCGCAACTAACCATGAATATTTACTATTCTTCACAGAAAAAGGTAAATGTTTCTGGCTGAGAGTTTTCGAAGTTCCGGAAGGTTCTAAAACATCGAAAGGAAGAGCGGTTCAGAATCTTATCAACATCGAACCCGATGATAAGATCAAAGCTTACATCAGAACTAAAGATCTTAAAAATCAGGACTACATCAACCAGATGAATGTAGTGATGATTACCAAAAACGGTACCATCAAAAAGACTTCTCTGGAAGCTTACTCCAGACCTAGAACAAATGGTGTGAATGCTATCGAAATCCGTGATAATGATGCTTTATTAGGCGCAAGATTGACAGACGGAAATTCCGAAATCATGATTGCAACCAAAAATGGAAAATGTATCCGTTTCCCTGAAGAAAAGGCAAGGGCTGTTGGCAGAAGCTCAATCGGGGTGAGAGGTATATCTCTTGAAGATAATGATGAAGTTATCGGAATGATTGTTGTTAATGACCTGGAGAATGATACAGTTCTGGTCGTATCCGAAAAAGGTTACGGAAAGCGTACTGCTGTTGAAGATTACAGAATCACAAACCGTGGCGGAAAAGGTGTTATCACTTTGAACATCACAGAAAAAACAGGAAATCTGATTGCCATCCAGAGTGTAACCGATGAAGATGGATTGATGATCATCAACAAGTCTGGTGTTGCCATCAGGATGAATACGGCTGACCTGAGAGTAATGGGAAGAAATACCCAGGGCGTAAAAGTCATTAACCTGAAAGGAAATGATGAAATTGCTGCTATTGCTAAAGTAGAAATGGATAAAGAAGTAGAAGACGAAGCTGATGAAGCTGCGGAAAATGACAGCAATAATCCGGAATTCAAAGATAAACCTCAGACAGGAGACAATCAGATCAACATCGGCGACAAAGATGAACTAAGAAAGATCGAGGATGAAGAAGCTGAGGAAAATGAGGACAAAGAATAAATATTTTAAAAGTGTAATATGAAAAAATTAATTTTTAGTTTAGCAATGCTCTCTGCGACATTTGTTTTTGCGCAAAAAAAAGAAATTGCTAACGCTGTAAAAGCAGTTGATTCAGGAGATCTTACAGCTGCAAACTCAGAGATTTCCAAAGCAGAATCTATTTTTGGCGACAAAACTTACCTGTTAGAGCCTTCTTTGCTGGAGCAATATTATTATGCAAAAGGTCTATCTCTGCTAAAAGCAGGGAAAAACATTGAAGGTGCCGAATACCTTGCAAAAATCTCAACTTTAGGAACAGAAACGATCTATGCAGGTAAAGATGCTGATAAAAATAAAGTTTATTTTGTCGGTAAAGAAGCTGCAGATAAATTTGGGAACGGACTGTCTCTCAAACAGGAAAAATATTCACCAGCACTTACAGAAAAGCTTAGAACTGCTATAGATCCTCTTTTGCGCAAGGCTAATGAAGAGGCTACAACAAACTATAATAACAAAAAATTTGATGTAGCCGGTGAAAAGTTTGCCGAGACTTACTATCTTTTCAAAGCTGCCGGCCAGGATAATAAGAACTTCTTTTATTATGCAGGTGTAGCATATGCACAGTCACCAGAAAACAAATCTAAGGCAACCGATATTCTCCAGTCCCTGATCAAATCAAACTATACTGGAGAAGAAACTGTATATACTGCAAAAAACACCAAAAGCGGACAAGTAGAAACGCTTGACAAAGCTGCATTTGATCTGTATAAAAAGGCTAATGCCGGTTACACTGACTTCAAGACAGAGAAAACACCAAGCAAACAGGAAGAACTCTATGAAGTAACAGCGTCACTATTGTTCGAACAGGGAAAATATGATGAAGCAGGGAAAATTGCAGAAGAAGGTCTGAAAAAATTCCCAAAAAACCAATCGTTGTCACAGGTCCAGAGCAATTCTTATTTCAAGTCAGGAAAAACAGACGAATTCGTCAACAACCTGAAAGCTAAGATCGCTGCGAATCCTAATGACAAGGAAAGTCTTTACAACCTGGGCGTTATGCTGAGCAAGGATCCCGCAAAACAGGCAGAAGCAGAATCTACTTTCAAAAAATTAACCGACCTGGATCCAAAATACCCGAATGCACTTAACAATCTTGTATTTGCAATCATTGGTGAAGACGAGGCCTCTATCAATCAATACAGAGAATTGAGAAAAGCAGGAAAAATCGATGAAGCCAATAAAATACTGGAACAAAGAAGAGCAAGATTCCAGAAAGCACTCCCATATGCAGAAAAGCTGTATGCAAATGACCCTAACAATAAAGAAGTGGTCAGCCTCTTAAAAGGAATGTACATGACCACTCAGAATACTGCAAAGTACAATGAATTCAAAGCAAAAGAAGCTGCTCTGAAATAATAAAAAAGAGGTCTTCGGACTTCTTTTTGCATCTTCCCGATGCACTAACAATATTTTTAAAACAAATAAAACCTTTATATGAAATTTTTTATCGATACAGCCAATCTGGATCAGATCAGAGAAGCACAGGATCTGGGTATTCTGGATGGTGTGACCACAAACCCTTCATTGATGGCAAAAGAAGGCATCTCCGGGAAAGAAGCCATCAACAAACATTATGTTGATATCTGCAATATCTCAGACGGAGACGTTTCCGCAGAAGTCCTTTCTACAACATACGAAGAAATGATCAAAGAAGGAGACGAACTGGCCGCACTCCATGAAAGAATTGTGGTAAAAATCCCAATGATAAAAGATGGGATAAAAGCTCTCAAATATTTTTCCGATAAAGGCATCAAAACCAACTGTACTCTGATTTTCTCAGCAGGACAGGCACTTTTGGCTGCAAAAGCCGGTGCAACCTATGTCTCTCCATTCCTTGGAAGATTAGATGACATCTCTGTTGACGGACTGAATCTTATCGAAGAAATAAGAGTAATCTATGACAATTACGCTTTCGACACAGAGATCCTTGCTGCATCCATCAGAAGCCCGATGCATATCATCAACTGTGCAAAAATCGGGGCAGATGTGATCACCTCTCCTCTACCATCGATCCTTAACCTGCTGAAGCATCCGCTGACGGATTCTGGTCTGGCACAGTTTGTAGCCGATTCCAAGAAACTGGGATAACTGATTTGGGCGCCTTTATCCGTGCTCCACTCCCGCTTTTTTCTTTTTATTAAAAAAGAAAAAGAGCTCCGTTCAGCCCGGGGCGCGCTTCGCAAAAAAAGCAGTTGAAAACTAAAAATCAACAGACAACCGGAAAGAAACTTCCGGTTTTTTTTATTCTCAAAAATTATCAGATTTGACAAGCCGGAAAAAACAAGCTGACCTTTTAATAAAAACATCAAGACGTTTTATTTATACCTAAAAGATTGTTTCTTTCAACAGGTAAAGATTAAGAATAATAATGATAGCGCTGATGGTCCATGCCAGCACCTTCAGCCACATTTTATTAACGAATTTTCCCATTTTGGCTTTGCTTCCTGTAAACATCACCAGCGGAACCACAGCAAAACTAAGTTGCATTGATAAAATCACCTGGCTGAAAACCAATAGTTCTGCAGTTCCCTTTTCCCCATACAGCATCGAAATAATCAATGCCGGGATAATAGCAATCAATCTTGTGATCAGACGGCGTACCCACGGTTTTAAACGGATATTCAGGAAACCTTCCATTACAATTTGCCCCGCAAGTGTTCCAGTAAGAGTAGAATTCTGTCCCGATGCCAGCAATGCAATCCCAAAAAAAATACTGGCCAGCGTAGTACCTAAAAGTGGAGACAGCAGCATATAAGCATCATTAATGTCTGCAACATCCTTGTTCCCGGACGTATGAAAAGTAGCGGCCGATATAATCAGGATAGCTGCATTGATAAAAAAGGCCAGCATGAGCGAGAGACTGCTGTCCAGACTTGCAAACTTCAGTGCTTCCTTTTTTCCTTCAGTAGTTCTCGGGTAGTTTCTGGTCTGCACGATACTGCTGTGAAGGTAAAGGTTGTGTGGCATAACAGTTGCGCCCAGAATTCCGATAGCGATATAAAGCATCGATGGATTGGTGATAATCTCTTTTTTTGGAATCAGCCCTTCCAGCATCGGAAAAATTGCAGGTTGGCTGAGAATAATCTCATACAGAAATGCAGAAAAGATTACAAATATTAATCCCCCAACAATACTCTCTATATATCTGAAGCCTCTGGATTGTAAAAACAAGATCAGGAAAACATCAATAACAGTTATCACCACACCCACACTCAGCGGAATCCCGAACAAAAGATTCAAAGCAATTGCAGAACCGATAACCTCTGCCAGATCACAGGCAGCAATAGCAATCTCACAAAAAATCCACAGAACAAAGTTGACCCCGGGAGAAAAATGATCTTTACAAGCCTGTGCCAGATCCCGCTCCGCAACAATGCCCAGTTTTACAGAAAGATGCTGCAGAACTATGGCAAAAAGATTGGAAATCAATATCACCGAAAGCAATGTATAGCCAAACTGTGCGCCACCGGCAATATCCGTAGCCCAGTTTCCCGGATCCATATAGCCAACGGCTACTAATAATCCCGGACCAACATATGCCATGAACTTTTTCCATGAACTGGCATTTTCCGGAATTTTGATGCTGGAGAAAACTTCGTTGAGAGAGTTTGAGCTTTTTTCTTTTCGCCAGCCTTTGTTGATATCTGAATTATCCAAAGAGGTACAATTGTTAGATTAGACTAACAAAATTAACAATAGTTTTTTTATCCTACAATAAGGCAATAAAAAACTGTCAAAAAAATTGACAGTTTATATTGGATTGAAATTATAAAATTTACTTTACGAATCTTACAGCTGTTTTTCTGTCAGATTCTCTTGCTTTATCGGAAGCCTCAGCAGGAACTTTTGCAAATTTAGAACCATAGCCTTCAGCGTCCGCTACCTGAGCGGAGTTAAGCGCCGATTTTACAGTATTCGCTCTGTCCTCAGATAATTTAAGATTGGTATTTTCATCACCTTTCTTATCAGTGTATGCACCAATTTTAATTTTAGCATCAGGAAATTCAGCAAGGATCATTTTGAGATTATCAAGCTGAACCTGGGATTCGGGTGTTAAAACAGCCTTGTTGAATTCAAAATTTAAATTGTCAAAGTTGAACCATTTGTCTTTCAATTGTGCTTCTGTTGAATTTTTATAGTCATCAGATTTCAGGAAAGTAACCATTTGGTCTTCAATTCCACCTTTATAGGCCTGCAGAGTTTTTCCGCTTGGCAAGCTTACCACCGTTGTTTCCCTTGTAACGGCAACTGTATCACCAGCAACATTTGTAGAATCTTTCTCCACCACTGTGGAATCCGTCGTGGCTACTGCTGCCGGCACAGGCTTCCTGTCGCACTGCTTCCAGAAAAACCATCCTAATAAAAGTAATAACAGCAATGGCAACAACCATTTCCAGATGTTACCTCCAGAATCATTTCCTGAAACAATCTCGTGAGTAGTGCCACTTCTCGTTACATCGATTGCCGGAGAATCGGCTACAGGTGCTTTTTCCGTGATCGGAGTCGTTGGATTGATCTCCGGAATTGGGTTTTGATTGGGTTCGGGAATTACATTTACAGGTTCCGCATCAATATTACCGAACCAATTCCCCAATCCTAAGGATGCAAAGCTAAAGCCTGCAGGCAATAACATAGAGAGATGTTTTTTTTGTTCATTCAGAAGATTTACAAAAGAAAATGCATCCAGGTTATTTTCTGATGCATATCTGCCAATAGTTCCAGCTGTGGAAGCGGTGACAATATTCAGTAAGGCATCTGTGGAATCTTTGCTTATTCCTGCATATTCTGAAACAGACGTTGTTATTGCTTCCAGCTTATCACCATTTCCAAAAATAAGAGAAAGTATTTTTGAAATCAGCGAATCACTGCTATTCAGGTTTCCAAGCAGATTTGACAAAAGACCGGAAGATGAAGCTTCTTTTACGTAAGTGAATAACTCTGATTGTGCATTGCTGTTTACAAATCCGCCAATGACTGCAGGCAGCAATGCTGATACAGCTTTTGAAATACCGGACTCGCTTTCACCAAGTGTTATGGCTGCCTGGGAAATTGTGCTCTGTCCTAGCTGACCTTTGATTAGGTCGATTAAGTTAGTTGACATAGTAGTTTATTTTGTGATTAGTTTTATAATATTACCAAATATTAATCCATATTTTTACATGATTAATAATTTTAGTAAAACTTTAACAACGAATCAAACAACAAACCTCTTTTTATAAAATTAAAAAACCGCCTCAATATTACTAATGAGGCGGTTTTTATTAGTATGATTTTGCAAATACAACCCGTTGCGTAGAAGGTTTTCCTGAGATGAGAGAAACACCATCTTCCTTTTCATTGTTAAGTGGTATACACCTGATGGTCGCTTTTGTTTCCTGCTTGATCTGTTCTTCCTCCTCTTCGGTTCCGTCCCAATGCGCAAGGATAAATCCCCCTTTTTCTTCAAGAACCTTTTTAAATTCATCGTAGGAATCAACCTTGGTGATATTTTCTTCTCTATAGGTCAAAGCTTTATTATAAATATCCTTTTGAATGATCTGAAGCAATTCTTCGATATAATTTTCCAAACCATCTAATGAAACAGTTTCCTTGGTAAGATTATCTCTTCTTGCCAATTCGACAGTCTTATTCTCGAGATCCCTTTGTCCCATTGCTATTCTCAAAGGAACACCTTTCAGCTCGTACTCGGCAAATTTCCAGCCCGGCTTATTCTGCGTATCATCATCAAATTTTACGGAAATCCCTTTTGATCTTAGTCTCGCTTGGATATCCAAAGCCACTTCACTAATCTGAGCCAGCTGCTCCTCACCTTTAAAAATCGGAACAATCACTACCTGAATCGGTGCTAATGTCGGCGGCAATACCAGACCGAGATCATCAGAGTGGGTCATGATCAAAGCCCCCATCAATCTTGTAGAGGTTCCCCAGGAAGTTCCCCATGCATGTTCTATTTTTCCCTCTCTCGTAGTGAATTTGACATCAAAAGCTTTTCCGAAATTCTGACCAAGGAAATGCGAAGTTCCGGCCTGCAAAGCCTTTCCATCCTGCATCATCGCTTCGATACAATAAGTTTCATCAGCTCCGGCAAATCTTTCAGAAGCTGACTTGATACCTCTGATAACAGGAATTGCCATAAAATCCTCAGCAAATTTTGCATAAACCTCAATCATTTTTTCAGTTTCCTCTATGGCTTCTTCTTTTGTAGCATGCGCTGTGTGTCCTTCTTGCCAAAGGAATTCTGCCGTTCTGAGGAACAACCTCGTTCTCATTTCCCATCGCACAACATTAGCCCATTGATTAATCAGAATTGGTAAATCTCTATAGGACTGAATCCAGTTTTTATATGTATTCCAAATAATTGCCTCGGAAGTAGGACGCACGATTAACTCCTCTTCGAGTTTCGCTTCGGGATCAACTATTAATTTACCCGGATTATTAGGATCATTTTTGAGTCTGTAGTGTGTGACAACAGCACATTCTTTGGCAAAACCTTCAGCATTTTTTTCTTCCGCCTCAAACAGACTTTTCGGAACGAAAAGAGGAAAATAAGCATTCTGGTGACCGGTCTCCTTGAATTTTTTATCCATCTCATCCCGCATTTTCTCCCAGATTGCATAACCATAAGGTTTAATCACCATGCAACCTCTCACGCCGGAATTCTCTGCTAAATCTGCTTTAACGACCAGTTCATTATACCATTTGCTGTAATCTTCTGCTCTTGATGTTAACTTTGCCATAATTTTTTTGCTATAAGTTTTAACTTTTTTTAAACTTTTTAATCTAAATAAAAAGCCTAATTTTACACGTATTTTTTAATTTCGAATGGTATAAAATTTGGTCTCTTTTAGGAAATGCAAATATAAGAAACTTAATACTTCTCATAAAATGAAAAATTTCAACAATAAAAGCTTATACAATCTGATTAAATCAAAAGGTTTGCTCCTCATAGCCAGCAGCTTTCTTTTGACATCCTGCGTCATCTATACGGGTGGTTATTCAGAAACAGATGGTGTTTACTATGACCCCAATAAAGATTCTTTACCTGCCGGAAGCTATTCCGGAAATTATGGAAACCAAGTAGATAATTATTATAATTATCAGGACACATATCCCAGTATTTATGATAACAACCAGCAAAACATTCAGGATCAGCAGAACAGATACAGTCTCTCTCACGATTCTGACTGGGGAACTTTTACAGGAACCGAAACCAATTATACCAGTTTTAATAACTGGGGCTGGGGCGGCGGCTTCGGATGGGGAGGCTGGGGCTATCCCGGATACGGAATGTACGGCTGGAATAGTCCTTTCAACTCCTGGGGTTGGGGTATGGGATTTGGCTGGGGATTCGGTAATTCTTTTTACTCACCTTGGGGATGGGGCGGATTTTATGATCCATTCTGGAACTATGGCTGGGGCGGACATTACCACGGATTCTATGGCGGTTATTATCAGCCGGTCTATTATAACAGATCCGGATCAAACGGGAGATTATCCGGTATGCTTCCTCAGGGGAGACAAAACACAAACGGATTCCGGGGTATTAACAGCAGTGCATTCAGAGGTTCTGAAAGAATTAGTGGAAATAATAACGGGAATATCAGAACACAAAACAATGGCGTAAGAAATTACCCTAATAACGGTGTCAGAAATTATCCAAATAACAGCATCAGGAATTACCCAAACAACGGCAATATAAGAACAAATCCGAACAATAGCGGAATCAGAAATAGTTATCCAAACAACAGCGGAGTCCGAAGCAATCCGAACGGTGGTTTCAGAAATGAAGGATTTAACAATTCTCCTTCCAGATCTGGCAGCTCAGGAGGAGGATTCAATTCCGGCGGCGGTATGAGATCTGGTGGATCATCTGGCGGTGGCGGTATGAGATCCGGCGGTGGCGGAAGAAGATAATTTTTAATTAAAAAACTATTCAATTTTAAAATGTTAAAAAAAACTTTTTTACTGCTTAGTATCCCTGTTTCATTTATTTATCTGAAAGCACAGGATGCATCGGTAATTACAAATACAATTGATGTATATTCCAGCAATTCCATCAATGGAACTTCAAAATACAACGCAATGGCAGGGTCAATGGGCGCACTTGGCGGCGACATTTCATCAGGTTTTGTAAACCCTGCTGGAATTGGCGTCTTCATTGCAAGTGATGTCAACCTGACATTAGGTGTTAACAGTAATAAAAATACGACAACGCTGGGAAACTCAGCCATGAATTATAAAATTAATCATACTGATCTGAATAATTCCGGCGGTGTGTTGAGTATCAATCTTGGCGAAAGTTCTAAATGGAAGTTTGTCAATGTTGGATTCAACTATAACACACAATCTATTGAAAATTATTCTCAGTCACCAGGAAATCAAAACATAAAAGTGGTTGATGATTTTTCCTATCCCGGGACTATAATCAACTATACTTTTGGAGGACATGCTTATAACAGATATGGTGATCTTTCGAAAACCAATTTTGTGCTGGGTGCCAATTACGACAACAAATTATATTTCGGAGCCGGGCTTAATTTTCATAATTCTTATCTGAGACAGTACGACAGCGCCAACTTTTTTTCGGATTATGATGATACCTATCTCACTTACAATAAGCAATACACAGATTATGAAGAGCGTGCAAACGGATTTTCTGCAAACATCGGTGTAATCGCAAAGCTTAATAATCAATTCAGAATTGGAGCAGCTATTGAAACGCCAACCTGGTGGACAATTGACAGGGTTTATAATCAATATTATTTCGGGAACAATCAGATTGACCTTTTCGGAGAGGACAGAAAACTATCTACACCTATGAAAGCAACTTTGAGTGCAGCTTTTGTTCCGAATAAAAATTTCTCGCTGAATGTGGATTATATCCAGGGTGTAACAAAACCGCGATACAAAGAATATGGCGCAGCTGAACAGGAACTGAATGATTTCTTCGGGGATTCTTATAAAAATTCTTCAGAAGTGAGAGTAGGTGCTGAATACAGAATTGCAGATTTCAGAGTTCGAGGCGGTTATGCATATCAGGGAAACAGCTTTGACAACCTTTCCCTTGCAGCTTACAACGATAACGGATCCGTAGCAAACAGATCTTTTTCAAATCTTTTTGTCGGGAAGCGTAATATTATCGGAGCCGGAATCGGTTATGATTTCAAAGCATTTTATTTAGATGCCTCTTATCAGAATATCAGTTCAGAATATTCGAGCCCTTTTTTACAGGGAAATGCAGATTTCAATTCCGGGTATTTCAACGGAGGATTTGATGTCAATAGTGATGCTTATGCTGTATCAAAAGTAAAAAACAAGAGAGACAATTTCTTTGTAACACTTGGCTGGAGATTCTAAACAAAACTAAATATAAAAAAACCTACAAATCGCTTTGTAGGTTTTTTTTATTTCTGATTGATTTCTTCCGCTTCTTCCATCAGTTTCAGATACGTGATATATCGCGTTTCCTCCACCTCTCCTGTTTCCAGTCCTGCAATGACAGCACATTTTGGCTCATTGATATGCATACAGTTGTGGTACCTGCATTCTCTTCCTTTTTTGAAAATCTCAGGGAAATAATGCTGGATTTCTTCCTTTTCGACATCGATCATTGCAAACTCCCGAACGCCCGGCGTATCAATAACAGAACCCCCAAAATCCCAAAAATGCATCTGGGCAAAGGTTGTTGTATGCTTCCCTTTGAGATGCGTATCTGATATTTCTCCTGTTCTCAAGTCCAGACTTGGTTGCAATGCATTCACCAAAGTGGATTTTCCACAGCCTGAATGTCCGAAGAATACAGAAGTTTTGTCCCTGATATCATGTTCCAGAAGATCCAGATTCAATTTGGAATAAGAGGAAATCTCCAAAGTGTTGTATCCGATGTTCTCATACATCGCTTCGATATTTTCCACGATTTCTTTTTCTTCAGCGGACAGCACATCCATTTTATTAAAAAGAATCAAGGCCGATATATTATAAGCTTCGCAACAGGCCAAAAACCGGTCAAGAAAACCTAAGGATGTTTCCGGAAATTTAATAGTATAGATAAAGCAGGCAACATCGATATTCGACGCAATAATATGGGCCTCTTTGGAAAGATTAACTGATTTTCTGATGAGATAATTCTTCCTCGGGAAAATCTTGGTAATCCAGGCAACATCATCCTGCCCCAAAGAAAACTCGACCTCGTCCCCTACCGCCAGCGGATTGGTGAGACGAGTTTTGATTAATTTGAATTTTCCACGGATTCTGGCTTCATAGATTTGTTTTGTCTCCGATTCTAAGACCTGATACCAGCTTCCGGTTGACTTGATGATGATTCCTTTCAAAAAATATATTTTATGTTTCGCAAAGTTAAAGCTTTTATCTGTTTTTAAATCAAAAACCCTTTTAGAAATCGAAATTCTGAAAGGGTTTTGTGATCGTGATCTTTTCAGGTTTTCCAGACCGGCGAAAGACTTTTTAACGAAAACATGTTACTTTGGGCTTTGATGCATTACGGTTCGTCTTTGTATCATTACTTAGATCCGGTGATCCGTTACGCTGGATCGTTGATCCATTACAATGCGCCGTTGATGCATTACAATATACCGTTGATGCATTACGATGAGCCGTTGATGCATTACGATAAGGCGTTGATGCATTACGATGAGGCATCTTCACGTGTTCATCGGGTTTTCCGCTCGTTCTGATTTTTACTGTTTTTAATTTCGTCTTTACAGATAAGTTTGACTGATGACAAATCTTCAATTTTGCGAAGCTGCAGCCCGACTTGAACGGAGCTCATTTTTTTGCTGCCGGAAAAAGCCAAGGCAAAAAATAGCGGGAGTGGAAGGCGGATTAAGCTGCCCAAATAATTATTATCTGTCAATCATAATATGATTCTGAACCTCGATACTCTCTTCGTGGATGGCTTTGAAAACTTTTTCTATGAACTCCTGGGACATTCCTGTTTCGAAGGCTTTCTGAGTGGCATATTCTGTGATGACTTTCCAACGCTCGGGCTGGAAAATAGCAATATTATTTTCTTTTTTCAGAGTTCCGATTTTCTCCGAGATTTTCATTCTTTGCGACAATAATTCGATCAGCTGAAAGTCCATATCGCTAATCAAAGTCCTGTGTTTCCCCATTTCGTCCTCGTAACCGGAGATATCTGAGTTACGGACCTGAAGGTTGGTGATCATCCCGGCCAAAACTTCTGGTGTGATCTGTTGAGATGCATCACTCCATGCATTATCCGGATCGCAGTGACTTTCGATGATCGCACCCTGGTAACCCACATTGAAGGCTTCCTGGGCAACACCAGCCAAACCAGTCCTGTTGCCGCAAATATGTGAAGGATCGATAAACAAAGGGATATTCGGGAACTGGTTTTTGAAGTCTAAAGCGATCTGCCAATTCGGTATATTTCTGTACTTCGTTTTTTGGTAAGTTGAAAAGCCTCTGTGTATGGCACCGATATTTTCTACACCCTGACCCAAAAGTCTTTCCAGAGCACCAATCCAGAGTGCCAAATCAGGATTGACGGGATTCTTTACCAAAACCGGTTTATCAGTTCCCCGCAAAGCCTGTGCAATCTCCTGCACCGTAAAAGGATTAACCGTAGAGCGTGCGCCAATCCAGAGAATATCCACATCTGCTTCCAGGGCTGCGAAAACGTGATGTGCATTCGCAACTTCCGTAGCCGTTTTGAAACCGAATTCTTCCTTTACTTTTTTGAGCCAGTTGAGACCAATTACGCCAACGCCTTCGAAGCCGTTTGGTTTTGTTCTCGGTTTCCAGATCCCGGCACGGAAAGCGGAGATTTCTGCGCCGCTTTCTTTCAGTCTTTTTGCGGTTTCCAGCATCTGCGCTTCACTTTCTGCGCTGCATGGCCCGGCTATGATCATTGGATTTGCGAATTCACTAATCCAGTCATTTTTCAGTTCGTTTAAGTCCATTTTATGTAATCTTATTATTTTTAATATTAATGCAACAGTTTACCTGTTATAAATCCTGATTTATAATTCCTTTTCAAAAAAATACTGTTTAAAACTTTTAAATGAGTAACGGGCCAATGAAGGAGCACCGTTTTTTGAGAAAGAAATTCAGTTAGCTATACCAATAAAATCGATAATAGTTTCTGAAATTTCTATAATAAAATCCAAAAAAGCTGAATAATCCACCCCAAAAAAAGGCAGATTCTTTAGTGACGAAATATGGAAATTTATTGGCTTCCATGATTTATATCCTTTATTAATAAGGACTTGAGCTGATTTAGATTAATATTTTTCTTCCTGGTCTCGGAGAAATCCTGAGCAAAGATATAAATTTATGTCAAATCAAACTTCATCAAATCGTCTAAATCTTTCAGAACCGGATTGATTGCCACAAATTTTTCGAATATCTTTCGTTTGGTAACTATTTCTTTTTTGATGGTGATGTCGGTCTGATATTCAATTTCAATTTTAAAATTATTGACTCTGTGGCGGAAATGGTTGAAAAATTCGGGACTGAGCCTGTCAAATTCTGCCTTTGCCGTTTCAGAAGAATACTTGACGACAACCTGATGTTCATCTGCTTTTTCCAGTTTAAAACTGTTGATAGCATTGTAAACAAAAGTATTGGTCTTAGAAAGATTCTTTAGGAATATATCCCATTCTCTGTCCAGATCCGTCTGTGAAAAATGGTTGGAAGGCAGGTTTTCATCTTTGACTTCTGCAAACTGATCTTTTTCGACTTCCTCTTTTTTCTCCAGAGCTGCTTTTATGCTAAACAGAGAATGGGAAGGTGTTTTTGCAAGCGGCTCGGAAGCTTTCTGAATTACTTTTTTCGGTTCTTCAAAAGAGACTTGAGTTGTCGGTTGTTGTCCTTCGACTCCGCTCAGGATGACATTGTTGTTGGTTTTCTCTTCTGGTTCTGACTGTTGAATCTTTGGACTTGAGTCTTTGAGAAGATTAGCTTCAAGAAGCGGCGCTAATATCAGGAATTTTTTTTTTTAGCTTCCAAACCCGCAGTCAGACTTGATAATTGCATCAGTGCAATCTCGACAGTCAGTCTAGGGTTTTTGGAATTTTTATAATTGATGTCGGCAAAATTGCATATTTCGATGCCGTCAATCAGTTGCTGGGCAGTCCATTTTTGGGATTGTTCGGAAAATTTTGATTTTGTTTTCTCTCCTACCTCTATCAGATTCAGAGTTTTAGGATTTTGCGCCATCATGAGATCCCGGAAATGATTTCCCAATCCTGCAACGAAAATATGCGGATCAAAACCTTTTTTAACGATCTCATCAAAAGCTGTCAAAACACCCGGAATATCATTTTCTTTTGCCAAATCAACAATCTTCAGATACTGATCGTAATCCAGAATGTTAAGCACTTCCGCTGCTTTCTCAAGTGTTATATTTTTCTGGGAAAATGTGCTTAGCCTGTCAAAGATTGACAAAGCATCTCTCAACGCTCCGTCGGCTTTCTGGGCAATCAGATAAAGGGCGTCATCTTCGTAGGCAATGTTTTCTTTTGCGGCAATTTTTCTCAGATGATCCTGAATGTCCTCAATCGTGATTCTTTTGAAATCATAAATCTGACATCTGGAAAGAATCGTAGGAATGATTTTGTGCTTCTCAGTCGTCGCCAAAATAAAAATAGCGTGTGCAGGCGGTTCTTCCAAAGTTTTCAGGAAAGCATTGAAAGCAGCCTGAGACAACATGTGAACCTCATCAATAATGTAAACTTTATATTTCCCGACCTGAGGCGCAAATCTTACCTGGTCAATAAGTTCCCGGATATCATCAACAGAGTTATTGGAAGCGGCATCCAGTTCATAAATGTTAAATGCAAATCCATCGTCGTCCGCTGCTCCTGATTTTTCATTGATTTTCCTGGCTAAGATTCTGGCGCAGGTTGTTTTGCCAACGCCTCTCGGTCCGCAGAACAGCAATGCCTGAGCCAGCTGACTTTCGTCGATAGCATGTTCCAAAGTATCGGTAACGTGAGATTGTCCTACAACAGTGTCAAACTCTTGCGGACGGTACTTGCGTGCGGATACGATGAAATTTTCCATTGGTCAAAAGTAAGGATTAATTGTGAAACTTGAAAATGGTTTCCGTGCGAAAATTTTAAAAAAGCTTTGCAATTGCAAAGCTTTGATTTAGTTAGATTTCATAAATTCGAAAGCGCCTTTCCGCAGATGTATCTCATATTCGAGCCAGGCTTTCATACAAGCCAGAAAATTAGCCCAGCCTTCGGTTTGACCTATCGCCCATCTGATGCTTTTTTCATCTGTATCATGCCCTTCTTCCGAAACTTTTATCAGAGTATTATTTTCAGATAATTGTTTTAACTCAATCGTTACAACAGATTCCGGATCCCAGATAAAAATGATTTTTTCATTTGGGGCTATTTCTTTTGTAGTTACTGGATAAGAGCCATCAAATTCCGGGAAAGACCAGAAGATTTCCTTACCGGTTTCCATTCTTCCGGAACCTTTGGAGATGAAATAGTTCTGCATTATTTCAGGGTTGATAATTGCTTCAAAAACTTCTGAAACAGGTTTTTGAATGCCTATAGACGCTTTTGCTGTTACTTTTTTCATCATTACTTTTCAATTATATAATTCAGTTCGGTTACGCCATTGGTGAATTGTTGAGTACTTAAAAGTTTCAGATCAATTTTGGTTTTAATGCCCACAAATAACGGAATACCTTGACCGAGAATAATGGGATTGACAAATAACCAAAATCCATCAATCAGATTCTGCTGAATTAGTGAATGAGTAGCGGACGGACTCCCAAAAAGTAAAATATCTTTACCGGATTGTTGTTTTATTTCATTGATTCTGTCAACAAAATTATGATTGATAATTGTTGTTTTATTTGAATGCTGACTCTCAAACGTTCCGGATAAAACAATCTTGTGGACATCTTTGTACCATTCGGAATGTTTGATATCGTGCTTACTTGCATTTGGTTTGTCTGCAACAGTCGGCCAATAACTTTCCATCATTTCATAAGTCACACGACCATACAATGCCGTATCACTCTCGCCAATACGTTGCGCTACATAATCAAAAATTTCTTCATCCGCTTTTATCCAGTCCATTTCTCTGTTTGGACCTGCAACATAGCCATCGAGAGATATGTGCATAAAGGAAATTATATTTCTCATTCACGATTATCCTTCGTAACCAGAATCCTGACTGTAATTTACCATCCAGTATACGCCAAACTTATCTCTGAAGCTTCCGAAATAATCACCCCAAAACTGATCTTCCATTGGCATTTCCACTTCTCCGCCAGCAGAAAGTCCGTTGAATATACGATCCGCTTCATCTCTGCTGTCCGGAAAAACAGAAATATAATTTCCATTTCCCTGATTTAGATTTTGTCCCATGGAAGGCATAATATCCGAAGCCATCAACAGGTCTTTTCCGATTGGTAATGCGATATGCATCACTCTGTTTTTTTCATCTTCGGAAAGATGTTCTGTTCCTGGTGCATTTCCCATTTTCATCACACCGCCTATGAACTCTCCGCCGAAAACCGATTGATAAAATCTGAAAGCTTCTTCTGCTTTACCATCAAAATTGAGGTATGGATTTAATTTTGCCATTTTTCTAATTTTTTATAGTTGTACTTTATTTTATTTATTCAAAAAACTTCTGATCTGCAATATTGTGAAATCAATAAGCTCCTTATCAATAGTTCCGTTTTCATCAGCCATCATATAATCTCCGTGTCCGGCCGGCAAAATCATCAGCCGGGAATCCGGAGTGAGTTGACTCATCTCAGCGATATGCTGTGATTTTACGACATCTTTGTCTCCGGCAATCAGGAAAACAGGCCTTTTAATAGACTTTAATACCTCATCTCCAACATCCTGAAAGTTCAACATCCGCTGACTGTCCTTTTCGAACATATTCTTTAACAGGTTCTCGTCCGGATTGATGTTCAGAAAATTATCTTTCAGCTTTCGCATCATATTGTCGATGCTCGCTTTGGACATTCCTTCAAAAAAACCATCTACCATTCCACTTCTTTTTGTAACGCCCGAAGCAGCAATAATTTTTTCCACATTACCGGGGAAAAGCTGAGCAATCTTCAAAACCGTTGTTGCACCATTACTGAAACCGAAAAATGAGGCTTTTGAGACATTCAGCTGCTCCAAAACCGCCATTACATCTTTTGCATCTTGCTCAAAAGTTTCGGGAATATAACGATGTCCGGACCGTCCGTGATTCTGTAAATCAATAACAATCAGCTGAAATTCATTCTCCAGCCTTTTAATGGTTTCTTCGAAATCATAAGAGCCTGATGAACCGCCACCGTGAATCAGAACCAGAGGTTTTCCTTCGCCATATATTTCATAATAAAGATTGATATGATTAGCGTTTTTATAACCCTTTGATTTTGGTGTCATATTATTTATGAGTTTAAAGCCTTTTCAAGTTTTTCCAGTTATTGCGTCCAGGCGTCTGTACAATTTTTATAGCATTCGATATTCGGAACCAGACCTGCGTGTATGAAAGTAATTTTTGTTCCGTGAGCTGTCCCTTCGAGATTTAATATAATTCTTGTATTTTCCACTTCTGAGTATCATTGAGAAATGATAAATTACTTTCGATTACCAGCCAGACCAATTCTTTATTGGGTTTTATTTCAATTAATTTTTGTTTTGAGAAATGAGCACCATGACCCGCAGAAAATGAAAATTCGTCCCCGATAATATTGGTTTCGCCCGATATAGTCTCCCCAAATATACCGATCCACCACTGTCTGACATCTTGCAATACCGGAAAAATTTCTTCCGCAGTTTTGTTGGAATGAAAAGTATATTGATAATTTTTATTAGAATTCATTCTATTCAATTAATTTTCAGAGAGACGCTTCACAACTTCTAATCCTTTACTGAAGCCATTGTCCATCATACTTTTGTAGCTGGGATCTACATCTACTTCTACTTTCAAGATAGTTTTATCCTGTATTTCTTCTAAGTGATAAGCTTCTAAACTTCCGTTCCATTCTTTTACTTGATCGCTATCAATATCTTCTACTCCATTTTTCAGCTCGCCAAGATGCTTGAATACAAGAATTTTTGGTTCTTCGATACGTTCAATCGTACTTACCATTCCGTTTTGTCCACTCGCTTCGGTAAAATAGGTTTTACCGCCTATTTGCCAATCCGTTTTCATTACAGAACCAGGGCTGAAATAATGCGTCCATTGCGAATAGGTTTTTTCATCCCACAGAACATCCCAGACTTTTTCTGCCGGTGCTTCTATCTCAATTTGATATTTTAATGTTTCCATAACTTTGATTTTAGGAATTATAAGCGTCTTCAATATCTTTGATGATGATTTTCTTCATTTTCATCATTGCGCCAAAAGCTTTCTGTGCTTTATCAACTTCGTGCGTATTGGTCAATTCTATCAATCGGTTTGGGACAATTTGCCAGCTGAATCCATATTTGTCCTTCAGCCAGCCACACATACTTTCTTCACCTTCTTTTGTGAACTCGTTCCAATAATAATCAGTTTCATCCTGATCTTTTGTCATGATTGTTATTGAAGTTCCTTCGGTAAAATTGGCTTTATGATCGTGTGAACTGTCCATTGCCATCATCACATAATCATTGATAACGAATTGAGAATGCGCTACATTTCCAGCTATATCGCCTTGCCCTTCCTCATATTCCATTATTCCTTCTGTTTTGGAATTGGGAAAAATTGAAGTATAATATTTTAATGCTTCTCGGCATCTACCATTATTCTGACCCGTAAACATCATAACGGGAGAGAATTTTTGCCGGTATGCTTCTTTAGCGTAATACAATTGCCACGAAATTCCGTATTGATCTTCCACCCAGGCATAACATTCGCTCCAGGGATAAGAATCCAGTTCCATCATCACTTTTCCGTTTTCGGAAAGTTTTTGATAGTAACCTTCCGCTTCTTCTTTAGAATCGCACATCATCATTAATGATAAAGTTAGATTAGGCCGGAACATCGGTCCGGCATTCAGGAACATGAGTTTCTGACCTTCGATTTCTATGTTGATAACCATTGGAGTATCAACTGTAATTTTTGAATTTCTGAAAACCGATGTGTAAAATCTTGCCGCTTCGGCACCATTCTGATTGAACCAGTAGCAGGGAAATATGTTGTTGTTCATTTTCAAAAGTCTGAATGTTAGAGTTTAGAAATTACTATATACTTTCTGAATACTTTTTAAAATTATCAAGAATGGCTTGCCAGCCATCTTTTTGAAATTCTAAAGGATTCTGATTTTCCGGGTCGAAGTTTTCTGTTAATTTCGTTTGATTGTCCGATAAACTTTCAAAGATGACTTCAACTTCTCTTCCGTCTTCGAGATGGTATCTTATTAATTGATTTTCTTTGATCTCATCATAAATTCCGACTAAATCAAAACCAAAGCTTCCGTCCTTTGCCTGCATTCTGACTTCCAGTTTGCCGCCGGCCGTCAAGTCATTTTTAGCAGCGGGACATTCCCAGCTTTCGTGGGCAAAGTTCCATTTTGTAATATGAGCAGGAGTATTGAAATAATTCCATACCTTATGGATCGGTTTATTAATCTCTGATGACACAGTCAGTTTTTTCATTTGAATGGTTTATACCAAAGATAATTTTATTCTGAATGGTTCAACTTGTCCTAAGACAATAATTTTAATCCAATAAAAAAATCACTCAGGAAAGAGTGATTTCTATAATATCTATTTCGAAAAATTCAGAGGATATTTTACATTGCTATAACCATCGATACTTGCTTTAAGCGAACCAACCGCAAGCTCTGCCTTGATAAGGATCGGAACCCTGTTCTGGTCATTGGAAACCCACATCGTCACACCTTCTTTTTCTTTAAAGACTCTTCCGCTGATCACAGAAGGAATGATTTTAAGACAGTTAATTTTTCCGAATTTAGTCGACAAATTTTCTGTCCCGACTACTTTCAACTGAAAAGGAAACAGTTCATCATCCACCCATACGTTCATCCTGACAATACTTCCTATGCGAAGATTTTCCGAAGGCAGGCTTCTTAGATAATAAAAGCAGGACATCATATCCTGAACATCATTAGGAACTTTTACCGTTTTTGCTGGCCTGTCGGTATGCTTTTTATCCACCAAAACCAATGTGTTATTAGCAGGGTTGAATGTACTTTGCAAATGTTGCCTGTAACTGCCTTCTGCCACATTTCTTACATAAAAAAGCGGTTCTTTATTCTCATTGATGTAACTCTCATAAACATCTTCTACTTTAAAAAATGCTTTCGCGGCACCACTTGTTTTTCCAGTCCCTTTGACATAGAATGCCGGCTGGCCTTTATATGACGTTTTAGTAGTTGCAAGACTTGCATTGCCTGCAGTAATAAAACCATAATGAATTCTATAGTTCAAAACCTCTCCTGCATTGATATTATCGAATTGTGCAAAACCCGAATTGAAAATTAAAAACCCGATAAGGATGAAAATGTTCTTCATTAATTTTTTGATTTGAATAAATTCTTAGACAAATAATTTGCCAAAATTAAAAAAATAAAACCTTTCGTCTCCGAAAGGTTTTAATATCTATTCTACATGATATTGGTTCCATCGGGTATTACCGCGTTTTTCTTCACTACAACAATGCCGTCTTTGATGGAATGTGTGTCATAATCACCATCGGGGTGATGTTTTCCGCCAATGATCCTCACATTATTGCCTATGAAACAGTTCTTGTCAAGAATGGCCATGTCTATATAGCAGTATTTTCCAATTCCCATGCTGGTCTTTCCATTTTCCTCATTATCAGCAACCTCTTTTGCAGTCTGATAATAATCCGCACCCATAACATAAGAATTGACTATAGTTGTTCCCCTGTCGACTCTGGTTCTGTTACCTATAATGCAATTCTCTATCTTATCGGCCAAAATAATACAACCATCTCCGAAAATCGTCTTGCTAACATAAGATCCGTTGATCTTGGTCGGCGGGAGCATTCTCGCCCTGGTATAGATAGGATTGGAACTGAACAGATTGAACTGCGGCAGATCCTGCGCCAAATCCAGGTTTGCTTCATAAAAGGACTCAATCGTTCCGATATCTGTCCAGTAACCATCATACTGGTAGCTCAAAACATTGAGATTCCCAATAGACGCCGGAATAAAATCTTTCCCGAAATCATCCCCTTCATAATCTGCAAACAATTTTCTAAGAACATCTTTAGTAAAAACATAGATCCCCATAGATGCAAGGTATTCTTTTCCTTTGGACTTGCTTTCCTCACTGGTTTCGGATTTCCAGTCTTTTAAAACATCCAGGCTAGGTTTTTCTGTGAAAGCGGTTATATTTCCTTCTTCGTCAGCTTTCATAATCCCGAATCCTGTTGCATCTTTAGCAATTACAGGAATTGTTGCGATAGTAATATCACCGCCCTGCTTTTTATGAAAATCAATCATTTTTTTAAAATCCATCTGGTAAAGCTGATCACCGGAAAGAATAAGAATGTATTCATATTCATATTTTTCCAGATGTTTCATCGTCTGGCGAACGGCATCGGCAGTTCCCTGATACCAGTTTTCATTTTCAACATTCTGCTCAGCTGCAAGGATATCTACGAATCCTTTGCTGAAAATATCAAAGTGGTAAGAATTCTTGATATGCGAGTTGAGCGAAGCCGAGTTAAACTGTGTCAGAACCAAGATACGGTTAAGACCGGAGTTGAGACAATTGGAAATAGGAATATCCACCAAACGGTATTTCCCGGCAATCGGGACCGCCGGTTTTGATCTGCTGTAAGTCAAAGGAAACAATCTGCTTCCTCTCCCACCTCCTAAAACAATGGAGATTACACTTTCTTTCATAAAATGTGCTGGTTATTTGTAAGTTGTTGAGTTATTTCCATAAAGTTAATGATTGTTTTCAAATATTAAGCCAATGTTAACAAAAAATATTCGTATTTAATTTTTATTGAAAATGATATTATTTAATAATTATATAATTCAGAATAATTACTTGCTGATTTTTCCCAGGAGAAATCAAAAGACATGTTATTATAAATCAATCCCTGCATCAGGTCTTTCTGGCTGTAGATATGCAAAGCTCTCTTTATGGCGTGAACAGCGTCATCTGCACCGGCATTGGTAAAATTGAGCCCGCTCCCACCTGTAGAAATATCCTGAACCGTATCCCGCAGTCCGCCTGTATATCTTACAATCGGGACAGTTCCGTAGCGCATGGCATACATCTGGTTAAGTCCGCAGGGTTCTACGCGGCTTGGCATGAGCAAGAAATCTGCCGAAGCATAAATCTGATGCGACAGATATTCTTTATATCCCAAATCTAATGCAAAGTTAATATTGAACTGATGCTGCAATTCCTTCAATCTGTTTTCGATGTATTGATTTCCAGATCCAAGGACAATAATATTCAGGGAGCCATTGGTCTCCTGGATGCTTTTTTCAACAATGTCCGGCAAAAGATCTGCACCTTTTTCACCTGCAAATCTTCCTATAAATCCAAAAAGCGGAAGGTTCGGATTAAGTCCATACTCTGCACAGATGACTTTTTTATTTTCCCATTTTCCTTCTTCTGCATAATCTTTATTATAATTGAACTTCAGCATATCATCCGTCTGCGGATCCCAGACTTCGGTATCGATTCCGTTAATAATCCCGAAAGCTTTCTTTCGTTCTTGATTCATCAATGGTTCAAGGCCTTGGAAACTATAAAATAACTCTTCCAGATAGCCCCTGGAAACTGCGTTGAAGGCATTACAGGATTTTATCATGGCCGCCATCGGGTTGATCCTGCCGTTCCAGTCCAGAAGTCCCCACTTCCAGCCGTCAAAATGTGGCAGAAAACTGGACATCTGCCAATCCATACTTCCCTGATATTCGCCATTATGAATGGTTCCTATAGTCCTGATACCTCGCAGAAAACGAAATTCATAACAATTCTCGATCATGAAAAGAACCAGACCTGTATGGTAATCATGGCAATGCAAAATATCCGGGCGAATCTGCATCGCGCTAAGCCAATGTAAAACAGCATGCTGAAAAGCGATAAACTGCTGACTCTCGTCCCAGTAGCCATAAACGTTTTCCCTATCCAGTAATCCCGGAATCTTTACAAGATAAAGCTCAAACCCCAAAACATTACTTTTCTCTTTATAAACCTGAACCTGATACATGTGAAACGATTGATGGATAAAGCCGTCAAACACAATTTCAAAATCATGGTTATAAAAAAAAGGTTTGTTGTACCAAGGCATAACAACTTTGGCATCCAGCCCCATTCTGTTTTGATATTTTGGCAAAGCTCCCACCACGTCAGCCAATCCACCGACTTTTGCGACTGGGTAACATTCCATAGAAAGGTGAAATATTTTCATAGGTCTCTATCTTAAATATTTATTTTTTACGTTTCAAAAATTCGGAGATCTTTGATTTCTTGATGCGTTTACTTTGTTGCAGTACTAATCCGGACAGTGGTGGCAACCTTATAATAACCGAATTCTCACGATGGTTCCAGCCTTCCTCAAGATGTTGGGAAATAACTGCTTCTACACCGCTCCCGCTGTATTTTTTGTCATCTGAATTCAGGATCACCTTCCAGTCCGTATGTTCATCAACCCCAACTCTGTAATCGAAACTTCTCGGAGTTAGATTAAGAATGGTCATCAGAACTTCTTTTTCATTTTTGCTCTTTCTCAGGTAAATAAAAATCGAGTTGTCTCTGTCATCCCCGTCCACCCATTCATAACCATAAGGCGAGAACTGAAGCTCATATAAAGACGGATGCGTTTTGTAAAGCAAATTCAGATCTCTTACAAAATCCTGAAGATTCTTATGGACAGGATATTGAAGCAGATGCCAATCGAGAGAGGTTTTGAAATTCCATTCCGTGGTCTGTGCAAATTCATCACCCATAAATAATAATTTTGCTCCCGGATTGGTGAACATATAAACATACATTGCGCGAAGATTGGCAAACTTCTGCCATTCGTCTCCCGGCATTTTGTAAATCAGACTGCTTTTTCCGTGCACCACCTCATCGTGAGACAAGGGCATCATATAGTTTTCATTATACATATAGGTGCTCGTGAACGTGATTTTGTTGTGATGATAACTTCTTGCAATCGGGTCTTCTTTGAAATAATCCAGTGTGTCGTGCATCCAGCCCATCATCCATTTCATCCCAAAACCGATTCCATCATCGTGAACAGGTTTAGTTAATTTCGGAAAATCGGAGCTTTCTTCTGCAATGGTCTGGACATCCGGAAATTCTTTATAAACTTCCGTATTGAAATCCTGCAAAAACTGTTTCGCTTCCAGATTGACGTTACTGCCATAGATGTTCGGTTCCCACTCGCCCTCGTTTCTGGAATAGTCGAGATGAAGCATTGACGTTACAGCATCTACACGCAATCCATCAGCGTGATAACGGTCCAGCCAGAAGATGGCATTTGATATTAAAAATGATTTGACCTCGGGTCTTCCGTAATTGAAAATATATGACTTCCAATCCGGGTGAAAGCCTTTTCTCGGGTCTTCATGTTCGTACAAATAAGACCCATCAAAGCGGTGTAATCCGTTGGCATCTCCCGGAAAATGAGACGGTACCCAATCCAGGAAAACACCGATATCATTTTTATGAAGTTCAGAAATCAGGTACATCAATTCCTGCGGTCCGCCGAATCTGGAAGTTGCGGCATAAAATCCCGTAATCTGATAACCCCAGCTCGGGTCATAAGGATATTCCATAACAGGCATGAACTCGACGTGCGTAAAATTCATGGCTTTGATATAGGGAACAAGTCTGTCAGCTATTTCGCCATAGCTTAAAAATCTTTCCGGATTTCCGGGATCACGCATCCATGAGCCGAGATGCATCTCGTAAACAGAGATAGGTGATTCCAGGCTGTTGTATCGCCAGCGTTTTTGCATCCACTCTTCGTCCTGCCACTCGTACCAGGTTGTACAAACTGCAGAACCAGCCTGCAAAGCGTTCTCGAAGCAGAGGCCGAAAGGATCTGCTTTTTCCAGCAGAATACCATCAGTTGTCCGGATGCCGTATTTATAAACTTCTCCAAAATCCAATCCCGGAATGAAACCTTCCCAAATCCCGGACTGATCCCAGCGCCCTGCCAGCCTGTGTGAAAAAGCATCCCAACGGTTGAAATCCCCTATCACAGAAACCTCGGTCGCCATGGGTGCCCAAACGGCAAAATATACACCGGAAACGCCATCCACTTCGACCTTGTGAGATCCAAATTTTTCGTAGAGCCTTGTATGTTTCCCCGAACGGAAAAGGTAGATATCAAAATCAGAAAATAATGAATAAGGCTGAACCGGCATAAGGGTAAGTATAAATAATGAATGATGAATTATAAATGGTGGCTTGTGATTTAATATAATACCTTTACCAAGATAAAGAAATTAATTGATACATCTGATAAAGATTTTGTTAATTAGTATTAAAGTTTTTCATTTACAGAAACCACCCTGTCCGCTGGCTGACACCCTTGCGAGGAAGGGGAAATTCAGTCTGTTATTTTCTTTGCCCAGAGGTAGTTGCCAATTGTTCTTTCTGTTTTCCCCAGCTGATTCTTATCAGAATGAAAATTGATAATAGCAATAACAAGCAGCCATTTTGTTGTCTCCGGGATACTGAATGACCATTCCTGAGATGGTATGATTTCTCTTTCTTTCATCGTCATAGAAAGAGAAGACAGCAACTCCGCAGTTACACTTATCTGATTCAGATCTGTTGCGATGGCGTGGATATTAATTGTTGCTAGGCTGGCATATTGGGGAGGTTTCACTTGTTTGATCCAGGATAAAGCTGGTATTTTTGCTGTAAAGACATTTTTTTCGTCTGTTTCGAAGGCCGGAAAGAAGTTGGTACACCTTTCCCACTCCTGCTTAGGATTAAGGTCAAAGCCAATCAGTGCGGTCGGATCCTGAAATTTGGCTATGGTATTTCCTGAACTGCCCTCTTCCCGTATGACTGTTTTCCTGAGCCTCGCCACATGTCTCGCAGCGAAATACTGTTGCGGGATCAATCCAATCTTATCCTGCAAAATCAGTCTGAACTGCTTTTCCTGCGCACTCACCCATCCAAAAACAGATGCCGAGGCTATGGTATTTTTTGTCTGCTTCACGGTATCAGGTTTGGAACGGACATAGGATCTTTTGCCGTCGTTTACAAATACTATATTGCCGATTGCACCGCTCAGGTTGCCGTTTTTTTTGAGTCTTGCCATTTTTTTGTGTTTTTCGATGATGGTTTGTAAGTGGACCGTTCGTCTTGCGTTCTATGAAACAGGAATATAAAACCGATGTTAGTTAGTTACAAATATGATAGATTATCAGATTTGTATCGGACTTGTACCGGTATTGTATGGGATTTACTTCGACGGAAACTTAGATGAGTCTTGCCAGAAATCACAGAATAAACCTAGATCTTTTACAGATAGTCAAGCGGACTTTTTATCTTTGCCCTGCTTACATCTGTAATATGGGTATAGATTTCTGTGGTTTTGATATTATTATGTCCAAGTAATTCTTTTATTATCCTGATGTCTGTCCCATTTTCTAGCAGATGTGTGGCATAGGAATGGCGAAGTGTATGAACTGATGCGGGAGAGATAACAGTTGCTTTTACCAGTGCATTTTTCAGAATCTGCTGGACGCTGCGTTCGGAATATTTCTCGCCTTCATGTCCTTCGAACAGATAAGTTTTGGGCTTATAGCTTTTGTAGTATGTCCTGAGAAGTTCCAGCAGCAAAGGAGAGAGCACCACTACCCTATCTTTTTTGCCTTTTGACTGACGGACTAGGAGCAAATTTTCTAGCGTTTTGATATCTGCAATTTTTAATTCCAGCACTTCACTCAGTCTAAGTCCGCAGGAATAGATTGTTGTAAGAATAGCTTTATGTTTCAGATTCTCTGTGGCATCCAGAATTTTCTTGACTTCATCTTTAGTAAGGAACTTTGGGAGTTTGTTTTCTTTTCTCTTGGGATAGAGATGTTTCAGGTTGATATTGCGCTGGAAAATCTCTTTATAGAATTTGGTAATCGTCGCAATCATTGCTTTTTGGTAGGACTGGCCAACTTTCTTCTTTTCTACCAGCCAGATGATAAAATCTTCCAGCTGCCTCTGGGTAATATCTTCAGTTTTTAGTGTAGAAGAGACTTTAAGAAAATAAGTAAGATGCGATGTGTAGGTTTTGATGCTTCTGTCCGCATAACGTTGCATCCGCAGAATAGTGACAAACTGTTGTATAAAATTAGAATTCATGATTATTGCGTTTATCCAAAGATAAAAAAATTAATTAAATCATTTACAATTAGTTATAAAAATTATCAAACTGGATAAGCGCAACTGGATATAGTTTATATTTGGGCAATGCGTATATTTGGGTGTTATGTGCCATATAAACGACAACATCTAAACAGACAACAGTATGAATAAACTGAAACTTAGACACGTTATATTAATTCTCTTAGGGTTGACCTTATTTGGTTACATCATAGGACAATTTTTACCAATTGACTATTTACGGCCGACAATTATAAACAAAGACTTAACGCTTAATGACCTTTACACAAGAGTAATTTCAGTCATTGGGACAACAGTAACATTTTTAGCGGTTGTAGTCGCCTTATTTAAAGAAGACATCAGAAAAATTTGGGATAAGGCAGACCTTTCTGTTTGCTTCAGAGACGACAATGTTCTGCACGAAATTCTTGACAATGAAACTTCTTCAAGTAATTACAAAGCCAAAAAATATGAAACAATTTTACTAATAAAAAATCAAGGTAGTTTGGCAGCAAAAAGTTGCGAAATATATTTAGAACGACTTCAATTTAAAAGTAGCACATATCCAACACCGCAAGACATTCCACTGACTGGACAACCACTTAATTGGCACAACAATTCTAACACTGCTATTTTAATACCAGCAACTGGAAAAGCAACGGTTCCAATATTAGAAATAATATCCCCAGAATCTCAATCTGTTCCAACTGAACAAGCAGGAAGTTCAGTCCCAATGCCCAAAATAAAAATTGGGGATACAGAATCGCCCAACGTTTATTCTAACGGGACTTGGACAGCAAAATTTATAGTGTATTCTGAAAATGCCAAACCAATTGAACATATCGTTACAATAACTTGGAATAATAGATGGGAACATCGACTTGCTGAAATGAGTAAATGTGTAACAATCCAATCACAAGTTAAAAATTAAGACAATGAAAAAATTCGTAATCATAATATATAATGTTGAAGGTAGCGACCAAAGCATTAAAGACAACATAAAATTGCTTGGTGACTGGTTTAATTATTTTCAAGGTTCTTGGCTTGTATTAACAAGACTAAGCGTTAAAGATATTTATAATCGCATTGGGACTAACAAATCAGGGGACAGATTTTTAGTAATGGAAGTTGACTTAAAAACATATTGGGGTATTCTTCCGACTGAGGCGTGGGACTGGCTTAAAAGCAAAAAGAACGAACAAGGACAATGGTAAGAAATACGGCACATAACAGCCGTTTTGCAAAAGCGGGGGTTTCGTGCTTCAATGACAGTGTAGTGCTAAATTCAAGCTTTGTGCATCTAATGAAGTTTAGTGCTGAAAAGCCCCGCCTTCGCAAAGCGGCAAAACGTTAGTGGTAATGCTATAATGACAACAACAAACAATTGAATTCAAAAAATATGAGAAATAGTAATTTAAAATCATTCACAATAAAGGGACTATTTGGCGACAGAACAGTAGTTATTCCTTTTAAAGATGATGTTAAAATCCTTATAGGGGAAAATGGACTTGGTAAGACTACAGTTCTTAGCATGCTCTACTATACCTTGACTAGTAAACTTTTTAAGCTTAAAGACTTTGACTTTAAATCCCTTGAATTGTCTTTTACTGATGGACAAAAAATTACAATTGATAAAGACAAATTGTTATCGTCAGACGAAGACTTGGAAATGAACTTACCTCCTCAATTAATTAATTCACTTTCAAGAAGTTTAGATACAAGGGAAATAATTGAAATAAGTGAGTTATTGTCACGAGGTGTGCATCCTCATATGATTTTAGACAGAATTGAAATGCAAAGGTATTCATCAGATATTTTTAGAAGATATCCTACAAGAATGGTTTTGAGTGCTCTTAAAGTAATTTGCGGATTTGGTGAGGGAAACGAAAAAATCAGAAAAGCGAAAGAAACTTTACAAAAGGAATTGTTAGAAACAGAAATCCTATATTTTCCAACGTTCCGAAGAATTGAAGAAGACTTAATTAATTTAGGATTAGATGATGAAAAGAATAAGATAAATCAAGGTGATGTAAGACTTATTCAATTCGGGATGAAAGATGTTAGAGAAAGGTTTGATGAATTAAAGAAGGAGATTAATACATTATCCAGCAAAGGATTATCACAAATCTCTTCTGAAATTTTAAGTCAACTAGTTAAAGGTGTTCCAAACATAAATAGTAGTGCCTTACAAAATATATCAAAGAAAGATATTGATATTATTTTAGCAAGAGTTGGTGAGGCTATTTCGAAAGATGATAAAGAGAAAATAACAAGCATTGTTTCTGCAAAAAAATTAAAAGATATTGATGACAAATACCTAGTTTACTTCCTTCAAAAGTTAATAACTATTTATGAGAAGCAGAGGGAAATTGACAATGCGATTGAAAGTTTTATTTCAATTTGTAATAAGTATCTTAAATATTCCGAGAAAGAAATTCAATATGAAGCAAGTGAAGTTGAATTTTATTTAATATCGAGAGGTGGCAAAAAGGTTTTACTAACTCAATTGCTGAGTAAACTTTCATCAGGTGAGAAACAAATTATCTCTCTTTTTTCTAGAATATATCTTTCAGATAGTAAAAGTTTTATAGTGCTATTTGATGAACCTGAATTGTCTCTTTCAATATTTTGGCAAAAATTGTTACTTCCTGACATTGTAGCTTCCAACAAATGTAAATTTTTACTTTCAGTAACTCATTCACCATTTATTTTTGAGAATGGTTTGGAAAAGTACGCTATAGGTTTAAACCAATATATTAAATACTAATATGGGACTAACTGTAGAAGATTTACTAAGGGAAAAGGAAAAAGCTGCGTCTGTAGCATATCAGAGTTTTGTACTATTAACAAACATAAGTACTGACTCGCTATTTTGCTTTTTTGAGAATAAAGATGCCCCATATTATCATCTTAGAATCAAAACTATTTATAAGGGGGATTTTCATTACATAAGTTGCGGAAACAAAACAATGGTGAAAAAAACTTTTGATTTAATAAAAGGTCACAAAGAATATGATAAATACAAATTAGCATTTTTTATTGACAAAGATTTTGATGAAAGCATAAAAAACAAATTCATTGAAATTTATGAAACTCCCAGCTATTCAATAGAAAATCTATATTGTAACACAAACTCTATTAAAGAGTTAATAAAGACAGATTTTCAAATTGGTGAAGACAATCCAATACATAGCCAAATTTTAGATTTATACCAAAATTTACAATCTGATTTCTTAAAGGCTTCATTGCTCTTTAATGCTTGGTATAAGTTACAAAAAATAAAAAATAAAGAATTAAATCAACCAAATAATGTTAGTTTAAGTGATAGTTTAATTCCAAGCTATATTGAACTTTCATTAGAGAGTATAACTCCAAAATACACAATTGAGAGTATTTTAGAAAAATACCCTGACAGTTTACCATACACAGCTGATGAACTCACAACTGTCATAAATGAATTAAATGCTGCTGATTTACGAATGGTTTTAAGAGGTAAATATGTATTTAACTTTATGACCACATTTATTAGGAAGTTAATTGAGGACGGTGCTGATACTTCTAAACGTAAAATACTTAAAAAGAAGGTTAAATACAATATGGATAATTCAACGGCTTTGACACTACTGACTTGCTATGCAGAAACTCCTGAATGCTTAACTGAATTCTTGACAAAATACAACTAAAAGCACTACCACTAACACGGGTTTTGCGTCAGGCGGGGTGACGTGCAAACATGGAGCTTTGTGCTTCTATTCAAGTTCCGTGCTGGTTGACAGTTTTGTGCTCCGAAACCCGCCCGAACGTAAAGCCCGAAAACGTTAGGTGCCATATTAGAAAACACTACAATGAAAGAACTAATTCCGACAATAAACGAAATTGTCAAGTATGGACTTCAACCAAAATTGACTGTAACTGATAAAGAAAAATTGTTGGAAAGACACCTCGTGAAAATTTATGACCTGTATTTTGACATAGAATATAAATATGACGAAACGGACTTTCCTGACTTTGACAAATCGCAACTTCCTGATATCAGACAAAATGTTTCAAGCAATTTTAAGGATTTCGGTTTCTATAAAACAATCCTTGACATTAACGACATTGGCAATTTAAAGGATAACACAATCAATGACGCAATTGACGACCTTTCCGACATTATATCTGACCTTTTGGAAATCAAGTGGAGAATTGAAAACAACAGTTTAGCAGACGGACTTTGGTTTTTTAAACTCATATTTTACAGCCATACTCAACAACACATTCTTAACCTTTTAAACTTTATGAAACAAGAAGCTACCGATAAAATATTAACCAAAAACAGAAAATCATCAAAATAAAATGAATATAAACGAGTTTATAAAAAGGCTTGCTTATGGTTAACATGCTTACGACATAAAGAATTATTTAGAAAGACAGAATAAGGAAGCTGTACCTGACGACCCATCTGCATGACAGATTTTCACAGAACATTCAGGCGTAAAAAAAATACTTTGAAAACCACCTCATTGTTTACAAAATTTAAAATCGACTTGGAAAAAATTATTTCAGAAATTAATCTTATATTGACGTAATATTTAGTGGTAAATTCCCGGAAAGAAAAATCTGTGTAACATTTGAATTTATTTTTAAAGACGAAAAAATTTAAAAGCAGAATTGAAATAAAAAAACTAATTCCTAAAATCTAAAAAGACTCTTTATAAAAGATTTGTTCAGATACTTATCAAGCGGATATATTTTCAGGAAATGATTCCCGATGAAAAGAAGGATCAACACCACAGCCGGCTTGTAGAAAAGATTGATGATATTCAGTTTGAAATCCGGAAGAAAAATGGCAACATTAATAGAAAGACAGCCAAGGATCATTGCATAGATCATCTCAATACCCAAAGGAAAAACCTTGAATTTCCAATAGTTAAAAACTATCTTGATAATGTTGAATAATGACAGTGAGATAGCGTAAGCTATAGCAATTCCCAGAATTCCCAAATTGGTCTTTTTCAGGAAAATCATATTGAGACTAATCGTCAGAACCGCAAGAATCAGCATTACCACAATGTTAAATTTATAATATCTCGAAAGCGAAATAATATGTCCGTTGAAGCCGGTTGCCAGATCGAATAACATCGCAAAACCAAGAATCCAAAGCACAGGTTCGGAAGAGCGCAGGTCTTCTCCATTCTTCATAAAATCCGCCAGATATGGGAAGCCAACGACAATGCAGCAAAACAAAACCAAACCTAGAAAAAATAAGCTGAGCGAGGTTTTCTTATGAAACCTGTCTAATTCGCGATAATCGCCGGTTATAAGCACTTTGTTGATAATGGGCGCAGAAATATTAAAAAGCCCCATCTGCGGAACAACAATGATCGAAATAATAGAGAAAATATTGCTGTAGATTCCGTTTTCCTCAAAACTGATGAATTCGCCAATCATAAAATTATCGATCCTGATGGCAATATAATTACCGATATTACCTAAAAATCCGAACAAACTGTAAGTAAAAATTTCACGGTAGAAATTATCTTTTTTGAAATAGTTGACACCAAAATCCGGTTTGATCTTTTCCAGCCTGTTGGTGTAATAACCATATCCCAAAAGTGACATCAGGAACATCAAAAAGAAAAATCCATATGCGGTTTTCTCTGCAAATCCTAAAAAGAAAAACAGACAAAAAGCACCAAGATTTGCTAATTTCGGAATAAAATTCTCGAATATATTCGGAACAACGATCCTTTTATAATTGGTCAGAAATTTATTAAAAACTGATGACAAAGCCAGCACCAAAACCATGGGCAGAATCAGGCGTTTCATCTCCCACAATTCGGTTTTCTGTAACTGGGGAAAGAGCAAATTCACTACAAAATAGCCACCGGTAAAAATCAGAAAGTTAACGACAACAGCCAGCAAAGACAGTGATAGCATATTGTGATGTCTGCCATCTGCATTGACTTTGCTAAAGAATTTGACATTGGAAAAGCTCAGACCGAAAACAACAATCGGAACAATCATCTCAGCAGTCGGCAGTATGTAACGGAGCTTTCCGTAAAACTCCATATCGTACGGAAAAATGAAAATAGCAGAAAAGGTTCCCAGCAAAAAACCGAGATAACCGATGATCGAATATTTGATACCCTGCCTTGCTACAACACTCATAATCCGTTTTGAAGAGTCTGTGCGGAAAAAAATGTTAGTTAACAATATAAAACCCCACAGAATAAATGAACGGCAAAGAAAAGGCATTTATTTTACAAATCATAAAATTTTGTTAAACAATGCTTTATTATTGCTGGAAATAATGATGTTCCTGAATAAAATTTTTGCTTATTCTGATGCTTTCAAAAATATCTTTGTCGCTGGAGTCCTGTTCCAGAAACCAATATTCGAGACCCGCTTTTTCTTTGGCTTCGAAAATTGTTTTAAAGTCAATCGTTCCGTTTCCGATTTCAGCAAAATCTTTGCTTCCTGCTTTCATATCTTTCACGTGCCACAGAGGAAATCTTTTGGGGTATTTTTCGAAATAATCTAGAGGATCAAAACCTGCTTTCACAATCCAATAAAGGTCGAGTTCCATTTTGACTAAATCGTAATCAGTATTATTTAAAATGAAGTCATAAACTATTTTGTCTTCGAATTTTTCAAATTCAAAATCGTGGTTGTGATACGCAAAACCGATTCCTGCTTTGTTTGTTATTAGACCAGATTGATTAAGTAATTCAGGGAGTTTTTTATAATGGTCCAAAGTCCTTTCTTCTTCAAAAAGATAAGAGCAAACCATATATTTTGAACCTATGGAATGTAAATCTTCAACTGCTTGCTCCCAATTATTCAGAAGTGTTCCTTTGCTATTATGAACAATTCCGGTTGTGTGATGTGAACTGATGACTTCTAAACCAACATTTTTCAGAATCGTTTGAAATTCTGTCCTGGATTTTCCGAAGAATTTTCCATCATAACCATAGATTTCCAATTGTTTGAAACCCAATCCAGCCAAATGTTCCAAGGATTTTTCCAAATTCTCAGCAACCGCATTGCGAACGGTATAAATCTGAATAGCTAATGGTATTCTGTTATTCATAAGGTTTGAAGTTCCGCAGGCATATAACCCTAAAAATCCTAGTCCTGAAAGGCTGATGAAATCTTTTCTGTTCATTTTTAACTTTTTCAATGGTTTAAAGGTATTTATATTTTTTGAATCGCCGTTAAAAACAAAAAAACCTGCCGGGAAACAGCAGGCTTTGAGAGAGAAAAATTAGGAATTGAAGTTGTTTAATATTTTGTCACTAAGTATTTTAAAATCAAATCTATTTTATAGATATTAGTCTTTCTTATTTCTTAATGTAATCCAAATTTCATCAGAATCAGAGAAATAAAGGAATAACTCTTTATCTGCATAGCCTGAAAACCTAAAATATGACTCATCTTGATTCTTATAAGTAATATTTCCAAAATCATTTCCGAGAATCGATAGAATCCCATCTTTCGTTAGCTTTTTGTCTAATGGATAGGCTACAATTTCGATTGATGTTGCTTTTAGAGATTTATCGAATTCTATCTTCTCTAATCTAAATCCATAGGATCCGTTTAAATTATTACCAATATCCTTTCCTTCAATTTTAAAAACTGATTTTATAAGCTGATCTATTTCGTTCTTATTTTTTTCTAATTTTCTACCTGAAACTGATGTATTATATTTTGAAAACTCAGCGGTTGTGGAAACAGTCTGGTCTTTACGCTCATAATAGCGGCTTTTATGGCTTTTCAAAGCTTCTTTTACCACTTCGTTGTCACTGTTTACCTCGTTTAATTTTTGCGCAAGCAGATTTTCAAATTCAGATTTTGTCATTCCTAAATGAAAATCACCGGTATTAATCTTTTCGAGTTTAAAAGATCTATCAAGTCTCGTTAGTCTTGTATAAGCAAGTGCATCAAAAATATTTTCGGGTTCAGTTTTCCAATAATTATAGTAGTCCACCACTGTATTTTTGGAAGCTGTGTCTTTCCATTTTGTTTTTTGTAACTCAGCTTGCTTTTCGGATAATAATCCTTTTTTTATTTTGGATAAATAGATCAGTTCCACTAAAGCATTAAACATTTCATTTCCTTTAATACTTTCAATTGACGAAAAATAAAAACCCACATTATTTATCTCTTTAGTAGCTGTTTTTCCATCTACAACTGCTGTGTATTGATGCTTTTTATTTGTTGTAATGACTACCATTCCGCAATCTCCGAATGACTCGTCCAATATTCCTATATCTTTTACGTCAGCAAAATCAATATTTTCAAATACCAATAAGCCATCCCCTGTTTTAACGATATTATTTGCACTGAGATTATAGTAATTGAAAATAAAATTATTCTCCGGAATGGTTATTACCACATCGGTTTCTTCATATTTTAACCTTTTGCCATTGGCTGTCTTTTGGATATCGTTCACCTTTTTAGCCAGTGCTTCAAATTTTTCGTAATCTGCGACGTCTTCTTGTGATAAAACGCTAATACAGATCAGAAATATTAGTAAAATTGAGAGAAATTTTTTCATAATGTCATTAGTTTTTTTTGATATCCACCAACCAATCATTAAACACGGCATAGTTTATAGGATTCTACGCTTTAAGATTATTATAAAACTTTTTGTTGAATCTAAATTACCATTCTAAATACCCATATTTATCTTGATACTGTCTTTTGAGATTATAAAAGCTTATAGAAGAATTGACTTTTATTAATTTTTTATTTTTATCTATATAATAATAAGCTCCGTAACCAGAATTATCATTCATCCTGAATTTTACTAACGCTTTCCAATCTTTTATATCTATGCCGATAAAATCTGAAAGCAATAATCTCATTTTATCACCTCTGTTTCCAGTATATTCTTCTAAAGGACGAATATTTGTAATTAAACCCGCAAAGCCTGAATCTAAGTAAGCTGCACTACCTTTATCGGTTGCAACTATAATCCCACTAAAAGGAATAGTCACTTTTTCACCCGTTTCAATATCAACAAAATATCCGTATTTAAATTGACGATCACGTGAATACATCCGAAGTTCTCCATATCCAGATAATGCGAGAAACCATTTATCCCAAACATATAGTATTTGGTTTATCGTATCATCTTTCAAAATTCTATTCCCTTTGTAATCTACGATATCGGCATTTTTATTTTTGTAATACACTACACCGTATCCAACAGGATATCTGAGACCATCTGTTCCGTCTTTCGTTTTAGTGTATTCATAATCTTCAGAATAAAGTAATGGTTCGTCATTGGCATCGTCAAATCCCCATTTATTATCTCGTTTGTTATCTTTCAGTTGAAAACGTTTATCAGTTGTTATTTTTTCTTTTTTTACTTCTGTTTGACTGCTATTTTTACTTTCTATTCTTCCAAAATGCAGCTCATTCTCTTTTTGCTTTTTTATTTCTGCAGCAATTTTTTCGTTTTGTCTCTTGTTTTCTTCAATCGCTTTTTGGCGTTGTGCTTCTGCTTTCTGAACTGCTATAGCTTGTATTCTTTTAGCTTCTATTTTTTTAGCTTCGTTGTTTTTTCTATCGTCTTCTGCACATCCCGGGCAATAGCCACTTTCTGCTCTTAGCTGTCCAGCCAGTTTACACCTGCCTGATAGATAATTATGTTTAGCTTGTGCATTTACAGTTACTTCAAAAAATATTGCAAAAATTATAAGTATGTTTCTCATTATTAATTAGTTTAAACAAATATAAATCGATATCCTATATAAGTAAATACCACAAAAAAGGTATTTTTCATCAGAATTTTTAGCTAATTTTAGCCCGAAAATTTAATAAAAATGGAAAATCAATATAAAGTTTCATCTAAGCGGGAGCATCCTCTTCTTGATGTCTGGAATGACTATCCTCAATCACTCAGCAACAATGCAAAAAGTATTACAAGCCCGCCATCAATAGAAAAAATCATTGGCGACATGTTTGCAATGGGTGAGTTTTATTATTATGCGATCAATATTCCTGACAGCACGCTGGTAAATCTGCATCCGAACATCCTTAAAATTCATAATCTCAAAAAATATCCAAAATATCTAAAAGAAATTATAGATTTAATTCACCCTGATGACATTGAGTTCGTGATGGAAGCAGAACGAATGACCATTGAAAAAATGAGCGAGATCGGGTGGGAACATCAGCAAAGTTTAAAATGCAGTTACTGCTTCCGAATGCTTACATCAAAAGGAACTTATGAGATGTTTCATCATCAGTCGCTTCATATTTCGAAAGATAAGAGCGGCGCATTGCTGCAGGCTGTCAACATCCACACCAACATTCAGCATATCACCCAAACCAATTCCTATATAGTATTGGTGGCAGGAATTGGATACAGAGATGACTTTCACCAGTTGCATTATAACAAAAAGCCCGGACAAAAATTACCCGATTACTCTTTGACCAAACGCGAATTGGAGATATTATCATTACTGGCTCTTGGCCATTCTGCAAAACAGATTTCCGGTATATTGGATCTGTCTTATCATACCATAACTACTCATCGGCGTAATATTTTTCAGAAAACAGACTGTACCAAAACATCCGAGCTTGTCAAAAAAGCAATTGATTGGGGATTTATTTGAAATAATTATAATTGATAATTGATATGTATTTCCAAAACTTGTTTTAACTTTGAATTTCAAATTAATCTGATGACTTCGCCCTGCATAATTTTCCGGAGCAATATTAACGGAATAGTGATTGCACAGAGTCATTAAAAAATTTAAATAATTTATATGAAATACTTACTTGTTATTATGCTATCATTATTCGGATTTTCAAAAAATAAAGCGCAGGCAAAATCGATTCACACATTTAAAGTAGAAGCCTTGGATGGTTCTACAATTGATTTCTCCAAATTCAAAGGCAAAAAAATATTGGTGGTGAATACAGCATCCGAATGTGGATTTACGCCGCAGTATGCAGATCTTGAAAAGCTATCTAAAGCCTACAAAAACAAACTTGTAGTAGTTGGCTTTCCTGCCAATAACTTTGGTGGTCAGGAACCAGGCTCTAACAAAGAGATCGCTACTTTTTGTCAGAGAAACTATGGCGTGAGCTTTCCTATGGCTGCAAAAATTTCTGTAAAAGGCGATGACATTGCACCAATCTACAAATTCCTGACAGACAAAAAAGAAAATGGTGTAAAAAACACAACAATTGGATGGAACTTCACCAAGATTCTGTTAGATGAAAAAGGAAATATTATAGACAGTTTTGAAAGTAAAATCAATCCGATGAGTGAGAGTATTACGAAGTATTTGAAATAGATTTTAAGAGACTTTGAAATAATAGACGAATAGATGAAAGACATCCTAGTTCGTTTTAAAAAATTATACATACGAAAAAAGCGTTCATTTTTTTTGAACGCTTTTCTATTATCTATCAGTCTTTTATCTCAGTCCAGAATTAAATAAAAGGCAATTTCACCACTTTTGCAGGAATATCTTTGTTCCTGATTCTGATAAAAATATCAGAACCTAATTTGAAGTTCGGTTTATCGACATAAGCCAAACCCAATCCTATCTTTTTCATTGGCGACATTGTTCCGGAAGTAACTTTTCCGATAATATTTCCTTCTGAATCAAGTACTTCATAATCGTGTCTTGGAATTGCTTTTTCCTGCATTTCGAAACCGACTAATTTTCTGGAGACACCTTCTGCTTTTTGATTTTCCAGGAATGATTTGTTCACAAAATCTTTATCGAATTTCGTGATCCAACCCAATCCTGCTTCCAGTGGAGAAGTGGTATCATCAATATCGTTTCCGTAAAGGCAGAAACCTTTTTCTAATCTTAAAGTATCTCTGGAAGCCAATCCGCAAGGCATGATCCCAAATTCTTTCCCAGCATCTGTCAACGCATCCCAAAGTTGTTCCGCATTTTCATTTTTGAAATAAATTTCGAATCCGCCGCTTCCTGTATAACCTGTGTTAGAAATAATCACATCAGAAAAACCGGCTACAGAACCGATTGTAAAATGATAATATGGAATCGCTGACAAATCTGTCTCTGTCAGTTTCTGAAGAATTTCAGTCGCTTTTGGACCTTGAATAGCAATCAATGACATCTCATCCGAAGCGTTGGTCATTTTCGCTCCGAATTTCTCATTATATTTCGAAATGTGATTCCAGTCTTTATCGATATTTGAAGCGTTAACTACTATAAAATATTTTTCATCCTCGATTTTGTAAACAATCAAATCATCTACAATTCCGCCATCTTCATTCGGAAGACAAGAATATTGCGCTTTTCCGTTTTCCAAAACATCAATATTGTTAGAAGTGACAAACTGTAACAAGTCTTTTGCAGAAGGACCTTCAATGAAAAATTGTCCCATATGAGACACATCGAAAATCCCCGCCTTTTCACGGACAGCAAAATGTTCTTCTGTAACTCCTGAATATTGAACAGGCATTTCGAATCCTGCAAACGGAACGATTTTCGCACCCAGAGAAACGTGTTTATCGTACAAAGCGGTTTTTTTCATCTATAAATTTAATTTTTTTAATGGTTAGATGGAACACCACAGGTGTTTCATTTTTAAAAGGAAGATTTATTTTAGTTGCGCACAAATATAAAGAAGATTTTAGATAATAAATGCCAGATAATACATTTTAAAATTAACTGATAAATGTTGGTTGAAGTTCATTCGCAATTTGGTTATCTTTGCAATTCAACTTTAAACCTTGAACATTAAAATTAAACTTTATCAATTATGAGCGACGCTATTCTTTGTCCAAAATGCCATTCCGAATTCACCTACGAGCAAGATAATCTGCAAGTTTGCTCGCAATGTTTCCACGAATGGGATCCGAAAGAAGTTTCATCTGAAGGAAAAATTTTCGATTCTCTTGGGAAAGAATTACAAAATGGAGATGCTGTAATTGTGATTAAAGATCTACCTGTAAAAGGCGCTCCAAAACCTGTAAAAGCGGGAACTAAAGTTAAAAACATCCGTCTTCGTCCTGATTCTGACCATAATATAGACTGCAAAATTGATGGCTTTGGCTCTATGGCTCTGAAATCTGAGTTCGTGAAAAAAGCATAAAGCCGATAACAATAAAAATAATCCGGCTTTTTAAATTGCAAACAAAAAAAAGGAAAGATTTGGCAGGGTAATCTTCCAAAGACCTTGATTGTACGCAGGTTGCGAACTAATTTCCAGTCTCTCAGGCAGAAAGAGAATTAACCAAAAAATTCCTTTATTTTTTATTAAGACAAAGCTAATAAAATTTTACTTTTCAACAAACTGATAATGTATAAGTTATCCATATTTTATCAACAAATTGGAAAATAACAAAATTAAAATTCCAGAAAAAGCTGTCCTGAAACTCGATACTCAGAATAAACAATGATTGATTTACCGTCTATCAAAAGTTTATTTCTGTAATGCGAACCGGCAAAAAGACTTTCCAAAACAGATGCTTCTACTCCATTTTCAGCAATTTTTATCTGATGCGGAAAATAATGTTTTTTTGGAAGACCGAAATGCATTTTCTCATCCTCTGAGAAAATGTTGACTTCACCTAAAAGCTTTGCAACATAATCATTATAAGGATTTTCATAAGTCTCTTTCGGAGAATCATTCTGAATCAGTCGTCCGTTTTGTAAAACCACAATTTTGTCGGCCCAGGGCAACACTTCTTCAAGATCGTGCGTTGAAATTACCAGACTTAGATAATTATCCTTCACATAATTAAAAAGCTTATCTCTCAATTCAAATTTTCTCGAAAAATCGAGGTTGCTAAAAGGTTCGTCCAGTAAAAGCATTTTTGGAAGAATTGCCAATGCGCGCGCAATTGCAACCCTTTGTTGCTGTCCTCCACTAAGATTTTTAGGCAAAACTTTTGCAAAATCTGTCAAGCCCACCACATCCAGCAATTCCTCGACTTTTTCTTTTTTAGACTTTAAATTGATGTTAGAGATATATTTCCCGACGTTGTCGTAAACCGTTCCGTAAGGCATGAGATCATAATTTTGGGCTACAAATTTCATCTGAGATTCGCCCGGCACAAGATTGCCTTTTGGTCCGAATAATTTTTCACCTTCAAATAAAATATCACCACTTTGCCAATCCATGAGACCATAGATCAAACTCAGCAAAGTCGATTTCCCGCAACCGCTTTCGCCTGCCAAAGCTATGATCTGGCCTTTATCTACATTCAGATTAAGATTTTGAAATAGCGGTTTATCGGCCTGATAATTGAAATATAAATTTTTAACTTCTAAAAGCATATTACAAAATTAGTAGTTTGAAGTCATAATAATTTTATTATTTTAGCAAAAACACAAATTTAGTTATAATTTAAAATTTTCTTTATGAAAAAGACAACATTAATAGCCGCATTTTTACTGGTTTCTGCCTCGGTTTTCATTATCTCCTGCGGAAAAGACAAGCCTGTAACCAGTGAAAGTAATGATGTTCTCACCACCAACAACGGACAGATCTATGTGATCGATACCATGAACAGTAAAGCGGAATGGAAAGGTTTCAAGGTTGTGAAATCTGATAATACCAGCCATATCGGAACTCTTAAATTCGAAAGCGGAGAGGTGACGGTTAAAGACAACAAGCTGGAAAGCGGACAATTTGTGATCGATATGACTTCTATCGAAAATGAAGATCTGAAAGATGCAGAATCTAATGGAAAACTTCTCGGACATCTTAAAAGTGCAGACTTCTTTGATGTAGAAAAATTCCCGACCGCAAGTTTTGAAATTACTAAAATATCGGAAGCACCTTCGGGAAGCGATTATAACACCGTTCTTGACGGCAATCTCACGCTTAAAGGCATTACGAAACCTGCAGTTTTCAATGCGAATGTAAAGATAAAAGACGGCGAGCTAACTATTGCCACAGAACCGAAAGACATCAACAGAGATGAATTTGGGATCATTTTTCAGATGCCTGCGGCGGAAGGTTTGATTAAAAATGAAATCAATGTTCAGATGAAGGTCAAAGCTATTGAGAAAAAATAATTAAATTTTCCCTCCTGACTGAGAATTCAGGAATATAGATATCAATCTGCTTTTACAAAGGCAGATTTTTTATGGAATCTTTAGTTTAAAAACCGTACTTTTGCAGTCTATTTTTTTAAATAAACCAATGCTAGAGAAAATTGATGAACTGTTGGTAGAAGTACAAAATTTTCAATCTTCTGCGAAAGACGAAATAGAAACATTCCGGTTAAAATTCAATGGGAAGAAAGGGATTATGAATGACTTTTATGATTCTTTAAAACTAATTCCGAATGAGCATAAAAAAGATTTTGGACAGAAAATCAACATCTTAAGAAATGCAGTAAACGAAAAACTGGAAGAATTAAAAACGTCTTCGGAAAGTAAAATCATTCTTGAAAAAGAAGATCTTACAAGACCGGCTTTCCCTTTGGAGTTAGGTTCCAGACACCCGATCAATCTGGTTAAAAATAAAATAATAGACATTTTCAAATCCATTGGTTTTGCGGTGGCGGACGGTCCGGAGATAGAAGATGACTGGCACAATTTTACGGCTCTGAATCTTCCCGAATATCACCCGGCGAGAGATATGCAGGACACTTTTTTCATTGAACAGAATCCTGATGTGCTGCTGAGGACACATACTTCATCCGTCCAGATCCGTTATATGGAAGAGAACGAGCCGCCTATGAGAATTCTGGCGCCAGGAAGGGTTTTCCGGAATGAAGCTGTTTCTTCCCGTTCACACTGTATTTTTCATCAGATCGAAGGGTTATATATTGATGAGAATGTAAGCTTTGCAGATCTCAAGCAGACCATCCAGTTTTTCACGACGGAACTTTTTGGCAAATCAAAAATAAGAATGCGACCTTCTTACTTCCCTTTTACTGAACCAAGTGCGGAAGTAGATGTTTACTGGGGACTGAATTCTGAAACCGATTACAGGATCACGAAAGGAACAGGCTGGCTGGAGATCATGGGTTGCGGAATGGTTGACCCTGCAGTTCTTACCAATGTGAATATTGATCCTGATAAATTCTCCGGATACGCATTCGGGATGGGAATCGAGAGGATTGTAATGTTGCTTTATCAAATGAGTGACATCAGAATGTTCTTTGAAAACGACATTCGTATGCTGGATCAGTTTAAAACATTATAATTAATTATTTTTATAAATTATTAATCCTGTAAATATTATTTTTACAGGATTTTTTATTAATTTTAATCACTCCATATAAAACACAAATAATGAAATCAAAAGATAAGTTTTCGATATTTTCCAATTTCAGATTCAGAAAAATTGTCCATTATTCTTTGATCGTATGTATTTTGTTGATTCAGCTAATTTTAGCCGGATATTTTTATAATGAATTCAGGAGCAAAGAAAATCTGACCTTTCTTAAAAATCAGCTGAAAGAAATCCATTCTCTGGAAAATCTTACCGACGATTCTAAAAGAGAACTTGTATTATCACAGGATTATTTTCAGAAATACCTCATCACGAATGATAAGAAATATCTTGATTCGTATTTTCAGTCGGTAAACAGGCTGACTAAAAATATAGACAGTATCAACAGCTATAACAATCCAAGGCTGGAAAATATAATAATCCCTCAGAAAAGAGATTCCTCAGAGTTCCGGAAGCTAAAGCTTCTGGCAGATTCCAGTTATCACTTTTCTACAAAATCCAGTTTCAAAGTTAGCGAGGATCTGCCAAAATTCAAGAAATACGATTTCCGGAATTATAATTATGAGAAATTTGACATCCAGACCAAAACAGTCTCGGATACTGTGAAAAAGAAAGGTCTGTTCGGGCGTCTCGGTGATGCGATCGCAGGCAAAATAGACGTACAAAAAGAAAGCACGATCGTTACCGTTAAAAATGGAGGGTTGACAACCGGTGAAAAAATAAAGTCCGATATGGACAGTATTGTAAAAACCATCAACAACCATTACTCTAAAGAAGTGCAGAAAATCCAGATTAATGTTACAAAAAATAAAAACCACAGCGGAAAATTCTATACGATATTCAATAACTTATTGATATACAGCAATGATCTGATGAGTATCTACGACGTAGCGATCAAGGATTCTAAATTTGAATTACAAAAGGAATACGAAAAACAGACTTCCAAAAATAACGAGATCAGAAATTATCTTATTATTGGAGCTATGGTACTAATGTTCATTGTCTCTATCCTGATCATGCTCCTGACAAGAATTGCTTTTGTCTATGAGAAAAGGCTGAAAGCTGCGAATATCCAGATCAAAGAAAACCTTAATTTCAAGAACAGAATCCTGGGAATGTTGAGTCACGAGCTGCGTTCACCTTTAAAAATAATAGGAATTTTCATCAACAGAATTAACAAAAAAACCAACGATACTAGTATCAAGGAGTATTTAAAATCAATCAGCTTCACCAATAATACATTGCTGATGCAGGCGAATCAAATCCTGGAATATACCAAAAACCAACACGTCGAAAATAAATTAGTCCCGACGACTTTTAATATTAAAGATGAGATAGATTCTATCCTGACTTCTATAGAACCCTATATAGAAACCAGAAATAACAAATTTACTGTCATTGAGAATATAAAACCTGATACGATCGTTTATTCTGACAATACGAAGATCAACCAAATCTTTATGAATATTCTCGGAAATGCCAATAAGTTCACAGAAAACGGAGAGATCACAGTTGATACAAGAACCGAGGATGTTGATGATAACACCGTTTCTCTGGTTACAGTGATCCGGGATACAGGGACTGGCATTTCTAAATCTGATCTGGAAAAAATATTTGAACCCTATTATCAGGGCGTTTTGTCAGAAGATGTAGAAAATCTGGGTGCAGGTCTCGGATTGAGTCTCTGCAAGGAAATTGTAGAATTATATTCCGGGCATATTACTGTTGACAGTGAATCCGGAAAAGGAACTACGGTGAGTTTCATGATTAATCTTGACCTAAAAAAATGAATGAAGTAAAACCAAAAGCCACTTTCCTGCTTGCCGATGATCACAGTCTTATACGTCAGGGAATTGTATTTATTCTGGATGATCTGGATTTTGAATGTGAGGTTTTTCATGCTTCCAACCTGTCAAAGATTCTGGAAACCGTTAAAGAAAACCAGATCGATATCCTCATCATGGATGCTCATTTTCCGGAAGGAAACAGTCTCTCCATCATGCCGGAAATAAAGGAAATAAGCCCGGATACAAAAATTTTGATTTTCACCGGAACTGATGAAACCACGCAATCTCTGAAATACATTAATCTAGGTGCCAACGGTTTTCTAAGCAAGTTAAGCGAAGAACAAGAACTGAAAAATGCCATTCTCAAAATATATCATGGAGGCGAATACATCTCTTCTGTCACACAAAGTTTACTGATTAATTCCATCCGGAACCCAAAAATTATAAATCCACTTTTAAAATTGACAGAGAGAGAGATAGAAATTGCAGAGATGTATGTAAAAGGTCACGGAAACCTGGAAATTTCCAATAAGTTACAAATCAAACAAAATACGGTGAGCACGGTCAAAAAAAGAATTTTTGAAAAACTGGAAATCGAAAATATTCTTGAATTGGTGGCACTCATGAAGGATTACCGTTAATACTCCGGCAAATTTGTAGAAAAACTTCTACAAACACATCGATTTCTATCTAAAGATTTTATTTTGAGCGACATCTATATAATCATAGTTTTGCTATAGAAATAATAACAATAATCTGAAACCCAGTTACGGACTAAATTATTTCGATTCTAAAAGCACAAACAATGATTATGATCCTGTAGGCAACTACGGGATTTTTTTTGACCTTTATTAATAAGATTTGTAGAAAAAAATCTACACATCCGACGAAATGATTCTAAAGCTTTTATTAGGAGGCAAATCCCATATTGAGATACCTTTGTACTAATAAAAGTCATCAAATTATAATTTATATAGTGGTTTTAATAAATAATAATTTGAGGCTTGATTCTAAGAACACATACGAATGAATCCGGTATCGATTTACAGAGTCTGCAGACTCTGTAAAAGATACTTAAAAAATCAAAAAAAATACAAAAACACATTAAAAATGGATAATAAAAAAGAAGCCTCAGCGATGATGTATGGATTCTTTCTTCTGATAGCCGCAGATATATTATTCCTGATCTTTGCAAAAAAAAAGCTCGAAATACCTGCACAGTTTTTATACAGTATCTTTTTAATAATCTTTGCTTTTTGTATATGGAAAATAGCAACCATAAGAATTTTATCATTAGAAGTATCTGAACACGTACTATCTGTAAAATACAACCATCCGTGGACCACTGTCCGCAGACCCGCTTTAGAAATTCCTATGTATAAAGTAGCTTCTTTTAAAATCGAAAAAACACTTATTGATTATAAGCTTATTGTGACCATAAAAACAAGAAAAGGATTACGAAGTTTTTTTTATAAAGCGGGAATACTTTACGGAAATAACGTAATAAAACTAAATCATATCGCAAAGTCAGTGCGATCTTCCAGATTAAGATTGGAAAATAAGCAATAAAAAGAAACACTAATCAATATTTATACTTTCCGAATCCTGTGAGCTTTTTTCACAGGATTTTTTTTACACGAAAATATCCTATATCAATATCCAGCCAATTCTGTTTCTATAATTTTGGTATCAAATAATTACTAACTTTATAAAAAATAAAATTATGAAAGCAGAATTCGAAGCCATACCTCTTATAAAGAATGAAGCCAGAAAACGTTTTGAAATCGAGGTGAATGGTCATTATGCATTTATCAATTATGGTGAAAGAACGCATCAGATTGCACTTGTCCACACAGAAGCTGATCCTGAACTAGCCGGGACAGGCGCTGCAGCTGCTGTCGTGGAAAAAACGCTCAACTATATCAAAGAAAGCGGTAAAAAACTTTTGCCTTTCTGTCCTTATGTTTTTGCATATATTAAAAAGCATCCGGAATGGAAAGAAATTGTGGACGAGAAATTCGGCGGTTACGATGAACTTTAAAATCAATCTCAAACATGAAAATATTTGCATTTGCAGGGAGCAACTCCTCAACATCTATCAACAAACAGTTGGTAAAATTTGTATTGAAAAGCTTTCCGGATGATGAAACGAATCTTATAGATCTTAATGATTATCTGATGCCTGTTTTCTCTGTCGATCTGGAAAAAAACGGTTTTCCGGAAGCGGCTTATAAATTCCTGAAAAATATTGAAGCTTGTGATGTCATTATCTGCTCTTTGGCAGAAAACAACCGATCCTACAGTGCGGCTTTTAAGAATATCTTTGACTGGGCTTCCAGAATCAATGTCAAAGTTTTTCAGGATAAACCAATGCTTCTTATGACCACTTCGCCTGGTGGTTTTGGTGGTGGGAATGTGATGGCTGAAGCGCATAAATTCTTTCCGCAATTCGGGGCAGATATCAAGGAAACCTTTTCACTTCCAAAGTTTTATGAGAATTTTGATATGGAAAACGGTATTATCAATCCCGAATTATTGACCGAAATTAATTCTAAAATCAAAAACTTCAAAAACCAAATATAACAATGGAAACACATGAATATAACACTGGTGAAATCACGATTCTCTGGAAACCGAAAATCTGTATCCATGCAGGACTCTGTGTGAAAATGTTGCCCAAAGTTTATAATCCGAAAGACAGACCCTGGATAAAACCAGAAAATGCAACGACAGAAGAACTGAAACTACAATTGTCAAAATGCCCTTCCGGCGCTTTGAGCTATAAATTAAATTCTTAAAATGGGCGTAACAGTAAAAGCAAGTCTGGGAACGGAAAACTATTATACAGAAGTGATCGCTGGAGACAACAGCATCATTACAGACGAACCTATTGATAAAGGCGGCGGCAACAAAGGTTTTAACCCGTTTGAGATATTGGCCACATCTCTTGCAAGCTGTACGGCTGCAACGCTGAGAATGTATACCGACAGAAAAGGATGGGAAATCCCGCAGATCAACGTTGTTGTTGACCTGAAAAATTATCCCCAAAGCAAAACGGCACAGTTTTGCAGAATAATTGATTTCGGAACGACAGAAATCAGTGAAGATATGAAAGACAGGCTTTTAAAAATTGCTGATGCCTGCCCGATTCATAAAATATTAACCAACGATATAGAAATATTAACTAAAATCTCATAATAATGATAGAAGTAACACAAAATAACAGAGAAACAAAAGGCGAATTTTCGGCAAACTTTGATGGCAGACCTGCAGGACTGATGACTTATTCCTGGGCCGGCGATGACAAAATCATTATCGATCATACAGAAGTTGAACCTGCTTATAACGGAAAAGGTGTTGGTAAAGCAATGGTTTATAAAGCTGTAGAATTTGCACGGGAAAACAACCTGAAAATCATTCCGCTTTGTCCGTTTGCGAAGGCAACTTTCCAGAAGAATGAGGATATCAGAGATGTTTTATAATGATGACTTATAAACGATATAAAAATCCATTTCAGCTTTGAAATGGATTTTGTCTTTTCTATTCTAAGATTTTTGTTAAAACCATTTCTTCATCCGGTTATAGTCCAGGAAATAAGAGATTCTTAGCGAAAAATTATTGATCATCGGCGAATTAAATAATTCATCAAAATTATTTTTGAACTTCATCCTGGAAATGTCGAGGTAATTGGTCGTCGCATTTCTGTAAAGCAATGTCAGTTGACTTCCTGGCGCAAACCACCAGGAATAACGCAGATCCACATTCCATGAATTATAGGTTCCGTTTAGATTAGGATGATAGCTTGTATTGCTATCCAGGCTTCCGTCATTATTTAAAATATAAAACTGCTTATATGTAACATCCGAAAAATAGTGTCTGAATGCCAGTGCCAGCGACATCTTCTCATCAAAGGTATATTGTCCCGTGATGGCATTTTCATACGTATTTCTCTGTCTTCTTCCCATATAAATATTGTCAGTATCTTTTCCGGAATATCCAACCTCATTATTACTGAAAACAGGATTGAACTGCCAGATCAGATTTAGTTTATCAGAAGCTCTATAACGCAGATATAAAGATGGCACTAGATAATTCCGCCCTTTTTCATCATAGGCATAATAATCTATATTAATGTTATACTGAACTTTTTTCCGACTGTCACTTTCGAACCAAAGCCAGCTGTCAAAATAGCCCGGAACCTTCAGATATCTTCCGAAAGATCTCGGTTCATAAATATCTTTTTCACCATAAGGTGTAAACTCTACGCCGCCGCCGAAACTCTGAAACTTTTTATTGGTAAATGAATTATTATGGTTGAAAATCAATTTCTGGTTAAGAAATGCCTCTAACCGATGGTAATAATTCAGGTTAAAGTTCAGGTACATATTATTAAGATGCTTTGTAGGCTGAAGAATCCTGTATCCGTACCAGACATTATGATTTCCGTAATTGGTTTTGGTGGAAAATCCCAGATCGTTGATATCCCAGTCTTTGCTGACATAATTTGCATTGACCTCGAATCTGTGCTTACCGGAAAATTTACCGATACCAACCGTTCCTCTGTTACCGAATTTCGTATCATCATTCATTATCCAGCTCCCTTTCAGATTCCCGTAATAGGTATAGGTATTGGCTTTATTACTAATGCTCCAAAGCAGCCCGGTTGCGTTGGCATCGCGGAAATCACCGTTTCTGGTTGTGCTGGTATTTACCAAAGTGACAGAAGAATTGCCGCCGAATCTCTGGTCAAGGACCAAAACATTATAGTTCGTCCACGGCTCTACAACTTCTTTTCGGATTGTGCCCGTTTCATTATTCTGAATCGTGGCCTCCATTTTTTCAGTAACACCATTGAAAATCCCTATTCCCAAACCTTTCTTCGTTCTGCCGGAAATTTTGAAGGCATTAAACAATTTGACCTTCGAAGGATATTCGGTCACAATTTCTTTTTCTTCATTAATATTCGGATAGCGGGAAGGACTCCCGCCAACTCTTCTGGAATAGAACATATCACCTTTACTGAAAAGTTCTGTTCCTTCCATGAAAAATGAGCGTTGCTCTGCAAACTGCTGTTCAAAAGGTGTCAAATTAAGAATCGAATTATCAAAATTAGCCTGTCCAAAATCCGGAATTAACGTCATATCAAATGTGAATGCATCATTGATTCCATACTTCAGATCCATTCCTCCATTTACGTTAGTTTCTGTTTTCCCCTCGAAGGTGTTAACATAGGTTGAAAAATAAGGCGTAAAGGAAAGCCTGGTGGGGGTTTTAACATCTGTCACCCCATTCAGAACACCATCATATAGAGTATAATTGCCTTTCTCATTGTCAACGTGATTCCAGTCATACATCGTATTGGTTCTTTTGACTTTACGAATCATATTAAGACCAAACTTCTGCTTATCTTTTTTCGGAAAACGGAGCTCAAAAAAGGGGATCTTCATTTCTACAGCCCAGCCTTTTTCATTGATTTTCACCGCACTATACCAGACTGCATTCCAGGACATGTCTTCATTTTCTGTGGTCAGTTTTCCATCAATCTGTACACCGGCAGCAGTCACAATGAATTCCAGGCTCTGCTGATGGTCATTATAGCCATTGATGATAATTCCGAAAAAATCATCATTGGCAATATTATCTCTTTCGGTCAATTCCTTCAAAATTTTTGAAGGATCCGGATCGTACATTTGTGCAGCGATATATAATCCCGTGTCGTCATAAAGAAATCTGACTTCAGTTTTTAAACTATCGGGCTGTGGTTTTCCGTTATTGGGCTGTCGTTCTACAAAATTGGTCGCTGCCGGAACATTTTTCCAAATCTCATCATCCAGTATCCCATCAATTTTTACGGGCTGATCTCTTTTGAGAGCCGACAACTGTTTTCTGGAAATACTGTCAGCAACTACAGGCTTTTGAGCCGAGATTTGCCAGAATAAAAGAGAGATTATAAGAATAGAAAATTTAGTTTTCATAGTTAATTTCACTTGAAGATAAGACAACGTCCGCACAAAATCTATTACATTAAAACAAAAAAAATCAGGCAACAACCTGATTTTCAATTTAGTATTTTATTACTCTTAATTTTAAGGTTTGTAACCATCTTTAAGAGTAACCGTTCTGTTGAATACCAATTTATCTGCAGAAGAGTCTCTGTCTTTGATATAATATCCGATTCTCTGGAACTGGAAATGATCTTCCAAAGTAGCATCTTTAAGACTAGGTTCAGCAAAGCCGTGTGATACCCGCAGTGACTGGTGGTTGATAAATTCCATAAAATCAATTTCCTTCACGGCATCAGGCTGTTCTGTGGTGAACAGTTTTTCGTAAGTTCTGATCTCGATCGGTAAAGCATGTTTTGCAGAAACCCAGTGCAGCGTCCCTTTTACTTTTCTCAGACTCGCTTCAGTTCCGCTTCCTGATCTCGAGTCTTCATCATAAGTTGCATAGATGGTAGTGATCTGTCCTTTAGCATCTTTTTCAACCCTTTCCGCTTTGATGATATAACCTGACTTCAGACGAACTTCTCCGCCTAGTTTCAGTCTGAAGAACTTTTTATCAGCTTCTTCTTTGAAATCTTCTCTTTCGATGTAAATTTCTCTTGAAAAAGGCACTTGTCTTGTTCCTGCGTTTTCATCCTCAGGATTATTTTCAGTTTCCAGCCATTCTTCTTTATCTTCAGGATAATTCTCGATGATTAGCTTCACAGGATTCACAACTGCCATTACTCTCGTTGCAATTTTGTTAAGGTCTTCTCTCACAGAGAATTCCAGCAACTGGATATCAATCAGGTTTTCTCTTTTGGCAACGCCAACTCTTTCAATGAAATTTTTGATTGCTGCAGGCGTATAACCTTTTCGTCTCAGTCCTGAGATCGTCGGCATTCGCGGATCATCCCAACCAGTTGTTACGCCTTCCTGAACCAATCTTTGCAATTTTCTTTTGGATGTTACCATATAGGAAACGTTCATCCTTGCGAATTCTCTCTGCTTTGGTGCAACGCTTTTATTATCGTAGACCTGATCCAGATACCATTCGTATAGCGGACGGTGATTTTCAAATTCCAGCGAACATAAAGAGTGCGATATCTGTTCGATATAGTCAGATTCTCCGTGTGCCCAATCGTACATTGGATAAATCTTCCATTGGTCTCCTGTTCTGTGATGTGGTTTTTTCAGGATTCTGTACATCACAGGATCACGCATATTCATATTCGGGGAAGCCATATCGATTTTCGCCCGAAGACTCATTGCGCCTTCTTCGAATTCCCCATTTTTCATTTTCTCAAATAGTTCAAGACTTTCTTCAATGGGACGATCTCTGAAAGGTGAGTTGATACCCGGTTCAAAAGGATTTTTTCTCTGAGCTGTGATATCTTCGGAAGACTGTTCATCTACATAAGCTTTTCCTTGCTTAATGAGTTCTACAGCCCAGCCATATAATTGTCCAAAATAGTCAGAAGTATATAATTCCTGATCATACCGGAAACCCAGCCAATCGATATCTGCTTTTATCGAATCTACGAATTCCTGCTCTTCTTTCGCAGGATTGGTATCATCAAACCGAAGGTTGACCGGCGCATTATATTTTTGCCCCAAACCAAAGTTGATACAGATTGCTTTGGTGTGACCAATGTGCAGATAACCGTTTGGTTCCGGCGGAAAACGGAAACGCAATTTTTCCGCACCCAGGCCATTTTCCAAGTCGTCTTCTATAATTTGCTCAATGAAATTGAGTGGTTTTTTTTCTTCTTCCATAAATCTGAACGTGAGGTGCAAATTTAACTTAATTTCCCGTAAAAATAAAAGGTTATGTCTTATAAAAATAGATGATTATTTATATCGAAAATTATCCCAAAACCTGGAATATTTGTTTTGTAAATGTTAAATTTGTGTGAACTTTAAACAATTGGTGATATAGAGTTCATTTTTTTTTAATTTTGGGATAATTAATAAATCGAAATGAATCGTAAAAAAATCCTTTTAATTGATGATGAACAGGACATTCTTGAGATCATCTCTTATAATTTGGAAAAAGAAGGCTATCAGGTTTTTACAGCAAGCAACGGTAATGAAGGAATAGTAAAAGCTAAAGAAATATTGCCTGATCTTATTCTTCTGGACGTGATGATGCCGGAAAAAGACGGAATAGAAACTTGTCAGGATCTTCGCAAAATCAAAGAACTTCAAAAGACACTGATTGTATTTTTATCCGCAAGAAGCGAAGAATTTTCCCAGCTGGCGGGTTATCAGGCCGGTGCCAATGATTATATCGTAAAGCTGATCAAACCAAAAGTTCTGGTTTCCAAAGTAGCCGCCCTTTTACAGCTAGGTGCACAATCTCAGGAAAATTCCAATTATATCGAGATTGGTGATTTGGTTATTGATAAAGATAACTTCAAGGTATCAAAAGGGAAAGAAGAGTTTTTGCTTCCCAAGAAAGAATTTGATCTGCTTTATTTATTGGCTTCCAATACGGATAAGGTTTTTAAAAGAGAAGAAATTCTGGAAAAAGTCTGGGGAAATGATGTTATCGTGGGCGAAAGAACAATCGATGTCCACATCAGAAGGCTGCGAGAGAAACTCGGCATCAATACCATCCAGACACTGAAAGGAATTGGTTATAAATTAGTAGTTTAGGATTTTCTTTTTAGAAAATCTTTTTTTTGAAATGATAAGAAATGCCGTAAAAATCAACTGGCTATCAGCAGCAGCTTCCTTTTCACTTGTAGCTGTTGTTGGCACTGCTGTTTTGCTGTTTGAGTTTTATACCGACGATGTTTACTTCAAAACCAAAGACTTTAATTATTTTTTAGTCTTTACACTCGGTCTTTTATTTTTTCTCAACTATTTTGTTCTGGAATTTCTATTCAGCTTCTACAGTAAAAATCAAATCAGAAGAATCACCAATATTCTTCCGGAAGATATCATCCACGATTATGACACAGATCTCGGCTTCAAGGAACTCGGCGAAAAAATGCACGAGATGAACCAAAGAAATGCCGAAATCGATATGATGAAAGAGATGGAAAACTACCGTAAAGAATACATTGGCAACGTTTCCCATGAGTTGAAAACTCCGCTTTTTTCAATACAGGGATACATAGAAACACTCAGAGACGGCGGCGTGGAAGATCTTACAATCCGGGACAAATACCTGCAGAGAATCGACAGCTCGGTGGAACGGCTACTGAATATCGTGAAAGACCTGGACATGATCAACCGTTACGAATCCGGCCAGATTGATCTGAAATACAGTATTTTTGACATCAATCTTCTGATACAGGAAATTTTTGACTTATTGGAAATGGAAGCGGAAAAACATCTGATGACAATGCAGCTCCAGACCACACAGTCTCAGCTTTTTGTATTTGCTGATAAGCAAAGGATTTCGCAGGTACTCATTAATCTTATTTCCAATTCTATAAAATACGCCAACAGAGAAGAGGCGCAGATCATTGTTTCCACAAGAGAAGGAACGAAGAGCATTCACATCTCTGTAGAAGACAACGGAATGGGCATAAAACCGGAAAATCTGCCAAGGATCTTTGAGCGGTTTTTCCGCGTAGAAAGCAGCAGAAGCAGGAAAGAAGGCGGATCAGGACTTGGACTTGCCATCGTAAAACATATCCTGGAAGCTCATAAACAGACTATCAGTGTGGAAAGTGCTTATCTGTCAGGAACAAAATTCAAATTCAAGCTGGGAAAACCCGCTGTGAACGGAAAGAAGAATAAAACGAATGCTACAGCGTAAGCTGTCATCGAAAAGTGCAAAATTTATAAAAAACTTTTTTATAAAAAAATTTCCAAGAAACTTTTCCGAAATTTCATTTGTTTTATATTTGCAACATTAAGTCATAACAATAAAGTTAAAGTAAAAACAATAATGGTTTATAAGATAAGAGTAATTCTAGACGCCAAAGAAACAATCTTCCGGGACATCGAGATCAAAGACAAGCAAACACTTTGGAATCTGCATCTGGGTATCAAAAGTGCGTTCAGCTTACCAGGAGAGGAGTTGTCATCTTTTTATTTTTCTGATGATGAATGGAGCGAAGGTCGCGCAGTGCCTTTGGAAGATATGAGCGATGAAGGTGACGGAGAAATCATGTCGGATATTTACCTTAATGAAGGTTTCCCTGCAGTCGGGGAAAAAATGAGGTTTCAGTATGGCTTCATCGACCTTTGGGAATTTTTCTGCGAATTGCTGGAAATAATTGACGAAAAACCTGCGGTCAATTATCCTATCACAGTTTACAGATTTGGGAATGTTCCCTTGAAGGCGCCCACCAAAAGCAGTTCTTCTAACGGGAAAAGCAAAAATTCTGTAATGCCTTTACTGGATGAGGATTTTGATGATTTCGACGCCGACTTCAAAGAAAGCAGCTTCGATGATGAAGATGACGATTTTGTAGACGATGAAGAAGAAACTGGATACAACGACGTCTTCGAAGAAGATGATGAAGATTAATCCAATTTTATACAAATATTAACAAGCCTGGTTTTCCGGGCTTTTTTATTTTTATTACATTTACAGGATAGACAAAGAGAATTCACAAAACCTAAGAGAAATTAGAATGAAAAAACTGATTCTTATTCCGGCCATCGCCACTTTATTATTATCCTGTAAAACCCAGAATCAAGCTATGGAACTACCACAAGAATGGAAACACACGACCAATATTTATGAAGTCAACGTAAGACAATACACATCGGAAGGCACTTTTGCAGCCTTCGAAAAACACTTGCCAAGACTAAAAAAAATGGGTGTGAAAACATTGTGGTTTATGCCTATCACGCCGATTGCACAACTCAATAAGAAAGGAAGCTTGGGAAGTCCGTATGCTGCATATGATTATACCAGTATCAACCCGGAATTCGGAACGCTGGAGAATTTTAAGCACCTGGTGGACGAAGCGCATAAAATGGGTTTTAAGGTCATCATCGACTGGGTTGCCAATCACACAGGCTGGGATCACGTCTGGACGAAATCTCATCCGGAGTGGTTTCTCAAAGATGCAGACGGAAGTTTCCATAAAGCAAGCGGCATGGACGATATCATCGAGCTGGATTATACAAACAAAGAAATGCGCCTGGCAATGATAGAAGCCATGAAATATTGGGTAAAAGAAACCAATATCGACGGATTCCGATGTGATCTTGCAAGCTGGGTAGAAGTAGATTTCTGGCAACAGGCAAGACCTGAAGTTGAGAAGCTGAAACCACTTTTCTTTCTTGGCGAATTTGATGAGCTGGAGAATCCGGATTACGGAAAAGTGTTTGATGCCAGCTACAGCTGGAAATGGATGCATCTTTCTCAGGATTTTTACCAGAAAAACCTGCCACTCTCTGATTTGAAAAATCTTCTGGAACAATATTCCAAAATCGGAGATAACTCCATGCGCGCCTGGTTCACAACTAATCACGATGAAAACTCCTGGAACGGAACGGAGTATGAAAAATACGGAGATTCTGCACCTGCTTTGGCTGTCTTCTCAGCAACATGGAATGGCGTTCCACTACTCTATTCCGGGCAGGAATTACCTCTGAAAACCAAGCGTCTGGAATTCTTCGAGAAGGATCCGATTCCGTGGACTGGAAAATATGAACTGGAAAATTTTTACAAAACATTACTGAATCTGAAATCTGAGAATCCTGCTCTCAGAGGTGGCGATCCTGCCGTTACAACATATTGGGTCAATACCACTTCCAATGACAAAGTCTTGGCTTACCTCAGAAAAAACGGAGAGCGCGAAGTTTTGGTTTTAATTAATACAAGTAAGGATTCTGTGAATTTCAAAATTGAAGACGAGAATGCTGTCGGGAACTACAAGAATGTTTTTACGAATAATAAATCCGAATTAATCAAAGGTTCTGACATGAATCTCCCCGCTTACGGATATGTGGTTTATGAGAAATAGTTTTTAGACTTGATAAAATAAATAGATTTTTGTTTATTGTCAAAAGTATAAAACCCTTTCAAAAGTTTTGAAAGGGTTTCGTTATTAATAATTCGAAAATTAATAAGCTGCTGTAAAGCGTTTCTTTACAAATTTGTTTTGCTCCAGCTCGTCCACTAATGCGACGGCCACATCTTCCACAGAAAGAAGGCTTCTTCCGCTTTCATCAAAAACAGGATTTTCCAAAGCAGTTCTGTAAGTTCCTTTTCTGACACCAGCTGTTCCCGGATGCATCTCGATTGCCGGAGAGAAAAATGTCCAGTCTAGTGTTTCGTTATGTTTGATCTCGTTCAGGTAATCTCTTGCTGCCAAAGCGCCAGGTTTGATATCTGCCGGAAAATCCGGACTGTCAACCAGCTGATTTCCATCGATGAACAAGCTGCCTGCACCACCGACTGTAATGAATCTCTTCACACCGGATTTTTCAACTGCTTTTTCAATATTTCTTGAACCATTTAAAAAATCATCATAAAGATTTGGGTTGGTCCATCCTGCATTGAAGGTATTGATAACTGCATCACTTCCTTCAAGAACTTTTGATAATTCTTCAACATTGTTCACATCTGCGTTGATTGCAGTCACATTATTCTTAACTGTAACCTTTGAGCTGTCTCTTGCAATAGCATTCACTGCATAACCTCTGTTTGACAATTCGTTTACCAACTGTTTCCCAACGAAGCCTGTTGCTCCGATTACTGATATTTTTTTCATAATCTAAAAATTTTATTAATTGTAATATATTTTGTTACATTTTATGATAAAAAAATTTAATTGAACTCTTTTGCGAAATCCGATAACTTTTTATTCTTCAGAAACTGTAAAACCAAATCATCCGTTTCCCTGAAGAGGAATTCAAGATTCTTGTTAATACCCTTTCCGACAATACAAAGCGGATTTGGATTTTGATTTTTTTTACCCAGCACTTCTGTGTTTTTTACAGCCTGATAAATTTCAGAAATACTAATCTGATCCGGATTTCTGGCAATTCTTACACCACCTTCTTTTCCTTTGCGGCTTTCAATTAAATCTGATTTTTTAAGATGGATCAATTCTTTACGGACAACCACGGGATTGACATTCACACTTCCGGCAATCCAGTCTGATGTTAGCCATTCCTGCTGATCCTGAGCAAGAAGTGTCATAATATGTATTGCTGTCGCAAATCTCGTATTGTTCATAACGGTGCAAATCTAGATAAAAAAACTAATTGTAACAAATTTAATTACAATTAAAATTAAATTTAACATTATGCTAACATAAATTGGTTTTAATTTTGTAACTCCATTAAAAAATTTTAGAAAAATGAAGAATGTAATATTAGCGGCATCTGTATTTTTGGTTTCTCAATATTCATTTGCTCAAAGTCAAACGGTAGCAGCCTTCTCATCATTAAAGGTATTTGATAAAATCCCTGTTCAGCTGGTATCCTCTTCTTCTTACAAAGCAGAAGTTACAGGAGCAAAAGCGGATGATGTAGAATTCGTAAATTCCGGAAATGAGCTGAAAATCCGAATGAAAACCTTAAAGCTAATGCAGGGTGATGATGTAAAAGTTGTACTTTATTATAAAGATATCAGCAGTATACAGGCCAGTCAGGGTGCAGTTGTAACATCAGGTGATAATGTAAAAGCATCAAAACTGGAAGTGACTTCCAACGAAGGTTCACAGATTGATCTGAATGTTGACGCCAGTGTAGTAGATGGAAAAGTAAACACAGGCGGTATCCTTAGACTTTCAGGTGAAGCCGATTCTCAGTCGGTGGTTGTAAATACCGGCGGTCAATATGACGGTCAAAATCTGAAGACAGACATCACCAGCATCACTACGAATGCCGGCGGACAAGCTTCGGTTTTCGCCGCAAAAGCTGTTGATGCAACTACCAGAGCAGGTGGTGTTATCGATATATATGGTAATCCCCCTTCCAAAAATGATAAAAAAGTAGTGGGCGGAAAAATTAATTATAAATAGATTCTGTAAACAGTAAAAATGACAACTCCCGAAAATTCGGGAGTTGTTTTATTTTCTCTTGGATGATTGTCTGATATACAACGTGGGCGTGAGAACCAGTTTCTTTTCAATAGTAATACCGGAAGAATTGTCTTTGATACTTTCTAAAAAAACATTACCGGATATTTTTCCCATCAGGACAGGTGTTTGATCAACAGAACTGATAGAAAGTTCCATAAACTGCGTAAACGGCTCGTTACTGAATCCTATAACACCAATATCCTGAGGCATTTTCAGTTTCAGGTTCTTTATTTCCTTACAGGCACCAAGGGCAGTAAAATCACTGGCAGAGAAAATTGCATCCGGTTTTATTTTTCGCTTCCAGATAGCTTTCATGGCACTGATTCCTTCTTCGATCGAGCTTCCGGTGTTGATGATATTGTCTTTGATAACAGGCATCTTGTAAGCAGTCAGGGCATCCATATAACCGTTCAGACGATTCTGATAAATTTCCAGATTCTGATCTCCTGAAAAATGGTAGATATTTTTATAGCCTTGTTGTATGAGATGTTCAGTCGCAGCGTAAGCACCTTTGTGGTCATCAATGGTAATGGTACTGATACCGGGGATATCTTTTTTCCTGTCGAAGAATATAATCGGCGTATTCGTAGTTGTAAGAATTTTTTTAACATATTCCATATCAGATGTGTTTCTGGAGATGGAAATGAAAATACAGTCCACCTGAGTATGCAAAAGTGTATTCAGCTGTTTTTTTTCAATAGCCGCATCATCATGACTCTGGCAGATGATAACTCGGTAACCATGCGGAGACAGTTCTTCCTCTAATCCTCTGATGACCGATGAAAAGAAATTGGTGTTAATATAAGGAACGATAACGCCTACAGTCTTTGTTTCACCGCTTTTAAGTGCTTTGGCAAGATTGTTTTGCTTATAGTTCATTTCTTTGGCGGTTGCCATCACGAGTTCCTTGGTTTCCTGACTGATTCGCGGATGATTGTTTAGCGCTCTGGAGACAGTCGCTACACTCACATTCAGTTTTTTTGAAATGTCATATATGGTCGTGTTTTTTTTCGTCATATATCCTTTTATGAATATTTGTATTGTTTGAATGTAAATATATAAATAATACCTGTCACAACTGCTTTCAGAGCCAAAATCTTTTGATTTCCTACTCAGTTAACGCCCGTCCGAAATTATTTTTTTTAAATAAGCCGTTCAAAATAAAAAGGAACGGCTTATTTTATAATTCCAAATTTTTATTTTTTGATCAGTTTTCCGTTGATCTGACGAGAGTCTGTTTTCAATGAGTAAAAATAAATACCCGGTTTCAAATCGTTTCCGTCAATCACCAATTCGTTATTGCCTGATTTCTGATTTGATTTCTCAATACTTTTCACAATTCTTCCATTCATATCATAAATGCTGACGCTGATATCATAGTTTGATTTCAGATGGTAAGAAATTTTTACCTGATCCGCAAATGGATTTGGATAAACTAAAGCCTGACCTTTCCCGAAATTATTAACGGCAAGTGTCCCAAAATCAATATTGACAGAACTTTCCGGCATCCAGTCGAAAACAAATGAAGGATCTGTTTCTTTTTTAAAGACATTGGCAATGGTATAGATCTGCGATTCATTTTCCGTAAGAACGGTGCCTCCGTTTGCCCGCTGGGTCAACCTGTCCGGTGTAGCACCTGCACCTGTATTGCCATATTCTGCAAAGATTACAGGAAGTGTGCCGTTGATAGGCGTTGTCCATCCTGTAGGATTAAGTATAGAAGGTGTTTCGCATCTGATGAATACCGATTTCGGAACATTCTGCCAGGCTCTTCCAAAATGGAAATTATTGATAACTGTTCCGTTAAAATCCATTGTTCCGGCAGCAGGAACCGTGAGGTTACAATCCAAAAATACAAACCCGAATTTCGTAGTAGCCTCTGTTGAAGGTGCGGTTACAACACTGTTATTCCTGTTGATATAAGTTGTACAGTGATCGAAAATAACCGTCTGTCGTCCAAAAATAAAATCAACATTGCCTTCTATATAGCAATTTTTGAAATAAGCACGTCCAATGCTGTTACCAAGATAAGTATCCTGATAACCAACGATTTTGCAGTCATAAAAAGACTGACGGTCACCCTGTGTTTTCAGTGCAACAGCCTGTGTTGATGAATTGATTTGTGTATTGGCTGTAGAATTGACAAAAGTATTGGCTACTGTTATTTTGGAAGCTGTGAAATCGCTGCCGAAAATTGCCATTGTTTGCGAGTTAGAAGTTCCGTAAGCCTGTCCTGTATCAGGATTAATGGCTCCTGCAGAGATGTTATTTGTAATTATAGTTGTACCGGCATCATCTCCGATCAAAAATACATTGGTTTTATTCTGATTCAATGTCGGTCTTTCTGTATAAGTTCCCGGTTTGATATGGATGATCCATCTGCCTGTGTAAAAATCCGGAACAGCGTCGAAAGCTGCCTGTACAGTTGTATAATCTCCGGAACCATCTTTCGCTATCGTTTTTAAAACATCAGGATCTGTAACTTTAGTGGTTACTGTAGCCTGGGTTCCGTAAGTTGTTCCTGCAGAGTTGGTTGCAAATGTTTTTACATAGTACAATGTAGCAGGATTGACGCCATAAGCATATGAAGAAAAAGAACCGGTTCCTGTTCCGCTGGGTACTTTTGTCGCACTTCCGATAGCTGGATCAGGTGTTGTGGAATATACAATTCCTCTTTCAGTAACATCCGCACCGCCCCAGTCTGTCACGTTGCCAGAAATCACAAATGATTTATTTGTTACCTGAGACTGAGAAACAGTTGTAACAGACGGGGCAACAATATTTGTGAGAGTGGTAAAGCTTTCCTGATTTCCATATGATGTACCCGCAGAATTGGTTGCATAAGCACGGACATAATAAGTCGTTCCCGGAAGCAATCCTGTCAAATTACTGATAAAAGGTCCTGAAGCTACATCTTCCGTAGTTTTTGAATCTGAAATAGTTGGATTTTGATTGGTACTCCAGACCACTCCACTATTAGTAACGATTCCGCCGCCATTGCTGGAAATAGTTCCTCCGGAAGTTGCTTTAGTTGTAGAAATTTTAGAAACCGTTGTTGTAGACACTGTGGCAGGGTTTGCAACTGCACCTTCCATAGTTCCGGATATTTTTATATTTCTGAGACCAAATTGCTTATTAGTCGCGCTGGAAGCAAGGTAAGGATAAAATCTGACATACAGTTTTTGGCTACCTGTGAGAACGACTGCCGAAGATAAATTAACATTAAGAGCAGAAGAACCATTGTTCGGGAGCTTGGTGGCAGTCTGAATCTGAACCGGACTTGAAAAATCCGAATTCAAACTGTAAAAAGCCTGATAGTACATATTTCCAGTTCCTGCAGCTCCCACCAGCCCCTGAATCTTATCAATGGTAAAAGTTCCGCCGTTAGTCGGATTTACATCTACTTGAAGATAAACTGCAGAATTGAAGACATTGATATCACCTGTTCCGGTCCAGCTGTTATTACTACTTGTACCCTGCCAGAAAACAGTGTTACTGTCGGTAACAGAATCACCTGTAAAATCAATTTTTGTATTGACCTGATAAGAAACACTTGCAGAAGGATAGCTGAAACTCGACTCCAGATTGCCCTCTAAAGATTTTGTAGTAATATCTGTAATAAAGGGCCATGTTACTGATGCTGGAGTGGACTCGAACAGTGATTTTTCACATGTATTGATCTCTGATTTAACAGTTTGCAGATGATCACTTTTTTCAGTTTCAGCTAATGATTTTTCATTATTAGAATCCGAAAAATTGGATACAGATTTTCCGATTCCAAAAAGCGTGAGTGTACTAAAAAGCACAACAGGCAAAAGAAGATTTTTTTTCATGGGACAATTTTGTTTAGTTTGAAAAAAATTAATTGAATTCTTAATTAATAATTACTTTTTGTGTGAAGAAATCAGTATCTGTTTTCACTTGAAAGAATTTCACACCCTTAGTAAGTTTTTTTATAGAAATTGAATTAATAGTGTTGATACCTTTTTTCAGGTCTCCTTCATAAATTACACCCTCAGTTTTTCCAGAAATATCAGTTACAGTAATTCTTATAGTTTTATTATCATTAGAAATGGTTTTAAAAGAAATCTTATCAGAAGCTGGAACCGGATAAAAAACAGAACTAGATTGTAAGTTCTGCTTCACTTCATTAGCGGATAAAAAAAGACAGTCTGTCGGTTGCAAAAGCACTGCCCCGGCACCACTCATGACCGTTTGTTTTACATCCTGAGACGGAATTCTTGAGACAGGATAAGGTGGCGTAAACGCAGTGCCGGAACCAACCGAAGTTCCAGTTACTCCAACAAATGTGTTATCAACGGACTGAGCTGCTGTAAAAGTTCCGTTTTCTAATCTGATAGGATTTTTGACACCATCAAAATAATTGGCCTCGATCAAGATATCTGCTTTGTAACCGGCATAGATGCAGTAGTTGTTTCCTGTACTGCTGAAATAATTGTTCAGAAGATGCACTTTTCCGTATCTCACTCTGGGCATTCTTTCTCTCACACCAGCACCCCACCAGCAATATTGCATCGTGATTCTCAATTTTCCCTGGTCCTGTGTATCGCTGTCTGATGATCCGAAGAGATTAGAAAATCTATGATCATTCGAACCACCTGAACCGCCAGAAATAGGAGGTTTTAGATATTCAAATTTCGTCCAGGAAATCGTGATGAGATCTGAAGCATTTTTGATATCCAGATTCCCATCCAGCGCATCCTGAAAAGTACAATGGTCAACCCAGATATTGGTACAGTTGTCAATGGTGAGATTATCGTTTCCATCGACATCATATGCACCCGGACCTTCAAAAGTGATATTTTTAATAAGGACGTTTGAGCTATTCTTCAGGGTCAGGATTCCCGATCCGCCAGAAGTAAGATCCGTAGATATCAATCGTGCTCCGGCTAATCCCAGAATAGATTTCCCGCTCTGATTATTGAGGGTAAGACGTCCCGAGGCTGGAAAAGTAATTTGTCCAGAGACATAAATCACTTTCACTGATGTTGTGTTGACTGCAGTCCTTAATTCTGCATAGGTTGTTACTATTGTCGGAGTGGCATTGCCGCCGCCTGTAACACCATTGGTAGAAGCCCACCCGGAAACGGCACACTGGGCATTGATCTGACTTAGCATTGACGTTAGCAATACTGTGCAAATTAGAACTATCTTTTTCATTATAATAATACTAATAACTTTTAATAAATTATATAATCTTGATTACCAATCACTTAAAAAATTCAAAAAGAAAAAAAGGTAAAAAAAAGGTTTGATAAAACATGTTTCATCAAACCTTATTAATGAAAAATTTAATTCATAAATTTTTTACCGGGTATTTCTTTTGCTGTAAAAATTACTTCAATAAAACTTTTACAGACTTTTCTCCCGCTTCAGATTTCAGGTTAACGAAATAAACACCTTTAGCATTCACTTCGAAGTTAGAATCAGCAGAGATGTTTGCAGATCTCACCAAAGATCCGTTTGCAGACAAGATACTAACCTGTGTGTTTTTCGCATCCAGATTGGAAACATAAACTTTGTTACCGCTGGAAAAGACATTGGCTTTCAGTTCTTTTTTCACATCGTTTACACCAAGCACAGTAGTTCCAACATTAGCAGCCGTAATTTTATAGATATTCAGAGACTGATCGCCATAGATGTAGATATTAGCCGCCGGTCCTACATATTCGTATGTGAAAATAATTCCATCCTGGGAATTAGAATAAGTCTTAGATGTTAAAATTGCTGTTCCGGTTCCGATATATAATGTACGGTCTCCGCCTCCACCGTTTTTGTACCAGATTTTAATGGTTGAGTTTCCGTTTGTTTTAAAATATATATAACGTTGTGTAGGTGTTGTATTAACACCGGTGGATGTAAAACCGCCTCCGTTCAATTTGAAACGTTTTGATGCAGTATAACCATCTTCAAAAGTTGCAGAGTTTGCTTCGACCTGAGCAAAGTTGACTACGCTTGGAGGGCCAGGAACAAGCGCAATGTTGTTTTTAACTGTTGCAACAGTTTCCCCGGCTATCACCGGCCAGGCAGCAGATGAAAAATCCCAGGTTGTCTGAGCTTTGAAATTATTAACAGAAGCAATAACCGAGATTGCCAAAATAAGTAATGATTTTTTCATGATAAAATAATTTATTAATGTTGTTTAAATTTAATGCAATCGATTACACAAAACAATGTGATTTTTCGCTGGTTCTAATATAAAATTATTATTCAATTGAAAAATAATTTTTAATAATTTTACATTAATTTTTTATTAACAACAATAAAAACCTTTTATTTATAGTACTTTCAGGAATATAAAATAAAAAAAATCTGATTTCATTTTTATAAAAAAATTGATTTTTTAACAAAAAATATGTGCAATCGTTTAACTAAATTTTACCGAAAAACCTTCTAATTTGTCCAAATTTAAATTTTCCCATAAAAAAACAATTATGAATTTTCATCAAAAAACCCAAGCAATTACTGCAAGGGTTCTTCTTAAAAAAAATATAAAAAAAAATTTACTTTAGTTTATCTCATCATTACCTTCACAGACTTTTCTCCTGCAACAGATTTCAAATTCACAATGTAGATTCCTTTTGCAGCAATATCAAAACTCATGTCAGAAGCCGTTTTCAATGTTTTTACCAATGATCCGTTAGCTGAATAAACATCAACCTGAGTATTGATGGAATCCAACCCTGAAAGAAAAATCCTATTTCCACTGGAAAAGACTTTTGCCTGGATATTTGACTTTATATCATTTGCAGCCATTGTTGCACCGTCGATGTATTCAATCTTATAAAGACTGTTATCTCCCGCTCCTGTAGAAATCAGAATTGTTCCTGCGCTACCGGTGTAAGAATATTCGAATGTCGGAAGATCCGTATTGGCATTGCTTGCAAAAGGAAAAGATTTCAGGACTTTACCGGCACCATCAGAGATAAGTAAGGATCTGTTCGCACCGCCGCCTCTGGCCCATAACTTTATTGTACCGGCGCCAGGAACAGAAAATTTCACATAACGTCTTGTTGGCATGGAAGTAACGCCTTCCGCAGGATTATCGCTTCCCGCATAGCTATTACCACCAAACTGCAGCCGTTGCGTCGGAGCAAAAAGATCTGTAAAGGTAGCCAGATTGTTGGTAGCAATGGTTAGGTTACTCCCAACAGGCTCAAAGGTCAAGCCATCAATTGTAGTGGAAGAAGATATAGCTCCGGCTGTAAACTTAGAAGTATCACTGAAGTTCCATACTTTTGACTGGGCACTAACAGTTACTGCAGAAAAACCTGCAATCATCAAAGAGAATAATAGTTTTTTCATATTAAATGAGTTTATAATTGTTTTTATTATTTGCGCAATCGATTACACTATTTTATGTGATAAATCGATACTTCTAATATAAAATTATTTCTAAATCCTACAATAATTTTTAAAGTAATTTACAATAATGTCTCTTAATCATCATTAATATTAAATTAAAATTCCTTTAATACAGCATGCTTAAACACTAAATGAATGTTTAGATAAATTTTACTCATGTTTGCATCAAAGAGGACAATTTCATTGAATATAATTCAAAATACCAAGCAATCGATTGCATAAAAACACCCAAAAATTATACTTAAAAAAGTAATTACGAAAAATATACAAAAAGTCTGTTGTGCAACAATTCTATGGAACCCAGAAATCTGATCTGTTGAAAATCCTATCCAGTGTATAATTTTTAATATCTTTTTCTGACAGCTGATGAGACCACTCTACTCTTTTATCAGGATTAGCACCTTTTCCAGTACTATTAAACTCTCCACAGAACACTGTTTTTTCTTTATCAGGAAACATTTTATCGCCCTTCCAGGGATTCCATCCATCGGGTAAAATATGATTTTCCATTCTTGTATTGATAAAAACCGTTTTTGCAAATGGCCGCCAAGGCCGTCCAAGAAAAACATTGGCAATACCTTCTTTTGAAGTTAAATGACAATCCATAAAGACAAAACCGTAAGGATTTTCTTTACTTGTAGCCGCAGCAGTAATGTAAGAATCTGCCAGACTTCTGATTTCGCAATTTTTAAAAACTGCAGTCGCCTGTCCGAATATAAAATCCGTAGTTCCTTCTATATAACAGTTTTCATAGTATTGCCTGCTATGATCCCTCGCTGCGTACAGCGCATCCTGACAGCCTATAACTTTAGAATTCTTCATGATGAACCGATCACCTTCCACATGAAGTGAAACCGCCTGTCCCTGGTTACACGAAGAATTTTTGATAGTTACATTTGAAATTTTGATGTTATCACCCGCAACTAAACAAGTATAAGAATTAAAAGTGTTGAATTTTTCTTTGGTTGCAGAATTGAGTTTTCCGGAAAAATCATCATTGGTAATGATTGTATTTTCCTTACTCTCGCCTTCAATCGTAATCCAATGTTTTGAAGAGGGAATCACGACTTTTTCATTGTAAATTCCAGATTTAATCTTAATTAAAGCTTCGCCCGGACCTAAATCCCTAACCGAATTAATCGCACTCTGAATTGTATTGAAATCTTCCGAATTATCTTTAGCTACAGTAATCGTGATATAAGGCGATTGTGCCAAAGACAAAATCACGAACGAAAAACTTAGAAAAGAAAATAGTTTTTTCATAGGATTAATTTTTCAAAACTTTATCCAGAAAATCAACAGTATATCTCAAAGTTTCATCAAACCAAGGCTGAACCAGCCAAAATGAATGCGGAGAATCTTTGATTTCTTGAAATTCCGTCGGGATATTATAACTCTTCAATAACTTCATCATATCATTTCTTCCGGCGTGAAATCTCGGCTGAGAACTGTTAATAAACAATGTTGGCGGTGTATGTTTTCCAACATATTCCAAAGGAGAAGCTTGTTTCCAAATTTTAAAATCCTGCGATTTATTGACTCCAAACCAATAGGATGCATAAGAACCTTCCTCGGATTCGGGATGAATAAAAGAAACTATTCCATCAATATTCACAATTGCCCGGACTTTACTTTGAACACCGACTAAAGTCGCAAGTTGTGCACCGGCTGAATTCCCGCCAATCGCAATTTTCTTTTTGTCAAGATAAAATAACGTATTATTTCTTTTAAAAAACCTCAGCGCATCTTTGATATCGTCGACAGCTGCGGGATATTTTGCATCATCGCTCAGGCTATAATTAACCGCCATTACAACATAACCTTTCGAAGCCAATTCCTGAGCCAGAAACCTTTCATTATCCTTGCTCCCGGAAATCCAGCCGCCGCCATGAACGAGAATAATTCCAGGATATTTCTGCAAAGAATTCTCAGGATAATAGATATCCGCTAAAAGTGTTTTCCCTTTTCTGGATTTATACTCAATATCTTTTTTTACTTTAATATTCTTCGGAAATTCCAATTTCAGAGGTTGTATAAAGGGATATTTATTTTTCAGCTTTTCAAATGTAGATTCTATGGTATAAGGCTGGGCATTAGGCCTTTCAGCAGGCTGTGCAGAGATCTTCAAAACCGAAATCAAAACAATAGAAAAACGGATGAAAACATTCCGCAGATTACTATTGAGATTCAAATAATTTTTGGTTAGCTTCATCCGTTTTTAAGAAAAAATAAGAAATTATTTTACTGCATTCTTTGGGACATCTTTAGAGACATAAAGCTTGTCGGCTGACAATCCACTTGGCAATCTGACGGATTTGGTTTTATTTCCAACAATCTTTACCAAAAGGGTTTTTGAGGATTCCAGTGTCAGACCGGAGATATCAACATTCTTACTATTATAGATGGTTGCACCTGTTCCATCGGTATATTTTATTATTACGTTTTTCAATGTAATGCCGTCTGCATCCATGATTGTTAAAGCTTTTCTGGTGTCAAAGTGAGAATCTTTAATTACAATATTCTTAAGGTTCATTTCTGACAATCCGTTCAGAGACAAGGCTTCGTAGGAATTGGAAGCGGTAATATTTTTGAAGAAAACATTTCTGAAAACCGGTGTTTCTTCCGTCACAGGCATTTGTTTTTCAACGCTCTTTTCATCATCTGCATTCTGGTCTTCTTCAATAATTGGCGAATTCCCTTCATAAAACATATTGAAACCGATCACCTGAGCCGGGATTCCTGTCATATTTATATTGCTCATCCAGATATTTTCAACAATACCGCCTCTGCCTCTTGTTGTTTTGAAACGCAGACCAATATCCGTCCCTATAAACGTACAATCCGAAGCGTGAAGATTCCTCACTCCGCCTGACATTTCGCTTCCGATAACGATTCCGCCGTGCGCATGGTAAACTGTATTGTTCTTGATGATGACATTTTCTGTAGGGATTCCTCTGTCACGGCCGTCTTTATCTTTTCCGGATTTGATACAGATAGCATCGTCACCAACGTCAAAAGTGTTGTTATAGACCAAAACATTTTTACACGACTCCAGATCCAGACCGTCACCGTTCTGAGAATACCATGGATTCCTCACGGTGATATTTCTCAGGATCAAGTTGCTGGACATCAATGGATGGATATTCCACGCTGGCGAATTCTGGAATGTTGGTCCGTCCAGAAGAACTTTGTCACAATTGACCAGACTTACCATCACGGGACGCAGAAAATCTTTCACCTGTTCCAGTTCTGCCTTTGTTGTGAGCTTTTCGGGAATATTGAAGTTTGCAGTATTTTCGAATCCTTTTTTCGAGCTTTCGCTCGGAAACCAGATCTTCTTGTCCGCAGACAAAACACCTCCTTTTGACAACAGTTCTTTCCATTGTCCGTCGGTCATTTTTCCTTTTTTAACGTATCTCCAGGCATCGCCGTTTCCGTCAATCACACCTTTTCCTGTGATGGCAATATTATTCGCTCCTCTTGCAGAAAGAGGCGACTGGCACCGGATGGTGTTCAGGCCTTCGAAACTCACATCAACCAATGGATAATCATTAAAATCGCGACTGAACATCAGCAAAGCGCCATCTTCCAGATGCAGGTTGATATTATTTTTAAGAACAATTGGTCCGGTTAACCACATTCCTCTTGGAACCACAACTTTTCCACCACCTTTTTTAGATGTTTCATCAATAGCTTTTCGGAAAGCTTCTGTGTTTTTAACAATTCCTCCCGATACGGCTCCAAAATCTTTGATATTAACCGTCGTATTTGGAAATGATGTTTCTGCAACTGCCGGCATTTTAAATTCAACATTTTTATAAATATCAGAAATAGTTTGCGTAAAAACATTTCCTGAAATTAATGTTGCTAAACTCAACGTCAATATTTTGATTGATTTCTTCATTCTTATTTTATTTAATTTATTGATGTCTTTAATTAAGTCCCTGCCTTATCAGATTTTTTCTAAATCGCAAATCCGATTAATCATTGGGAAATTTAGTTAAAAGCTACTTTCTATTTACTATTTTTTTGAACTCATTATAGACCAGCTGAGCTACGGCTTTAGCACCTTCGGGCTGAAAATGGGTATCGTCTTTCTGACCTTTCGGATAAGCTTCAAATTTGCCTTCCGGAAGATTCATAAAATAATTGACTGTTACGAAATCCTTTCCTTTTTGTGTGAAAAATTCCCTGGAAAGCTTGTTCAGGTCAATAACATCGGTTTTTTGTTCCTGCCCGACTTCAAGCATGGCTTTAGCATACTCCGGATGACTGTCACCCAAAACACCGTCAGCCCAAGGATAATTTCTGGAAACTGGTGTCACCAAAACCGGCGTTGCTCCTTTTTCCCGAACCTGATGAATATACAATCTTAGATATTCCTTATAACCTGCAATATCCACATAACGGTCCACTTTTTTCGGCGATTCATCATTATGCCCAAACTGAATCAGAACCCAGTCTTTTGGTTTGAGATTTTCGAAAATATAACGCCATCTGCCTTCCTGAAAAAAAGTTCTTGTACTTCTTCCGCCTTTTGCTTTGTCGATGACGATTACATTTTTTGCAAGTGGAGAAGATTTTAAACTTATCAGACTGTCCGTAACAAAAAATGCCTGAAAAACGCCGCCCCAGCCTTGCTGCGGATAACGTTTTTCCTGATAATTATTTTCCAGTGTGTAGTCCGTAACCGTGGAATCTCCGGCTAGAAAAATATTGGTTGTCTTCTTATCTTTGGCAGGCTCAATAATTCTTTCTTTTTGATTATCCTGTTCTGTCTGGGCAAAAGTCAGTACAGAAGCTGCAAGAAACAACAAGACCGGAATGTTTTTGAATTTCATTATTATTTAATTATTTGATTAAAAGATAAATTCAAATGATCTATTTCTCCAGTTCCAGGCTTGCAAGGATGAACGGACCAGTTCCTTTCGGATCATTGGACCGGATTTCTTCATGGACATAATAATCGTATGTTCCGCTTCTGTAAGGTATGCCGCCTAAACCTGCAACTGCACAATTCTGATTCAGATTAACCGTTCCGTCCTTTTCTACGGTGATGAGATTTTTAAGGATTCCGTTGTAAGCTCTTTTAGCAACAGTGTTATAAGAATCTGGCAAATAACCTTTTCTGACAGCTTTTGCAAATGTATAAACAAACATGGATGAAGCTGAAGCTTCCAGATAATTTCCTTGTTCTCCACCTTTATCCAAAACCTGATACCAAAGCCCGGTTTTCCCATCCTGCACTTTCACCAACGCATCGGAATAAGACACTAGATAATTGATAAGTTTTTGTCTGCCAGGATGATCTGCAGGAAGAAAATCAAGGACATCGACTATTGCCATTCCATACCATCCCATTGCTCTTCCCCAGAAATTCGGGGAAAGACCAGTTTTTTTGTCGGCCCATTCCTGTTCTCTGCTTTCGTCCCAGCCGTGGTATAATAATCCGGTTTTTGGATCTACCATATGTTTCTGGACAATATCAAACTGATTGACAATATCATTGTAAGTTTTTTCTGCACTTACACCTGTGTCAAAAAGATTTGTGTAACTGGCATAAAAAGGCTGTCCCATATACAATCCGTCCAGCCACATCTGGTTCGGATAGATTTTCTTGTGCCAGAAACCACCTTCCGATGTTCTTGGATGAGCATCCAATTGCGAACGTAGCAGCTGAATCGCTTTCAGATATCTCTGTTCTTTCGTGACGGAATAAAGATAGATCAAAACATTTCCCGAGTTGAGCATATCAATATTATACTTCCTGATATCATATGTTTTTATCGTTCCATCTTCATTCACCAACTCATCTGCGTAGGCTTTGATGTAATCATAATATTCTGGTTTTCCGGTTTTCCTGTAGAGCTGTTCCGAGGCTTTCAGCACTAATCCGTTGGGATAGCTCCATTTTGGTGCTTTGAAAAAATCGAGCATCCAGGCTTCCGGGAAACGTTTCATTTCGGATTGCATCATTCTTTCTGACCAAGGTAATTTTGAAGAAATGGTTTTTATCTGTGTACTTGCAGGTTTTTCATTAGCTTCTGACTGCAATGGTTTCTGAGCACAAGAAAGTATTATTCCTAAAGCTAAAGCAGATAAACTTAATATTTTGATACCTTTCATTTGTTTCAATTTTAATTTTTCTTACAGATTATATTTCCAGCCGAATCGCATGCAGCCCGGCCTGAGCGGAGCTCATCCGCCAGAGGCGGATAGCGGGAACGGAGGACGGATAAAGCTGCCATAATTCTAATTTATAATTTATTTTCCTGGTCGAGCCGGTCTAATTTTTTTTCTAAATCCTGATAGAATTCGGTTTCAGTTCTGAAGCCACCAGGTTCCTGTGACCAGGCTCCCAGAAAATAATATGTTACATTTTTAGTTTTTTTAAAAACGACAGTATGTGTGGATTTTGTTTTAACATATTTATCAAAACTTTCGACGGGATAGAAAACGGCCATCCCGAGATTATCTTCTTTTTTTGCTAAAGTCTGCTGTCCGAAAGTCGCAACATAAGCCCATTTTTTATTTTTGCTCACCGCCTGTCTGACCGGAATATCTGGAAATGCAACGATACCTGTCGCCAATCCGGAAATCGGGCTGCTTAAGGATAAATCTACTTTTACAAATCGATCCCTGTTGAAAATCGTTAGCCTGGACTGCAAATCAACCGCATCTCCCCAGGTTTTCCAGTCTTTATAATCGATAACGGCGTAAGAATTATCTTTCTCATTGACCACTTTTGCAGTGGTTGACTTCACCGTTTTAAAAGTTTCTACAAAATCGTTCTGGTCATCGTATCTTCCGTATGAACCGATGCCAATGGTGCGACCGGATTTCAGGATATCCTGCCCCCAGGCCGCATCATGATGATAGGATTCGAAACCGTCCTGGCCAATATCCGGCAAAACCAAAGTATTTACTTTTTTTCCGAAGATATCGGTGGCATTTCGCCAATCGAGATATAACCTGTAACCAATCTGATTGTTTTCCAGACCGATTCCTTCGTAGCGGATGTATGATGAATGATCCGTATGCTCTGCAGGAATAGTGAGTCCGGTTACGTTTTCAAAAGTTCCGCCAAGGTATTTGTTTCCGTCCCATTTTCCGCCTTTTTTCACCGATAACTCGGCATAAGAAAATGGCACGTTTCCGTTGTTCCTGATTTTCTGAATGACATCTGTCTGTGCGGAACAACTGATGAAACTGATCAGGAGTCCGGAATAAACAGTTTTGAGGGTTATATTTTTCATTTTTACATTAGATTTAGAAATTAGATTAAATCAGCTTCTAATCATTTATTTTAAAATTCCAGTTATCACTTCCCGAAAGAATATTTTTTACTGAATATTCTTTGGCTTGCTTCTTTGATAATTGATGAGACCAGCTGACTCTCATCTTTGGATCTGATCCCACACCTTTGGAATTATATTCCGCATAATAAGTTGTTTTTTCAGCTTCTGGTTTTTTCCAGTTTTGCCAGCCTTCCGGCTTTATAATTTCAGACATATCTGTATTGATAAAAACCGTTTTTGCGAAGAGCCGCCAAGGTCTTCCCAGATAGACCGATTCTGATTTTGCATCGCCTTTGATTTTACAATTCATAAAGACAAAACCGAACCTGGTATTTTCCGGTGTAGAAGCTGCAGTAATAAAAGTGGCGTTTTCTTTGGCGTAGATTGTGCAATCCCTGAAAACCGCAGTTGCCGCTCCGAAGATAAAATCGGTTGTCCCTTCGATATAGCAGTTTTTAAAATAATGACGGATTTCTCTTTTTGGAGTCGGAACATCCTGCTCACCTTTCAAGTATAATGTATCCTGAAATCCAAGAAATCTGCAATTTTCGAAAATAGCTTTATCTCCTGTAATCAAAACAGCAACAGCCTGTCCGACTTTTCCTGCATCATTCTGAAATGTGATATTCTTTGCTGAAAAATTATCCGAAAAAATAAAAACCGTGGAAGAGCCGGTCGTTCCCATTTCTTTTCCTTCAGTATTTTTCTTTGATGCAAAATCATCATTGACAATAATGGTTTCTGCAAAACTTTCACCTTCAAAATAAATGGCACTTTTTGTTGCAGGAATTATAATTTTCTCTCTATAAACGCCTTTTCTGACAATAATTTTTGTTCTATCATTCCAGTTATTTCCTGCTGCATTCACCGCTTCCTGAATTGTTTTGAAATCTCCTTTCCCGTCTTTTGAAACTGTATAAATTTCTTCAGAATCATGAATAATGCTGAAAGAACTGTTACAAATCAAGACTAATATTGAAGAAAAAAACAATAAAAGAATGTTGGTTTTCATTGATATGGATTTTAAATAAATACAAGTTTTCACCCCATTCGGGATGAAAACCTGCATGAATTTAACAATTAAATAATGTGACCTGAAAACTACAGGCAGACATTAAGTTATGTAAGGTTATTTTTTGATAATTTTTTTAGTAACTGTTCCTTTATCAGTTGTAACAGAGATGATATAATTGCCAGCCGGAAGATGTTTCAGATCAAAAGAATCTGCTTTTCCATCAAGATTACTAACCAAAGAACCTGTAAAACTGTAAACTTTTACATTCAACACTTTTTCACCCGCCGTTTTGATTTTCAGATAATCAGAAACCGGATTCGGATAGATAGTTACCTGAGCTTTGCTGATGTCTGATGTTGACATCGTTGCATAAACCGTTTTGATATAATACAGGTTGGCTGTATCACCTTTTGTGATCGTGTGTTCACCAGCCGGAATATTGCTAATCGTTACAATACCATTAGCGGCTGTATAATTGGTGCCATCAAACTTCACCACTTTTGAGAAATCTGCATCGAAAACCAAAGTCAGAGTAGATCCTTCTGTAGTAGTATATTTGATATTGGTAGAAGATTCCATCTTGAAACGTTTTGTCAATGTCAATCCGTCATAAGATTGTGTACCATCTGTAGAATTCATGTTTCCTGTGATCGCATAGAAAGTGCTTACCTTTCCGGAAGTTGTAAAATTATGGATCAGACCGTCTGGCTCACCCGGATTGCCAGGGCCAATTTTAACAGTCCCGCTAATAGACGTTGCATTTCCTGTACCTACTGTTGTAACTGTATAATTTGTTGTCGCTGTTGGCGTTCCTGTAATGGTCACGGTTTTTGCTGTTGCATTTTTGGTAAATGAAAGTCCGTTAGCCGGAATTCCTGTGAGCACAACATCCGTTGCATCGCCACCCCATGTGAATACAATCGGAGCGATTGGCGAACCAGTTGCCACAGTCTGGTCTTTGTTTCCGGAAGTATTGACCAAAGTCTGTGTGCTTCCTTCTGCCTGGATGTAAACCATTGATGTTCCGTAATTGGTCAGAGCGCTTTTCAGACCCGGAATAACCGCATAAGATTTGTCATCAACCGCATTATCAAAAGTCCATTTGAAGTCGCCACCTTCTACTCTTCCTGAATATAATTTTACATTATCTCTTGCTGTTGCAGGATTTTCCACAGTCAGATTTTTAACATAAAGAGAAGCATCAGTATCGAAATTGTTATAAACATTATTTCCTTTAAAAGACTTAACAGAATTAGGAACAAGCTCGCCTCGTGTTGTTGCCACATAAGCATCAAAATCTATTGTAGAGCTGATTTTACCCGGGATATTATATAAAGGATTCGGGTCAGCATAAGCTACAAAACGCATTGAGTTGGTAGCTATGTCAGCATCCATTGTATTGTTAAATGCTTTGATCATACCGCCGTCTTCTCCTGAGAAAGTTCCCTGATTGCCAGGATCATTCTGCTGTTTGGAAGGACTCCAGACGTCTGTACCCTGAAGTGAAATCATCATAGGATTTTTGGAATTTCTGAAGTAATTTCCTTCCAAAAATAAAGACGAACCTTCTGTAGAACCTGAACCATATTTGGCAACGCCGTCAAAATAATTATTGTAAATGTGTGCCGAGTAATAACGTACTCTCGGATGTCTTGAATCTGAATGATCAAACCAGTTGTGATGGTAAGTTACATATAATCCTGTATTTGAACCTTCGCTAAGTCCTAAAAGACTTGCTTTTCCTGAGTCCCAAAAGTGATTGTAGGAATATGTTGCATAGGTCGTCCCTTTGTTATCCAGTGCGCCATCCCCTTTAATCTGATCTGCATCGCTTCCTGCATGGCCATAGAACAGATCATTATTATGAGCCCAGATATAGGAATTGTTCTGCTGCATCCCTATATTATCACCTTCGCCACTGTCACAGTTCATAAAACCGAGGTTTGCAATTTCAACATTAGTTGCATTTTTTATACGGATTCCCCATCCGTTTGCAACGGCATCATCGCCCACACCTTCTACAGTGATGTAGCTTTGGTCATTATTCTTATTTTCTACTACCAAATCACCGTTCTCCATATCAGTAAAGTCTGTTATATTCCCAACCAGACGGAAGATATATGGTCTCTTATCAATTCCTTTTTTGATTCCGGAAAAGATATTCTGGAAACCGACATAATTAGTTGTATTTCCGTTATTATTTGTAATTACATTGAAAGAAACTGTGTTTTTGCTTTTCTCAGTGATGTATAAAATAACGGCATTATCTTTTGGAGTTCCGTCGGCCTTGTAACCTCCCGGAACTCTTCCGCCATGAAATGCGAATCCGTTTCTGTCGTGTGGGAGAACAGTAAGAGAAGCTGTTGTAGCTCCTGTTCCTTCCACACCCAGAATCACGGGTTTTACTGTAATGGTGTAAGTTCCGGCTTTCAGCCCTAAAACATCAGCTCTGAAATAAGATCCGTAACTACGGATGAGATAATCATCAACCTGCTTGTTTACGACACCTTCGCCGGAATAGTAAACATTGTATCTGCTGGCGTTTTGTACCGGCTGCCATTTTACAAAAGCCGTTTCTATCCAGCCTTTCGATTCACTGAATGTAACAGACTGACCTGAAACCTGCATCATCGCAAATAACAGGAATAGATAAAGTAGTTTAAATTTTTTCATATAAATATTTAATGAATTTTAATGAGTTTTATACATTTAGAATTAGTGTTGATCATCAACGAACCTCTCATTAACTAATTTTAAATAATGTGTTTTCTTTCTTTGGAATTAGAGATGACAATCTCCTTAGATTCAGCTCTATCAGGATATAAAACCCTGATAGAGTGAGTCTTCAAAAAAAATTAAAAATATAATAACTTAAAAATTCCGGTTCAGAATTTTACTGTTTCTAATAACCATAATCTTGTGTCAGATTATAGTTAGATAATATAATATCGTTGTAGATAGGAAGTAGTTCTTTTCTGTTGGCTTCAAAATATTGTGCATAACCTTTCAGAGGATCATTGATATAAGTTGCATTCACCGCTACTCTCCAGTTGATAGTTTTATAACCTGATGGTGCTGTTCCTGGTGTTGGCGTATAAAACACATCTTCTCTACTGACACCAGCCGGAACATAAATATCTATCCCATTAAGCGTAGCCTGTGCCGTTTTTGTTTTATCATATGGTGAAACCTTATAATATAGTATAGAAGGAACATTGGCGTACTTGCCGGTACCGTTTAAGAAATTGGTAAGATTCTGTTTGGTTTCAGCGATTTTTGTTGCCAACAGATTCCAACGGATCAGGTCATATTTTCTTAGACCCTCGCCTCCAAACTCTAACAATCTTTCGTGAACGATATAATTGAAGAATCCTGTCTTGTCAGTCGGAATAGTTCCAGCCTGTCCAAGATTTCCAGCATAGGCTCTCTCTCTCACATCTCTGACAGCTTTGATGGCTTGTGCTGACGGACCATTATTCAATTCATTATCCGCTTCTGCAAACATGAGTAAAACATCTGAATAACGCAACAATGGCCAATCGATTCCCAGGTTTTGGGAAGTTCCCGTCACATTCGTCCATGATTTTCTGAATTTACCATCCGTCCACAAAGCACCTGTCAATAATTCTGAAAGATTATCATTATTAACTTTATTGACAGCAACGCTAAGATCTCTTCTCACATCATATTTGCTGAACTCGTAGAAGTAAACCGGTAGTGCAAGTACATTCCCACCTCCTTTCCAATTAGAGTTATCATCATGCTTCATCCCGTTAAAATAACCTATCTTACTGTCAGTTGCAGCATTACCTCCGAAAGCGCCTGCCGCAAAAATCACTTCTTTGGCAGCATCTTCCGAATTATCGTGCAATGCTCTGAACACTGCTTCAAAGTTTTGATTTAAGGAATGTTCTCCAGATGTCATAATATCTTTACATTCATCATAAGCGATCTTGTAATACACTTCGGAGTTAGAGCCTTTTGCCATAACTCTTGGATCTCTTCTCAAAGAATATCCGGCTCTTGCCAAAGCAATTCTTGCTCTCAGCCCTTTAACAGCAGCTTTTGTAATTCTTGTGTTAGAAGTATTGGCTTTTGATTTCCATGGAATAAGGTCAGCTGCTACTGCAAGGTCTGCAATGATCTTGTCATAGATAACATCTCTGTCAGTTTTCGGAAGGTAAACCGTTTCCAGATCAGAAGACGGAACCATCTGCATCGGAACATCGCCCCAGTTTTTGATAAGGTCATAGTAAAACTGCGCTCTCAGTGTCATAGCCTCTCCCAGATATCGATCCATCAAAGCTTTTTCAGCTGCAGAACCGGTTTTATAAACCGGCGAAAGCGGAATATTTTTGATACAAAGATTCGCTCTTTCTATCCCTGAATATAATTTTAAAAACGGTTTGTTCAAATCAGGATTGGAAGTACAGGCACCATAAGTGCTGATTCCTCTTCTGTCATTACAGTTAAAATCTCCTGATATTTTGAAATCGTCAGCCGACTGAGGATAATAAAGATTCAATCTTTGTCCGTAAGCATCGTCACCGATGATCTGGTTATATACACCAATCAATGCTGTGAATGTATCGGCTGTGCTGTCAAATTGCTGTGCCTCATTGGAACTGGAAATATTCTCCGGGTTAAGATAATCTTCACACGCTGTAAAAGTACTGAAGACAGCCAAACAACTTATTATATAAATTAATCTGTTAATTTTCATTTTTTTTGAATTAAAAAGTTACATCAATACCTGTTACGAAAAACCTGCTTCTTGGGAAAGCCGCATAGTCCACACCGGGTGTAAGCGCATTCTTTCTTGTACTAACTTCCGGATCATAACCAGAGTAACCTGTAATGGTGAATACATTATTAGCTGTGGCATACAATCTGAAATTTGTAATCCCAAGCATTTTCAAAGAATCCTTTGGTAAAGTATATCCGATGGTTACGTTATTCAGTCTAAGGAAAGATCCGTCTTCTATGGCGTAAGAATGCAGGAAATAATTACCTGTAGTCGGCGTCCACATCGTTGTGTTTGCATTCAGAGCTGCCAATCTCGTAGGGTCAAGAATTCTTTCATCGCCGTCAAACCATTTCCATCGGTTGGTCATATCAGCTAGCATATTCTGATCATAATACTGGAACTTGGTTGTGAATTCAAGCTTATTGGCATTATAAACTTTATTCCCGACAGAGAAGTTGAAGAATAAGCTCATATCAAAATTCTTGTAACGGAAAGTCTGGTTGAAACCACCGTAGAATTTGGGTTGAGCATTTCCAAGGTCAGTCTGATCATTTGTATCAATAACTCCGTCTCCGTTAACATCTCTCAGTTTGAGATCTCCCGGCTGCGGTGCTCTGTTACCTAATGCAACAGATCCGGAACTCGCAATGCCTTGTTTCAGAGTATATCTGTTGGTAGCCGGATTGAAGTCAAAATCGCTGATCTCATATCTTCCTTCGGTTACATAGCCATAGAAAGTCCCGACTGGAGCCCCAACTTGCACTTTGAAATCAAAAAGGTTATTTACCCAACCTGACGGAACCAAATAATAATCAGTTCCTGAATTGGTGACTGAACCTAGACTTTTTATCATGTTTTTATTTGCAGCAATGTTAAAATCTGCTTTCCACTGGAAGCTTTCATTGCTTACTACAATAGCGCCAAGGCTGAATTCCAAACCTTTGTTCTGGGTTTTACCTGAGTTTTGATATTCGAACTCGTAACCACTAGTCTGAGGAATTTTTGCCAGTAACAATAGATCTTTAGTATCTGTGATGTAAGCATCGATAGCACCATAAACTCTGTTATTAAACAATGAATAATCCAAACCAATATTCTGGGAAACAGTCGCTTCCCACTTTATATTACGGTTAGCCTTGATATTACTTGGGGCTGCTCCGGTAATTATACCTACACCACCTGTATAACCATAAGTACTTGATGGCGTGTAGAAAGTATCAAACAAAAAAGATGCAATTCTGTCATTCCCCGATTGTCCATAGCCTGCACGTAATTTAAGGTCACTTATGATTTTAGAATCCTTCAGGAAGTTTTCTTCCCCAATTTTCCAAGCCAATGATGCTGAAGGGAAATTGGCCCATTTGTTAGAAGTTCCAAATGTGCTGGAACCGTCTCTTCTTATAGAGAATGTTGCAATATACTTGTTATTATAGATATAATTGGCTCTTGCAAAGAATGAAGCCAATCTCATTGGTGGCAGAACTGCTGCAACAGGAGCTTCCTGAACCATTCCCATAGGAGGAGTTGCAAGAATAATATTTGCAAAAGCCTGGGTTGCTGATAAAGATGTTGGCAACCATCTTATTGTCATATCTGTTTTGTTGCCATCTGTTTGTACGATCTCCTGTCCAAGCAATAAATCTAATTTGCTATTTTCGAATTTCTTTTTATAAGCAAGTGTATTACTATTTGTTATTCTTCTGCTTTGTGTATTTGTTAACTGAACTACAGACAAATCAGCATTGATTCTGGAGAGATAAGTGGATGGTCCGGAAAACTGGCTGATTTTCTGGTCATTCTGAACATAACCAATCGTACTTTTGAAAGTCAAATCTTTAAAAATATTGTACGTGATGACACCATTCAGGAATAAATTGTTAACATCATTAAACTTGATTTCATTATTAGCGAGTAATACAGGATTGATGAGATTGGTAGTTGCAAAGTCATCTGTATCGAATTCATCAGAACCCGCTCCTGTTTTTACACCATTTTCAAAAGGCTTGTAACGGATGACATTTCTTAGTCTGTTTGTAGTCTGCGTCCCCGAAGAGGATGTTCCCGCTCCCAGAATGGAAGTCCTGCTATATCTGGCAGTCAATCCTACTTTCAGCTTTTTACTGATATCAAAATCATATTTGAAGTTAGCCATACTTCTTTTGTATCCGGAATTCAGCATGATGCCATCTTCCTCTACATGGTTCAGACCTAATATAAATGCAGAGTTGGAATTACCTCCGGAGATATTGATATTATGGGTATAATTGAAAGCCTCTTTTCCGAAAACCTCTTCCTGCCAATTTTTCGACTGGATCGTTCTGTATTTTTCTATTCCCGCATCTATAAGTTCCCCTTTATCATTATAAGTGGGTTTATAATTACCATAAAGTTCGATAAATTTGTCTATCTGGTCCTGATAACCGTCCCTGTTACGCAATTCATACTGATATTGTACAAAGTCGTACGGACTCATGGCATCCAGCGTTTTTGCAATTGTCCTTATACCGGTAAAGCCGTTGTAATTAACCATTGTTTTGGTGTTTTTTCTGCCACTTTTAGTAGTGATCAGAACCACACCGTTTGCACCTCTTGCACCATAAATAGAAGTAGAAGCTGCGTCTTTCAGAACTTCTATAGACTCGATTTCTTTTGGTGAGATGACCGATAATGCATTATCCATCTGGACACCGTCAACAATATATAGCGGCGCATTGTCCTGCGTAATAGATGTTCCGCCTCTCACTTTGATTTCCGGGTCAGAGCCGGGAGAACCTTCTCCAAAAGTTACCTGAACCCCAGCCATTCTGCCCTGGATAGCTTCAGCAGCAGTATTTACAGGCATGTCGACAAGCTGGTCACCTTTTACAGATGCGATTGAATTCGTAACATCTTTTTTGGAAACCGTTGTATATCCGACCAGAACAACTTCATCAATGGCTCTTTCCTTGCCACCGTCAAATTTCGCCAATGCAATATTGATGATGTTTTTTCCATTGACATTCACCTCCTGCTCTTCAAAGCCTTTTGAACGGATAACCAGTATTGCATTTTTCGGAACATTGAGAGAGTACTTCCCTGACTTGTCAGTCATTGTAGAGAACTTGGAATTCCTTACAGTGACCTCCACATTTGCCAGAGGCTTATTCTGTTCTGAGGTGATGGTTCCTGAAACTTTAATTAATTCCTGAGCCAATCCAAATGCAGGCAGCAAAAACACAGAAGCGATCGTTGTTTTTACAAAAGCACTTTGAATACCTAATTTTAAACCACTCATAGATATTTTTAGTTTTTATAATTAGTAATTTGTTTTTTACTTAATAATGGTATTAAACTTCAATAAAAAGCGCAATCGATTGCACTTAAATTTTTATGATTTCTTAACTCGACTAAACTAAGATTATTTTTTAATTGGCAAATAAAAAAATATACTTTTTTATTAATATTAATTTAACATTAAGCATGATTAAAATATAAAACACATAATAATACATTGATTACCAATAACATAAAATCCATTATATTAAATAATCTATGAGTCAGTTTTTTTATTATTAATAATTTTTTAATCTAATTTTCAGACAAGCAGGCAAAAGAATAGGATAATTTTTCAAAAATTATTTAACCAAAAATTAACGTAAGAAGATAAATTTTGGCAAATTTCATTTTTTTAAGTGCTAATTATTTCAGCTCAAACATTTTATCCCCATATATAAAACAAGAACAACTGAAATATTTAAATAATTGATAAACAAGTACTTAAAAACAAATCCATTTAAGTAATTCAAATCAGTATAAAAAAACATTAGACATAGAATATTGCACAATTAATTGCATTATGAGAGGATTCACAACATTATTAAATAGTAAATTTCAGTATTGAATCACTTAACCACTGAATATAAATGAATGATATACAGTATTTTATAAAATAGTTAAACTTTTTCTTTTTTGATTAATTTTTATATATATATTTACACAAATAATTTTCTGTGCCAAAATCAATGTATTTTAATGCAATCGATTACACAAATTAATTTTCAGTTCATATATATAAAAATAAGATGACTCAATCAGAATTCCGATATGCGCATCATCCAAACGATGCCAAAAATTACACAACAGAAAAACTTCGGGAAGAATTTTTAATCAATGATTTGTTCCAACCCAATACTATTAAACTGGTTTACACAATGTATGACAGATTGATCGTAGGAGGAATTTTACCTGTTGATAAAGCCTTGACTCTTGAAACTATTGACGAATTAAAAGCCGAGAACTTTCTAGACAGAAGAGAAATCGGAATCATCAATGTTGGCGGGAAAGGAAAAGTTACCGTGGACGGAACTGTTTACGAACTTAATAATAAGGAAGCGTTATATATAGGAAAAGGAAACAAAGAGGTAACTTTTGAGAACCTTGATGGAGAACAAGCTTATTTCTATATCAATTCTGCTCCGGCTCATCATTCTTATCCTACAAAAAAGATTACCAAGAATGAAGCGGAAATTGTAGAATTAGGTGATACAAAATATGCAAACAGAAGAACAATCAATAAATTATTGGTAAACAGCGTTCTGGAAACCTGTCAGCTTCAAATGGGAATGACCGAACTGCACGAAGGAAGCGTTTGGAACACAATGCCTTCTCACACGCATACCAGAAGAATGGAAGCTTATTTCTATTTTGATTTGGAAGAAGGGCAAACCATATCGCATTTTATGGGACATCCTCAGGAAACGAGACACATTTTTCTTAAAAATAATGACGCAGTGATTTCGCCAGAATGGTCGATTCACTCAGGTGTTGGCACTTCCAGTTACACCTTTATTTGGGGAATGGCCGGAGAAAATATGGACTACGGCGATATGGATACTGTAAAAACTGATGAATTAAAATAATAAAATATTCTCGCAGATTTTGCTAATTAAGCAGATTTGAAATCAGCAAAATCTGTAAAATCAGCGAGAAATAAAATATTATAAATGACAAATTTATTTGACTTAACAGGAAAAGTAGCATTAATTACTGGTGGAACGCACGGTTTAGGTTTGGCAATGGCAGAAGGTCTGGCTTCTGCTGGTGCAGAATTGGTCGTTACCAGCACTACGCCTTCCAAACTAGAAGAAGCCATTGCTTATTACCAGTCAAAAGGATATAAAGCGACAGGCTATATTTTTGATGTGACCGATGAGAAAATCGCCGCTGAAAAAGTAGCAGAAATCGAAGCTAATCACAAACAAATCGATATCCTTATTAATAATGCCGGTATCATCAAAAGAATTCCTGCTTTAGAAATGGAAGTTTCCGATTTCCGAAAAGTCATTGATGTAGATTTAGTTGGACCTTTTATTATGTCCCAATTGGTCGCAAAGAGTATGATTGCCAGAAAATCAGGTAAAATCATTAACATTTGTTCGATGATGAGCGAACTGGGTCGCGACAACGTTGTGGCTTACGCTTCTGCAAAAGGCGGATTAAAAATGCTGACCAAAAATCTGGCAACAGAATGGGCAAAACATAACATCCAAGTGAATGGCATCGGTCCCGGCTATTTTGCTACGTCACAGACTGAACCCATCAGAGTTGACGGCAATCCTTTCAACGAGTTCATTATCAGCAGAACACCGGAAGGTCGCTGGGGAAATCCCGAAGATTTAGCTGGAACAGCAATTTTCTTAGCATCAGAAGCGAGTCAATTCATCAATGGACAAATCATCTATGTTGACGGCGGAATCCTAGCAACCATCGGAAAACCTTCAAACGAATAAACATTCATAATTAATAATTTATCATTAATAATTAAAAATGAGTACACTTACAAAACCATTTATCACAGATACATTTCTATTAAAGAACAAATTCGCTGAGGAGTTGTATTTCAGATTTGCTGAAAACCAACCGATTATCGATTATCATAACCATTTGCCTCCGAAAGAGATTGCAGAAAACCGTCAGTTTGAGAACATTACTCAGGTTTGGATTGGTGGCGACCATTACAAATGGAGAGCGATGAGAACAATGGGCGTGAACGAAAAATTCATCACCGGAGATGCTTCTGACAAAGAAAAATTCGCAGCTTGGGCAAAGACAGTTCCCAATACGTTGAGAAATCCTCTATTCCATTGGACACATTTGGAACTAGCAAGATATTTTGACGTTTATGATTTGTTAAGCGAAAAAAATGCGGACGACGTTTATGAAAATGTTTCAGCTCAGCTTCAAACACCAGAAAAATCTGTTCACGGATTGTTGAAAATGAGAAACGTGGAAACGGTTTGTACCACAGAAGATCCGATTGACACTTTAGAGTATCATAAAACAATCAAACAAAACAATATCGGAATTACAGTCAGCACGGCTTTTCGTCCCGACAAAGCGATTTTGATTGACAACGACGATTATAATGCTTACATCGATAAATTAGGAGAATCTGCAGGAATCGAAATCAATTCTTACAAGGATGTACAGGATGCGCTGATCAAGAGAATTGAATACTTTCACGCCAACGGATGCAGATTGTGTGACCACGGATTGAACAACATTTCTTTTGAAACGTTCACAGATTCTGAAATCAACTCAATTTTTGAAATAAAAAGAAAAGGTGAAACATTGACGCCACATCAGATTGAGCAATTCAAAACAGCCATTTTGTTGTTTTTGGGAGAGACATACCATTCTCTTGGTTGGGTTCAGCAATATCATTTGGGCGCATTGAGAAATAACAATGCAAGAATGTTGAAAGTTTTGGGGCCGGACACAGGTTGGGATTCCATTGGTGATTTCAGTCAGGCTGCGAACCTTTCGAGATTCCTTAATACATTGGATTCTAAAGATAAATTGACCAAAACGATTATTTACAATCTGAATCCTGCCGATAACGAAATTATGGCAACAATGATTGGGAATTTCAACGATGGTTCTGTGAAAGGAAAAGTACAATTCGGTTCTGGCTGGTGGTTTTTGGACCAGAAAGACGGAATGGAAAAACAAATGAACGCTCTTTCTAATATGGGACTGATCAGCACATTTGTTGGGATGTTGACCGATTCCAGAAGCTTCCTTTCCTTCCCAAGACACGAATATTTCAGAAGAGTTTTGTGTAACTTGTTAGGAAAAGAAATGGCGAGTGGCGAGTTGCCGGAAGACCTGGATTTAGTAGGAAAAATCGTCTCAGACATCTGTTATCAGAATGCAAAAGACTATTTCACTTTTTAAAATTTTTTGGGCAGCTTAATCCGCCTTCCGCTCCCAATCTTTTTTGCACTACGATTTCACATTAAAAAGAAATCAAGTACAAGCAAAAAAGGATTTCCGCTCAAGTCGGGCTGCAGATTCGACATAGAAGAAGCAGTAATATTAAAAAAGCATTTTTTGTCATTCCGCAGGAAACCTAACGAAGTGGTTCGACGAAGTCAATCTAACCAGTTGAGATTCCTACGGAATGACAAAATTTAAAATAAAATTAGTGAATGTAATCTTAATGTAATACAAAGGATTACGAAATTAAAAACAAATTGCAAATTAACAATTTTGCGATTTAACGTTTAAACAAAGCAATGGAAACAAAACAAACATCCAAAATATATTACAAATCCGATACAACAGAATGGGAAAAAATCGATGACTATATCGACCGCCAAATCGTAGGCTACGACGAATCTGTAATGATGGTGAATGTCCGTTTCAAAAAAGGCGGAATTGGCTACAAGCATAAACATCCGCACATTCAGGTGACTTATGTTTCGGAAGGAAAATTTGAAGTGAACATCGGCGAAGATATTTCAATTTTGAAAAAAGGCGATTCATTTTTCGTTCCTTCGAATGTTCTTCACGGCGTCGAATGTCTGGAAGACGGAATTTTGGTAGATGTTTTCAGTCCGTTTAGAGAAGATTTTATAAAGTAAAAACTCAAATCTCACAGGTTTTAAAAACCTGTGAGGTTCAGAAAAAAATAAAAATTAATGAGCAAAGTTGTAACCTTTGGCGAAGTACTGATGAGACTGTCTCCATCCGATAGCAAAATGCTGAGACAAAGCCGTGAAATGGAATTCTTCTTTGGAGGAACAGAAATGAATGTCGGTGCGTCTTTGGCCATTATGGGGTGCGAAACGAGACACATCACCAATGTTTCCGATTGTTTCATCGGAGAATCAGCCATTGCAACAATGAAAAGTTACGGAATTGATACACAATTCGTCAACAGAACAGAACATCCGATTGGTTTATATTTCCTGGAAGTTGGTTCTGCAATGCGTGCGAGCCGAATTTCGTACAACAGATTAAACGGTTCTTTTGCCAACATCAAACCGGAACAGGTAGATTGGGAAAAAGCTCTCGAAGGTGCAGAATATTTCCACTGGACAGGGATTTCTCCCGGAATTTCGGAAGGTGCTTACGAGACTTTGAAGCAAGGTTTACAATTAGCTTATTCAAAAGGAATCGAAATCACAGCGGACCCGGCTTATCGTTCCAATCTTTGGAAATATGGCAAAGAAGGATTCGCAGTTCTTAAAGAGCTCATCTCCTCCTCCACGATTTTCATCGGTGGCGTAAATGAAATCAATGAAATATTGGGAACAACTTTCGGTTATGATAAAGACAGTTTCATCAAGGCTGCTGAGACATTAATGAAAGAAATTCCTTCCATCAAAAAAGTATTTGATAAAACCAGAATTGGAATTACGGCAAGTAATCAGGCCACTCAGGGAAGAGCTTTGATCAACGGACAATATTTTGAAACAGAGAGTCTGGAAGTGAATCCTGTTGTGGACAGAATCGGAACCGGCGATGCGTTTGCTGCAGGTTTGATTTACGGTTTAATCCACTTCGATGATGAGAAAGCTTTGAAGTTTGCCAACGCAGCTTGCGCCATCAAACACACCATTTTGGGCGATGTGAATCTGAGCAGCGCTAACGATATTCTGGAAGTAATGAACGGCAATTCAGGAGGAAGAATTAAAAGATAAAAAGCTATTCGCCATTGGCCATTAGCAATTAGCTAAACAAAATTAATATGACAAAGATTCAATTAGTTACAAACGCCATTATTAAGCAAGGACTTTTGCCTTTGTACTATAATGCTGATGAAACGGTAACTTTAGAAATACTGAAATCGCTTTACAGAGCAGGAATCCGAGCTGTGGAATACACAAGCCGAGGTGAATCTGCACTAAGCAATTTCACAAAAATGGTAGAAATCCGAAATGCTGAAATGCCGGATATGCTGCTTGGAATCGGAACCATAAAAAATCAGAAACAAGCGGAAGATTATTATAATGCTGGTGCTGACTTTTTCATCAGTCCAGGATTTGTTTCTGAAGTTGCTGAATTCCTGATTCCGAAAGATGTCCTTTACAGCCCGGGTTGTATGACGCCGACAGAAATCATCGAAGCTGAAAATGCAGGCGTGACTTTCGTGAAATTATTCCCTGGTAATGCACTTGGAACGGGATTTATGAGCGCCATCAAAGATGTGTTTCCGAATCTGAAATTTATGCCAACAGGCGGTGTTGACACTACCAAAGAAAATATCGAAAGCTGGTTCAAAGCTGGTGTTTCTGCTGTTGGAATGGGAAGTAAATTAGTAAGTAAAGAACTGATGGCCTCCAAAGATTACACAACCATAGAAAACGAAACTAAAAAAGTATTGGAAATCATCCGATCTATCAAATAATCATAGAACAAACTAAATTCCTAAAACTATATGAGTTCAGTTAAATCCTTTAAACCCAGTAATTTCAGATGGTCTATTTGCGGACTTCTGTTCATTGCTACCACGATTAATTATCTAGACAGGCAGGTACTTTCTTTAACTTGGAAAGACTTTATCCAGCCCGAATTTCATTGGAATAATAACGATTATGGAAACATTACGGCATTATTTTCAATTTTCTACGCAATCAGTATGTTGTTTGCAGGGAAATTTGTGGATTGGATGGATACAAAAAAAGGATTTCTCTGGGCAATTTTCATCTGGTCGATTGGTGCAATTTTACACGCCTTCTGCGGCATTGCAACATCCGGAATACTGACGGGAAACTGGTTGGTTGGCTTCGCAGAATCGAAGAAAATTATCGGGACTTTAAACGATATTTCACTTGTTACAAGCACAAGTGTAACGCTTTTCATCTTTGCCAGATTTGTTTTGGCGGTTGGAGAAGCAGGAAATTTCCCTGCGGCGATTAAAACGACTGCAGAATATTTTCCTAAAAAAGACAGGGCGTTTTCTACAAGTATTTTCAATGCGGGAGCAACTGTTGGAGCGTTAGCAGCACCTGTGACCATTCCTTTCATCGCCAAATCTATGGGTTGGGAAATGGCATTTATCATTATTGGTGCTTTAGGATTTTTATGGATGGGACTTTGGATTTTCTATTACAAAAAACCTCATCAGCACCCGAAAGTTAACGAGCACGAATTGGCATACATTCAGCAGGATCAGGATGATGTCATAGAAGAAACAACGGAAGTTCATCAGAAAAAAATGAGCTTAAAACAAGCTTTCGGATACAGACAGACCTGGGCATTTATTTTTGGTAAATTTATGACAGACGGTGTTTGGTGGTTCTATTTGTTCTGGACTCCGGCTTACCTAAGTTCGGTTTACGGAATGGACAGCACGCAAAGTGCGTTACCACTCTTCGTTTTGTATATGATAACCCTGGTTTCCATTGTTGGAGGCTGGCTTCCAAAATATTTCGTGGACAAAAAAGGGATGAATCCTTACGCAGGAAGAATGCGTGCCATGTTGATCTTCGCATTCTTTCCCCTATTGGCACTTATTGCACAACCGGCTGGACAGATATCATATTGGTTTCCTGTGTTGATTATTGGTATTGCAGGAGCAGCGCATCAGGCCTGGTCGGCAAACATCTTTTCAACAGTTGGCGATATGTTCCCCAAAAAAGCAATTGCCACCATTACAGGAATTGGCGGCATGGCCGGCGGAATTGGTTCTTTCCTGATCAATAAAGGTTCTGGATTACTTTTCGACCATGCGCACATGGCATGGACAACAATTGACGGCGTTCCGCTTTTAGAAAAATATCCGGAATTTAAGAATACAAGACTTCCTGACGATCTGTTAACCCAACTGAAAAGTTCCGGTGCAATAATATCTGACGGTATAGATAAAGGCTACATGATTATTTTCTCAGTTTGCGCAGTAGCTTATCTGATTGCGTGGTTCGTGATGAAATCACTGGTGCCGAAATATAAAATCATAAAAGATTAAACAATGGAATATCAAATTAAACAAAAACTCAACCGTGAAAACTTAGGTTTAAACGAAAAGCTACCCATAAAATTTTTACAGTTCGGAGAAGGCAACTTCCTTCGTGCATTCGTTGATTACCTGATTGACAAGATGAACAAAGAAGCTGGTTTCAACGCTGGCGTAGCCGTTGTTCAGCCAACACAGGGCGGACTTGTAGATATGCTGGAAGCGCAGGATAATCTTTACACGCTTTTCGTGAGAGGAGTGAAAAAAGGAAAGATTGTGGATGACCAGCGTGTGATCTCTGCCGTTCAGCGTTCATTCAGTCCTTATGATAATTACGCTGAATATCTTGAGCTGGCAAAAGGTGAAGATCTACAGTTCATTTTATCGAATACAACAGAAGCCGGAATTGCTTTTGATGAGTCGGAAACGTCTTTGAATTCAGGACCTCACAGGAATTTTCCTGCAAAAGTAACTTCTTTTCTTTATGAGAGATTCAAGCATTTCAACGGTGCTGATGACAAAGGCCTTCACATCATTCCTTGCGAACTGATTGAAAACAATGCATTGACATTAAAAGAATATATTCTGAAATATGCCCAGCTTTGGAATCTTGAAGCAGATTTTTCAGCTTGGGTACAGAATAGCAATCATTTCCATAACACCTTGGTAGACAGAATTGTTCCGGGTTATCCAAGAGAAGAAAAAGACGAATACGAAGCTAAATTGGATTATGATGATAATCTGATGGTGGTTTGTGAAGCGTTCTTACTTTGGGTTATTGAAGGTGATGAAAAACTGAAAGCGCTGATTCCTTTTGATAAGATCGATGATCAGGTTTTGGTTGTGGATGACATCACACCATACAGAACCAGAAAGGTCAGAATCCTGAACGGTGCTCACACCGCAATGTTGGCATTCTCTGTCCTGGACGGAAAAGAAACGGTGAAAGAAGCGATTGATGCGGATTTTGCAGGACAATGGATTTCCGATACGGTTTATAATGAGATCATTCCTACTCTGGATTTACCTACGGAAGAATTGACAGCGTTTTCGGATGAAGTTTTTGACAGATTCAGAAATCCGTTTCTGAAGCATTTGCTCTCCAGCATTGCATTGAATTCGGTCTCAAAATTTAAGGTCAGAGTATTACCAAGCTTAATGAAATATGTTGAAATCAAAAATGAATTGCCTACTAATCTCACATTTGCTTTAGCAGCACTAATCAGGTTCTATCAAGGTGTGTTTGATGGAAAACAGCTTCCTGTGAGCGATGATGCTCCGGTTTTGGAAAGATTCAGAGAAATCTGGTCCTCTAGTGATCTTGGAGAAGTTACCAAAGCGGCATTGTCTGAACCAAGTTTCTGGGATCAGGATCTTACAGCAGTTCCTGGGTTGACAGAAGCTATAACTAAAGCTTTGAGTGCAATCGATTCCACAGGAATTGAAGAAGGTTATAAAAGTTTTATTAATCAATAATTGAAAAGTCTTCGACAAGCTCAGTATAAACTACAGGCGGAATAGCTGCCAAAATTGTTGAGATAATTTAATCTGAAAATTATGCAAAAGAAAGTTTTAAAAGTTAATCCTAAAGACAACATCATTGTTGCACTGACGGATTTGCCTGCAGGAGACATTGTGCATCTTGACGATGCTGATTACACGGTTCTTAAAGATACGAAAGCAAAACATAAATTCGCAGCAGAAGATTTTTCGTTGGGCGATCATATCATTATGTACGGTGTTATCGTCGGGAAAGCGAATCAGCCGATTCAGAAAGGCGAAGTCATTACGACGGAAAACGTGAAACACGAGAGTGAAGAAGTTTTCAAAAAGACAGGGAATCTCGGCTGGACACCCCCAAATGTGGACAAATGGAAAGATAAGACCTTTAACGGTTACCACCGCTCTGACGGGCAGGTCGGAACCAAGAACGTCTGGTTGTTTTTCCCGTTGGTTTTCTGTGAGAACAAAAATATCGAAAAGCTGAAAGACATCTTCGAAAACGAATTGCTTCCGAAGAAAGAAGTTTCGTACAAAAACTTCCTGCGCTCCCTGATTGAAGAAAAAAGTGTGGAAGAAGTGGAGGATCAATCCAGGAATGAAAATCTTCTGGATAACATTGAAGTGAAATTCATCAATCACCAAGGTGGCTGTGGCGGAATCCGGCAGGATTCGGAACTGTTGGCGAAATTGCTTGCCGGTTATGTGAACAACCCGAATGTGGCCGGAGCAACAGTTCTCAGCTTAGGATGCCAGAACCTGCAGGTCGATATTTTTCAAAATGCTCTGAAAGAAATGAGTCCGAACAGCGATAAGGAGGTTCTGATCTTTGAACAGCAGAAAATCGGAACTACGGACAAGATGTTCCAGATGGTGATCAAAGAGTCTTTCGAAGCAATTAAAAGAGCCAACAAGATCGAACGCAAACCTGCGCCTGTTTCCAAGCTGAGCATTGGTCTGGAATGTGGCGGATCCGATGGTTTTTCAGGAATCTCTGCGAATCCGGCATTGGGTGTCGTTTCTGATATTTTCGCTGCGTTAGGCGGAAAAACGATTCTGGCAGAATTCCCGGAATTGTGCGGTGTGGAGCAGGAATTGATGAACCGATGTGTGGATGAGGAAAAAGCAGATAAGTTCCTGACACTGATGAAAGCTTTCGAAAAATCTGTTGTCGATGCAGGTTCAGGATTCGACATGAATCCATCGCCCGGAAACATCAAAGACGGTTTGATCACCGATGCAATGAAATCTGCTGGCGCTTCCAAAAAAGGAGGAACAGCACCGATTGTCGATGTGTTGGACTATGGCGAATATATTTCGAAACCTGGTCTTAACCTACTGAACACCCCGGGAAATGATGCAGAGTGCACCACAGGACTGGTAGGATCTGGTGCAACAGTCGTTCTATTCACCACAGGATTAGGAAATCCGATGGGGAATCCAATTGCTCCTGTTGTGAAAATATCTTCTAACACTGCGTTGATCAGCAGGATGTCCGACATCATCGATGTGAATGCCGGAACCGTGATCACGGGCGAAAAAAGCATTCAGGAAGTTGGAGAAGAGATTGTAGATTATATCATAGAATTGGCGAGCGGCAACGTAGAAACAAAGGCTGACCAACTGAAGCAGGATGTATTTATCCCCTGGAAACGAGGGGTTTCATTATAATTTTTTTTGAATTTTAAGGTTTTTATCACTAAGAGCATTCACTGAAAGGGAGTGCTCTTTTTTATTTCGTGCCCAACTCCGCGAAAACTCCTGCGCAGGAGTTGATCAAAACCTAAGCACAAGTTGGGCAAAACCTAGGCAGGTTTTAGGCAAAAGCTGCGCAGGTTTTTTATATCTAATAATGGATTAATGAATTTGCCCTGATCCACTAAGAACAGGAGCCGGACCAATTGTTATGTTTCCAGCCGTTTAATGGCTTTCAGCATATCGATACCTTTGCCGAGGATCGGTTTGAAGATATCACCTTTTTCTTTCAATCTTTCCAAGGAATTATGAATATTAAAATCCGTTGGTTTGAGGCCGTTTTTCACCTCATCCCATTCCAGGGGCATAGATACCGGCGCACCTTTTTTTGGCCGGAGGCTGTAAACACTGGCCAATGTCTGTCCCCTTCTGTTCTGAAGGTAATCAAGATAAATTTTATTCTTATCCCGCTTTTGCAGGCTTCTTTCGAGTGTTGTCAAACCAGGTAGTTTTTGCTGAACCATTTGCATCAGAAGATGTCCGAAATCCTTAACCTGATCATAAGAATATTTCGCATTCATCGGGATATAAATATGAATTCCGGAACTTCCCGATGTCTTCGGATAACCTTTGATCCCTGCCATATCCAGAACTTCCTTCACAGCCTGAGCCGTTTCTATAACATCTTCAAATGAATTTTTATCAGAGGGATCAAGGTCCAGAACGAGATAATCCGGGTTGTCTGCTTTCTGGATTCTACTCGTCCAAACATTCAGTTCAATGCAGCCCAGATTGTTGAGATAAGCCATCGTTTCCTTATCGTTACAAATGATATAATTGATGTATTTATCTGTGCTTTCCGAGAAAACTTTCTGTGTTTCTATCCAGTCCGGCGTCTCTTCGGAAGCATCTTTCTGGTAAAAGCTCATCCCTTCGATTCCGTTCGGATAGCGGTTCATAGATTGCGGACGGTTTTTCAGGTGGGGCAAAATGTATTTCGAAATACTTTGGTAAAACTCAATCACATCGCCCTTCGTGACATCATCATCAGGAAAGTAAATCTTATTCTGATTGGTCAATTTCAGCTCCTGCTTTCCTATCTTCTTATTGATATCTTCTTTGGAAGTTCGTTTTTTCGTTTCTTCTTTCTTCATAACTTCTTTTTTTGATTGATTTTCAGAATTGAATTCAACATCATCCGTTTCGATATCTTCCCGGAGTCTCATAAAAATCGGATGACGGTAAATATGATCTTTGGTCAGCTCCGTGAATTTGATTTCCGCAACCAGTTCCGGTTTTATCCAGGTTGCTTTGGTATTGGTTTTCGGTGTGATTTTGAAAACTGATTTCGGGGTAATCAAAGATTGCATTTTATCATAGATCTCGGCAAGCGACTGGTCACTGAAACCGCCGCCTGTATGGCCGCAGAAAACCATTTCACCATTCAGATATTTACCCAGAATCAGGGATCCAAACTTCTTCCGTGAGCCTTTGGGCTCTGTAAATCCACAAATTATCGCCTCATCACTTTTGTTGATCTTGATTTTCAGCCATTCCGAACTTCGGATATTTTCTTTATAAAGGCTGTCTGTTTTCTTGGCAACAATGCCTTCCAAACCTAAATCTTTCGCAGCCTGGAAAAACTCTTTGCCGTTTTCCAGAATATGGTCACTGAACTTGATGACCTCATTTTCCACCAAAGCATCTTTTAGCAATTCCCGCCGTTGCAGATAAGATAGATTTTCCGTCGAATGTCCATTCAGCCAAAGCAAATCAAAAACCTGAAAAGCCAATGCCAGATTAGGATTATCGCCAATTTGCTGAAGCCATTGGAAATTTGGTTTTCCTTTTTCATCATAAGCCACAATCTCGCCATCCAGAACCAGATGATGCCCCTGAAGTTTCAGCGCATGAGTCACCTTTTTGAATTTCTGAGAAAAATCGATTCCATTTCTGGAGTACAACCGGATGTCATCTTTCCGCAGATCTGCAATTGCACGATAACCGTCCCATTTGATTTCGAACGCCCATTCTTTGTCATCAAAAGCTTTGTCAGAGACTTTACAGAGCATCGGTTTGATGAATTCTGACAGTTTTTTCGCACCGGAAAGTGCGGGCGCATAATTTTTGAAAGACTTTATTCCTCCGGATTCGCTATTTTTTTTTTACCTTCTTTCTCAGCGAGATAAGCAGTTACTTTGGAGGTTTTCAGTGTGTGTTCTTCGGCATCATAATCTTCATCCACTGCAAATTTATCTTTATGTTTAATGAGGAGCCAGGCATTGTCCTCCTTGGGATTTTTGATTTTGACCAGTGCAAATTCGCCTTTCAGTTTTTTACCGTGAAGGATGAATTTCAATGATTGCTTATGAAGTTCAGCCCGCATCACCAGATCATCCGTTTTTCCGGAAATTTTTTCAATCGGCTCGTAAGTTCCTTCATCCCAAATCTCAACTTCACCCGCACCATAATTTCCTTGCGGAATCGAGCCTTCAAAGGTTCTGTAGGAGAACGGATGATCTTCCACCATCATTGCCAATCGCTTGTCAGAAGGATTGAGCGAAGGCCCTTTCGGAACGGCCCAGCTTTTCAGAACACCTTCCATTTCCAAACGAAAATCGTAATGAAGTCTGGATGCAGCATGTCTCTGAACCACGAATTTCAGTTTCTTTCCGCTTGCCTTTTCTTTTCCTTCCGGTTCAGAAGTTTCTTTGAAATTCCTTTTTTTATTATAGTCTTCTAAAGCCATCTCTTTCAATTATTAATTGTTAATGTCAATTATTAATCATTTCTTTTACCCGACTTTCTTCTTGCCTTTCTCCAGACTGGCTTTCAGCATTGCCATCAAATCCGTTGCTTTGCCTTCCGGCTCTTTCACTTCCGTTAGTTTAATTTTCTTTCCTTTTGCTTTTTGTTTGATTATTTTCAAAAGGTCAGCATTGTAGGTATCTTTATATTTGGCCGGGTCAAATTCCGTTGCCAAAGATTTTATCAATTGTTCCGCCATTTTCAGTTCTGCAGGTTTTGGAGCATTTCCTGTTGGGATTTTCAAATCTTCATATGCTCTCATTTCTTCCGGATAACGCATTCTGTTCACCATTAATATTTTGTCTTCATACGGTCTGATCAAACATAATATTTCCCGTTCCCTTAAAACAAAGGAACCCATCCCTGCCATTTTTGTTTTGATTAATGATTTCAGCAATAATTTATAAGCCGCTTCGCCATTCTTCTGAGGTTCTAAAAAATAGGGCGTTTCAAAAAGAGCGGTATCAACTTCGGATTCTTTTACAAATTGATTGATGGTAAGTATTTTAGATTTTTCCGGACTGGCAGCTGCAAAATCTTCATCTTCCAGAACGATGTATTTATCCTCAATTTTATAACCTTTCACGATATTTTCCCAAACCACTTCTTTTCCTGTACTGGCATTCACTCTTTTGAATTTGATATTACTCAGATCTTTGCTGTCAAGCATATCCAGATCCAAAGTACTTGAGTCTGTTGCCGAATACAATTTGATAGGGATATTTACAAGACCAAAGCCGATGGCACCATTCCAAATTGCTCTCATAATTAGAATCTTGATTTGATATTAATAATGAACATTTATTATCTAATTTTCTACAATAAACATTCCATCAGTATAAAGTATTTAAAATTTATGATTTAAATTAATCTCACTTCATTTAATAAATAGCACATTATTTGTAACTGCTTTAGAAAAATGAAAGTAAAAATGGAAAAAGAAACCAAAAAGAAAATCCGACCCAAACAACAGCAAAACCGACCGGGACTTGAAAAAAATATGTTTCCTACTCCAGAGACCGACCCCATCGAATATCCAAAAGAAGGAAAACTGAAAAACAAAGTCGCACTGATAACTGGTGGTGACAGCGGCATTGGAAAAGCGGTGGCTTTATTATTTGCGAAGGAAGGTGCTGATATTGTCATTGCTTACCTCAACGAAACCAAAGATGCAGAGGAAACTAAAAAAGAAGTAGAGGTCTATTCAAGGAAATGCACTTTGATAAAAGGTGATCTGGGAAAAGAAAATCAATGTAAAAAAGTCATTGATACGGTAATTAAAAAACACAAGAAAATTGATATTTTAGTTAACAATGCAGCATTACACTGGGAATCAAAATCTATTGAAGATATTACAACGGAACAATTGACAAAAACATTTCACAATAATTTCTTCTCTTACTTCTGGATCACAAAATACGCAATGCCTCATCTTAAAAAGGGGGCCAGCATTATTAATACAACATCTGTCACAGCTTACAGAGGAAGTCCGGAACTTATTGATTATGCTTCAACGAAAGGTGCTATTGTAGCATTTACAAGAAGCTTATCAGCCAATTTGATCGATAAAGGAATTCGTGTTAACGCAGTTGCTCCGGGACCTATCTGGACTCCACTCATTGCGTCATCTTTTGAGCCTAAAAAAAATTCGGAATTCGGAAGTGATTCTCCAATGAAACGCGCAGGGATGCCGAATGAAGTAGCTCCAAGTTTTCTTTTCCTTGCAAGTGAGGACTCAAGCTATATCAGCGGACAGGTTTTGCATCCGAATGGCGGGGAAATTGTTAATGGCTAATTTATAGTTTTAAAACACTAAAAAAAATAAAGTATTATGTCAACAGAAAATCTTAACAATCAAGAAGCAGTAAAAAAAATCAAAGAACTGTCTGAAAAAGCAAGAATATGCATGTTCTGTACAGAACTTGACAGATTACCAGTCAATTCGCGACCAATGAGCTTGCAAGAAACTGACAATAACGGAAATCTTTGGTTCATAAGCAGCGAGACAAGCAACAAAAATTTTGAAATAAAGGAAGACAATCGTGTTCAGCTCTATTTTATGAACAACAGCGATTCTGAATATCTTTCGGTTTATGGCGAAGCTTTTGTTTACACGGATCGTTCAACAATCGAAGATAAATGGTCACCAATGGCAAACGCATGGTTTGACGGAAAAGATGATCCCAATGTTTCTATTATTCGAGTACAACCAAAGGAAACTTATTATTGGGATACGAAAGCAGGAAAAATAGTAAGTTTATTGAGCTTTGCTGCCGCTGCAATTACAGGAAATAAAACTGACAATTCCGATGGTGTGGAAGGAACCGCTAAAATTTAATTAGCATTTAATCATATAATCTCCAACAATAAAGTTTATTGTTGGAGTTTTTTTTGATCACAATATTCAAACATTAATAAAAATATTTAAAAGAAAGAATTTGGTTAGCTTTTTGAATAATCAGGAATACACTAATCATCAATCGTTTGAAACTCATTACATTCACAAATAAAGGTATCTATTGTCCACAAGGAAAGTTTTATATTGATCCTTGGCGACCTGTAGATTTTGCGGTCATCACACATGGTCATGCCGACCACGCCCGATGGGGAATGAAAAAATACCTATGTCATCATTTTACAAAACCTATTTTAAAGAAAAGAATTGCTGAAGATATCGAATGTCAGACTTTACAATATGGTGAAGTTTTAGACATCAATGGAGTTAAGCTTTCGCTTCATCCTGCAGGTCATATTATTGGTTCGGCCCAAATTCGTTTGGAATATAAAGGTTATGTCAGTGTGATTTCGGGAGATTATAAAGTTCAGGACGATGGATTGAGTACGCCTTTTGAACTCGTGAAGTGCAATGAATTTGTGACGGAAAGTACATTCGGACTTCCTATTTACAATTGGCTGGAAGTGGATGACCTGAATAAAAAAATGCAGAACTGGGTTTTAAGGAATCAGGAAAACCAGAAAACTTCTGTATTCATCGGATATTCTTTGGGAAAAGCTCAAAGAGTAATGAAAGCAGTGGAAGGAATGGGGAAAATCCACGTGCACTACTCTATCGGCAAACTTAATCAGGCCTTTGAAGAGGCTGGAATTGTAATTCCGGAGTACGAAATTCCAGATTTCAGGGAAAATATAAAAAACGTTTCGGGCGATATAGTTATTGTTCCACCGGCTTTGCTGGATTCTAATGTGATCAAGAAAATTCCGGATGCGGCGACAGCGATTTGCTCGGGCTGGATGCAGGTCCGGGGTGCAAGACGTTGGCGAAGTGCTGATGCTGGTTTTGCAATGAGTGATCATGCCGACTGGAAAGGTCTTCTACAGACTGTCAAAGCTACAGAAGCTGAAATCGTTCATGTCACACACGGACAAACCGAAGTTTTTTCTAAATACTTAAATGAAATCGGGATTGAATCTGATGTAGTGGAAACTTTATACGGTGACGATAACGATGAAACAGTTGAAAAAGAAACCATCGAAAATCCTGAAATATGAGACATTTCGCAGAACTCATCAACGCTTTGGAAAGCACCAATAAGACGAATACCAAAATAGATGCTATTGTCGATTATCTGGAGCGTGCGCCAGATAATGATAAGTTGTGGTTTATTGCTTTGTTTACCGGGAAAAGACCGAAGCGAAATGTGAACACCAATTATATGAAAGAATGGGCGTTAGAAATTACAAGACTCCCTTTCTGGTTGTTACAGGAAAGTTATTCTTCGGTGGGTGATTTGGGCGAGACAATTTCTTTGATTCTTCCGCCACCCAGTGAAAAAATAGAGAAAACGCTGTCGGACTGGATGAACGAAATTATTGGGTTAAAATCAAAAACTGATGCTGAAAAGAAAGAATTTGTTCTGAATTCCTGGAATGGTTTAGACTACACTGAACGTTTGATTTTCAATAAATTACTAGGCGGAAGTTTCAGAATTGGGGTTTCTTCTAAGACATTGATTAACTCTCTGACGAAGTTTTCCGGACAGGAAGCCAGTACTCTGATGCACAGCCTGATGGGGAAATGGCAGCCTGATGAAGTAAGTTTTAAGGAACTGATTTCGGCTGAAAATATCAATCCTGACAATTCAAAACCATATCCTTTTTGTCTGGCTTATCCGCTGGAAAAGAATTTGGAAGATCTCGGAAAACCTGATGAATGGTTGATTGAGTATAAATGGGACGGCATACGTGGTCAAATCATCAGACGAAATGACGAAGTTTTTATCTGGTCAAGAGGAGAAGAACTGATTACCGAACAATTTCCAGAAATCAGAGATGTCATTCAGCAAATGAAAGGGAACTTTGTAATTGACGGTGAAATTCTTGCTGTAAAAGATGATAAAGTTTTAAATTTTAACGAATTGCAAAAGCGTCTCAATAGAAAAACCCTAACCAAGAAAATACTTTCCGAAATTCCGATTCAGGTTTTTGCATATGATTTGTTAGAATTACAAGGCAATGATTTACGGGAAAAACCGGTTTCCGGAAGACGTGCAATGCTGGAAGAATTATTACTGAATGAAAATCCTGAAAACATCAAAATTTCTCAGCAAATTGAGTTTGAAAACTGGAACGAATTAAACCAAACCAGAGAAAATTCCAGAGAGATCAACAGTGAAGGATTGATGCTTAAACAGAAAAATTCACATTACCATTCGGGACGAAAAAAAGGCGATTGGTGGAAGTGGAAAATAAATCCCTTGACGATTGATGCCGTTCTGATTTATGCCCAAAAAGGAAGCGGTCGACGAAGTGGCTACTACACCGATTACAGTTTTGCCGTGAAAAGTGGCGATAAATTGGTGACGATTGCCAAAGCGTATTCCGGTTTGACGGACAAGGAAATTATGGAAGTCAGCAAGTTTGTAAACAAAAATGCAATTGAGAAATTTGGTCCAGTCCGAACTGTAAAAGCTGAACTGGTTTTTGAAATAGCATTTGAAGGAATTGGTTTCAGTAACCGTCACAAAAGTGGTGTAGCATTGCGTTTCCCGAGGATTTTGCGCTGGCGGAAAGATAAAACAGTTGATGATATTGATGATATTGAAGAGATAAAGAAATTGATACAATAAACCCTTTGACTGCGTTCAGCGTGACAATTCTAATACTAAATGTTTTCAGCAATGTCAGTCTGAGCGGAATCGAAGACTTTTTTAATTTATAAAATATAATTATTTGACAACATTCGAAAATACCGCCGGCTACAAAATCATCCAAAACTGGATGAGCGATAAAGGTATTTCGCCATTTAGATTTCAGGTTCAGACTTGGCACAAATTCGGGAATGGCTACAGTGGAATGGTCGTAGCTCCGACCGGTTTTGGGAAAACTTTTTCTGTTTTTTTAGCATTAATTTCAGACTTTTTAAATCATCCGGAACAATACAAAACAGGACTGAAAATGATTTGGATTACGCCACTCCGCTCCCTATCAAAAGATATTGCCAAAGCAATGCAGGAAGCGATTGACGAAATCGGATTGGACTGGACAGTTGATGTACGAAACGGTGACACTGATCCAAAAGTCCGTCAGCAACAGCTGAAACATATGCCTGAAGTTTTAGTGGTTACTCCTGAAAGTTTACATCTTCTTTTAGGTCAAAAAGATAATCAGCGGTTTTTCAAAAATATGCATTGCGTTGCAGTGGATGAATGGCACGAATTATTGGGCTCAAAGCGTGGCGTCATGGTGGAATTAGGAATTTCTCAGCTTTTTCATTATGTGCCGAAACTTAAAATCTGGGGCATCACAGCAACGATCGGAAACCTTGATGAAGCACAGGACGTATTGATTCCTTATGATATTAAAAAAACAAAAATCACAGCCAAAGAACATAAGAAAATTGAGATTCTTTCCGTCTTTCCGAATGAAGTTGAAATTTTGCCTTGGGCAGGACATCTCGGACAAAAATTAGCGGATAATGTCGTGCCGATTATCCTGGAATCCAAATCAACCATCGTTTTTACTAATACACGAAGCCAGAGTGAAATGTGGTATCAGCTTTTGCTGAATGCTTACCCAGATTTTGCCGGACAAATCGCCATCCATCACAGTTCGATTGATGCTGAATTAAGAATCTGGATTGAGGAAAATCTCAGTTCTGGAAAACTGAAAGCGGTGGTTTCCACATCATCTTTAGATTTGGGAATTGATTTTAAGCCTGTTGATACTGTGATACAAGTTGGTTCTGCTAAAGGTGTTGCGAGATTTTTACAACGTGCCGGACGAAGTGGCCACTCCCCTTTTGAAACTTCAAAAATATTCTGTGTTCCGACACATTCTTTAGAATTAATAGAGGTTGCCGCTCTGAAAGAAGCTGTTAAACAAAAAGTGATTGAACCTCGCGAACCACAGGTTTTATGCTTTGATGTTTTGGTTCAGTTTCTGATGACTTTGGCGGTTGGCGACGGCTTTTATCCCGAGCAGTTATATCCGAGAATCAAGCAGACGTTTGGCTTTCAGGAAATGACCGAGGAAGAATGGAAAACCATAATTGATTTTCTAACGATTGGAGGTAACGTTCTGAAAAGCTATGAAGAATTCCACAAAATTGTCGTGATGGAAGACGGTTTGCACAAAGTGACATCCCGAAAAATTGCAATGCTTCACCGTATGAATATGGGGGTTATTGTTAGCGACGCAATGCTGAAAGTTAAATTTATTTCCGGTGGTTATATCGGAATGGTCGAAGAATATTTTATTTCAAGATTAAAGAAAGAAGAGAGATTTATTCTAGCAGGAAGAGTTCTGGAAGTTGCAATGATAAAAGACATGACAGTTTTCGTTCGGGCTTCAAAAGGAAAGGCTCAGGCTCCAAGTTATTTAGGCGGAAGATTGCCGTTGAGCTCTAACCTCGGCCATTTTTTAAGAGAAAAATTATCCGGCGCATTGAATCCGAAAGCTTCTGAAAAAGAATTGAAATTTCTGTATCCGCTTCTGGCCAATCAGGAAGAACGGTCGCATATTCCGAGAGAAGATGAATTTTTGGTGGAATTAATCAAAAACCGTGAAGGCTATCATTTGTTTATGTATCCTTTTGAAGGCCGGTTGGTACATGAAGTGATGGCTGCTTTGATTGCTTTCCGAATATCTAAACTATCTCCGATTTCTTTTTCTATGGCGATGAATGATTATGGTTTTGAATTATTCAGCGATAAGGAAATCTCTTTGAATGAAGAAAATCTAGAGAAAATCCTGACCAGAGAAAATCTGATGAATGATGTAATATCAAGTATCAATTCTGCGGAAATGGCAAGGCGGAAATTCCGGGATATTGCATTGATTTCGGGTATGGTCATTCAAAATTATGCAGGAACCCAACGTTCTAACAAATCTTTGCAAAGCTCTGCTGGTTTGATTTTTAAAGTGCTGGAAGACTATGATCCAAATCATTTTTTGGTGAGACAGGCCTACACCGAAGTTTTCAATGCACAACTGCAGGAGCAACGCTTGGTTGAAGCTTTCAAAAGAATCGAAAAATCAAAAGTCATCCTGAAATTTGCCAATACTTTTACACCACTAAGTTTCCCGATAAAAGTGGATAGTCTGCGACAGACCCTGACCAGTGAAGATTTAGATTCCAGGATTCATAAGCTGATTCAGCAGGCAAGAAAGATCAGGTAAAAAATTATTGAAAAAAAAAAGAGAAGCTAAAAGCTTCCCTTTAAATATTCTGTCAAAAAATTCTTACATATGGATAGACCTTTTTCCCGTCGCATCCAAAGCGGCTTCTTTCACGGCTTCTGCGTAAGTCGGGTGTGCATGGGAGCTTCTTGCGATGTCTTCTGCGCTGGCACGGAATTCCATTGCGATAACACCTTCTGCTACCAAATCTGCTGCTCTTGCGCCGATCATATGGAAACCTAGAACTTCGTCTGTTTTTTCATCAGCAATGATTTTTACAAAGCCGTCTGTGTCACCACTAGCACGGCTTCTTCCCAAAGCTCTCATCGGGAAATTCCCAACTTTGTAAGCTACACCTTCTTCTTTCAGTTGCTCTTCTGTTTTACCAACACCAGCAACTTCCGGCCAGGTGTAAACTACGCCCGGAATCAAATTATAATTGATGTGAGGTTTTTGTCCAGCTAAGATTTCAGCAACCAAAGTTCCTTCTTCTTCCGCTTTGTGAGCCAACATTGCTCCTTTGATTACATCACCAATGGCGTAAATGTTAGAAACATTGGTCTGCAAATGGTCGTTGGTTTTCACTCTTCCTCTTTCGTCCAGCTCTACACCGGCTTTTTCCAAACCAAGTCCGTCTGTATAAGGTCTTCTGCCAACAGAAACCAAAACATAATCACCTTCAAAGTTTACTTCTTCGCCTTTTTTGTTTTTAGCTGTTACTTTTACAGAATCTCCGTTTCTCTCCACTGCAGAAACCGCTGTAGAAAGCTCAAATTTCATCCCCTGTTTTCTAAGCACTTTTTGCAATTCTTTCGACAAGCTCCCATCCATTCCCGGAATGATTTTATCCATAAACTCAACAACAGTTACCTGAGATCCTAATCTCAAATAAACAGAACCAAGCTCAAGACCGATAACACCACCGCCGATAACTACCAAATGCTTAGGAATTTCTTTCAGATTCAAAGCTTCTGTAGAAGTAATGATTCTTTCTTTATCTAAATTAATGAAAGGCAAACTTGAAGGTTTTGAACCGGTTGCGATGATTGTATATTTTGAATCGATAATTTCCGAAGAACCGTCATTTTTTGTCACTTTGATTTGAGTCGCAGATTCGAAGCTTCCAAGACCTTCAAAAACTGTGATTTTGTTTTTGTCCATCAGGAAGTTGATTCCTTTCGTTGTCTGCTCTACTACGCCGTTTTTACGCTCGATCATTTTTGCCAAATCTACTTTCGGCTCGTTGATGATAATTCCGTAATCAGCAAATTCGTGTTTCGCCTTTTCGAAATGCTCAGAACTGTCCAGCAAAGCTTTGGAAGGGATACAACCCACGTTAAGACAAGTTCCGCCCAATGTAGGATATTTCTCAATAATTGCAGTTTTAAAACCTAATTGCGCAGCTCTGATGGCTGCAACATATCCCCCAGGACCAGAACCGATAACGGTTACATCAAATTGACTCATATCTTTGTGATTATTATTCGAATAAAAATTTCCTCAAATTTACAAATTCTGGAGCAATTCTGGAATTCATTTATAACATAATTAATCTCTATTTTTGCAATAGTTTTTTAAAATTCAACTGAAATGTCAATCTACCAAAACTATCAAGATATAATTTCTCAACTTCCAGAAAATGTAAAACTGGTAACGGTTTCTAAAACTAATCCTGTAGAAAAAATCAGAGAAGTTTATGACTTGGGACAACGCGCTTTTGGAGAGAATAAAGTTCAGGAATTATTGGAAAAAGAATCCGTTCTTCCCAATGATATCGAATGGCATTTAATTGGACATCTTCAGACCAATAAAGTAAAATACATTGCGGGTTTCGTTGCAATTATAGAAAGCATTGACAGCGAAAAACTATTGAAAGAAGTGAATAAAGAAGCGTTGAAAAACAATCGGAAAATCAATATTTTACTACAAGTTAAAATTGCAAAAGAAGACACTAAGTTTGGTTTAACAGTTGATGAAGCCAAAGATATTTTCAACAATTATCTTAATGGAAATTATCCAAATATCGAAATCAAAGGTTTGATGGGAATGGCCAGTTTTGTGGATGATGAAATTCAAATCCGTGAGGAATTTTCTATACTCAAAAATCTTTTCGATGAATTGTCCGAATTGAAACCATTAGAAACTCTATCAATGGGAATGAGCGGCGATTTTCCTCTCGCAATCAAATGTGGCTCTAATTCCGTGAGAGTTGGCTCGGCTATTTTTGGAGAAAGGAATTATTAGTTTTTAGTTTTTAGTTGATAGTCGATGGTTGTTGGGATTGTCATCCTTAGCAAAGTCGAAGGGTCGAAGCCTTTGCAAAATTAAACTTCAATTAAAACAAACTTTTGTAAACCTTCATCACTTCATCAGCAATCACCTCATCATTGAATTTCTGTACGAATCGTAAACCCTTTTCAGCACGGCGTTTTCTTTCAGATTCGTTGTCCCAGAGAAAATTGATTTTTGCGCGGATGTCATCCACATTTTCAGGATTCACATAAACAGAATCCGGTCCGCCAGCTTCCGGAAGACAGCTTGTATTGCTTGTAATCACAACAGTTTCTGAGAACAAGGCTTCGATAACGGGAATCCCGAAACCTTCGAAAAAACTGGGATAAATGAAGATTTCTGCGAGTTTGTAAATCCCGGCTAATTCGTCCATAGAAACGCCAGACAAAAACTGAACTTCAACTTTTCCTTTCCGGATTTCTTTCTCGATTGAGCTAAAATATTTCGGTTTTATTGTTCCTACAACGACTAAAGGAATTTTAGAATCTTTTAAAGCTTTGACAACATTCAAAAGATTTTTTCTAGGTTCAATGGTTCCGACATTCAAAAGAAATTTCTCAGGAAGATTGAATTTTTCTTTGATTTGATTAAGAATTTCCTCCGATTGTTTTTCTTTGAAACCGGCGTGACAACCTTGATAAACCACTTCGACTTTATTTTCCGGAACTTTAAGATAATGAATAATATCCTGTTTCGTCTGCTGGGAAATCGCAATAATTTTATCCGCAGAAAGAGCCGCTTTTTTGAATTTCCAAAAATGAATTTTTCTATCAATCCAAGTGTAATATTCCGGATATCTTTCGAAAATCAAATCGTGGATGGTTACGACTTTTTTGATGGGTTTCGAGTTCCATCGCAAAGGCAATTCGCCGGACAAACCGTGGAAAATTTCTGCACCATTATTTTGCGCATCGATTCCTGTTTTGAGCTGTCGCGAAAGCATTCCTTTTGTTGTCTGGATAAAGGTCACGTTTGGCAATTTCAATATTGCTTCGCCACGTTCTGATTTCTTTTTATTGAATAATAAATATTGATTATCAGGAAAATAACTTGCTAAAACCCGGACCAGATCGCGGGAATAATTTCCTAAGCCAGACCAGCTGGAAAAAATACGTTTGGCGTCGTAAGCAATCTTCATTAATTCTTATTTTTTTGAATCCAGTTTTCCAAAAAATCTTTGGTTGTGGAAAACTGATAGTTATTTTTCTTCGCCCATTTGATAAAATCATCGAAACGATTGACCATTGCAGCATTCGTATTTTTGAAAGTAAAAGCAGGTAATTTATATTTTGGATTCGAGATGTCTGCAAATTCCCAAGGATGAAAATAGATGTTCAAAAATCCTGTTGAATCTAAAGACAACTTTGATAGAAATTTATAAATCCAAAGCGGAAAGTTATGAAAACTTAACCAAAACAATGGAACTCTGAATATTGTAGAAACCGAAGCCGGAAACTGCAAAACTTTCTTTTGCCAAAAAGGTTTTCTGCTGACATTGAAGTTATTATATCTTCCTGGCAAATAAGTGGGATTAATGGAAGAATTGTAGAAATATCCGGCCTCAGAAACCGCATCTTCCGAAACCGGACTCATTCTCGGCATTCTCAGTCCAACAACTTTTGTATCAAATAATTTTTCTAATTCCAGTCTCGATTCCAACAAATGTTTTTCTTCAAAATCTGAATGAAACCAAGTGTGGGAAGCCAATTCGTGACCTTCGGAAAGTAATTGCTTGACTAAATCCTGATTAGTTTCCGCAAAAACAACGGTCGAAAAGAAAGTCGCCTTGATTTTATTTTCTTTTAAAATTTTCAGAATATTCTGCAAACCTTTTCTGGAAATAGCCAGTTGTTCCGCAAAGGGAATCTCGCCATTATATTCCAAAGGCATATCAAATTCTTCGATGTCGAAACTTAGTAAAATCATTTATAATTTTTTTGAACGAACGATATAATTAGGACGTTCTTTGACTTGTTTGAAAATTTTGCCCAGGTAGATCCCGAATATTCCTAAAATAATCAACTGCAGGCCACCGAAGAAAACAATGGTCATAATCAGCGATGCCCAACCTGAAATTTCGGTACCAGAGACGAAGGATTCAATCACATAAATCCCGTAACCAACCACAGAAAGCACGGAAAACATAAAGCCCAAATACGCCGCAAGATACAAAGGTTTCACACTGAAAGCCGTAATTCCCGTGAAGGCAAACTTCATCATTTTCTTGATATTATAACTGCTCTCGCCGGCATTTCTCGTGCCTGCAACAAAACTGATTGTGGTTTGTTTATAACCCATCCAACTCGTCAGACCTCTTAGAAACAAATCATCTTCGGTGAAATTTCGGAAAGACTGAACAACGTTCGCATCCATTAATCGGAAATCGGAACCACCTCCATTTTTCAAATCGACATCGGAAATTCTAGAAAGAAATCTGTAAAATATTTCGGAGGTTTTCTTCTTAAAAAAAGATATTTCTTTGGGATATTTTCGGTTGGTCAAAACCACATCATAACCTTCTTCCCATTTCTGAATGAGTTCTGGAATAAGTTCCGGCGGATGTTGCAAATCGGCGTCCATCGAGATAACGGCGTTTCCATCTGCAAAATCCAAACCTGCTTTTACGGCAGGCTGATGACCAAAATTTCGTGAAAATTCTATGAATTTGACATTATTAAAATCCTGACTGAGTTTTTCCAAAATCGCTTGAGAATTATCCCGACTTCCATCATTCACGAAAATCATCTCGAAATTGTAATTCTCAAGTTTGGAAAAGACAGCTTGGATTCTTTGATGCATCAAGGAAATATTGCCTTCTTCGTTGTGAACTGGGATAACGATGGAAATCTTTTTCATCAGTTTAAAATCATTAATCTAATTGATAATCTTTTCCAAAATCTTTTGTCAGCAATTCATACATCACTCTGAACCAAACTAATATACACGGAATTGCTTTGGTAGAATATTTCATAAAAACATCTTCTTTGATTGATTTTGGAAATAAATCCGAAAATGCAAAACAAGTGAAAATCATTACAAAAATCAATAAACCAATGTCAATTCTGGTTAATTTTTTCTGCATCAGAAACCAAATCATCACCCCGGCAATCGCAATAATGTAAGTCGGACTTTCTGAGCCCGAACTGAAAAGTACTACAAACAATAATGTTGAAGATAGAATCATCATTTGAAATGGTAAAAATTTAAACTGTTTTGTTCTGATATAAGGCAACATAAATATAATAAATCCAGGAATCAAAAAAATCAAATTGGAAATGCTCGCATCGCCCAAAACTCTTCTTACAACGCCCATCAAAGAATAATCCTGACGTGTTCCCAAAGCTTGATTTTCAAGATTTTTCCCCGACAAAGAAGTGTACCAATCAAAGTAGGATTGAACTCCAAATTTCGGACTTGAAATCATCATTGGTAAGACGAAAAATAGAATTGAGATTACAATTAATGAAATAATGAATTTGGTTTTATTCTTAACAAAGAAAAACGCGGAAAGTCCTACTATTCCGTAGATTTTTACAAAAACTCCGATGAGAATAGCGAAAGCAGATTGGGCTTCTTTTCTTTCATAAATGTAAATTGCAGACAACATCAGTAACCCCGTCAGAATAATATTAAACTGAAAATAAGTCGCCGCAGTGATAAATTCCTGAAGACACAGCCACGCAAAAAAAGATTTTTTTCTATCTGAAAAAGGAAATTTGTAAATCGCAAAAAGGAAAACTAAAGTGCTTGCAACATTCCATAAAACTGCACCAAAACCGTCTGGCATCATCGCAAAAGGCGCAATCAAAAGACTGAAAAAGACACCATAATGATTGCTGTCAAAAAACAAATCGGGATATTGCGAGAAGATATTTCGTTCCTGCAACGTATTATAAAACACACCTTTGAAAATCAGATAGTTGTTGTAACCGCCTGTTCCTCTTCTGTATTTGCTATAAGCCGTGATCGCAGAAACAATCACGTAAATCACAAATATAATCCGGTAATCCGAAATGAATTTTAAGAACTTTCCTTTCACAGTCTTTTGGTTATTAATTAAAAATGTCATCCTAGCAAGACGTTAATTCCCATTAGAATGACAAATATAAGTTTAAAAATGATAGCTATTAAACTGCTACATTATTTTCTCTCAAAGCATCATTAAGAGAGGTTTTTTTATCCGTAGATTCTTTTCTTTTTCCGATAATTAAGGCGCAAGGAACCTGATATTCTCCAGCTGGAAATTTCTTCGTATAACTTCCCGGAATCACCACAGATCTTTCCGGAACGTAACCTTTCATTTCTACAGGCTCATCTCCCGTTACGTCTATGATTTTAGTGGACATTGTGAGACAAACATTAGCTCCTAAAACCGCTTCCTTACCAACACGAACACCTTCAACAACGATACAACGTGAGCCAATAAAAGCATCATCTTCGATGATTACCGGTGCAGCCTGCAAAGGCTCCAGCACACCACCAATTCCTACGCCGCCACTCAGGTGAACATTTTTACCAATCTGAGCACAACTTCCAACGGTAGCCCAAGTGTCAACCATTGTTCCGGAATCTACATAGGCACCGATATTCACATAAGAAGGCATCATAATCACACCACTCGCCACGAAGCTTCCGTGTCTTGCAATTGCGTGAGGAACAACTCTTACCCCTTTTTCAGCATAATTTTTCTTCAAAGGAATTTTATCGTGAAATTCGAATGGACCAACTTCTATCGTTTCCATTGTCTGGATTGGGAAATACATCACCACGCCTTTCTTCACCCATTCGTTGATTTGCCATCCGTTTTCGGTTGGTTCTGCCGTACGCAATTCGCCGGCATCTAGTTTTGCAACTACTTCTCTCACTGCATTCTGGTATTCTTCTTCTTTCAAAAGTTCGCGGTTATCCCAAGCTTTTTCGATTTTTTCCTGTAAAGACATATGATTTATAAATGATAATTGATTAACGGATAATTGATGTTATCTTGGATTAAATTTCATCCAATGCAAAAATAAAAAAACTAAAGCACACTTCTAGCGAAAAGGAAAGCTTTGTTCCAATAAGCTTCATTCAGAGATGAGATAATAACGCCTTTTGATGTTGAAGAATGGATGAAAGTAATCTCGCCGCTGTTGGTAATCTCGTGGACAATGCCAACATGCGATATGGTGGAACCGCCGGCCGTCGCAAAAAAGAGAAGATCTCCGGGTTTGACTTTTGAAACCTCGACAGAATTTCCTGCTTTAGCCTGATCCTGGGATCGTCTGGGAAGTTTCATATCATTCTCATCAAAAACCTTACAAACCAATCCGGAACAGTCAAAGCCTGCTTTTGTGTTACCCGCATATTTATAGGGACTTCCCAGATAATATTCAGCGTCGTTGATAACTGAAGCACGTTTCCCGGAAACATTTCCGGCATAGTTGGAATTAAGCTTTTTAAGATTGACAGATTTCGTAGCTGTCGGTTTTTTATAAGTATATTTTCTGGCAGAGCTGGAAGTGCCGCAAGACATCAGAACCATCGAGAGAAGTATGAGTAATACAGTTTTATTCATTGAGTTATAGCAAAAAATAGTTTTTCCCCGATAGTTTTTATTTTCGATTACCTAACAAAAGTAGCACAGTTAAATATTTAAAACAAATATTTGAAACAAAAATGCGCTAAAAAATAACAGCCGATAATAAATTTTGCGATAAACTAAAAAAATAAGAGGGCAACTAGTGCCCCCTTTAATCAATAATCGGGTTTTCTATGAACTCGATTACTGTACGGAATAGCATACAAATTTTTTGCCAAAATAAAAATCAATCTCCTGAATTTCAGAAGATTGATTTAAATAAAATAAAAGTGGAGAATACGGGGATCGAACCCGTCACCTTTAGACTGCCAGTCTAACGCTCTAGCCAGATGAGCTAATTCCCCATTTCTTTTGCAATGATAAGGATTTTTTTGATGCTAAAAAAAATCGGGATCAAAAATTTTGAACCCGATTTCTGTAAAACGTAAAATTTAAAAATATGAAATCAATTTTGGTTTGATTTTAAATATTCGTCGATAATTTCGAAAGCTTTTTTCTCGTCTTTGATATCTACTTTGACAAAAGTATTGGTTGCAGTGGGTGTAGACAGAAAACTAAGATAAGAATTCTCTACATCGCATTTTATACCTGCATCTTCCAGCTTCGATTTTACCAGCTGGATCTCCTGCGGACTGTTGCTTTCATAAACAGCCACTCTAGTTGTTGCATCCATAATTTTAGATTTTGATTTTAAAAGCAAAGCAATTTACGAAAAAAATATCAAAATCTAAAATTCATTATATTAAATCCTGAAATATATCATTAATTTTATCTAGAATAATCTGGATTTCTTCTTTTGTTACATTAAGATGCGGACGGAATCTAAGCGACTGGTCGCCACAGGTCAGGATGATAATTCCCTCATCATACAGTCTGCTTCTCAGCCATTCTCTTGACTCGCCATCTTTCAGGTCGAATGCACACATCAGACCTTTCCCTCTTGCTGCAGAAATATGGTCCGGAAATTTTTGTTCCAGCTTTTGCAATCCGTTCAGTAAAAACTCACCAACGGCTCTGGAATTTTCTACAAGATTTTCATTTTCTATCACTTCCAAAACCAATTGAAAACGTAGTATATCAATAAAGTTACCTCCAAAGGTAGAATTGATCCTGGAGCTTTCTTTAAAAACGTGGTTTTCTACTTGATCCAGTTTTTCTTTATTGGCAAGAATCCCGCAAACCTGTGTTTTTTTTCCAAAAGTTATAATATCCGGAATTATGTCAAGATGCTGATAAGCCCACATTTTTCCGGTCATTCCTATTCCCGTCTGTACTTCGTCAAGAATTAAAAGAATTTCGTTTTCATCACAGATTTTTCTTAACTCAGTGAAGAATTCATTTCTGAAATGATTGTCACCGCCTTCTGCCTGAATCGGTTCGATAATAACGCAAGCCACTTCATCAGGATTTGCCAATATCGCTTCCTGAATATGTAACAAAGCCAATTGCTCGTGTTTGACTGTTTCCTCAAGATTATCTTCTGTGATTGGGAAATTCAGCTTCGGATTGGTAATTCTTGGCCAGTTAAATTTTGGAAAATACTGATGCTTCCTTGGGTCAGAAGTATTGGTTAAAGATAATGTATAACCACTTCTTCCGTGAAAAGACTGCTTGAAATGGATTACAATTCCTGCTTCTTTGTCAATATTCTTTTGCCAGTTTTTTCTCGTTTTCCAGTCGAAAGCAGTTTTCAAAGCGTTTTCAACCGCCAGAGCGCCACCTTCGACAAAAAAGCAATAAGGCAGTTCTTTCGGGATTGCAACTCTGGAAAAAACCTCCATAAAATCCGCATATTCCTGAAGATAAACATCACTCAGCGTTGGTTTGTAAACGGCCATTTTTCCCAGCCAGTTAGCTCTTTCCAATACATAAGGATGATTGTATCCTATGGAAGCTGAGGCAAACATGGAGAACATGTCCAGATATTCTTTTCCTGTGAGACGGTCTGCAATATAAGATCCGTGGGATTTTTCAAAATCCATTACAAAATCGAAACCGTCGGCAAGGATATGTTTTCCTAGGGTTTCTTTAACTTTATTTTCTGTAGCTGTTATCATATTTGTATTTTAAAGGTCAAATTTAATTCCCTGCGCCAAAGGTAAACTGGTTGTATAATTAATGGTATTTGTCTGTCTTCTCATATAATATTTCCATACATCTGAACCTGATTCTCTACCGCCTCCGGTTTCTTTTTCGCCACCAAAAGCACCACCAATTTCTGCACCGGAAGTTCCGATATTAACATTTGCAATGCCACAGTCGGAGCCGCCATAAGATAGGAATAATTCTGCTTCTCTTAGATTCTGCGTCATGATTGCTGATGACAATCCTTGTGGGACATCATTCTGGATTGCGATTGCTTCGTCCAGAGTTTTGTATTTTATTAAATAAAGAATCGGAGCGAAAGTCTCGTGCTGAACAATTGCATAACTATTTTCAACTTCTGCGATACAAGGTTTTACGTAACAACTTGATTTGTAATCATTACCTTCCAAAACACCACCTTCAACCACGAACTTTCCACCTTCAGATTTACACTTTTCAATAGAGTCCTGATATTGTTTTACAGCAGACTGGTCTATAAGCGGACCAACATGGTTGGTTTCATTCAGAGGATTTCCGATTTTCAATTGTCCGTACGCTTTTACCAGACGGTTTTTCACTTCGTCATATACGGATTCGTGGATGATAAGTCGTCTTGTAGAAGTACATCTTTGGCCAGCTGTTCCCACTGCGCCGAAAACTGCGCCGATGATTGACATATTAAGATCAGCATTTTCTGTAATGATAATCGCATTATTTCCGCCTAATTCCAGAATTGATTTTCCGAAACGTTCTGCAACATTTTTTCCAACGATTCTTCCCACTCTTGTAGAACCTGTGAAAGATACCAATGCTACTTTTTTGTCTTTTACCAGTCTGTCGCCAATCTCGTGGTCTGCAATCAACAGATTTGAAATACCTTCCGGAAGATTATTTTCTTTAGCAACTTCGTTGAATATATTCTGGCAGGCAATTGCACACAAAGGCGTTTTTTCTGATGGTTTCCAGATGACAACATTGCCGCATATCCATGCTAAGGCTGCGTTCCAGCTCCATACGGCTACCGGAAAATTAAAAGCTGAGATAACACCTACAATTCCCAGCGGATGATATTGTTCGTACATCCTGTGGCCTGGTCTTTCGGAGTGCATTGTGTAACCATGAAGCTGTCTTGACAAGCCCACTGCAAAATCGCAGATGTCGATCATCTCCTGAACTTCGCCCAGACCTTCCTGAAGGGATTTCCCCATCTCGTAGGAAACCAATTTCCCCAAATCGTCTTTGTACGCTCTCAATTTGTTACCGAACTGACGAACCATATCCCCTCTTTTGGGAGCCGGGATCTGCCTGAATTCTATATAAGCTTCCTGTGCTTTTGCAAGAACTTTTTCATAATCCTGATGGTCTGAAGCGTTAACAGAACCAATAAGTTTTCCGTCTACCGGCGAGTAGCTTTCTATTTTTTCACCTGAAGAAAAGAAATCCCGGCCTGTGGAAGTACCATGGTTTTCTGATGTGATTCCTAATCTTTTCAGGTTTTCTGATATCGAAACTGAGGACATAAATTTTTAATTTTTTTAAAGTCCCTAAAGATAAAAATATATTTTGACCGGCAAAATTAAAAAACTAACAAGCGTTAGTATTTGTGTTAATAAGATACTTTTGAGTATGAAAATAAAGAATTTGAGATCAGAGAGGTATGATTGAATTACCAATGCGTGAAGGCGAAGGCATTATCGGAGCTCTTCTGGTGAAAAGCTGCAAGTTTCCACCAGAAAGCAACTGCCCGCAGACCAACCTCTTTATTACGATAGAGTCGGAAAAGACGGCAGTCAAAATTTTAATTATTTTGAATCAATCTAAACTGCGGGATTTTTCTTACTTTTGAAAAAAATAAAAATGGATAATAAAGAAAAACCTGACGTTAAAATACCGAAGTGGAAACTGTGGGTAAAACGTTTTGGAATCGGTGGGATTATTTTTTTTACGGTAAAAGGCATTATCACTTCAACACTGATCTATTTTCTAGGCAAGAATTTCTGGGTTATCATCAGAGATTATTTTTCACAGTGGTTTGACTAATAAACCGCTTCTTTTTTGGAAAATATCCAGTCCACAGAATACTTTCCGGCGCCTAATATTAATATTGAAAAATAGAAGAAAAAGTACAAAAGGCTCAGTTCTTTTTCTGAATACTCATCCGGACCGTGCACTATAAAAAATGCGACCAGCATTGTTATCATAAGAGGAATTGCAGCAAACCTTGTAAGAAATCCAAGAATGATGAAAACTGAACAAGCCACCTCTGCAAAAACAACTAAAACAAGCGTAATCGCTGAGCCAAGTCCGAGAAAACTCATGAATTCTATCTTGTCGTTCGCAATCAGTTTTTCCAATTTTGGCAAACCATGTGTTAGCATTGATATTCCGATGAAGAGACGAAGTGTCAGAGTTAAAAGGTTCAATACATTTTCACTTGTCCGGGAAGAATTGAAATTTCTCATTTCTGAAACAATTTAGATCAAAGCTACAAAAAAATCCTTTAGATAAAAGGATTTTAACGATAGCCAAAATTTTTCAGGTCTCTGTCATTCTTGCGCCAGTCTTTTTTGACTTTAACAAAAAGATTGAGATGTATTTTTTTGCTGAAAAATTTTTCCAAGTCCAGGCGGGCTTCTGTTCCCACTTTTTTGATAGCTTCGCCTTTGTGACCGATCAGAATCCCTTTTTGTGTATCGCGTTCCACATAAATGATGGAATCGATAAAAATAATGCCTTCTTTTTCCTTGAACATCTCTGTCACGACTTCTACGGAATATGGAATTTCTTTATCATAATTCAGGAGAATTTTCTCGCGGATGGTTTCATTTACAAAGAAACGTTCCGGCTTGTCTGTGTACTGGTCTTTGTCATAATAAGGCGGGTTTTCCGGCAACATGGATTTCAGCTTCGGGAGAATCACGTCTGTATTGAATGCGTTGAGTGCGGAGATCGGAAGAATCTCTGCTTTTGGTATTCTCTCGTGCCAGTCGGTTGCAATTTTTTCCAGATCCCCTTGTGTGGTCTGGTCAATTTTATTTAACAGTAACAAAACCGGAACTGGGATTTTGTTCAGTTTATCGATCAGGAATTCTGATGCCTCAGCCTTATCTGTTACATCTACAATAAACAAAAAAACGTCCGCATCCTGCAAAGAATCTTTTACGAAATCCATCATTTTTTCCTGCAATCCGTATTTCGGATCCAGAACCCCAGGCGTGTCCGAAAATACGATCTGCAAATCCTCTTCATTATAAATCCCGAAAATCCTGTGGCGTGTTGTCTGTGCTTTCTGAGTGACAATGGCCAGCTTTTCTCCCATCAGTTGATTAAGAAGTGTAGATTTTCCTGCGTTTGGCTTTCCGACTATATTTACGAATCCTGCTTTATGCATTGATTTTAAATTAAATGATTAACATGAAAAGATATGAGAATAAATTTTAATGCACTGCAAAGTTACGGAAATTTTGACGGACAATTTTAGATTATATAATAGTAAATCCGTCAATATTTTACAATTCTATTTTAATTAATTAATAACTTTATAGCCAATAAAAACTATCGCTTATGAAACTACTTTACTTTTTAATTTTTACTACGAACTTAGTCGTTGCTCAAAATCCAGATTTGTTGAATACAAAATGGCAAATCACAAAAATTGTGGGAGAATTATTACCTGGCAATCTGTATGCGCCTTCAATGCCCTATCAACAATCCACTACTTTTAGTACCAGCCCTCCGCAGCTAAGCATATCATTTTTTAATAATGTTTCAGCCAACCTGACTTTCAGTGGTGATAATATGTTCAGTGTAAATAATAAATCTTGTACTTCGGGAGATTATATGGATGATAATGGCCAGGTTAACCAGTTTTTCGGATTATTATGCAGTTTTTTTAATGTGGGTAACGGTCATTATTACAGCATACAAGATAACGGCAATGAAAAAACATTAATTATCAGCAACTCCATCTTTCAGGAAATTCATTTTAAATCCGCAAATCTTTCTGTTAAAGAAAACGAATTTGCTAAAATTAATATGTATCCCAATCCTGCAACAGATTATATTATCGTAGATAATTTGAAACCTAATTCATCTTTGGAATTGCTTGACAGCTCTGGAAAATTGGTAAAAACAATTTCTTCTATTAAGTTTGATAGAACTGAACTTAATATTAAAAATCTGCCTTCGGGAATATATTATCTGAAGGTTGACGGACAACCAATTCAGAAAATTATTAAAAAATAATTACTATAAAAAAACAATAAAAATCGGTTCATTTTTGAGCCGATTTTTTTATTTTAAAGTTTTACCTTTGGAGCCTTACTTTTTTCAAATAATCATTTATGTTTACAGCCAAAGAAATTTCAGAAATCAATCATCTTCTCGTTCCGGAAAACAACATCGTTATCGTGACGCATCATAATCCGGACGGCGATGCCATTGGCTCATCTCTTGGTCTTAAACATTATCTGAAAGCAAAAGGCATAGAAGCCATCGTCATTACGCCAAATGACTTTCCAAAGTTCCTGAAATGGATGCCGGATGCTAAGAAAATCGTGATCGGAGAATATAAAAGAAAAGTAGCTGGTGAAGCGATCTATAACGCAGACGTGATTTTCTGCCTGGATTTCAATTCGCCTTCCAGAATAGGAATTCTCGGTGAGTGGGTTACCAAGTCCAGAGCCAAAAAAGTACTTATCGACCACCATCAGATGCCGGAACAGTTTGATTATGTTTATTCTGACACCACGGTTCCTGCGACTTGCCAGATGGTTTATCATTTCATCCAGGAAAATAACGAAGAAAACCTGCTAAATACTGATGCCGCACAATGCCTTTACACAGGAATCATGACCGATACCGGGGGATTCCGGTTCCGTTCTACCAGTGCTACAACACACAGGATTGTTGCCGAACTCATTGAAAAAGGAGCAGATCCCGCAATTATTACCTCAAACACCTGGGACACGAATACGATTTCCAGATTGCATTTGCTCTCTCTGGTTCTCGGAAGAATAGAACTTGTAAAGGAAGGAAAAGTAGCTGTTCTCTGGCTGAAACGTTCCGAACTGAAAGAATATGGTTTTGACAAAGGTGATACGGAAGGCTTCGTAAATTATGGACTGAGTATTGCCGGGACAAAAATGGCGGTTTTCTTTATGGAAGATCTTTACGAGGATTTTATCAAGATATCTTTCCGTTCCAAAGAAAATGTTGACACGAATCAGTTTGCCAGAAAACATTTCAACGGCGGCGGGCATATCAATGCTTCCGGCGGGAAATATTTCAAGTCGATTGAAGATACCATCGAGGATTTTAAAGATATCGTGGAACAGGAAGTATTTTAAAGCTGAATTTAATTTTCTGTACAGAAACACGATTTGACAGACAAAGACCCTAGCCCCGATAGCAGCGGCATCCTTTTTTGCTGAGGAATAACCCGGCAAAAAAGATATAGCGGATAGCGGGAAACAGCTCCAAAATTATCTTACCAAAACGGCAATCAACGCAATAACTGCAGGTAATGCCTGAACGAAAAAGATTTTCTTCGAAGCTGTCATTGCGCCATAAATGCCTGCTACAATAACACAAACCAAAAAGAAAACGGCGACATTTTTTGCCCATATCTGGTCGCAGATCAATAAGCTCCAGATGAGTCCTGCAGACAAAAACCCGTTGTATAACCCCTGATTGGCGGCCAAACCTTTCGTTGGTTTAAAAAGTTCTGACGGAATGGTTTTAAAGGTTTTTTTGCCGAGTGTTTCCCACGCAAACATTTCCATGTAAAGAATATAAAGATGTTCCAGCGCAACAATTCCGATAAGGATTTTTGAGATTATTTCCATATTATAAAATAAGTTTTTTGGGTAAATGATGCAGCAATTCCGTATTAAGAACCGAGGCACAAATCTCCGGCTTTTCCCAATGTCCGTTGTGTCCGCAGTCCAGAATATATGATTTGATATTGGTTTTGTCGGGAAGGTTTTTGATGGTTTTTTCGGAATTGACCGCCGAATCGTGTTTGCCGGACAAAACCAGAATTCTGCCTTCAAAGTTTTCCAGGACGGATGTTCGGTCGGGACGTTCTATCATTCCTTTTTGTGAGGCCAGAACGCCGTCGACAGAAGAGCCGTATGCGATCTCTTTTGCAAGTTTGATTTTAGGCTCAAGAATATCATGCTCATTGGGGTTAAAAAGGTTAGGAACACCAGCATTGACGAAAGCACGAAGATTTTCTTTGATGATTCTCAAACCTTTTTTTCTGGTCTCTTTTTTAGCTTCGTCATCCGCAAAATAAGTGGAAAAAAATAAGGTGAAAGATTTCAAAACCTCAGGAAATTTTTCAGCAAAAGCCAGAGAAATATAACCACCCAGCGAGTGTCCCAGCAAATGAAATTCTGTCAAGCCCAATTCGTCAATAACTTTTTTGACTTCATCTGCCATTATTTCAGAAGTTTGGATTTCTGCAACAATTTCGGACTTTCCGAAGCCTGGCAAATCGATTTTAATCAAACGAAATTTATCCGACAGAAACGGAATCATATCATCCCAAATTGACAGATTCTCCATAAACCCGTGCAAAAGAACCAGATCTTCTTGACCGTTACCTTCTATAATATAATTAAGCATTTTTATAATTGAGTTATTTAAAATTTAATATAGATCTCATCAGAGAATCCCGAACTGTTTACAGATTGCTGCAGCCTGAAGGATTTTCCGCCGTCTTTCGTCAGGAATGTTAACCGCCCTTTTCTGATGTCTGTTTTTCCGTTATCATTTTCACGGATGCTTTGCCTGATTGTCCCTTCAAAACTGAGATGTCTTTCAGAAAGCATATCACCAGTGCCTTCGATTGTCAGATAATTTTTTCCGTTCCGGATTTCACCTTTGATTTTATATTCGTCTCTGCCGGTTTTTGTAAAGCTTATTTTTCCTTTTCCGGCAATCATATCATGTGTAAGAATATGTGTGCCATCCCAGTCTCTGAATCGATTGTGGCTCAAAATACTATCATTGATCTTTGTTCTCGCTGCATTGATAGAATCAATGATTTTTACGCTGTCAGCTTTTGATGTTACAGATTCAGAAGATTTCTTACAGGCAACGATTGAAAGTAAAATAATAACCGTTAAAATATTTTTCATAGTTTCAATTTTCCTCACGAAAATAAATAAAAAAGAGCGTCTGACAGACACTCTTATTAAAATTATTAGTAAATATTATTCAATTCTTTTTTGATACAACTCTTTTTCTCTATCATTCATTTCAGCTATTCCGTATCGTTCCGACTTCGTGATTGCCAATTCATCCAGCATATCAACCACTGTCTTGTACTGTGAATCATCAGCCGGTTTTACGATAACTGTGAAAATATTCTTATCCTTAGCATTTGCTTTTGCAGCTTCAATTGTTTTTGCAACCTGAGCTTTATCAAAAGAAATTTCTTTCAGACTTTTATCTGTCAGATCTTTTTTATCAGCCTGATAATAAAAAACTCTTCCTTCTTGTCCAAGAATAAAACTAATTGAATTTTTAACGTCCACTTCTGTTGTATTGATCGGTCCTTTTGCAGGTAATCCGACATTCATCACATTTGGTTTAGAAAAATTAGTGGTGAACATAAAAAATGTAATCAGTAAAAATCCCAAATCCACCATTGGCGTCATATCTACCCGAATCGGCTTTTTGTTCTGCGTTTTCTTTCCGGTAGATTGCTCTTTAATTTGTACTTCTGCCATAGTCTTAATTTTTAGTAGTTAGCAATATAAAATAAGAATCCATAACGATTTGTTATCATTATGGATTTTTGAATACAAATTATATACCTAATTCGTTATTTTGTTATAAAATACTATTCAATGAATTATAAATTTTGCCATTTTTCCCAAGTCATCTGGAATCTGATCTCTTTTCCGTACGTCCCGATTTCTTCCCAACCAGAAAATCTATAGAATTTTTCTGCCCTTGTATCTGGTTCTGTTCCTAAGCAAACAGGAGTTTTTGTTTGTTTAAAATACCAATTCAGCATCTGGTTATGTAGTTGTTTTCCAATGCCCTGATCTTCAAATTCCGGATTTACAAACAACGCCCAGATATTATTCTTCGCTAAATCCACAATGGCAAAACCGACAATTTTATTTTTAATTTCACAAACCCAGCCTTTTCCTTTGTCTTTAAGATAGATTTCATAATCTTTATCTTTTACAATATCAGGATTTGATAATTGATTTTCTTTCACAGAATTACGAACAGTCTGCATTTGTGGAATATCATTAATATTAGCTTCTCTAAAATTCATAGTTATTTATTTTTATAATATTCAATTCCGCATTTCAGGAATTTTTTGAAATCTTCTTTCGGCATATAGCCGGAAACCGGTGAATTAATAACTTTTTGATCAGGCGTGACCAGAACATAATGCGGCTGAGAATTATTATTGAAATTAACTTGCTGGAACAAACTCCATTTGTCGCCAATAGTTTTCACTTTCTTCATCTGCCCTTCGCCCATATCAATTTTGATTTGCTCATTCTCCGGTAATTCTTCTTTATCATCCACATAAACCGAAGCGACAATCACATCATTCTGGAGAATCGGTAAAATATCATCCTGACTCCAGACAAACTCTTCCATTTTTCTACAGTTTTCGCAACCATAACCTGTGAAATCTATCAATACAGGCTTGTTTTCTTTCTTCGCTACTTCTATCGCTTCGAAGTAATTGTGATAAGGTTTCAAACCTAGAATTCCATCTTCTTCTTTATGGAAATAACTAACATTCAATGGTGGCAGAATCCCGCTTAGTAATTGTAATTTTGGCTTCTCGGAAGGAATTAAACCTTGAATCAAATACACCACAAATACAATTCCGAAGACGCCCAGAATTCTTCTTCCCAAACTGATTTTCGGATTTTTATCATCGTGCGGAAACCTTATTTTTCCGAATAAATAAATAACTAATCCTATAGCAATGATTATCCAAAGCCCGATAAACAGTTCTCTTTTCAGCAAGAAAGTTTTGGAAACCAAATCTGCTTTGGATAAGAATTTTAAAGCTAAAGCCAACTCGATGAATCCAAGCACAACTTTCACAGTGTTCATCCAACCACCAGATTTTGGTAAACTTTGCAACGCTTGAGGAAACAATGCTAACAATCCGAAAACCAATGCCCAAGCCAATCCGAAACCAGCCAAAGCAAACGTCAATAATGTCGGAACATTCGTTGCGCCTGCAACAACTCCTCCTAACAAGCTTCCTAAAATCGGACCTGTACAAGAGAACGAAACGATGACCAAGGTCAAAGCCATAAAGAAAACCCCAATCAATCCGCCCGCTTCTTCGGCTTTGGAAGATTTGTTGGCAATAGAACTTGGCAATGTAATTTCGTAATAGCCGAAAAAGCTCAATGCAAAAAATAAAAATATGGCGAAGAAGAATAAATTGAGCCAGATATTCGTCGAAATCTGATTGAAAATATTACCCGAAATCCCGTCAATGATATGGAATGGAATACTCAATAAAACGAAAATCAACAGAATGAAAAATCCATAGATAAACGAATCTCGCTTCCCTTTTGCTTTGTCTTTGTTACCTTTTGTAAAGAATGAAACCGTCAACGGAATCATTGGAAAAACGCAAGGTGTCAACAATGCAATCAGTCCACCTAAAAATCCTAATCCCAGAACAAGCCAATTATCGTTAGCTGGTTTTTGCTGAGCAGTTCCACAATTGGTCAAAGGATTCTTGAAATCTAAAGAATTGATTTTCAAACCGTCTTGTTTTGCAACTGCAGGCGATTCAATATTTGTTGGTTTCAGAACGGTTCCAACTTGTCCCGCCGGAGCAACTTCATAGACGGTATCTTTTGTGTTATCAACATTTTCAGTAGAGGCAACCGTTTTGATGCCTTCGATCTGCTTTTCAAATTCGAGAGTATTTGGGGCCAGACAGACGCGGTCATTACAAGTCTGATACATTATTTCAGCCGTGATTGTCGCTGGCTTCGTCGCATCTTTTGGTTTGAACTTCTGCTTGAAAACTACTTTATTGGAATAATAAACAATCTGAGCGCCAAAAGCTTCCGAAAATTCATCGTGTTTTTTCCCCAATTCCTGAACTTTCCCAAGCAACTGAATTCCTTGCTTTGATGTGATTTTAAACTCGGTCGGAATACCGGAATCTGGTGGCAAATCCTGAGAATAAATATGCCATTTGTCCTCAATAGTTCCCGTCAAAACAGCTTCATATTCATCTTTTCCAACGGAAACCACATCAAATTTGAACTTAACCGGATTTTTTATCTGTGCGTTGAATAGGGTTATTATTAATAGAAAAAGTGTTGATAACACCAGTTTTAAATCTTTCATTTTTTTCTTTCTTTTTTCATTTTCACCACAAGGTTCACAATGTTTTGTCACAAAGTACACAACGTTGTGAGCTTTGCCACAAAACATTGTATTCTTTGTGGTTAAATTTTTATTTCTAAACTTTCAATATTTGAAGATGAAAACCTTCCGTCTTGACGAAAAGGCAAAACTCCTAAAACTCGGTCTTCAGCATCACAAAGAAGCCAGATTTTTTGCTTGGCTAAAATAGACAATTTTTCATCCTTATAAAACTTCGAAATTTTCTTTTTACCAATCATTCCGATAGGGAAAAACAAATCGCCTTCTTGTTTTTTTCTCAATTTCAAAGGCAATCGGATTTTATTTTTATCAATCTTCCAAAAACAATTACCAAACGTTTTTATTTCATTTTTAATATGTTCAGGAATAACAATTTCATTTCCTACAATATCCAGAATAATTGAATCTTCCAATTTTTGATTTCCGACTTTCGATTTTTGTCTAAAAATCAATTCGTGTCGATTAATAATTAGTTCAAATTCAGAATTATAAAACGAGCTTCCAGTTTGAGCAGTTAGAAATTTTTGCATTTCCTTGTCATCATTGAAACCAAATCTTTTTAAAATCTCATATTGAATCAGTTCAGATTCTTGGGAGAATGTTTGTTTATCGATGATGATTTGATTTTCGTCAGAAGTTATTTTGAGAATTTCAATTTTTTCATCAACTGATTGATTGATAAAATCCTTAGCTTGATTAATATAATTGATACTTTTCGAAAAATTATTTAGAAAATCTGAATTGATTTTTTCCAATTCAGGAATAATTTTGTGTCTGATTTTATTCCTTAGATAATCTGTTTTCTGATTGGATTTATCTTCCCGAAAATCAATTTGATTCTCTTTTGCAAATTCATAAATTTCATCCTTAGAAAAATCAAGAAGCGGGCGAATAATTCCGTTTTCATTTTGTGGAATTCCACTCAAACCACGGATGCCGGAAGCTTTGGAAAGATTAATGATAAAAGTTTCCAATTGGTCATTCAGATGATGTGCTGTTACTAGGAAATCAAGATTTTCTTTCTGTTGAATTTCTCTGAAAAATCGATATCTCAATTCTCTCGCCCAATTTTGAATCGAATTTTCCGGTTGATTATCTTTCTGAGAAACATCATACAAATGAAAAGGAATCTGATGCTGTTTACAAAAGTCAGAAACCAGCTTTTGATCAAGGTTAGAATCCTCATTACGAAGATGATAATTGATGTGCGCAATATGAAAATTAAATCCCGAAACCTGAAATAAATCAGCTAAAACCATCGAGTCTACCCCTCCACTTACAGCTAAAAGGTATGTTTTTTGTTGTGGTTGGTGGAGCATTTGCTTTAACAGGTTTTGAAATTTTAAGAGACTTAACACAATTTTATAACGAAACATTAAGTTATAAGCACAAATATACAGTTATTAATTCTTACTTTTGAAACGATTTAAAAACCATAAAACCAATAACCACTCAATAAAAGCAATAAACAAATAAATATTTACTATGAGATTATTTAAAATTTTGACCATTACAGCTGTGGGACTTTCCCTTGCTTCTTGTGTCAGCAAAAAACAATTCGATGCACTTAATCTGAACTACAAACAATGTATAGAAGATGCGGGTGAAAGAATGCGCCAAATCCAAGATTTGAAAGGAGAAAACTCTTCTTTGAAAGGTCAAAACGACTTACTTGTGGGACAAAACAACGCTCTTAAATCCAGTTTGGACGCTTGTTTATCTAATGCAGGAAAAGGTTCTGCTAACATTGATAAATTGGTTGGGGAGATCAACGCTTCCAATGCTTACATCAAGCAATTGATTTCAGGAAAAAGCAAAAATGACAGTTTGAACTTGGCTTTATCAAACAAGTTGAAACGTTCTCTTGATAACGTTGCAGACCAGGATGTAGATGTGAAAGTTCTGAAAGGTGTCGTATTGATCTCATTATCAGACAAGATGCTTTACCAAGTTGGAAAATATGACATCCAGCCAGCTGCAGCAGACGTTTTAGCGAAGGTTGCAAAAGTCATAAACGATTATGACACTTACAGCGTTTTGATTGAAGGTAATACCGATAACACACCACTTAGTAGCGCTAACGCTCCAAGAGATAACTGGGACCTTTCCGCACTCAGAGCAACAGCAGTGGCGAAAGTTTTACAAAATCAGTTTGGCGTGAATCCTAACAGAATTACCGCAGGTGGTAGAGGAGAATATAATCCTAAAACAACCAACGCTTCAGTTTCCGGACGTGGCGAAAACCGTAGAACGGAGATCATCATTATGCCTAAGCTGGATGAATTTATGAAGCTGATGGACATTGCGCCAGTTAAGAAATAAATGATAAAAGATGAATGATAATTGCTTTTCATTCAGAATTTAGAAAACTAAACCTTGTCAGAAATGGCGAGGTTTTTTTATTTGGGCAGCTTTATCCGCCTTCCACTCCCGCTATTTTTTGCCTTTGCTTTTCCAGCCATAAAAAATGAGCTCCGTTCAAGTCGGGCTGCAGATTAGACATCAATCAACATTGGTCTAACTTAAACATTTAGTACCTTTGCCAAAAACTCCAAACTCCCAATGAGTTATTTTGAAGAATTAGACAAAGAAATGGACAGATACTTGGAAGAAACCGCTTCCGAAGAACCTGCCATTCTCAAAAAATTAAGAAAAGAAACGTATCAGAAAACGACCCAGCCGCATATGATTTCCGGCTATTTGCAAGGTCGTCTCTTAAGTATTTTGTCCCATATCGTCCAGCCAAAAAACGTTCTGGAAATCGGAACTTTTACAGGTTATGCGGCTTTGAGTATCGCTGAAGGTTTACCAAAAGACGGAAAAATATACACGATTGACAAGAACGAAGATTTAGCTTATATTCCGAAAAAATATTTTGCGGAAAGTGATTACAAAGACCAAATCGAATTCATCATCGGTGATGCAAAACAAGAAATCAAAAAATTAGATAAAGTCTGGGATCTGATCTTCATCGATGCCGACAAAGAAAGCTATTTGGAATATTTGAAACTCATCAAACCCAATCTACGTTCAGGAAGTATCATTCTTATCGATAATGTTCTTTGGTATGGAAAAGTCCTTGAAAATAATCCGAAAGACAAGCAAACGGAACAAATCAAACTCGTGAATAAAATCATCTCCGATGATCCTGATTTCGAAAATCTAATCTTACCTTTGCGAGACGGATTAAATCTGATCAGAAAGAAATAATTCGTATTTTTAAATTCATAATTGATTGAAATGACCAAAGGCATCTGCAATGTTTCCATCGCTCCGATGAGAGCGGACAGCTCAGACAAAAGTGAGATTGTATCCCAACTTCTTTACGGTGAATCTGCGGATATCATCGAAGTGAAAGATAACTGGACCAAAATCATAACACATTACGATAATTATGAAGCGTGGATGGACACAAAACAAATCTCGCCTGTTACCGAGGAATTCCTGAAGTCAAGAAAAATCAATCTTGTAAAAGAGGCTTTCCAGTCTGCGATGGCAGAAAACGGAAGAACATTGCTTTCCATCGGATCCGAAGTGACTTTTGAGACCACTTCTCCAACCAGAGGCGAAAATCTTAGCGAAAGCATCGTAAACTGTGCGAAAGAATTTTTAAACGTCCCTTATCTCTGGGGCGGTAAAAGCTTTTTCGGGATCGATTGCAGCGGTTTCACGCAAATTATTTATAAAATCCATGGCATCAAAATTCCGAGAGATACTTACCAGCAGGCGGAAATTGGGGAAGTATTAACCTTTATCGAAGAAGCAAAGCCTGGTGATCTTGCATTTTTTGAAAATCCGGAAGGCAGAATCCATCACGTTGGAATTATCCTGACTGATCAGAAAATCATCCATGCCCACGGAAAAGTAAGGATCGACAGCCTAGACTCCAGCGGAATCTTCAACAAGGATCAGAATAGACACACGCACAAATTGAGATTTATACGCTCTTACTTTTAAGTTTTATCCATTCAGAACTTCTTGCAAACGTTCTTTATCCAATCGGTTTTCCCAGTTGGAAACGACAACCGTAGCGACAGCATTTCCAATGACATTGGTCAGTGCGCGACATTCTGACATGAATTTGTCAATTCCTAAAATCAAAGTCATCCCGGCAATGGGAACTTCCGGAACAACCGCCAAAGTCGCCGCCAATGTTATAAATCCAGCTCCTGAAACACCCGCTGCATCTTTCGAGCTAAGCATCGCCACCAAAAGCAAACCAAGCTGATGTTCCAGAGTCAAGTCAATGTTGCAGGCCTGAGCGATAAAAAGTGCTGCCAAAGTCATATAAATGTTGGTTCCGTCAAGGTTGAAAGAATAACCTGTAGGAACGACTAAACCGACAACACCTTTGTCACAGCCTGCGTTTTCCATTTTTTTCATCAGTCCGGGAAGTGCAGGCTCAGAAGAACTTGTTCCCAAAACCAATAAAATCTCGTCCTTAAGATATTTCAGAAATTTGAAAATACTGAATCCGTTATACGACGCCACACTTCCCAAAATCAAAATAACAAACAGCGCCGAAGTCACATAAAATGTTCCGACAAGCATTGCCAGATTTTTCAGAGATTCTACACCGTATTTTCCAATCGTGAAAGCCATTGCTCCGAAAGCACCGACGGGAGCTAGTTTCATCAGAATTTCTACAATCTTAAAAATCGGAATCGTCAAAGTCTGGAGAAAATCCTGAATTGGCTGACTTTTATCGGATGTGATGGCCAAAGCAACTCCGAACAGAATAGCTACCAATAAAACCTGCAGAATATTATCACCCGTCAAAGGACTGAAAAGCGTTTCCGGAATGATGTTGAAAATAAAACTGACCATCGAATTGTCATGGGCGGCTTTGACATATTTCTCGATTTCTGCGCCGTTGAGAGTATTCGGGTCTATATTGAGACCTTTTCCCGGCTGAACAAGATGACTGACTATCATCCCGATGATCAATGCTAAAGTAGAAAATGTAAAGAAATAAATAAAAGCTTTCCCTGCAACTCTCCCAACTTTTTTGAGGTCGCTCATTGCGGCAATTCCGGTAGAAACGGTCAGGAAAATCACTGGCGCAATGATCATTTTCACCAGTCTGATAAATCCATCACCTAAAGGTTTCATTTTCTCGCCCAACTCAGGATAGAAATATCCGAGGGAAACACCGAAGACGATTGCGATTAATACCTGAATATAAAGATGCTTATAGAGTTTTTTAGATTTTATTGGGTTTTGTTCAATGTCGAGATTCATAAGAATGGCTTGTCTTACAAATTTAGAATTGTTTATGAATTATATCATGTTGTTCTTTATTTTTTCTGCGATTATTTCGCAAGATTCATCCAGCATTTTATAAACTTTATCAAAACCGTCGATTCCTCCAAAATAAGGGTCAGGAACTTCGAGTTCGTTATCGAGAATCAATCTGATTTTATGTTTCTGAGAATCATCCGCCATTTTCAGAAGATCTTTATAATTATTTTTATCCATACAGAAAATCAGATCAAATTCATCAAAATCTGATTTCTTGATTGGTCTTGATTTCTGCATCGAGATGTCGATTCCGTTTTTGAAAGCAGTTTTTACCGAACGTTCGTCCGGGCCATTTCCTTCGTGGTAATTTATAGTTCCTGCGCTGTCGATGAAATAACTGTCATCAAGCTTAGATTTCAAAATTCCTTCAGCCAAAGGACTTCTGCAAATATTTCCGAGACAAACCATTAGTATTTTCATAATTTCAAAAATTGTAAAGTGTAATAACTTTAAATTTATTAAAAAAAAAAGGATTTAAAAAAATTTAAATCCCTGTATTGTTATTGAGCAATCTTATCTTTCAGATCCTTGATGTATTTCTTCAATTCCTTATCGATTTTGGACACATCCCGGATCGTGTCACAGGCGTACATTACTGTTGAATGGTCTTTCCCGCCCATTTCTTCACCGATTTTCGTAAACGTAGCATTTGTATATTCTTTTGCGAAATACATTGCTAATTGTCTTGGCAAAGCGATTTCTCTTTTTCGGGTTTTAGACAGCAATTGCTCTCTTTGAATCCCGAAATAATCGCATACAACTTCCTGAATGTAAGGAATATTGATGGTTTTCTTCTGAGTTGTCGCTAACTTATTGATTGTATCTTTTAAAAGATCCAGGCTGAAGTCGGATTTATAAACTGTAGAATAGGCGATCACTGCATTCACAACGCCAATTAGCTCTCTGACACCGTTGGTTTTCACTTCCGAAGCAAGATAGTCCAGCATGTCGTCCGTCAATTCGATCCCGTCACGGCTTAATTTATCAACGATAATTTTTCTTCTTGTCTCAAAATTCGGCGATTTGATTTCTGCAGAAAGTCCCCATTTGAAACGGGAAATAATTCTCTCCTGTGTATCCAGAATATCAGCTGGTGCTTTATCAGACGTCAGGATAATCTGTTTGCCATTTTGATGAAGGTAATCAAAAATATGAAAGAAACTGTCTTGCGTCGCAGCTTTACCGGACAAGAACTGAATATCATCGATAATCAAAACATCAATCATCTGATAATAATGCTGAAAATCGGTTTTATTCTGAGACTTCGCAGCCTTTACAAAATCCTGTATAAATTTTTCTGAAGACTGGTACAAAACCACTTTTTCCGGATAAGTAGCTTTCACTTCCAGCCCGATTGCCTGAGCAAGATGTGTTTTCCCAACGCCATAACCTCCATATACAAATAATGGATTGAAAGCCGTTGAACCTGGTCTTTTTGCGATAGATTTTGCAACTGTGCAGGCAAATTTATTGCTTTCTCCTTCTACAAAATTATCAAAAGACTGATCTGCTTTCAGATTAGAATCAATATTGATTTTTTTAATTCCGGGAACAACAAAAGGATTGATATTATTTTCCTTAATAACCGGACGAGCTTCTTGTATTTTCGGCGTTTGTGTAGAAATCCCCTTCACGTTCACAGTAATAGGCTTTTCTTTTCCGGAAGGTTTATTTTCCATCACAGAATACCACAATTTTACTCCTTTACCGATATTTTTTTTAAGCGCAGCAGACAGTAAAGACAAGTAATTGTCCTCGATATATTCTTTGTAAAAATCACTGGGAACAAGCAACGTGAGATTATTGTTCACCAAAGAAATTGGCTGAACTTTATCAAATAACAAGTCGAAAGAGTTTTCTAACTTTTTGAGGTCTGTGTTATCCTCCGCTGCGTTTAGATTATCCCTCATAAACTGAAGGCATCTATCCCAGATCAATACTAAATTTTCATTCATTTTGCTGCTGCTATTTCCGGTGGGATTTTTAGTTTTTTAAGAAGACAACAAATATCTAATTATTAATTTTCATAAAAAAATTTTTTCGCTATTGATTATTAAAAAATATATTTGTATGAATTATTAACGACTTAAAATGATACATACAACCAACTCAATACGAGTGCGTTACGGAGAAACAGACCCGATGAAATACGTCTATTACGGGAACTACGCAGAATATTTTGAAGTAGCAAGAGTTGAGCTTTTCCGCAAGCTTGGGATGTCTTATGACGAAATTGAAAAGAAAGGGATTTTTCTTCCCGTTTCTGAATATAAAATTAAGTATTTGAAACCAGCACTTTATGACCAGCTTTTGGAAATTCATACTTATATCAGAAAAATTCCGGGTGTGAAAATCGAGTTCGATTATGAAATTTATAATCAAGATAAAATCAAAATCACAGAAGCTTCTACAACCCTATTTTTTCTGGATGCTGAAACCAATAAAATTGTAAGATGTCCTGATTTTCTTCTGGATCTGATCAAGGAAAATTGGAAGGAATAAATTGTGTCACTCTGATATTTTTCAATATATTCGGAATTAAAATAAATTTAAATGAAAAATTTACTCTTAATAATTTCTATTTCGGTCGTATCTCTATTGTCTGCGCAGCAAAAAACCTACTGCAATCCTATTAATATAGATTACGGCTACACACCTTTCGAGGTTTTTTCCAGGCAAGGAAAACACCGGGCAACAGCCGATCCTGTAATTGTCAATTTCCAGAAAAAGCTTTTCCTGTTTTCCACAAATCAGGAAGGTTATTGGTATTCTGACAACATGCTGGATTGGAAATTTGTCCACAGAAAATTTCTTTTAGATAATAAATATACGCATGATCTGAACGCTCCAGCAGTTTGGGCGATGAAAGATACGCTTTACGTTTTCGGCTCCACTTGGGAACAGGATTTCCCGATTTGGAAAAGCACAAACCCAACAAAAGACGATTGGAAAATCGCTGTTGATACTTTGAAAGTCGGCGCATGGGATCCGGCTTTTCATTATGATGAAGACAAAGACAAGCTGTATCTTTATTGGGGTTCCAGCAACGAATGGCCACTTCTCGGAACCGAAGTCAAAACAAAAACTCTGCAGTCGGAAGGTTTTGTAAAGCCAGTTATCCGACTAAAACCTGAAGACCATGGCTGGGAAAGATTTGGAGAATATAATGACAATGTTTTTCTTCAGCCTTTTGTGGAAGGCGCATGGATGACTAAGTATAAAGACAAATATTATCTTCAATATGGTGCACCCGCTACGGAATTCAGTGGTTATTCTGATGGTGTATACGTTTCCAAAAATCCTTTGGAAGGCTTTGAATATCAGCAGCACAATCCGTTTTCCTATAAACCTGGAGGTTTTGCGAGAGGCGCAGGGCACGGAGCAACCTTCGAAGATAATTTTGGAAACTGGTGGCACGTTTCGACGATTTTCATTTCGACAAAAAATAATTTTGAAAGACGATTAGGAATCTGGCCAACAGGTTTTGATAAAGATGATGTAATGTACACCAACACAGCTTACGGCGATTATCCAACTCTTTTGCCGCAATTTGCCCAGGGAAAAGATTTTTCAAAAGGATTATTTCCTGGGTGGATGCTTTTAAATTACAATAAACCTGTTCAGGTTTCATCGACTTTGGGCGGTTATCATTCTAATTATGCTGTGGATGAAGACATCAAAACATACTGGTCTGCCAAGACCGGAAATTCCGGTGAATGGTTCCAGACGGATCTAGGGGAAGTTTCTACTATTAATGCGATTCAGGTTAATTATGCTGACCAAGATGCAGAGTTTATGGGAAAAACGCTTGGCAAGATGCATCAATACAAAATCTATGGTTCTAACGATGGCAAAAACTGGAAAGTAATTGTCGACAAATCTAAAAATCAAACCGATGTTCCTCACGATTACATCGAACTTCAAACGCCTGTGAAAGCAAGATTCCTGAAAATGGAAAATCTGAAAATGCCGACAGGAAAATTTGCATTAAGCGGACTCCGGGTATTTGGAAAAGGAGCAGGCAAAGCACCTGGAAAAGTTCAGAATTTTGTTTCATTAAGAGCCGACCCGAAAAAATATGGCGAAAGAAGAAGCATCTGGTTCAAATGGCAACAGAATTCTGATGCTGACGGATATGTCATCTATTGGGGAAAATCACCGGATAAATTATATGGAAGCATAATGGTTTATGGCAAGAATGAGTATTTCTTTACGGGTGCTGACAGAACAGATGCTTATTATTTCCAGATTGAAGCATTTAATGCAAATGGAATTTCGGAGAGAACCGAGGTTGTAAAATCGGAATAAATAATTAAGATTTTCGGACAGAAATTCAAGCTTTCGCAGTTAATCTTCGAAAGCTTTTTTATTTTTTAAGATTATTATTTCGAAAAATTAAATTTCCATTAATTCAACATTTTTAAAAATTAGATTAATATTTATTAATAAACTTAAATTTTAAAAGAAAAATACGCAACAATTTTTCATTAATAGAAATAATTTTATAAATTTATAATCAATTAACCGTATTAAAACAGAATGGAGTTTTTTCTGAATTCAGAAGATAATGATGACCGAGCAATTTTCATTACCGGAAATTTTAACAAATGGAATCCAAAAGATTCAAAATTCAAACTGGAAAAACTGGATGATCATAATTATTACATTCAGATTGCTGATGAAAAACTGGCTGACATTATCGAATATAAGTTTACAAAAGGCGGCTGGGAAAATGTAGAAATTGATAAATATGATAACATAACACCCAACAGAAAAGTCAGTAAGGACAAAAAGAAAACCCGGGATTGTGTAGAAAAATGGAGACTGAATTGGGGACCTTTCAAAAAAGAATTTTTCCCGATTGTGGAATTGGTGGATGATGAATTTTACATTCCTCAGTTGGACAGAACAAGAAAAGTCTGGGCGCTTTTGCCTTATGACTATTATAATTCGGAAAAAAAATACCCGGTCTTGTATTTGCAGGATGCCCAGAATTTATTCAATGAAGGTTCTGAATTCGGGAATTGGGAAATCGACAAAAAACTGGCCTTGCTTGCGGAATATGGGCGGGGTGAATTGATTGTAATTGCTGTAGAACATGGCAATGGCGACAGAATCAAAGAATATATTTTCGATAATGAAGATGTGACGAAAAATGCTGAGGGTAAAAAGTATTTAAGATTCATCACGGACACTTTGAAACCTTGGATTGATAAAAATTACAGAACAAAGAAAGACAGAGAAAACACAGGTATCGGCGGAAGTTCATTGGGTGGTCTGATCAGTATTTATGGTGGTTTCCTATATCCTGAAGTGTATTCAAAATTGTTGATTTTTTCGCCGTCACTTTGGGTAGAACCGGAAAATGATTTCCCAATGATAAACTTCACAAATCCTTATAAGATTAAAGTTTATCTATATGGAGGAAGATTGGAAGGTTCCAGAATGGTGGGAAGAATCCGCCTATTTGAAAAAGTACTGAGAAAGCTGACGACTCAGAAATCTTTTGATTTTGAAGTCAGAACCAATATTAATGATAAAGGAACGCATCAGGAATTTTTCTGGTCACAGGAATTTCCTAGAGCTGTGGAATGGCTTTTCATCGATAGTTTAGAAAGTCCGGTGAAAGCCAAAAACGAACTAGAAAAGAACGAAACCAATGATTAAAATTTATAATAAAAAAGAAAAAACGACTCAGAATATATTCCTGTTCAGCGAAGACGATTGGGAACAGGAAAAATCGAACCATCCGAATGTTGAATTGTTTTTCAACGGAAAAAAGAATGAAATTTTCATCAAAACTAATTCAGATGAAATCAGTTTTTTCATTGGAATCGGTAAAGATTCAAAAGGTTTTGAAATCCAAGCAATAGCAAACAAATTTGCAAATGATTACAAGAAAAATATTCAATCTGTTCCGACTTCCGTTGTTTCAAAATTAGGATTGGATTTGACGGAAGAATTTGTGAAAGGTTTGTTTTTAGGAACTTATCTCTACCCTTTTGAAAAATCGCATCCGTTTTGGCAGGAGAATTTCGAACTTTATTTTGAGAACATTTCTGATAATGAAGCTAAAAATTTAGCCTTAAAAACCGAAGCACTTTGCAACGGACAATTTGCCGGAATGGAATGGCTGAACAAACCTGCTAATCACAAAAAAGTGCATCAGATTTCAGATTTTCTGAAATCAACGGCAGAGAAATATGGTTTAAACTACAAATCATTCAACAGAGAAGAATCGATAAAAGAAGGTTTAGGTGCATTTGTGGCTGTAAATCAGGGAAGTTCGCAGGAAGCCGCTTTTACGATCCTGGAATACAATTGCGGAAAAGCCGATGCAAAAACTTTTGGATTGGTAGGGAAATGCGTTTTGTTCGACACAGGCGGAATCTCCATCAAACCATCGGACAATATGCATTATATGAAAAGCGATATGGGCGGCGCGAGTGCTGTTATAGGTGCGTTAATTACTGCTTCTGAACTGAAATTACCTGTCAATATCATCGCCATTCTTCCGATTACTGATAATGCTGTATCGGAAAATGCATATTTGCCAAGCGACGTTGTTACAGCCTATAACGGAAAAACAATCGAAGTCCTGAACACCGATGCAGAAGGCAGACTGACTTTGGCAGACGGACTTTCGTACTTGTCAAAAAACTATAATACCGATGTTTTGATAGATTTGGCAACACTCACTGGAAGTTCTGTGCGGATGTTCGGCTACACTTGTGGTGCTTATTTTTCAAACAATGATGAGCTGAAAAAGAAACTGGAACGATCAGCCGACAAAACCAATCAGCGACTTTGGAATTTGCCACTTTGGGATATCTGGAAAGACGATTTCACTTCGGATGTTGCGGATTTTAAAAACATCTCGATGAAACCTTTCGGAGATTGCATTATTGCAGGAAAATTTCTGGAACAGTTTATAGAACGTCATGAGAATTGGGCACATCTGGATATTGCCGGCGTTGCTTTTGGAAATGTTGGTTATGCCAATGATAAAGCGGCAACGGGTTATGGCATCCAGCTATTATTAGATGTTTTGGAAAATTATTAAAATTAAAAAAGTAAATCATTGTAAATTTACTTCTACACCAATACAAATTTGAAATTAAATATGGAAAAAACGATTGTCTGCATTTCTTGCTATTACAAAGGCTACGACTTTATGGACGAGTGTAAAAAACTCGGCAATAAAGTCATTTTGATTACATCAGAGAACCTGAAAGAAAAGAACTGGCCTTGGCATGCTATAGATGAAGTATATTACATGCCAGAACTCGAGCCTTCCGTCTGGAATCTCGATCATCTGGTTCAGGGATTTGCTTATCTGATGAAAAATCATCAGATTGACGCTGTTATCGCCTTGGATGATTATGATGTGGAAAAAGCAGCGATGATCCGGGAAACTTATCGTATCCCGGGAATGGGACAAACGACACACCGTTATTTCCGGGATAAGCTGGCAATGCGTCAGCAGGCTAAAGACAATGGCATTTCCGTACCTGAATTTTCTTCCATTTTCAATGATGCAAAACTTCACCAGTTCACACAAGATGTTCCCGGACCTTGGGTTTTGAAACCACGTTCCGAAGCTTCTTCAAGCGGAATCAAGAAAATAAATTCTGCAGAAGAACTTTGGCCGGCAGTGGAAAATCTTGGTGATGAACGGTATAAATTTCTTCTGGAATCATTCAAACCGGGTGATGTCTATCATGTGGATTGTCTGGTTTATAATAAAGAAATTGTGTTTAGTTGTTATTCAAAATATCTTTCTCCGCCCATGAAGGTGTCGCACGAAGGTGGTGTTTTTCGCACTAAAACTTTGGAGAAAAATTCACAAGAAGCAAAAGGTCTGGAGAAAATCAACAAAGAAGTTCTGGAAAAATTCGGAATTCAGAATGGGGCAACTCACAGCGAATATATAAGAGGAATTGATGGACAATATTATTTTCTGGAAACATCTTCAAGAGTTGGCGGCGCACACATTCCTGATATGGTAGAAGCAGCGACAGGCGTGAATATCTGGCGGGAATGGGCAATTTTGGAAAATGCTTTGTTAACCGGCAATAAATATTCGGTAGAAGAATCTAAAAAATTATTTTCCGGACTCATCGTCGCTTTGGCAAAAGAAAAACATCCGGACACACACAATCTTCAAAATGAAGAAGTCGACAAATTCTTACCCATTGATTATCATATCGGTATTGTTTATAAAGCTGAAACTGCAGAAAAAGTGCAACAAAGATTGGATGAAGCCGCTTTAATTGTCACAGAACAAATCTTAAACATTCTGCCACCAAAAGACAAACCAACGAGCTAATTATTAACTGATACTGACAACTAAAAAAAGATGCCACAAATAACACATACAGATTACTATTCACATATCCTTGGATGAGCCTTCAGGTCGAGATCACAGGACATTTCGGATATCCGATTATTATGTTTCCCACTTCGCAGGGTTCTTATACTCAGAATGCCGATTTCCATTTGAACGGAAGCATTTCGCACTTTACAAATAATGGAATTTTGAAGTTATTTAATATTCAAACCATCGATAAATTCAGTTTTTATGACAAAGGAATTTCGCCTTATGAAAGAATCACAAATTATGAAATGTACGTTCAGTTTTTGGTCCAGGAATTCATTCCTTATATTCAAAGAACGCACAACACACATCGTATAGGCATTGCAGGCGCAAGTTTTGGAGGTTATCACGCCGCGAATTTTGCATTCCGGTTTCCTGATTTGGTTTCGCATCTTTTCTGCCTGTCAGGTGCTTTTTCTATCAGAAGTTTTATGGATGGCTATCAGGATCAATTGATTTATTTCAATTGTCCAGACGAATTTGTTAAAAATGACGAAGCTTGGAAATACAAGCATATGCACATTGTACTCAGCACATCTGACCGTGATATTTGCCTGGAGCCAACCAGAAAAATGGCAGGAATCTTAACCGAAAAAGGAATTAACCATTGGTACGATGAGCAAAAATGGATAGACCACGATTGGGTGCTTTGGCGAATGGTTTTCCCGAAATTCATCGGAACTTTCTTTGGTTAATCAATTAACTTTAAATAAATAAACATACAAACTTCAGACATCCAACATTGGACTTCTGACCAAAAACAAAACATTATGGCAAAAAAAATTGGAATTTTATTCGGAATGGAAGACACTTTTCCGTGGGCTTTTATTGATAAAGTTAATGAACTCGGGAAAGGCGAATATATTGCAGAACCTGTTCAGATCGACAAGCTGGAACAAGGTGCAGATTATGGCTATGCTGTGATTATCGACAGGATTTCGCAGGATGTTCCTTTTTACAGAGCTTACCTTAAAAATGCTGCTGTGAATGGAACTTACGTCATCAACAATCCTTTTTGGTGGAGTGCAGATGAGAAATTTTTCAACAATGCATTGATGTCAAAAATCGGTATTCCGTTGCCGAAAACAGTTCTTTTGCCTTCTCACGAAAGACCAACCAACACATCAGAAACTTCTTTCAGAAATCTGAAATTCCCTCACGATTGGGAATACATTTTCGACTATATCGGATTTCCGGCTTATATGAAACCGCATGATGGCGGCGGCTGGAGAAATGTTTACCGTGTTGAAAGTCCGGAAGATATGTGGGCAAAACACTCTGAAACAGAGCAACTGGTGATGATGGTTCAGGAAGAAATTGTTTTCGAGGACTATTATAGAGTGTATTGTCTGGGCAGAAAATATGTTCACATTATGCCTTACGAACCGAGAAATCCACATCATTTGAGATATGCAACCACGCATCAAACAGAAGGAAAAGAACTTGAAAAACTACTTAAAACCATTACAGAATATACTCTGAAAATGAATGAAGCTTTGGGTTACGACTTCAACACAGTGGAATTCGCGGTGAGAGACGGCATTCCTTATGCGATTGATTTCTGTAATCCTGCGCCAGATGCAGACAGAAATTCTGTTGGTGAAGAAAATTTCCAATGGATTGTAGAACACGCCGCAAAACTGGCCATTGAAAAAGCAAAAGATTACAAGCCTGGAAAAATCAATATCGAATGGGGGAAATTTGTAACCAATAAACTTTAAACTATTATAGTCTTTATGTCAGTTTAGAGCAAGCAAAAAAGGATTTCCGTTCAAGTCTGGCTGCGTGAAATTCTTCTTAAAATTATAAATATAACTAACTACTAACTAATTAACACAAAAGAAAAAAATGCACAGATTTACCATAGGCGTTGAAGAAGAATATCAGATCATCGATGCGGAAAGCCGCGATTTGGTTTCTCACGTTTCCAAAATAATAGAAGGAGGAAAAGCAGTTCTCAGCGAAAATCTGAAACACGAGATGCACGAGTCCGTTGTTGAAATGGAAACAGGCATCTGTGAAAATATTCAGCAGGCTCGTCAGGAACTGACCGACCTGCGAAGACATCTTGTGAAAACAGCCCACGAGCAAGGCTTGCGAGTTTCCGGAGGCGGAACGCATCCTTTTTCCCACTGGAAAGATAATGTCATCACAAAAGACGCACGTTATGACAAAATCGTCAGCGATATGGGCGATGTGGCGAGGTCGAATCTGATTTTCGGTTTACACGTTCACATCGGAATTCCTGACCGTGAAGAGGGAATTAGAATCCAAAATGTGATGCGTTATTTTTTACCACACGTTTACGCATTATCCACCAACTCTCCTTTCTGGGTTGGAAGACTGACAGGTTTTAAATCCTACAGGCAGGAAGTTTTTGCCAAATTCCCAAGAACCGGATTACCTAGCTATTTCGGGAGTGTCGCAGAATTCGACGCGTACGTCAATCTGATGGTTAAAACCGGAACGATTGATAATGCTAAAAAAATATGGTGGGACTTACGCGTTCATCCTTTTTATCCTACAATTGAATTCAGGATTTGCGATATGCCGATGACAATTGACGAAACCGTTTGTCTTGCGGCGATTATGCAGTCTTTGGTCGCAAAAATCTACAAAATGCATCAGCAAAATACGAGCTACAGAAGTTATAGAAGATTACTTTTAACCGAAAATAAATGGCGAGCCTCAAAGGATGGAATCGATGCACATTTGATTGACTTCGGGAAAGAAGCAAGTGTTCCTTATCGTGAACTTTTGGAAGAATTGCTGGCTTTCATTGATGATGTTGTGGACGATTTGGGTTGCAGAAATGAAGTAGAATATGCTAGAGAAATCTGCAAGATGGGAACTGGTGCAGACAGACAACTGAAAGTCTTTAACGAAAGTGGCGGCGATTTGAAAAAAGTAGTGGATTATATGATTTACGAAACAGAGAAAGGACTTCTGTGATTAATAATGATCAGTAATAAATTATTGACAACCACTATTTAACTGTCAGAAATTTACAACCTATAAATTGAATCAATTTTAAAATTCTTAATTTTGTGTAAATTTATGAATATGAGTAAAAATGATGTAAGAATTGCGCTTCTTGATATGAATAATAATCATCCTAATCAAGGGATGAGAAATATAAAAGAACTTTCAAAAACCTTTCAGGATCAGTCGGAATATGATGTTGCTGTAGAAATTTTTGATGTCCGATATAAAAATGAAATACCTCATCTTGAAGATTTTGACATTTTTATTTCGTCAGGCGGACCAGGAAATCCACATCGTGAGGGTTATGAATGGGAAAACAGATACGCCGACTTTTTGGATCATATCTGGGAACATAACAGAATCAACGATAATAAGAAATACCTGTTTCTGGTCTGTCATTCTTTTCAGTTGGCGGTTATCCATTTTGGAATTGCCAATGTCTGCAAACGCAAGTCCTACTCTTTCGGTGTGATGCCAATTCATAAATCTGAAGAAGGGGATAACGAATTTCTTTTCAAAAACCTTCCCGACCCTTTCTATGGTGTAGATTCCAGAGCATACCAATGTATCGAACCAAACCAACAAAAAATCGAGGAATTGGGAATGAAAGTCGTAGCATTGGAAAAAATCCGACCCGCCGTTCATTTGGAAAGAGCCGTGATGGCAGTTCGTTTTTCTGATGAGATCTTCGGCACACAATTTCATCCGGAAGCCGATCCAATTGGCTTTTTGAAAAATCTTGAAAATGAAAAAAACAAGCAAGCGATGATAGAAACTTTCGGCATGGAAAAATACCTGGAAACCATTGACCGAATGAATGACGAAGATAAAATTATCCTGACGCAGGCACAGATCATCCCGAGATTTTTACAACTCGCTGCTGAACAAATTACCAAAAAATTAGTATTTGATTAATAGTTGTCCACAAATAAAACTAAAACCAATACATACAGCCAAAACACAAATTATGATTCCAAAATACAGAACACAATTCAATACAGAATTTTCTCAGGAAAAATATCAAAAGACAAACGAAATAATAAAACAGAAATGCGGTCACGAAGCCGCTTTTCGACTTTCTGAAAGTCCGATTTTCCTTACTCAGGATTTTTGGCAAAAACTGAATGATACATCTCAGTCGATTATTTCTCAGATCAGGGAAATGTCTGAAGGAGAATTGACAAAAGCAATTCCAGCCAATTGCAATGTTCCAAATGATACAAAAAAACCGCATTTTTTAGCCATTGATTTCGGGATTTGCAAGGATGACAAGGGAGATATTATTCCGCAACTGATAGAGCTTCAGGCTTTTCCGAGTTTATTTGGTTTCCAGAAATTATTTGAGGAAGTGATTACCGAAGTTTATCCTTTTTTGAACAGATTGAAAAGTTCCATTCCGCAAAATGAATACATCGAAAAGTTAAAGCAAGTCATTATAGGAGATGAAAATCCTGAAAATGTGATCCTGCTTGAGATCTATCCTGAAAGACAGAAAACTGCGATTGATTTTGTTTTGACAGAGCAATATCTTGGAATCCGAACGGTTTGCCTGACAAAAATCAAGAAGCAGGGCGAAAAATTATTCTACGAAAACAATGGCAAATTAATTCAGATTAATCGCATTTATAACCGCGTAATTTTTGACGAACTGGATAAAATCGAAGGCCTTGAAATAGAGTTTGACTTCCGGGAACATGTTGACGTAGAATGGATCACACACCCTAACTGGTTTTTCAAAATATCAAAATATATCCTGCCAAAACTTAAGCACGAATATGTTCCGAAAAGTTATTTCCTTTCTGATTTTCCTGAAACCGAAACATTGGAAAACTTTGTTCTGAAGCCTCTTTTTTCTTTTGCCGGAAGTGGTGTAAACCTGAATCCAACAAAGGAAACAATCAATAAAATTACAGATAAAAATAATTATATCCTTCAAAGAAAAGTATCTTACGCACCACTTTTTGAGGACATTAATGGAGATTTTTCTAAAGCTGAGATCCGATTGCTTTTTGCCTGGGATCAGGAAAAAGAAAACCCCGAGCTCATGATCAATCTTGTGAGAATGACAAAAGCGTCAATGGTAAACGTAGATTTCAACAAAAAAGATGCAATCTGGATTGGCAGTTCTATGGCTTTTGTAGAAGCATAAGATTGTAGATAAGTATTACTAAAATCAAATCTCAAAAATCCGGCTTTCTTCATTGATCCGCTTTACCACATTTTCCGTGCGTTCTTTGTGCGTGTCAGTAATGAAAATCTGTCCGAATTTTTCTTTGTTGACCAATTCTATCAATTGAGAAACCCTGGTATCATCCAGTTTATCAAAGATATCGTCCAAAAGAAGAATCGGAGATTTCCCGGTCAATTCTTTAATCCTGTTGATCTGAGCCAGTTTCAAAGCAATTAAAAAAGATTTCTGCTGACCCTGTGAACCAATTTTCTTGATAGAATTCCCATTCATTTCAAACAGCAGGTCATCCTTATGCGTCCCTTTTGATGTATAGGTCAAAACACGGTCCTTTTCGATGCTTTGGGATAAAAGACTGAAAAAATTCTCCGTTAAAAGATGGGATTCATAAATAACATTTACATTTTCTTTTCCGCCGGAAATGATTTCGTAATAATACTGAACAATTGGATTGAGTTTCCGGACAAAATCTTTTCTTTTTTCAAAAATCCTTGTTCCATAAGTGGAAACTGGCTCGTCATAGATCTCCAGCGAATCTTTATCAAAACTTCTGTTCTTCGCAAAATATTTCAGCAAGGCATTTCTCTGCTGAATCGTTTTCTGATACTGAATCAAATCAAAAAGATAAGATGAATCCGTCTGGGAAATCATTGCATCCAGAAACTTTCTTCGGCTCTCTCCGGAATCGGAAATCAGATTGGAATCGTACGGCGAAATCATTACACTTGGCAGATAACCGATATGATCGGCCAATCTGTCGTAGCTTTTATCATTCTTCCTGATGACTTTCTTGGAATCTTTTGGCTGAAGGATTTTGATGATATCTTCTTTTTCTTCATTCAGAATTTCTGATTGAATGACGAAAAAATCGAGACCTGTGTTTATATTATTAAAATCAGAGTTTCCCAGAAAACTCTTACCAACAGAAAGGTAGTGCAACGCATCCAAAACATTGGTCTTACCTACCCCATTGTTCCCGACAAAACAATTGATCTGCGCCGAAAAATCAAAATTCAATTCTGAATGATTTTTAAAATTGATGAGTGAAAGCTTCTTGATGACCATTATAAGAGAAATTTGCAATTACAAAAGTCGTCTAAAAATAAAAGTTTTCAAAATTTATTACCAAATGATTTAATTTCCAAAATTCACAAAATGCGGAACTTCGGCCGCAAAATTATGAATCGGCATCATACTGTTCCGGTAGCTGTTAAATTCGAAAACAGGATTATTGTCAAACGGAACACGCGGATAATAAATAAAGGAAATTTGAATTCTATTGAACACCAGGTAAGGATTATTAATCAAAACACCGAGTCCGACTTTGGTATTCACATTGGTTTTCAGTAATTTTTCATCAGGAACACCAAGCCAGCCGAAAGCTGTCGTCAAATAGGGACTGAAATGGAAATTTTTCCATGTTTTATTAATGAAAAACTGAAGCTGGTATCTTAGAACCAATTTCTTCGTGCCGATATAATCATACGTGTAAACAGGAAACTCGTCCTGAGAAGAGAGACTGATACGGTCTTTGTAAGAATAATTATTCTGAGGATTTCCCAAAGCTAAAGTTGGCGAAAAGAAATGCCGGACTTTTGCAAACCTCCAGTCCATAAGATTGGTAAAATAAGTACCATCCAGGCGGAATGCGTCACGGTTGATCCTTTCCTCATTGAAAAACCTTCCGAACTGTGCTTTAACATTAAAATATCCGATGTTTGTAAAATCACCATAAGCAGCAGAAACACCTGCATAAGGAACGACATCCTTACTCCTGGAAAGAAATCCTGCAGTAAAATTAAAAGAATTCCCATAAGGAATATCTTCCGGCAAATCATATTGGAAAACCTGCTGCTGAACAGAGAATTTTCTTTGAATGAATCCTGCAGATGCTAAAAAGCTGTTATAGGAACGGAAAAATTTGTATTGATCTATTCCCGGACTGTCTTTATACTGATAATTTTGAAAACGACCGATTAAAGCGATGTTGCTGGAGATTCTTTCTTTCGGATTGGATGAAACTGGAATCTGATAGCCAGCCCAAAAATCCTGACTGTAAACTTTGATCTGAACTTCCGGGAATGATGTGACATCTTCCATTGGCAAAGCTACATTACGCATAAAATATTCGAAGGTAAAGCCGCCGGCCCATTTTGTCAGCGGTGAGAAAAAATCCCGCCTTGCGCTAAGATTGATCCTTTCATTCTTCAGGAAGTCTCGCTCGCCTAAAATCTGAGCATCGATGTAACTGCCAAATAAATTATTGGCAAGATAACTGCCGTAGAAATAATCCTGTTTTTCTTTGGAATCATTTCGGTAAAGAAAATCAGTTTCATGACCAAGTCCGAGGAAATTTTCTTCTGTTACACCCAATCCGATTTTGCTTCCGGAATAACTTAATCTGGGTTTCAGACTCCAGGAATCCAGCACTTTAACAACAATATCAATTGAATCCGTGGTCGTGTTTGTCACCGCAATATTTACACGGTTTACAAAAGGCATCTCTCTTAGCAAACGTTCAGATTCGTAGAGTTTCTGAGCGTTATATTCTTCATCTTTTTTGAAAAGAAGATAATTATCAACGGTAGAAATTCTCGTGTTGGAATGAAGATGGTTCGTGAACCAATCATACCATTTGGACTTTTCTTTTTTCTCTTTTGTGTTGTATCCGAATGGATCGATTGTTTCTATTCTTATATTCCGGATAAACTTTCCGTCATAACTTTCCTGGGACTGTTTCGCAGTTCTGGAAGATACTGAAGCCGAATCCGCTTCGCGACGAAATATAAAACGATGGATGAATTTTGTAAATTTTCTTTTATCCGAAAATTCCTCAATCTTATAATAGATCGAATCTTTTTTTTCCTGTGCCCTGACAAAGGAAAAAAAACAAAAAAACGGAATGATCAAGAAAATCGATTTATTCATCAATATTTTATTTTAGCCAATCTGCAATATCAATTTACAAGCCAATAAATTAAAAGCCCTACCATAGGCAATCCACTGCAACTTTCCACCATAAAGGAAAAGTACGATTCGTTATTATCATTTTCTGAAAAATAAATTAATATAAATGTGATTATTGTTGTAAAAAGAAAGCAAACCGCAAATCCAAAGTTAAGATAAAAAACGCTCAGCAGGCAAGAAATAAAAACTAATATGTAAGCAATAGCTTTTGTCCATCCGACACCAATCAGAATTGGAAAAGTAATAACATCATCACTGTTCATATCCCTGATATCAAATGGTAAAACCAAAGCTGTGACGAACAGCCAGGTAATAATGAAAATTTCCCAGTCAAAGTCCGGAAGAATCAGCCAGGAGTTAATCAAAGCCCAGGTCAAACCAACATAAAAAATCTTGAATAATGGAATCTTCCGAATAAATTTTTCAAGAAAAAAAGAATTGTAAAGCAAGCCAAGAATAACAATAATCGCCCATTTCAAAAGTCGGATTTCATTATGATTTTTCAGAATAAGAATCACACTTATAATTCCACATATAAAATTGAAAATCAGTATTTTGAAGAATATTTTTCTGTCATACTGATACTTAGTGTAAAGATAACCGCTAAAATAAGTAATAAAAATCAAAAGCAAACTAGGCCAGCGGAATATGTTTTGCTCCAGCATGAAAAAAGCAGCCAGACCAGTTCCCATCAAAGAAACATATATCTGACTGTCAATGACATATTTTTTTGCTAAATTTAAAATCGACATTTTATTTTAACAAATGTCGGAAAAAACTATCTTACACTCTAGAAAAAATAAACTTATGAACTCTATAAAGTCAGTTTCAGTATTCTTGCTGATGCTTATCACTATAAATTTTTCTGCACAAAATTATTATGACCAGCAATGGAAAAAAGTCGAGGACAATTATAAAAAAGGAACTTACAAATCCAATCTCCCGGTCATTCTCGAAATACAAAGTCAGGCTGTGAAAGATAACAATTCAATTCAGTTGATTAAATCTCTGAAAGCGGAATTCAGTATCACCAAACAGACTTATGATGATGTCAAAAATGATGAAAAGTCTGTTTTTTTCGCAAAACTTAAAAGTACGGAAGCCAAGTTGAAAGGCGACGAAAAGCAATTGTTTTATCTTCTGACTTTGGAATTTATCAATGATTATTATCAGAACAATTCCTGGAAAATTAATCAAAAAACTAACATTGACAATGCAGACTTGTCGCAAATAGAAACCTGGAGCAAGCTGGATTTCAAAAACTATTTATCCAAAAATTATTCGGAATTAGAAAAAGACAATGCTGCTTTGAGAAAAATACAGATGAAAAAATACAGCGAAATATTTGATGTGACGGACAATTTCGAATATTTCCCAACTCTTGCCGACTGGTACAATTATAATTATCTTGAGTTTCTTAACAATCAGAACTTTTTCACACCGAATGAACTGAAAGTCAATACCAAGAGAATAAATGAAATTTATAACTCGGAAATTGCATCGCTTTCGGGAAATGCTCAGTTGTATTTCAGACATCAAAAAATCAATTATAATTGTGAATTAAATAATTGCAAAGACAAATTGGCTCACCTTGAAAAATTGGTTCAAGACGAATCTGCAAAAGGTGACTACAAAGTTTTGATTATTGATGATATAATAGAGATTCTTCAGGAAAAACAGGATTTCAAGCAAGCTTTGATTTGGGCAAATAATGCAAAGGAAATGTTTCCGAAATCGAAGTTCATCAATAATATCAAGAACAAAGAAAATCAAATCAAAAATCCTCAATTGAATTTGTTTTATGAAAATGAAACACAAAGCAACAAGCCGATTCATATTGTTGCCGAAGGAAAAAATATCAAAAACTTTTCATTAAATATTTATAAAGCTGATGACAATGCCGGTTTTCTGAATTATGTTTTTGATTCTTATAAAACACCATTTGCGAAAGTCAGAAAATCGTTGATAAGAAAAGACCAATTCACTTTGCCCGAATCTTCGGACTTCAAAACGCATAAAACTTCTTTGGAGCTGAAAGCACTTCCGCAGGGGATTTATCTGGCAGAATATATTGTTGAAAATTCAGTACAGGAAAATTATTATTTCATCGTTTCAGATTCTAAAATTGTCTTTTCTAAAAAAGATGACGCAAATCCAAAAGCGAATATCCTGAAACTCGTTAATAACGAAAACGGAAAAGCTTTTGCGAATGAAACTCTTGAAATCACAGAATATGTTCGAGGAAAACAAATCGTAAAACATTCGGTTAAAACCGATGCATCGGGGAATTTCCAAATTCCGAATTCTGACAACAAAGACTACTACAGAAATTTCCTCATTAATAACGGGAACAATTTCTCAATGATAAATGTTTATGGTTATGATAATTACAATAACCGAAACAAGTCTCAAAACCAGGAATCAGCCCAAATTTTCCTTGACAGAAAAATCTACAGACCTGGACAAATTGTTTATTTTAAAGTTATAGCAACAGGAATCAACGGTGAAACTCAGAAAGTTAAAGTCCTTGAAAAGGTTCCTTTGAATATCACTTTACAAGATGCCAACGGCGAAGAACTGCAAACTCTGAAACTGACAACCAATGAATTCGGTTCTGTTAGTGGCAGTTTTACGCTTCCAAAAAACAAACTGAATGGAAACTTTAACATCCAAGTCAAAGAAAGCGACAATACTTCAGGTTACAACATTTCCGGGTATATGGATTTCCAGGTTGAGGAATATAAACGTCCCAAGTTTGAAGTGACTTTTGAACCGATTAAAGACGAATATAAGTATGGTCAAACTATTGAACTGAAAGGAAAAGCGATGATGTTCTCAGGCGTTCCTCTTAGCAACTCAACAGTGAATTATGAAATCAAAAAACAGAATATCCGTTGGAGATATTTCTGGTGGTATCCGCGCGGAAATGACAATGAAAATTCGATTTTGGGTAATGTGAAAACCAACGATAAAGGAGAATTTACCATCAAAATCGAGTTGAAAAAAGATGAAACGCTGGAAGGCATTCAGATTGATAATTATGCTATCAACGCTTCTGTGACAGACATCAACGGCGAAACGCAATCTGCGAATACGAATGTAAAAGTCGCTTCGGTTTCTCACTATATCACAGCGAACGACGCTTCGACAGGGCTCAGCATGACAGAATATTTTTCTGATGAAACTGTAAAACTGAACGTTGAAACCAAAAATTACAACGACCAAGTTCTGCCAAAATCTTACAACGTAAAATTGGAAAAACTGCAAGAACCAAAACAGATTTTCAGAGAGAATTTTGCTTCTGTTGTTCAGGATTTGCCGAAACTTTCTAAAGAAGAATTTGCACAGAAATTCCCGCACGACAGGTTTGATAAAAATGATGATGTGAAGAACTGGAAGGTGGAAAAAGTTATTCTTGATAAAATACAAAACACTTCGACTCCGCTCAGTGTGACAAAAAATTCAACAACCGACAACCAACAACCAACAACCAAATTAGATTTGGGAAAACTGGAAGCCGGAATCTACAAACTTCAATTGTATAATATCGAAGGAAAAGACACGATAAAAACGGAGCAATTCTTCAAAGTTTGGGACAAAAAATCGTTGGGTCAAAATCAAAATCCGTTTTTGGAAGTGATTAAACCAACTCAGGATTTTAAACGTGGCGAAAAAGCAAAAGTCTTTGTTTATTCGGCCGTTCCGGATGCTTTGGTCAATATTTTCATTCAAAATGGAAAAGGAGAAACGGTTACTGAAATTAAATCTTTCAAGAACGGAATTTTGGAATATGAAACGATGATTCCGAAAGACGAAAGTATCACGAGAGTGAATTTGCAGTTCCAATTGGTTGCTTTTAATGATGTAAAAACGGAATCGGTTGATTTGAAAATTGCGGATAGTAAAGATGATTTGAAAATCGAAACCGTGACTTTCCGGGACAAATTACAGCCTGGGCAAAAAGAAAAATGGACAATAAAAATTTCTGGCGCTGATAAGGAAAAAATCAATGCGGAAGTTTTGGCGAATATGTATGATAAATCGCTTGACCAATTTGCTGTGAATTCTTGGAGTTGGCAGAAATTCTATTCGCCTTTCTACCAAAGTTCTTATGAATTAAGAAATGGCTTGGAGCAGCAATATTATAATAAGAGATTCGAGTTTTTGAAGAATTATAATATTAATTCGCCTCAGTTTAATTGGTTTGATGGTAGACTTTATAATAGTAGTGTTAGAGCTGCTGGATTGAATATTGTTCAAGAAGCAGCACCAGCAGCAGATATAGTTATTAGAGGCGTAGCTTCTATACAAGATAGAGAAAAAACAAAAGATATGGAAGATGATGAAGAAGGAATGGAGAAGAGAACTGTTTCAATGAAAGTTGGTTCATACACTGTTGTTACAAAACAAGAAAATTTAGAAAAAATCCCTATCCGTCAAAACCTTAACGAAACGGCATTTTTCTACCCCAATCTTCTCACAGACAAAGATGGAAATGTTTCATTCGAGTTCACTTCCCCGGAAGCTTTGACACAATGGAAACTAATGTTTTTGGCTCATACCAAAGATGCAAGAACAGCAATTTTGGAAAAATCTGTAGTAACACAAAAAGAGTTCTCTATTACTCCAAATTACCCAAGATTCTTGCGAGAAGGCGACGAACTTAATCTTCAAACTAAAATCTCAAGTTTGGTCAATCAAAAATTAACTGGCGTTGCACAATTGCAGATTTTGGACGCTTTTACGAATGAAGATATTTCGGATAAATTCGGAATTACCACATTGACCGCGGTTTCCGGATATAATAAAGAGCAATCTTTTTCTTTGGATGCAAATGGAAATACATCCGCAATGTGGAAATTGAAAGTGCCGAATAATGTTTCTTCAATTATTATTAAAATCGTTGCTAACACTTCGACTCCGCTCAGTGCAAGAGGTAATTTCTCTGACGGTGAACAAAAAGCAATCGCAGTTCTTCCGAACAGAATGTTGGTAACAAATGCGCTTCCAATTTTTGTTAAAGAAGGACAAACGAAAACTTTTACTTTGGAGAATTTGAAAAATTCCAACTCTAAAACTCTGACTAATATTTCCAACACTTTGGAATTGACTACGAATCCGATTTGGGAGATTATGTTTGCGCTGCCAAGTTTAAAAGATGACACTAATAATTCTGCGGATGTTGTTTTCAACAAATGGTTTGCAGCTGTTTTGGCTTCAGAAATTTTTAAAGCGAATCCGAAACTTAAAACCGTTTTTGATGAATACCAATCCAAAGGTTTGTTGATTTCGAATCTTGAAAAAAATCAGGAACTGAAACAATTGTTACTGGATGAAACGCCTTGGGTTTTAGAATCGAAAAACGAAACAGAACAAATGCAGAAACTCGCCAGATTATTCGATGCGAATACGATGCGAAATTCCATCAATGATGATTGGTCAGAACTGGCAAAACTTCAAAATCCTGACGGTGGATTCAGCTGGTATCAAGGTTATCCGAGCTCTTATTACACTTCGCTTTACATATTGAAAAATCTGGGCAGAATCAATGAGTGGCTGAAAGGAAATGTGGCAGATTATCAAAGTTCTGAGCAAAAAGAAATGGTCAAAAAACTGGTTTCGTATGTGGATAATGAAGTCAATAAATATTGGTCTTCCTCCATAAATAAAACCAAAGATAATGTGGTCAATAATTTTGTATTGGATTATCTGGACACAAGAAATTACTGGGAAAAGGAATATGTTTTGAAAAATGAAGGTGCTAAATTAAAGTCAGCTGTCATCTCAAAAGCTAAAACCGAAAAAATCACTGACTTTACATTTTTCGGGTTGCATCGTTTGGCAATTTTGTTTAATAATTATGGATTAAAAGATGTGTCCAAAAAATTCCTGACTTATCTTAAAGAAACGTCAACAGAAACAGAAACTCAAGGTGTTTACTGGAAACAAAATCTGAATGACTGGGGCTGGTATTCTTCCAAAACGGTCAATCACGCAGGTGCTTTGGAAGCGTTCCAGAAACTGACGCCACAAGATGAAAATTTCATCGAAGAGATGAAAATCTGGCTGATTACTCAGAAAGAAGTGAATTCGTGGGGAAGTTCTCGTGGAACGGCAGAAGTAATTTTTACCATTCTGAATTCCGGAAAATCCTGGACAAATGCAGAATCGGACAAAGCAGAAATTACTTGGGGCGGAAAACAACTGAATCCACAAACGCAAGCAACCGGTTATGTTAAACAATCGATTAATTCTGATAAAATCAACAAAGATTTAGGAACAGTTGTCATCAAAAAAGAAAGCGCAGGAATTGTTCAGGGTGGATTATTCTGGCAATATTATGAAGACCTTGACAAAATCAAATCTTCGGAAAATTATATTTCGATTTCTAAGGAATTATACAAAAAAGTAAAGACCGAGAATGGTGAACAATTGATCAAAATCAATGAAAATTCGCCTATCAAAGTTGGAGATAAAGTGACTGTAAGAATGATTCTAAACACCGACAGAAATATGGAATTTATCCATTTGAAAGATATGCGTGCTGCAGGTTTCGAACCATTGAATGTGATTTCCGGTTATGAGTGGAAAAATAATCTGGGTTATTATCAATCTACAAAAGATGCATCTACCAATTTCTATATCGAATATATGCCGAAAGGGAAATATGTTTTTGAATATGATTATGTAGCGAATGCCAGCGGAACATTCTCAAACGGAATCACCACGCTTGAAAACTATTATGCACCGCAGATGAATGCACATACGCAGGGAACAAAGCTGAACATTACAGAATAATTTAAACTTTAAAATGTTAAAAAAACAATCAAATGAGGTCATTTGGTTGTTTTTTTTTATTTTTATCAGCTGATGAATGCAAACAATATGAAAGTACCTAATATTATATTATCAATAATATTTATCGGTATGATTTCCTGTTCTTTAAATAAAACTGAAACAACACCGATGAGCCAGGCGTCTACTGTTGAATTCGAAGAGGTAAACCATGTGAATGTAAAACTGATTGATTCTGAATACCGGATTCTGAAATCGCAGGCAGAGATCAACAGTATTTATAAAGTAATCAATCAGAATAATCCTTTGCCCAGAAAGAATCCTATTCCGTCTTATGATGAGAATGAATCCTATATCGTAATTCAGCCAAAAATTGAGAAATCGGATTTTTCTGTATCCAGAATCTTACAGACGGGACAAAAACTTAATATTGACATTGAAACCTTTGACAACCCTGAATTCAAGAAAAAAAACAATCCGGCAAGTATAATCAAAATAAATAAAAGCAACAGCTTTGAACAATTAGAAATTAAAACAACTTAAATATTTTAACAATGAATAAAAAATTACTTATTTCCGCAGCAGTAGTTTTCTCAGGAATGCTATTCTCGCAGAAAAATTACTGGAAGCAGGTATCAGGTATCAGCAGCAGGACTGCTGTTTATGATAAAACGGCTGCTCCTGTAAAATACCATTTATACCAGGTGAATGTTGATGAAATCAAGGCTGATCTTTCAAAAGCACCTGAACGTTTTTCCAACGATGAATCTTTGATATTAAAATTCCCAACCACAGAAGGGAAATTAGTGGATTATGTGATTCAGGAAGCGTCTGTCATGGATCCTGTTTTACAGGCAAAATATTCTGATATCAGATCGTATGTCGGCTATGAAAAAGGAAATACAGGGAACTCAATCCGTTTCAGTATATCGCCTTATGACGGTATTAATGTAATGTATTTCAATGCTGGAAAAACGGCATATCTTGATACATACACCAAAGATAAATCAACTTATATTATTTATAACCGTGAGGATCTGTTATCTGACAATGAAAAATTTGTTTGCGGATACAAGGATTCCGGTGCTGAACCATCTCTTGCGCCCAATGAAGCTTCTCTTGTACAGGACGGGCAGTGGAGAAACTACAGGTTAGCGTTATCTTCCACTGTTGAATATTCTAACTATCATATCAACAGAGCCGGTTTAAGCGGTGGAACTACAGAACAGAAAAAAGCGGCTGTTCTTGCAGCTATGAACACATCCATGACCAGAGTCAACGGAATCTATGAGAAAACAATCTCTCTTACAATGACTATGATCGCTAACAATGATCTTTTGATTTCTGTTGATGTGGATGCTTATGGACCAGGGTTTACAAATAATGACGGAGAAATTCTTCTTGATGAAAATCAGGCATTTATTGATCAGACTATAGGTAGCTCAGCTTATGACATAGGACACATTTTCAGTACAGGCGGCGGCGGTATTGCACAGCTTAGATCGCCTTGTACAGGCAGTAAAGCAAGAGGTGTTACAGGCAGAGGCGCACCTATCAATGATGCTTTTGATATTGATTATGTAGCGCACGAGATGGGACATCAGTGGGGCGCACAACATACGTTTGATAACTCATGTGGAAATAACAGAACTGCAGCAACTTCTGTAGAACCAGGCAGCGGAAGCACGATTATGGCTTATGCAGGAATCTGTGCTCCGAATATTCAATCCCGTAGTGATGCTTATTTCCATGTTGTAAGTGTGAACCAAATGTACAGCAATATCACGACTGGAACTGGAGCTGGCTGTGCCGTTAAAACACCAAACAATAATCGTGTTCCGGTTATTGAGCCATTAACTAGTTATAGTATTCCAAACGGAACTGCATTCGTACTTTCTGCAAATGCAACAGACCCGGATGGCGATGCTTTAACTTACCTTTGGGAGCAGACCAACACAAAAAACTCAACCACTTCCACCGCTCCGAGTTCTACACAAACTACTGGCGCTGTCTTCAGATCGTATTTTCCTAAAACTACCAATGAACGTTATTTTCCTGTAATGACTGCTGTTTCCGCAGGAAATCTTGCACCAACGTGGGAGGTAATCCCGACTGTGGCCAGAACGCTTAACTTCTCAGTTTTCGTAAATGATAATAAAGCTACAGGAAATCAGGCGGCGAGAGCCAATATGTCAGTAAATACAACCAGTTCAGGACCTTTTAAAGTTACATCACAGACCGCTGCAGCAAACTATGTTGGTGGATCTCAGCTGAATGTGACCTGGGACGTTGCGGGAACAACAGAAGCACCAATCAGCACTCAGAACGTTAAGATCCTTATATCTTCTGATAATGGATTAACATTCCCGGTTGTTCTGGCAGAAAGTGTTCCTAATAACGGAAGTGCAGTTATCACTTTACCAAATGAAGATAACAGCAACGCAAGAATAATGGTCAAAGCGGTTGGAAATATTTATTTTGCAGTTAATTCAGCAAGATTTAACATCAGTAAAAACATGGCAGTGAATGAATCTGCACTTAGCAAAAGCTTTGCAATCTATCCTAATCCTGCTAAAGGTGAAGTGAACATCTCATTAACGAAAGTTTACAAAGGTGCAACTTATCAGATAATTGACCTTTCGGGGAAACTAATCTCCGGCGGAAATCTTGAAAATGAAAAAACACAAATCAATATCTCCCGTCTTAAAACAGGAACCTACAGAATGGTTGTTTCCAGCAACGGAGAAACAACGAGTAAAAATCTTATTGTAAAATAAGCACCAGATCACTGATAACAAAAAACCAACTTCTATTGAAGTTGGTTTTTTAATTTATAAGCCAAATTGCAATCCAATCTGCAATCCGTTATTGCGCAATTGCTTATCACTGTTATTCCAGCTTGTGGAACCGTTTTTCTTGATATCGGTAAAGCCTGCAAGATATCTTACACCAATGGCCATATTGTTAAATTTGTAACCCAGTCCCAGACCGACACTCAGGTCAAATTGATTATAGGCGTCCTTATCTTTCTCTATGATCGTTTTGTTGTCAGTTTCATATTTGTTTTTATTGCTAACCAAAAAACCCAGTTGAGGACCTGCTTCCAGATAGAATTTAGGAATAGGTTCAAACTGAAACATAATCGGCATCGCAATATAATCCAGATTGAGAGTATGCGATGTTTTCCCGTTTTCGTACTTCACGCCCATGTTGTTGTAAATCAATTCCGGCTGAATACTGAAAACAGAATTGACCTGCGCATGCATATAAGCACCTGCATAATAGCCAATTTTAGAATTCGTATCACTCCAACCGTTCTCCTTGCTTACTGTAGAGATATTAACACCGCCCTTGACTCCGAAAGACTGAGAATAAACCATTGACACGGTAACTAACCCTAAAATTCCAAAAAATCTCTTCATATACTTCCTTTTGTTTTGGCAAAAGTATAAATTATGAAATAAAAAAAGATAAAATAAAAGTCAATAATTTAATACTATTATATTAATATTAATTTTCCCGGTAATTTTTTATGAAATTTAAAAGAACTATGACTGAAAAAAAAAAATTGTATTTGGGTTTTATTTGGTAATATAGTTTTCCAGCATATACTCAGTAAGCGGATTGAGTGACTTATGATTTTCGGGGTTGATTCCATCCGCTGTGAAAAATTCCACAACATTCTTATGTTTGGAGTACCAGATATTTTTTATCGAAGTAATTGTATCCGGTCTCATAATTTTCTTAAAATGATCCACCTTTTTCATATCAATTGCTACCAGTCCGTCTCTTGTATCATTACAATCTTCAGGGATGTATTCATTTCCATTCCAATACATACATTGTTTCAAGTCCAATATTTCCGGTTTTTCCTTTGGAATATTTATTAATTTCTGAGGCACATAAATGACAGACTGACTAGCAGAAACCTGCTCAAAAGGCTTTTGTTTCAAAATCATGGTATCTGTTTCTGATATTTTTTGAGGTTCAGCTTCAGCTTTATAAAACTTATTTCTTATAAAAAAACTTCCCAATATTAAAACCCCTATGATCCCGAAATTACTGTGTTTTGTCAAAAATTCCGGAATCTTCAGCAGTGGTTTATTGATGACATTTATAACCACTTTTGAGATCGACTCTTTTACGGAATACTCCACAGTTTTCCATTCTGCACAGTATTCTTTAAAATTATTATAGCCCAAATAGACGCTCAGGTCGTCAAGTATCAAAGGTTTTATATTGTAATCTTCATCATTTTTAACCAAATGATTATAATATGTTTCAAATGTTCTATAGCTCAAAATTATCTTAAAATCATCCAGTAAAGTCCTTTCTAAAAATTTGAGAATTCCGCTAAAAGATTTTTCCGTGGTTTCGGCAGAAGCCTTTTCAAAAACATCCTCGATTAACTTTCTTTTCTCAGGTAAAAATTTTGACATATAAATGATTATTAGTTGGAAAATTATAATTTTTCTAAAAATCCTCTTTACGGATTTCCGTATTTCAATTAAAAAAGTTTCCAGAAAATTTCTAAAAACTTTCTCACCCTCGCTTTCAATTCGTCCGCATCTTTGCTTCAGAAATCAGTGATAAACAAAACATTACAAAACAAAGTTACAAAACTGATCTCAAAAAACAACCTGATAAAGCGGAGGAAAATCTCTGATTTGGGAAGCAGTTATTTCTCTTCCGTTTTTGAAGGTCTCTTCCCAAAAATTTAAGAAGCGCTTCTTTTTCAAACTGTGGAAACCTGCTCGTGATCTGTTTCGCGAGGAAGAACACGAATGTCAATTTTTAAATTTTAAAATCATGTTAAACTTACTTTTAATATTTTTGGGATTAATTTCAAATCCTTCCGGCACGACGACTTCAAACTGTGGAAATGACGGGAATACGCCCGGAATTGTAAACCCGAATCCGGGTGGTACCGGTGGAGACGACGGACATCCAGTCCCTCCAAAAATTATCGGCGGATAATCGATTCCATCATTAACTGATGAAAATAATTAGCGAAGGAATATTCTTTCGCTAATTTTTTTTAAATTCGATGAAAACTAAAAACTTGAAAATTTTTACATTTTTACTACTCATATTCATTTATTCTTGTGAAAATAAAATACCGCAGGATAAAGAAATTATTAATCCTTTTTATGAAAAAGCATTTGAATACAGAGAAAAGGGCAATGTAGACAGTTCGTTCTCATATTTTTATAAAGCCAAAGATTTTTTCCTTCAGCAGAAGGACAGCTTGGGTGCTGCCAAATGCATGGTGAACATGGCCATTATACAGGAAAAATACGGTGATTATTTCGGCAGTCAGGAAACAGGCATTTCTGCAATTCATTATCTGAATAAAAAAGACAGTACAAACAGAATATATTTATCCATTAATTATAACACATTAGGAATTATATCCAGCAAGCTGGAAAATTACAAAAAGGCTATAGAATTTTATAAACAGGCTCTGCTTTTCACTGATAATCCCGATGATAAGATCATCTACCAAAATAATCTCGCCAACAACTACAGGAGAGATAATGACTATCCGGAAGCTTTAGAAATTTATAAATCCATTATAAATGAAAGCAAAAAAAACAAAATCGGTTATGCAAGAACGCTCACGAATCTTGCCCTTACCAAATGGCTTCAAAACCAGAATTATAATCCAATCCCGGAATTTCAGCATGCCTTAAAAATAAGATCAAAAGAACATGACAACTGGGGTCTGAACTCCAGTTATGCACACTTTGCTGATTATTATACCAATAAACAGCCAGATTCTGCACTGACTTATGCCAGAAAGATGTACGACATTTCTAAAAAATTAAAAAGTCCTGACGATAAGGCTGAAGCGCTGCAGAAATTAATTTCTCTGGAAACTCCAAAAAATTCCAAACAATACTTCAATATTTATCAAAAGCTTAATGACAGCCTCCAGACATCACGAAATAAGGCAAAGAATCAGTTCGCATTAATCCGCTATGAGACAGAGAAAAACAAAGCCGATTTTCTGAAAGCGAAGGCAGAAAGTACGCAAAAGCAAACTAAAATCTTTGTTAGAAATATCATTCTTACAGCATTAATTATTTTCATCATTTTTGTATATTTTTATTATCAAAGAAGGCAAAAAAGACTTCAGCAGGAAAAACTTTTGGAAGTAAAAAATACAGAACTCAAATATTCCAAAAAAGTGCATGACCGCGTTGCTAATAGAATTTACCAACTCCTGTCGCAAGTAGAAAACACGGATAAAATTGACAAAGAATCACTTTTATTCGGTTTAGAAAATGTGTACGAAATTTCCAGAGATATTTCTTACGACAATAAAGACATCAGTGAAAACCAGGCTTTTTCTGAACAGCTTCATCATATGCTGAATTCTTATTCGTCAAACGCTGTGAAAATAATTTTTAATGGAAATAATGAAAATCTATGGCAGGATGTCAATTTTCAGAGCAAAATGGAAATCTATCTGGTTCTACAGGAATTGATGACCAATATGAAAAAACACAGCCGGGCAAGCATTGTTTCCCTCAAATTCTCTAAAGAAAATTCGGTAATAAATATCTCATATACAGATAACGGAACAGGAATAAAGAAACATTCTCCGAAAAATGGTTTGCAAAATATGGAAAACCGTATGAATGCTATAAAAGGAACAATTATTTTTGACACAGAAACAAATAATCTATTGAAAATCAACATTTCATTTCCTGTTTAAAAATAAATACATATGTTTAAAAAAATTCTTATCGCCGAAGATCACGAAAGTTCTAACATCTCTGTTCAAAAAGCTGTACAAGACCTGAAAATATCAGACCCAAAATATGTTAGTTACTGTGATGATGCGCTTGCAAGAGTGAAAATCGGACTTCATGAAAATAATACCTTTGAGTTGTTAATTACAGATCTTTCTTTTGATGAGGATTATAGAAAACAAAATATTAATACGGGACAGGAATTAATCTCAGCGATCAGAGCAATCCAGCCCAATATAAAAATCATTGTTTTTTCTTCCGAAAAAAAAGAAGTTATTATTGAAAAACTTTTTACAGATCAACATGTGAACGGATATGTAAAAAAAGGACGGGATGATGTAAAGGATTTAAAAAAAGCAATAAAGGCGGTCTTTAATAATGAAAAACATATCACTTATGATCTAAAAACCAATAGTCCGGAAAGAAACTCTTTTGAATTTTCTGAATATGATACACTAATTGTCTCTTTATTAGCCACGGGAATGCTTCTCAAAAACATCCCGGCGTATTTGAAAGAGAATAACTTCAAACGTTCCAGTATGAGTGCTGTAGAAAAAAGATTAAAAGACATCAAAGAATCTTTGGATATCAAAAGTAATGAACAGCTGATTGCTTTTTGCAAAGATTTCGGAATTATCTAATTGATTAAAATAAACACTTTTTATTAAAAACTTTCAAGATTTTGAAAGTTTTTTTGCTTTTACGGATTTCCGTAAATAAAAAATAGATAGCCGAGGTACTTTTGGATAGTTAAATAAATAAAATAACAATGGGAAAATTCATTATTACAAAAAGAAAAGATGGGGAATATCAATTCAACCTCAAGACCGGCAACGGAGAAATCATCTTAACAAGCGAAGGTTACGTTTCAAAATCCGGGTGTACAAACGGAATAGAATCAGTGAAAACCAATTCACAAATTGATTCGAGATTTGAAAGACGAATGGCTGTAAACAATAAAGATTATTTCGTTTTGAAAGCTGGAAATGGTGAAATCATTGGAAAAAGCCAGTTATATTCTACAAAACAAGGAATGGAAGACGGAATCGATTCTGTAAAAAAAAATGCACCAAATGCTGAAACGACCGACGAAACAAACTAATTGACTATGGAACTCAAATTAAAACTGGAACAGCTTCATCAGCGTGTGAAAGGTCTTAAAGATCAGATACAAACGGAAGAAGCCACAAAGACTGCATTTGTAATGCCATTCATTCAGATTCTTGGATATGATATTTTTAATCCGACGGAAGTGGTTCCGGAATTCATTGCTGATATAGGAACTAAGAAAGGAGAGAAAGTCGATTTTGTCATCAAGAAAGATGATGAACATATTCTTATTATAGAATGCAAAAACTGGAAAGAAAATGCAGATGCGCATAATTCTCAACTTCATCGTTATTATCACGTTTCCAAAGCAAGATTTGGTATTTTGACCAATGGAATCATTTATAATTTCTACACTGATCTGGAAAAACCGAACATCATGGATGAGAAGCCGTTTTTCACCATCAATCTGGATGATCTGAAGGATAGTTCTATCAAGGTTCTTGAGAATTTTACAAAATCCGGCTACAATCTGGAATCGATTTTGGATTCTGCGGAAGCTTTGAAATACATCAAAGCCATCAGAAAAGAATTTGAAAAAGAAATCGAAAATCCTTCTGATGAAATCGTAAAATTACTGGTCAACCGATTCTTTGACAGACCTCTTACAGCAAGCAGAATGATCACTTTTAAGGAATATACGAAGAAGGCTCTGAGCATCTCAATTTCAGAATCAATCAGCTCAAGACTGAAGTCTGCTTTAGTCATAAATGACAGTATTGAAACCGAAAAAACAACTATTCCTACACCTAATATTGACCAGAATACCGACACTCCCAAAGTCATAACAACGGATGAAGAATTGGAAGCTTTTCAAATTGTAAAAGCCATTTTGAGAGAAAAAATATCGGCAGAAAGAATTGCTTACAGAGACACGCAATCTTATTTTGGGATTTTATTGGATGACAATAACAGAAAACCAATTTGCAGATTTCATTTCGGAACCAATAGAAAGCTGATGGAAATTTTCCATAATGGAAAAGATTCCGGAGAGAAAATAAATCTTAATTCGCTTGACGAGATTTATAATCACAGATCTGAACTTCATCAAACCATCGAAAATTATAGCTAATCATTATGAAAAAACTACTTTTTATGCTATTGACCTTAGGAATATTAATCCCGGCAATTTACAAATCATCGACCAGTAATACTTCAATCACCGAACATTTTGTCAAGAAACAGAAGAAGAAAAATTCTTCTAAAAGTAAGAAATCATCAAAATCGAGTTCAAAGAAAAAAGGCTGTACTTACAACGGTTATCCTTTAGAAGTTGGACCGAGAGGCGGTTGTTACTATTGGTCGGGAAACACTAAGGAATATGTAGACAGAAGTTATTGTTCCGGATGTAATTAATTATGGAAACAACCAATACTACAAATGGTTTCAAACATCTGGAAATCATTTACAAGACTTTTTTTTCATTTTGTGCCTTGTGCTGTTTCATCGCCGTTCTTCCGCTTCCGCTACCCTATTATACCTTTCTCAGGATCATCGTTTTTATAGCTGCAGGGATTATAGTGTACTATTTCGGAAGGCAGAGAGACTTTCATTGGATTCTGGTATTCGGGACCATTCAGATTTTATTCAATCCGATCCTTCCGGTTCATTTTTATTTAAAGAGTATCTGGATTCCGATTGATATTGTTACCGGTATTTTGTTCCTGCTGCTTGTTGTCATCAGAAGAAAAAAGAAGAGACAACCCGAAGAAATTGCTCAGGAGACTATATCGCAACCAAAAACATACAGCAGAGACAGAATTATCAAAACTTCATCAAAAAACAATCATAACAATGAATGAAACTATAGAAACAACCGAAAGTCTGAAAGCACATTTTCTAAGACTTTATCAAATGGCGATCTGTGATGACAATTTTAGTTCTCTCGAACTGAAAGCGCTCTACAAATCTGCAGAAGACAGAGGCATTTCTCAGAAAAAGCTGGACGAGATTCTTTTAAATCCTGTGAATTCCAAAATTACAATTCCGGAAAGCATTGAAGAAAAAATCGATTATCTCTATGATTTAACCGTCATGATATGGGCAGATGGAGAAGTTTCTCCCAATGAAAGAACTTCTTTGGAAAAGTATGTTTTGATGTTCGGATTTATGGAAGAAAATGCATTACAAATCGTGGATTATCTTATCGATTCTGTAAAAGAAGGGAAAAGCAAAACTGACATTTTTAACGATTTAAAAAACTAGATCATGACCAGTAATATCAAAAATATCTTCAGATTAAAACCCGTACCTGCTGAAAAGGAAGAATCTCCACTTAAAATTGTTGAAACCGTTAATAATGGAGAATCTACTGAAGAAAGCAGAAAAAGAACTTATCACGAATCTGGCTATAGAGACAGTTCTCTCAACAATGGGAATCATACAGCGCTGTCAATCTGCCTGGATGCGATCTATTCCAAATTCCAGAATGAGGAAAAAGAATTGGCCGACAAACAAAACAAGTTGAAAGAACCTTATATCAACGAACAGAAAAATAAAGAAACCGAAATCAAAGGCCTCACCGTTTCTCTGGATAATAAGGAAGAACAGATCAAAGAAGTTCAGCAAAATATCGATGCTGTTCAGAATAAAATTGAGACTTTGAAATTTGAGATCAATGATATTCCCAGAAATCCGGAAATCTATCACATCAATGCCAGCAAAGGTGCTTCTACTAAGTTCTGGATCGGACTGTTGCTTTTGATTCCAATAAGCTTATATCTGTTTACATTTTACATTTCTACCTCTTTTTCAGCTTTTTTCAAGACTTTTGACCCGAACGTCAGTATTATGCAAAGTGTACTGGATGCGCAGGCTTTTAACAAAGCTTGGGACGAAGGTCCTTTGGAAGGCGCTTTTGTAACATTGATTCCTTTTGTATTCCTGGGATTGGGTTATTTGATTCATATGTTCGGAGAAACTAAAAGCTGGCTGAATTATGTAAAAATGCTCCTTCTTTTTGTAGTGACTTTTGCTTTTGATGCCATTCTTGCCTATGAGATCGAATCCAAACTTTATGAACTTAATAAAACTTTTGATTCTCCGCCTTTTGACCTGTCAATTGCTTTTACAAAGAATCAGTTTTGGGGAATCATTTTTGCGGGATTTGTAGTGTATATTATTTGGGGACTGGTTTTCGATTTCATTATGAAAGAACATAAAGAAAAGGATAAAATCAAGAACGAGCAGATTAAAAAACAGAAAGACATTCTCATTCATCAGGACAGAATCTCTGGTTTTGAAAAACAGTTGGAAGAAATCAAAAACAACATCACCAGCATCAAAGAATTGATTATCAAAGCTAAAGGCAGAATAGAAGAGCTTCAGAATATTATTGATGGGGTTATCATTCCGACAAAAGAATATAAATCTTATGCATCTGAATATGTTCAGGGCTGGATCACTTTTATCAATGAAAAATTAGCCATTTCTCATCCTGTAAAACAGGAAATAATTGAAGAATGCAAAAATCAATACAATTATAACCTCAACAAAGTAGGCGCCAATTCTGACACCCAAAATTCAGTTTACGTTTCTGTCCTGTAAAAACTAATACTTATGAAATATATATATTATCTAATGACTTTGTCATTATTTTTAATTCAATGCAAAAAAAGCGAACCGAAGGCTGGGGCAACCCAAAACACCGATTCGATAGTGAACAACAAAAACATTAATGTCAGCATTCTGATAGATCTTTCTGATAGAATCGATCCGGTAAAATATCCGAATCCATCCATGGAATATTATCAGCGAGACCTGGAATATATCAAAGCTATAAAAACTGGTTTTACAGATCATTTAAAAAGCAAAAAGGTCATTCAGCTGGATGATCAGATGCAGATTTTTTTTAATCCGGAACCTTCTGATCCTGCAATTAACGAGTTTGCAAAACAATTGAAAGTTTCATTTGACAAAAACACTTCAAAAGAAAATATTAAACTTGTGGACGAAAAGTACACTATCCTCCCGGGAAAAATCTACCAATCCGCTATTGAGGATAAAAAATATGTTGGTTCAGATATCTGGGGATTTTTTAAAAACAAAGTCAAAGATTATTGTATAAAAGACAAACACAGAAATGTACTTTTTATTTTGACAGATGGCTATATGTTTCACAAGGATTCGAAATTTACAGAAGGAACCAAAACTTCTTATCTGACGCCGGAACTCGTAAGATCACTAAAACTCAACACACCAGACTTCAGGACCAAAATTGATGATAAAGGGTTAGGTTTCATTAAAGCCAATGACAATCTGAAGAATCTGGAAGTCATCGTCATCGGAATCAATCCAGAAAAAGGAAATCCTTTTGAAGACGATGTTATCAAAACCTATTGGGAAAATTGGCTAAATCAAATGAACATCAGGAATTACCAGGTTAAAGATGCTGATCTGCCAACAAATCTGGAACCGATCATTAAAAATATAATTCTGAATAAATAATTAAAAAAGATTCAAGTCCGGGCTTTTTTACAAAAAAACAACCAGCTGAATTTCAACTGGTTGTAATTTTACAATGTAGACCCACAGGGATTCGAACCCCGACAGGCGGTACCAAAAACCGAAGTGCTACCGTTACACCATGGGTCTGTCGTTTATTGTGGTGCAAATTTATAGCTTTTTTTTAAACTTCCAAACTATTTCTGAAAAAAAATTAATAATTTTAAAAAATAATTTTTCGCTCAAGCTAATGTTAATCGACCTTTCCAAAGAATCCGACACCAACCGAATCCCATCTAATGAATTTGAAACCAAAGTTTTAGACTTTATAAAAGAATGGAATTCTGACACAAAAACTGTAAAGGTACAAACTTCAGGATCGACAGGAATACCTAAAATTTTTAATATTGAAAAGTCAAAAATGATGAATTCCGCTGACATGACATGTGATTTTCTTGGCTTGAAAAAAGGCGACCAGGCTCTGCTCTGTCTTCCCGTTGAATATATCTCCGGAAAAATGATGGTTGTGAGAAGTATTTCAAGGCAATTAAAACTGAAAATTGTTGAACCGTCAACCAATCCTTTGGAAAACCTTGAAGAAGAAGTAGATTTTTGTGCGATGACACCTCTGCAGGTCGAAAACTCTCTGGAGCAACTACATTTATTAAAAAATTTGATTATCGGTGGCGCAACAGTTTCAGAAACTTTAAAAAGTAAAATTTCTCAAACGCTAAAATCCTCAGATTATCGGATTCGAATCTTTGAAACTTACGGCATGAGCGAAACTCTTTCTCATATTGCTTTAAAGGAAATCTATCCGAAGCAGCAGGAATGGTTTAATGTTTTTGAAGGGATTGATATTTCTGCGGACGAAAGAGGATGTCTCAAAATTTTTGCACCAAAGCTGAATCCGGAGCTTTTGCAGACCAACGATCTGGTTGAGATCAATGGTAATAAGCAATTCCGATTTCTTGGAAGAGTTGACAATGTAATCAATTCCGGAGGTGCAAAAATTTTTCCTGAAGAATTGGAAAGACTGGTGAAACAAAAAATTACGAACGAAAGTGTTTTTCTCGGAATCGATGACGAAAAGCTGGGACAGAAACTGCTTCTAATTATTGAAGGTGAGGAATCAGAATCGCTGTATCAAAAACTATCATCCGTAAACTATAAATTCAGCTTTCATAAGCCGAAAGGAATTATTTTTGTGGAACAGATCCCCAGAACGCCAAACGGAAAAGTAAACCGTCAGGAACTGAAAAAACGGATTATAAATTAAAAAAATGAAAGATTTTTCTGCCGAGATCAGCTACAAGACTTCGCGCTCATCCGGAGCGGGCGGACAAAACGTAAACAAGGTGGAAACCGCTGTAACAGGGATCTGGAACGTGATGGAAAGCCAGTCGTTTACTTTTGACGAAAAACTCAGAATCTCAGAAAAACTTAAAAACAGAATCAATTCCGAAGGTTTGCTCCAGATGACTTCATCTGAAAGCAGGACCCAGCTTAAAAATAAGAAAACCGTAACAGAAAAGATGCTGGAAATGGTTGAAAAGTCACTGTTTATTCAGAAAAAACGCATCGCCACAAAACCTTCAAAAGGTCAGATCCAGAAACGTATCGACAACAAAAAGAAATTGTCCGAGAAAAAAGAAAACAGGAAATTCAGGTTCTGAAATCTGAAAGCAGTTCTATTTCCAAATCTATTTTTTGAGAATATTCTAATTGTTTGTCACGGATCCTTCCATGGTTGGTCACCGTTTCATAATCCTGCTGATAGACTTTATAAGCATCATAGATCTCTGCATAATATGTCTGAAGCGTTTTTGCATCCATCGTTTTATTGCGGATCTGCTTCCTGAATCTCCTTGCAAATAATTCCGCAATATCAAAATGGCTTTGCTCATGCATAAGGACCATATCCGTCTTATGATCACTGTGAACCCAGGATTTGGACGGGATAAAGAAAGATTCGATCTTAACTTCGCCTGATGTAAATTTTCTGGTAGGACTGTTTAGTAAATATGAAATTCCGCAGAAGGTTGTTGCAGCAGCTTTGGAAATATTCGGCTGTGTCTTGGACTGGAAATCTTCCCACGTCAGTTTCCGGTTTTCATTCCAGAAAATTTTATCCTGAGCCTTCGCTGATCCGATAATAAAGAAAAAAGTAAGTGCTAAAAACGATCGTAACATATCCATTAGATGATTTTTTTCAATAAATGTTAATTTATAACTGTAAAACTTGTATTTTTACCGCCCTGCATTTTTAAAATGGAAAAAGAGATAAAAATCAATTTTGAAGTAATCGAGAGTTACGATCATCTTACCGATATAGAAAAAACACTTTTCGACAAAGCCCAGGCAATCCGGCAACAGGCATATGCGCCCTATTCCAACTTCCTTGTTGGCTGTGCCGTTCTTCTGGAAAATGGCGAAATAATTACCGGGAGTAATCAGGAAAATGCTGCGTATCCGTCCGGACTTTGTGCAGAAAGAACTACGATTTTCTGGACTTCTGCAAATTATCCGGATGTAAAAATCAAAAAACTTTTTGTGATCGGCGCACCAAAAGAAGCACTCACCTCAACCCCAATTCCGCCATGTGGTGCCTGCAGACAATCGATTCTCGAATATGAGGCCAAGCAAAAAGAAGGTATCGAAATTTATTTTGCATCGTTGAACGGCGAAATCTATAAAACAAAATCAATCAGAGATCTTTTACCGTTCTCGTTTGATTCCAGTTTTTTATAATAAAGCAAACCATTCAGTCATGAATGGTTTTTTATATAAGCTGAGTTAATTTATAGAGTCAAATAGTCATATTGGAATTATATTTGTGTTCATCATCAAACTAAAAATAATATTATGACACCAGAAGACAACATCGACGAACAAAACAGAAAACTGAGAGAAATGGATTATGACTCTAGTGAAGATATTTTTAATCAGGAAGATATGGTTCCGCTGGACGGTAACGGAAATCCAATACTGACAGAAACTCCGGATGATGATGATAAAATTGACAAAGGGCTGGACATTCCGGGTGTTGAAGATGACGATGATATGGAAGAAATAGGTTCCGAAGACGAAGAAAATAATTACTGGAGCACCAGCGACAATGATGATGATCACGAAGAACAAAATGATGATGTGCTGGGCTGATTATTTATTTCAGACTATTATTTAGATTTAATATAAATAACTTTGTTTTAATCTCATTTTTTAAATAGTTTTGCACGATACTATTTAATTAATAATGAAAAAAATAATACTCGGAGGAATCTTGTCTTTTGGAGGTTTTCTTACTGTTAGTGCGCAATGCAAAACAGTTTCTGCAATCACAGAAAATTTTGACTCATGGAAAGAGGTTGATAAATGCTGGTCGATCCGGAAAGGTGAAGCTATGCTTTATGCAAGTGACAACAAGATCATATTCTATTCGATGACCAATCCTAAAGAAAATATGTATCTTGTGACACCAAAAATCAAGGCCGGAAATTATATTTTAAGTGTAGATGTGACGGATAATGGTGGTGAAACAACACTGGAAATCCTGTCTGTTCAAAATTCAAATCCTAAAACTTTCCTAACAATCGCAAAACCTGAAAAAATAGGGAAAGACAAAAAAGTCTTCAATATTTCTTTGAAAAAAGATAGCAATATAGGCCTGAAAGTAATGCTGAATGGTGTGCATCAGGCAGTGTACTTAGACAATTTATCTTTGAAACCAAGAAAGTAAAATATGAACCTTCAGACAGTCTGGAGGTTTTCTTTTTATTTAAAAATGATTTTATATCCAACTATACTCTATTTTCCCCAAATTTGCCTGAAATTACAATACTAATTAATGGAAAAGAAAAATATAGCAATCATTGGATTGGGAGGTGTTGGCGGTTATTTCGGTTTTAAAATCAATCAGTTTAATGACAAACAAAATCAGTTTGATATTACCTTTGTTGCCAGAGGTCAGACCTATGATGTTGTCAGAGAAAACGGCTTAACTTTACTTTCTCCGGAACACCAGGACAGTATTACAAAACCTGGTCAGATTGTTCAGACTATCTCAGAAATCAGTACTCCTGATCTGATTTTGATCTGCGTAAAAGAATATGATCTGGAACATGTTTGCCTAAACCTGAAAAAGACGATTTCCCCAAAAACAATCCTTCTTCCGTTAATGAATGGTGTAGACATCTATGACAGGATCAGAAAGATCATTCGGGAAAATACAATTTTGCCAGCCTGTGTTTATGTTGCCTCTCATATCAAGCAAAAAGGAGTCGTGGAACACAAAGGCAAAGCCGGCAAGCTGATATTCGGTAAAGATCCTGCTAATCTTACTGAAGATATAGATTGGATTGTTCAATTGATAAAAGACAGCGGAATTGATTCTGACTTTAAAGAGAATTCTTTTGCAGATATCTGGACCAAGTTCTTTTTTGTAGCCAGTTTCGGATTGGTAACGGCAAAATACAACTCATCCATCGGAACAGTCTGCAACGATACCATTCAGAAACAGGAAGCAACTCAGATAATGCTGGAATTAAAAATGATCGCTGACAAAAAACAAATCGATTTGCCCTATAATATCATTGGAAAGACATTCGAAAAAGCATCTACTTTTCCACCAGAAACTCCGACTTCTCTGCAGCTCGATATTAACCTAAAAAAGCAAAATAGCGAACTCACATTATTCGCAGGTTCAATTATTCAGTATGCCAATGAACTCGGGATAGCAACACCTTTTACAGAAAAAATCTATCAAGAATTAAAACAGAAGATTCAGGAATTATCCACTCAAATCAGTCTATAACATCTTTCCATTTATTTATAACGGATTGGTATCTATTTTTCAGAAATTTGTAAATCAATTCTACAAAAATGGAAAAACATCATCATAATCCCGACAAACTTCATCCAAACCAACGTACTTCTCCAAGCTCAGTCTATTATTGTCCGATGGAATGCGAAGGCGAAAAACTCTATTTCCAGCAAGGCAGATGTCCGGTTTGTAATATGTTCCTTGTGCCGATAGAAGAACGTGAAGACCACAGAAACAAGCCACAAACCTACTCAAAAACCAATCTTCCCGGTGGTTTCAAAGACAAAATCGGAGATTATTTTTGTCCGATGTTTTGTGAAGGCGATAAAACTTATGCATCAGATTCCGGTTGTCCGGTTTGTCATATGCACCTGGAAGAGATCACACAGGAGTTGGTTGATCGTTCACAGTTGACAATTGATAGCCATCAAGGAAATCATAAAACCATCAGCCATCAACTATCAACCGACAACCAGGGAAAATATTATTGTCCGATGTTCTGCGAAGGCGACAAGGTTTATGATTCCAATGTCGGTTGTCCCGTCTGCGGAATGGATCTGGTGATGATTCCCATAAAAGGCGAAAAGCACGAAGACAAAACCTACCAAACTTTACAGAGAAAGTTCTGGACAGCCTTAGGATTTACAGTTCCTGTTTTCATTTTATCAATGGGCGGGATGTTCATCCATTGGCCTTTTTCCCTTCAAATCCAGGGGATTTTGGAATTGATTCTCACCTTGCCCGTTCTGTTTTATGCCGGTTGGTTTGTGATGAAACGTGGCTGGATTTCCTTCAAAACGTGGAATCTCAATATGTTTTCGTTGATTGCTTTGGGCGTTGCTTCAGCAATGATTTTTAGCTTAACAGCCTTATTTGTTTCTGATATTTTACCCCACGAGTTGTCTCACGGCGGAAAGACTCCACTCTACTACGAATCCGTTTGTGTGATTCTGACCCTGGTGATAATGGGACAAATGATGGAAGCCAGAGCGCATCAGAAAACCGGAAAAGCCATTGAAGCGTTGATGAATCTATCGCCTGATACAGCAAATTTGATCGTTGAAGGCAATGAGAAAAAAGTATCACTTGCAGAAGTAAAAATCAATGATATCTTAAGAGTAAAACCCGGAGAAAAAATCCCGGTTGACGGTAGAATCATCGAAGGAAACTCTAATATCGATGAATCGATGATTACAGGAGAACCAATTCCTGTAGAGAAAAAATCCGGTGACAGAGTTAGTTCCGGAACAATCAACGGCAATGGAAGTTTCCTGATGGCAACTGAAAAGGTCGGCGATGAAACTCTGCTTTCTCAAATTATCAAACTGGTCAACGAAGCCAGCCGAAGCAAAGCACCAATTCAGAAATTAGCAGATAAAATGGCAAAGATTTTTGTTCCGGCGGTCATTGCGATTTCGGTGCTGACATTTATTTTGTGGTTTATTTTCGGAGGTGAGAATAAGTTGATCTATGCTTTTGTGAATGCTGTGGCCGTTTTAATTGTCGCTTGTCCGTGCGCACTCGGCTTAGCAACTCCAATGAGTCTGATGGTCGGAATCGGGAAAGGTGCGCAGAACGGAATATTAATCAAGAACGCAGAAGCGCTGGAAGAAATGCACAAAATCAATGTGCTGATAACCGATAAAACAGGAACGTTGACCCAAGGAAAACCAAGTCTTGACCATATTGAATCATTAGAAAACATTGATAGAAATGAAATCTTAAAACTCGCCGGTTCATTAAACCAAAATTCTGAACATCCTTTATCCAATGCCGTTTTGAATCAGTTCAGAATTGAAAGCCTACAGTTTGAGAATGTCAAAAGCTTTGAGAATATTTCAGGAAAAGGTGTGAGAGGAATTATTAATCAGGAAGAAATAGAACTGGGGAACGAAACTTTACTGAAACATTTCAACATCAGCATTCCTGATTCATTAAAACAAAAAGTTATTCAAAGTCAAGCGATGGCGAAGACCATTTCTTACCTCGCAAAAGCTGGTAAAGTGATTGGATTCCTCAGTTTTTCAGATCAGATCAAATCGACATCCAAACAAGCCATCGATTATCTCCATTCCCGAAACATCGAAGTGATCATGATGACCGGCGACAACGAACATACGGCAAAAGCAGTCGCCACAGAACTCGGAATCAAAAACTTCAAAGCCAGTTGCCTTCCCGAGGACAAGATGAACGAAATCAAAAAACTTCAGTCTGAAGGAAAAATTGTAGCAATGACCGGCGACGGCATCAATGATGCGCCTGCGTTAGCACAAGCCAACATCGGCATCGCAATGGGGACAGGAACAGACGTTGCCATAGAAAGTGCTGAAATTACCTTACTGAGAGGCGACATCCTTGGTGTTGCAAAAGCTAAAATACTGAGCGAGAAACTTCTGAAGAATATCAAGGAGAACTTATTCTTTGCATTTATTTATAACGTCTTGGGAATTCCGTTAGCTGCAGGATTGCTCTACCCTTTCTTCGGGATTCTGCTGAGTCCGATGATTGCAGCCGCGGCGATGAGTTTCAGTTCTGTTTCCGTGATCCTGAATTCTTTGAGATTGAATAATGCTAAATTAGATGTTTAGTTTAACACAAACGCACGAAGATATATTCGTTTTAGATTATGCTTTAAGGCACAAGGAAAACAGGAATGTTTTTTTGTTTTAATAAATGAATGCTTTGTGCTTAAATTATTGCTTTTATAATTACCCTTTGTGCCTTTATGTTAAACAAAAACGGCACCGAGGAAAACTCCTGATGCCGTCTCAAAACAAATATAAAAACCTTAAAATCGTCTGATTAAAAAGAAACCGTCAGCCTGCTGAACACATACCGTCCGTTTTGTCCGAACTGGGATGTTGAACGGGAATAGATGAACTGGTCATTATTCGTGGATGCTGTCACGTTTTTGGTTGGATAAATATCAAATAAATTATTGGCGCCAATTGTCAGATTGAAATTTTTGCTGATGTCATAACCAATCGATAGATCTGTGATGATTTTATCCGTTATCAATTGATGCTCAAACGGATTTCCGTTGATACTATCCGCACCATAAACTTTGCCGAAATAAGTATTTCTCAAATAGAAATTGAAATTATTCCAATTAACATTATTTGACAAACTCGCTTTCACTTTTGGAACAGCATCTTCCAGATACACTCGTGACCTTTCTCCAAAATATGTATTCTCTAATCCTGCATTTTTCAACAAATCAGAAGCGTGAATGTCGCCTACTTTCCTGGTCTTGTTAAAATTAATGGCAAAGTCATTGTTTAATTTGATTGCACCTGTTCTGTAACTGTGACTGATGACCACATCCAGACCTTTGGTTTCCGTATCGATGGAATTGGCAAAGAACTGAGCTGCGTTCACATCTGCTTTGATAAACTCTTCATTGACCAAACTTTGAGGTGAACCTGACGCTGGATTAGTAAACTTTGTAAATTGGTCGGTCAAAACAATCCTGTCATCGATTCTGATGAAATAAGCATCAGCCGTAATATTCAGATTAAGCGATGGAATCTTATAAGTGAATCCTGCACTCACGGATTTGGAGGTCTCCTGCTTGAGTTTATTAATTCCCAAACCTTTTGCAATTGGAGAATCATTACTGAAAGTTCCAACTTCTACCAGTGATGGCTGAGGGTTTGGATTCTCTGGCGTTGGCGGAAGTGTAGTAAACAATGTAGATGTTGTGTTATAATAAATCTGGTGAATAGACGGCGCGCGGAAACCTGTGGAACCTGCAAATCTGAAATTAAGATCATCTGACAATTTGATTCTTGATGCCAGTTTATAATTGAAGGTCGAACCAAAATCCGAATAATTCTCATATCTGATCGCCGCATCTACCAAAAACCAATTGGTAAAATTGAACTCTACATCACCATAAACCGCATAAGCGTTTCTACTTTTATTAACTTGGTTCTCAGCTCTGAAACCTGAAAAAACCTGTGAACCTCCCGGCAATGTTGCCCCAAAAAAGTCCGTTGGGTTAACAGAAGTCCCTGTCCGTATATTGCCGTTTACATCATAAGCGGTGTAAGAAGCTTCTTCGCCCGGATTTTCTTTAAAGTTCTCGTAACGCTGCTCTGCCCCGAAAGCGAAATTCACACCTTGTAATAAATCAAATTTTTTACTGAAATCCAGGTTGACAGTATTCTGCAAAAACTGCAATCCTCCGGCTTTGAAAGAATTAGGAGAGTTGAATCTCAAACTGGTATTTCCCGTATTCTCAATCGTATAATCAAAACTGTTTTGCCCGAACGTGTTGCTGAAGTCTACATTCCACCCCTCCCATTGGCCTTTCACACCGGCTGCTAAAGACACATCCTGTATCAATGTGTGGATCTCCGGCAGATAACCGTCAATATGGAGTCCTGTGAAGGTTCTGGCTTCTCTGGGTCTCCTGTAGAATCCGCCGGACTGCCCGTCTCTGACCGAATAACCTCCGAATGTGTAAACTTTCCAGTCGTCATTCAAAGGCACTTCTGCATTCAGGAATAACTGATGGTTACTGAGTTTGGACTGGCCCACCTGCATATTGAAATCTTTTCTGGTCTGGCCTCTGTACGCCAGTTCGTCATCACTGACATTTGCCCCCAATAAACTTTGCAAAGCCGTAATGGTTGACGCATTTTGGATACTTGACTGAAAAGCGGAATCAAAGTAATTCACGCCTTGTGCATACTGATGGATCAGATTTACAAAGTCCTGCTCACCGGCCGTGCCTTTCAGTTGATTGATGTTATTAAAATAAGAAGACAAATTAACCCCGTTTTCCGCCGCTCTTTTTTCAATGGCATTATAGGCATTGTAGATATTTCCGCTTTCTGTTCCTGCTCTTCTCGTTGGATCACGGAATTGCGAAGACCAGGTTAAATTATAGAACCCTCCTTTTGTCCCGATTTTATTGCCATAGTTTAAGTCCAACTGATACTGCTGTCCGTCGTAATTCCCATTATGGTCATTGGCCGCAGGCGTGAGGTAACCTCCGTAATTCAGCTGTCCTGTCAGTTTTCCTGTGTCTCTCTTCAGTTGTAGATTCATCACACCGGCAATGGCATCAGAACCATATTGCGCAGAAGCACCGTCTCTCAAAACCTCGATTCTGCTAAGAGCAAAAGCCGGAATGGCGTTCAGGTCTGTACCGACTGTTCCTCTTCCCGGCGCACCGTTGACATTCACCAGTGCCGAGTTATGCCGCCTTTTTCCATTAACCAGAACCAAAGTCTGATCTGGTCCCAGGCCTCTCAACTGTGCAGGATCTGAGTGATCCGACCCATCAGCGTTCGTCTGAATCGTGGATGTGAAGGAAGGCGCAATCGTATTAAGGATTTGATTGATATTCGTCTGTGGCAGACTTTGCTGGATATCTTTCAGGTTGAAAACATCCACAGGAACCGGACTGTCTGCTCTGGAACGTCCGCCACTTCTGGAACCAACCAGCACCACCTCTTCGATTTCTTTGTTCGAAACGGTGTCCCGTACAGGTCTGGTCTCCTGAGCCTGAGCCTGGGAAATACCCGAAAAGAAAATGACAGCTGCCGAAAGCACCAGCACTTTTCCCGGTTTGATAATAATTTTAGAATCCATATTTTTAAATTTTACGTTTATAACAAAAAAAAACTTCTTCCAGATAAATCTGAAAGAAGCCATATAAGGAACGATCTAGTCCAACTAATAAAAACTTTTTCCACTTATCTTTCCTTTCTTCAAAGGCTGAATGTGACACCTTACCAAGCGGCAGGTTGTCAAGACTTCACTGGGTCAGTTCCCTCGGTCTTTCTTAATAAGTATGACAGCAATTGATGTTCACAGTGCAAAAGTAATTTGAAAAGAATGATCTATCCAAATTAATTTCATACTAATTTGGTATGATAAATATCATATCCGTTTTATAATAACTTCAACCTGCTGATATGATGAAGACTGGCATAGAAATTAATGAATAAATCAAATGAAGACGACTAAAAAAGATTATCATATCGGCTGTTCCGGTTTTTATAATACCGACTGGAAGGGTTCACTATATCCGGCCGATGCTCAGAATAAGGATTTTTTGAATTTATACTCGAAGGCTTATAACACTGTAGAGATCAACAGTACTTTTTACCGCAAGCCTACTGCAAAAACCCTCCAGAAATGGAAGGATGAAACACCGGATGATTTCAGATTCATCATCAAAATCCCGAAAATCATTTCCCATTCCGGTTATTCGGAAAGTAAAAAAGAGGAATTTGAAAATTTTTGCAATGATATAAATGAAAATATCGAGATGAAGCTGGCAGGATTTCTCATTCAGTTTCCTGCATCTTTTCATTGTACGGAAGATAACATCCAATGGCTGACAGATACTTTATCTGACCACTATCTTTTAGCCGTGGAATTCCGCCATGCTTCCTGGTGGAATGATGAGATCTATAAGCTATTCAGAAAACACCAGTGGATTTTTTGTGGTGTGAGTTTTCCCGGCAAACTTTCAGAAGATGTCATGGTTACCAATTCCAAAATCGGGTATTACCGTTTGCATGGGAAACCTGTACTGTATAAATCGTCCTATTCTGAGGAATTCCTGGACGATCTTGCCCATAAGATTAAAGAAACGGACAAAGACTTCTATATTTTGTTCAACAATACCTGGGGAACTTCTGCTATAGAAAATTCATTATACCTGAAACAGATTCTCTAATCATAATTAAGATACGTTATCAATTTTTCAAACTAAGAACTGGTGGTCATTGATGATCAAAAGTGGTCGGTGCTGATCCAGTTTTTATACAATCCTTCGGATCAGCTTCGGGTCTCCTTCGGGTCTTGTTCGGAAAAAACATTCTTTTTCCGAAGAGGATCCGAAGGATTGCCGAATGAGACCCGAAGAAACCCTAACAAAATCCCTTCATTTTCTGATTTCAATCTGATATCAATTTTTGAAATTTATAAATGTTTTGATCAAAAATCAATATCGGGGAAACAAGTCATCCGCGCAAAATATTTAACTTTGAGAAAACAACAGCACTATGAAAAAGAAACTCGTCGTACTCTCCGGGGCAGGCATCTCTGCAGAAAGCGGCATCAAAACATTCCGGGATTACAATGGACTCTGGGAAAATCACCGGATCGAAGATGTGGCTTCGCCCGAGGGTTTTGCCAGAAATCCACAGTTGGTTCTGGATTTTTATAATGCGAGAAGACGGCAGCTGAAAGAGGTAGAACCCAATACGGCGCACAAATTGCTTGCAGAATTGGAGGATTTTTTCGATGTCCATATCATCACACAGAACGTGGACGACCTCCACGAACGTGGCGGCTCTGCCAAAATCACTCATCTTCATGGGGAGCTTACCAAGGCAAAATCAATCAGAGAAAACAGCGAGATCGTTGATTATATTGACGATATCAAAGTTGGAGATTTGCACCCGGACGGTTCACAACTCCGCCCGCACATCGTCTGGTTTGGCGAGATGGTTCCCGAGATGGATAAAGCGATTGATATGGCTTCGCAGGCAGATTTGTTTCTGGTTATCGGCACATCCATGCAGGTCTATCCTGCAGCGTCGGTCATCCGGTACGTCCCTATGCATTGTGAGATATTTGTCATCGATCCGGATATGGAAAATCCAAATGCTTTCACGAACAATGAAAACCATTTCAAAACTTCGGCAACAGAAGGAATGAAGCTGCTGAAGGATTTATTAATTAAAAAATATCAATGAAACCACAAAAGTCACAAAAGCTTTGGACTGAATCAATATTATAAAAGTAACAAAGCTTATATTGGCTTTAATATGAGAAATTCAAAAAATTCAAAGCCCTTCTTTTGTGACTTTTGACTATGTCGAATCTTTGATTTGTGGTTAACAATTAAAAAATATAAACTATGCAGGTAGAAATCAGAAAACTGAACATTGATGATTATGACGAACTGGCAGAAGCGATGCAGAAAGCCTATCCCGATATCGACGATAATGTCTGGAGCAAGCGGAATATCCAGAAGCTGACGTCCATCTTTTCAGAAGGTCAGATCTGCATTCTGGTCGACGGAAAACTGGCTGCCGCTGCATTATCGATCATTGTCCAGTACGAGTTGTACGGCGACCAGCATACCTATCAGGAAATTACCGGAAACGAGTCTTTCAATACGCACAGCAACGTCGGGAATGTGCTGTATGGCATCGAGGTCTTCGTGGATCCGGAATTCAGGGCACTGAGACTGGGAAGAAGATTGTATGATGCGAGGAAAGAACTGTGTGAAATACTGAATCTGAAATCCATCATCATTGGCGGCAGGATCCCGAATTACCATCTTTACAGTAAGGAACTGACACCCCGGGAGTATATCACCAAAGTGAGGAATAAGGAAATCTATGACCCTGTACTGAGTTTCCAGATCGGAAATAATTTTTCGCCGGTCAAAATCCTGAAAGGCTATCTGAAAGGCGACTCTGAGTCCAAAGAATACGCGGTTCTCCTGCAGTGGAACAATATCTACTACACCGCCAAGAAAAACACCATGCAGGACAGTGTGATTCGTCTTGGTCTGGTGCAATGGCAGATGCGGCCTTTGAAAGACATTGAGGACTTCTACAAGCAGGTGGAGTTTTTCGTAGATGCGGTAGCTGGTTACCAGTCAGACTTCTGCTTATTTCCTGAGCTGTTCAACACGCCTCTGCTGGCCCCTTTCAACCATCTGAACGAACGGGAATCTATGGAAAAGCTCTCTGAACTGACGGAAGAAATCAAAGAAAAAATCTCTGAATTTGCTGTCAGTTATAATGTCAATATCATCTCCGGAAGCATGCCGATCCTGGAAGAAGGAAAGCTCTACAATGTCAGCTATCTGCTCCACAGAGACGGGAAAATCGATGAATACAGAAAAGTACACATCACACCCAACGAGAAGAAATATTACGGAATGACGGGTGGCGATGAGATCAAGGTCTTTGATACAGATTGTGGAAAAATCGGGGTGATTATCTGTTATGATGTCGAGTTTCCGGAATTACCGAGATTGCTGGCAGACCAGGGAATGAAGATTCTCTTCGTCCCTTATCTCACCGATACCCAAAATGCCTACACCAGGGTGCGCCATTGCGCCGCAGCAAGAGCGATTGAGAATGAATGTTATGTCGCCATCGCAGGCTGTGTGGGGAATCTTCCGGGTGTTAATAATATGGACATCCAGTACGGGCAGGCCACGGTTTTCACGCCCTCTGATTTTGCTTTTCCTTCCAATGCCATAAAGGGTGAAGCCACACCAAACACGGAAATGACGATTATTGTGGATGTGGATCTGAACCTGCTGAAAGAACTTCATTACAACGGTGCTGTGAAAACAATGACCGACAGAAGGCAGGATCTGTATGATGTGATCCTGAGAAATCAGGAGCAGAGTTAATATCACGCCATTTTTAACATCCGTATGATCTTATCATCTAAGTTTTATAAAAATATCTAATGAGAAAAAATTATTTAATTGCTGCCGGATTGCTGATGTCAATCTCTGCACAGGCACAGATTTTTGATGCCCTGAAAAATGCCGTAAAAGATAAAACAGGCGTTGACCTCAGCAAAGAAAAAACCTATACAAAGGCTTCCAACAATACGGATACAAGCCCAAACACAGCAGCCAGCTCCGGCATCAACCTTGGCAACCTGACCTCTACCCAGATCTCATCAGGTTTAAAAGAAGCCCTGAATCTTGGTGTAAAAGAAGGGGTTCAAAAACTGGGCGTAACCGACGGATTTTATAAAAATGACCTGGTAAAGATCCTGATGCCGGAAAAATTAAGAAAAATCGACGCTACACTCAGAAGCCTGGGAATGGGCAGCCTGGCAGACCAGGGTGTAAAATTGCTGAACAGAGCAGCAGAAGATGCCGTAACGGAAGCTGCGCCGATCTTTGCCAACGCCATAACATCTATGACGATAACGGATGCAAAAAACATTCTTTTAGGAAACAATACGGCTGCAACAAACTATCTGCAGAGCAAGACCCAGACGCAGCTTTTCACGGCCTTCCAGCCGAAGGTGCAGGCGTCTCTCGGGAAAGTGGGCGCAGATACAGTCTGGAAGAATATCATTTCCAGATACAACTCTTTGACAGGACAAGCCGTAACCACCGACCTGAATGAATATGTGACTACAGAAACCATTAATGGTGTTTTCAAAATGGTAGCTGAAAAAGAAACAGGGATCCGGAATAACCCCGCACTAAGAACAACTTCGGTTCTTGAAAAAGTTTTTGGCGCGGTTAAGAAATAAGCTGGTCGGGATACTACCGCCCATTCATCAGTTATATTTTGCTCACAACTATACAATTCTCCGGAGAGGCACTATTATTGCAAGTTTTCCTCTAAATAATAGATATAAAAATGGAAAATAAAAAAACAATCGCAGTGCTGAATGATCTGCTGAACATTGTAAACGACAGAATGGAAGGATTTGAAAAAGTCGAAGGAAAGATCTGGGAAAAGAACCATGACCTGCAGGATAATTATGAACACATGACTTCCCAGACCAAGGTGATGAAAAATGAACTTATCAACCTGATAACGGAACGCGGCGGAACGCCGGATGATTCCACATCCCTGTCCGGAACGCTGCACAGGGCATGGATCGACATCAAAAATTCTTTCCTGGTGGACGGCATGGAAACCTATACGCTGGAGAATGTACTCTTCGGGGAAAATGCTGCTATTCAGACCTATCAGGAAGCTCTCGACACCGGAGATCTGGACAAAGACAGCAAGGAAATCGTAACGGAACAGCTGAAAAAAATAAAAGATGCCAGCCACGAGTTCAAGGGCATCCTTGACAATATAAAAGAAAATTAAAAAAAACAGGAGAAAATTCTCCTGTTCCTGCAAAAATCAAATATTTAAAATTACTCTAAATTCAATATAACAGGTCAGTAGTTTTTTTCATCCACTGTAAAAACCAGGTTACCCTTTATAACAAACAGCGAATGAAAAACATCGTCTTTCCGGAATCTCATGCCATAACTGACATGTCCATCCGAATGGCCTGATCCCAGCAGGGACATGAGTTCCTGTGATCCCAGATTATCGATCTTCCTGGAGCTGTCCTCAAAAATCCCCTTTACAAAAGTTAAAGAATTATCCTTTTCCATCAGATCAATGTGTTTTTTCCATCTGGAAAATGCATGTTGCGGGTTTTCTGTAGTCTGAAAAACATAGATTTCTCCTATCCTTCCATCATTGGTGTGGTGCTCTTCTATTCCCACATTATGATCCTCCAGCTCATACACCATCTGCTGAATCCCTAAAGGTGACCGGCTCACAGCAGGCTCTACAGACATGAACTTCCTGAAAGTCTCAATATCCTGCTTATAAAAATCAGAATAGCGCAGCAGATGCCCATGATCCTGACCAAAGCAAAAACTGCAGAAAAGTATAAAGGGAAAGAAAAATCTTGTCATAACATTATTACTTTTAACAGCACAACTTTCAGTAATCTATCAGTCCGTCCGTCATGCTTTTCCACTGTATCTTAGTCAACCTCAATGAGCCGCCGATAAAAACTATAAAATTCCTGATCTTACCAAAGAAGTCCGTTTTGGAAAAATTAGGGATCTCATTTCGTCCATAGACGCCGGCTTTGATCCAGTCAGCGCCTTTGCATATTACAAAGGAAGACGAAGATTTCCGTGAAAAAAAATGGGCAATGTGATTGCTTTTACTATCAGGGATCTTTGACGGCCTGCACATTATCAGGTATCTTTCTAGTCCGTTTTCATAAGTCTGATGATCTATTTTCACAATCTCTACCCAGTCAAACCCTTTGGCCTGTAGATCACCCGGCCCGGGAATATCGATCCGGACGAAATCACCAACTTTCGGCATTCTGTCCACAAAAGAGCCGGTACTGTCGAAGAGTTTGAAATCTGCCGACCATCCTCCACAATAATCCTTCCAGCGGTTGATGGAGAAGAAACGTTCTTTCAGTATCTCAAAATTCTGCGCAGCCACTTCCGAAGAGGAAAAATATTTCCTGCTTTCCGTATCGTGGTATGCACCTTTCACCTGATAAGGAATTCCCGGAATCGGTTTCGCTTTCATATTCATTATTATCTTTATAATTCTTAAATATCCTTTTTACAGGCTTTTTCAAATTTATAATAACACAGACCAAAGAATTATGACCTGAGTCATAATCACGAAAAAAGAGCAATTAATTGCTCTTTATTTTCAGTTCTTTTCCCGTCAGCACAAAATGAAGATTCTGAAGCTGGTGGATATAATGACATCTGATATAGTTTCCGAAGTATAAAAAACCCTCAAGAATCTTATCCTTGGAAAGATCAAAATCGTATTTACCAAACTCCGGCATGTCGTACCGGATCCTGGAATCTGAACGGTAACTTTCCTTGAATCCGAATTTTGACAGCCATTCGCTGGTTAGTCTGACAGGCTTCAACTGCTGGGAATCAATCGGGATTTTATTTGTTCCCTTCTGAATCTGAACCAGCGAAAGATTTGCATCCTTTTCCAGATTGAGCCCTACTACGGGAACAATATCATTTTCATATTGAAGAAGATTATAAAGTCTGAGTTCCTGAACTTCCATAAATGATAAAATTAATGATTAGGATAAATTACAGATGTTATATTTATTTTGCCTTCACTGCTTTTGAGTTAAGGTTGATGTCGGCAAGACTGCTCAGCAGCTCGTCGCATTTTTTTTCTTCCTCAAGCGTTTTAAGAAGAATTTTCAGAACATCAGATTCCTGCAGGATCTTGGCATATGCCGCAAGCGTTCCGTAGGTTGCGATCTCATAATGCTCTACTTTCTGTGCCGCTGCAATAATTCCTGCATCCCTCACAGTTCCAGGTTCTGTCTCTTCGATGATGCTATTACCTTCATCCAGCAGGCCCTGCATGGCATCGCATTTTTTAGCCTGTGCTTTTTTGCCTAATGCTTTGAAGCATTCTTCCAGGCGTGTAACATGGTTTTCTGTTTCAGCAAGGTGTTTATCAATAGCTGTTTTCAGCTTTTCGTTGGTTGCGTTCTTCATCATTTTCGGCAGGGCTTTCACCAATGCTTTTTCTGCCCAGTAGATGTCCTTCAGGCTATCTTCGAACAGATCATTAAGATCCTTGGCAGCATCTTTTTTTGCCGGTGTTTTCTTGGTTGCAGTTGTGCTTTTAGCTGCTGTCTTTGGTTTTGCAGCCGTAGATGATTTTGTAGTTGCCATAATTTTTTATGATTTAATGTTAATTAATACGAATACAATAATTATTACAAGTATCAAGCCAAAATAAATCAATTAAAATTATTTAAATTGATTTTATTCGCAATTAAATTACTTTATTTTTAAACATAACGCACTTGAAATCATTTTAAAACAACTTCTGAAAATAAACGAAAAATTAAGGTCCGACTAGGCCATTACGGCGTTTCGTCGTGGGGCATATCCACAGGCTTGGATTCGGGTGAGCCTTTTTCTCTCAGCCATACCGACAGGAGAACAATGGATGCTACAGCCAAAAATTCGCTTTGCCAGTTCTGAAAGGATTCGAACCAGAATCTGGACTCCAAAAGATAATCCGATGCACTGATAGTTGATTTATGTTTTACAATCTGTTGCGTATTATATTCTTTATAGCTACCATAAAAATGCAGTAAAAAGCTGATTAAAAACAAGATCCCAAAAGCAAGCGAAAGAGAATGTTTGTAGATGCGCAGCCAAATCCCTCCTTTTTTCACAGGCCATGGCGCGCGGGTGTGTGATTCCGGCTCTTTGTCCACCTCTTCTTTGCCTTCCAGGGATTTGGATTCGCTGGAACCTTTTTGCCTCAGTGAGACCGTCAGCAGGATATACAGCATCATTTGGAGGAACTCACTTTCCCAGTTTTCAAAAGTTGCCTGTATGAAATGCCCGCTCTGAGCGTATTGCCAAAAGCTCATTGCCGCATGCCCCTCTTCATCAAGCTCTTTATTCTCGGTACTCCAGCCTGTTAAGAACTGGCCGGCCCAAAAAATAAACATCAGCAAAATCAAAACTATACTCAGGCTGTTCCTGTAAAAGAAATTATGCTTAGATCTCATAACTGTATTAAAATCAAATATCCTTTTCTCTTATTTTTGTCAGATTAGTGACCGAAGGGGCAGTCAGAACTTTACCGTTGACGCTGAAACGAGAGCCATGGCAAGGGCAATCCCAGGAGATCTCTGCACTGTTCCAGCGCACATCGCATTTAGCATGCGGACAGGCGCTTTTCAGCAAGTGCATGCCACCACCTTTTTCTTTATAGACGGCATAGGATTCGCCTTCGTACTTTACAACTTTTCCTTCGCCCTCACTGATCTCTGCTAAAGAGGAAATTCTTTCCACAAATAATTTATCTTTAATGAAATCGGTTGCAACAGTGATATTTTCTTTTACAAATTCTGTGAAGCCTGCAATCGGCGTTATTCTTGACGGACTGAAAAGCCTGAAGTATTTACTGTTGCCCGTAAGAATCAGCTCGGAAATAATCCTGGAAGACAAGGTTCCGAAAATCATCCCGTTTCCCCTGAAACCTGTGGCTGTGAAAACGCGGAATGTTCCCGGCAATTTGCCGATGTAAGGCAGACTGTCCACAGGTTCATAATACTGGCTGGACCAGCTGTATCTCACGACATCCACATCGAAATACCGGCGGATATAGTTCTCGAGATTTGAAAAGCAGGCTCCTGTATCTTCGGAATGTCCGGTTTTATGATCTTCGCCTCCGGCAATCAACAGTTTTTCGCCATTCATCTCCTGTACCCGGTAATAATGGTAAGGATCCATGAGGTCATAGCCCAACACTTCCGGGTAGTTTCCATCCTTCAGGGTGAAGGCCATCGCATAACTTCTGTAAGGCGCATTGGTAAAATGAAGCATACTGATCCCGGGTGGAATATGCGTCGCATACACCAGGTTTTTTGCTTTGATAATGCCTTTTGAAGTGGTAATTGTTATATCTCCATCCTTTTCAGAATGGCTTTCACAGAAACAATTCTCCACCACCGTCCCGCCCAAACTAAGAAAGCTGCGGCACAATGCATCGATATATTTTATGGGATGAAACTGTGCCTGGCCAGGTATCTCAACAGCCTTTATAAATGGAATCGGAAACGAAATCTGGTGGATCAGATTCATTTCACAACCGACCTTGCCGGCAGCTTCCAGTATGTCATCCAGCTCTTTTGCCTCCTTTTCATCCAGAGCAAACAATTGCCCCGTCCTCTTCTCAAAATCACAGCTGATATGGTTCTCACTGATATTTTTTTCGATAATTCCGATGGCATCCTCTGCAGATTCAAAAAGAAGCTTAGCATCATCCAGCCCAAACTTACTGATGGCCTCGGAATAAGTTGTGTCCAGAAAATTATTGATATGTGCCGTGGTTCCGCCTGTGGTTCCGAATCCGACGTTTGCAGCTTCTATGAGAATGCATTTTTTTCCGGATTTTTGAAGTTCATAAGCGGTCGATACTCCCGTGATACCGCCGCCAACAACAGCAACATCATATTCAGTTTCAAACCTGAAGGCATCGGGAAAAGATCTAATCTCCTCCTGCCAGATACTTTTTCTTATACCGTCTCTGTTCATAGCTTATTATTTTAATCATTAATTTTTAATCCATACACTTACTGAAGCGGGGTTTACCCAAAAAGTTCCTTTACCGCTTTCATCTAACCTGATCGTTTCTTTGCGAAAGCCCAGCAAATCAATAAATGTTGCGAAAGCATTCTCTTTTCCAAGATGCATGTCTTTGTATCCTTCTTCGCTGTTAGAGATCAAGACTACGCAACCTCTATGGGTCTCGTCGCCTTTTCTGATCCAGGCGATACAATTGGGATGATCGAAATAATTGATCTGCTCACCATAGGCAAACTCCTGACGGGCTTTCATGAGATCAGGCAGAATTTCTACTTTAGGCATTATGATCTTCTGATCTTCACCATCAATATTTTTATCGACATATTCCACCCCGAAAAGGTCTGGATAGAACACGCACGGATAGGCATTTTCTGATAATAAAATAATGGCATAGGCAATCGGTCTGAACCAATCTTCCACGGTTGACTCCAAAGCCTGGAGCTTTTGGGTGTCGTGATTCCCGACAAATGAAACCGAACATTCCGGATTGCAGTTCAGGAAAGTTCCGTTCAGGATTTCGCTAAGATTATAATGCTCCTTTTCCTGTGATGCCCTGAAAAAATTAAAATGCAGCGGCACATCAAAAGAGCAAATCCTGTGATCCATTTTCTCGGAAAATCCTGAGATCTTATCCACATTATCTTTCCAAAACTCGCCAACCAGAAAAAAACCACTATCAATTTCTTGTTTGATATAATCGATCCATTCTTTCAGAAAATCAGTTGAGATATGTTTGAGTGCGTCCAGTCTGAGCCCGTCTACGTTTGTGGTATCAATGTACCATCTGATCCACCTTTTGAGCTCGTCTACCACAAAAGGATTCCTGAACTCTACATCAGCGCCCATCAGATAGTCGTAGTTGCCGAACTGGTGACTGACATGCTGATTCCATTCGGTTCCATATTCATTATGAATTTTGAATATGCCGTTCTGCTCGCCATCACCTGTTTGTATTTTATCAATCCCGCTGAAACATTGATGATCCCATATAAACTGAGAATATTTCCCATCTCTGCCTGGAAATGTGAATCGGGTCATGGCATCTGCCTGAAACTGATCACTGATCACTTGGTTTCTGTTATATTCATTGACTTTATGAACAGTAACTGTTTCCTGTTCATCCGCGCCCATGCGATGATTCAACACCACATCTGCGTAGACTTCCATTCCCAGTTCATGGGCTTTTTCTATTGCTTTGAGATAGTCTTGCTTTGTGCCGTAACGGGTTGGGATTCCGCCTTTCTGATTAAATTCTCCCAGATCATAAAGATCGTACACATCATAGCCACGACCATCATATCCCGATGCACATTTTACAGCCGGCGGAAACCAGATCGAAGTGAAGCCCAAGCTTTTTAAATAGTCTGCTTTATCAATAAACTCATTCCATAGTTTTCCCGGATGATACCAATGAAAAAACTGCAAAATAACCCCATTCATATTTTAAAATCATTTAATTAACCATTCACGATCAAGCCACCATTCGGATGAAGCACCTGTCCTGTGATCTGCGAAGAAGCTTTGGTTGCCAGAAACAGGAAGCTTGCAGCAACTTCTTCAGGTGTTGCATTTCTTTCCAGCGGTGGCTTGTTTGGATCTTCCTCTTCTTCGCCAAAGGTTTCCTTGGTGAGAGGTGTGGCAACCGGACCGGGCGCGACTGCATTCACCCGAATCCCTTTCGGCTTTGACTGTAAAGCCAATGACCTGGTAAACGTCACGATAGCACCTTTCGTTGCTGAATAATCCAGAAGCTGCTCATGACCCTGATATGCAGTTGCAGAAGTTGTATTGATAATACAGTCCCCTTTTTTAAGATTTGGGAATGCAGCCTGCGTAAGTAGAATCATCCCGATAATATTGGCATTGAAAGTGGTCCTGATATTTTCTTCTTTCAGTTCCATAATATCGTCTGCCGGAAACTGTATCCCCGCATTATTAATCAGAATATCCAGTTTTCCAAATTTGGATATGGTTTTATCTACGGATTCTTTACAAAATTGAGAATCATTAACATCTCCGGAAAACAAGAGCACTTTTCTTCCTAATTCTTCGATTTGCGATTTGGTTTTTTCTGCTTCGTTGTCATCACTGTGGTAGATAATCGCAATATTAGCACCCTCTTTTGCAAAAAGTAGGGCTACTGCTTTTCCGATGCCGCTATCTGCACCAGAGATCAGCACCGATTTGTCCTTTAATTGTAAAAAATTTTCCTTCGTCATACTTTATTATTTTTCGTTAACGGGTTTCTGCATTTCTGACATTCTGTAGACTACCATACTATCCGTTGTCATGTTAGCCATTGCAACTGTAAACTTATTGTTAAGTCCCGATACTACTTTATCTTCGCCATTCATCATGGCATGATAGCCATCCTTTGCCACATCAGCAGGATTTGCCAGATTCTCTGGATCTTCCATTATCTTGCTTCTGTTCATATTGGCCTTGTTGAAAAAATCTGTATCTGTAGGACCCGGCAAAAGTGCCATAACAGAAATTCCGGAATCCTTTAACTCTTCACGGATCGCTTCTGACCAGGACTGGACAAAAGCTTTTGTGCCGTGATAGACGGAATGCCATGGTCCGGGTGACTTGCTGGCGATGGAAGAAAGGTTAAGAATTTTTCCGCCAGCTTTGATCAGCCGGTCTTTTACAAATAATTTCGTTAAAATAATAACCGAAACAATGTTAAGATTTATAATATCAATTTCCCTGTGGATATCTGTCTCTTCAAACTTTCCGTGGACGCACTGTCCGGCATCATTGACTAGAATTTCCGGGCTGATTCCGTTAAGATTGAGTTCCGCAAACAAAGAGTAAACATCCCCCCGAACGACTGCCTTAATTTTTAGTGTTCATAACTTTAAATTTTTTATATTAATATTTTGGTGATAGATTATTTTTTCGTTACCAGTATTGAAAAAATAATCTGTAGTGAAGTGATAATCCAAAGCTACATCGAATGACATTTATCATCTTATGATTCAAATCATAACTATAGCAGTAAAGTAATTTTCTTTAACAAAAATATCTTGTAATTATTTCATTTAAGCAGTCGTTCAGAAAATATTTGGAGTTATTTTTGAATAAAGAAACCATTCAAAATAAAAAAATCATAACTTTATTAAAATAATATTATGTTAATTAAAGAAGAACTTTTGCTGGCTTATGGAGCAGAGATTGATTCGTTTGACCCGAATGATATTATATTCAACGAGGCTGATAAGCCCAGATATTATTACCAGATAATTTCCGGACGTATAAAACTGAATCACTATAATGAAGCAGGGAAAGAACTGATATTGGCAATATTACACAAAGGATTGAGTGTATGCGAGTTACTCCTGTTTATAGACAAAAGCTATCCAGTGAATGCAATAGTTCTGGAACCATCAAGGGTTATTAAACTTCCTAAAAAGAACTTCTTCCAAATGATGGATGAAAATCAGGAGATCTCCCGAGATGTCAATAAGTTTTTATCCGAAAGACTTTATTATAAATTCATAATGCTGGAAAATAATTCATCACTGAATGCGGAGGTAAGAATAAAAGGCGTAATGGATTATCATAAAAGTTTCTATACAGACCAGAGTGCGTTTTCTTTTGAAATCCCGCTCACAAGACAACAGCTTGCCTCTATCACTGGGTTACGCGTGGAGACGGTGATCAGAACTATAAAGAATCTCGAAAAACACAACGTAGTAAAAATCAGAAACGGAAAAATTCTTTATTAGAAGATCAATATAGAATCTTTCTGTTATGGATTTTTACAATATTTTCCCGCTCCAGGTTTTTGAGCGTCCGAATCGTAGTTTCTACCCTAAGACCTGTGATACTTGCCATTTGCTGCCTGGTGAGCGGAATCTGAAAGGAGAAAGGTTCCTGATCTGCCTGCAGGCTTTTCAGGTAATCCATCAGTGCCCTAAGCTTGGTTGCAGGATTTTTGGTAGAAAAAATCTGACCCATGACAAATTTAAAATACATCGAATCAGAAAAGCTCTGAATAATATTAATCCTGGTTTCAGGATAGTTTTCCAGCAAAGAGAAAAATTTATTTTTTGAAAGTCTCAGAATTGTACAGGGTGTTATTGCAACGGCATTCATCGGGTAAAGCTTATTCATGAAAAGCAAAAACTCGCCAATGCTATGTCCGTTTGTGAGAATACTCTGGATCATTTCCCGTCCGTCTTCGTTGTAATTATTAAGCTTCACCTCACCTTCCACAATCTGGTAGTAGTAAAGTGGCGAACTGCCTTCTGAGAAAATAATATCGCCAACACTGTATTCTTTGACTTTTGCTCCGGATAATTTTATAATAGTTTCTTCTATAACCATATTTCACTTACAGGCTTATGCTATCAAAAGCCTTTGACTCTTTAAAAAAATTCTGAAATCCTGCGATCTCAAGAATCCTAACGATGATTTAATTAATTGTTGATTCTGAATAATCCTAAACCATCATAATGACTTAAATGAAAAAATCAAGTCAAAAATTAATGTGAAAAATTAATACAGCTAATGTCCCTGACAGGAGACATTACTTGAAGTAATGGGACTTCTATTCCTGTTTGGAATAACGCCAGACTAAAGTTGAGAATAATAATTTCATAGTTTATTTTTTAATATCTCAAAATTATACAGAACTTCCATAACAATTTATGACCTGAGTCATATTGAAATAATAACAACAATTCATGAAAAAACTTTAAATCCTTACTTCAGATCGGTAAAATGAATAACAAATTGATTCGGACAAACACATAAAAAAAGCTAAAACAATTGTTTTAGCTTTTTTCACCATTTTAGAATTTGTAAATGATAGAATTTTATGCAGAGTTCCTGCTGGCATTGATATTTCCGAACAGAGATCGCATGACCAGTTTTTCATAAGCTTCGCGATTGCCTTCATTCTTTTGGATCTTCATCAATGCATATTGCTGAATGCTTAGCAACGGAAGCACAATCCTTTCACGGATCTTGATGGATTTTCTGTTAATAGGCTCTTCCTGCATTAGGATTTTGTATCCTGTCAGCTCCAGCATCATTTCTTTTGACAATGAGAACTCTGAAAAAAGAATATTCCAGAATTCGCCAAACTTTTCATGATTCCTCATGTAATAAGTCAATGGAAAATAGGTTTTATTCATACTCATCATAGAGTTAAGAACGAGGGTTTTAAAGAAATCTGATCCTTTGTAAAGTTCTTTCACCTCTTCAAATCTGCCTTCATCTTTCAAGGCTTTTAAGGCAGACCCAAATCCAAAAAATCCGGGAACGTTTTGTTTCAGTTGTGCCCAGGATCCTACAAAAGGAATAGCTCTCAGGTCTTCAAACTTCAGTTCAGAACCTGCACCTCTTTTGCTGGGGCGGCTTCCTATATTCGTCCGTCCATAATATTCTAAAGTACTCATTTCCTGCAGATAAGGGACAAACATTGGATGTGCTTTCAGATCAGAATAAGTTTGATAGCTTTTTTCTGCTAGCTCAGAAATCAGTCCTCTTTCATGATCATTGAGATCTTTTTTGATGCTTTTAAAAACATCATTTTCAATTCCGGCTGTCAATAACTGCTCAAAATTGAACTTTGCCTGATCCTTATTTCCAAAAACGCTTGTAATGGTTTGTCCTTGTATCGTCAGTTCGATTTGATTATTAGCGATCGTATTGCCTTGGGAAGCATAAAAATCATGTGTTTTTCCGCCGCCTCTGGCCGGTGGCCCGCCTCTGCCATCGAAGAAAATTACCTTTATTTCATTATCCTCGGAAACCTTCGTTAGTTTTTCTTTGGAAGTATAGATTTGCCAGTTTGCTTTCAGATAGCCGCCATCTTTGGTTCCGTCCGAAAAGCCAAGCATGATAAACTGCCTGCGATTACGTCTTTGCAGATGTTTTTTATAAACCGCATTACTATAAAGGGTTTTCATCACTTCTTCTGATTTGTCCAGGCCTTCCATGGTTTCGAACAACGGAACAATGTCTATATTCACTTCGTCATCAGAGTAACCACAAAGTTTCATCATGGCATACACATTCATGACATCCTTCACTTCATCGGAATTGGAGATGATGTAACGGTGCATACCTCTTTCTCCGTTTCTTTCCTGAATCATTTTTATATTATAGATACTCTTCAGAGTTTCGCAAGTCATTTCATCTTCAAAGTCATCAGGATTGAGAACTCTACCAGACTCCAAAAGATATATGATTTTCTCCTCGTTGGATTTTGAATCTGCTGTCATTCCGGATACTTTAACAAAAATATCATCAATAACTTTCTGATGAATTCTGCTGTCCTGACGAATGTCCAGAGTTGCAAAATGTGTCCCGAAGATCTTCACCCTGTCCCTGTAATCATCCAATACATCTCTGAATAAACCGTTATGCTGCTCCACAAGAATATTCTCAGCTTCATCCAGCTGCGAAATAATCTCTTCAGAAGAAATTGTAATATCTTTCTGAAAAATAGATGCATACAGTTTTTTACTCAGTTTTTCCAAAATATCAGACACTCCCCGAAAACTAAGTCTTCTCCTTACATTTTTCAGATGTCCATAATAATCCTTCAGAATAGAAATCCTAAGTTCCTCTGCTACTTTCAGTGTTATGTCTGCGGTTACAAAAGGATTGCCGTCCCGGTCACCTCCTGGCCAGAAACCTAGCTGAACAATATCTGTACTTGGTGTAAAATTGGAAGTTCCGTAAACTTGCTTAATCTTCCTGTATAACTCGCCAATACTTTGATAGTAAACATATCTGAGATAATAAATTATGCTCATGGCCTCATCCAGAGGTGTCGGTCTTTCTTTATTGACAAAGGGTGTTTTTCCTAACTGTTGTAGTAATGTATCAATCTGAGTAACAGAATCATGGATAATTGCATCTCTAAGGTCATGGATAATTCTCTGAACAGCATTAGGATAGAATTGTGTAGGGTGCGCCGTGAATACTATTTTAATCGCAAAATCATCCATCTTTTTGCGGATCGCATTGAGATGATGCTCCTGTGTTGCCCTCTCATAGAGATTCATCACCGTTCCGGAGTCACTTTCCTTATGCAGCTGCTGAAAGGCTGCGTCTTCTATACTGTCAAATAATACAACCTGACGTTCTATGTACTGGATGATCTTGAACAGCAATTCCAACTTTTGATCCTCGGTTTCCAGCTCAGTATGTTTCTGAAAAAACTCTTCTACAATTTCCTCTGGCGACTTACCCAGCTGATAGCCGTCCTTGCTTTCCTCATAAAGAAAAGGTAGCAACATCCCGATATTTGTCATTTTATCATACGGCAAACTCATAAAAAGAGAATTGTAGATCTGGAATTTATTTTCTACAATCTGCCGGAATTTTTCAATTTTCTGATCGTTTAGCATATAACAAATATACGTACAAACTCACATTTCAATCCTATGAGATGCTTTTTTTTATAGTAAATTTATTATTAAGCATCTCCCAAAATTTCAATGATGTCACTTCCGAATTTTTCTATTTTTAATTTTCCCAACCCGCTGATATATTCCATGTCCTCAATATTGGAAGGCTTATATCTTGCGATGGACATAAGATGGGTATTATGAAAAATAATATAGGATGGTATTTTGAGTGCATCGGATTTTTCTGATCGCCACTTTTTTAATTTATTGTAGATCACCATTTCCTCCTCCGAAAGTTCGCTTTCTGATTTTATTTTTATTTTAGCGGGCTTGGAATTGCCTGCTTTTTCCTGATAATGAAGCAGAACTGACCAGAAATTAATGTCGTCGTTGATCAGGTTTGTACTTACATTAATAATGTCGTACCTGTCAAAATAGTCATTCACCACCGCTTCGTCCATATTCTGATATTGATCAGAAATCCTGATTTTCAATACTTTAATTTTCATGACAATAATTAAATAAAAATGGATAAGCCTGAAGCGTATCCACAATACATTAAAATTAAATTATTTGGATCCCAGCAAAATCAACTCTTCAATTCTGATCTCAGTCAGCATACGCTTTACCCCTTCTTTATCATCGTAAGACCGGTAAGTCAGCTTCCCTTCTACAGCGATCTCTTTACCCTTTGTAATATATTTCTCCATAATATCAACGGTTTTTCCAAAGGCAACAAGATTGTGCCACTGCGTTTCCTCCACCTTTTCACCGGCAGCATTGATATAAAAATCATTGGTAGCCAGGGTAACAGTTGCTTTTCTATTTCCGTTTTCGAAAGTATAAATTTCTACCTCCTTTCCTGTGTGTCCGATTAATGACACTTTGTTTCTTAATGACATAATAGTAATATTTTTATAATTAAACTTCTAAAGCCAGGACGTCCATGCCTGTTTCCTGATTTTACTGTTACAAATTTTCATCAAACCCGTAATCTGATTCGGTTAAAAAGTATTTATATCCGTTTGTAATCGTTTGTAATTGGATAAGAAATTTTATTTGAATGGTTATGGAAAAATTTATAATTTAGAAACATTGAAAAACATCTTCCGTGTTATAATTATCAATTCGGAATTGACGGTTCTTGTTCACTGATTGTTCGCAGCCCGACCTGAGTGGAGCTCTTTTTGCGGAGCGGAGCGGAACAAAAAAGCGGGAACGGAGGGCGGAAAAAGCTGCCCAAAAAATTAAATAGAAAAAAAACACAAATGGAACACCTGACCTGCCCGGAATGTGGCGACAAAATCATCGGAAGATCCGACAAGAAGTTTTGCTCTGATGCCTGCCGAAATGCCTTCAACAACAAGCAAAATAAAACCAAGACCAACTATATGCGGAATGTGAACAATAAGCTCCGCAAAAACTACCGTATACTTTCGGAATATAATTTTGAAGGAAAAACAAAAGTCAATCGTCTTAAATTGCAGAATGCCGGTTTTGATTTTGATTACGTGACACAGATCGTGACTTACAAAAACGGTTCGCAATATCTTTTCGTGTACGACCAGGGTTATAAAGTCCTGGACCACGACTGGATTTTAATTGTAAAAAAGAACGACTGATTATGATTTTTATTTTTCTGGTTTTATTACTCGCAGTGTCCATTTATCTTTATAATCTACCGGTTTTTGGCGGGCATTTTTCCGGCAAACGGCTGGTCCGGATGAAACTCTCTCCCAATTACATGGACGGTGTTTTTCAGAATCTCAGTGATACACCATCACTGGCTGAGGGATTCACGATGAGAAAGGTTCTTTGGGAATTTCTGACGGACAAAACCGAAAATAAAAAACCCAAGCATCCGTTGTCCTCTCAGAAAACTGATTTAAAAGACCGACCCGAGACAGAAAATTTTCTGGTTTGGATGGGACATTCTTCTTATTATTTTCAGCTTGGTGGGAAAAGATTTTTGGTGGATCCTGTTTTCAGCGGCAATGCCTCTCCTATTCCGGGAACTACGAAGGCTTTTGCCGGAAGTGATATTTACTCTGCCGGTGATTTTCCGGAAATTGATTTCCTTATTATTTCCCACGACCATTATGACCATTTGGATTATAAAACAATAATGCTACTTAAACCAAAAATTGATCACATCATCTGTGGTCTCGGTGTTGGTTCTCATTTTGAAAAATGGGGCTTTGATGAAGATCAGATTACAGAACTGGACTGGTACGATGAATCGGAAATCGCTAAGGAATTTAAAATAACATCTACACCTGCAAGACATTTTTCCGGTAGAAGATTCAGGAGAAACAATACACTATGGTCATCTTACGTGTTGGAAACACAGGAGCAAAAGATCTTTCTGGGTGGTGACAGCGGTTATGATTATCATTTCAAAGAAATTGGTAAAAAGTTCGGTCCTTTTGACTGGGCAATCCTGGAAAACGGACAGTACAATGAAAAATGGCGGTACATCCATACTCTGCCGGAAGAATTTGTAAAAGCTGCAGAAGATCTTAACGTCAGAAACGTATTGCCTGTACACTCCGGGAAATTTTCTCTTGCTCAGCATGCATGGAATGAGCCTTTACAAAAAGTTACTGAAAACAGCAGAGGTAAAAATTTCAGGATCGCAACACCGATGATTGGTGAAAAAGTAAATCTGAATGATGATTCTCAAAATTTTTCTGAATGGTGGAATGCTTAATTGAACTGATTTTTTTAGATCAATGCCAATGATTCTACTTTCAACTCATCAAAATGGTTGATGACCAAATCTGCGGATTCATAATTCTGATTTTTACTGTTTTCGCTTTTGTAGCCAATGCAGAAAATCCCGGCTCCGTTTGCTGCCAGGATTCCGTTTGTGCTGTCCTCTATCACGATGCAATCGGATTTGTCATTTCCAGAAAGTCTTTGTGCCTCTATGAAAATTGCTGGATTCGGTTTAGATTCCGGGAAATCTTCGCCACTTACGAGATGTGAGAAAAAAGGAAATAAATTGAATCTTTTGAAAACGCGGTCAATTGTAGATTTGGCAGCAGAAGATGCCAATATTAATTGAAAATTGGCGGAATGCAGATTCTTAATCAAAACCTCGACACCATCTAATAATTTCAAAGCCGGATCGGAATCAAATAAACCGTAGAAAATGGTTCTTTTTCTTTCCGTTAATTCCTCAACATTGGTTTGGATTCCGAAAATATCTTTGATCATTTGATAGACATTTTTGGTAGATTTTCCTGTAAATTTTGAGAATAATTCTGAGTCTACATCAATATTCAGTTCTGCGAAATGCTGATAGTAAGCTGTTTTATGAAGCGGTTCTGTATCCACTATCACGCCGTCCATATCAAAAATAACCGTATTTTTCATCTGCAAATTGTTCTGCCAGTTTCATTAATTCGGTGCAAAAATAGGGATTGATAATTAAATCAGGACGATTTAAAAATTATTGAAATGTTAATTTGATAATTTTATCCTTTCCTGCCAGAATCAAAGTATCGTGATTCAGCCATTCGCAGGCGTAGAGATTCTTTTCGCCGGAGATTTTCGTCCACGTTTTTCCGTAATCTGAGGAGAAACTGATGTGCTGATCTCCAACCGAAACAATCTCTTTCCCTTTGGTTTTTGGACGAAATTTCACACAGGTCATATAGCCTGCATTCTGTCCGCTGGCCTGGATTTGCCACGTTTTTCCACTGTCTTTGGTTGTCGCAATGTTATTGCTATTATCAGATTGCATAGTGTAATCTCCACCGACTGCAATGCCAAACTTTTTGTCGTAAAAATCTATTGAGTAAATTCCTTGAGAAGATGTTCCCTGAACGAAAGGAGTTTCAAAAACTTGCCATTTCCAATCACATTTTTTGTTTTTCATCCTGTAAATTCTGGATTTGGAACCGCCAGTTGCGATCCAAATGAAATTTCCCGCACTTGCAATATTAGTATTACTCGCTGCAAAAGCGGCTTCTCCTTTTTCCAGTAATGGAAAATTTTTACAATTACTACAATGTTCCCAACCTTCTCCTCCATTTCTAGTCTGCGATATATTGAGCTTCTGATTTTCTGAAGGGTCGCTAAATGCAATTGCAAAAGAATCATCAACGAATTTCAATGCATCGTAGAAAGCAGTTTTTGTATTATCGTAAAATACCAGTTCATCTCTCAGAGTGTTTTTGTCTATTTGAAAAAAATAAGCCGGACTTTCGATATTGATTGCATAAAAATATTCATTATTCTGAGCTAAGGTTCGAAACTGCAGTTTTTTTTCTTTCAATAAGAATATTTGTTTTTTATCAGATTTATCTTCAAGATTGACATAACCAAACTTAGAATCAGTTCCTGCATACCAGACTTTCCCATCCCAGATTTGAATAGCCCGGATACTGATTTTGTCGGTCAATAAGGTATCAATTTTGATTTTTTGAGACAGTAAAAATGTAGAGATAATTACGAAAGTAAAAGTGATTAGTTTTTTCATTTTATAAAATTAATGAAAGTTTGGGAATTTTGATTTGACAAAGTTTGATTTTGCAGGCAAAATCTATAGCCCCGATAGTAGCGGCATCCTTTTTCTTTTTTCCCAAAAAAAGAAAAAGATATAGCGGATAGCGGGATTAGGCTCCAAAAAAAATTCCGCTGTTGAAAGCGGAATTGTATGATTAATGTTTGTTGTCTATGTCGATATCCACATCTTGCAAGGGCTCCTGTTCTGCTTTGAAAGTTTCTCCAAATCCTCCGTTCTGAAGTTTTGAATTTCTCTTACTGTACAAGAAATAGATTATAAATCCTAGAACTAACCAAGCGATTGAATATTTCTGAGCTTCAGGGCTTAAGTTAATTATCAAATAAACGTTGATTAGAATCCCCAATGTTGCAATAACGGGTAAAGCCGGAACTCTGAAGTTTCTCTGAAGATTCGGTTCTTTTTTTCTTAGAATCCAAACCGCTACACATACCATTGTAAAGGCAAACAAAGTTCCGAAACTGGTCATATGTGCCAAATCGTTAATCGGGGTAAATGCCGCAACAACTGCAATCACCGCTCCTAAAATGTATAAATTCTTTTTAGGAACTCCAGCTTTGGCATCTACTTTTGAGAAAGTGGAGGGAATCAAACCATCTTTTGACATTCCCAGAAAAATTCTGGATTGTCCCATAATCATTACCATTAGTACAGAAATTAAACCAACTGTCGCCGCAATCGTAATAATATAACCAGCCCAAGCCTGTCCGGCAATATCGAAAGCGTAAGCTACAGGCGCTTTGATGGCGTCAGGATATTTACCCAATGGATTGAAGTCTGTATAATGCATCATTCCTGTCAGAACCAAAGAAACCAAAATGTATAAAACGGTACAAACCACCAACGATGTGATGATAGCGAAAGGAACATCTTTCTTAGGGTTAATTGCTTCACCAGCCTGAGTAGAAACGGCATCGAAACCAACATAAGCAAAGAAAATAGCGGCGGCTCCTGCAATAATCCCTCCATAACCGTAGGCTGGTTCAGCTTTTCCGTTTTCGATGATTGTTGTAGCTTCCGGAATAAATGGTGTCCAGTTATCAACATTGATGAAAAATACACCTGCAATAATCACAAAAATAATGGCTGAAACTTTCAGAATTACAATCGCATTGTTAGCTTTTGCTGCACCTTTTGTTCCTCTAACTAAAATCGAAATTACCAATAAAACGATAACCAATGCAGGAAGATTCAGGAACAATTTCATGTTTAAAAGTTCCGGTGCAGCATTGAAGTTATTGATTGTTTCCTGAAAAGCCTGTAATTTTTCTAATGGCAAACCGCCTTTCGCAATTTGAGAAGTCGCTTCTCCAAAAGCTTTCTTAGCCGTTCCCGGGTCTGTAGTCATCCAATATGGCAAATGCAGACCAAACATCTTGAGTAATTTCCCAAAATATCCGGACCAGGAAACTGCAACTGTCATGGAACCCATTGCATATTCCAGAATCAATCCCCAACCGATTATCCATGCAAAAATCTCTCCTACAGTTCCGTAGGCATAAGCGTAAGCCGAACCTTCCACCGGAAGTATGGATGCAAATTCGGCATAGCAAAGTGCCGCGAAAACACAGGCAATGCCAGCAACCACAAAAGAAAGTGCTAAAGCAGGACCAGCGTTGTAATAAGCACCTGTACCCGTTAAAACAAAAATACCACCTCCAATGATGGCACCAATCCCGATAGCTGTTAAACTCCATTTTCCCAATACGCGTTTCAGCTGACTTTTCTTGATGTCCGCTTCGTACGCTTCCATTGGCTTTTTAATCCAAATATTTGACATAGTTTGTAAATTTTTTACCCTTTTAATAGAAAGGGCCCTTTCTTCGTTTATTTATTTTTGAATTACGAAAATATTAAAAAAATATCATCCTTAACATTTTTTAACTAATTTATTTTGATTTTCGTTACCAGTAATTATTATTAGCAGGATGTTTTCTATCCCAGAAAAGACTTTTCTGTCCCAAAGAATATTGATTAGTGAAGAGATTTTTTAAATTTGGCGTGTTGATAATATTTTCATGAAATTATTGTATAGATTATTGGTTTTCTGTCTTTTGTTAAGTGGATATATTGTTGTGGCTCAAGATATTTCTGTAGCAGAAGAAATTAAGAAAATCGATAGTCTTATTGAAAATTATCAATTTGAACTTGCTCAGAAAAAAACAGACAGCCTTTACAAGACAAAAACAGGTAAAAGTCAATTTTTAGAAGTCCGTTTCCGACAAGCCTTGTTACTTGACAAACAAGAAGAATCTTCCGTAGAATCTCTAAAGGTTTTATTAAGCATAATAGATGATTCTGAAAATGCAGGTTTACATTCGCTCTCCTGCAGAATATATTTATTAACTGCTTTAGCTTATGAAAAGTCGCAGAATTTTGAATTGACAAACCTCTAAACAAAGCTTATAAAACATATAAAGCTTATCATTTGGAAGAATTGTATAGTACTTATTGTATCAGAAGAAGCTCACTTTATCGATTTGTAGGCAAGTATGATTTAATGTATTCTTATGCAAGGCTGGCAGAAAAGTATGCGGAAAAGTATCAGAACAAAAAGGATCTGGAAGATTCTTATCTGTTAATGGGTGTTTATATGTCCAAAAATAAAAATTATGCAAAAACCTTAGAGTATAATTTCAAAATTTTAAAACTTAACAATAAAAATTATCAGCGCAGTAAAATAGCACTTGACTATAATAACATATCTTATGTCTATGTCATAATGAAAGATTATCCAAAAGCATTGTTATACAGTGACTCTGCGTATGTTTTTTATAATGATGCAGATTTAATGTATAAAGATTATCTATCGGAGTCCAGATATAAAGCATTTGAAGGCTTGGGAAATACGGATTCTGCATATCATTATTTCAAACAATACCACGATAATGTTCAGGCTCTGACTGCAAAAGAAGAAAAACTGAAGATTAAAAAATTAGAAAATCAATATCAAAGTGATAAAAGAGAAGACACTATAAAAGATAAGGACAACCAAATGATTCTGATTGGCAGTTTGTTAGCAGTTATAGCAATTGCCACAATCCTTTTATTTGGGAAAAACAGACAAATCAACCATCGGAATAAAATCATTAATCAGCAATTAGGTGAATTGACCCAACTTCTGAAACAAAAACAATTTCTATTATCCGAACTTCAACACAGAGTTAAAAATAATCTACAACATGTCATTAGCATTCTGGAAATCCAAAAAGAGTCGGCGGATTTCAATAATATTGAGGAATTGATAAGAGGCAATCAGAACCGCATCCACTCTATGGCATTGCTCCACAAAAAACTGAATGTCTCTGATAATGTAAATGATGTAGATTTTACAAGATACATCACCGAGCTTTCTGAAATCGTGAAAGAATCTTACGATAATCATCAGAAAAAAATCAATCTCAATATCAATTGTGATATAGAAACCATAACCATCGAGAAAGCATTGCCAATTGGATTCATTCTAGTGGAACTTATAAGCAATAGTATGAAACACGCTTTCAAGAACCGAAATATTGGCATCATCAACATCGAGATTACTGAAGGAAAAAATGGACAAAAAAATAAGTTTTATTATTCCGACAATGGTAATGGATTTGATTTTAATCAAAAGAATGAAAAAGGATTAGGCCTTGAGATCACGAAAGGTTTGATAGACCAAATTGACGGAATTGTAGAAACAAAAACAGACAATGGATTCGAATTAATAATATATTTCAAATAAAAAACTATGACCAACAAATCAATTTTAATAGTAGAAGATGACTTTCTCAATCGGCGGATTTCCAAAAAAGTATTAGCAGAAAACGGATATGAGGTTTTCGAAGCCAAAAATGCCAAGGAAGCTTTGGAAATATTGCAAAAAGAATCATTGGCACTTATTGTTTTAGATATTAATCTTGGGGAAAATGAGCAAGACGGAATTTCTCTGGGACAACATATTAAAGACAAATATTCTGTTCCGTTTATCTATCTCACGGCTTATGAAAATCCGGAGATCATAGAAAAGGCAGTTTCCACCTCGCCGTATTCTTACCTCACAAAGCCATTCAAAAGCAGTGACTTGATTGCCTCTGCAGAAATTGCAATTCGCCAATCTTCGGATATTCCGAAACATAAACCTTTTATCTATGTAAAAGATGGGGATTACAATGTAGAATTAGCGACAGAAAACATCAATTATATTGAATCTGATGGCAATTATCTTTTGTTTTATACCGATGAGAAAATTTACAAATGCAGATCAAGTATAAAAAACATTTTAAATGAACTTTCTAATTCGAATTTTGTGCAGACACACAGAGCTTATATTGTAAATAAGAATAAGATAAAAAAATTCAGCAATAAAAATGTTATGATCAAGAATAACTTGATTCCGGTTTCAGAAAATTATTTAGAAATACTAAAGCAATTTCTTTGATAATTTCAGGATTATTTTTTTTTAATTATAAAGAGTAAAGCGTTTTGATATTAATATTAGAACGCTTTATTTTTTGACAAAATTCATCAATAAATCAATACAATTCATTTTCTATCCCAAAAATCGCCATTCTATCCCAGAAATTTCAAAATGCAAAGGCAGGTTTCCATATTTGTGATACAATAACGCAGGTAGCCGAAAATGCGACCCTAGAGTAGGCAAAAAAAAATTAATCACTATGAAAAAAATCTATTTCAGAAAAACAAAAACTGCATTAGCAACTTTAATGCTTCTACCATTTTTCTCATTTGCTCAGATCAATCTGCTACAAACTACCAACAATGTTGTTGCAGCAAATGGTGTTCAATCTTGTGGTGCAGGAGGTAATGCTACCAATGCAACTTCCTTTGCGCGCTTGTACAATCTTACTTCTTTGGGTTACAGCAGTTTTGCAGTTACTAAGGTAAGTTTTGCGGTTCAAGGTTTTCAACTGGGAACAGCAACTACTTTCCCTGTTAATGTAGAGGTTTACTCTAGCACAGGAGGAGCTGTTACCAATAATCTTACTTTAAGAGCTACAGCTACAGTTAATATAACAGCTTCTATGGTAGGTACAGTTGTTGAGGTTCCTCTGGCTGCCCCAGTATCTGTTTCATCACCAGAGATGTTGATTGTAGTTTCTGCACCAAATGGTGGACCGACTTCAACAGGCTTTTACCTTGGCGGTAACTCGAATGGTCAAACAGCAACGGGCTACATAAAAGCAAGTGCTTGCGGAGCAAACGATTATATGACTTTTGCGGCTATAGGAAATGCAAATGCTCATATCGTGCTATTCCCTACAGGAAATGCAACATTAGGTGTAGAAAATTTGGATTCTTCTAATAAAAATATTTCACTTTATCCAAATCCTGTAAAATCTATTGCTAATTTCTCCGAAGAAGTTTCCAATATCAAAATCACTGACTTATCAGGAAGAACAATAAAACAAATCTCAACTTCTGCAAAATCTGTTGATGTGGCAACTTTGGAAAACGGAACTTACGTCATCACAGCAACCACAAAAGCTGGTAATATGGTAACTAAAAAATTAGTAAAAGAATAATTTTAGTTAAAAAAACATTCATCCATCAACCCTGTTAGAGTTTCGGACTTTGACAGGGTTTTATTTTGGAAACATCACTACCTTTGAGACTATGAATTTCCTCGAAACCCTCACCGCACAATACAGTTCTTACGAAACTTACCTGATTTATCTAGAAGTTTTTGCAGTTTTATTTGGATTATTGAGCGTTTTCTTTTCAATCAAAAAAAATATTTGGGTCTATCCAACAGGAATTATCTCCACAATACTTTTCATCTACATTATGTTTGTTTTCGGACTTTTGGGAGATATGCTCATCAATGTTTATTACACCGTGATGAGTATCTATGGCTGGATTCTCTGGTCAAAAAGCTCCGATGACAACATCCACGTCGACGTCAAAAAGGCAAGTGCAAGAGATTGGAAAATTGGAAGCATTTTGTTTGTGGCCAGTTTATTTTTCGTGGGAACTGTTTATTATTATAAACCATTCATTGACAACCAGTTTTCTATGGAGAATGTCAAACTTGGACTTTATCATCTCGATTGGGCGAACTATACGGACATTGTTACCACTTCCTTATTTCTTGTCGGGATGTATTTTATGGCAAAACGAAATATTGAGAATTGGATATTCTGGATTGTTGCCGACTTCATTTGCATTCCGATGATGTTCGAAAAAGGATTGGCATTGACAGGCTTACAATATTTAGTATTCACAGCAATGGCGATCATCGGCTACATTGCGTGGAAGAAAAGCTTGGCTATGGATTAAATTCCTCGTTTAAGGAGTTATTCAATTTAGTCCTGAAATTTTTTCTGCATATTCTTTAGCAAAAAGGACTTTATCTTCATTCAATTTCTCAAGAGTTGCCGGCAAAACATAATGGAAAAGATATTGATTATCATCATTCAGAAAAACAATCTCTCTCTCTTCACCATCGATCATCTGTGCAAAAATATCCCACATCGACTGGTCTTTTAACTTTAGTAACTCAAAAAAATCCGCCGCTTTTATTGTAATGTTTTTCATTGTAATTAATCTCTATTTTTCGGTTCATACCTATCGTAAAAATCGCCCTTTCCTTTTGCATCCAATCTTCCGACTATCACCTCATCTGAACTTTTTGCCAATTCTATATTGGGTCTCAGATGATAATGTTCTCGAGCGCCAATAGGCAAATATTTCTCATCAACATCATCTTGGTTTAAATCTGCAATTTGTAAAAGCAATATAGCCAATGATCTTAAACCCTCCGGATTACCGTGAATCATTATTTTACTTTCATCATCATTTTGATAACTGAAAATATCTAAATGACCATCAATCTCATTTCCTGTCTTCGGTTTATATTCCATTTTTTCAATTCTTAATAATCAGATATTCTTGATAAAATCTTCGTACTCGTAGAAAAATCGCTCAAAACCATCCATTTTCCCGACAAAAAATTCAAAAATATCCGGCCAGGTTTTTTTATTGAAAATACTCACATCTGTTTTTTCCACCCAAATTCTGCTAATGACTTTTCCGTTGTCCAAAGGATAAAATTCTTCCTTTGTAAAATCACCAACAAAATCTTCAAGTATCGATTCCAAAGACCAAATCTTTTCATAGTAAGCATTCCTAAACAATTCATCTTTCATTTCGATGTCCAGAGAAACCTCGGCTTTTTTATTGTCTGCATAAAACTTGAAAGAAAAATCTTTGATTTTTGTATCATACAACAACCATTTTCTCGGAAAGGCTTTACCAAAAGCCGTCCAGAATTCTGTTTTCAATTTTTGAGCTTCCTGTTTTGAGAACACGTTGTTAATTATAAATGATTAATGATGAATTATAAATGATGAGCAATTCGCCTCTATTCTTTTTGGTCTAATGTTAACATTTGTCAGGCTGAGGCTCTCGAAGTTATTCAAATACTTATTTCCTTAATTTTATAAGGTCAAATCAACTTTAGCTTCATTGAATTCCCGGATTAAATTTTCAAAAACTTTTTCAACCGGCAGGATTTTATCGATCAAAGCAGAAACCTGCCCAATTTCGAGTTCGCCTTCTTCCAAATCACCTTCGAACATTCCTCGCTTAGCGCGAGCTCTGCCTAAAGTTTCCTTTAACGCTTCGACATTTCTGCCAGATTCGTAAAGACTCTCCAGATCGTGGAAAAATTTATTCTTAACAAGACGAACCGGTGCCAATTCTTTCAAAGTCAATTGTGTATCACCTTCTTTCAGTTCAACGATTTTATTTTTGAAATTATCGTGGGAACTCGCTTCAACCGTTGCTGCAAAACGGGAACCGATCTGTACGCCGTCTGCGCCAAGGATCATTGCTGCTTTCATCTGGCTACCAAGTCCAATTCCGCCTGCCGCAATCAACGGTATATCAATGTGCTTTCTTACATTCGGAATCAAACACATGGTTGTTGTTTCATCTCGTCCGTTGTGTCCTCCCGCTTCGAAACCTTCGGCTACAACAGCATCTACACCTGCTTCCTGACATTTTACCGCAAATTTCACACTCGAAACAACGTGAGCAACTTTGACGCCTTCTTTTTTAAGCGTTTCTGTATAAGTTTTTGGATTGCCAGCCGATGTAAAAACGATTTTCACACCCTCCTCTATAATGATATTGATAATTTCTTCAAGATTCGGGTAAAGCAAAGCAACGTTTACACCAAATGGTTTATCTGTTGCTGCTTTACATTTTCTGATATTCTCTCTCAAAATATCTGGATACATGCTTGCAGAACCAATCAGGCCCAATCCGCCATTGTTGGAAACTGCGGAAGCCAATCGCCATCCGGAATGCCAGATCATCCCACCCTGGACAATAGGATATTTTGTACTGAAAAGCTGTGTAATTCTATTCATCTTATATTGTTTCTGGGCAATTCCAAAGTCTATAAAGCTTGACATCAATTATTTTTTTCAAAAATATGAAACATTTTTTCTTTGACAGTTTATTTTAAACCTAATTAAAACATAAAACAATAAATTTATATATTTAAAAAAAATTAACACTACAACAATAGTAATATTAAATATTTATTCATAAGTTTACATCAATAAATAAAAATTAATATCAATTATGAAAAAACCTCTACTGTCTTTAGCAATAACTAGTTTTCTTGCTATTAACCTTCAAGCTCAGGTAAGTGTGGATGCCACAGCAGGAACCACTACTGCAACTTACACTACGTTAAAAGGTGCATTTGATGCCATCAATGCAGGAACCCATCAAGGAGCGATTACGATTAGCCTAACCGCAAACACAACAGAAACCTCAAGTGCTATACTGAACGCAAGCACAGGCACAGCAAGCTATACTTCTGTATTGATAAAGCCTGCAACAGGAGTTACTGCCTCTATTACAAGTGCAGACACCGTGGCCACTATCAAATTTAACGGAGCCGACAATGTAACTATCGACGGAAGCAACAACGGCTCTTCTTCAAGAAACTTAACGATCAACAATACTTTTGTTGCGACAGCAGGCACTACACCCGTTGTTCTTTGGGTATCAAGTACGTTAACAGATGGAGCAGAAAATATCACCATCAAAAACACCAATGTTGCAGGATCTTCAGGAACAGGAACAATCGGAGGCGTAATAGTTTCTGGAACAACTTTAGCAGCAGCTGAATTTCCTAACAATAATTTTTCCGCCATCAACAATACATTTGTAAGAGCTCAGAACGGTATTTTTGCTATAGGAAATGCTGCAAATACTGATACAGGATGGATCATCAGGAATAATGAAATCGGCTCTACAGTAGCAGCAAATAAGATGCTGTACAGAGGAATTGCCGTACAAAATGCCAAAAACTTCGAGGTAAGTGGTAACGTTATCAAAGGTGTAGCTTTGCCTGCAACTTCCACTAATACAACACAAGGTATATTACTAGGCGCAGCAGTGACCAATGGAAACATCTTTAACAACAGAATCTCCGACATCAAGCAACCAAACACTTCCGGCTACGGAGCCGTAGGGCTCTATGTCAACTCTAGTGTTGCCGCATCTAACTTATTAATTTACAACAACGTAATCAATGACGTTGCTGGTACAGGATACTCTCTAAGTGGAGGATTAGCTGATAATGGTAATGGTATTGTCCTTGCCAATGGTGGTGGTTTTAAATTATATTACAACACAGTAGTTATGGATACCAACCAGACCAATGCCGGGCGACCTTCTGCTTTAAATATTCTTAGCACAGTTACTGCAGCTGCGTCAATCGACGTCAGAAACAATATCTTTGTCAACAAACAAACACAGGCAGGAGACAGATATACGATCTATTCCGGCGGTACAAACACTGTTTTCTCTAATATTAATTACAACGATTACTATAGCACAGGTGCCAACCTGGCATACATCGGATCTGCAAGAGCTACCTTAGCAAACCTGCAGACTGGATTCGGGGGCAATGCTAATTCGATCAACGTTCTTCCAGTGTTTGCGTCTGCAACTACTCTGGATATCGCAACCACAGGCAATGCGGCACTTGACAACAAAGGAACACCTGTAGCCGAAGTTACTGTAGATATCAATGGTAATACAAGAAGTTCTACAACACCGGATCTTGGTGGTTATGAATTTACAGACATCACTTTAGCAGTTCAGGATATCAGAGGCACTAAGATCTCTTATCACCCTAACCCAGTTATAGACTATCTGCAGATCAGCAATGACAATAAGATCAAGAATGTAGAAGTTTACAACGCATCCGGACAGGCACTGAGCAATGTTAGCATCAATTCTGAAAAAGGTTCTGTTGACATGAAGCAATTACCTGCTGGTGTTTATATGCTGAAAGTAAATTCTGAAAAACAATCAGAAACTATAAAAGTTATCAAAAAATAATCATAAAGCAATTAAACGTTAATCCGAAAGGCTGTCTCTGACAGCCTTTTTTGTTATAGAAGCACACAATACGGGTAAGCGCGAGCAAATCTCAAACAAATCCCTTATTTTTACTGAAAATTACACATTGGACTTATCTTTAAGAACAGTTACCGTCACACGCTACATCCTGCCATTGCGGGAAGGTGGCTCTTTGCCGGCTTTGGCAGAGGCAGATGACAACTTCAAATATGTACTGAAATTCCGTGGCGCAGGGCATGGTGTCAAAGCTTTGATATCAGAACTAATCGGCGGCAAAATAGCTCAGATATTGGGATTTCGAATCCCTGAGTTGGTATTTGCCAATCTCTCTGAGGACTTCGGGAGAAGCGAGGCTGATGAGGAAATCCAGGACTTACTGAAGAACAGTTGCGGACTGAATCTCGCTTTGCATTACCTCTCGGGCGCCATTACTTATGACCCCGGCGCAGTGAAAACCGACCCAAAACTGTCGTCTGAGATCGTCTGGCTGGATGCTTTTCTTACCAATATAGACCGTACCTTCCGCAATACCAATATGCTGATGTGGCATCAGGAACTGTGGCTGATAGACAATGGCGCTTCCCTCTACTTCCATCATAACTGGGACAACTGGGAGAAGAATGCCGTGAGTCCGTTTGTGATGATCAAGGATCACGTGCTGTTGCCCCAGGCTTCTGAACTGGATGAGGTGAATACTCGATTCAAAGCGTTATTGTCGGACGAGATTTTGAGAGATATTGTAGAACTGATACCTATTGATTGGTTGCATTGGAACGATACAGACCTTACCCCAACCGAAATAAAGGCAGTGTATTACCAATTCCTGATCCTGAGACGAGACCATTCTGATAACTTTTTAAATGAAGCCAAAAATGCAAGAGCAAAAGTTATATGAGTATGCGGTAATCCGCCTGGTACCGAAGCCGGAGCGCGAGGAGTTCTTCAATGTCGGATTAATCCTGTTCTCCAAAAGAGCGAAATATATCGCCGTGCGCATCCATCTTTGTGAGGATAAGTTCCGCGCCATCCACTCCCAACTGGATTATGATGATGTAAAACGTCATCTGGAATCCTTCGTCAGTATTGCCAAGGGCGAGAAGTCGGCAGGTTCTATTGCGCAACTTGATATTCCGGAGCGTTTCCGATGGCTGACGGCGGTGAAGAGCTCCATCATTCAGACCTCAAGACCTCATCCGGGTGCCAGTCCGGATCTGGACAAGACCTTCGAAAGGCTGTTTGAGGAGTTGGTACTCTAGCCTGTCACTAATTATAAAAATAAAAACACAAATGACGACATTACACAAAATCAAAGCGTATCTCTACAATAACGTTTTCGCCAAGGACAACCCGAATGACTGCATCGCCCGCACCGTGAGCGAGCAGTCTCTGAATGTGAAACAAATCTGCGAAATGGCAGCCAGCCGTTACCCAGTCGTTGTGCAGGATTGATCAACGAAAGCTACTCTCGGTTTACCAATTCCATAGAGAATGCAGGCAGGCAGATGGCAATATATTCGCAAGGTTCAGCAAATGGGTTGGAATAGCGGATGCGCGCGCCTTTTTCGATAAGGATGCTTTGGCCTTTCTCGAGAATGACAGAATCCCCGTCTATCTCGAAGTGCTTTTTGCCGGATATGACCAAGGTGAACTCATCGAACTCCGGCGTCTGGTGTGGCTCACTCCAGTTGGGCGGTGCGACCATATGCGCAATGGATATTGCTGAATTTCCTGTTGATTGTCCCCAATGTTCCTGAATCAACTTTCCATCTGCTGTTGGAACAACGAAAGGGCTGGTCTGGATTCTGTATTTCTTCATAATTGATAATTTTGTTTAGTGATTTCGAAGACCACGTTCAGCTTTTGCGGTTCGCCGAAGTAGGCGACATTCAGCTCATTTACCCTCTTGGCACCAAGCTTTTCCATAGCCCTTTGGGACCGGATATTATTTTTCCCTACATGGAAATAGACCGTGTCCACAAACAGGAAGATATAATCTAGCATCAGCTTTTTGACCTGCGGATTCAGTTTAGATCCCCAGAACTTCCTCGCGTAGAAGGTATAGCCAATGAAAACAGATCCTGTCCCGGAATTATAATCATAGAATCTTGTGCTCCCGGCGGTTTCGCCTGTTTTTTTTTCTATGATCCTGAATGCCCCTTTGCTTTCCATGGCACCCTGGAAGAAGGTTTGAAAAACCCCTCTTTTGTAGCGGTCTTTGTTCGGATGCTGTTCCCAGACCAGCGGGTCGGAAGCCACAGCAAACAGTTGCTCAAAATCGTTATGCTGCAGCGGAACAAGCATTACAGAATCGTTCTCTAAAGTGGGCTGGAGGTTCATTGGTTGTAAGAATTAGATGATTGTCATAGGGTTTAATTGGTTATTCTTGATTCTCTTTAGCCATGATAGACTCTGGAAAAGACAATCTTCCCGTCTTTGATTTCCAGCACCTCTCCTACCTTCAGATCGGCCTCACCATCGGCTTTTCTTGTATATTCCATAAAGACCTGTTCAGAATCGGCCGTCAGCTTATCGACCTGATAGCGTAGCGTCGGCAGTCTTTCGAAGCAATCCTGCCACCAGGCTCTCAATGCTTCCTTTCCTTCTATCAAGCCGTCGGTTTGCGGTTCCCTGACTTTGAGCTTGGGGCTGTAATGCTGAGCAGAATGATGATACAATGCCAATAAATCTTCCAAATTCTGCTCATTGAAAGCCTTGAACCAAAGTATTGCTATATCTTTTAAATCTTGCGGTGTCATAGTTTGTTTAATACTAATTTTTGTTTGTTCAACACGAATGCACAAAGTATTATTAAAAATATTAAATTCTTTAGAGCACAAGGTTTGACTTCGTCAATGCATAAAAATCTTAAAGTTGTTTTCAATAAATATTTTCTTGTGCTTTTATGATTAACTTAGGTTTAAAACAAGATGGCTTTTTCCAGTTCCAGGAGTTTCTGTTTCCGCCATATACCGCCGCCATAACCGGTCAGTGTTCCGTTGGTTCCGATGACTCTGTGGCAAGGGATGATAATGGATATTTTATTAAGGCCATTAGCGTTGGCCACAGCCCGCACAGCCTTAGGATTGCCAAGGATGTCAGCCTGCTGCTGATAGCTTCTTGTGGTGCCATAAGGGATTGTTCTCAATATCTCCCAGACCTTTTTCTGAAATTCAGTTCCCACAGGTGCAAGCGGAACGCTGAAATGCAGCCTTTTTCCATCAAAATACTCAGCCAGTTCCTTCTGTAATGTTTTGAAGTGGGGGTTCTCGCCCTGGATTATATTGGCATTGAAGTATTTTGAAATCTCTTTCAGTTCCGTGGGCAAAGCTTTTCTGTCAGAGAACTCAAGCATGCATATTCCGTTTTCATTGGCACAGGCAATCATTGTTCCCAGTGGCGTTTCGATTCTTTTCAGATCAACGATCTTTTCCAACTTTGAATTTTTAGGGGACACTCCGAACACATTTCTGAAGCTGTCGCTGAAGCCACTAAGGCTTTCATAACCGTTATCCATAGCAACATCCAGCACAGGCTCACCCTGCCGGAGCTTCTTGAAAGCAGAATTGATCTTGAACATCCTCTGGAACGCATGGAAAGTCATCCCGTGATGTTTGAGAAACCAGCGTCTAACAGATGCCGGCTCCAGACCTCTCTGCACCAGATCATAATCCCTGAATTTGAGTCCGGGATCTCCGGCCAGTTCATCCATGACTTTCTGAATTCCGGACGGGGTTTCGTCAGGATTTTCTAACGGCTTGCAGACTTTGCAAGGCCTGTAGCCTTTCAGGATCGCCTCTTTTGTGCTGTCAAAGAACTCTACATTCTCCGGCTTTGGTTTTCTGGCCGTACAGGTTGGACGGCAAAAGATACCTGTTGTTTTCACGCCCATCCAGAAAACGCCTTCAAAATCGGGACTCTTTTCAAATGATGCCTGATACATCTGTTCGAAACTTAAATTCATAGTCGCATAGGATAATTGATGAATGATAAACTATCTCTACAAATGTAAAATGTATTCCTTATTAAAAACAACCGAAAAATGAACATGTATTTTTACTCCGGAAGTGCTTTCCATTTTCTGATGAAACCTGTATAAAGATATAAAAACACAAAAGTAAACATGATCATTGCATAGCTGATTTTCAACCCGAAATCATCCAGAACTCCACGGCAGTTCAAATAAGTATCAGACACATAAACCTGACTCCTGCAACCGGCAACCTGATGCTCATTCACAATCCCGAAAATCAGCCAGATGAATAACGGGAAAGCCATCATCGAGATGATCATAAAAACTGATGAAACAACCTTCGGAAACCTTCCGGCAGTAATAAAAGGCATCAGCAAAATCAAAAGACCCACCACAAGAATGGTATAAAGAATGAAGAAAGTACCTTTGAAACCAAACGTAAAAGCAACGGCAACACAGAATAGAGTAACTGCCAGAATAATAACGCCCGCAGAAATCACACTGAACAAAAGCGAACGCAGATCCGTCACCCTGAAACTGAATATAAAAACAGACAAAGCAAATGCAATCCAGATGTAAAGATGAACAGCATCCCAGAAAAAATCATCCGTCTTTATCGTATCCACATTCCCAAGAAAGGTTTCGAGATCCGAAGTGTAATAATAGAAGCCTGATATATTATTTTTGAAATAATCTTTTGGAGATACTTCCCTGTCCAGATTCGGATTAAAATCTCTGGCACTGATGGTATCTTGCATTATTTCGCCATTCTCGTTCAGGTAATTATCCGAAGAGACCGCCGCCGAATCCACGACAACGGTTTTTGTATAATCACCATATCTGCCTTCCGGCGCTTTATTCGGGTCATAAATTTCATTCGGTTTGGTTTGGTACAACTTAATAAAACTCCTGACCTCGAATGTATCCGGATGATAAACCATGGCAGACCAATCTCTTGCATTCAGATTATTAGCTATATCAAAATCCCTGGAAACAGCAAGAAAATCTTCCATGAGCTTTTCAAGTTCCTTTGAGCTTTTTTTCTCAAGAATCCGAATGGTTTCCCTGTTGATTACAATCTGCTTTTGCTTATAGATCTCCTTGTTGTTAAGATTGTTAATATCATTCTCATACCGATACTTTCTGATATCGGTTGACGGGTTATTTGCATTGTCATAAAAAACGGCAGAATAATTATAATAACTCGGAGCCGCAGTTTTGATATATTGTGACAAATCCTCGACTTGCTGCTTAAAATAATAGGTTCTGGATTTATCATCATTATTGTTTTCGAAATAAGCCAATGCAGTTTTGTTCTTCTTTTCCTCTTCCGGATAGATAAACTGACCACGCTCATCAGTCTGTTTTACCGTTTTCGGATACAGCCTGAAATACTGATAAACCCTGTCGTGATAAACAAAATATTTCTTGGTTTTGTCAATTTTGTTAATGTCTGTCTCGCAGTAAAAATCGACAAAAGGTTTTGGAGACAGTCGGTTTTCCAAAGTATAATCTTCTATATTCTGCGAAAGAAACGGGACCGAACGATTGATAATGTCCACATTTTTCGCCATTGTCTCGTCATCGTATTTATAATTGATAAACAAACGAAACCCTGTCATGTACGAGAAATAGAATGTTGTAGAAACAAAAACAATGATAAAATACTGTAAAAATTCTAAGAAAAGCTTATTCCGGGAACCTGGATAAAAATTCTTAAAAGCATTGTTCTTGAACATAAAAATTAGCCAGCCGACAATCAGCAGGACAGAAATGATGATATGCACAAAAACTAGTCCTGTAGAGAAATAATCGTCAATAGCTCTTGTATGCTGCAATGTGGATGGACTGCCATGAGACACGAAGCCTATGAAAAAGAAAATAATATGAATGGCGATTCCCAACAGCAGCATCCAGACAAGTCTTGTATTCCAGATGCTGGGATAGTTTTCCAGTAGGTATTGATTGATTTTATTAATTTTTTGCATGGATCAGAAGTTTTTATTCCACAAAGAAGCGACGTGTGGAAGTTGAAATATTACGGATGTAAGTTACCTTGATTTTTGAATTTCCAAGCGCAGACAGAACATTGGAAAATTCGGTATCCGGACGGAAATAAGCTACGAAAATCCCACCATTAAAATTCATTTTTTCCAGGTTTTCGTTCTGCAATGCCTGTAGCAATTCTTCCCTGGAGCTGTCCGTGTCTATCTCTACAATGAGATTCAGATTTTCATTGGTTGATTTTCTTTCATTGTCCTGATATTTTCCGTTCTTTAGAAAGATGACTTTATCCGAAATCTTTTCCACCTCATACAGTTGCTGGGAACTGAGGATCAAAGCAATTGGATTATTGACTGAATTCGAAATTGCTTTCAGATCTTCCAGGATTACTTGCTGAGCAAGAACATCGAGATTCGCCAGAGGTTCATCCAGCAAAAGGATTTCCGGCTGTCTCAGCAAAGTTCTGGCAAGTTCAAATCGCATTTTGTAACCAGAAGACAACTCACTCCATTTCAAATGTTTATAATTCCAAAGTCCGAGACGTGCAATCATCATCAAGGTTCTGATTTCATTTTCTTCAGGACTGACGCCATAATTTGAAAGCACAAATTTCAGATTATCCTTCAGGCTTCCATACCATTTTTCCGTCCTTTGCGGGATGTAAATCAGTTTTGTTCTCAGATCGAATTCATCCTTCGGAACGGAATCGAATTGATATTTGAGATTTCCTTTGTTATAAGAAATTTCCTTAGCAAGAATCCTGAGTAGGGTTGTTTTACCGTTTCCGTTTTCGCCAACCAGTCCATAGACTTGGCCTTTTTTGATTTCCAGAGAAACAGGACCAAGCGAAAAACGGTTGCTTCCGTAAGACTTCTGAATATCGTTCGCTTTCAAAACGGCAATTTCAGTCGGATATTCTTTTACCTCTACCATTTCGATCTCCGCAAGAAAACGTCTGCTTTTTTCTGTTAAATCATAAGTATTGTCAGGATTCTTCTCTTTCCAGTCCGTAAGTTCGACTGCCGTTTTATAAATACCCATATCCTGAGTATCCATCGCACAATCCAGTAACTTCCGGAATCCCAAAACCGTATCATTATTATCAAAAAAGTGAAAAACATCTCTCACCCGTTGCTGATGTTTCGTCATAGTTATTCGTTTTGAACTTTTTAAAGATAACTAAATTCTGAATGTCTTTATTATTTAAACCAAATAAAGATGTATAAAAATTAAATGCCTATTAATTTGAAAAAATATTTATCTTCAAAAACAGAAAATCAACTGCTATATGGATAAGAGAAAACTACGTGAATCTATTTTCAGACATTTGGACGGCATCGTTACTGCCCCTGTAATCTCGGCATTATCAAAGAAAAAAGTTTTGGATTTCATACTTACAAAAGACCATCACGAACTTTCTGAAATCAATGAAAAATCTGATGCTAACGAAGGTTATCTGAATGTTGCGTTACGGGTTTTGGCATCTCAGGGTTTTCTGGATTATAACCTTGTTAATAGTGCTGACCTTGTTAAAATTAAAACAAACTCCAAAACAAAAGAAGCATTTTCTTATCAGAACATCTATTGTGACTTAGCTGATTTTCTGGCCGACGATGACGTTATCAACTCAAAAGAACTGACAGAAAATCTATGTAAAAAATGGATTAAGCTGTTTGAAAAATATAATTCTTTTCTGAATGAAAATACAGAAGAGACCTCTCTGAATTATCAAATTCAAAAACATATCGAAGGTGCTTTGGTAGGTCCCATCATCATCAAGCTGGGAATGAGCGGCATGTTTCATAAATACTTCATGGAAGCGAGTTTCAGCGCCGAAGAATTTCATAAAAACCCGGACTATTTTGGGAAAATCCTTGACTATCTTGCAAAGCTCGGCTGGTTTTCTAAAAAAGGAAATAATTTCCAGTTCACAGAAACAGGATTGTTTTTTGCAAGGCGTGCAACTGCTTATGGCGTGACGGTTTCTTATCTGCCGATGTTTTCAAAGCTGAATAACCTGATCTTCGGAAAAGCATCAGAAATCCGGGAAATTGAAGATGGCGAAGACGAAATCCACGTCAACCGAGAGATGAACGTTTGGGGAAGCGGCGGTGCACATTTGACTTATTTCAAAGTAATCGATGAATTTATCATCGAGATTTTTAACCGTCCACTGAATGTTCAGCCAAAAGGAATCCTGGATATGGGATGCGGAAATGGCGCACTTTTGCAGCATCTGTATGAAGTAATAGAAAGACAGACCTTGCGAGGCAAACATCTTGAAGAAAATCCGTTGTTTCTGGTTGGTGCAGATTATAACCAGGCAGCACTGAAAGTCACCAGAGCCAATCTTATCAAAAATGACATCTGGGCAAAAGTGATCTGGGGCGATATCGGAAATCCGAAACAATTGGCGGAAGATCTTCAGTCAGATTATAATATTGAACTGGGCGATTTGCTGAATATCAGGACTTTCCTGGATCACAACCGGATTTGGGAAGAAGTATTGGAAATCAGAACTGATAGAGTCAGCACATCAACCGGTGCTTTTGCTTTCCGGGGAAAACGATTATCTAATCAAGATGTTGAAGAAAACCTTATGAATCATCTCAAAAAATGGACACCTTATGTAGAAAAATTCGGGTTGTTATTGATTGAATTGCATACGCTGTCGCCGGAAATCACTTCCAAAAACATAGGGTTAACCGCAGCAACAGCTTATGATGCAACGCACGGATTTTCTGATCAATACATTGTGGAAGTGGATGTTTTTCACAGGATATGCAAAGAATCCGGACTGGAACCTGACACAAATCTTTTCAAGAAATTTCCGGAGTCTGAACTGGCAACCGTGAGCATCAATCTTTTAAAGAAATAATACTTAAAATATTTTCAGCCTGTCTGACATGTCTCCAATTGTGATAAATCACAAAGCGGAAAGTATCGCCTAATTTTAGTTTAATCAGCTTTGAAATGCTGATAGATGTTTTTGTTTTTTCCAGATCGATTGTTTTTGCTTTTTCTAATAGTTGCAGCATTGTATGTTGTTGACCAATGAACTCAGCGATTACCGATTTGTCCAACAGTTTATGAATCGGATTGGCAGTTTTCAATGTTTTCATTTTTTTTAGTTTCTCTTTAGGGCGCATCATATCAGTAAAATAGTTACCAACAATTCCTGCTTTAAAGTCAGGACTCTTTGATGGAAACTGGCTTTTCCTGATTCTGTTTTCGATTTCCGGGAGATAGAATTTTCCGTAAAAATTGAGGTGTTCCAGGCATTCCAAAACAGTCCAGCTATTTTCGGATTTTCTGGTATTCAGATTTTCATTACTCTGACTGAGCAATGTTTCGGCAGCTTTAATATTATTTTCTGTCATTGTTTTCAGCTCGCTAAGTAATTGATTAACCTTGATTTTCATTATCAGTAATTTTTACAAAAGTCTAAAAACTCATGAGTAAAAAGATTGACTGAAGTCAAGATTTTTTCAGTCTCGATAATGTTTCCGGTGACATTCTGAGATAGTTTGCGATATATTTGTTCGGGATTTCCTGAAACAGCTTTGGACTTCGTTTCAGCACTCTTTCGTAGCGGATCTTCGGAGAAGCATACAAAAGATCTTTTTCACGCTCGATCTGCTGCAGAACCAAATCTTCAAGAACCGAATTCCAGAGTTTTAAGTTCTCGTTATTTGATTGGATAAACTCATACAGATCTCTTTTAGAGGTCACCTTAACCGTTGTAGTTTTAATAGCCTGAATATAAAATTCCGAAGGTTTCCCGGACAAAAAAGAATCCAGTGAAACGATAATATTCCCTTTATATCCAAAACGGATAATCCGTTCTTCGTTTTCATCTTCAATGAAAATCCTTATACTTCCTTCTTTTACGAAATAAACATTGGTATCAATAGTTCCAGAAATTTTCAGGAATGCATTGCGTTTCAGTATTTTGGTCTCCCAGAAAAGTTCAGTTTGTAAAAACTCCAGCATCAGTAAAAATTATAGTATTCAAAGTAAAGCTATTTATCATTATCAGCCAATACACACTGAAGCTGAGCCTAACCGTCTTAATAACATGATATCCGTCATACAAAATTAGCAAATCCTCAACAAATTAACAAATTTTATAAATATTCAAAAATATTGATACTGATTTTCATCATTAATTAATAACCTAACAAATGTCATGTATGTTTTTTAATCATTCTTTACTTATAAACAATATTCTGTTATCAAATAAATAATTTGAAATAAGATAAAATCAATAAGTATTATTTAAAAAACTTATCAATATCATAATGAAAGATAATGATAAGATTTTTGTCATCCAAATAAAATTGTTATATAATTATTATCCTTCTACCTTTGTCCTATCAATAATGAAAGATACACAATTATAACAATTAAAATTTACGAAAATGAAAACAATGAAAAATCTAATCAAGTTGACTTTAGCAATAGGAACTTTAGGTTTTGCACAATTATCAAATGCTCAAAAATTATCCATCCAAAGTTCTAATATAAAAATCGACGGAACTTCTACACTTCACGACTGGAATATGACCTCTACGCAGGCAACATTCTCCGGCAATGCAAGCGGAACCACGATCAACGATGTAAAGTTCGTATTGAAGACAACATCCCTGAAAAGTAAAGAAACCGCAATGGATAAAAACGCTTACAAATCGCTTGAAGCTTCAAAATATCCTGACATTACTTTCACCACAGCGTCTTTGCCAACAAGCGGAACTGCAACGATCAGTGGAAACCTTACCATCACAGACGCAACTAAAAACATCAAGTTTCCTGTGACAGTGACCAAAAACGGTAATTCTTATATCATCAAAGGAAGCACAAAATTAAAAATGTCTGCTTTCGGGATCAAACCACCAAGTTTCATGATGGGAACCATCAAAACAGGGGACGAAATTACCATTAATATTAATATCAGTGCAACAAATTAATTATACAAATATTAAAATTCTGTTATCATGAAAAGAAATCTTTTAAAAGCCGGCTTCATCGCAGCTTTAGCAATCACAAATCTTGGCTTTGCACAAGAGTATCAACTGGACAATTTCAATCCTAGTGATAAAAGATCCATCAATGCCTTTGAACCTAAAAAAGATTCAGTAACCAATTTTGACCATTTAAGAGTAAAAATAGGCGGGGCATTTGCATTACAGTTTCAAGGACTTAGCCATAAAAACACTGCTGTTCCTGTAATTACCCCTTCTACAGGTGTGAATGCGAATGAATTGTTCAAAATCAGCAATAACTTCAATTTACCAACAGCCAATTTGGATATCGATGTCGCATTATATGACGGTGTTAACTTGCACCTGCGTACTTTTCTTTCTTCCAGACACCATAATGAAACTTATGTAAAAGGAGGATATTTGCAGATCGACAAGTTAGACTTTATCAAAAAAGACTTCTTGAAGGACGTCATGAAGTATGCAACAATCAAAATAGGGCAAGACGAAATGAATTATGGTGATGCCCACTTCAGAAGAACAGACAATGCTTATTCCATAACCAATCCATTTATAGCAGGTAACATTCTGATGGACGCATATGCTACTTTCCCTTTCATGGAAGTATATTATAGAAGAGATGGTTTCATAGGAATGGTGGGTGCTTCCAATGGAAGACTTAATCAGACAGCGACTAGCGGAACAGCTCCATCATTATATGCAAAACTAGGCTATGACAAACAGATCAATCCTGATCTGAGAGTCAGACTAACAGGATCTATCTACAACAACGCTAATAGTTCAAGATTGGATTTCTACAACGGAGATAGAGCAGGTTCTAGATATTATTTCGTACTGGAAAGTGAAAAAGTGGCTTCTACAGGTGCAGCTAACACAGGTGCAGCAACTTTGAACTCAGCCAAAGTGGTTCCGGATTTTGTCAACAAAATGACAGCGATCATGATCAACCCGTTCGTACGCTATAAAGGATTAGAATTCTTCGGAACTTATGAAACAGTATCAGGAAGAAACCTGACTGAACAAGACCGAAGAACATACAATCAATATTCAGCAGAATTACTATACCGTTTCGGAACAGAAGACAGCTTCTATTTTGGAGGACGTTATAACCAAGCAGATGGTAAGCTAATTACAGGAGAGGACATTACTGTCAAAAGATACAACATCGGAGGTGGTTGGTTCATGACTAAAAACATCCTTGCAAAAGCAGAATATGTCAACCAGAAACATGACGGATACCCTGCCAAAAGTATTTTTAACGGCGGAGAATTCAAAGGATATGTGATAGAAGCAGTGATTTCTTTCTAATATTCAGTTAACAGGAGCAGAGGAAGCTCTCGGGTTTTCTCTGTTTTTTTAAAAACAAGATTATGAAACTTCTTTATTTGCTTTTCGGATTCATTACTTTTTTCGCAAAAGCTCAGGAAAACTTTGTTCAGATCAACGGCAGCACCAATGTCAACAAGTTTCAGTGCATCAATAACAAGTTCAAACCGGAAGCCGGTGCATACACATTCTCTGACAAAAACCTTCCCAACATCATTTTAAAGGTAACCGACTTCGACTGCGGAAACAGAATGATGACGAAAGATTTTCAAAAAATACTGAATGCTGATAAATATCCCGATATGATAATCAGATTCATCAACTTCATCAAAACACAAAAAAGCATTGTTGCTGTTGTAGAAGTCAGGATGATGAACCAAAGCAAAAGATACAATATAGAGTTTGATGTAGAGAATAACCGGCTGGTCGGCAGGAAGAATGTAAAATTCAGTGATTTCAATATCACACCACCGAAGAAAATGGGCGGAATGATCGTTGTGAAAGACGATCTGAACCTCATCTTCAGCTTAGCCACAAAGATTTAGAACCAATAACTTTTTTCATATAATTAGATTTTTCAATGTAGCAATATCGCGCTAGAAGGATATTGTGAATCGGGGAACTTGCAGACTCAGCTGCGGGTTCCTTTTTTTATAGTGCTCCATAAAACACAGATGCGGGATATCTCTATCCCGCATGCTGCAATTGTATATTTAGAAAACACCTGCTTATTTCTTCGCAAGCTCATCGACCTTCTGCTGAAGCTTCAGGATCATTGCCTGCTGGTCTTCGATCAGCTTTTGTTGTTCCTGTACCGCTTTTACAAGAGGTGCAAAGAGATCATTGTAACGTACACTAAGTGTAGAATCATCTGCTTCGCTAACGATACCACTGCTGGTAACGCCATTATTTTTAAGTGTTTCCTGTAACTCCTGTGCGATGAAGCCGTACTCTGGCTTTTTGCTTTCATCATTTTTACGGACATAGGAAACCGGCCTTAGTTGATTGATAAAGTTCAATCCCAAATTAGAATCCTTAATATTATCTTTCAGTCTTCTGTCAGAAGTTACCGTCCAAGCTACTTGAACGCCCGCATAGGTAACCGCAGTATTGCCTATCCTTACCTGGTTGCTACCTGTAGCAGATGGAACACCAGCATTACTTCCTATAGTAGTATTATTGCTACCCGTGGTAATGTTTGCTCCACTAGTGTTTCCTACTGCAGTATTTGAATTACCTGTTGTTAATCCAAGCAAAGAATCGTGTCCAATAGCTGTGTTATCATTTACACCGTTTGCAACGGACATAGTTCTATTTCCAATACTAATATTTCTACTACCTGAAACAATACCATTTCCAGCAACGCTGCCAATTGCAACATTTGCTAATCCGGTTTGATTATTTGCTAAAGCATCTACACCAAAAGCTGTGTTTCCACCTCCAGTAGTATTATCCATAAGCGCTCTTATACCAAATGCTGTATTGGCAGAACCAGTAGTGTTTGTGCTCAAAGCATTTAAACCAAAAGCTGAATTTCGGTCACCCGTAGAGGTAAGAGGAAGAGATCCCACACCATAACTAGTTGATGTAGATTTTAATACTCCAGACACTACGTTATTTCTTTTAAACACCAAATCTACGTCATCAGTAGTGCCCAGAAAATTAGTTCCCGCTGTGGTTCCTGCATTTCCTGTGATATGCCAGTCATTGGTTTCTCCGGCAGGAGTCCCCCAATAAAGCTGAGCACCTGTAGCCGCTACTGCTCCGTCTGTCATCAGCACCTGTCCTGCGGTACCGTTGGTACGCGGGAAGATGTAGTTACCCTGGATCCCGGTGTTGGTGTAAAATTTAAAACTATTACCTAAAGTTTTGTTCAGAAAGATTTCCGAAGACCATCTGTTATCACCGGAACCTGAAGCCTGCCTGTGTTTAAATCTCAAATGGTCTTCTCCATCTGCCCCTATTTTTCCGTACATCTCCCAGTTGGAATCGGTCGTCGAGTTGGTACCGTAGAAGTCGAAATGCCCGTCATCATACATCTGATGAAAGATATTGGACTGGCCTGTCTTGACAATAGAGTTAAGAATAGTAGCAGGAGCCAGGCTTGTCAACGCTGTGTTAGTGGCATTCCCACTGTATGTGGAAATAGCCTTGGAGGCATCTGTAGACATGGTACCAAATGTAGAAGTACCGTCCGATGTCTGCATCCTGTAACCTCCTGCTACCTCGAACTGGTAACCGGAAACTGCAGCATCAAAGCCGGTTCCGACGGCTACTTTCCCTGCCTGGTAGATATTCTGGGTGTTTGCAGTAGCTTCCGTAGCTGTATTCTGCACCCTCCATGGTTCTGCTCCGCCTGCACCACCGGATTTGAGAGCTACCCACTGCACGCCGTCAAAATAGAAATAGCCGACAGCCGTCACATTCACTGTTTTAGCAGTGGTGGCTGCCGGTAAAAGAGCTTCGTTAACATACACGATCGCCCCGGTCTGGGGAGCTGTATAGAGTGCATCCTTCGCCTTCAGCTCAGACCCCTTTAGTCTCGGCGCTATGAGACCGTCTGTCTTGGTAATGTCTGCTGGTACCCCTGCAACATCAAGAGTGGCATTGGGGATATCCGTATTGATTCCCACACGCCCGGTCTGTGCGCGGACGATGGTTGTAGCAGAAAGCATAACGCCAATTGCTGCTATGATAATAATATTTTTTTTCATGTTAATCTTCAAATGTTTATAAAAATTCTTGTTAATGAGGAGGTGCTCCTCACGGGCGTCTGCAGTGCTCCTTCCCTGGCATCTGCACCGCCCGCAGCCGCTATGCTACTGTGAGTGGCTTATCCGACAAAGCGGTGCGGGCTCTTTCAGCAGAGTTCCGCTGCTTGCATATTGAGTTACAACCTCCACCCTTTGCCAGTGCAGGTATCATATATCAGGCCCGGCCCGGAGGGCCTCTGTCAGTGCATAGAACCGGAGAGGCCTGCGCACCCTTCATCTCGTAAAAGAAGCGGCCGACTCCGGAAGTGCATATACCAGATATATTATAGGGGCATGAGAAAACAGGTTTGGAAAGAAAGTATTTTTTCGCAGGATTCTGATTCTGTATCAGAATAATTGAAAACGCAGACCGGAACGATGATTTCTCCAGCGTATGGCTGGGGAGATATTTGGGCAAGTTATCGACGGGAGGTGTTGAAGAATACCGTTTGGTGATAGGCTTATCATCTTTCGGTTTGAGTTTTGGCTTTATTTTTTTGTGCCGGCTTGCAAAAGAGACCTGCTGGGAATCAGCATTAATTATTCTTGCATTGTAAAGTTTGTCTCCGCCAACAAGTGTAGCACCGGATGAGATATACATGATCCCCGGCTCCTGCTTCGGGATATCAGCGGAATCCTTTTTAATAGACGTCTCTGTCGTATTGAAGTTATTAGCCAATAATGGATTAGAGAAGAGAACTGACAACACAAAAAGAAGAGACACTACAAAATTATTTGCAGCACCTCTACTTGACGGCGGGATCATTGTGTTTTTATCAATTGACATTTGTGCGTGTTGCCCTTCTCTGAAAAGACGGAAACAAATGTATCATCGATGTGTGTCTCTAAAACAATTATAAACACAATGATAACCCTCATCAAGCTAACAATAACCCTCGATTTTCTTTAACCAGATCAGTATCAGACATTTAAAAACCACTGATAAATATTCTCATCTGCATTGATATTTAGTTTTTTTCTGATTCTTCCTTTTTTAGCAGTTACGGCTGCTACGGACATTTTTTTTGCTTCTGCTATCTGTTTGGCCTGCAGATTCAGCTTCAGTAAGGCACAAAATTCGATATCAGACACTTTGATATTAGAATTGATCTTTATCAGCTTATCCCCAAAATCCGGAAACTCATCCAAAAAATGAATGAAGAATGCTTTATCACCATTCAAAGCCTGATGGGTGAGCTCTGCTATTCTATAATTATTGTCGTCCTGAATAACGTTCCGACTTTGTTGTCTTTTAGCTTTTCTGCTAGCCGATCGTCTTAATAAAAAACAAAGGGCAAGCAACGATGCAACCAGAGCAACAATAAACAGATAAATAGTTCGAAAGGTATAAGATTTCATTTTATAAGAATCTATCATTTCCTGATCGAACTCCGGAATTAGCAAATCCGCATTGATGATATGGTTTACGTTTGTTTTTCGTACATACTTTGAACCTTGGTTTATTTTTTCTGAGTATGTCATGTACAAAAGGCTATTGTCTTTGTCTTTCTTCGCCTGATACACTTCAGCAATATCAGAATATAGGTCAGCTAGAACTAAGGAACTCTTCTCTATATGAATATGTTTTTCCGCAAGTGTGAGATGGTAAAGTGCAGTATCCAGATTACTTTCATTCCTGAACTTACTATCAAGGATCAATTTTGCGTAGGTCTTATGATACATTCCTATATCAAATGAATTACTAATTATTTTGAGGTATTTCTCCTGTACCTTCAAATAATATACTGCTTTTGAAAACTGTTTATTCTCAGTATAAATACCCGTTAGAACTCTAGCAGCAACAGCCACGAGATCAACTTTTTGGGGACTGTTATCAGGCAGTTGCAATGCAGTGTCATACATTGCTCTGGCATAAAAAAGCGTAGAATCTTTCTTGTTTTGCAAAGCATAAAGATTGATATATCTGGCATAATAATATGCTTTAATAGCAATTTTTCTATCCTTTTGCCGTATCCTATTAAAAAAAGCAGAACTTTTTTCCAGCATTTCGGCGGATTCATGATATGATGACTGATTAGCTAGTATACCTGCTCTCAATGCTTTAGCTTTACAATAATAAAAGTAATCGTTCTTTTCTAACGCAATCTTTTCCGCTTCGTCCAGATTGGATTTTACCCTTTCAGGATTCTTATCTGCGTTCAGATAGAATGCTGACAGCCTCAATAAAGATTCCAGTTTTCCTTTAGGATAATCTATTTCTCTGGATTTATAGTAAACTTCTGTCAATAGTGGCTCCAGATAATTAATATCGTGTATCTTGGAGGTATAATGAATGTTCAGCATACTGTCTATCTGCTTTTCATTGACCTGATTTTGAGAAAACAGACAGAAATGCGAGAGCATTAATATGAGCAATAAGTATCTTTTCATTAACTTTTAACTACAATTATAATCTGAACATCCAGATATACATATCCGTATCTGTAGGGATATATAGTTTTTTCCTTGTTCTGTATTTTTTACATTCTACAGATTTTACAGAAGTTTCTTTTACCTGAGCAATCTGCTTGGTATCCAGATTCATTTTTATCATGGCACATAGTTCTATATCAGAGGCCTTCATAGAAGGATTAATCTTCATGAGCTTTTCAGAAAACTCCGGATTAGCCTGCAAAAAAGCTCTATAAAAAGAGTCATCATTTCTTTTCAATAGTTCCAGAAGATCTGTAACAGAAATATTTTCTGACAGAGACCTGTTTTTATCTTGAATGGTTTGATAAACAGTTTTCTTAGAAAAAAAGCTTTTCTTAAACAGATGTATAACAGAAACTAAGGATAAGACGATAATCAGCCCAATGATAATTGTTTCTGAAATATTAAATCTGTCAGTAATCGCTTCTTTAATTTTTGCTTTATTATAATGTTCAGAATCTCCTGTTATTGTATTATAATCAGATGCAGGAATTATATTCCCTCCAATAAACTCTCCTTTCATTAATAACCAATGCATTATATGTATTGTAGGAAATAATATTTTTTTTGCCCGAAAATCTAAACTTTCCAGCAAACTATTAACCCGGTCATATGTTTTAGAATAGCGGATTGAGCGGGTTGCAAAGTTTTCAAACACATTTATTTGTTTTTTCTTACAGTTAATATCTGTGGATTTGTAATAAATTTCTGAGTATTTTTTGATTCCTTCAGTATTATAATAGTCATTGCTTATCAGGATGTTATAAGCAATATTTATTTGTTCTCTAGAAAATCTAACCTGACCATAACCAATCTGATATAATATAAAGAAAATAAAAATAAAAACAGATCTTCTCATCAAATTAATTATTTTTTCAGTTAATATCCTTAAAAATAACACAAAACTCTCAATTTTGATATAATATTATCAATAATTTAAAATTAAAATTTTGACATCCAGATATACATATCAATATCAGAGGGAATAAGAAGTTTTTTGCGTATGCGGTATTTTTTGCTCTCTATTGATTTCACAGAGACCTGTTTAGCCTGAGCTATCTGTTTGGTATCAAGGTTTAGCTTTATCATAGCACACAGTTCAAGGTCAGAAGATTTAACTGCGGCGTTTATACTCAGGAGCTTACTACTAAAAGCGGGAAATACTTTAATAAATTCAAAATAAAATAGCTGGTTATTTTCCAATGCCATTTTTATCAGTTCAGAAACCGAAACAATGTCATTCTCTTCATGACTGCCCTTAGATAAAAGATCAGAAGCCGTTTCAGAAGCGCTATTGTTTAAAAATCCTGATTTGTTTTTTATGACTAAAAAAAGAAATATTATCAATAATAACATGATGATTGATGACATAACAACAAGAACATGAGAATTATCTTCAGAATCAATAAGTAACATCCGGTAAGTAAAAGTGAGTAGAATAAGCATGGTTTTTCTATTGTGTTTTTTAGGGAACAAAAATAAATCAAGTGAGAAACACTCGTTTTACAGACATGCAATAATCCCACTCGAAACACAAACATTACCCCTCGAAAAACATCCAGTAAGCTGTTTGTCAGATTTATTCAATTATTTTTCTAATTATAGTAAACGTAAATCATAAAATCAGTTGCTTGAAAGTTTTTACCTTTCAAATTCGTAAATTTGCATTGTGAATATTAATCAAACCGACCTTAACGAATTAGAATTTCCTGAACTTCTTTCGGAAATTGCACCTTTTGCTTACTCGCCAAAAACGGCAGATAAAATAATGGCACTTCGTCCAATGGAAATTGACGAGGCTGAAATATCTTTGAAGAAAACCTCCGAATTCCTGACCAGTTTTGAAAGTTCCAATGCTATACCTTTTGATGAATATGAGGATATCGAAGAAGAGTTGAAACTAATGCTAATCGAGAATTATCGGTTAGAAAACAAATCGTTTATCAAAATAAAGACTGTAACGGAACAGATTGGAAAATTACAGAAGTTTTTTCCTCAGCTTTCAGAAGCATTTCCTACACTGTTGGAAGAAATCAAAGACCTGGAATTCCGGAAAGAGATTATTGATAAGATTGACAAAGTCTTTAACCGATTCGGAGAAATCAAGAGTGAGGCCTCAGCAGTTCTGAAAATATTAAGAACAGAAATCCAAAATGCCAGAAAAGCTATTGATGAAAATTTCAACCGGGCGCTTTCCACTTATTCCGATTTTCTGGAAGATATCAGAGAAAGCATTGTAGAAGATCAGAGAGTTCTGGCGGTGAAGTCGGGCTTCAAAAAAAGAGTCAACGGAAGAGTTCTGGGAATCTCAAAAACAGGTTCCATTACTTTCATTCAGCCGGAAAGTGTAGTAAAGCATTATTTTAAACTTAGAGAAAATCAGGAAGAAGAGAAAAAAGAAATTGACAAAATTCTTCGTCAGCTTACTGCAGAATTATCAGAATTCCAACCCCAGCTTTCGGATTATCAGACTTACATCTTTGATCTGGACTTAGTAAGGGCCAAAGCAAAATTCGCTGAAAAAGTCAATGGGATTTTACCAAAAATCAACAGGCATCAGACCTTGCGTTTGAAAGATGCATACCATCCTCTTCTCTGGATTCGGAATAAAAATGAAAACAAAGAAATTTTCCCTCAGACTTTAACCTTAACAGAACATAATCGAATCATCTGTATATCCGGCCCAAATGCGGGAGGAAAATCCATTACTTTGAAAACTGTAGGTTTACTGCAACTGATGATCCAGAGCGGGATTCTTGTTCCTTGTCATCAAAAATCAGAGATGTTTTTCTTCGAAACTATCATGACCGATATCGGCGATAATCAGTCGATAGAAAATCATCTTTCTACTTATTCTTCCCGACTGAAGAAAATGTCCGGAATGATCCGTGAAGCCGACAACAAGACTTTGCTTCTGATTGACGAATTCGGAACCGGTTCCGATCCTGAACTGGGTGGTGCACTCGCAGAAAGTTTTATGGAATATTTCTATGACAAAAAAAGCTTTGGAATCATCACGACCCATTATACCAATATCAAACTGGTGGTGGAACAACTCCCTGCAGCAACTAATGCGGCAATGCTTTTTGATGAACATTCCCTCGAACCGCTTTATAAATTGGAAATCGGGCAAGCCGGAAGCTCTTTTACTTTTGAAGTGGCAGAGAAAAATAAGATTCCGAGATTTATCATTAAAAATGCGAGAAAGAAAGTAGAACATGACATCGTGAATCTTGATAAAACGATTGTGAAACTTCAGCAGGAAAAATTCGAGGTCGAAAAGCTTAAATCCAATCTGGCAGAAACCAAAGAATCTGTAGAAGACAAGCGAGACAATCTTCAGAAACTGAACGAACAGCTTCAGCAAAAACTGTTTAATTTTCAGAAATTATATGAAGAAGAACACAGAAAGCTGCAATTCGGGAACAAGATAGAAACCTTTATCGACAGCTACGTAAAAGGTAAGTCCAGAAAAGATGTTGTAAAAGATTTTGTAAAAATTCTTGAGCAGGAAAAATTCCGGAAACTGGGAGCCGACAAAGATGAAAGCAAACGTCTGCAAGTCGTAAAACGAAAAATTACTCAGCAATTGAAAAAGGAAGAAGTCATAGAAAAAATTGCTGAAACCAACGAAAAAATTGAAGAAAAGCGCAAAGCAGAGCGCGCTGTCTGGATGAAAATCGGGCAACGTGTCCGAATCGCAGGAAGTACCAGCGTTGGAACCATTGAAAAAATTTCTAAGAATAAAGTCATTGTGAATTACGGAACTTTCAAAACCACAATTGATTCTGATGAACTGGAGAGAATCTAAATAAAAAGCACCCATTTCTGATGGGTGCTTTTCTTTATACAATCGATACTAATAAAAGCTTTATTCCTTTTTTGTTTCTTAACTTTGTTAAAATGTTAGCTATGATAAAAGAACTTGACAAAGATTTCAGCAGTCTTAATGAATATATCCGCCAACTCGACCCTAGCAAAATCTTCATTCTTGTAGACGAAAACAGTCACAATTACTGCCTGCCAATCATGCTCCCTAATCTGGAAATAGAAGTACCATTTGAAGTGATCGAAATAGAAGCCGGCGAAGAAAATAAAACCATTGAAACAGCCACCCAGCTGTGGGAAATCTTTTCCGAAATGGAAGCCGACCGAAAATCCCTGCTGATCAATCTTGGCGGTGGCGTTATCACGGATCTTGGCGGTTTTGTAGCTTCCACTTACAAAAGAGGATTCCGGTTCGTGAACGTTCCAACCACGCTTTTGTCTATGTGTGATGCGTCTATTGGCGGAAAAACAGGAATTGACCATCAGTATCTTAAAAATATCATAGGAACATTTGCTTTGCCGGAAGCGATCTTTTTTTATCCTAAATTCCTGGAGACACTAAAGTTTGAAGAGCTGCGAAGCGGCTTTGCCGAGATGCTGAAGCATGGTTTGATAGCAGATGAAAAACACTGGAACGATTTAATCAGTATTGAAAAGATTACTCCGGAATTCATTGAACCATATATACAAAGAAGTATGGAAATCAAAAATGAGGTTGTTTCCAAAGATTTCAAAGAACAAAATGTAAGAAAGACGCTCAACTTCGGCCATACAATCGGTCATGCTGTGGAAAGTCTCTTTCTAAAGAATGGAAATCTGATTCCTCATGGCGAGGCCGTTGCCATGGGAATGATCTGTGAAACGCACCTTGCACTTCTTTGCGGACTGATAGAAGTGGATGTTTCTTCCGTTATTATCAGCAAAATCAAAAGACTGTTTCCTTACATTGACATTTCGGAATTTAAAAATGCAGCAATCATGGATCTGATGTTCAATGATAAAAAAAATGAAGACGGAAATATCAATTTTTCTTTGATCAACAGCATCGGATCTTGTCTTTTTGACCAAAAAGTGAATGCAGAACATATTATTCTGACCTTGGATTTCTATAAAAATATGGGGAAAATATAATCTTATTATGCATTAAACAATATTTTTAAACAATTGAAAATAAACGCTTTATTTTAAAAATCACGACAGAATAACAGTTTATCATTATCGAAATTTTATTTTTTGGCAAAGAATTTGAAACTATCCAAACCGTAAAAACAAAATTTAAAATTTGAAATTATGAAAAAGTTATTTTTAGGATTAGGTTTAGTAGCAGGAACATTTGCATTTGCACAGACTAGTCCAAAATTCGGGTTGAAGGCAGGTGTTAACATTTCATCTATTTCTGATGACGGTTATGAAGATGCAAAATCCAAAGCAGGTTTCTATGGTGGTGTTTTCATGAATGCGCCATTGTCTGAACAGTTCAGCATCCAGCCGGAGGTATTATACAGCCAGATGGGCGCAAAAACTGTTGGGACGTACACTTCTAGCATCGGGGGAAACACATCTACAACAAAAAATTCTGCCAGTCTAAATCTGGATTACATTGCAGTACCGGTAATGTTTCAATTCCATGCGACGCCAAACTTTTATCTCGAGGCAGGTCCTGAATTCGGATTTCTAATAGGGGCAAAAGCAAAAGGTGATACTACTACCACTACGACTATTGGAGGTTCCTCCAGCACAAGCACAGAATCATACTCTTCAAGAGATATGAAGGATAACTTCAGCAGCTTCAACATGGGAGCAGGTCTTGGTCTAGGTTTTAACTTCACAGAAAACTTTGGCGTTAATGCGAGATATGTTGCAGGTTTTACCGACATCAATAAGAAAAATGACGGTTCCGACGGAACAACATCTACAAATAATGATAACAACAAGAACAGAAACAATACGTTTCAGGTTGGTCTATCATATAAATTCTAATCACCGAAATCACAAAATATTAATGAAAGACTGTCTTCAGGGGCAGTCTTTTTTATTATCAATTTAATTATATAAATGCTTTTATGATCCGAATTATGTAATTCCATAAGTTTTTCAGCTCATTCTAATTTTATATTTTTGTGGAGTTAGTTATGAAAAAAATTATTCTTATAGAAGACGAGTCCAGCGTGGTTTCCTTTATCAAGAAAGGGTTACAGGAATTGGGTTATGAGATTTCCGTAGCTTTTGATGGTAATACAGGTATCAAGTTAGTTGGTGATAATGATTTTGATCTGATCATTCTCGACATTATGCTGCCCGATATCAACGGTCTGGAAGTCTGCAAAGAAATCCGGAAAAAAAATAAAACCGTACCCATTCTTTTTCTGACAGCTTTGGATTCTTCTGAGAATATTGTATTGGGACTGGAAAGCGGCGGCGATGATTACCTTGTAAAACCATTCAAGTTTATCGAACTGGTTGCCAGAATTAAATCTTTATTAAGAAGGAGCAGTCACAATAACGGAACCGATTCCAGTGAAGCTGACAATGAAAATATCTATCATTTTTCTGATCTCACTGTAAATGATTACACCAAAAAAGTAACCCGTGCAGGAACAGAAGTTTCCCTGACGTCAACAGAATATAAGCTCCTGCTCTATTTTCTGAATAACCCTGAAAAGGTTATTTCAAGAGCAGAAATCCTGGAAGCCGTCTGGGGTGTGAATTATGAACTGGGAACCAATGTTGTGGATGTATATGTCAATTATTTAAGAAAAAAACTCGACTATCAGGAAGATGACAAATTGATCCATACTGTTATCGGAATGGGTTATGTTCTGAAAAAATCTTAACAATGCTGAAAGGAAATCCTACCAATCAAACTAAAACCATGCTTCTGCTGATGCTCGTCTTTACAGTTGTTATTCTTCTGTTCAGCGGATTGGTGTATTTTTCCATCGTCAATTTTTCTCACCAGCGATTCTATGAGCTATTAAAAATCCGGGCAACAACCATTGTCCAGATCGAAAAAAGCAAAGAACATCTTGACATCCCGGAAAATCATATCCTTAATAGCCTGAATGATGAAGAGCTGCCAATGGAAAAAGATTATGTTTTTGAAGTGCCGAAGGATTCCAATTACAGTAAAATCTCTCATCAGATCCATATTCCCGATACATTTTTTAAGAATATCGTTAAAAAAGGCGAAGACAATTATAATGACAAAGAGTTTTATTATATCGGGCAGTCTTTCAGAGCCAACAACAAAACCTATATTGCGATTGCTTCTGCCCAGAACCATTATGTTGTCTATTACCTTGGTTATCTGAAAAGAACGCTGATCACCTGCATGATCCTTGCTTTATTCTTTTCGATGATTTTCTCTTTTTACCTTTCGAAAACACTCTTTAAACCATTGTTGAAAATAACAGGAAAAGTAAAAGAAATCAGTTCAGAAAACCTGCATCTCAGATTAGAACCTCAGCCGGGAAATAAGGAACTGAATGAGCTGGTGGAAACTTTCAACGATATGCTGAACCGAATCGAAACGTCCTTTGAAACTCAGAATCACCTGATCGGAAATGTCTCTCATGAGCTGAGAACTCCTTTGACATCTATCATGGGCGAAGCGGATGTGGCATTATCAATCCGGAGATCTGAAGAACATTATCAGGAAACATTACAGATCATCCTGAACGAAGCCGAAAAACTGGACAAAAAAATCAAGGCATTATTAATGATTGCCCAAACCGGATTTGACGGCAAAATCCAGAAAATGGATAAGGTCAGAATGGATCAGCTGCTTTGGGATGTTATAGAAACAGCCACAAGAATCAATTCCAAAAATAATGTTTTTATGGACATCAGCATGCTTCCGGAGAATCCGAAGAAACTGAAAGTCCAGGGCAATGAACAGCTCCTGCATCTTGCAATGGCAAATATCATTAACAACGGTTGCAAATATTCCAATTTTCAGCAGGTCAAAGTGTCTCTTGGCGCCACAGACAATCACGTTTACATCATCATCAAAGACAGCGGAATCGGGATTCCTGATTCTGAAATGGATAAGATCTATGATCCGTTTTTCCGGGCTTCCAACACAAAAAATTATGAAGGTTACGGAATTGGCTTGCCTCTCGCACGAAACATCATCAGAATCCACAATGGTGAGTTGATTGTAAATTCCAAAGAAAATGTCGGAACTACGGTTCAGATTCGTTTTCCTATTTATGTTCCGTCAGAATAAAACGCAGATTTTCTCGAAGGCGACGTAGATCGAAATCCATTTTTGCATGTCTGAAACTGGTTTTTTTATTAAAATTAATTTTTTAATTGAAATTCTAATCTCATTTTAATCTCTTTAATTACATTTTAATTTCATTCCAAAAGCATTCTAATTTGGTCAATATAGTTTTGTATCATAAAAATAACAAAACCTATAAAACAAAATATTATGACCAAAACCATTTTAATTGCTACCGATTTTTCTCTTGAGTCTCTGGATATATTAAAAAAAGTTCTGAAGAGCAAAACGGAACAGAATGATCAGAGCCGTTACAACATTCTCTTTGTTGCCGGATATGACATGGGTGACTCTATCAGAGAACTTTTGTTTACTACCAAGAGTTCTGTTTTTGGAAAAATAAGATCTCAGGAGTTTTGTGATGCCTACAGCATTATCAACAACAAATATCCGAACCTGATCAACAAGATCTCCTGCGATATTTTCACGGGAAGCTTTCAGAGAACATTCGACAGTTATATAGAAACAATGGCTGTGGATGAAGCTTATTTCTCTTCCCGAAAAAGCATCGGTCTTAAGAAATGTCAATTCGACATTATACCTTATCTGAAAAAGTGCAGACATATCAATGCTGTAGAAGTCGTAACTCAAGTTCCGGAATTTTTTCCTGAAAAAGGAAGACTGGCAGAGGTTTTCATGTAAGATTTGCACAAATTATCATCAATCACTAAATTAAAATAAAAATGTTAAGAAATTATAGTAACAGCAGAACGTTGGGAGACAACATCAGACTGGGAACGCTGACTGCCTTCACGGCAGGTACTATAAACATAGCATCCCTGTTGATATTTCTATCTTTCACATCCAATGTAACCGGACATTATGCGATTCTGGCAGCCGAAATCAGCCAGGGAAACTGGACTCAGGTTTTGGTGGTTGCGGGATGGATTTTCCTGTTCTTTTTCGGTGGATTTATCGCAAATCTAAGCGTTATCAACTTCAATAAGAAAAGCAAATATTTTGCGCATGCGCTCCCGATTATATTAGAAATCCTTTGTCTTTTGGCAGTAGGAATCTACGGACAGTTTTACTATAAAAAGACCCTGGAAGAGACAGAAATGCTTGTAGCACTAATGCTATTCGCAACAGGTTTACAAAACGGTCTGACGGCGAGCATATCAAACTTCTCTGTAAAAACGACACATCTGACAGGAACAACCACCGATCTTGGAATCCTGTTCTCCATGTTTACGCAGAAAAAATTCAGGAAAAACCCCGAACTTATAGGAAGAGCCAAGCTATTGATGAGCATTATGACGGCTTATCTTTTAGGTGCTGTGTTTTCAGGACTCACATACTATCATCTGGAATTCCGGGTATTTTATGTAATAAGTGTCTGTCTTCTGGTAGTAATCGGATATGATTTTTATAAAATCAACCTCAGACATTTCCAAACAGAATACAGATATTACAAGATCTATCACAAGCCTACCCTGTTGGCATTTTTATATTACAGAATCCACAGCAAAGACGAAAAAAGAACTGTAAGTAGACCTAATACAAATGCAAAATTGGTCTTTAGCGAAAAATAATTCATTTTCCAAAAACCTCCATACAAATCAAATTTTGTAATAGTTCTTTATTAAAAAAACCGTCCCTGAAAAATTCAGGGACGGTTTGCTATGATATAGTCATTTCTTTATTGTTCTACCCAAGTGTGGTTTTCCCCGGCTAACTCACCAAGGTATTTTTCCGCATCCATAGCTGCCATACAACCGCTTCCTGCTGCAGTAATCGCTTGTCTGTAATGATGATCCTGAACATCGCCAGCTGCGAAAACGCCTGGAAGATTAGTCCTTGCAGATTTCCCTTCTGTGATGATGTAACCATTTTCATCCAAATCTACTTGTCCTTTGAAAAGATCTGTGTTGGGTTTGTGTCCAATCGCAATAAAAATCCCGTGAACATCAATTGTGGAAATCTCATCTGTCAGGTTATTGACAACTTTTGCTCTTTCCACCAAAAAGTTTTCGCCTTCGATCCCGATTAACTCATGGTTGTATTTAACCTCGATATTTGATGTGGTCAATACCCTGTCCACCATCACTTTTGATGCACGGAAGTGATCCTTTCTTACCAGTAAAGTTACTTTATTACATATCTTAGAAAGGTAAGTTGCCTCTTCCGCAGCTGTATCTCCTGCTCCTACCACAATCACGTCCTTTCCTCTGTAGAAAAATCCATCACAAGTCGCACATGCGGAAACACCGCCACCCGCATATTTTTTCTCATCAGCCAGACCCAGATACTTTGCAGCAGCACCTGTAGAGATAATCACACTTTTTGCAAGAATCTCCCGGGAACCCGTGCTAAGTTTATGAATCCCTCCTCTTTCCTTGGCCAATTCTACTTTTGAAATCATTTCATAATGAACCTTGGTTTCGAATCGCTCTGCCTGTTTTTGAAGCTGAAGCATCATTTCCGGTCCTGTAATGCCGTCAGGATAACCCGGGAAATTCTCTACTTCCGTTGTAGTGGTTAATTGTCCGCCAGGTTCCAGCCCGGTAAAAAGTTCGGGTTTCAGATTTGCTCTTGCTGCGTATATTGCGGCTGTAAAACCGGCTGGTCCAGATCCTACAATAACACAGTCTAAGATATTATTTTCCATTTTTATGATTGAATTATTTTACTCTTGAGATATTATTTCGTTTTTGATTTTTCAAAAAATTGGCATTTTCAAATATAATTCTTTGTACCAAAAAGCGATTACAAATTTCGGAAATTAATTATTCAGAACCTATCTAAACTGTCGATGTGACTTATATGGATGATAAATAATTAATCTTTTTGAAAACCACCCATCAAAAATTTCTTTGAAATTTTCGACACCCCTCCACTGAGGGGAATATTTAAACTGTCACTTTTAGTTCATCCACTTTTATGATTTTATAAACCATTTCTTTATAGATTTCTTCATCTTCCATCTGTCTCACACCCAGTCCTTTAGATTTCAAATCCATTTCACGAAGAATGGAAATCACCCTGGTAGCGTGCTTTAAAGGATAAAATCTGGCCGCTTCCGAATAATCTTTGATAGCATAAGGATTAACGCCCATTGTCGAGGCAATCGTCTGGGGAGATTGACCTGATAAAGTATGATAAATAATGATATTTGAAAAGAAATTATAAAGTGCGCCAAAAGCCATTTGTACGGGATTTGACTTCTTGTTCTTTCCCATATAATAAGCAATGCTAAAAGCTTTCGCCTGATCTTTTGTGGCCAGGGCTTTCTGAAGTTCAAAAATATTGAAATCTTTGCTGATTCCCACATGCTCCTCTATGATTTTGCCGTCCAGTACTGCATCATCTTTAAGAACGATTTTCAGTTTACTCAGTTCATTGGCGATCCGGGAAAGATCATTTCCCAAATATTCTGCTAAAAGATGACTGATATTGGGTGCGGATTTGATTCCCATGACAGACATTTCTCCCTGAATCCAAGTTGGAAGCTGATAATCTTTCATCTTCTCGCTTGTGAAAAGCATTCCGGATTTTGCCAGAGTTTTGGCTATTTTTTTTCTGGCATCCAGTTTCTTGTGCTTATGTGCAATCACTAAAATGGTAGACGGAACAGGGTTTTCCAGATAAGTTTCCAAAGCTTTAGATTCCTCATCATTCAGTTTCATATCCTGTGCTTCTTTCACGATAATGAGCTGCCTGTCTCCCATCATCGGATATTGTCTGGCTAAGGAAAGAACCTCGAGATAACCTGTATCGCGACCATAAGCAATGGTTTGGTTGAAAGCTTTTTCATCCTCTTCCAAAACGTCCTGCTCGAAGTGTTTGACAGCCAAATCAATATAGAAAGCTTCATCGCCCTGAAAAAAATAAACCGGTAAGAGTTCTTTATTTTTAATATTTTTGAGGATAATATCTATTTCTTTCATTTTAAAATATGCAGGTTCCGAAGCTCAATTTTGATAGCGTGTTCAATTTTCAGATCAAACAAGACAAAGATACATTTTTTATCTATGATCTGGTACGGAAAATCTGGCTCGTACTCACACCGGAAGAATGGGTAAGACAGCATTGGCTGCATTATTACAGGTTCGTTAAGAAGAAAAACCTGTCTTCATTAATTATTGAAAAAAAATTGGAACTGAACGGAACAACAAAGCGCATCGACCTCCTCATTACAGAAAAAACAAAACCAAAAATACTGGTTGAATGTAAAGCTCCGAATATTGCTTTAAAAGAAATACATTTTGAACAAATTGCACGTTACAATAGTTTAATTGGCGCAGAACAAATCATCATCAGTAATGGTTTGCATCATATTTTTGCAGATTATAAAGATGGGAGCTATCAGTTTTTAAATATGAAAGTTTAAAATTAATTTTCTAAAAAGTTCCGCCAATTCCTATTACCAATCTGCCACCATCAGAAGATCGAAAATAAGACAGATTTGCAGATACAGCATCAACGGCATTCACCCAGAATCCACCGCCATAGGAATTGTGCCATTTATTCGATGCTTCACCCGGATTCCAAACCCTGCCCAAATCAAAACCTCCAAAAAAACCGTAACTCAGTGGCAAAACTGAGTTTTTGATTTTGCCTACCTCATAACGCAGATCTGATGACTGATAAAAAGAATTCTTGCCATAAAAACGGTTAAACCGGAAACCTCTCAGGTCTTTATTTCCTCCCAAAGTTGCCATCTGGTAAAACTCATAGCCATCTCCCAGCAACCATTTTGCCTTGACATAAGAAGACCATACAAGTTTCTGATTATGAGTCAGATAATGTAAAAAACCAAGTCCTGTTTCTATAGAAGCATAGTTCCTATCCGTATTTTGAAGATTCATATTATAAACTGTTCTGATATCGAATTTCATGCCTATCCCCGGGTTCGCTTTGTTGTCATAATTTTCATAACTGAAAGATACATCTGCACTTCCAAATTGCTTTGAACTGAACACATCATCATTGACAACACCTGGTATGGACACATAACGGTTGGCAGTCCTGTCAATTTTGAGAATTTCATAATTCAGTTTTGCCGAAAATGTTGACGCATTTTTATTCCAGTTGATAGACGGAGAAAAAGCAAATTCCCTGGCTCTGACGTTGTTAAAATTATCACCAATTTCCTCTTTCGTATTAATGGTTTCATTCCCGACTCCGAAGAAATTCCGGATGTAATGTGAACTTGTGATTCTGGTGTCCAAACCATAAAACCAGCCTCTGCTGAGCAACGGAAATTCAGCCTTGTAAGCCAGTTCATATCCTTTGGTTCCTGTAAAATAATTGGCAGTGAAGTGATGTCTCTGCAAAAATGGATTTTTGATAAAATCATTAACCGTATAAACGGCATTGCCGCCGATTGCAATATCGTCATCAGGATTGAAACCGAAATTCATAAAAGTGGTAAATACATTATATTTTGCATTCCTGTAATTGTATTGATTAACATCATAATCGTCCGTCAGTTTTAAGGTTGCATTCCCTGAATTTTCAAAATTATTTTTTTTGCTTTTATAATCATAAACAGTTATTTTTCTGGAATCTGAAATTGTATATTTATCATTATCAAGACCACCTAAAAGCTTAACACTGATTGTTGATCTCTCATTTCCTTCCACTACAAATTCATCCTCATCAGCCAAGCCGTAAAGAAGAATTTCTTTTGTAATCAATCCCGTATATAATTTGGAAGACTGTAATTCTTCACCCGATTTTTTTAATCTGATAACCTTGATTTCGGTTTCATTATTGGGTAATCTGGTGACGACAAATTTGTCTTTTTTATCAGTTCCCGTGAGCATCACTTTCTCCTGAAGGAATTTGAAATATACAGATGCATACATTTGAAGATCACTTTTTCTGGTCAGCAATTTCTGAATTAGATCTTCGGAAACTTTGTCCTGGACTTCTTTTGGAAGATTTCTGAATGCTTCTCGAATATCATTTTCTGTCAACTGGTTCTGAATAAACGCCGCAACATCCAGCCAGTCTTTCTGAACAGAATTCTTGGCAAAAACCAAGTCCAGCGGATAAGGTTCTCGGTTGAACCATTTGACACTTTCTATCTGATTATCAAAAGTCTGCATATGTTTCAGCTCCGGAAACTCCATCAGAATCCCGGTGATGAAACCGTCATATTTTGCAAAAGCCTGATCTCTGTCTTTTGGAATCGGGCTGTAGATTACATTCCCGTTTTGCTTCTTGGATTCGAATTTCCATTGGTCATGATGCCTGTCCCAGTCGCCAATCAGCATATCAAATAACCTTGCCTTTATCCAGGCTTTTTCATCCACTTTGTATTTTTCGTCTTTGGCAAGATTTAGGATTACTTCATCTGTTCCGATAACCTTATTTGGATTTTCCTCGGTTTCCATTGGCCGGTCTTCGAGATAATACATTTCGTCACCAAAATTTTCATTAAAGTTTTTCAGCGTTTTTTGTTTCGGAATATAAAAAAGTTGGGGTGTTGTGTGACGAATTCCCAGTTTATCAGCCATTCCGCCTACTGCCAAAGGCATGTACGGATGCGAAGTCGTATAGAAATCGAGCAAAAATTTATCCGCATAACTTCCTGAAAAATCATCAATAACATATTGATTTTTGAACGCAACAGATTGCAAAAAACGAACGCCGCTTTTTTTCAAAGCACGGATCACATATTCGTTTCCGGATTTGGTTTCCAGACGAAGCGATTTGGTTTGATGCCCGCCTCCTGCTCTATCGGTTTTCACGCCTCCGAAAAGCGTATCGAGCTCCAGATTTTTAACTTTGATTTTTCTGGAATAATAGTCGCGGTAATGTTTTCCCCAAAGAAATTCATACAATTTGCTTTTTTTCGTCATTGCAGCATCGTAAACTGAAGCTTCTGAATAGTCCGGGAATTTGTTTGGATATTCTCCTGAAGTTTTCTGTTCATTTTTCAGAACTGTTTTTCTGAATAACAACTCCGGTTTTTTGGGATCAAGATTATAAAAACTTACTTCTGCATTTCCCGATTTTGAAATTCTAAGTTCTGCATAACCATTTTTCCCGAAAGAAAAATCATCAGGTCCAACAGCCTTGGCAGATTCGGTTTTTGAACCGGCGCCGCTGATGATCTGTCTGATGTCTGACTGTTGTATGTATTGCAGATTATGATCATGACCAGAAACGACAACCACATTTTTCCTGCCGCCAATCAGCGTTTTGATCCTGTCAGCCATGGTTTTGTAATTCTGATTGCTAATGTCCTGATGTGTGATTCCGCCGGTTGCTCTCATAAGATTGATTCCGGTTCCGATGACCGGCAAAGGAATCTTCCGTTCCAGAGGAAAAATCTGCTTTTCCAAAGAATAATATCCGCCGTGTGAACCATGCGTGATGAGCGGATGATGTGTGGCTACAACAATTGTTCTATTCTGATTTTTATTCAGTTGATCTTCGAATTCTGTATAAAAGTCCTCTCTGGTTTTGATATCACATTTCTCATTGATTGCGGGATTTTTGTTCCAGTCAGCTAAAACCCATTCGGTATCAACCATTATCAGCGTCAGCCTTTTATTGACTTTTCTCGTTTCAATGGCACAGCCATTTTTCGGAGCGAATGCTGCATTATCACCAAGCTTTTCAGTGACGTAATCTTCCTCACGTTTCAGTCCTTTGATTCCGTTGCTGTACCAATCGTGATTGCCCGGGATGAAAATAGTTTTTCCGCGGAACTGGCCGAATAATGAGAATTGGTTATCCATCTTTTTTTCTGCCAAACCTCTGTTTTTGTTTTCTTTTTCCGGCATCCCGACAGGATAGATGTTATCACCAAGAAACAAAAGCGTGCTGTTTTGAGAAGCTTTTGAAAGGGAATCTTTCAGGATGTTCATATTTTGAAAAGCAACTTCATGATCCAGGTTGCCGGCATCGCCGACCAGGTAGAATGTATGGATAATACTATCTTTCATGATTGAATTCTTATCAAAATGCCTGACACTTTTTCCGTAATCAGCATTCTGAACTGCACAGGAAACAGCCGTAAGCGACATTATAATTAGAAGATAAATAGAATATAATGATTTCATACTGGTTTTTGATTAAAGCCGTTTCGTTTCTTAAATTTTCTAATTTAATATCAATTTTGAAATTACCTAGAAAGTCAATGATTATTTATTAAAAATTTAAAAATACTGAAACTCTAACAATATTTAACAAAATTAAAATTTATAAGCTATAAATACTTTCTTAAATTTGTTTCAAATTGCTTTTATGGATATTTTAAAAATCTCAGAAGATTATGTCAAAAATTTGTTCAAAGATAGATTATCTTCTGATTATACTTATCACAATCTTGATCATACAATTCAGGTTGTTGACAGAATAAAAATCCTTGTAAAAGAAGAAAACATTGCTCCGGAAGACACGGAAAACCTGATTCTGGCTGGCTGGTTTCACGATTTGGGTTACATCAGTGACTGCCAAAATCATGAAGAAGAAAGTAAAAAAGAAATTCAGGATTTCCTTAGACAGAACCACTTCAGTGAGGAAAGGATCAGGAAAATCGGAGACCTGATATTGGCAACGGATAAGTTTTATAAGCCCCAAAACCATCTGGAAGAAATTATTAAAGATGCCGATCTGTATCATCTGGCTTCCGAAGATTATTTCCGGATTTGCGAGAATCTGAGACAGGAAATCAAGGAAGTTCATCATCAGAAATTCAGCAAGCTCAAATGGGCAGAACTGAATGTGAGTTTTTTTTCAAAGCACCAGTTCTATACTCAGTATGCTAAAAAGCACTGGCAGCCCGAAAAAGAAAAAAACCTTGAAAGAATCCTGAAATCCATCAAAGAATTAAAACAGGAAAAATCTGAAAAAAATGCGCAGAATAAAGACAAAGTCCTTCTCAACAAGAAAAAACTGGAAAAGCTGGAATCCCCGGAAAGAGGCATTGAAACGATGTTCCGTGTGACGCTGAACAATCACACAAAACTGAGCCAAATCGCTGACAGCAAAGCGAATATCCTTCTTTCTGTAAATGCAATCATTATCTCGATTGCGCTATCTTCACTGATTCCGAAGCTTGATGCTCCCAGCAACTCACACCTGATCATACCGACTTTTGTAATGGTCATGTTCAGCGTGATTTGTATTATTCTGGCGATAATGTCGACAAGGCCAAAGGTTTCCAGCGGAACGTTTACCAGAAAGGAAATAGAGGAAAAAAAAGTGAACCTGTTATTCTTTGGGAACTTCTATAAAATGCCTCTGGAAGAATATCTTTGGGCCATGAAGGAAATGATGACGGACAGGCAATATCTTTACGATACAATGATCAAAGATCTTTATTATCTCGGTGTAGTTCTGAACAGAAAATATAAACTTCTGAGGCTGACTTACACGGTTTTCACTGTCGGGATTATTGTTTCTGTAGTAGCATTTGTCCTAGCTTTCAGGAGTGTAACAACATAAAAATGTCCCATTTAAATGAATAAAACAATTAAAACAGGAATGAATAGAACGATTTTATTATCAATCAGCATTTTAATACTCTCAATCTTTTCAATATATTTTGAACAATCTGGAAAAATGGATTTGGATATCAAAAAACTGATTCGTCAGGTAATTCGATTCTTTCTTACAATTGGATTGCTTTATTGTGTTTATATCGGAAAAAACTGGGCTCGCATTTTAATGTTAATTTTACTTGGTTTTTCGACAATAATTTCCATTGGGGGAATTTTATTTATAAACAAGGATCTTATAATAAAGACACCTATTTTTGCTATGTTGATTATTTATTCCTTAGCTATTTATCACTTTGCTTTTTCAAAAAAATTTCAAGCTTTCAGCAATTATCAAAAACAGATCTGAAACTCAAATAGATCTTATAAAAAAATCAATAATCTAAAATACTAAATTCAATTAATACATAAAACTATGAGTTCACTACAACAAACATTTAATGATATATTCAAAAAAGAAAATAACATCCCCGAAGAATACAAAGTTCCGGTCATACATCAGCGGGAATATCTTCTGAATGGCGAATTAGTTCCATGGAATGGTGATGTTCAGGAAATTTATTCGCCGGTCTGTATTCCTACAGAAAACGGGTTGGAAAGAAAACTGCTCGGCAGCGTTCCAAGTATCGGCCCGAAAGAAGCTATGGATGTTCTGGATGCATGCGTAAAAGCTTATGACAACGGACTTGGAGAATGGCCCACGATGTCTGTTGAAAACCGTATCAAATGTATGCAGAAGTTTGTTTACCTGATGATCAAAGAGCGTGACCTCATCATCAGACTTTTGATGTGGGAAATCGGGAAAACGTTGCCGGATTCTACAAAAGAATTTGACAGAACGGTAGATTATATCAACCAGACAATCGATGCACTTAAAGATCTGGACAGAGAATCTTCCCGATTCCAGCAGGCTGAAGGAACTATTGCCCAAGTTAGAAGAGCACCGCTGGGTGTGGTATTGAGTATGGGTCCTTTCAACTATCCTCTGAATGAGATTTTTACCACTTTGATTCCGGCATTGATAATGGGGAATACAATTTTGTTCAAGTTACCAAAACATGGTGTTCTTGCGCATTATCCTTTATTGAAAGCATTCCAGCAAGCCTTTCCGAAAGGAACTGTAAATACACTTTATGGAAAAGGATCAGAAATCATTACACCAATTATGGAAAGCGGAAAAGTCAACGTCTTGGCTTTCATCGGATCCAGCAAAGTGGCGAATGGACTGAAGAAGCTACATCCGAAAGTTAACCGTCTGAGAGCGATTCTCAGTCTTGATGCAAAGAATGCGGCCATCGTCACCAAAAATGCCAATCTGGATGTTGCTGTCAGCGAATGTATTCTGGGGTCGCTTTCATTCAACGGACAGAGATGCACCGCTCTGAAACTGATATTCGTACAACAAGATGTTGCAGAGGAATTTACAAAAAAACTGACTGCTGCTGTTTCTGCTATGAAAGGCGGCCTGCCTTGGGAAAAAGATGTGAAGATCACACCACTTCCTGAATTAAATAAACCAAATTATCTGAAAGAATGTCTCGATGATGCATTATCAAAAGGTGCAAAAATCCTGAACGAAAATGGGGGCTATAATGAAGAATCTTTCTTTTTCCCTGCAGTTGTGTATCCTGTAAACAGCGATATGAAGCTATATCATGAAGAGCAGTTCGGACCAGTAATTCCAGTTGTCCCTTTTGAAACCATAGAAGAACCTATTGATTATCAAGTAAATGCCGATCACGGTATGCAGGTTAGCATTTTCAGTGAGGATGCTTTGGAAGTTTCTAAGCTCATTGATCCTTTCGTAAATCTTGTCAGCCGGGTGAATATCAATTGCCAGGCACAGAGAGGTCCTGATGTGTTTCCTTTCACAGGAAGAAAAGACAGTGCAGAAGGAACTTTATCTGTTTTTGACGCATTGAGATCGTTCTCAATCCGCTCTCTTGTAGCGGCGAAAATCACCGATTCCAACAAAGAATTGCTGAATACGATTGTAAGAGATCACGATTCTAATTTCCTCAGTACGGATTATATTTTTTAGTAACATAAATATACGAAAAGAGACTTTCCAGTCTGTAAATAAAGTCCGCAATTCATTATTGCGGATTTTTTCATTAATAAAAATCAACCTGTTTTTCGGACAAAGTTTTAGCTATCCAAATAAAAACTAAAAGATTAAATTCTAAAATATTCCCAAAATTCCTGAATCGGATTTCAGTATTGCTTTTTTTGCAGTATTTTTGAAGTCTAAATTTCTGAATTGAAAAAATTAGATAAATATATCATCAAGACTTTTTTCGGGCCGTTTCTCTTCATTTTCAGTGTATTATTCTTCATTTTCATTGTGAATATAATCTGGACACAGATGTCACAGCTGACGGGAAAAGGTCTGAGTTACTGGGAAATCACGAAATTCCTTTTCTACCTGGGGATCAGCGTTATAAGCATGGTTTTACCGCTTACGATCCTGTTGTCTTCGATTATGACGTTCGGAGATTTCGGTGAGCGTTATGAGCTTGCAGCGATGAAGGCTGCAGGTATCTCTCTTGTCCGTGTCATGATGCCACTTTTTGTCACGGTCAGCCTTCTTTCCGTAGCGCTTTTCTTTTTTTCGAACAATATTATTCCCGACTTTCAGCGGAAGGCAAAGAATATGATGTTTAACATCATCTCATCCAAACCTGCGATCAACTTTACGCCGGGGGTTTTCATCGATCAGATTTCGGGTTACTCTGTCAAATTTGATAAAATATATGGGGAAAAAGGGGAAAAACTGGAAGGTGTTTTTCTTCATAAAAATGCAAGTTCCTATGACGATCAGCAAACCATAATCGCTAAAAGCGGAAAGTTCGCACCGGCTGTAGACCGGAATTATCTCAAGCTGATTCTTTATGATGGTTATGTTTTTACCGATGATATCTCCAATAAAAATTACAACGAACGCCTGAAGCAACCCAATCAGTCTGTGAGATTTGACAGCCTAGTAAACCATTTTGACATCAGCGAACTGATTAATAATGCCATCGAAAAAGAAAAGATCACGGATGATTACCGTTTTCAGAATTATGGAGAAGTTCAGCAAACTTTGGAAAAAAACAGAAAAGCGAACGTGGTCACACTCAACTCCATCGCTTCACCAATCATCTCTCAGACCAACAGCTATGTGGAATATATTGACAAGATCAAGACTAAGGATAAAATCACCCAGCCTTACAAAATCGACACTTTAAAAAATGAAAAAAAACTGGATGTCCTCTGGAATGCCTATAACAAAATCGAATCTCTGAAAACAGGCATAGATTCTAATGAAACAGGAATAAGAGATACTATAAAACAATATAACAAAATCGTGATCTACCAGCAGAGAATCATTTCATATTCCTTCACCTGCATCATTTTCTTTCTGATCGGAGCCAGCCTCGGATCTATTATCCGTAAAGGCGGAATGGGATTGCCTGTGGTGATCGCCATTATCATTTTCATCATTTTCTACGTCCTGAATCTCTCTGTAGAAAACCTGTCCTGGAAAGGAGCTCTCAATCCTTATCTTGCCACCTGGATTCCGAATATTGTTCTGTTTCCGTTCAGCGTCTGGTTGACTTACAAGGCACTGACAGACTCACAATTATTCGATATCGAAAAATACAAAGCGCTTTTCAAACCTTTTATTGAAAGATTTTCCAAACCAAAAGAACATCAGCGTTATCAGTAAAATAAAACCTCTGAGAATGACTTTTCAGAGGTTTTTTATCTTTATTCAGAAAAATATCAGACGCTTATCGGCAAAGGGTGTTTTTTGACCTCACAACGCAGATTGCTTAAGATACATTCTGTAAAGTAATTCTGTGCATCCAAAGCTTTTGTGAGAGGATGCAGCTCTATCTTATCAGAAAGGACAACCTCCCCACGATAGGAAATACTGTAATAGGCAAAAATCTCGTGTCCTGATTCCGGAACAGGTGTTGCGTAACCAGTGGTGGCAATAGACCAGTCTGATCCAAATTTTTCAGCCACATTCAGAGCCATGATTTCCGTAACAGTCTGCGAAACGCAGTTTACTGCTTTTGCTTCCTCTGCATCGATGTCAAGAAGCTTTACTTTTTCTTCCAAGGTATAAGCGGTCAATCCTCTAAAGAAAAACTGAGATGCTTCCGGCATCTGCGAGAAAGCCAGCTGCACAAACCCCGATGTGACACTTTCTGCTATAGAAATGGTTTCATTCCTGTCCAGCAGATAGTAACTGATTTTTTCTAATAATATTTTTGGGAATTGCATAAGATTTTGTTTAGGTATTTTAATTTTCTATTTCAGTCCAGTAATCTGACCCTAACAAAAGTTCTGCCAGTATTATGCTAAATCAAAACATTAACATATTTTTCGAGATATTGAAAATCTTCTTTCTTTTTAATATCAAGATGAAACATCACCTGCAAAGGATCTTTGACTCCAATACTTTCCAGAGCATCAAAACTTGCTATAGAAGCATAGATTTTAGTGATTTTCAGATTATCCAGTATCACAAACAACAGAAATATGTTATGGCTGATTTCTTTAGCGTAAACACAGGCTCCTTTTTCAAATTTTTTTCCGGTGTTTACAATTTTTACAAAACGTTCGTACCTGAGAGAATTCTGTAGTTTTTCACAGTTCATAGTATAATTTTAGAGTTGGACGATGCTCAGAAATTATGTTCTGATCAAGATATGGGTTTAAAATTTAACCAAATCTACATCGTATGGCTTTTAAAATTTTATGACTGGAATCATATACCATCAATACAATATTTTTCGGTTTTTGATCCTAAGAATTTTTTTCTTTTCCATTGTTTTAAGTGTTCTGATAGTTGTTTCCACGCAAAGTCCTGTCAAATTTGCCATCTGCTGTCTGGTTAAAGGAATTTGATAGCAAAACTTCTCCTCTACCTCATGGGAATTTTTGAGGTAATCCATCAGGATTTTCAGTTTTGAAGCCGGGCTCTTAGAACAAAGATTCATTGTCATTACCTGTTTGAAATACAGACTTTCGGAGATAAATTTGTTGATATCTATCCAGACATCCGGATATTTTTCCAGCAGCCGGAAGAATTTTGGCTTCGACAACTTTATAATACTACACAATCTTGTTGCGATAGCATTAACAGGATATTTTTTATCCATAAAAAGAAGAGATTCTCCAATACTTTGTCCCTTTTCAAGAATATTCTGGAGAATCTCTTTTCCTTCCTCGCTGTAATTATTAAGCTTTACCTCGCCATCGATAATCTGGTAATAGTAACCTGGGACATCACCTTCTGAAAAGATAATTTCGGAAACATTGTAAGTATCAACTTCCGCTCCCATTGCCCGTAAAATGCTTTCTTTTATAATCATAATAAAGTGTCTAAATTTTCTTATGATTTTAGAATTCTTCCACAAATTGTGAAACCAGGAGAAAATATGTAATTTAACGTCTAGGTCTGATGTAACTCCAGCATATTAACGTCTCTGGACAGAGTCGATACGTGTTGTTGCAGTATCGTTTCTCATAGCGCTTGTATCTGGAGTGGCCAAACCATTTGTTGTGGTGCTATCCTGATTCATTGTGCTGGAATCAATACCACTATTCTGATAACTTGTGTCTTTTTTCGAACAACTTAATCCCAGAAATGCAATTCCGAGAAGGGTAAACATAAAATTTTTCATAACAATTATTTTTTTTAGATTTTAATATGAACCACCAATAATCATTCCATAAAACATAATCATATTTGTTAAATAGTTACAATAAATCATATTTATTGAATATTAAATAAATAAAAATTAATTTTAACATCAATAAATTAACAATAATAAAATTAAAAAAACAGTTTAGATAAGTCTGTAAAAAGGGGGAACTTACAATTAAATGAATTGTATTCAATTCAATTAATTGTAAGCATTATAAATTTAATATTATATTTATTTTTAATTTTTTTTTATATTTTAATTAACTGATATTTAAATAATAAAAACACAAAAAGAAAATGACAAATAACAAAACCTAGCGTATGAAAAAAATAATTTTGTCTTTTTGCGCCATTGCTGTTTTACAATCCTGCATTGTTTCTACAGCTGCAAAAGCAGTTAAAGGTGTTGCAAAAGTTAGCTATAAAGCCGTAAAAGGAACCGTAAAAGGCGTCAGCTGGGCAGTAAGCAAAACCAATGGGAAAATAGATGAAGACCGCATCGACGGAACCTGGAAAGTCGTTGGTGTCTATAAAGGTTCATTTGAGACTTTTACCAACGATCAAAACCCCGACACTTCTTTTGAAAGTGAATGCACTGATGGTTTTGATCAGATTATATTCAATGCCAGGAAGTCAAAATTCCGGCAGGTGCATTGCGGCACAGAGAAAGAAGACTGGCAAAAATATGACTTTGAATTCGGGAAAAATCCTTTAACCAAAGAAAAGGAAAACTACATCGAATATAATTCTAATAATTACATCTCTATCATTGACATCAATAGTAAAACTATGATTCTGGAAGGCAATCTGATGCCCAAACTGGCATTTTCCGGCGGAAAACTATACTTATTGGAAAAAGTAAATTAAAAACTTAGCATATGTAAAATTTAAATTTAGAATTTTGAGTAATAAATTCAAATAAACCGAGTAAAAACCAAAATAACTATGCAACATATAAAAATAATCAGCCAAAAATTATGTTTTATTTCTTCTTTCTTGCTAATAACCCTGAGTATCTTCTGTTCTCCGGTTCATGCACAGATGCCGGATTCTGTCCGTGTGCATCTTGATTCATGTTTTTCCATTCTGAAAGAAAACTCCCTCTACACCAATCGTGTGGACTGGAACACTACACGCAAGAAAGTATTTGAAAAAGCAAAAACAGCAAAAAATAAATCGGACGCATTTGAAGCTATGAAAATTGCCTTTGATGCTTTAGGAGATATGCACGCCGCATATTATCATCTTGATAAGTCCTACATTTTGGAGAATAAAAAACTTATCAGCAGATATTCTGATTCCATCAAAGCCGGATGGAAAAGCGGACCACGCATTGAAGGTAAAATGATTGGAACCACAGCTTACCTCCGTGTTCCCTATATTGGCGTTACTAAGCAGGAACAAATAGAAAGTTATGGAAATTGGATTTATAAGGAAGTGAGTCAGCTGAAGAGTCAGAATCCAAAAGCATGGATCATTGACCTCCGATTAAACGGCGGCGGGAACATACGTCCGATGCTTGCAGGATTGGCACCATTTTTCAAAGACGGAATTATAAGCTATTACATCAATAATAAAGGAAAATCTGAAGATAAATCTTCTTTCAAAGGAGGCGATTTTCTTATGGACGGAGAGATACAGGCTCATATCAAGAATAAAATTACCAGCTTTCCTGATGCGAAAGTAGCAGTACTTGTTGGTCCCGGCACAGGCAGTTCAGGAGAGATTACTGCAGCGGTTTTCAGTAAAAGAAGCAATACTGTCCTTTTAGGAGATGACACGGCCGGTCTTGCGAACGCTACAAACGGTTTTGTTTTCAATGACAATAAAACCTATTTCCGTATGTCTAACGCTTATATCGCAGATTCTAATAAGAAAAAATTTCCGGAAATTATAAAACCAGATATCTATGTCAAGGATCAGGAAAGCTTTAACAATATCAGCAATGATCCTGCTGTTCAAAAAGCAATTGACTATCTGAAACAGAAAAACAGCATGAATAAATTACCCTAAATAAAAATTCATTTCTATCTATAAATAAAAAAACGTTCAGAATATTCTGAACGTTTTGATTTGCAGAGAGGAAGGGATTCGAACCCTCGATACAGTTACCCGTATACTACCTTTCCAGGGTAGCTCCTTCAACCACTCGGACACCTCTCTAATTGAGGTTGCAAATATAATGAAATATCTGAAATCTCAAAAGAATATTAAAAGTCTTCTGTGATTTCTCCACAAATATTTTCCCCAAAAATCTCTGAAAAATTTTTATCATACGCCGGGTTACCAAGAATATGCATCACTTTTGTGATGGCCGCTTCCGCTGTCATGTCTTTCCCGCTGATAGCACCGATCTGAGTAAAAACATTACTGTTGCTATATTTTCCGAAATTGATTCCACCAGATATACACTGGCTGATTACCACAATTTCGATCCTGCGTTCCCTAAGTTGCTGGAGGACAGACTTGGTTTTATCACTGTTAAAGATGGTTCCTGAGCCGAAAACCTGCAAAACAATAGCTTCCGGCGTTTTGAGTTCCAATAAGGATTCAAATTTCATTCCCGGGAAGATTCTGTAAAACAAAACATTTTCATTGAGATAAGTATCCAATTCAAATTCGCCATTTGGTTTATGAAGTAAATCTTTTTCGATGTTAAGATGAACACCTGATTGCCCAAGAATAGGATAATTCGGACTTTGATAAGCATCAAAAAACTCAGCGGAATATTTCAAACTTCGGTTTCCACGCAACAGTTTATATTCAAAATAAACCGCAACTTCTTTTATGACCGTTTCATCATTTTCATAAAGACTGGCGTAATAAAGACTTGTTAAAAGATTTTCTTTCGCATCAGTTCGCAAATCTCCAATTGGTAACTGAGAACCTGTCAGTATCACTGGTTTTCCTAGGTTTTTCAACATAAAACTAAGCGCAGAAGCTGTGTAAGACATGGTATCTGTGCCATGAAGAATCAGAAAACCATCAAAAGCATGGTAATTTTTATGAATCCATTCTGCGATCAGCCGCCATTCTTTCGGGCCCATGTCGGAAGAATCTACAGGATTTTCAAACGGATGAACCGAAACTTCACATTCCAGTAGATTCATTTCCGGGATTCTTTTGAAAATCGTGGAGAAATCAAACGGGACAAGACTTCCCGTTGCATAATCTTTTTCCATCCCTATGGTTCCGCCGGTGTAGATAAGCAGGACTTTTCTTTTCATAGACTGATATTGATTCGAAGGTGTAAACTGCAGCCAACTTCGACTTCGCTCAGCGTAAACATTTTGAATGTAGCTCTTTTTCTTTTTGCTAAAAAAGAAAAAAATCGGGAGTGGAAGGCGGATTAAGCTGCCATAAAAATTCTCAGCAAAAGTAAAATTTTAATCTGAATCAGGAAAATAAAAAACACCCGTTGAAAAACGGGTATTAATCATATATTTAAGTTAAATTATTTAACCAAAAGAATACTGGCGATCTGATTTGCCAATTCTGTGCCGATTCTGTCCTGAGCTTCTTCGGTTGCTGCACCAGTATGCGGCGTCAAAGATATTTTTGGATGGTTCAGTATTCTTTCAGAAGGTGTCGGTTCATTGTCAAAAACATCAAGACCGGCAAAAGCCAATTTTCCGCTGTCAAGCGCTTCTATCAATGCATTCTCATCAATCACGCCTCCTCTGGCACAATTGACGATCGCTGCTCCGGTTTTCATGTTTTCCAACTCCGCTTTCCCAATGATCGGTCCATCCTGAGCCGGAACGTGAAGCGTGATAAAATCAGCATGCTGAATCAGCTGTTCAAGCGGTTCCGTTTCGATTTCTACATTGATATACTGACTGTTATAAAAATCAACCCGCACACTAGCCTTTCCGATTCTCGTGTCAGAAGCAATCACTTTCATCCCAAGTCCAAGTGCAATTCTTGCAACCTCCTGCCCGATTCTTCCGATGCCCACGATACCGATGGTTTTCCCTCTAAGTTCTATTCCGGCTTCGTATCTTTTTTTCAGTTTTGCAAACTCGGTGTTGCCTTTAACAGGCATTTCCCGGTTAGAATCCTGAAGGAATCTACAGCCGGAGAAAAGGTGCGCAAAAACCAGTTCCGCCACTGATTCCGAAGATGCTGCAGGCGTATTGATAACATGTTTGCCTTTTTCTCTTGCATACGCTACCTCAATATTATCCATCCCAACGCCGCCGCGTCCTATGATTTCCATACTCGGGCATTGGTCAATCATTTCCCTGGTCACTTTCGTTGCGCTTCTCACCAGCAATACCGTCACCTGATTTTCGTTGATATAAGTGATCAGATTTTCCTGAGGCACTTTATCCGTAATCACCTCAAATCCGTTTTGTAATAGAGCATTAATTCCGGACTTTGTCAGGCCGTCATTTGCAAGTACTTTCATTATATATTATATTTTTTTGAAGAACAGAATCTGTTCATTAATTAATTGGTTTAAGAGCTGTTTGACTATCGTGGAACAGTCTTTTTTATTATTAGTCTGGAGCTGTTTCCCGCTATCCGCTATATCTTTTTTGTTTTTAGAATATTTGTATTTCTCAAAGAAAGTGAGGCATAAAAAACAAAAAAAGAAGCCGCTTCTATCGGGGCTATAGGTTTTATCATCCAATCAAAAATTCCCGAAAATAGAAACTTCGGGAATTGAATTTTTAAAATATTTCAATCACGGAAAACCTCTATGGTTACTTGTTTTTCAACCATATCCGTGAATTTACCTTTGTATCTTGTTGCTTTTACAAGATGGTTGTCTATCCAGTGGTAGTTTCCGCCCCTCGGTTTACCAAGCAAAACGCTGTGATACTTGAAACCGTGTTTGTTCAGCCAGGTTTCTGTGATTTCTCGTAAATCTTCTGTTCTGGAAGTGAAGAAACAAATCTGGTGACCTTCATCATACCATTTATTGATTGTCGCCAAAGCGTCCGGAAATGGCTCACAAGTTACCATTCTTTCCGGTTCTTCATTAGGAACATCTTCTGTAATCGTTCCATCGATATCGATCAGATAATTCTTGATATCACCTTTCAGCATTGGGCTCAGATGTTCTATATATTCTAATTCCATCAGGTTAAATTTAAGTTGGCAAAATTACACTTTTATCCTGACCGTAGCAAATCATTATTAAGAGCTTAATAAAATCTTAATTTTAAAGAATATTTTTCAGAATTTTATTCTTTTAGATTTATCTAAATAATCTTTCAAATTGATATTTTTAATCCTGATCAAAAAAAACAGAGACTTCTTTGCAAAAGTCTCTGTTAGTATTAATTATTGCAGAAAACAAAAAAACCTGTTTTCTCTGAGTTTTTTATTCAACTAGTTCAGTTTTGTAACAACCATTCTTGAAGAACCATCTGTTGTAAGCGTATTATTAGAATTATTACTTACTCCCTCAGCAGTTATGACATCTCCCGCAGCACCTTGTACTACCATAGAAATGGAACATCTTGTGGTTGGCGATGGAACAAGGCTATTTAACGGTCCACTTCCATATGCAACAGCAACTCCATTTTGTTTGATTGCACCAAATAAAACTGCGGTGTTAACAACTCCAGCCATACTAACATTAATTAAAAACACACCTGCCGACGGTAAAATATAGGTAAATACGCTTGATGGTGTATTAGTAATTGTAACTGAAGAAGTTATGGATTGCGTAGAAACAATTGTAGCGCCGCCTCCTCCACTACTTGGCGTAACCCAAGCAGTATTATAATTGCTGGAATCGACTTTTTGCAAAACCTGTCCTGCACTGCCACCAATAGGGACACCAAATCCGGTAGGACCTGTTGCGCCAGTAACTCCAATACCCTGAGGGCCTTGAACACCAGTTGCGCCAATTGCTCCAGTTACACCCTGTGCACCTGTAGGACCTGTAGGACCCGTCACACCTTGAATACCCTGAGGACCTTGAACACCAGTCGCGCCAACCGCTCCAATTACACCTTGTGCACCTGTAGGACCTGTTGCACCCGTCACACCTTGAATACCCTGAGGACCTTGAACACCAGTCACGCCAACCGCTCCAGTTACACCTTGTGAACCTGTAGGGCCTGTTGCACCCGTCACACCTTGAATACCCTGAGGTCCTTGAACACCAGTCGCGCCAACCGCTCCAGTTACACCTTGTGCACCTGTAGGGCCTGTTGCACCCGTCACACCTTGAATACCCTGAGGTCCTGTTGCACCCGTTGCACCAGCTGGTCCGGGTGTTGAGCTACCAGAATTCTTGGCATATAAGGCATAAGGTACACTTAGCATTTGAGACGTTCCCGAGATTACGTAGTTATTCCCGCCACTAGGATCCGTCTCCGTTTTGAAAAAATAAATATCAGAACTCCAATCAATTGTGGCGAATGTACCGCTCTGTGGTGTTCCACCACCAATTTTGACCGAGACCAACCCGTTGGCATTGGTCTGGGATGTCTGAGTCTCAGCATAAACAACAGTTCCTGTAGCAGAGCCCTTCAGAATAGAGAACCGAAGTCCCACATTTTGATTTTTCACCAAATCATTGCTTTGATTTCTGATGACCGCCTGATAGCTTATCAGGTCAGAAGTCTGAGCCATCACAATGGCAGAGGCCAATGTCCCCAAAAGAGTAATGCTTTTTCTCATAATTATAATATGGTTTTAGATTATTTGTCTGTTTTTATAACTTTGAAAACTTTCAAAGGCTTTCCGCTTCTGATAACCTTCACATAATACAATCCTGCAGGATAGGAGGAAACTCTTAAAACGGTATCACGGGAACTCACTTTACCCGCCAATATCAATTTATCGGACGAATCATAAATAGAGTAAGTGTATTTGGAATAATCACTAAAATCAACCCTCAGGTTCAGAAAATCCTGAGTGGGATTTGGAAACACCTTAACATTTAGGCTGATCTCAGAAATATCAATACCAAGAGTCTGTGTGATTTCGTAAGGCTGTTGTACCCCTTGTGACACGCTGACCATCCCATTGGAGGGTGTATCCTGAAATGCCTGACCAAGTGAATAAGCAACTGTGCCGGATGATGAGAGTGCTACGCCACCTGATGTATTGAGAGAAGTCTGTGCACCAAGAGAACATCCAAATGCCAATAAAGAAAATGTAAAAATTGTAGCTTTCATAACATATTTATCATATTTAATTATTAGTTTTCAATGATATACAAATATATATCAATAATTAATAAAATAAATTTTTTATTATGAAAATTTAATTAAAAAATTATACAACAACCTTATCAGTCTATTTCTCAGACATCGATTTTAGATAGACTCTATTCTGATTAACAGCGGCACAGTCTGGTCTTGACAATGCCGCTTTTTCATTGTATATATTGGCTTTTTTATAATCGCCTAAAAATGAAAGGCAAACACATGCCTCGATATTTGGGATATAGGTCGAATAATCCGAAAATACAAAACCTATGGAATCCGTTTGTGGCAACCTGGTTGCCAGATCAAACCATCTGAAAGCCTTGGAATAATCCCGTGTATCTTTATAATAATATCCCAGCTGGCAACAGATTTCCGGTCTTGGGATGTCATATTCAAATGTTTTCAGAAGGACAGGCAGAATCTTGTCGTCTGCGCCTATCTTTTTATATTCTATAGACAATTGTTGGCAGCTGGCAATGATATCTTCTATCCAACCAAGATTGGACTCCAAAAATCGCTCGTAATACAAAATAGCTTTTTCGTTTTCATTATGATCTCTCAGCTCTCTGGCAAAATAATACAATTGACGTGGCGAGAAGTCTTTTCCTGTTTTTTCCAGAGCTTTGTAAATATCAATATTTCTTGACGACAACTTTTCCCCCTCTTGCTTTCTGTGCCAAATTTCAATTTCTGTGTGGAGCAGATTTCCAATCAAAGGAATACACTCGTGAACCGGATCTATCCATTGATAGTTCTTACTTTTTTTAAATAATCTCTCCCGAGTAGAATAGTATGAAGGATTCCCGGATTTATCAAATGACAAAACATATTTCATCGTGACAATCTCAACATCATCATTTAAAGCTTTTTTCAGTTCATTGATTTCCCTAACCGATTTTTCAGGAACTACATCATCAGCATCCAGCCACATCTGATAATCCATCGTTGCTTTGGAAAATGCAAAATTACGAGCAGCAGAGAAGTCATTAATCCATTCAAAATCGTAAACATTATCCGTGAATAGTTTCGCAATCTCTTTGGTTTTATCCGTAGAACCTGTATCAACGATGATGATTTCGTCAGCAAAATCTCTGGCGCTTTCCAAACATCTTCCCAAAACTTCTTCTTCATTTTTGACAATGAGGCACAAACTGATTTTCATAAATCCACAACTATTAAATTCTTAGCATAAATATAGAAGTTTTCTTGTCCCGAATATTATTATATTTGATTTTAAATAAAAACTATGGAGAAAAAACTCAAACTCTGGGACGCCGTGATGATCGTAATGGGTTCAATGATAGGAAGCGGAATTTTTATCGTGAGTTCTGATATGATGCGGAATCTCGGTTCCGGCTACTGGATGATCGTCGTCTGGCTGATTACTGCAGTTCTGACTGTAGCCGGCGCACTGAGCTACGGAGAATTATCTGCCATGTTCCCGAAGGCCGGCGGACAATACACTTATATCACGGAAATTTTTGGAAAGAAAATGGGATTTCTCTACGGCTGGGGTATGTTTACGGTGATACAGACCGGGACAATCGCTGCGGTTGCAGTGGCATTTGGGAAATTTACGGCTTATCTGGTTCCGGCACTTAATGATGCGGCTCCTATTTTCCAGAGTGGTGAGTTTAAGATTACCTGGATTCAGATTCTGGCGATTGTTGTTATTCTGTTTCTGACTTTTGTTAATACGAAAGGCGTTCAGTTTGGTAAGATTTTACAGAATGTTTTTACTTCTTCCAAAATCATTGCACTTTTGGGTTTGATTATCTTAGGATTTGTTTTGATTTCTCAATCCAACTGGAGTTCTAATATGAGTTTTGGTTGGGACGCATTCCAAAACCTGAAACAAACTGAATGGAAAAGTATTTCCGGAGCGACTGTTTTGGGCGGAATTGCTGCTGCTATGGTAGGCGCTGTTTTCAGTTCTGTAGCTTGGGAAAATGTAACTTTCATTTCCGGCGAAATCGAGAATCCGAAAAAGAATGTTGTAAAAGCAATGATTCTTGGAACTTCTGCTGTGATGATTCTTTATCTTCTCGTTAATTTTGTTTACCTCAACGCACTCGACAGAGATTCTATTGCATTCGCTGCGAATGATAGGGTTGCAGTTTCTGCTGCAGAAAAAATGTTCGGAAATGCCGGAACAATTATCATTGCTGTTCTTGTGATGATTTCGACTTTTGGCTGTGTGAATGGAATTGTCTTAGCCGGCGCAAGAGTTTTTCAGACGATGGCAAAAGACGGATTGTTCCTAAAATCTGCTGTAGAAAATAACCAAAACGGCGTTCCCGAAAAATCGCTTTGGATGCAAGGAATCTGGGCTAGTTTGCTTTGTCTGAGCGGACAATACGGAAATCTTTTGGATATGGTTTCCTTCGTGATTGTTTTGTTTTATATGCTTACGGTTTTTGGTGTCATCTACCTCAGAATCAAAAAACCTGAATTGGAAAGAGGTTACAAAACATTTCTTTATCCGTTCACACCGATTCTTTACCTCACGATTGGAACCGCTTTCTGTATTTTATTGTTGATTTATAAACCAGATTATACTTTGCTTGGATTAGGATTGATTTTGCTTGGGTTGCCGGTTTATTTTTTTATTGATAAAATGAAAGACTGAAGAAGTATTAAAAAAAATATTTTATCTTTAAATCACTTACAAATATTACATAATTATATAATAAATTACAATGATGAAATCTGTAGTAACCTTATTTTTTCTATTTATTTTAAGTTTAAATTTTGCACAAAATTCCACGGAGGAGTTAAATAAAATTGGAAGAAATCCAATAATTTTAATTGATAGTGTTAGGATTAATAATGATGAAATTCAAAATTATGACCCAAAAGAGATTGCAATATTTAGTCAATACACCGGTAATCAAGCTCTAGAACTATTCCCTGAGGGAGGAAATGATGGTGTTATCTACATTGAGACAAAAAAGTTTAGCAAAAAAAGATTTGAAAATTATTTTAAAACAAAATCTAAAGAATACCGAAATTTACTTTCGAGAGGAATTGATGACACAAAAATCCAATATATATTAAATAACAAAGTGCTAACTACAGATTTTGAAGGAGATTTAGCTTCTATAAATGATAATTTTTTCAAATCACTAAAAGTCATTGACAGAAAAGAATTACAGAAAAAATTTAATTTAAAAGACAAAGACTACGGGATTATTATCAATTCTGATGTTCCAGATAATTTGCAGAATGGAACGGAAAAATTTAATAAATAGAAATTTATAATTAGTAAAAATGTTAATGGTTTTAAAAGAGGTTTTGTTAATTTATTCCTAAAATATTCTAATAATGAAATATTAAAAACTGATTATTGGAAAGAAATAGAAAAATATTATTCTCAGAAAAGTAGAAAATATCATAATCTCACTCATCTGGAAAATATGATTCTTGAATTGGGAGAAGTAAAAGATAAAATTTCAGACTATGATTCAATACTTTTTTCCATTTTCTATCACGATATTATTTATAAAGCCACATCCAAAGACAACGAAGAGAAAAGTGCAGAATTAACAAAAATCAGACTTGAAAAACTGAATATTCCGAATGAAAAAATAATTTAGAATTTACAATCAGATTCTCGCAACAAAATCTCACAAAAGAAGTGAAGATTCTGACACTAATTTTCTTCTTGATGCAGATTTAGCAATTCTCGGTCAGGATTGGAAAATCTATGAAAATTACACTCAACAAATCAGAAAAGAATATTCAATTTATCCGGACTTTATGTATAAACCTGGACGTAAAAAAGTATTGACTCATTTTTTAGGATTTGAGGAAATTTTCAAAACAGATTACTTCAAAGGAAAATACGAAGACAAAGCGAGGGAAAATATTCAAAGAGAATTAGGCGAAAATTAATTTTTTTATTGTTACCAAAATTTGGTAACTTTGATTTAATTAATAATAAAATGGGACGAAATACATCTGTTTCTTTAGGAGATCATTTTGAAGACTTTGTAGACGATAAAATTTCGCAAGGAAGATTCAAGAATGCCAGTGAAGTTATCCGCGCCGGATTGAGACTTTTGGAAGAGGAAGAAAATAAACTACAGTTTCTCAAAAATGCTGTTCAGGAAGGAATCAAAAGTGGAATTGCAAAAGATTTTGTACCAGAAAGCCATCTTGCCTCATTAAAAGCCAAAATTAAAAATGGCTAAATATTTCTTTACGAACAAAGCTGTAGAAGACCTTTCCAATATTTATGAATATACTTATTACTTTTGGTCAGAAAAACAAGCTGATAAGTATTATGAAGAACTAATCAGCTTTTGTCAAATGCTTTCTGAGAATCCAAATATTGGAAAAAAATATAGCGAAATTGATTCTGACATTTTTGGATTTTTAGCGAATCGACATATTATCTTTTACAGAATTCCAGGCATCAATGAAATTGAAATTACGAGAATCATTGGTTCTGATATGGATTTGAAATCAAGACTAAAAGATTAGCCCTCCAACAAAAACTCCTTATAATTCCCCAAAAACTTAACATCTGCACCAATCGCTCTCAGCTCATCAATCGAATTGATATAAAGAACATTATCCCAATCGCCGACAACAGTTACAAAGAAAAAATAATTACCCAATTTCGTTTTCAAAGTTCGAGATTCTATTTTGCTAAGATTCATATTTCGCCACGCAAAAACCGATAAAACCTGATGCAAACCTCCGGCGTGATCTTCTGGCAAAGTAATCAGAAGCGCTGTTTTTTTTCCGAAACTTTCCATCTCATTTTGATAAGAATTCTCGGTCTTGGAAATGACAATAAAGCGGGTGTGATTTTCCTCCACATCGTGGATATTTTCATCGATGACTTTCAAGCCGTAAAGATTCATTGCAAATTTGTTGGCGACTGCGGCTATTTTTCTGTCAGGATTTTCAGAAACCCGCTTTGCAGCCGCTGCTGTAGAAGCAAAATCTTGCTTTGGCACATCTGGATATTTTTGATTCAGGAAATGAAAACTTTGCGCAAGCGCCTGCGGATGAGAATAGATTTTCTCAATAGCCAAATTATTTTCCTGATCCGGATGTATCATCAGATGATGTGCAATTGGCATTACAGCTTCTGCTTCAATCTTGATTTCAGATGTTTGATAAAGATAATCCAAAGTCATAGAAACCGTCCCCTCTATCGAGTTTTCAAGAGGAACAACTGCTTTGTCCACTTCATTGTTTTGAACCGCCAAAAAACAATCCAGGATATTAGCCTTTGGAATTAGTTCATCTTTAGGGAATAATTGAGTTGCGGTCAATTGCGTAAAAGAAGCTTCGGGTCCCAGGAATGCTATTTTCATGTTGCGAAATTAAAGAATTTTGAACTACAAATCGCAGATTTGACGAAGTCAAAATACACAAAATATAAATGAACAACAAATTAAATCCTTCGACTCCGCTCAGGATGACAATTGAAAAACTAAAGTTAATTCTCAAAAGTGTCAGGCTGAGCGGAGTCGAAGCCCAATTTCTCACTTAAACTTTTGTGACTTTGTGGGTTTAACCTAATCAACCGTTTTCTTAGAAAAATCAAAGTTAAAATTGGCACTCACGATAAAACCATTGTTGTATTGAAACACATTTTTACCTTCCACTTCCCTTCCCAACTGCACGATTTGATTCAGATAACCACCTTCCACTCTAATTAAATCATTGAATTTATATCCCAACAAAACGCCGATTCGGTTTTGGTCAAAGATATTTTCGCCAACATTTTTCCCAAAGCCAATCATCATCTCATCATAAACCGCAACATAAGGTGTTTTGTCAGCAATCGAAGTTCCTTTCAAAGGCATATGCAGGCGAATCATATAACGCGCCCGGTTCATAAACGGATACTGGTCTTCGGAAGTGAGATTGGCATCAGAATATCTTCCAACCCAACGTTGTTCCAACATAAAACGATGCGACAAATCGATTTTTCCAATCTTGTCGGTCACTGTCGCCATTTCATAAATCCTGTGTTCTGTAAAATCTTTTCCCATTCCGTTCAATGGGATTTCGCCGTATGGAAAAGTCTCTGCCCAAGCGTAACCTACACGTAATTGCAGGTTTGGATTTGCCTGATAATTGATTCCCAAACGCAAAAGACTTTGTTGCCAAGTTGTGATATAATCATTTCTTCGCCACTGATATTCGGTATGAATGGAAAATTTTGAATCCAACTTGAAAGTGCCGTTGTAAGCATACCATCCGATGTTATTATGATTGCTGATTCGGTTTTGTGCGGAAAAAGAATTTGAAATTAAACCAAAGAATAATGCACTGAAGAATAATTTTGTCTTGGTAAAAACCATATTGAAATGTTATCGATTTCTACAAAACTAACGATTCAGAAAGGGAAAAGCAAATTGGTTAAGCTACAATTAGTTTTAACGAAAAGGACAAAAATTTAAAGTGAAACTTATATTTTAACACACAAGATTTTAACTTCGTTAAAATTTAATTAGTTTCTATGCTGATGGCTGGAACTTTATAATTATTGAATTTCTTATCAGGCTGCAGAATTCTGGCTCTTTTTAATAATTCTTCTGCAATCAGAATCGATTCGTTGTGAACTTCGATATCATTCAGAAAAAATCTGGATTCTAAGGTGAGATTTAATTTTTTCTTAGCTTCGGAAACCGTGACTTTTTCTAGGTTCAGAGGTTTTTTCATATTAATATTAATCAAACCGTTTTTCACAAGGTCGTCATATTGTTCGATTTGTGAAGACGGCGATTTGTAAACCTGAATACTTTCAATATCTTCCGGATTGAAACTGTGAAGTAAAACATTTGAAACAATCACGTTATCAACAATATATATGGGATTAGTCTCAGATTTCTGAGCGAAGGAAAATTGGACGCAAAACAGAACTGAGAAAACAAGAATCAGCTTTTTCATAAAATTTAGATTTAATTTAAAATTAAATAATCAGCAAAAATAAATTATTTATCGTTGATTTCTAGATTTAGCAAATCATCAAAAATCTGCCCAATTTGCGAAATCTGCGTGAAATTTTCTTTTTCAAATTCTAATTGGCGTCACCTTTTTCCATGCCTTTTTCGATTTTTTCCTCCACCTCAGCTTCTTCTTCCTCAGAAATATCGAATTGGTCTTCCTTGTCCTCATTTCTGATAACAAGGGAAATCCAGATCGGAAAATGATCAGAGTCAACAGAGTCCATCACCTTCATATCGACCAACCGGAAATGCGGGCTTACGAAAAAGTGGTCAAGCGGCCAACGCAGAAACCAATATTTGGCATGGAAAGTATTGAACATTCCACGTCCACGTCGCGGGTCAAGCATTCCGCTGGATTTTAGAAATAATTTGGTCGTTCTGGACCAGGCGACGTCATTCAGATCTCCAAAAACAATGGCAGGTTTTCCAAATTCTTCTGCTTTTTCTCCAACTAATAAAATCTCCGCATCGCGTTCTGTACTTTCAGGATTTTCCTGCGGAACCGGCGGAGTTGGATGAATTCCGAACAATCTTACAATCTGATCATTATATTCCAAATCAGCAACAATAGACGGAATATCATCATCAATCAGATAATTGATCTCATAATTTTTAACAGGAAAATGGCTGTAAAACAAAAGTCCATACGTGTTGTCCAAAGGTACTTCGATTCTGTATTCGTAATCTTTGGTAACAGCTTCGAGTGATTTTTTCCATTCTTCATCGGTTTCCAAAAAGAACAAAACAGAAGGATTTTCTTTTTTTACCAGATCAATCAATTTATAATAATTCCGGTTGTGCTGGTAAACATTACAAACGAGAATATCCAGAACTTTTTCCTCGGGATCTGGCGCTGCTTTATCAATCATTGTCTTTCCAAAATCAGTGTACGGAATAATGATGTAAAACAAATATGCCGCACAGACAGCTTCAACAGAAAGAATTATATATTCATAAACATTAGGATTTTCGAAAATGAAAAACCAAGCGAAAATCAGAATCAAAAGGATAATAAACTTCTGAAATCTGGGATAATCGAAAACCCTGAAAGTCCAGTAAGAATTCCTGATGGCCGGAATCAGTATCGATAAAATCGATAAAACGGAAAAAAACCAATATAAGCAATGGGTTACACTTTCCATTTCCCGCTAATCTTTTATGGTTTTTCCAAGGATAATAAGGCTTCTTTTTTCGGCATCAAGTTCAGCGATATTTTTGAGATTTCCCCACAATTCAAAACCAAATTTCTCGAATAATGTCAAACTTGGAAGGTTATGAGAAAAGATGAAAGCCAGAAGATTTTCGATCCCCAAACCCGGACATTTTTCTATGGATAATTCCAGAATCTGTTTACCAAAACCTTTGTCACGGAATTTTTCATCGATATAAATACTGATTTCAGCGGTTTTCTGATAAGCCGGTCTTCCGTAGAAATCCTGGAAACTGACCCAGCCAATCGTGTTTTTTTGATAATCTTCTACTACCCAAAGCGGACGAAATCTTGAATTATGCTGATGAAACCAGTTGAGTTTGCTCTCTACAGAAACAGGTTCCAGATCAGCCGTAACCAAGCGTGATGCGACCGTAGAATTGTAAATTTCCACAATCTTCGGAAGGTCAACTAAAGTCGCATCACGAAAAGTCATTTTTTTATGTGTTGATTTGTTAATTTGTTGATTTGCTAAATCGTAAAGATAAAAAACGATTCTACAAATCAACAACTCTAGGATTTAACTAATTGAGTTGAATGCTTGTTCCAGATCAGCAATCAAATCTTCTGCATCTTCGATTCCTACGCTAAGTCTTACCAAATCATCCGTAATTCCGAGAACCGCTCTTTTATCCTCAGGGATTGAAGCGTGTGTCATCATTGCAGGAAGATTTGCCAACGATTCTACGCCGCCCAAAGATTCTGCCAAAGTGAAAACTTTTACATTTTCCAGGAATCTGACTGCATCTTCTTTTTTTCCGGATTTGAAAGTGAAAGAAACCATTCCGCCAAATTCCGTCATTTGTCTTGTTGCTAAATCGTATTGCGGATGAGATGATAATCCCGGATAGAAAATCTTATCAACTAAAGTGTGATTCTCAAGATATTTAGCAATCTCGAAACCGTTGTCCGAATGTCTTTGCATCCTCAATGCCAAAGTTTTGATACCTCTCAACACCAGATAAGAATCGTGAGGACCCAAAATCCCGCCACTCGCAAACTGGATGAAATGTAATTTTTCGCCTAATTCCGCATCTTTTGCAATCAAAGCGCCGGCAATCACATCAGAATGTCCGCCTAAATATTTAGTTGCAGAATGCATCACAATATCAGCTCCCAAATCCAAAGGTTTCTGAATATAAGGAGTTGCAAATGTGTTATCAACCGCTACCAAAATACCTCTGTCTTTCACAGCATCAGCAACCATTTTGATGTCCACCAGTTTCATCAATGGATTAGTTGGTGTTTCAAGCCATATAAGTTTGGTTTTATTGGTAATAACATTCTCCAACTCTTCAACATTATCAAAACCAATGAATGTAAATTTCAACTGATATTTTTCGAATAATCTGGTGAACATTCTGTAAGAACCGCCATAAAGATCGTCCACAGCTATTACTTCATCGCCAGGACTAAGCAATTTCAAAACACAATCAATCGCAGCCAAACCAGAACCGAAAGCTAAACCTCTCGCTCCGTTTTCGATGCTTGCCAAAGAATCTTCCAACGCCTGTCTTGTAGGATTTGCGCCTCTTGAATATTCGTAGCCGGAAAGCAATTGTCCCGGGCTTTTTTGTGCAAATGTTGATGTTAAAAATACAGGAACATTTACCGCTCCGGTTGCTGGTTCGTGGTGTTGCCCACCATGTATCACTTTTGTATTGAATTTCATATTTTTTAATTTTGTTAAAAGTTAAAAGTAAGACGTCAGATGGAAAAGCTTCTGACTTCTCACTTTTTACATATTACCGTTATCACATTTTAATAGCCGACTTCACAGCAAATTCTTCTGCAATTTCACCGATCCAATCTGCCACATCGTCCTCACTTGTAGCTCTTTGGTAAGTATGTCCTAAAGAAACAAAAATCTGGTGGAAAAATCTCTTCATTTCGTCCACAGGCATATCCTTTGTCCACAGGTCGATTCTAAGCGCTTCCATAGCTTTGCTGTCCCAAACGGAGATCATTGCTGCTTTAGTTTCCTGTCTCTTGATACCACCATCTTCGGCTTTCCAAAACATTTTCTCCGGAACGTGATTATCGTCCAGTTCTACGTCTATAACTATTTTTGATTTTTTCATTGATGTTATTCTTAATATTATATTCTTTATTGAACACAAAGTCCGTTAAGATTTTATTGATAAGTTTCACAAATGCGTCAAAGTTTAATTAAGATTTTTAATTCTTAAACTCAAAACGCTTTTACTGACCAACCCTATTTCGGTCTATATTCTGAGCTGTTGAAAATTTCTGTGGCATTTTTTTTCAAAAAGACCTGAAGTTTTTCTTCCGGATGAGCTTTCAAATAATGTTTACAGATTTGCCAACCTGTCCATATGGCAATCTGCGGCGAACTTTCACGATCTACTTCTGTATAGAACTTTGAAAATGGGCCAGGCGTGATGAAACGTTCTGCCAGATTTGGATCTGGGCTGAACAACAAATCGTTTTCCACAAAATAATTCCAGATATTCGCTTCGTTGGCAACAGCCCATTGGTATTGCTCTTTGGTATAATTTATTTTCAGATAATCGGAAACTTTTGGTAAAAAAGCATCCTGAAGAATCTGAATTTTACCCTGATAGATCATTTGATCCAGGAATTTTTGCTGATCCATCTGCGCAGGAACGAGTATGGCTGCAAAAAAAGCAGAAATCTTCGGAACCAGATTATCGGGATTCATTGATTTCTGAACATAAAAGTCAAGCCCTTTATAATTCTTATTGCCATCTCCCATAAAACCTGTAACATCCACGAAAAGCATATTTTCATCTTCTCTCAGAAATATCGGATCGGTAATACTCTGCGGATCGACAACGGATGAATACAAATAAATATGAGGCGGAACGAACTTTGGAAAATAATTTTTGATGTGTGAAAAAAGATCGACTAAATCCTTGTTCAGTTTTATTTTATCAATCCCGGAAATCGCTTCTTTATAAACACGGACTTCCATCGTATCTTTCCTTCTTTCACCATACTCAGAATCGGGAACTGAACCCTGAAACCAAGGATATTTTCCTTTGAAATCGTCCAAACTTACTGAAGGATTATAGAATTCGCCTGACAAATCTGTGACGTTTACATTCTTAAAAGGATTTTTAATTTCGACGTTCCATTGGTTTGTATTTTCCTTTTTGCAAGCTGATAAACTGGAAACAATTATGGCAGAAAAAGAGATATATCGGAAAAACTTCATTATTTTTACATTAAGATTCTCGAAAAGCAAAAATACAACTTAATAGATGAAGCTACCAATATTTACAGAAAGATTAATTTTAAGAAAACTGAAAGAAGATGATGTTGATAACATTTTCCTATTGGACAGCAATCCTGAGGTGATGAAATATGTTGGAGTCCCACCTTTAACTCACAAAGAAGAATCCGCAAAAATGCTTGAGAACATCATCAATCAATACGAAAAAAACGGAACAGCTAGACTGGCTGTCATAGAAAAAGAAAGCAATCGATTTATCGGCTGGAGCGGAATCAAACTATTAACGGATGAAGTCAACGGCTTCAAAAATATTTATGAATTAGGCTACAGGTTTCTTCCCGAATTCTGGGGAAAAGGTTATGCTACAGAAGCTGCCTTGGCATCTTTAGATTTAGGATTTAATCAATTGAATGCTGAAAAAATCTATGCTTATGCCGATATTAATAATCAATCTTCTAATCATATTCTTACAAAATTAGGTTTTGAAAACAAAGGAACTTTTATTGACGAAGGCGACAATTGTTATTGGTACGAATTAGAAAAAAATAATAGAAAATAAGAATAATGCAGACACAAAAAGTAATCGATCATATTGTCAACTGGTTAAAGAATTATGCAATAAAAGCCAACTCAAAAGGTTTTGTAGTAGGCGTTTCCGGAGGAATTGATTCTGCTGTGGTTTCTACCTTAGCAGCAAAAACAGGTTTGAAAACATTGGTTTTAGAGATGCCGATTCGTCAAAAAGCCGATCAGGTAGACAGAGCGCAGGATCACATTGATTTTTTGAAAACCAACTTTCCGAATGTAGAGGGTTTCCGTGTTGATCTGACGCCGACTTTTGAAAGTTTCGAAAAAACAACGGAAGGTTATCAAGATAATTCACTTAATAAAAATCTGGCTGAAGCCAATACAAGATCAAGACTGAGAATGGTAACGCTTTACTATTATGGACAGATCAATGGACTTTTAGTCACCGGAACCGGAAATAAAGTTGAAGATTTTGGCGTCGGATTTTTCACAAAATATGGTGACGGCGGTGTTGATATCTCCCCGATTGCTGACCTTTATAAAACGCAGGTGTATGAAATTGCTAAGGAATTAGGAATTCTGGAAAGCATCCAGATCGCAAAACCAACGGACGGACTTTGGGAAGTGGAAAGAACGGATGAAGACCAAATCGGCGCAACATATCCGGAATTGGAATGGGCAATGGAACAGCAGGCAGCCGGAAGAACCGAAGCTGATTTCGAAGGCAGGCAAAAAGAAGTGATGACTATCTACTTGAGATTTAACCGAGCAACTCAGCATAAGATGAATCCGATTCCAGTTTGTGAGATTCCGCAAGAATTGAAATAATTTTTAAAATAACAAACAGTTTCTTTACGCAGATCAAGCCGATTTGTCAAATCAGCGAGAAATTCCAAATCACATCAATCAAAATTATATGAAAAACAAAATTCTACTTTCTGCTTTTTGCCTTTTTGCCCTAATATCTTCTTTTCATTCTCAGGAAACTAAAACTGAAGAAATATCGGTTTCCGCACCTGCGGAAGTTGTTGACAGACTAAACATACCAGGACCTGTAAACTTCAATGATAATGAATATTTTCTTGTATGGAGCAAACAAAATTCTGTTACCTGGGCGCAGCAACAATACATCATGAAAGATGATGACTTCAGCAATTACAAAGAGCTGATCAATATCTCTTACTTTGATAAAGAAATTGACATGGAAACAGCCGTACAGCAAAAAGCCGATTATGCGGAAAAGCTGAAGGAAAAAGCTCAGGATAAGTATTCTTTTGTTGGCGTGACCGAAAGTCCTGACGGAAAAGAAATGATTGTGGATTATCTGATTACCGTGACTCCTAAGGAAGGCGAATCCTTTGCCGAATACAACATTGACAGGTTCAAAAGTTTTGATCTTAATGGTAAAAAATCATTTTTAATATTTTCTTATTCGAAACGGATTGCCGGCGATTTGAAATACGCAGCAAAAGCCTTATCAAAAGAGAGAAACAGGCTGATGGAAGCTACTATCAAAACAGCGATTCCACCTGTCACCTACAAACCTACCGAGGTTGACAAAAAGAAGAAATAACCTTATCAGAACCCCGATTTTCTGATGCCAGAAATTACATAATGACCAACGACGAATTTTATATCAAACGCTGCATAGAGCTTGCCGAAAAAGCTTTGGGAAAAACTTATCCCAATCCTCTGGTCGGATCAGTGATTGTTCACAATGAAAGAATCATCGGCGAAGGTTTTCACAAAAAATCCGGCGAACCACATGCCGAAATCAATGCTATCAATTCCATAAAAAAAGAAGATCAAGATCTGATTCCGGAATCTACAATTTATGTTTCATTAGAACCTTGTTCCCATTTTGGGAAGACACCGCCCTGTGCGCTCAAAATAAAAGAACTTGGCTTTAAAAAAGTCGTAATCGGAGCGATGGATAGTCACGATAAAGTCAATGGAAAGGGCAAGAAAATAATTACCGATGCAGGAATTGAAGCCGTTTCCGGAATTCTGGAAGATCAATGCAGACAGCTTAACAAGCGGTTTTTTACCTATCACGAAAAAAAGAGGCCTTTCATTATTCTGAAATGGGCACAATCTTCAGATGCTTTTATGGATAAAGATTTCAAACCTTATCAGATCAGCAATGCCTTATCCAAGCAATTTGTCCATCAGCTGAGAAGCGAGGAACATGCTATTTTGGTTGGAAAAAATACAGCACTTCATGACAATCCAAATTTGACGGTAAGAGAAATAGAGGGACGGAATCCGATCAGGATTCTAATTGACTTCAATCTGGAAGTTCCTGATGATGCTCATATTTATAATAATGACGCAGAAACGATTATTTTAAATTCAATCAAAACTTCGGAAAATAGAAATCTGAAATTCATTAAAACAGACCGGGAAAATTCTATAAATCATCTTCTTGGAAGATTATACGAACTGCAGATTCAGTCTGTGATCATCGAAGGCGGAAGATTTACATTGCAGCAATTCATCGATCAAAATCTTTGGGATGAAGCTATCATTTTCAAAAATCCATCCCTCATTCTGGAAAACGGAACCAAAGCTCCGGAATTCAATTTCAATTATCAGAAAACAGGATATCTGAGAGATACTGAAGTTTCATTTTACCGTAACGAAAGTCTTGACTAATATCAGAATTACAGCTCAGAAAAAATCCGTAAATTCGCATCTTTAAATTGATTTTCATTCTATGAAAAATCTGAACGCACCTGTAAAAGGTTTGATTTTTTCTTTGCTGGCAATGGGATTTGCTTTTGCTGTTTACTTTTTGTTTTTAGCAAAACCGAATTATTATTTGGTGGACAATCCTACACCAGAGACTTATTATTTCAAAATTAATAATGGCGAAGAAAAGATATTGTCTGCAGGGCAATATCTGAAGGTTGATCTTAACAAAGGAAAAAACAATATCAAAGTTTTTGATCAGAATAAGCAAATGCTTTACGATTCTGCTTTTACAGTAGATAAGGTACGCGGTCTATTAAACATTACACATGATGATTATTATATCAACAATCAGTATTACGGCTACGGACTGAACAAAGATTCGTTGATGGCGACAAAAACAGGTCTCGAGATTGATAAAAAACTTTATCTGGGCGACGTAAAAAAAATGAACAAGCTATATTCTGAGGATTTTTATTATAACCTGGATGAAGAGTATGACCGTGTCATTAAAAATGTAGCAAAAGTGGAAAGCAGATCCAAGATTTTCAGAAAACAGGATTTCATTAATTATTACAAAAATTATTATAAATTCTAATCCTGATTTATATTATTATATTAACTCACCAAAAATAAAACATTGGAACACAACAAAGTAACACCATATAATTCCGAATACAGCAAAAAGAGCCAGGTCGAAGATATGTTCGATAATATTGCTCCGAAATATGATCTTCTGAATCACGTCTTATCCATGAAGATCGATGTGCTCTGGAGAAACAAACTGGTAAATATGCTGAAGCAGGACAAACCGGGATTGGTTTTGGATGTAGCTACAGGAACAGGAGATCTGGCAATAACAGTGCAGAAAGGAACCAATGCAAGCGTGATTGGTCTTGACCTTTCCCAGCAAATGCTGAATGTCGGAATCGAAAAAATAAGGAAACAAAACCTAGACTCGAAAATCATAATGCAGAAAGGTGATGCCGAACAACTTCCTTTCGAAGACAATAAATTTGATGGCGTTACCGTTGCATTTGGAGTAAGGAATTTTGAAAATCTGGAAAAAGGACTTTCAGAACTTCGGAGAGTTGTGAAAGAAGACAAAAGTATTTATATATTAGAGTTTTCTAAAGTTGAAGGATTTTTAGGACCTTTTTATATGTTTTATTTCAAGAACATTCTTCCGGCTATCGGACGTTTGGTATCTAAAGACAACAGAGCATATACATATCTCCCTGATTCTGTAAATGCTTTTCCGTTCGGAGAAAAGATGAAATCAATTCTTCTGAAAACAGGTTTCAAAAAGGTAGAATACAAAAAACTGAGTTTAGGAATAGCCACTATTTATAAAGCTACAAAATAGAATGAAGCATCGATTTATCAAGATTTTATCATTATACGTAATACTTCTGGGGAGCAACCTTCAGTCGCAGACCTTTAATAATCTTTTCAGAACCCGGGACAGACAGGATAATCTTGAAGATTTTGATCTGCAGAAGTTCAGCTGGGGTTTTTATCTCGCAGGCAACAATTTTGACTACAAAATGGTTCTGAATCCCACTTACGGAATGGATGGCAACAAAAATCTTGTAGAATCCAAATCCACATATAGTTTCGGAGCTGGTCTGATTGGAAAAATGAGACTGAATGAATTTCTTGATCTCAGAATTGAACCGGGTTTGCATTTCGTACAAAGAGACCTGACCTTCAACACATACGATCATATAAACGATATCACCAACAACGGCTCGACATACAATCCACCTTTCACTCCGCTGGGAGAATTTACGGAAACCGATTCCAAAAAGATTGTAAAATCGACTTATGTAGATATCCCGATCTTGCTTGAGATCCACGGCGACCGTTGGTACAACTCACGTCCTTACGCAGCTGCAGGGGTCAATTATCTGATGAACCTCCAGTCTAATGAAACCTCTGAAGCTGACAACAGCGTGAACACTTTCCGTACAACAACCCACAATTTTGGATGGTCTGCAGAGATTGGCATTCAGTTTTATTTCAGCAAGTTTAAGCTGACACCGGCACTTCGCGGAACATTCTTTACGAATAACGAACTGGTTCAGGACAAAGCAACCACACCGCCTTACTGGACACCGGCGATCTCCGTAATGCAGACCAGAGCATTCATGTTCGTTCTGAAATTCGAATAAAAAACAACAGAGCTTTCCGAAGCTCTTTTTTTTTCTAAATTTTAATTTAATGAATAATACTATTATTTATTTAAAATAGTTCATAACTTTAAATCCTTATAAATCAAACAAAAACCAAATCATTTCCAGAAAAGAATGATAACCTGTTAATTCATCATTAATTTTTCTTATTTTTGTAAAAGTTAGAATTTAACTCTGGTTATGCTAAGTGAATTAGAAAATAATTTTTCTGTTTTGGAAAAAAAGATTCTCAGTCTTTACAAAAAGTACAGGAACCTTTCGGAAAAACATGCAGAATTATCTGATGAGCTACAACAGCTGAAGGAAGAATATGCAGAAGAAAAACGCAGAAACCAGATTTTAGTAGAAGAAAATAAAGAATTAAAGCTCTATTCAGCAATATCGGGAAATGCAGAACACAACCGTCTGATGAAGAATCATATCAACAGACTGGTAAAAGAAATTGACATGTGTGTTTCCGAACTACAAAACACCGGTTTATAAGATGGATTTCAGAAGAATAACAATCAATATTGCCGGGAGAAACTATCCGCTGAATGTGCCTGCTGCTGAAGAAGAAACCCTTCGAAAGGTGGGAAAACAGATAGAAAGCATGATCAAGGACTTTGAAGCCAGCTTCGATGTAAGAGACAAACAGGATGCTCTTGCGATGTGTGCTTTGAAATTAGGGACTAATGCAGAAGTATATTCTTTAAACAACGAGAAAAATATTAAAAATACAAACGAGCGTATCCATAAGATCAATACGCTCCTGGAACAGCTGGAAAAGTAGTTTCCCGGTTACAAGTTGCCTACAATAGTTCTAACACAAAGAAGTAAACTCAACAATTAAAAATTACCGGACGAAAGTTCATTTGATGGCGTGCTGCCTTGCGCAGATTACAGAAAATGAAAATAAGTTCAAATCGTGTTTTTATGGAGTTTACTCTATAACTGAACTGTTGTAGGTTTTTTTATGCATTTTTTCTAAAAGTAAAATGTATAATGTATTAAGGTTAAAATTGAAAAGTCATTGTACCTATAACACTGTACTTTTTCACAAAATAAAGAGAGACAATTAAACTCAATATATATAAAAATTATGGACACAATTACCATTATTATCGGTGTTGTAGCACTTCTAATCGGAGCTTTAGCCGGTCTTTTCTTCGGGAAAAGTGCTATCAATTCCAAGTCAAAATACATGATAGAAGATGCGAAGAAAAGCGCTGAAAACATTATAGAAAAAGCCAATGTACAAGCCGAGGCTGTGAAAAAAGAAAAGCATCTGCAGGCTAAAGAAAAATTTCTGGAACTGAAATCCCAGCATGATGCAGATATCCAGTCGAGAGAACGAAAAATGCAGGAAGCCGAAAAACGGACAAAAGATAAAGAAAACAAGCTGAATGACGAGCTTTCCAAAGCAGGAAAATTAGAAAAAGACCTTGAAAAACAAGTCGCGGACTATAACAAAAAGCTCGAGATTCTTCAGAAAAAACAGCATGATCTGGATGTTGCAACAGCTCAGAAAGTAGAAATGCTAGAGAAGATCTCCAACTATTCTGCAGAAGAGGCGAAAAATGAACTTGTAGAATCGTTGAAAGCGGAAGCTAAGACCAAAGCGTCCGCTCATGTCCAGAGCATCATGGAAGAAGCACAGCTGAATGCTAAGAATGAGGCTAGAAAAATCATCATCCAGACTATCCAGAGAATTGGGACAGAGCAGGCTGTAGAGAATTCGGTTTCTGTTTTTAATATTGAATCTGATGAGATCAAAGGTAGAATCATCGGGCGTGAAGGTAGAAACATCCGTGCGCTGGAAGCTGCCACTGGTGTAGAGATTATTGTAGATGATACACCGGAAGCGATTCTTCTTTCCTGTTTTGATCCTGTGAGAAGAGAGATCGCAAGATTATCGCTGCACAGATTGGTGACAGACGGCAGAATCCACCCGGCGAGAATCGAAGAAGTTGTAGAGAAAACAAGAAAACAGATCGAAGAAGAGATTATAGAAGTGGGTAAAAGAACCATTATTGATCTTGGAATCCATGGTTTACATCCGGAATTGGTGAAGGTTGTGGGTAGAATGAAATTCCGTTCTTCTTATGGGCAAAACCTATTACAACACTCAAGGGAGGTAGCGAATATTGCTGCTACAATGGCGGCGGAATTAGGGTTAAATGTAAAACTGGCTAAAAGAGCCGGGCTATTGCACGATATCGGGAAAGTCCCTGAGCAGGAATCTGAATTGCCACACGCACTTCTTGGTATGCAATGGGCTGAAAAATATGGTGAAAATGCCGAAGTTATCAACGCTATCGGTGCTCACCACGATGAGATAGAAATGACTTCTCTCCTGTCTCCGATCATCCAGGTTGCGGATGCAATATCTGGAGCGAGACCAGGTGCAAGAAGACAAGTTCTGGAATCTTACATCCAAAGACTGAAAGACCTGGAAGCGGCTGCTTTGAGTTTCGAAGGTGTTTCCAGTGCTTATGCCATCCAGGCGGGAAGAGAACTGAGAGTGATGGTAGAAAGCGGAAAAGTGAATGACGAGAATGCCTACCAATTGTCTTATGACATTTCTGAAAAGATCCAGAATGAATTGACTTATCCGGGGCAAGTAAGAGTTACTGTGATTCGGGAAACGAGAGCTGTGAATATCGCAAGATAATCCAGATTATAAAAATAAATATTAAAGGCTTCCAGATCTGGAAGCCTTTTGTTAGCAGAAATGTTATAACAATCGTGGGTAAATATCGGATTTATAGAAAATCAGAAAAATTTGTTTGGACAAGAAGCCGAATAATTTTGTCAATTATTTTGTCAACGTTATTAATTTACGTAATTGAATATTTAATTGTAGGAGAGCTTGGAGACACTTTACTTAATAAAATAATTGGATACTTAATGTGTCTTGCTATGTTTGCAGGTCTAATCAATAATTTATTTAAAGAACAACTTAAAGGAAAATTAGAAGGATTGATAATATTTGAAAATGATAATATTAAAATAGATCAAGAAACAATTTATTTGGACGAAAAAAGACTAATAAAATTTACTGGAGTTGATTATGTTGATATGCTCATTACTCACAATTTTCCGACGGATTATTTTCAAATGGTGTAAATAATCGAGTAACAATCATTTTTAATTCCGGAAAAGTTAAAACAACTTATTTTCAAAGAAATTATCAATCTGAAATGAGGAAAATAATTAAAGAATTAACTCATTATTACAATGAAAAGAAAATGATAAAAGAAAATTACTTAAATACTATTAACGAGATAATATTTTAGTAACACTTCTGCTAGCATAGTATTGGCAAAATGCGGGATTAAAATCTAAGTTGAACTACTCTACTTTTTTATCCACAAATATTTTCCAATTCCACATTTTTGTTTAACTGAGTTCCATTGAAAAAATATTGGCTACGGTTAGACTGAACTTGAACTTTCGTCCAAATTAAGCCCGCACTTCGCCAATACTTTTTCCGTTTTACTCTTCTATTACGTTATACAAAAAGAGTAGTTTCTTTTTTTATTTCAAAATAATTGGTCATTATTTTGAAAGTTGTTTTATTCATTTTCACATAAGCCTTGTTACTTTTTATATAAGCATTATTAATTTTAAAATAAGGTTAATTGATTTTGAATGTTATATTTCTTTTTAAGAAATATTAAGTCGTTTTTATATAGGTCGCTCCTACGGAGCTTTGTTGTTATTAAAGCTTTTCTTCTCTTAACAGTTTCCCGCTCTGTGGCTTTGCTTTTTAGTAAAAAACTACTGGGCTATTTGATTTGAAATGTCTTATTTCTTTTTAAGAAACATGAAGTTATTTTTTATATAGGTCGCTCCTACGGAGCTTTGTTGTTATTAAAGTTTTTTTCTATTAACAGTTTCCCACTCTGTGGCTTTGCTTTTTAGTAAAAAACTACTGGGCTATTTGATTTGAAATGTCTTATTTCTTTTTAAGAAACATGAAGTTATTTTTTATATAGGTCGCTCCTACGGAGCTTTGTTGTTATTAAAGGTTTTTTTCTCTTAACAGTTTCCCACTCTGTGGCTTTGCTTTTTAGTAAAAAATATTGTGCTGATTAAATAGCTATAAAAATCACTGTAAAAGGAGGTTTATATTTTCGTGAAGGTATTTTTAAATGGCTTTGTACATACCTGAATTTGTTTCGAGAATGGATAGGAATTAATCTTTTGCTTTGTGAAATGTAATACTTTACGGTTGTTGACTTTTAGGAGAAAGGGGACATTAAATCCGCCATTTAATGAAATAATCCGAAAATTCTAAAGAAAGACATACCGAAGGAGTTACTCTACTCCCACCGAATCATCGCCTCGCCCATCTGCCACAGCGTGAATAGTTTTGTTGTCATCCACCAGAATCATTTCTGTTCTTCCGATCTGTTTGATTTTTTCGAATTTATAATTTTTCTGTTCCAAAGCTCTGATGGTTGCTTCAGGGAAACTGTTCTCCACTTTGATCACTTCGGGCAGCCATTGGTGATGGAATTTCGGAGTGTTGACAGCAAAGTTGGTGTTTTGCTTAAAATCAATTACATCTACAATGGCCTGGAAAACCGACGTAGGAATCGTAGTTCCGCCTGGTGTCCCGACAACAATTTTCACTTTGTCATCTTTCAGGACCAGCGTCGGCGTCATAGAAGAGAGCATTCTTTTCCCGGGTTCTATTTTGTTGGCTGCTCCGCCTACTGCTCCGAACATATTGGGAAAACCTGGCTTTATGGAGAAATCGTCCATTTCATTATTAAGGAAAAATCCTGCGCCTGAAACTACCGTAGTACTGCCATAGAGTCCATTCAATGTCGTGGTAACGGAAACCGCATTTCCGGCCTTGTCCAGTACAGATACCTGCGTGGTTTCTGTGCTTTCTTTTTTATCCTGACTGATGATATTGCCGACATCTTTACTTGGTGTCGCCCGTTCTGAATTAAAAGATTTCCAACGGCTTCTGAGGTAATCATCGGAAATCAGCATTTCGGTTTTGTCCTGAATAAAATCAGGATCGCCCATATACTCTGCCCGGTCTGCATAGGCTCTTCGCTCCGCTTCTACCATGATCTGAACGGCTTCTGCAGAGTTTAACTGATATTTTGACAAGTCTTCATAAGACGCCATTTTCAGCATCTGAGCCAGCAAAGTTCCGCCGCTTGAAGGTAATGGCATTGAAACAATCTGATGACCTTTGTAATAGAATGTCAAAGGTTTTCTTTCTTTTGTTTTATAATTTTTGAGGTCTTGCGCCTGGATGATTCCGTTTCCGAGTTTCATCTCAGTTAAAATCAATTGTGCCGTTTTGCCATGATAAAATTCTTTTTCACCACCTTTTTGAATTCGTTTTAAAGTCTCTGCCAATTCCGGCTGAATCAATAAATCCCCTATTTTCCAATTCCGGTCTTTGACAAACGCTGTTTTATTTTTGTTATGTTTCAGAAATTTTTCTCTATGGTCATTCAACAAATTGGCTTCCTGCTCTGTAATTGCAAAGCCTTTTGACGCCAGATCTATGGCGGGTTCTATCAATATTGAGAAAGGCAACCTAGCATATTTCAAAGTTTCAAACATTCCTGAAATACTTCCCGGAACGCCGACAGCCAGCCTGCCGTTCTGCGACAGATCTGTGCTGGCATTACCCTGCTTATCCCAATACATATCGAAGGATGCTTTGGAAGGTGCAGTCTCACGATAATCCAATGCTATTTTTTTCCCGTCAGCTGTCGTCGCAACCATGAAACCGCCACCACCAATATTACCAGCCTGAGGATAAACAACCGCCAATGCCAGCTGCGTTGCAATGACAGCATCGAAGGCATTTCCGCCTTGTTTCAGCATTTTGGCACCCGCTTCACTGGCGAGTGGGTGCGCAGAAACTACAACGCCTTTGTTTTTAACCTTAACTTCTTTGATGATGTTGATGTCTGTGTACTGTGCAGAAACTGTGATAGACAACAGTAGACTTGCATATAGGATTTTTTTCATTTTTTAATTTATTATTAAGCACTCCAAATTTCAAATCCTTTTGGAATCCACAAATTAGTGGAATTTAAAAGTGGGCTATTCGATAATTATTTGAAACTGTTGTAATAATCCTGCGAGATTATCTTTAGCAAATTTGGTTTTTTTAAGTTGATTTTTGTTGGGATCGATGGAAAAACCGATTGCATTCTGCAGATCGGCATGATCTAAAACCGTCCGGTCAAATACCGCACTTGTCAAATCAGAATGATCAAACAACGCGCTGGAAAGATTCGCTTCTGTAAAATCAACTTCTTTCAGACTGCAGTTCCTGAAAATCGTTTTCCGGATATCCAACTGATAAAATGAGCAAAGATCCAGATTGCAACCATCAAATTTAAAAGCGATGTTGAAGGAATGTGCATCTTCGAAATTAAGCCCCATCATTTTACAATTCCTGAAAACGATTTCTCGGAAAGCAGTTCTGTGAATCTTTGCATTGCTTAAATCACAATCTTCAAAATCACAGTTGGAGAATTTAAAATATGATAAATCGCGGCTGGAAAAATCGATCCCGGTAAAAGTGCATTCTTCATAATCGCCCTGCTTAATTTGTCCGGTCTTGTATTGTCTTGACGAAAAAATCTTCCCAACTTCAAAAATCATTTTTAACTCTTTTAAAAAAGATAAATGTACAGAATGTTCCCGATGAAGCAGAAATTCCTACACGGATTTTTTAAAAAAACTTCTATTAATATGGAAAATAAATAAAACCTCAATTTGAAATCGAGGCTTTATTTCTTTCTAAAAACTATCTGTGTTTTTTTGAACCACCTTTGTGATGCTTGTGTTTCGAGTGTTTAAAATGTTCTTTATGAAAACGTTTCTTCGGCGAATAACCGGCTTTTGCAAATTTATATTTTGGAGGATGAACAGAATGTCCCGGTTTGTGATTTCTTGTAATTAATTTAGGGTCGTGATCTACTCTGTACCCTGCATATTGTTTATAGTGAATTTTGTGCTTTTTGTAAGGATAACGTTCGGTTAAAACAATTTTTGGTGTTTGATACAAGTTGATTTGACGATATCTAGCAGGTAAAGCCGGTGAAAAAAGCCATCTCTTTCCTGCAGCATAATAGTATCCACGCTTCGGAACGTTATAATACAGATCATATTCTGGCAAATAGTAAGATTCAACATAATTATGGCCGCGAGGACCCCATTTCGGCTGACTGTCCAGATTGATATTGACATTAATCTGAGCCATAACAAGACCTGATGCAAAGCCAGTTGCTACTAACATCAGGATTAGAATTAGTCTTTTCATATCCAATATTTTTCAAAATACGATTCCCAACAAACATAATACCATAGCTATTAATTGGTTATAAATCAATTAATCAACCATTTTATAAGAAGATATATTATTATAAATCATTTTGAAATGGACTTCAAAACAGATAAATTTACAGAACAGTTTTTAGCAATCAGCAAGTTGAAAATGGAAAAATTGAAAAAGGTTTTAATTGTTACTTATTATTGGCCGCCTGCTGGTGGACCAGGTGTTCAGCGTTGGCTGAAGTTTGCCAAATATCTTCCAGACTTTGGTTTTGCGCCAGTCATTTACACCCCGGAAAATCCGAGTTATCCCCTGATTGATGAGACTTTGACGAAAGAAGTGCCTGAGAATCTAACGATCTTGAAAACCAAGATCTGGGAACCATATCAGATTGCAGAAAAATTCAGTAAGAGTAACAAGAAATTCAAAGGCGGACAGTTTGATGTTGGGAAAAACCAGTCCTTTGTTTCAAAGCTTTCTATTTTCATACGAGGTAATTTTTTCATTCCGGATGCAAGGAAATTTTGGGTAAAACCGTCGATTCAATTTTTAAAACACTATTTGACGGAACATCATATTGATACGATTGTTACAACCGGTCCGCCACATAGTCTGCATCTGATCGGACTTGGATTAAAAAAACAATTACCCGACTTAAAATGGATTGCAGATTTCCGTGATCCCTGGACTGAAATTTCCTATTATGAACATTTGAAATTAACGACAGCTTCTGACAAAAAACACAGGCAGCTTGAAAAATCCGTTTTTGAAAATGCTGATCTGACGCTGGCTACAAGTTATACTGATGCTGAGAATTTTCGAAAAAAAGGAGCGGATGCTTTCTGTGTGACGAATGGATTTGACAAGTCAGAAAGTTTGGGAGAAAATGATGAGACTCCAAAATCTAAATTTACGTTGAGTTATGTCGGCGTTCTGGAACAACTCAGAAACCCTGAGAATCTATGGAAAGCATTGATTGAATTATGTAAAAAATATCCGGATTTTGCTGAGGATTTTCAATTGAAATTTGTGGGAAGAGTGGATGATAAAATCCTGAATGGAATCGAAAATTCTGTTTTGAAAAACAATATCCTGAATCGAGGTTATCTGGCTCATGAACAATCTGTGAAGGAGATGGCGAATTCTGATTTGTTACTGATTACAAATTTCCCTAATGAAAGTTCTAAAGGAATTATTCCCGGAAAATTGTTTGAATACCTGGCGACAGGAAAACAAATTATTTCATTCGGACCAACAGATGCGGATGTGGAAACCATTCTGAATAAAACCAAATCCGGAAAACATTTTGATTATACGGAGATTGCACCCATTTCGGATTTTATTTTTTTGCTTTATAAGGATTGGAAAAGTGGAAAATCTATAGAAAATTCTGCCAACATCAACGAGTTTAGCAGAAAGGAACTGACAAGACAACTTGCCGGACTGTTGACAAAACTTCCTTAACCGTGGAAACTTCTGATCTGCGAAGCGCGTGAGCGATGGTAACGGCTATCCTTTTGTTTGGCTTTGGGAAGATGCCGGCAACAAAAGATAATAGTGGACAGCGCGACCCTGGAAATGGACTTAGCCCGGGAAGGGTCACGCCCTGAAAATAATTTCTTTTTTAATCACCTATGGCATAAATTTTTCTACTAACTTAGAAATCAATATTAATTAAAAAATTATATCATGGGAAACAAAACAAATGGCCTGTTGGCATTGTTAGGACTAGGAGCACTTGCGTGGTGGAAATATAAAAAGTCTTCTCCTGAAGATCAGCAAAAAGTGAAAGACACCATCAACAATGCAAAAGATAACCTGACAAAATTCGGGAACGATCTTAAGGACAAAGCAAACCAAACGGTGGATCAGCTGAAAAACAAAGCTGACGAATTAAAGACTGAAGCGCAGCAGTCTGCAGAATAATTTGCAGCTGTTGTTTGAAAAATGAAAGGTTGGGCAAGTGCTCAACTTTTTTATTTAGGAGAATTAATAAGGTATGATCAATATTAATGATGGTAAACATCATCATACATCACGCCGGCTTCTATTTTTACCGGCAGCGTATTTTCTTCCGGGACAATCGGGCAGCTGTAATCGTAAGCATTATAGGCGCAGAATGGCTGATATGACTGATTAAAATCTATCGTGATCTTATCATCCTGCGGAATTCTGAGATCGATATACTTTCCACCGCCATAAGTTTCCTTTCCGTTCGTCTCATCTCTGAAGGGAAGAAAAAGATAATCTTCATAACCTGATTTTCCGGAAAGTCTCACATTCTGATAAATCGTCAGTGTATAGCTTTTTCCATCCAACACAAAAGTTGCCCTTCCAAATTCCAGGTATTTCTGAAACTGTCCTGAGGATGTCGGGAAATCGATTGGTTTTGCGTCTGTAGTTTTTATAAAATCAGCTATCAGTCTGTATTTCAGATTGACCGGAAAGAAAGGATGCTTTTTAAAATCCTTCAGGTTATTGCCTCGCAAGGGTGATTCTTTCGGATTAAGATATTCATCATTCAGTTCTTTCTGGAAGTTTTTGATGGCTGCAACAGCTTCATTTTCAGTCTGAGCCGTCATAGACAAAGACAGCAACAAAAATAGTAATGTTAGTTTTTTCATAGTTTAATTTTTTTGGGCAGCTATTTCCGTCTTCCACTCCCGCTTTTTTCTGTCATTGCAAACGAACCGAAACCGTTATTATGCCGTTTCAAGAATCGCAATAACAGCAAAAGAGCTCCGTTCAAGCCGGGCTGCTGTAATTCGGTGGAGTGATTCGGAAACAGTTCAGACATCGGAGTCATTTCCTGGATCGGTAATTTTTTCGGTTTTATTTTTTTTAGCCAGAAAATATTTATCAAAAGTGGACTTAAAAATCCGCACCTCATCATCTTCCCCCATAAGAAAACCCCAGGACTGGAGTCCCTCTACTCTGTCAAAAATAATTTTAACAATTGCCAGAACAGGAATCGTCAGCAGCATCCCGGCAATTCCCCAAAGCATCTCTCCTACAACCAATCCTATAATCACGATCAAAGAATTGATTTTTACTTTTGAGCCGACAACCCTTGGCATGATGATGTTTCCATCAATAGCGTGGATAACAACAATGGCAATCACTATGAAAAGAACATGGCTGATCCCCGAAGTAGCAAAAGTAATCAGTGCGCCAATCAGCAATGCCGTGAAAATCCCGATATAAGGCAGGATATTCAGAATTCCTGTCAGAATGGCGAGCATAAAGTTATACTTCACACCAATAATCGTATAAGCAATGAAAGACAAAATCGTCACAATAATCATCTGCAAAAACAATCCAACCAGATATTTTTTTACCATAAACTGGATATTCTCAACAATTTCAAATACGGTTTTATGATGTGCTTCCGTGAAGCTTGCTACCAGGAATTTCAGAAGATGTGTTCTATATAGCAGGAAAAACAAGGTAAACAAAAATGTGAAACCTGTCAGCATCAATACATAACCAACGGATGTCAGCGTTTTTTCTATAATTACAGTTCCTGTGCTGATGGATTTTTTCAAAGTGTCATTCAGATATTCCAGCTGGTCGTGTCTTCTCACACCAAATGTTTTGGAAATCCAGCTTTGCAGATTGTCTATCAGATCGATAAACTGTTTCTGAAACTGCGGCCAGTCGTTTGCCAGCTTAGCTACTTCTATCGACATCAGATAGATGATGCCGCCAATAATCGCCAGCGCCAGCACACTGGCTAAAACGGATGACAATCCTCTCGGAAATTTCATCCTTTTTTCCATAAAACGACAAAGCGGCATCAGTAAAATAGAAATTAGTAATCCAAGAATCATCGGAACAATAATCTGTTGACCGACAATAGCAAGAAAACCTAAAATAACAACACTGATCAGAATGCAGGATAGCTTGAAATAAAAAGGATAAGTCTGATTCATATTATTAGATGATTAGAAATTGTGCTTTGGAAGTTAGACTAATTTCTAAATCTAACTATCACTTTTTACATTTTATTTTCCAATAAGAAAAACTGCCGGAATCTTATGCAGTTCCGGTTTACTTTTTTTCCAGTCGGCACTAGTTTTTGTCCGGATAAATTCGGTTTCGGGATCATTGATGTTGGCTGCGATGCACAGTTTAGTGTTTGGATTCAGAAATTTGATCAGATCGTCAAAAAGCTGATTATTGCGGTAAGGTGTTTCCATAAAAATCTGTGTAAATCCGGTTTTCCCAACCAGATTCTCCAGATTCTGAATTTCTTTTTTTTTCTGCTCCTTATCAATTGGGAGGTAACCGTGGAAGGAAAACTGCTGTCCGTTGAAACCACTTGCAATCAAAGCCAGGACAAAAGAACTCGGACCATTGATGGGAATGACTCTGATATTATTTTTATGAGCCCAGCCTACCATGATGTTGCCGGGATCACCGATACAGGGCAAACCTGCCTCTGACAAGATTCCGAAATCAACACCTTCTTTCATCATGTTTTGTGCATCTTTCAAATCTGCTGTTACGGAATATTTGTCCAGAAGAAATAATTTCAGATCAGACTGTTTCTTTTCAGGCGCAAAAAATTTGATGACTTTTCTGCCTGTTTTTTCATTCTCCACAAAATAATGGTCGACATTCATAATGATATCGCAGATTGCGGGCGCAAAATAATCCGATGGAGAGTGCTCTGAAAGGTAAGCTGGTAAAAGGTAAAGCATCTTGGTTATGTAAATGTTTAATCAGCACAAAATTAATTATTCCGGGAAAAATATAAATAACAAAGCTTCCAAAATGGAAGCTTTTATTCTTTAAAACAGATTTCTTGATCTGGCTTCTTCTTTAACTTTTCCGTAGCTCATAATATTGGCAATGAGGAGCGGAATGAAACTTAAAGGCAAAATAGTAAAAACACTGAAACCTTTGATAGCCGTAAGATACAAACAGGCAATAAGCAAAAGAACAAATATGATGAAAAACAATATATAAACGGTTTTTGCCGTTTTCAGTTTTTTCAGCAATTCATCATTTGTAAGTTCTGAAAGATTGTCTGTTTTTTTCATTTTTATAGTTTAAAATTTAAAGTCACATTGAAGAATCTTCCTGTCAGTCGCACCGGAACCGGATAATAGATATGTGGAGAAGAATTCACATCACTGATCCATTGGTTCGCAATCGTATTATTGATATTGAATGCATTGAAAATCTGGACACCCAGCGTCAGCTCCTTGAAGTTCTTCCAGAATGTTCCGCTTGCCTTGTTATCTTTTTGATCAATGAAAACTTTTGTAAGCCCTATATCAACCCTTTTGTAAGCTGGCAGTGTTTTCTGATAACGATAAGCCGCCAGATAATCCGGAAGTCCGTTCGCATCGAACAATACCGGTGTTCCGGATTGTATTCCGCTGGCATAAGTCAATGTCAGGTTCACTCTCATACTTGGAAACTTCGGCATATAATCCTGATAGAACATTGAAAATCTGAAACGCTGATCTGTTGGTCTCGGGATATAACCTTTTCCATCTATACTTTCATAAACCCTTGCATAGCTTGCAGATACCCAAGAATCTACACCCGGAACGAACTGCCCGAACAATCTGGCATCTAAACCATAAGCATAACCTTCAGAATTATTTTTTCCAGCATACCGTATTCTTACATTGTCAAGATAATAAGGAATCAGATTTTCCATTTTCTTGTAATAAGCTTCCGTTGTGAGTTTAAAAGGTTTTCTGTCTTTGCTGCCAATCTGGAATTCATAATCGTTTGCAATAATGATCTGGTAGGATTTCTGGGCTGTAATATCTGAGTTAAAAGCACCAGTCAGATCTTTGATTTCTTTATAGAATGGAGCCTGGTAATATACACCTCCAGACACTCTGAATAGCATGTCCATATCCCAGTTTGGCTTGATGGCAATCTGCGCTCTAGGACTGAACAATGTTTCTTTATTGAAACTCCAGTTCTGTACTCTCGCACCACCATTCACAAAAATCCTGTTGCTTCCCCAATAGAATTTTTTGGAAAACTGGGCATAGGCAGAGATTCTTGTCGGTGTGATATTATTCTGTCCGGCGATATGAAAATTAAGGTTAAGATCAGAAATATCCAACTGTCCCGGAAGAACAAAATCCCTGGGATTGCTGTAACCGATGGAATCTACAAACTGCCATTCATTGGTGAAGTCTTTAATTGTTTCTCTTTCGAATTTCGCACCGACTTCGAAGTCTGTGTTCACATCGGGAGAAAACTTGGTTCTGAACTGAGATCCGACAACCCTCACTAACAAATCATTCCTAGCATGATCGATCTGTCCGCCAGCGTCATAACCGGCAACCGGATTTCCTTCCTCATCAAAAGCTTCCAGAATATAACCTGAAGCCAGGGAATAATATTCTCTTTCTCTGTTCTGGTAAGCAAAATTATCCAATGTAAACTGCCATTTTTTACCAGGCTTGAAGTTTACGCTTACCGTTCCCATCATATTTTTGTACTGGTCATCTTCTTGCCCGTTATAGAAAACCGTCAGTTTCAGAGGTCTCAACAAGCTTCCAAAATCCACTTCTTTCTGCTTCGGGATCATCTCATAGTCGTTCTTTGCAAAATAACCTAAAAATGATAAAGACCACTTGTCATTGAACTGATAATTAAGATAAGACTGAAGATCAAAATATCTCGGATTAAAGTCGGTATCCTCATTCAAAGTATTGAGAACCAGATTTGTATTTCTGTAACGACCGGAAATAAGCCCTGTAAATTTTTTATCTTTTGAAGCAAAACCCGTTGTCAGTCTTCCGCCGATTAAACTCGCTTCACCGGAAACCTCCAATTTTTCCGGCTGTCTGTAATAGATATTAAGTGCGGATGACATTTTATCGCCATATCTTGGCTCGAATCCTCCGGCAGAAAAATTAATCGTGGAAACCATATCAGGATTGATGATACTCATTCCTTCCTGCAAAGAGTTACGAACCAAAAAAGGTCTGTAAAGCTCAATATCATTGATATAAATTAAATTCTCATCATAATTACCGCCTCTCACCATATATTGTGAACTCAACTCTGCATTAGAGTTGACAGAGGGTAAACTTTTGATCAGACTTTCCACACCTCCGCCAAGAGAGATGACAGTTTGGGCTTCTTTTGCGGAAATCTCCACAGAAGTCAAGTCATTGGTTGTACGTTTTGCTTTTTTCTGGAAAACCACTTCCTGAATTTCATTCTCCTTAACCGCCGGCAGGAAAAGCACATTGATCGATTGTGATCTTGGCGATGTTTTGATGACTTTGGAAAAACCTTTGAAGTTGTCTTTCTGCACCTTCAGTTCCTGTTCAGAAGCAGCAATCGGGATTTTTACAAATCCGTTATTATCGGTCCGGTAAATCTGGTTATTATAACTTACTTCTGCTTCGGAAACCGACTTTCCGTCTTCGTCCAGGACTTTCAGATTGATTTGAGAAAAAGCCGATAATGGTAAAAGGAAAAGAAATAAAAGGATATAATTTTTCAAAGCTGTAGTTTTTTATCAAAGTTTAATTTTATTGTATACTTGAATTAACAAAAATAGCAATTAATACAAAGAACGAAAGAATATTTGTAAATCTTATACGAAAAACCGAATTTAATAAAAAAGCCCGGCAAACCGGACTTTCATTTTTCTATAAGATCGCTTCTCTTACTCTGGTTAGTTTTCCTAAAAGATCATCCAAAAGATCGAGTTTGAGCATGTTGGCACCGTCGGATTTTGCAATCGAAGGATCCGGATGTGTTTCTATGAACAGTCCGTCTGCACCGACAGCAATTCCCGCTTTTGCAATAGTTTCTATCAATTCCGGACGACCGCCTGTAACGCCGGAATTCTGATTCGGTTGCTGCAGAGAATGTGTAACATCCAGAATCACCGGAGAATATGTTCTCATCGTCGGGATACCACGGAAATCTACTACCAAATCTGTATAGCCGAAGGAATTTCCCCGTTCAATAATTGCCGTTTTGTCATTCCCGGAATCTTTCACTTTCTGAACCGCAAACTTCATCGATTCCGGTGACAGGAATTGTCCTTTTTTAAGTGTCACGGCTTTTCCGGTCTCGGCGGCTGCAATCAAGAGATCAGTCTGTCTCACTAAAAATGCGGGGATCTGCAAAACATCTACATATTCTGCCGCTAAAGCAGCGTGCTCATTTTCATGGATATCCGTTGTTGTCGGAATATGGAATGTTTCTCCAACTTTTTTAAGGATCTTCAGTGCCTTCTCATCGCCGATACCTGTGAAAGAATCAACCCGGCTTCGGTTGGCCTTCCGGAAACTTCCTTTAAATATATAAGGAATATTATACTTATAAGAAAGTTTCATGATATGTTCTGCGATCTGCAGAGCCATTGTTTCATCCTCGATTGCGCAAGGTCCTGCAATAAGGAAAAAATTACTGGAATCTCTGTGATGGATATTATCAAGATATTGTATCATTTTTTTAATTTTAATTATAAATTTCAGATTAAACTGTATCTAAAATTCAGATACAAAGATACGGAATTAAAGCAGGAAAAATCCTACTTTCTGTTTCGGAAAAGCAATACCGAATTAAGGAAAATAAGAAGCAGATCCAATGTCACCCAGATACTGAGCTTGATATTGTCATACTTCAGATCGGCAATCTTTTCTGTAGCAACTGCGGATAACTTCAGGCTGTGATTGATGTAATTTCTGACCTCCACGATTTTGTCCTCATTTTTGTTAAGGACCGCAACCTGAGAAAAATAAACCAGTTTATCCTTTCCGATATAACCAACAACCCAGAACTCGTCTGACTTCTGCATATTAAGATACTCGATCCGGAAATACTCGGGGCGGATCTGGCCGACATGTTTGGAATTATACTTCTGAGTTCCGTTTTCGTCCTGAATCCTGATGATATAAAAATCTACAGGCTGTGGCAGGTAATTAATAACCTGAACCGCAAGCGAGTTTTCCAGAAACTGGGAAAGGCTCCGTTCCACAAACCAAAAAGTGAAATAAGCTGCAGCGGAAATGGTAATGACTATTCTGGCGATTTTGCTCCACAGATTCCATTTTCCCGACCGGATACCGGACAGAAAAAGTGCAACAATCAAAAAAATAAGGATTAGAATGATGATCATCAAAGCAAAGATAATGGTTTATCTCCAATTACAGATCGACATTCCATTCTTTGTAGAACTGGTCCAGGAACTGCAGCATGAACTGATGCCTGTGTTGAGCAATTTGTTTGGCTGTTTTTGTGTTAAGCAGATCCTTCAATAGCAGAAGTTTTTCATAAAAATGATTGATGGTCGTTCCGTTGGATTTTTTGTATTCTTCTTTGGTTTGGCTGATTTTTGGCTCGATGTCCGGGTGATACATCAGATTATTTTTATAGCCTCCGAAGTTGAAGGTTCTGGCGATCCCGATAGCTCCGATAGCATCCAGTCTGTCAGCATCCTGAACGATTTTCAGTTCCAGAGGAAGGTTTTCCGGTGCGTCATTCCGGTTTTTGAATGACATATTTTCTATAATGAAAATAATTTTCTTTATAGTTTCCGTATCAACATTTTCTTTAGTTAAAAATTCATTCACAATTTCTGAGGCCAAAGTTTCATTACCGTTGTGGAATTTGGGATCAGCAATGTCGTGCAACAGAGCAGCCAATTCAATAATTAGCCGGTCACCGCCTTCTTTTTCCTGAATTTTTAAACTCAGTTTCCAGACACGCTCTATATGAAACCAGTCATGTCCGGATTCTGTCCCTTCTAATTTTTCTTTAACAAATTCTATTGTTCTGTCAATCAATTGCATATTATTTTTGCTATAATTATTCAAATTTTTTTTTTGGTAGTAGGACTTACGTTCATTAAAGAAATATTCTTTTTTAATCTTCCACATTGTGAGATCCTTCTTCCAGTCTTGTAAAAATTATTTTCCACAGCTTTTTATTATAACTTCTGAAAAAATTGATATGCCCTATTTCGTTCTTTTCTGACTCAGAAGTTTTGATTAATCTGTAAGTTGGTTTCAGATCGGGATAAGTATTATGCAATAGAGACAGTACTCCTTTTTCCGTTAGCCAGAGATCATCTTCTGCTCTTATTACAAAAACTTTCTGGGTCAAATTTCGGGAAAAATCATCTGATTTTTCTAATAATTTATTGGTCGATTTTTTATTCAGTATTAAAGTTCGCCAGTCAAAGGCACTTCCTGAAGGCAAACTTTCTCCCAGACCAAACCAGCTTGCGGGAAAATAGCCCAATAACTTTGTTGATAATGGCTGTACGATTCCAAAACCGAGATAAGCTTCAATTTTTGTTCTCAGTTTCAGGTTTCCTACAAAAGCATTTTGTGTACCTACAAAAATAAATTCATCAAACATTTCCGAATCTTTATTCATGCCCAGAATCAGTGCTCCAACCGAATGTCCAAGACAAAACTTATGATAACCGGGAAAATTAGTTTTGATATAACTTGTGAGCGCTTTGTAATCCTTTGTTCCCCAGATTCTCATGGACGCCGGGAAGCCTCTCATTTTATTGGGTTTGGAAAGTCCTATTCCTCTGTAATCATACGTGATGACCGTGAATCCTTTTTCTGCAAAAAATTGGGCAAACGAAAAATAAATCTGTTGCTTGACACCAGTTGCGGAATTAATCAGTAAAATTCTCCTGTTATTCTGTCGAGGCTCAAAAATATGAGCTGATAATACATAATGATCTTCGGTTAGTATATCGAGATTTTGCATAAAAATGATTTAAGATAATCATTTTATAAAAATAAAGAATTCAATCGATGGGAAGCTATAATTCGATATGCTGACAATATTACTTCTGAAAATCTTCAATGTAAGGCAAACCTTTTTGGGAACCACGGTAATCAGCAGCTTTCAGCGCCACTTCATTCCCGAATTTCACACAATCTTCTATCGGATTCTTATGAAGTAAAGCAATGGAAAAACCAGATGTAAAAGCGTCTCCCAATCCCATACTGTGCGCCTCTGTCTGCGGGTTATTCCGGAAGTATTTCATTTCCGAGCCATCAAAATAGCTGGTGCTGTTTGCACCGTCTCTTACGAATAATTTGTTGGGAAGATGCTTGATAATATCATCGTGACTGCCTTTCCCAAAAATGATTTCCAGATCGGTACTTTTTGCGACGATAAAAGATGCGTAATCAACAATATCATCTGACAATCGGCTTGCAGGAGCAGCATAAATTCCGATTTTCTTACCCAGTTTTTTTGCCTTTCTGAATAGATATTCCACAGTTTTCATAGGAATTTCCAGCTGTGTCAGTATCAGATCTGCAGTCAGAAAGTATTTTTCTGCAGCGTCAATATCTTTTGGTGAAACATTATAATTTGCAGCGGGGACAACAGTAATGGCGTTCCCTTCATCTGATGCAGTGACGTACGCCGTTCCAGTGTCTTCGTCCTCATCTTCCACGACATAAGCAACATTCACATCCTCATCCTTAAGATTTCTTAGAACCTGTTGTCCAAAGGGATCCATCCCGACCCGGCTTATCAGATAAGCCTGTGCGCCGAGACGCGATGTTGCAATCGCCTGATTGGCACCTTTTCCACCCAAAAAACTTTTCAGGCTGTGTGCGAGTACAGTATCATTCGCTGTAGGGATTTTGGAAGTTTTCAGCACCAGATCTATGGAGGAACTTCCTACAATTACTATGTGAGGTTTTGTATTACTTAGTTTCATCTGCTAACAATCATTGCTTTCAATAGCCAAAAATAGAATTGCATTGGCAATTTAATCTGTGCTAATGTAACAATTTAATCCATTTCGATTTCTATAAACTCAGAAATTAATTTAACAGGCTGATTATCTTTGGAATAGCCTATATAACTGGCATAGAAACCTTCACCATAGCCAGTTTCAAAAGCGATGATGTTTTCCTTTTTATGATCATAAGATTTGAGTACGGCAAACTGATCAATCGCTCCTTTCTCATCGAAGAAATAAGAATGGAAAAACTCTTCATAGATACCCATAAAGTCAACTCCCTTTTTATGAAAAAGCTCCTGTTCCAGTTTATTCAGGGCGATCTGAGCATCTTTATCCATGAATGTTCCCATCCCGGATTCTACAGGAAATCCGAAAATCTCACCATCTTTCAGATCTTTTACATTCTGATCTTCGCATAAAGCTAAGACCCAGTGGTGTGCCATTATATTTTTGTCAAATACAATTTCTGCATAAGCTATGCAGTTAGACTCCCGCTCCTTGTGAACAAAAACAGGGAAATCACCTTTCGGAAACTCCTGAGAGAAGGCCGAATGATCCGGAGAAATCAAAGAATCGCTCACTACGATTTTTCCTGATGAGATATGAATTTTACCAACTTCATAGGTTTCCAGCAAAGGATTTTCCACGAAGTCTTTTGAGAATAATTTTTGTATGTTTTCTATATGAGTCATTTCTTTAGTCGAATTATTTTGTTTCATTTCTTTTAAAAATCATAAATCGATTTTTATTTTCTTCGGAAAACCTTTTGAAACCAAACTTTTCATACAAAGAGTGTGCGTCTTTTGTTGCCAAAAGCATTCCAGGAAGTTGACTGATGTCTTCATCTTCAAATATGTGTTCCATTAACATTTTACCATAACCTCTTCCTTGTAATTTGGGTTCTATGAAAACATCCATCAAATAAGAAAATTGCACAAAATCTGTCAGAACTCTGGCATATCCTATCTGCTTACCATCCTGAAACATCCCAAAATTCAAACTATTATCAATACACTTTTTAACTTTTTCCAAAGAAATTCCTTCATTCCAATAACTCTTCGTGAGATAAGCATGGATGTACCCGACATTCATTTCTTCTCTACTTTTTGAAAAAGTAATGCTCATTGTTATCCTGATTAATTTGTTATAACAGAGTTTTAAAGTGATTTCAACTTTTCTTCTAACAAAGCAATTTTATCCTGCGCATCTTTTTGTTTTTTGCGCTCGGTTTCCACTACTTCCGGTTTTGCGTTGGCTACAAATTTTTCATTCGATAATTTTTTATCAACAGAGATTAAGAAACCTTTCAGATATTTTATTTCCTCTTCAGTTTTTTCTTTTTCTTCGCCAAGGTCAAGATTTTCACTCAATGGAATGGAGAATTCATTCGCTCCAACTAAAAATGTGAAACTCGGTTTATCTGTTTTCTGATTGAAATTGATTTCTGAAATATTACCCAATTTCTGAATTACTTCAGCATTTGCCAATTCGGAAACATTGGTGAAGAGCTCAACGGTTTCTCTTGGCGAAATTCCTTTGGACTGACGGTAATTTCTAACGCCGGAAATCACTTCTTTGGCAAAATCAAATTCTTTGATTTTATCTTCATTGAACGGTTCAGATTTTTTCTGTTGAGCAATCACCAAAGCTTCGGAAACACTCCTTTCGGAAATGTTCTGCCAAAGTTCTTCTGACAAGAAAGGCATAAATGGATGCAACAATTTCATCAATTCTTCAAAATAAGCAATCGTTTTTTGATAAACTTCTTCACTGATCGCTTCTCCAAAATTAGGTTTAATCGCTTCCAAATACCATGCACAGAAATCGTCCCAAATCAGTTTATAAACCAAGTGTAATCCATCAGAAATCCTGAATTTTGAGAATTGATCTTCGATTTCGCCGATTGTTTTATTCAATTGTTCACCGAACCATTCGATGGTTTGGAAATCGTGATTTTGAGCTTTGATAGATTCGTCTCGTTTCCAGCCTTGTATCAATTTATAGGCATTCCAGATTTTAGTCGCAAAATTTCTTCCCTGCAGCATCAGATCTTCATCAAACAAAAGATCGTTTCCTGCGGCAGAACTCAGCAAACTTCCAACTCTTACACCATCCGCGCCATATTTTTCAATCAGATCAATCGGATCCGGCGAGTTTCCTAATTGCTTGGACATTTTCCGTCTTTGTTTATCTCTCACAATTCCCGTAAAATAAACATTCTTGAACGGAACATCTTTTCTGTATTCCAATCCGGCCATAATCATTCTGGCCACCCAGAAGAAGATAATATCCGGACCAGTTACCAGATCTGATGTCGGATAATAATAATTGATTTCCTCATTATCAGGATCGAGAATTCCTTCAAAGACCGACATTGGCCACAACCATGATGAGAACCAAGTGTCCAAAGCATCTTCGTCCTGTTTTAAATTGTCGGTTGTCAGTTGTTGGTCGTTGGTTTTTTCTTTTGCTAAAACCAAAGCCTCTTCAATATTTTCAGCAACTACGAAATCATTTTCGCCCGTTCCGTAATAGAAAGCCGGAATCTGCTGTCCCCACCAAAGTTGACGCGAGATGTTCCAGTCGTGGACATTCTCCATCCAGTGGCGATAGGTGTTTTTGAATTTTTCAGGATGAAATTTGATTGTATCATCCATCACAACATCCAAAGCTGGTTTTGCCATTTCTGACATTTTCAAAAACCACTGAACAGATATTTTTGGTTCAATAACGGCTCCAGTTCTTTCAGAAGTTCCAACTTTATTAACATAATCTTCTGCTTTTAGAAGAAGATCATTTTTTTCTAATTCTTTGGCAATTTCTTTTCTCACCGTGAATCTTCCCATTCCCTGATAATGCATTCCGTGTTCGTTCAGAACCGCATCATTATCCATAGAATCGATGATTGGCAAATTATGCCTTTGTCCTATTTCGTAATCATTGATATCGTGAGCCGGCGTGATTTTTAACGCTCCGGTTCCGAATTCAATGTCAACATAATCGTCCTCAATAATTGGAACTACACGATTTACGATAGGAACAATGACGTTTTTTCCTTTCAGATGTTGATACCTTTCGTCATTTGGATTCACACAAACTGCAACATCACCGAAAATGGTTTCAGGACGTGTTGTAGCAACAGTAAGGAATTCCTCTGTTCCTTCGATTTTATATTTAAGGTAAAATAATTTTCCGTTCTGTTCCTTGAAGATCACTTCTTCATCGGAGATATTCGTCTGAGCTTCAGGATCCCAGTTCACAACTTTGTAACCACGATAAATCAATCCTTTATTATAAAGATCAACAAAAACCTTGATCACAGATTTGGAAAGATTCTCCTCCATCGTGAATCTTGTTCTGTCCCAGTCGCAGGAACAACCCAATTTTTTTAACTGTTCAAGAATGGTTCCACCATATTTCTCTTTCCATTCCCAGGCGTGCTTCAGGAACTCTTCTCTGGTGATATCTTTTTTATTGATGCCTTCAGCCTTCAGTTTCGCCACAACTTTAGCTTCTGTTGCAATAGATGCATGATCTGTGCCTGGAACCCAGCAAGCATTGAAGCCCTGCATTCTTGCTCTTCTGACCAGTACATCCTGAATCGTATTGTTCAGCATATGCCCCATATGAAGAATCCCCGTCACATTCGGCGGCGGAATTACAATAGTGTAAGGCGGTCTGTTATCCGGCGCTGAATGAAAAAATCTGTTTTCCAACCAGAAGTCGTACCATTTTTGTTCAGTTTCCTGTGGATTGTATTTGTCTGCAATCTGCATTTTAATTTTTTTTTGGCTTAATGATTTGCAAAAATAAGATAATGTGAAAAAAATTTAAGCATATATTTAAATTATTTATAACTTTGAACTTTAAAAATTTAATTAAAACAAAAAAATATGAAAAAGATTCTTGCAGGATTATTTATGACAGGAGCTATCGCTTTTGCATCTGCTCAAACAATTTCATTCGACAAAACTACTTTTGACTACGGAAACGTAAAAGCAGGTTCTGATGGTCATAGATTTTTCACTGTGAAAAACACCGGCGATAAACCATTAATTATCAGCGAAGTAAAACCTTCTTGTGGATGTACAACACCAGAATGGAGCAAAGATCCGATCTTACCTGGAAAATCTGCTCAGATCAAAGTTGGTTATAATACAGGCATCAAGGGCGCATTCAATAAACTGATCGAAGTTTATTCTAATGACCCTCAAAATAACAGATCCGTTATTTACATCAAAGGTAATGTAGAAGATGTTGCCGGAGCTGCAAATACAGCTGTTCAGGAGGTGAAAGCAGCAAGTCCTGCGGCAGTTGCTAAGGCAATGCCTGCAAAAAAGGCAGTAAAAAAAGCAGTTCAGGCAGAAAAACTTGAAGCTGCAAAATAGCAAAGCGCTAAACAAATTTATAAACCGTCCCGTTCAAAACGAGACGGTTTTTTTTATCTTTACAACAAATCCTTATTCATGAATTACAATTTTTCTGACGATTTCTTAATAAAAGAAAATTCAAAATTGGAGATAAAAAAACAAAGTTCCGGCTACAAAGGAAAAATCGATAAAGATGAAGCAAAACAGCTTCTGGAACAGGAAAAGGAAAAGCTACGCCTGTTGCAGGAAAAGTTATATGCAGACGGCAGCCAATCCTTGCTGATCATCCTTCAGGCTATGGATGCGGCCGGAAAAGACAGTCTGATAGAACATGTTTTTGGTGGTGTGAATCCGCAAGGTTGTGCAGTTACAAGCTTCAAAACACCCAGTTCAAAAGAATATCAACATGATTTTCTCTGGAGACAATACAATGCACTTCCCGAAAAAGGAAAAATCGGAATTTTCAACCGTTCGCATTACGAGAGTGTTTTGGTATGCAAAGTTCATCCGGAATATAATCTCAGCGAAAAGGTCTGGTCTGATGTAAAACAGTTTGACAAAAAATTCTGGGAAAACCGCTATGAAAGCATCAGAAACTTCGAAAAGCACCTGGCAAATAACGGAACAAAAATCATAAAAATCTTCCTTAATGTCTCTAAAGATGAACAGAAGCAACGTTTTCTGGACAGAATCAATGAAGAGGATAAAAACTGGAAATTTTCATCGGCAGATATCACAGAACGCGGATTCTGGGATGAGTATATGAAGGCTTATGAAGAGGCAATCAATGAAACCTCTACTGATTCTGCGCCTTGGTTTGTGATCCCGGCTGATCAGAAATGGTTTTCCAGAGTTGCTGCCATCCAGATTATTATTGACAAACTGGAAGAAATGAATCTTAAATTCCCGGAACTTTCCGGTAACGAAAAGATTGCTTTGCATGAATCTAAACTGAGACTGGAAAGTGAAAAACAGTAAAATAAAAAACTTCTTCAGAATTAACCTGAAGAAGTCTTTAACAATTTAACTTAATAACAATTACTTCCAGCCTCCGCCTAGTGCACGATAAAGATCAACAATACTGCTGAGTCGCTGTCTTTTTATCGATGCAAGATTCAGTTCGGCCTGGAGAGAATTTCCTTGTGCAGTAATCACTTCCAGATAATTGACCAATCCGCTTTTATAGAGTTTTTCAGCACTCTGGATTCCTGATTTTAAAGTATTTACTTGTTCACTTGCTTTTTCTTCCTGAACTTTCAGGCTTTCGTTGGACACCAAGGCATCAGTCACTTCTCCAACGGCATTCAGAACAGATTGACGAAAAGCCAGAACGTTTTTTTCTCTTTGTATTTTCGCTACATTAAGATTGGTTTTCAATTGTCTTTTCTGAAAAACTGGTTGCGTAACGCCGCCTAAAGCAGAACCAAACAACGAAGCGGGAATCTGAAACCAGTTGTCAATTTTGAAAGAATTCACACCACCATTGGCTGTGATTTTCAATGAAGGATACATATTCGCCTGGGCAATTCCAATCAAAGCATTAGATTCGAGCAAAACCAATTCCTGCTGACGAACATCCGGACGGCGGCTCACCATTGCTGCAGGCAATCCTGCTGAGAAATTTTGAGGAAGAGACGTGTCAGACATCTCTAGCGTTCTGCTGATTTTAGTAGGATTCTCCCCTACCAAAATGCTCAAAGCATTTTCCTGAATTTTAATATTCTGTTCCAGTTGCGTAATCAGAAGTTCTGTATATTCCTTTTGCGCTTTGGATTGCTGAACGCCTAAAGACGTTGCATCGCCACTTTGCCAGATTTTTTCTGTGATATGAAATGTGTTTTTACTTAATTCTAAATTAGATTTTGCAATTTCCAATTGTTTATCCAGCATCAAAAGGTTATAGTAGCCTTGTGCAATCGCTGCAACAACTTGGGTTTGAATCGCTTTTGTTGCTTCATAAGTCTGCAGATACTGCATTTTCGAAACTTCCTGCTGGTTCTTTATTTTTCCCCATATGTCAGCTTCCCAGGACAGATTGAACGCTGCATTGTAATCTTCAACGTAACTTTTTCCAAGGAACAAATTGATGCTTTGGCCGTTCAGACTGTTATCGGAAGGTCTTGTTATTTGGCCTGTTACGCCAAATCCAACTTCCGGATATTGCATATATTTGGCCTGTTTCAGTCGTTCCTGGGAAGAGGCGACCTGCTTCAAGGCAATTTGCAAATCATAATTATTTTTGATGCCCTTTTCGATCAGATCTTGCAAGATCGGGTCGTTGAAAAACTGTCTCCATTGCAGATTAGCGACGCTCGCTGTGTCAGCTGTTGCCGTATATTGGAATGTTTCCGGCAGTTCCGGGCTCACTTTGTCCAAAGCTAATTTGGGCATACAGGAAACTGCGCTTGCTACGACTACTGTCGAGACCAGAATCTCTTTTATCTTAGTTATTATATTCATTTATTTTCCTTTTGTATTTATTAATTTGGGCAGCTTAATCCGCCTTCCGTTCCCAATCTTTTTTGCAGATGATTTCAGTTTAAATAGAACTTGAAGTACAAGCAAAAAAGGATTTCCACTCAAGTCGGGCTGCGTGTGATTCGCTGTTCCAAAACAATGTTATTAATTCATATTTTGATATGGTTTTTTAGCGCAAAGGCGCAAAAAAATTATCCTCATAAAGCTTCTTCAAGTCGCAAAATAAAAATCGAAGATTTTAAATCTTTGTGTCTTAAAAACAGAGGTAATTGAAAAAATCTTTGTGCCTTTGCGTTTAAACTTAAATTAAATTCAAAGCTGCTTTTTCTTTTTTCAGCTTGCGTTTCTTTTTGCTTGGCATTTGCTCGTGCAGATATTGGAAAATCACGTACATCACCGGAATGATGAAAATCCCAAACACAACACCCGTAAACATTCCGCCAACCGTACTGATGCCGATAGAATGATTTCCTTTAGCAGCAGCACCTTGCGTCCAAACCAACGGCAACATCCCGATAATGAAAGCGAATGATGTCATCAGAATTGGTCTTAATCTCAATCTCGAAGCTTGTAAAGCTGATTCAATCAAAGTTTTCCCTGCTTTTCTTCGCTGAACTGCGAATTCTACAATCAAAATGGCATTCTTCGCAAGCAATCCAACGAGCATTATCAATCCAACCTGAACATAAATATTATTATCAATCCCTGCCAGTCCTGTAAAAGCAAACACTCCGAAAATCCCTGTAGGAACCGTTAAAATAACGGCAAAAGGAAGAATGTAACTTTCGTATTGGGCTGCTAACAAAAAGTAAACAAACAAAATACTCAAAAGAAAAACGAAAGCCGTTTGTCCGCCTGTTTTGATTTCTTCACGCGTGATTCCTGTCCATTCGTAGCCGTAACCTCTCGGTAATGATTGTTTCGCCGTTTCTTCCACTGCTTTAATCGCATCACCTGTACTGTAACCCGGTTTTGGTGTTCCGTTAATGGTAACTGCGTTGAACAGGTTGTTTCTTGTAACAGTTTCTGGTCCGAAAGTTCTTTTCAAAGTCACCAATGTTTTGACTGGTACCATTTCGTTCTGGTTATTTTTGACATAGATACCATCCAAAGAATTCGTATCGGTACGATATGGAATATCCGCCTGCGCCATTACCCTGTAGTATTTTCCAAATCTGTTGAAATCCGAAACGAAACTACTTCCGTAATAGATTTGCATCGTCTGCATCAGTTCGGTAATTGAAACACCTAACTGGTTGGCTTTATCGGTATCAACATCAATCGTATATTGAGGATTTCCAGCCGCATAAGTCGTGAAAGCAAAAGCAATCTCGGGACGTTTCATCAGTTCTCCGATGAAAGCCTGAGTTGTTGTTCCCAATTGTTCAAAGGAACCGTTGGTTTTATCCTGAAGCATAAACTCAAAACCGGAAACGTTACCAAATCCCTGAACCGTCGGGAAGTTGAAAAAGAACGCATTCGCATCTTTTACCTGGGATACTTTTCCTGTCAAAGCTGCTGCAATCTGGTCCGGGTCTTTCATATCGCCGCGGTCTTCGTAATCTTTTAACTTGATAAAACCTGCGGAATAGGGCGAAGCATTGGCATTACTGATGAAATTCAGTCCGTCTGCTACCCAAAGGTGATTGGTCGCATTTTCACCTTTCACGATTTTATCGATTTGTTCCGTTGCCTTATGTGTTCTTTCCAATGAACTTCCCGGAGGCGTATTCACCGCATACAACACGAAACCTTGGTCTTCCGTCGGGATAAATCCGGTCGGTGCTTTTTGAATCAGGAAAATACTCGCAGCGATGATGATTCCCAAACCACCAATTGCAACCCATTTATTCTTAATCAAAAACTTAAGACTATAAATATATTTTCTGGTCATATTGTTGAACGCCACATTAAAAGCGTTGAAAAATCTCGCTCCAAAACCTTTCTTATGATCATGTTCGCCGTTTTTGCCTTGCGGGTCATTGAGGAACAAAGCACATAAAGCTGGACTTAATGTCAATGCATTAACTGCAGAAATCATAATGGCAATCGCCAACGTGAACGCAAACTGTCTGTAGAAAACGCCGGCCGGACCTTGCATAAAACCCACCGGAATAAATACGGCACACATTACCAAAGTAATCGAAATAATAGCGCCTGAAATCTCTGACATAGAACTCACTGTAGCATGTTCCACAGGCATTCCTGTATGTTCCATTTTAGAATGAACTGCTTCCACAACGACGATTGCATCATCGACAACAATACCAATAGCCAGAACCAGTGCGAATAGTGTCAACATATTGATACTGAATCCAAACAGCTGCAGGAAGAAGAATGTTCCGATAATCGCAACAGGAACCGCAATTGCAGGAATCAATGTCGAGCGGAAATCCTGAAGGAAAATAAACACAACAATGAAAACGAGGATAAATGCAATTACCAAAGTCTCAACCACCTGATGAATGGACGCATCCAAAAAGTCTTTGGAATTGTACATAATAATCGGTTTCACACCTTTCGGCAAAGTTGTTTTGAATTCCTCAACCTGCTTTTCAATTTCTGTTAGGATTTCATTGGCGTTAGAACCTGCAGTTTGAAGAATCGCAAAACCTGAAACCGGTTTCCCATCAACTCTGTTCGCAGCAGTGTAAGTATAAGAACCAAATTCTACTCTTGCTACATCTTTAAGTCTAAGGAAAGAGCCGTCGTTATTAGCTTTAATGGCAATGTTTTCGTAGTCTTCATTTTTACTCAGTTTACCTTTATATTTTAGAATGTACTCGTAAGTTTCCTTGCTTCCTTGCCCCAGACGGCCCGGAGCAGCTTCAAGATTGTGGTCTTTTACAGCATTCAGGACTTCCTGAGGCGAAAGATTGTTCGCCGCCAAACGGTCTGGTTTCAGCCACAGTCTCATCGAATAATCTCTTGTTCCGAAAACCTGCGCCTGCGCTACACCCGGAATACGCTGCAACTGTGGAATGATATTGATTTTCATATAGTTCTGCAGGAATAGTTCATCATATTCTTTTGGGTCTTCACTATACAATCCCATAAACATAATGAAACTATTCTGAACTTTCTGAGTTGAAATCCCCGCCTGGACAACTTCCTGAGGAAGCTGACTCATCGCTTTGGACACACGGTTCTGAACATTTACCGCAGCGTTGTCCGCATCGGAACCTTGTTTAAAGAATACGCTCAAGGTCATCGTTCCGTCGTTACTGGAGTTAGATGTCATATAAGTCATATTCTCAACACCGTTCACGGCTTCCTCAATAGGAACGGCAACTGAACGGGCAACAACTTCTGCATTCGCACCTGGATAAAATGCCGTTACCTGAACACTTGGAGGCGCAATATCAGGAAACAATGTGATCGGCAGGTTGAACACCGACAATGCTCCCAACAGCAATAATATAATGGAGATGACCGTTGAAAGGACCGGTCTTTCTATAAATTGTTTTAACATATTAGTTTAATTTTTTGTTGAACCGTTAAACTGTCAATTTGTTAAATCGTTATTCGATTCGGCAGTTTAACGGCATTTACAAATCGACGATTAACAAATTACAAAGGATTTGCTTTTAACAAGCTGTCAGAAGAAATCGGTTTTGGTTTGATAAGAACACCATCTTTCAAGTTTCCGATTCCGGTGAATACGATTTTGTCATTTTTATTCAATCCCTCGGAAATAAAGTAATAATGTTCGGTCTTACCTGAGATTTTCACAGGTTTTCCGGTTACTTTATTATCTTTTCCAAGAACATAGACATAGGTTTTATCCTGAATTTCGAAAGTCGATTCCTGTGGAATTACCACTACATCTGATAATAATTGCGGCATACGGACACGGCCAGTATTTCCTGTTCTCAAAGTTCCGTTTGGATTTGGGAATACTGCACGAACGCTGATTGCGCCAGTTGTTTTATCGAATTGTCCGTCGATGATACTCATTTTTCCTTTTTCAGAATAATTGCTACCGTCTGCAATGACCAAATCGACTGCAGGCATATTCCTAAGTTTTTCTTCAAGGGTTGCGCCTGCATATTTCTTTTGAAAAGCAATGAAATCCAATTCGCTCAAAGAAAAGTAAGCATAGATTTGACTGATGTCTGACAACAAAGTCAAAGGCGTAGGGTCGGTTCTGGAGATGAGGCTTCCTTTCTTATAAGGGATTCTTCCGATATAACCGCTCACGGGAGCTGTAATGGTTGTAAACCCGACATTGATTTTACTTCCACCCAATGAAGCTTTTGCCTGAGCAGCTGCTGCAACAGCTGCTGCATAATTGGCTTTTGCCGTTTTCAGTTGAACATCGGAAACCACTTTGTCAGCTACCAAAGGCTGAAGTCTGTCGACTTCCACTTTTGCTTTTTGAATGTTTGCGTTGGCAGCCTGAAGATTGGCAGAAGCCATATTCATCTGTTCACCATAAACCCTCGGGTCAATTTTGAATAATGGCTGACCGGCTCTTACAAAAGAACCTTCTTCCACATAGATCCTGTCCAGATAACCGTCCACCTGTGAACGGATTTCCACATTATTTTTACCTTCCAAAGAAGTTGGAAATTCCTGATAAGTGGTTGCAGGAGAAGTGATAACAGTATAAACAGGAAGTTCAGGCGTTGGGAAAGCCATTGCCGAATTGTCTGCTGCTTTTGTACAACTTTGTAAAAATATGATACCTGATACCAGTACAATAAGTTTTGAATTGTTAGTTATTTTCATTTCAAGTTTTTAAGTGTGTTAATTTTTTGTAATAATCTGACTAATTTTTAATGTTGTTAATTTATCTAACGATGTTAGATTAGAGTTTACATTGTTTCCATATTTATAAGTTATTTTATAATTAATCCGACCGTCGTTCTTTATTCTAACAGTGTTAATTAAAAAGAACTACTTATCCAAATATTAGTTGTTATAATGAAAATAAATAATTAATACTGTGTTAATATTTCTAACAGTGTTAATTATAAATTCAAAAAAAATTTACAGCGATTTAATATAAGCTGCAACAGTTTCATCAAGCGTTGTCTTGTTCATTGTAGTAGGGATATCATCATTTCGCATCATCATAATTGAAATCAAACCATGAACCGCAGAAAATAAGGCGTGTGAAGAGTGACAGGCATTATCCGGATTTGACCCTTTTTTAACAATGATATCATAAGTGCAGTCATAGAGTAAATCCTGAAAAGAGGAAAATTCTTCCTTCATTAAACCCTTTCCACTGCATTGCATTCCCAATCCGAACATCAGCTGATAATACTCCTTATTCTTAAACGCAAAGTTCCAGTAAGCATCTAAAATCGCAACAAGCTGCTCTTCCGGACTGTCATTTTTTTTCTGGGCTTTCAATAATTCAATGTGAAGCTGGTGAAAGCCATTCAAAGAAATCTCGAATAGGATTGCCTCTTTGTTTTCGAAATAATCATAAACTACCGGTGCACTGTATTCGATTGCATCTGCGATCTTCCTGATAGAAAGTGAAGCCCATCCTTCCGTTTTTGCCAAAGAGAAGGCCGCCTCCAAAATATTGGCGCGTATAGATTCTTTTTCGCGTTGTCTACGTTCGTGTACTCCCATTATTAATTCCTAACAGTGTTAGCAAAAATATAACATTTAATTTTAATGGACAAAAAAACTAATCGATTTTATAAATGACTAAGGTATTATATTATATATTATCCATAAGTACCTAGCCCCGATGGAAGCGGCATCCTTTTTCATTGCCATAGCCTACGTTTAATACTAAACTAACTTCGCAATGAAAAAAGATACAGCGGACAGCGGGAAATAGCTTCTGATTTATTTGTTAAGAAGTTTTGCAGCCTCCGGTGCTGCATAAGTGAAAATCATGTCAGCACCGGCGCGTTTGATACTGGTTAAACTTTCTATCAAAACTTTATCATTATCAAGCCAGCCGTTCTGCACTGCAGCTTTCAGCATGGCGTATTCGCCACTGACCTGGTACACAGCAATCGGTTGAGTAATGAGCTTGCGGATTTTGGAAACGATGTCCAGATATGGCATTCCCGGTTTTATCATGATAATGTCAGCACCTTCTTCCACATCTTTCAGCACTTCGTCAACGGCTTCACGGGAATTATGAAAATCCATCTGATATGTTTTCTTATCCGCAGGAATTTCCTGATCATCAACAGGCGCACTGTCCAGGGCACTTCGGAACGGACCATAAAAAGCACTTGCATATTTTGCAGCATACGAAAGAATGCCCACATCTGAGAATCCGTTTTCCTCAAGACCTTTTCTCATGGCAATGACCCGGCCGTCCATCATATCGCTTGGTGCCAGAATGTCTGCGCCTGCTTCTGCGTGGGAAATTCCCATTCTTACAAGTGCATCTACTGTAGAATCGTTGTCGATTTTTCCGTTTTTAATAATGCCATCGTGACCGTAAACGGAGTATGGATCCAATGCCACATCCGGCATAACGATAACTTCCGGAACTGCGTCTTTGATAGCTCTTATAGTATTCTGCATCAATCCGTTGGCATTCCAGGCTTCCTTTCCTGTGTTGTCTTTCAGGTTATCGGAAACCTTCATATAGAGATTGACCGCCCTGATTCCCAGTTTATAGTTTTCTTTGACAGTCTGTACAGTCAAGTCAAGACTTTGTCTGAAAACGCCAGGCATTGAAGAAATGGCTTCCTTTTTGTTATTACCTTCCATAACAAACATAGGTAGCACCAGATCGTTTGTAGTAAGGATTGTTTCACGCACCAGACTTCTAATGGAATCATTGGTTCTTAGTCTTCTGTTTCTTGAAATCATCTTTATTAATAAAATATTTATGCAAATTTAATTATACTTTTACGGATAGAGTATTGTGTATTAAATTTATTTAAAATATATTTGTAAGTAATTGTTTAAATACAGACTAAAGCGAATGAAAAAATTTTTATTCTTTATAATATTTACGGTAATTTCAGCAGGATTCTCGGGAGAGATGAAAGCACAGTCTACCCGTATGGTAGCAGGCCAAAAAACTGATGACGGTATTGTTGTTGCATCTCCAAATCCTGCTAAAGATTTCTTGATCTTAAAATCAAAAGATAATTCAACAAAAATAAAATCTGTTACCTTTTTCTCAATATTGGGAGTTCAAGTTGCAGAATATGTCATCAACAGCAATAATGCTGAACTGAGATTGGATAAACTTCGTCCTGGAAAGTATCTTATGAGATACACGCTGGAGGATAATACGCAGAAGATTACTCAGATTATCAAACAGTAATTTTTTTTGAAAATATAAATGCCGGTTTATCCGGCATTTTTTATTGGATTAATTCTGTAAATTTGCCCTACCAAGAAAATTAATTATGAGAAAATTAATAATATTATTTTTTTTCATTTTCTCCCAGCTTATCAACTGCCAGTTCAGAAAATCTCTATCCGACGACAATCAGCTGAACATTTCAGTAAGAGGCGGCCTGGACTTTCCTTCTTATGATAATCAAACTAAATACATCGATTACAAATACAATTTAAATCTTGGAACAACTGTTGATTTTTATTTTAATTGGATAGGGTTGGGAATTGATTTTGATTATCTGAAAAACACTTCAAAAAACACTTACCCGACAGAGCATCTCTTCAATGGAAGTACTTCACTTTTCAATACCAGCTTAACTGAAAATAAAACAGAGAGATTATTCTTAGGAATTGGTCCAAACTTCCGTTATATAATTAATGATAATCTTGGCATAGCTTTTAAATTAAAAGGCGGTATTTCCAATATCAAAGGAGGTGAAACATCTTTGACTACAAACGGTTATAATCTAAATTATCATAATGGTTATAATGAAAAAAATATATTGTCAGGAAAAGGACAGATTGAACTGACCTGGTTTTTCTCCGAATATGCAGGACTGAATATCGGTGCCTATTATATCCAGCATTTCAAAGCTAAAGACCAGTTAAAAAACAATGCTGTGGCGGGATATATACCTTATTCAGAAAACGACAATCAATATCATATCGATCCACCGGCTGCAGATATCAGAAGCAATAGTCTTGTGCATGAAATCCATTCGGCAGGTGTTTTTGCGGGCCTGACTTTCCGGGTCCCAACCGAAAAATCCAGTCCGGACTACACCTTATCTGTGGTTGCAAGAGACAAGGAAACCGGAGTTATCCTCCCGGACACATTTGTTGAGCTTTACAAACACGGAAAACGTGCTTACTTTGCCAGAACCAACTCGCAGGGTGTTGCCTTCTTTAAGAACATAAAACCTGACAACTACGAGATCAAAGGAAGCCTGTACAATATTGATCTTGTTTCCAACAAAGCCGATAAAAATGAATTCATAAAAAATTCGACTGTAAAAAAAGAAATCTCGACTGATGCCGATACTTTCTTTGTAAAAGGGCAAGTCAATATCTGCGACTCAAAAAACCCGTTAAGAGACGTCACTATTGTCATCAAAAACAATGATACTGAAGTTTTCCGGGAGATCAAGACGGATATCAGTGGGAAGTTTTATTTCAAAGCAGATAAGAACACTGCTTATAGCATCTATGGCAAAAAGGGAAATTACTTTTCCCAGACAGAAATGGTGACATCCAAAAAAGTGGACAGAACCAATACACTTTTCCTGAATCTACAGGTATGCATGGAAGAAACAACCTGCGGAAAACCAATCAATCTGAAGAATATCCATTATGATCTGGACAAATACTTGATCCGCGAAGATGCTAAAGCTGAGCTTAACAAGCTGGCTCAGTTTATGAAAGACAATCCTGTCATAAAAGTAGAACTGGCTTCCCATACAGATTCCCGCGCATCTGATGACTACAACAAAACGCTATCCCAAAACAGGGCCAATGCTGCTGTAGATTATCTGGTTTCCAAAGGCATCGATAAAACAAGGCTAAAACCAATTGGATACGGCGAAACAAAACTTTTAAACCAATGCGGTAATGGTATAGATTGTGCAGAGTCGCAACATCAACTGAACAGAAGAACAGAGATGAAGGTTATCTGCCCTTGATGAAAAACCATTTTTTGTAGATCACAAAACCGATAACGGCACCCAAAGTATTGAGTATAACATCATCGATGTCTGCAAAGCCTCTATTGAAATAGTATTGAGAAAACTCTGTAATATTAATTATGATGAAAAAAATGATCAGCAACCATCTGAATCGATTCAGCATCGGGTAAAGAATCCCTAGAAAACCATAAGGAATGAAGAGAATGATATTGCCAAGTATATTTTGAGAAAATTCAAAAGGACGGTATGGCAGAACCAAAGTGACATACTCAATGATTGTTTCAAACGGTCTGTAATTAATTTTAAACGGACTATCCGGAAAATCACGAGCTACACCAAAATATAATAGATACAAGACACCGGCCGTATAAATATTGATAAAAACAGGATAATACCTATTAACAAACAACCTCATTAATTAAAATTATAACGTAAAAATATTTAAAATAAATGGAAACAACGAAAATAAAAGCCTTTGGTACACAAGCTGCCGAAAATGACCTGGAATTACTGACCATCGAAAGAAGAGAAGTCCAGCCCAAAGACATCGAAATCGACATCTATTATTGTGGGGTCTGCCACTCCGACCTTCATACAGCCAGAAACGATTGGGGTGGGTCTGTTTATCCTGTAGTCCCAGGCCACGAAATTGTAGGAAAAGTTCTTAATGTCGGGTCTGATGTTACAAAGTTTAAAGTTGGAGACCTGGTTGCAGTCGGTTGTATGGTAGACTCCTGCAGAACTTGCCATAGCTGCGAACAGGATCTGGAACAGTTCTGTGAAAAAGGTTTCACGGGAACTTACAATGGAAAAGACAAATACTTGGAAGACACCAGAACCTTTGGCGGCTACGCAGAATCGGTAGTAGTCGATGAGCATTTTGTGCTGAGACTTCCGGAAAACCTGGACATGGCTGCAGCAGCGCCGCTTCTTTGCGCAGGGATCACCACCTGGTCGCCTCTGAAGCATTGGAATGTTAATGAAAATTCTAAAGTGGCAGTTGTCGGTTTGGGGGGATTGGGTCACATGGCGATTAAATTAGCAAAAGGCCTGGGTGCAGAAGTGACCTTATTCTCCAGAACACCGGGGAAAACTGAAGATGCAAAAGCACTCGGGACCGATCATATCGTTATATCGACTGATGAAGAGCAGATGAAATCCGCCTTCAACAAGTTTGATTTGATTATCGATACCGTTCCTTATGAACACGACATCAATCCTTATATGAATACGCTGACTGTGAACGGAACCCTGGTTCTGGTAGGATTCATCGGAGAATTTGAAAATAATGCCGTGAGCACAAGGCCGATGATCTACAAGAGACGTTCGGTGGCCGGTTCGCTGATTGGTGGCATCAAAGAAACTCAGGAGATGCTGGACTTCTGCGGAGAAAAGAACATTGTTTCGGACATCGAGATCATCAATATCCAGGATATCAACGAGGCTTATGAAAGAATGCTGAAAAGCGATGTAAAATACAGGTTCGTCATCGATATGAAGAGTCTGAAGAACTAAATTCGATTCAATTCGATCATACAAAGAGAGAATCTCTTTTTTGTTTTAGACATTTTATAAAGCGAAAATTAAGATAATACTTATGCCTTTTCAAAAAAACCTCTTAATGTTCTTATAAAAAGATCAAGACCTTTTACTCAAAACATCAGGACGTTTTTGATAAAACATCAAGACCTTTTGAACCATCCCTGCAGTTGCCCTGTTCATCGGCTATGCAGAAGCCTGCATTTATAGGTTGAAATACTCTTGTTTTACATTCAATTTTTAAAAAAAACAAGATTTAAAAAACAAAAAAGCTTCCGAATAAATCGGAAGCCTTGCTTTATCTTTTTGAATCAGGAATTAAGCCTGAACGTTGTTTCCTCCCAATACGAAAGGTTCAACTTCTTTGATCTCACCGAACTGCTGCTCGTAGTTCGTGATGTTTTGTTGCAATGCAGCCAAAACTCTCTTCGCATGAAGCGGAGCCAAGATTACTCTTGATCTCACTTTAGCCTGCTGTACACCCGGCATCAACTGGATGAAATCTACTACGAATTCTGATGGAGAGTGGTTTACTAAAGCTAAATTAGCATAAACACCAGCAGCTACCATTTCATTAAGTTCGATATTGATGTTGTTTGGATCTTGATTTTGATTGTTGTCCATTGTTCTTTTTAATTTTTAAATTATAGATTGCAAGATAATAGATAATAGACTAATAGACAACAGAAATTATTATAAAAATCTATTATCTATCGGTCTATTTTCTAAAGTCTTTTAGTTAATATCTTCGAATTCTTTTCTGGATCCGACGATCACACTCTGATAGTCTTTCAGACCTGTACCTGCAGGGATTCTGTGCCCTACGATTACATTTTCTTTAAGACCGTTCAGGAAGTCGATTTTCCCGGAAACTGCCGCTTCGTTAAGAACCTTAGTCGTTTCCTGGAAGGACGCAGCAGACATGAATGACTTAGTCTGTAGTGCTGCTCTGGTGATACCCTGTAGTACAGGAGTCGCCGTTGCAGGAAGCGCTTCTCTTACCTCAACAAGAGCCTGATCTTCTCTCTTCAGCTTGGAGTTCTCATCTCTGAGTTCTCTTGCAGTGATCATCTGTCCCGCTTTGAATTCCTTAGAATCTCCCGGCTCTACAACAACCTTCAGTCCGAAAACTCTGTTGTTCTCTTCCAGAAAGTCATATTTGTGCTCCAAAGCATTTTCAAGGAACTGTGTATCTCCTCCATCCACGATCTCCACTTTTGTCATCATCTGACGAACAATGATCTCGAAATGCTTATCATCAATCTTTACCCCTTGTAAACGGTAAACCTCCTGGATCTCGTTCACCAGATATTCCTGAACCGCAGTTGGACCTTTGATTCTCAGGATATCATCCGGTGTGATGGAACCGTCAGAAAGCGGGTCACCAGCATAAACGAAGTCATTTTCCTGTACCAGAATCTGGTTGGATAATTTAACCAAATATTTCTTGATTTCACCAGTCTTAGCTTCCACGATCAATTCACGGTTACCTCTTTTGATTTTACCGTAAGAAACAACACCATCGATTTCCGTTACTACAGCAGGGTTTGAAGGATTTCTCGCTTCGAACAATTCTGTAACTCTCGGAAGACCTCCGGTGATATCCCCTGCTTTTGCAGATTTTCTCGGGATCTTGATAAGGACTTTACCAGCCTTGATCTTTTCACCGTCGTTTACCATCAAGTGGGCTCCTACCGGTAAGTTGTAAGCTTTCTGCTCAACCCCCTTGGAATCCACCACCTTCAATGTTGGTACGGCTTTCTTATTTCTTGATTCGGAGATTACTTTCTCTTCGAAACCTGTCTGTTCGTCAATCTCCAGTTGGAAAGAGATACCCTGGATGATATCCTCGTACTCTACTTTACCGGATGTTTCTGCAATAATAACTGCGTTATACGGATCCCATTTTGCAATAAGATCACCTTTTTTCACTTTATCACCTGGTTTTACAGATAATTCGGATCCATAAGGAACGTTAGCTATCATGATTGGTGTTCTCGCTTCGTTATCTGCAACCAATCTGAATTCGGTAGAACGGGAAACCACGATATCCGCAGATTGCCCTTCTTCTCCTTCAGACTTAATAGTTCTGACTTCATCCATCTCCACGATACCGTCACGTTTTGCAACAATACTTGGATTTTCAGAGATGTTACCAGCAGTACCCCCTTGGTGGAAAGTTCTCAGTGTTAACTGAGTTCCCGGCTCACCGATAGACTGTGCAGCGATTACACCAACAGCTTCTCCCATATGAATGCCTTTACCTGTTGCAAGGTTACGTCCGTAACATTTTGCACAGATACCTTTCTTAGCTTCACAAGTCAAAGGAGAACGAACTTCTACAGCCTCGATCCCAGCTTCCTCGATTTGCTTAGCCACTGCTTCTACGATCATCTCATCGGCATTAGCCAACAATTCATCTGTTTCCGGGTGGTAAATATTATGTAGAGACACTCTACCAAGAATTCGGTCAGAGATCTTTTCTACGATATCATCATTTTTCTTAAGTGCAGTTACTTCCGTCCCTCTCAATGTTCCACAGTCATCTTCTGTAATGATAACATCCTGTGCAACGTCTACCAATCTTCTGGTCAGGTAACCGGCATCGGCAGTTTTAAGAGCGGTATCTGCAAGACCTTTACGGGCACCGTGGGTAGAGATAAAGTATTCCAGGATCGACAAACCTTCTTTAAAGTTCGCAACGATCGGGTTTTCGATGATCTCTGCTCCGACAGAACCAGCTTTTTGTGGTTTTGCCATCAAACCTCTCATCCCAGACAACTGACGAATCTGCTCTTTAGAACCCCTCGCCCCGGAATCAAGCATCATAAATACAGAGTTGAATCCACCCTGGTCAGATTTCATTCTGCTCATGATCATTTCAGTAAGACCGGCATTGGTATTAGTCCAAACGTCGATGACCTGGTTATAACGTTCTGTATCAGTGATAAGACCCATGTTATAGTTAGCCTTGATCTCGTCTACAGATTCTACAGCTGTAGCAATCATGGTTTTCTTTTCCGCAGGGATCACAATATCTCCAAGACTGAATGAAAGACCTCCTTTGAATGCGTTGGCATACCCAAGGTTCTTCATGTCATCCAGGAACTTCACTGTGGTTGGAAAATCTGTATCCGCAAGGATCTGACCGATTACATTTCTAAGAGATTTCTTAGTCAATAACTCGTCTACATATCCAACTTGTACCGGTACAATTTGATTAAACAAAATTCTACCAACAGTTGTATTTGTTAATTTAGTAACGATCTCTCCATTTTCTTTGATAGGAAGACGGCATCTTACTTTTGCATTAAGAGACACTTGTCCTTCTGCATAAGCAATTTCCACTTCTTCAGGAGAATAGAAAGCAAGACCTTCACCTTTTACTTTATAATCATCAGTAGAATGAGCTTCTTTGGTCATGAAATACAGACCCAAAACCATGTCCTGAGAAGGTACCGTAATTGGTGAACCATTCGCAGGGTTAAGGATGTTCTGAGAACCTAACATTAATAACTGAGCTTCCAAGATAGCTTCCGGGCCTAACGGCAAGTGAACCGCCATCTGGTCACCATCAAAGTCGGCGTTGAAAGCCGTTGTTACCAACGGGTGAAGCTGGATCGCTTTACCTTCGATCATCTTCGGCTGGAATGCCTGGATACCCAATCTGTGAAGCGTAGGTGCTCTGTTCAAAAGAACCGGGTGACCTTTCATCACATTTTCAAGGATATCATAAACTACAGGCTCTTTTCTGTCGATGATTCTCTTAGCTGATTTTACAGTTTTTACAATTCCTCTCTCAATTAGTTTTCTGATGATGAACGGTTTGTAAAGCTCTGCAGCCATATCTTTTGGAAGACCACACTCGTGCAATTGCAAGCTAGGTCCAACGACGATAACCGAACGCGCAGAGTAATCTACCCTTTTTCCTAATAAGTTCTGACGGAAACGACCTTGCTTACCTTTCAATGAATCTGAAAGGGATTTCAATGGTCTGTTGGATTCAGATTTTACAGCAGAAGATTTTCTTGTATTATCAAACAATGAATCTACAGACTCCTGAAGCATACGCTTCTCGTTTCTCAAGATTACTTCCGGCGCTTTGATTTCCAAAAGTCTCTTCAGACGGTTGTTTCTGATAATAACTCTTCTGTAAAGGTCATTAAGATCGGAAGTTGCAAAACGTCCTCCATCCAATGGAACCAATGGTCTTAGTTCCGGTGGTATGATAGGAAGAACACGCATGATCATCCACTCCGGCTTATTGATCATTCTTGTATTAGCAGCTCTAAGTGCTTCTACAACATTTAATCTTTTCAGAGCTTCAGTTCTTCTTTGTTTAGAAGATTCATTATGCGCTTTGTGTCTCAGATCGAAAGATAATGAATCAAGATCGATTCTTCTCAACAATTCTTCAACCGCTTCCGCTCCCATTTTGGCAACGAATTTATTTGGGTCAGAATCATCAAGATATTGATTTTCTACAGGAAGTGTTTCCAGAACATCCAGATATTCTTCTTCAGTAAGAAATTCCTTATCATCGAAATCTGAACCGTCAGCTTTCTTAGCAATACCTTGCTGGATCACAACATATCTTTCGTAATAGATAATCATATCCAATTTCTTGGAAGGAATACCTAACAGATAACCAATTTTGTTTGGTAAAGAACGGAAATACCAGATGTGAGCTACAGGCACAACAAGGTTGATGTGTCCGATTCTCTCTCTACGTACTTTTTTCTCTGTAACTTCTACTCCACATCTATCACAAACAATCCCCTTGTAACGGATTCTTTTGTATTTTCCACAAGCACATTCGTAGTCTTTTACAGGACCAAAGATCTTCTCGCAGAACAAACCATCTCTTTCCGGTTTGTGCGTACGATAGTTGATCGTTTCTGGTTTTAGAACTTCGCCTCTCGATTCCTGAAGAATAGATTCCGGTGAAGCTAAACCAATAGTGATTTTATTAAATCGACTTGTTTTATTTTTATTTGACATTTTTTGATCAGATTTTAGATTTTAGATTTTAGATTTTAGATTAAATGCTAATGCACAGAAACTAAGACCATCTAAAATTCATCATTTAAAATTTAAAATTATTCTTCAAGTCTTACATCAAGTCCAAGACCTTGTAACTCGTGAAGTAATACGTTGAAAGATTCCGGAATACCAGGTTCTGGCATTGCTTCTCCTTTTGCAATCGCTTCATAAGTTTTTGCTCTACCAATCACGTCATCCGACTTCACAGTCAGGATCTCTCTAAGAATATTCGATGCTCCGAATGCTTCAAGAGCCCAAACCTCCATCTCTCCGAATCTCTGACCTCCGAATTGCGCTTTACCTCCTAACGGCTGCTGCGTAATCAATGAGTAAGGTCCGATAGAACGCGCGTGCATCTTATCATCTACCATGTGTCCCAGCTTCAACATATAGATCACACCAACGGTTGCCGGCTGCGTAAATCTCTCACCTGTTCCACCGTCGTAAAGGTGCGTGTTTCCGAATTTAGGAAGTGCTGCCTGCTCGGTGTACTCGGTAATTTGATCTAAACTAGCTCCGTCGAAGATCGGCGTTGCGAATTTCAATCCAAGCTGTTTACCAGCCCATCCAAGAACAGTTTCATAGATCTGACCGATGTTCATACGAGAAGGTACCCCAAGTGGATTCAATACGATATCAACCGGTGTTCCGTCTTCCAGGAACGGCATATCTTCTTCACGAACGATTCTTGAAACGATACCTTTGTTACCGTGACGACCAGCCATCTTATCTCCAACATTCAGTTTACGCTTCTTAGCGATGTAAACTTTTGCTAATTTGATAATACCTGCAGGTAGCTCATCTCCGATTGACAATGCAAATTTTTCACGGTTTTTAACACCCGAAAGATCGTTGTATTTAATCTTATAATTGTGGATCAATTGCTTGATCAATTCATTTTTGTCTGCATCAACAGTCCAGTCTGCGCCGCTGATGTTTACATAATCCTCAACAGACTGAAGCAATTTCAAAGTGAACTTGGTTCCTTTTCCGATCATTTCCTCATCCAGGTCATTTTTAACTCCTTGAGATGTTTTACCGGAAACCAGAGTATTCAGTTTGTCTATCAAAGTATTTCTTAAATCGTCGAACTTATTTTTGTAAGTATTTTCGATTTCTTCCAACTTTATTTTCTCTTCGCTTCTTTTCTTTTTGTCTTTGATATTTCTGGAGAACAATTTTTTGTTGATAACAACTCCTCTGAGAGAAGAATCCGCTTTCAATGAAGCATCTTTCACGTCACCAGCTTTGTCTCCGAAGATTGCTCTAAGAAGTTTTTCTTCCGGAGTCGGGTCAGATTCACCTTTTGGCGTGATTTTTCCGATAAGGATATCACCAGGCTTCACTTCTGCACCGATACGGATCATACCGTTCTCATCGAGATCTTTGGTTGCTTCTTCAGAAACGTTAGGAATATCCGCTGTCAGTTCTTCCATACCCAATTTGGTATCACGAACCTCTAGAGAATATTCGTCAACATGAATCGAAGTAAACCAGTCTTCACGAACTACTTTTTCATTAATCACGATTGCATCCTCGAAGTTATATCCTTTCCAAGGCATGAACGCAACTACCAGGTTTCTACCAAGAGCCAATTCTCCGTTCTCAGTTGCATAACCGTCACAAAGCACCTGTCCTTTTTCTACCTTATCACCTACTCTTACGTTTGGTCTGAGAGTAATTGTTGTGCTCTGGTTGGTTTTTCTGAACTTAGTAAGTTTATAAGTTTTCGTTGCCGGATCAAAGTTGACAAGATCGTCTTCTTCGGTTCTTTCGTATTTGATTACGATTCTCTCAGCATCTACATATTCTACAACACCACTTCCTTCTGCATTGATCAGGATTCTGGAATCTTTTGCTACTTGTTTTTCCAAACCTGTACCAACGATTGGTGCCTGAGGTTTCAATAATGGAACTGCCTGACGCATCATATTCGACCCCATCAATGCACGGTTCGCATCATCATGCTCCAGGAATGGAATCAAAGATGCAGAAATACCGGAAATCTGGTTTGGTGCAACATCAATCAAATCTACTTGCTGAGGCTCTACTACCGGGTAATCTCCATCAAGACGGGCAATAATCCTGTCTGTTTCGAAGTTACCGTCATCACTCAACGCAACGTTTGCCTGAGCAATTACTTTATATTCTTCATCTTCAGCATTCAGGTAGATTGGTTTTGCGTTAAGATCAACTTTCCCGTTCTCAACTTTTCTATAAGGTGTTTCTATGAAACCAAGCGTATTGATTTTCGCATACATTCCCAAAGAAGATATCAAACCGATATTCGGTCCTTCCGGAGTTTCAATCGGACAAATTCTTCCGTAGTGTGTATGGTGAACGTCACGAACCTCGAAACCAGCTCTTTCTCTTGATAAACCACCAGGTCCCAGTGCAGATAATCTTCTCTTGTGAGTGATCTCTGACAATGGGTTGGTCTGATCCATGAACTGAGAAAGCTGGTTGGTACCAAAGAATGAATTGATAACAGATGTCAAAGTCTTAGCATTAACTAAATCAACCGGCGTAAAGATTTCGTTATCTCTAACGTTCATTCTTTCCTTGATTGTTCTTGCAATTCTGGAAAGACCTACACCAAACTGTCCTGACAACTGCTCACCTACAGTTTTGATACGTCTGTTGGAAAGGTGGTCGATATCATCAACCTCAGCCTTAGAATTCACCAGTTCGATCAAGTGTTTTACGATAGAGATGATATCTTCTTTTGTCAGAACCTGAGTATCTTCAGAAATATTAAGACCTAATTTTTTGTTTAGTCTGTAACGACCTACTTCACCAAGTGAATATCTCTGCTCGGAGAAGAATAATTTTTCAATAATTCCTCTTGCGGTTTCCTCATCCGGCGCATCAGCATTTCTGAGCTGACGATAGATATATTCTACCGCTTCTTTCTCGGAGTTGGTAGGGTCTTTTTGTAATGTATTCTGGATGATAGAGAATTCGTTGGAATTTTCTTTATGAATCAGGATAGACTTCACGCCGGAATCCAGAATAATATCAAGATGTTCTTTTTCAAGAACGGTTTCTCTGTCCAGTATGATCTCATTTCTTTCGATAGAAACAACCTCACCAGTATCCTCGTCTACGAAATCCTCGAACCATGTGTTCAAAACTCTCGCAGCAAGCGTTCTTCCTTCTACTTTTTTAAGTGCTGCTTTAGAAACTTTCACTTCTTCTGCCAAGTCAAAAATCTGAAGTATCTCTTTATCAGATTCGTAACCGATTGCTCTTAATAATGTAGTTAAAGGTAATTTTTTCTTACGGTCGATATACGCGTACATTACGCTGTTGATATCAGTTGTAAATTCCATCCAAGACCCTTTGAAAGGAATAATTCTTGAATAGTAAAGTTTGGTTCCGTTAGCATGATATGTCTGCCCGAAGAATACACCAGGTGAACGGTGAAGCTGCGTTACGATTACCCTTTCAGCACCATTGATGATGAAAGATCCGCTTGGCGTCATGTAAGGAACCGGACCCAGATATACATCCTGTACAACAGTCTGGAAATCTTCATGTTCCGGATCTGTACAATACAGTTTCAATCTGGCTTTCAGAGGAACTGAATAAGTCAATCCTCTTTCCACACACTCATCTATAGAGTAACGCGGAGAATCTACAAGATAATCCAAAAACTCCAATACGAATTGGTTTCTGGAATCTGTAATTGGGAAATTTTCCTGAAAAGTCTTGTAAAGTGACTCATTCAATCGTTGTTCAGGAAGTGTGTCCAGCTGGAAAAATTCCTTGAAAGACTGGATTTGGATGTCCAAAAAGTCAGGTGTTTCGATTCTACCTTTCGCAGAAGAAAAGTTGATTCTTTCATTACCTTGAACCTTAGGAGCGGCCTGTGTTTTACTCATAAAATTATAAGAAAAAGGGTTAAAAAATATTTTGATTAAAAAATATCAGATAAATAAGAGTCAGGAAAAGTAAAAAGATTAAGGAATATATAACTTTGGCGCCGTTATGTATGTTTCTTTTGCCTTGTTTCTTTTCTCTTTCAGTATCTAACTGCAACGCCGGTATATCTTTTCACGACGTAGTGCAAAATATTTTTACATTCATCTGGCGCTAATAAGCCATATACAAACAGAAATCCCCTTCCATTATATAATGAAAGAGTCTTGATTGTTTTTAGTGTATATAAATTATTAGCGCCAAAAGAGTTGCAAAATTATGAATTATTTTATAAATTTGCAAACTATTATTTCTAAAATTTCAGAAGTAATTAAATAAGATTATTGATAACAAATTATAAAAAGCAGAACAATGCCAAAATTAAAAACGAAATCAGGTGCTAAAAAGCGTTTTGCTCTTACCGGAACCGGAAAGATCAAAAGAAAGGGTGCTTTCAAAAGCCACATCTTGACTAAAAAAGAAACTAAGCAAAAGAGAAATCTTACGCAAACTTCTTATGTTGCAGAAGTGGACAAGAAAAGTGTTCTACGTCAATTAGCAATTAAGTAGTTTTTATAAATCATCCGGTTTATAAGAATTCAAAAAATTCAAAAATTAACCCTGAAACGGTGCAACTAAGAGCAATAACATTGCCGCCCTTTTCAAAAAAAACAATCTAAATTATGCCAAGATCAGTAAATTCTGTAGCGTCCAGAGCGCGTAGAAAAAAAGTACTTAAGCAAGCTAAAGGTTTTTTCGGTAGAAGAAAAAATGTTTGGACTGTAGCTAAAAATGCCGTTGAAAAAGCAATGCAATATGCTTACCGCGGTAGAAAAGAGAAGAAAAGAAACTTCAGAAGCCTTTGGGTAACTCGTATCAATGCGGGTGCCAGAGAACATGGATTATCCTACTCTCAGTTTATGGGAGCTCTTAAGAAAAACAACATCGAGCTGAACAGAAAAGTTCTTGCAGACCTTGCAATGAATCATCCGGAAGCTTTCAAAGCTGTTGTAGATCAAGTAAAATAATTATAAATCTTTGTTATCAATATAAAATCCTGAGAATTCTCAGGATTTTTTTATTTTTGGCCAAATTAATTTAACAATGACCAAAAGAATCCTACTTTCTTTTATGCTTTTCGCAGTTGCAGGACTTATAAAAGCTCAAACTTTCATTCAGGCTTACCAGGACAGGGCAAATCTAGTTTCTCAAACCAACATCAACACCTATCTGCAGCAGTTTGAGAATCTTGGGGTAAAGAAAACAGGAACAGTACAAAACACCAATACACTTAACTGGATTAAAAACAAATATGCATCTTTTGGTTACACCACGGCAGACTTTTTTGAACACTCTTGGACTGCAAATGGTTATTCTTCCAAAAACCTAATCGTTACAAAAACTGGAACACTTTACCCTAACAAATACGTGATAGTTTGCGGGCATTTTGATTCTATCAATGGTCCGGGAACCAATGACAACGGAAGCGGAACTTCGGTTATACTGGAAATCGCAAGAATCCTGAAAAATGTTCCGACGGAATATTCCATAAGGTTCATTCATTTTTCCGGCGAAGAGCAGGGACTTTTGGGAAGTTCCCGATATGTTTCGCAAATCGTAAACGGAACTACACCAAAAATGGATATTAAAATTGTAGTGAACCTCGATCAGGTTGGAGGATTGGCAACAAAAGCAAATACCAAACTTTATCACGATAGAGATCAGGCCTCTCCAACCAGTAATAATGCAGCAGCAGCAATTGCCGTTCAGGAATTGGCAAACTGCACATTGCTGTACTCACCACTTAATGTGGATTTTGATCCTGCAGAAAGTACAGATTATGTTCCTTTTCAGCAAAATGGCGAGATCATTACCGGATATTGGGAGTACGAAGGTGGTTATAATAACCCGTATGTTCATACGGCAAACGATCTTCTAGTGAACATGGATCCTGTGTATGTGTATAACATCGCAAAAGCCGCTGTCGGATCCATCCAGCATTTTTCTGCTGCATCCAAAACGCTGCTGTCTGCTGAAGATCTTGTCTCAAAAACTCTGGAATCTGTGCAATTTTACCCCAATCCTGTTAAAAACATTTTGAATTTGAAAATCCCCGATGAGATAAGAGATTTTACTTTTGAAATAACAGATATGCCCGGAAACCAGATTCTAGTCAGCAAGGAGAACAATAATCAAATTGATATTTCCAATTTGAAGCCTGGTGTTTATCTTGGAACAATTTTAATTGATGATAAACGAATTACCAGAAAAATCATCATAGAATAAGCTTAATACCGCATTCTAAATATTAATCCTGAGATAATTACTCGGGATTTTTTATATGATAAATATTGGAATACACAATAGACCAAAAAACATTAGATTTGTTCTCAATAAAAATTAGACACATGTTTTTATCAAAAAACCATTTCAAAAAACTATTCGTACTCTCTTTACTTGCCGTTTCCGCATTATACTTTTCTCAGGAAAAAAACCTGAAGAATATTACCAAACTGACGTTTGGCGGCGATAACGCGGAAGCTTATTTCTCCCCAAACAGCAAAATGCTCACGATGCAGGTAACCAATCCGGCTATGGGAGTGCAGTGTGACCAGATCTACCTGTATGACCTCACCCAGAAACCTGCAGAATCCAATCTAAAGCTAGTCTCCACAGGCAAAGGAAGAACAACCTGTTCTTTCTTCATGCCGGACGGAAAGCATATCATCTACGCATCTACTCATAAAGCCAATCCGGACTGCCCGCCAAAACCTGCACCAAGGAAAGACGGAAAATACCTCTGGCCGATATATTCTGATTTTGAGATCTATGAAGCTGATCTCAACGGAAATATCACAAAGCAGCTGACCGATTCCAAAGGTTATGATGCAGAAGCCGTCGTGTCTCCGGACGGAAAAAAGATTGCCTTCACCTCCACAAGAAGCGGGGATCTGGAGATCTGGATCATGGATATTGATGGAAAAAACCTTAAGCAGTTAACCCACGGCTTAGGCTATGATGGTGGCGCATTCTTTTCCCATGACAGCAAAAAACTGGTCTTCCGCTCTTCCCGTCCGAAAACCGACGAGGAGATCAGGGAGTATAAGGAATTGCTTGCACAGGATCTTGTTGCTCCTACTAATATGGAGATCTACACAATCAATATCGACGGAACAGATCTCAGGCAGATCACTAAGCTAGGGAAAGCCAATTGGGCACCCTATTTCCATCCATCAGACAAGAAAATTATTTTTTCATCCAATCACCATTCTACCAGAGGTTATGACTTCCAGCTGTATATGATCGATCTGGATGGGAAAAACCTACAGCAGATTACTTATGAAAGTGAGTTCAATGCGTTTGCCATGTTTTCTCCTGACGGGAAAAAACTGGTTTTCGCAAGCAACAGGCAAGGTGAAAAACAGCACGAAACCAACGTCTTCATAGCAGATTGGGTGGACAGCGATCCTACCGAATTGGTGAATGAGGATCATATTAAAAAGCATATCTATTATTTAGCTTCTGATGACTTGCAGGGAAGATTGTCCGGTTCTGAAGGGGAGACGAAAGCAGCGAATTATCTTTCGGCCGAATTCAAAAAACTGGGATTGAAGCCTTATGAAGGGAAAGATTTCATTCAGAATTTTGAATATGATGTTAAAATGAATCCGCATGACGATAAGTCCTCTGTAAAGATCAAAGCCAAAAACGTTGTTGCCGTCCTTGACAATAAAGCGGCAAAAACCATCATCATCGGTGCGCATTATGATCATCTCGGCCTTAATGAGCATCATAATTCCACGCTCGCCAATTCCGACGGTCAAATCCATAACGGTGCCGACGATAATGCATCCGGAACAGCCGCCGTGTTGGAATTGGCAAGGATGTTCTCTCAGAATAAGACAAAGGAAAATGTGAACTATATTTTCGCATTATTCTCCGGAGAGGAGGACGGACTGATGGGATCCAAAAAATTAGCAGAAACCATTAAAGCCAGATATCCGAATACCGTATTCATGATCAATATGGACATGGTGGGAAGACTGAACAAGGACAAAGACCTGACAGTAGGCGGTGTGGGCACCTCTCCTATTTTAACAGATCTGGTAAAAAAATATAAACCGGCAGGTATCAACCTGGCTCTGGACGAATCTGGTGTTGGACCAAGTGATCACACGTCTTTCTACCTGAAGGATATCCCGGTTCTGTTCCTCTTCACGGGGACACATAATGATTACCATAAGCCGAGTGATGATGCAGATAAGATCAATTATCCGGGCGAAAAAATCATTACCAATTATGTTTTCAACCTGTCGAATGCCTTAGGGAATGAAAAGGCAATTCCTTTTACAAAGACAAAGACCACCACTGCGAAAGCAATTCCTAAGTACAAGGTAACACTTGGCATCATGCCAAGCTATGCAGACACGAAAGACGGCATGGTGATCGATGGTGTGATGGACAACAGACCTGCCGCCAATGCAGGCATAGAGTCCGGGGATGTGCTGACAAAAATCGGAAAGTGCGAAGTGAAGGAAGTCTATTCTTATATGGACTGTCTTTCCAAAGTGAATTCCGGAGAAGAACATCCTGTAACCGTAAAACGCCATGGCGAAGAAAAGATCTTCCTGGTGAAGTTCTAAAAATTAATAAAAACCGATTGTAATTTATAATCGGTTTTTTTTATGAATCCCATCTAGAAAAGGCTATTTTTACCGTTCCCGGAAGTAAAAAAACAGACCTCTGCAAGGCCGATGAACAGGGCATCTCGGCGAGTTCCTGAAAACGTACGCATCTTTTGATCAAAACCTCCGCATCTTTTGGTCAAAACGTGCGTACGTTTTAATCGAAAGATACAGAGGTTTTTAAAATGCCTGGTAAAAACTTTTATCCAGACAACAAATAAAAGCAGCGGTCATTATTGCCGCTGCTTTCTCTTTTAGGAAATGATAACCGGTTAATTCTTGATGAATTTCTGAGCGGTTTCAGTTCCTTTTATCTTTAATAGATAAACCCCTTTCGCCAAACCGGAAACATTAATAACATTGTTATTTGAACCGATATTGGTTTCGGAAACCTTTCGCCCTTCCAGACTATAGATCTCGACCGTTTCTGTTTTCTTGAAATCCATGGATACCGTTAGGCTTTCTGTCACAGGATTTGGATAAATAGACATTTGGGGGTTGGAAATATCTGCCACAGCCATGTTAACGCATTGATAAGAAGGGAGTGTGTAGCCGGAGGTTGTCAGCTCTTCAGTAACGATGTTGACGTCATCACAAGTAAACCCGAAAGTTCCCAGCATATCGATAGCCGCCTGTCTCACTGCCACTGCAGCGGTCTGCTGTGTTGCAGAGGAGTTGGTCATGGCAAGCCCTTCCAGAAAAATACGGTCAGTTTTCTCTTTGCCTATTCTGTTATAGATCCTCATCAGGGATGTTGCCCAGATCTGTCCGTTGGCATGTATGGCAGAAGAGCTGTTGATGTTACTTGTAGGATATTTCGGTGCATAGTTGGTTACACGGCCGTCCCAACATGCATTATGACCATCCCAGCTGAACATCCAGTTATATTGAGGCTCATTAGATGCCCATTGGTTCAGGCTTCTGCTGTATGACATGGCCCAGTAGTCTCCCGATCCTTCGCCCAATCCCTGTGCTGAAGAAGATTTGAGACCCGTGATCCAATAATGGATCGCATGGCCAAACTCATGTAAAACCACATCAGCATCTTCGGCATCATCCACACAGCCTTCTCCAAAAGCAAGTCTCTGAGAGCTCGGGATGAAGTGGGAATTATCATCGCCACTCAGACCATGCGGATCGAAGAGCAGTATACCGTTATTCAGAGTGGATTTACAATTGATTCCCAATGTTTCATTGATATAAGCCATGCTTCTGTCCAGATGATAAAATGCATTGACAGCCTCAAAACCCTGCTCGTTTCTGTTAAAAAGAAAATCCGGCGATGCCTGTGTAAAGAGCCCCGTGGACGGTGATTCGAAATCGGCTACCTGCACATATTTGCTTTTCAGGCTGTATAATCCGTTGGCAAAGGTGATATCCGGCAGAGCCACCAGGCTTCTTGCAGCATCCAGACTGGCATTGGTAGCATCATTGTTGTCCACATAGTTTCCGCCATAGCTGACATGAGCTCTGGATAGCGGATCCGGATCAAAAATATAAGCCGTTCCGGTCGCTCTTATCTCGGCAGGCTTTTGTTTTGTCTTTTTCTTGGGCTTATCTTTGTGATGATAGTTGGCCACATCCAGAACCCTGATGACTTCTCCTGAATGTGCGTCCACCATAATTTCCCAGTCTCCCGGCGTTTCATACGAGTTGATGATAATCCTATGGACCAATTTGGTTTCTCCCTGATCTGTCACAAAAACATATAAGTCATTTTCCTGATGGGTAATCTCTCCCTTGATCTCAGCTGCAGCCATCGCTTTCGTAAAGGCGTTTTCCTTGGTATAAGACGGGGTCGTATCTATAGATTTCAGCTTTTTGGAAACAGGGATTTCTGTCGCATAAGTGATTTCGCCTTTTTTGTTAAAATGGATCGCAATATCACCTTCATAGACCGGCACACCGTTAACAGTCTGCTGAAATCTCAATGTTTCTCCCGCAAGGCTCTGTCTGGAAGACCGCAGATCAAAATGATCTTTTACATTGGTACCGATTTTATTTGAATTACTGGCCATCCAGCTTCTTGCTTTGGATTCCAGTGATGTTTGTGCGTACATCGTAGAGAAGGTAAGCGCAAAACCTGCCACTAAAAAGTTGATTTTTAAATTCATAATTATTAATTAAAATTATTGTGCAAAGTAATGATTTTAGCTTGAAATACAATCATAAAAACAACAAAACAAATAATATAAAATAAAATCAAAATTATAAACATTTCAATTTTTTATTGATAATACTTCGAAATTGTGGAAAAATAAAGGAATCCGGCTTATGATTTCTTTTTAACTTTGGTGTCTGCTCTTCATCACTTTTTTATTAAAACAAACAACATGTACGCTTTACTCGACTGCAATAACTTTTTCGTTTCCTGCGAAAGAACATTAGATTCTACGCTGGAAAGCAAGCCTGTGGTTGTACTGTCTAACAATGACGGCTGTGTAGTTTCCAGAAGTAATGAAGCCAAAGCACTTGGAATCCCGATGGGTGCACCTGCTTTCAAATATAAAGACCTTTTTGCCGAACACGGGGTGAAAGTTTTCTCTGCCAAGTTTGAGCTTTATAACTTTTACAGCCAGAAAGTGATGAAAATCGCAAAAAGCTTTGTTCCGGATAATGCTTATGAGGTTTACAGCATTGATGAATTATTTCTTGATTTTCATGGCTTCAGGTATTTTGATTTGAATACATATTGCCGGAATATCAGAGATAAAATCAAAAATAAACTGAAAGGGCTCCCGGTAAGCATTGGTGTCGCACCAACAAAAACACTCTGTAAAATTGCGAATCATATTGTAAAAAAAGAAACCGCAAAATATCCCGATGGTGTTTACATCATGGATACTAAGGAAAAGATTGAAGAAGCACTCAGGAATCTTGATATCGGCGATGTGTGGGGAATCGGCAGAAAGTTATCTGCAAAGATGAGAGACAACGGTGTTTTCAAAGCCTGGGATCTGTTTCAAAAACCGGAGATGTGGGTGAGAAAGGTAATGGGCATCCATGGCGTGAGGATGATTAATGAACTGAAAGGTATCCCGCAACTGGAGCTAGGTCTGCCTTCCGATAAAAAATCTATCATGGTGAGCAGAAGCTTTATGAAAATGATCACCGATAAAAAAGAACTGGCGGAACGTGTTGAGACCTTTGCCATCTATTGCGCAGAAAAACTGCGGAAGCAAAACTCCTGCTGCAGAGTCATCAGCGTTTTTGTCCAGACCAACCGTTTCCGAAAGGAACTCGGCGAATACAAGGATGGATTTTCCATCATTCTTCCTAATCCTAGCAGTTCATCAATAGTTCTCGCAAAATATGCACACTCTATTTTTGAGGCAATATATAAGGAAGGATTCCATTATAAAAAAGCGGGCGTGATGGTTTCGGATTTTGTACCGGATACCGAGAGGCTTATTAATCTTTTCGAAAAAGATGTTGACGCCAAGCATATTCCCATCATGAAGGCTATTGACAAACTCAATTCGAAATACGGAAAAGACAAGATCCGTCTGGGCGGAATGTCCGGGCAAAATACTTACGGACGTGCCGCACTCTCACCGGAATATGAAGAATTTCTGAAAAATAATATCCTGCCGGAAGCCAATTACAGATTTCATTAAAAATAAAAAACTATCTTGATTGATAGTTTTTATTGTATCTCGGAACTCAAACCTTTATCCAGCAATGCTTCGTGCATTGGTTTCAGCTTTTCCAAAGCACCGGTTTTGACCGTGCATTTTCCTTTATAATGAACGAGAATGGTACATTGTTCGGCTTGTTCCAAAGTATGTCCGCATATCTCTATCAGACACATGATCACAAAATCAAACGTGTTGACATCATCATTATGAAGAACCAGCTTATAAACTTCATCCTCCTGTTCCATGACCAAAACTTCCTCATCATACTGGCGTTTTGGCTGGTCATAAGATTTATGATTGAAAATTTTCATTTTAACTTTCTGTAATTTCATCCGTGATATCTTCAAGCAAAGGTTTTTCGTAGATCAGTTCGACCAATTCCACACTCTTGTTCTGCATTTTCAGAATCTTAAAATGATAACCGTCGCATTCGAACTCCTGATTTTCTTCCGGGATATCCTGCAGTTTATTCAGAATAAAACCCGCAAGGGTGTTGTATCCGCCTTCTTCAGAAACCGGAAGTTCTTTAGGAAGGCTTTCATTGATCTCTTCCAGTGGCTGGGTTGCTTTTACCCAATAAGTATTTTCCCCAACCTTATCTACGATTTTGTCCTCCTCGTCTTCCTCATCCTGGATCTCTCCCACGAGTTCTTCCAGAATATCTTCCAGCGTGATAATTCCTTCTGTCCCGCCAAATTCATCAATGACAATGGCCATATGCTGCTTCTTGAATTGGAAAACCTTCAGCAGATCGGAGATCTTTTTACTTCCGACAACGAAAAAGGCTTCTCTCATCAGCCCTCTCAGCGCTTCGTGAGTCAGCTCTCCTTTGCTTCTGATATATTCTCTAATAATCTCCTTGGTATAGAAAATCCCGATGATGTTGTCAATAGAACCTTCATAAACAGGAATGCGGGAATAACCACTGTCCATGATCTGAGAAATGATCTCTTCCTTATCGTCCTCGATGTCGATAGAAGAGATATTCTGCCTTGTGATCATAATTTGCTTGGCATTATGATCCGTAAAATCAAATGCGTTTTTGATGATCTCATAATTCTCTTCCTCAATCTCACCACTGTCCGCGGATTGTTTTACCAACAGCTGAAGTTCCTCGGTAGAGTGGATATCATGTTCCGAAGCCGGATGGATTTTGATGATTCTTAAAAATCCGTTAGACAAGGAATTCATCAGCCAGATAAACGGTCGGAATATATTATAAAACAAATGCAACGGATAAGCGATGAAAAGCGTTGTAGATTCGGATTTCCTGATGGCGATTGATTTTGGAACCAATTCACCGAATACAATATGCATCACCGTGATCAGCAAAAAGCTACAAACTACAGAAATAGTAGTAACCGTAGCTTCTGCCAGTTGAATATTGAGTGAGCTGAAAAGTGATTCTATGATATGATGCAGCGCACTTTCCCCTACCCAACCAAGGGCAAGCGAAGCGAGTGTAATCCCCAGCTGTGTAGCCGAGAGATAGGCATCCAGATTTTTGATGATGTTTTCGGCCTGCTTGGCCATTGTGTTTCCTTCGGCCGCTTTCAGCTGGATCTGGGAATAACGTACTTTAACTATTGAGAATTCGGCGGCTACAAAAAAGCCATTCAGAAGAACTAAAAATAATGCAATGAGAAGTTTGATTAAACTATCGGGGTCCATTTAATGTTGTTATATATGTACAATCCGCACAAAGATATATATTTTTTTTTACATCAATAGAATTCACATCCGGATTGTATCTAATCAAGTTACTGATTGATTGAATTTTAGCATTTTCAGGCTGATAATTATAATTAACTAAAAATGATAGACAACTTTAACAACTCTATTTAATTATTCATCAGAAAAAATTAGTAGTTTTAGATACTGATTAATTTTGATGAAGCGATTTTTTTTGGGTCTGTTCCTATTTTCTTTTTTTTTCTGCGCAAAGGCTCAGCAAGACAGCATTTTACTGAAAGTACAACTGAATGATGACAGGAAAAGCATCTCAGTAGAACAGACTCTGATTTATCATAATCCGCATCAGAAATCAATTAATCAGATCAAACTCCTGAACTGGGTTTCGGCTTATCAGAAAAGAAAGACACCTTTGTTGAAAAGAAAAATTGAAGACCGCAAGAAAGACCTTTACTTTGCCACAGAAAATCAGCTTGGAAAACTGGAAAGCCTTCAATATGCTTCCGGAAATACCTTTTCCGAAATCCTGAATAAGAATCAGGAGAACATTTTCATTCCGTTATCAAAGCCTTTAGAGCCGGGAAAAAGCATCACACTTGAGCTGAAATATCAGATCCGGATGCCGGATGCGAGGTTCACAGGGTATGGTATTGATGCCAATCACATTCTTCTGAAATATTTTTTCCTCGTACCGGAAACTTATGAAGATGAAATCCAAAGTAATGTTTCTTATCGTGATACAGAAGAGACTGCCAACGCCGGCTCTTTTTGGAAAGTGGATTTTCAGATACCGGAAAACTGGAAAGCTTATTCAAATTTGTTCCAAAAATCAGACACAGAATTTGAAGGAATATCCATCAATGATCCGGAGTTTCAGTTATCGGGAGAAATCTACCCGGAATTCAATATGCCTGTTGACGGGCAAAATATCAATATCCAGCTTGGCTATCAGGTCACGGAATATCAGCGCCAGATATTAGGCTCGGTTATGACAAATCATCTCAAATTCATCAAAGCGAAAACAGGAAATCTGCCGGAAAAGCTTTTCATAACCAAAAAATTCCTTAACAAAGAAGAATTTATCGGCATTGATGACATCAGGTTCTGGAAATTCAAATACCAGATGTTCACCGATTATGAAAAAACGGATCTGGATTATATCAGCGTGATTTCCAAAAAGGTGATCGATGAAAGTTTCGTCTCTGACAAGACAAAAGACCATTGGCTGAAAAACGGGCTGAAAGCATATCTGGAGATTCAATATCTGAAAAATTTCTATCCGGATCACAGGCTCATCGGCAACCTTCCTGATAATGTCAACATCATGGGAATCAAACCTCTGAAAGTCTTTCACGCCTCGAAACTGAAGCTTGCAGAACGCTATGGTCTGGCCTACCACTACATCTATACACAGAATCTGGATCAGAAAATCAACACGCCTTTTTATAAGCTGAGCAACTTCAATACGACGGCTATCAGCCAGTTTGAGACCGGCAGTTTGCTGAATTATATTTCGGAGTATCAGGGATCGGGTTCTTTTGATAATTTTATTAAAGAGTATCTGTCCTCCAATTATCAGAACAAAACGACAGGCCGGGATTTCCTGAAAAAGCTGGAAACCTTCACAACAGGCAGGTCTGCTTTTTTCTCCAAAATGATAGATGAAAAGCACCGGATCAACTTCAATCTGAAAAATATCAATGAAGCCAAAGAGAATTATATTGTCAATATCAGAAATAAAGATGCTGAAAATGTACCGCTGAAAATAGAAACCGAAACCAAAGACGGCCATAGAGCAATCTTTTGGAAGGCCGGAACCGAAAAACCAAAAGACTCTTTGTCTGTTCCAAATGACAACACCGATAAAATCGTCCTGAATGACGACTATATCTTCCCGGAAACCAATTACAGGGACAATTATATCTATACAAAAGGGTTGTTCTCCAATGCAAAAAAGATCCGCCTGAAGCTGATAAAGGATATCCAGAATCCTGAGTACAATGAGATTTTCCTGACCCCGAGACTTACTTTCAATGCTTATGACAAGATCCTGCTTGGGCTTAATTTTAAGAACCAGGGGATTTTTGATCAGAAATTTGATTACTCATTTACACCCTATTACAGTACAGGGACTGGCAAACTGACAGGTTCCGGTGCATTAGGCTATTCCATCCTGCCGCCGAACAGCTTTTTCAGAAGCTGGAATTTCGGGGTATCAGGCTCATATTTTCATTATGACAATGACCTTGCTTATAAGAGATTTGGTGCCTCCACCTCTTTCAACTTCCAGAAAAACCCTAGAAGTGCCATTGGCAGAAGCCTTTATTTTTCCTACAATTATTATGAACGCGACCTCACGCCCCAGATGATTCTCAACCAGCAATATTCCAAATACAACCTTTGGAATGTAGGCTATTCCTACTCAGATAATCAGCTGATTCATGAAAAATACATCGGAACCAATTTCCAGTGGATGGAAGATTTCCAGAAAATTTCTGCAGAAGCCTTCTACCGTTGGGAATATGCAAAAGATAAAAAAATAAGCTTCCGCTGGTTTGCCGGTTATTTCGTGAAGAATGAAACTAAAAACACACTTTTCAATTATGGGATCTCGCGGGTTTCCAACTACTCTTTTTCTTATGGATTGCTGGGTCAGAGTGCAACTTCAGGGATTCTGTCGCAACAGTTTATATTGGCGGAAGGCGGTTTCAAATCGTTTTTCAACACATCGGTCAACCAGTTCATCACGAGCGTGAATGTAGATTCCCATGTCTGGAAATGGTTCAACGTCTATGCAGATGCAGGTATTTATAAAAATAAACACAGGGCAGAACAGTTCATCTGGGATTCCGGCATCAAGGTCAAAGTTATTCCCGACTTTCTGGAGGTTTACTTTCCGGTAGCGTCCACACTGGGATTCGAGCCGTCGTTCAAAAACTATGGCTACAGGATCCGCTATACCCTGGTCCTGAATCTTGGTGCACTGATTAATAACCTGAGAAGAGGTGTATTCTGATAAAAAGAAAACCACCGGGGTTTCGGTGGTTTATAAAAATTATTTTTTGATAAAATGTATTGTTCTTTCTCCCGAGCTGCCATAGATCTTGAGAATATAATTACCCGGCGGCAGGTTTCTGACATCTACCCGATTGTCCTTATACTTCGAAGAGAAGGCTTTGTTCAGCAGATTATATATTTCGACCTTAGAAATTTTACCTGTGGTTTCAATATTGATAAAATCTCCCGTCGGATTGGGATATATTCTGTAATCTTTCTCCACCACAGCATTGTCAGTGGCGGTTTTAGCGGTTTTATCGTCAGAATCTGCAGATCTTGCGCCCGTTAGCGGCGTATTATCCGCATAGGCATAGAAATGATTGGTGTCGATCAGCGTATTAGGATTGATTAAAAGATAACCCTTACCCTCCACTTTTATTCCGTTCCAGGTAGAATTATTTGCAGAAGTGATCTCTGCGCCCTCAATGACAAAATTACTGCCATCTTTCACAATAAACCTGCTTTGCGGTGCCATGATTATTTTACAAGTAGCCTTCAGGCTGGCGTTATTATCAATCTTCACATTAGAATATAACCGGAAATTAAGATCCCAGGTTTCATTATTGGTGACATCAATGTTGCTATTCTTAAAAGATTCTTCTGTAAAATATTCTCGCGTACTTTTAGTGGACGCAGCGAGATAAAGTTTAGAAATTTGAAGATTACTTAGAAAATTACCTGGAGCTGTTCCTTCTGATTTCATAATGTTTGTGAAACAATCTTCCTCATGGTCGAGATTGAAATTATGACCAGCTTCATGCAAAATACCTTTTCGTAAATTTGTAACGTGCCAGCCTCGAACTGTTTCCCAAGGTGTTGGATTAGGAATATTTGGATCTGCAACAACGTTTTTCATCCAAAGATATGTAACATAGACATCTGGAAACATCTGTCTAAGTTTTTGTGAAAAATCTGACTTTGACGCATTCTGTGAGGCAGCCCAGCCTTGCACTCCAGACATACTGTAATTGTGATTATTGACCATTTCATTATAAACATTTCCATTATTGGCAAAAATCACATTAATACCCTGTGGAATAGTTGGATCATTGTCATAATATGAATAATAATAAACGGATGAACCAGGATTAATTGTTGAACTGAAATTGTAACAAGGCTGCTTCGGGCAAATCGGCTCGTAACCTGTTTGCAGGTAATCCCAAGCCGGATCAACTTTCCAAATCTTATTGATGACAAATTGAATTTTAGTATTAGTCAGATGGGTCTGTCCATAGCCTTCACAACCTGATGTTGGCGAACCATCCAGATTAAGTAATGTCTGATTAACCCTACCTATTACCTCATCAATAAATCCAACATGTTCAGAATTATTTTCCTCAAAATTTCCCGTACCATCAGGCTTAGTAAGAAAAATGAAATTGAGTTTTAAATAAATTATATTGTCGGATGATTTTGGTAAATATAGATTGTAATGATTGTATGTATAATCATTATTACTATAATATTGAGAAGTATTACCACAGGTGGTAGTATTTAATTCCAATTTTTCCGGATCTAATATATTTGACGACTTAATGTCCAGTTTGTCTATTAACTGATTAGCACAAATAAAAGATAACGGATTATCTTGAGCACTGCATAAAGCAAAAACCCAAAAAAATGTAAAAGTATACAATAGCTTTTTCATACTTTTATTTTTTCTGTTTCGCTTCCAGCTCTTCTATCCTCTTATTTTGCCCGATGAGATGCAATGTCAGCTCCTCTACTTTTTTCAGAAGAAGGATGTTCATTGCTTTCAACTCTATCCCGTTTTTGATGGCCTCTTCGGTAGAGGGCACTTCCGGCAGATGCCCGTTCGTATTGATATAGCTTTCAACATCTTTCAGAGACATCAGCTTATAATCCTTATTGAAAACATAATCTGCCCAGCCATTCTCAGCTGCTATCTCTACTTTTATTTTCTCTGTTTTGATACCTCCTTTTACCAGTAAGTTATATCCTGTACAAGAGGTACAGTTTCCCAAAGTTTTTGAACCAATAATCACTTTACCATAATCTTCTTGTAAATAAATATTCATATTTTCACCATCAACTCTAAACATGGTAGCATCTGCTGGATTACTGTAAATAACAAAATCATTTTGATTTTCATACAGACTAAATGTTGTTGGTCCATAAAATTTATATTTTGATGGATAAGGAAACAAGTATGGATAATTTGATGAGGCTGAGCCCGTAAAATCTATATCCCCATTAACCGAAATCTGCATTTTTTCAGTCCCATTAGTCTTAAAAACTAAATCCTTATTATCAGTCGTCCCGATAAAATTAGTGCCTGCTGTTGTCCCGGTGTTCCCTGTCAAAGACCAGCTTTGTGCGTTGATGGTTAATCCGCATAGGATCCCCATTAGGATAATTGTTTTTTTCATAGTTAAAAAATTAATTTGTTATTATTCCTTCTAAAGTACGATTAAAACAACAGGCTCCATAATACATTATTAATCAAAATACCAATCATATTAACGACTATAAACTCCATACTATCAGAATGTTTCCGGCAGATAACCATAGAATAAGAGGTCAAAATATTTCTTTGTTTTTAATAAATAAAAAGGCTCCCGCATCCGGAAGCCTCTGTCTTAAATATTCAAAAAATCATCCTGCAACATGCTGCAGGTATTTCTACTTTTATACCACTGGCGGCTCCGCAGGTTCATCCCCGCTTTCCGTATTATAGATGACATAGTCATTATACTTTGCCACATCGCTGGTCTCCCAGATGTCCTGTCCTGTGTTGGTATAGCGCACCAATGCTTCGTAGATGGCATTGCCCGCCTCCACGCGGTCTTCCTGCTCTATATCACGGTCAGAGATCTCCAGCTTGTGCGCCAGGATCAGGCTCTCGAAGGCATCGGACAGGATGGTGATATCGTTCAGTATCTTTTCATCCAGTCCCTGCACCTCCAGATCTTCCAGATCCAGTGTGCCCACGCGCACGACACGCCGCCCGGTGATCAGCAGCTCGGCATCGTTCTGTCTGGCCAGTGCGTCGGTACCGTACTTCCTGTACCGGGCAGTCTCCGGCGCAAACTTCAGTGCCACCCTGGTCATCACTCCCCTGATGGCGACGCGCAGCTCTTCTGCTTTCGCATCCTTTTCAGCGGCGGCACCGGTCTGATCTGCCACTGCTTCTGTATCTGTGAGTGTCGCCTCGAAGGCATTGAGTGCCGCTTCCAGCGCATCCATCTGGTCTGCGGCGATGCCGAACGGTGCAAAGGCCGCCGCATCTCTGCGCATATAGCCGATTTTTTCATTACCCAGCGTATTGAGACGCGCGTCCGAAAACTTGTACAATCTTACAGGTTCTTGTTTTTTCATAATAAGTATTTTTAAAATTATTCATTTCAAAAATAAAAAATAAATTCTTTGTTTTAAAGATATATCTGTATTTTTTTAATAAATATCCCAGATTCATTTTCTACTAAGGTTAATTACCTGTCACAAAGCGGTGCAGCATCCCCGGCAAAGCAGGCGTTATCGTCTGAAGACATTGATTGCCTCTACGAAATGTTCCTGATGCCTTCCGATGATGCCATGACGGAGGCGGAAGATCTGATGATGAAGACGCAAGACCTGATGACAGAGACGGAAGACTTCATGATGCCCACGGAAGACTCCGTGACGGCATCCCAGGGCCGATGGAATGGGGAAAATACGTTTCTGAGCAAAACATCGGAAAAAACCGTTAATCTCTGGCCATAAAATCTGTAATGCTTCACCTCTGAACACAAAAAAAGCTCCCTGAATCAGGGAGCCTTCTGTTTTTATTAAAAACTATGATTAGTTTTTGATTACTTTTTGAGATACTTTCTCACCGTTTACTGTACCAGTTACGATGTAAACACCTTTTGCAAGAGAAGAAACGTTAAGTGTAGTACCTTCTGTTACTTTAGCAGATTTTACAACCTGACCAGCAGCGTTTACGATTTGGATATCAGCAGTCTTAGCAAAAGCGATAGATTCACCAACTACAGTGTTTTTAACTAGAGTAGAGTTAGCTTTTACAACATCAGATACTGCAAGACCTTCTGTATAAGTTACATCCATACTTATAACTCTAATTTGAGCAGATGTAGTAGTCTGACCATTTTGAATCGTAATATTAGATGCAGGAATAGCAGTAGTAATTAAATAAGTTGCATTAGTAGCATCAGCTGGATCATAAACAGTTGGAACCACTATGCCATCTACTTTTACAATAGCTGTTGCCGGAGCATAATTATCAGCACCAAGAGTTCCAGGAGTTTTGATTTTCACAGAATTGATTTTAGTAGTCCCAGCAGCAATTATAGCCATAGAATTACCATTACCGTCAGCGTTGCTAGAATACATTCTCAAAGTCCCATTATTTGCAGTATAAAATTTAGGACCATTGCTTGCTCCATTTTTCTGCACATCATAAGTCAATTTTCCCGCAACGATATTACCCGTAGTGATGTCTTGTGCGTTCGTAAAACCTTGGTTATTCCAAACATAAGTAAAAGTAGTTTGAGCTTGTGCAGTGAAAGCTAAAGCCGAAACAGCTAAAATTGTAAAGAATTTTTTCATAATATTAAAGTTTAAAAATTGTTTTAATTTTTTAGTTATTGTAAAGGGTTGCTAAGTTAACAAAAAAATGTAATCCGCAAAATTTTATTTATTTTTTAACATTTTCGCATCGATAGGTATTGGTTTAATCCGGGTTTGTAAGTTTTCATAATCAAAAATTAACATTAATAAACCTGAACCTTCTCCTCCTTTTTTCTGTGGCAAAGGTAAACATATTACTGAAGCCAAATGTTAAGTCTGTTTTAAATCATGTACAATTATAGTTCAAAACACACCCGCATTTACCGAAATACAAAAACGCTACCAATCATGGCAGCGTCTTATTGATCATCAGTCTCCGGATGATTAGTTCTTGATGATTTTCTGAGAAACCGCCTGTCCGTTAACCAGACCTGTTACTATATAGGTTCCTTTTGGCAAAGCGGATACATCCAGTCTTGTGTTTTCTGCGACCTCTGCTGTTTTCACACCCTGTCCTGCAGCATTGTAAACAGATACTTTTGCAGCAGCCCCGAAAATCAGTTCATTGGATACGACCGTATTTTTCACCAGATTAACGCTTCCTTTCACAGCATCCACTACAGCCATAGTCGGCTGCACTACTTTTATATCATCTATGAAAAACCTGTTGGCAGACGCTTCCTTGCTTTCAAATTTGATTTTTACACTTCCTGTCACATTGGTTATAGCAACCGTAAACGTATTGAAAGCACCTTTGGCAATGGTAACTTCGGATTTGTCAAGCGTTGCTCCTGTGGCGGAAACCAGAAGTGTTAGTTTTTCGTTATTTCCATCCCATGCTGCTGCGCGGAAAGTCAACGTCCCGGAACCTGTAAGGCTGATACCCGGTGTGGTTAATGAGCCTTTGTTACTGGATGCGCCCATCTTCAGACATTTGTCTGCTTTGAAGGCTCTGTCCAGTGTCCATGATCCGCCGGTGGTATATTCTGTAAGGCCGGTGTTGGCAACAGATCCGTTGAAGCCGCCGGTGTTACCACCTGTTCCGGTAACATCATCGAAGGTTGCATTGAACACAGTAACCTGCGCATTCATTGTTGCAGCTACAACAGCTGCTGCTAATAAAGAATAGATCTTTTTCATAATTATTTTATTAAAGATTGTTTTTTGTTGCGACAAATTTATTTCCAAAAACCCGACAACAACATAGACAGATAATTAATAAAACATTAAAAATCAATAATATATCATTAAAAATATTTTAACATTCGTAATGTTCATTTAACAAAAAAAAACGCTGTCAAAAATGACAGCGCTATAATTTTGAAATGGATTGAAACAATTATTTCTTGATAATTTTCTGAGAAACTGCCTGTCCGTTTACAAGACCTGTTACTACATAGTTTCCTTTTGGAAGAGCAGAAACATCCAGTCTTGCATTTTCTGCAACCTCAGCTGTTTTTACAACCTGTCCTGCAGCATTGTAAACAGATACTTTTGAAGCAGCACCAAAGATCAGCTCGTTAGAAACGATGGTATTTTTAACCAGGTTAGCTTTTCCTTTTGCAGCATCATTCACAGCCATAGTAGGATCTGTCTCTACAGTTCCTTTTACTGTTAAAGTTTTGCTTGTAGCATTGGCATGGCCGTTAAAATACCAGCTTCCCGTTCCGGATGCTCCATAATTAACAACTCTAAAAGTAACCGTAGTTCCTGCAGCTAAATTTTGCAGATCTGTAATAGCGCTTAAGTCAATTGCAGCCTGTTCGTTACCGGCATTACTTGTTGTTGCTCCCCAAGTAATTGCAGATCCGATGTTTGTAAAAGCTCCTGATCCTACCTGATATTGCCATTGCCCGGTAGTTGGTCCTGAAGCAGAACGTCTGATGTTGTATGCATTAATTCCGGAAATAGACAATTTATAACCTGTTTTTGCAGTGATTGTAAAAGTAACAAATTTGTTAGCTGTTACCGCAGCAGCAGCAGATGCGCTGTTAAAATCCGTACCTCCCCAGCCGTTAGCTGCACCAGTACCAGTCTGCAAAACGCCGGAACCTCTTGTCAAGCCACCAACCGTTAAATTAGTATCAGCTGTTGCAGCAGCAAAAGGGCTGGGTCCAAAATCACCTGCTCCGCCAGTCATTGTTACCGGCGTCCATTCTGCAATCGTAGTCTGTGCAAAAGCAAATGTACTACCTAATGTAAGCATTGCACCTAAAAGCAATGACTTCAATGAATAAAAATTTTTCATAATATAAAAAGTTTAAAATTGTTTTTTTTGAGTGGCAAATATAAAATTTTAATGTTAACTATAATTTTATAAACCTCTTTTCCGTTTTAATTAATTGTTAACCCGCTATAATGCCGATTATTACTACATTTACACTTAATTAAGAAAAGGGTGTCTAAGTTAAATAAAATTTTCCTGATAATCTCTATTTTTTTTGCAATAATCCAGATTAATGCACAGATTTTTAGTTGGAAAAACCCTAATATTCCTCAGGATTCGCTTAAAAAGGACAGCATCATTATTTCGAAGATCAACCAGGATTTTTTCACAAAAGACACACTGGATTTTATCAAAAAGCAGAATCGGGTAATCTACGATGAGGAAGTTTTGGTAAAAAATGACAAAAAAAGAATCCTTGGAGAACTCAATTCCAAAGGTTCCATCATCAGGGGAATCACTTTTGGCAACAATCAGGGATCATCAGTGCAGAGCTCTATGGACATGCAGATCTCCGGAAAGCTGAGTCCTGACGTTTCTATTCTTGCTTCCATTTCGGATCATAATCTTCCGGTTCAGGCAGACGGTTATACGCAGACTTTGCAGGAATTTGATAAAATTTATCTTCAGCTTAATATCAAAAACCACAGCATTATCCGGGCAGGACATCTCGATCTGAATGATGAAACCACTTATTTTGGCCGTTACCAGAGAAGAAGCATGGGCTTGCAGTTTCTCACCACCTGGGAAAAGAACGGCAACAAAACTTCTGTAGATGTTTCCGGAGGTGTTGCGAGGAGTGAGTTTTTCCGCATGCGTTTTCAGGGAATCGAAGGGAATCAAGGCCCATACCGACTGACAGGAAAGAACGGCGAATTGTTCATCACTATTATTTCCGGTTCAGAACAGGTTTATATTGACGGGATACTGATGAAACGGGGCGAAAATCAGGATTATACCATTAATTACAATACCGGGGAAATCACATTTACCAGTTTCCGACCAATTTATAAACAGAATTTCATCAATGTTTCTTATAATTATACCAACCGAAACTACACCAGATTTCTGATCACAGGAAACATAAAACATCAGCGCGAAAGGCTGAAAGCAGGATTCGGCTGGTTTATGGAAAATGACAACAAAAACGCACCACTTTCCCTGAATCTTAGTGAAGAAGACCAGCAAACTTTGGTACAGGCAGGAAACAATCCGAATGCGATGTTTGCCCCATCGGGCGTGGAAACAGATTATGATGTCAATAAAATCCTGTACAAAAGAATCTTCACAGGAGAGACTTTTCATTATGAATTTTCCACTGATCAGACTCAAAAATTATATCAGGTTGCCTTTACTTATTTCGGGAGCGGAAAAGGCGATTACCAACTGCAGCAATCTACCAATAACGGGCGCGTCTTCCAGTATGTCGGTGCAGGAGCAGGCGATTATATGGCTGTCCGCAAGTTACCGGCGCCAGAGAAATCACAAGTTTATTCAGCCAATGTTGAATACGCTTTGAATGAAGGTATTGTCGGAACAGATGTCTCAATGAGCAATTATGACATCAACACATTTTCTTCAAAAGATAATAAGCAGAATATCGGTTATGCTGCAAGAATCTATGCCAATAAGACGTTCAGAAAAAATACCTGGACCGGAACACCAATGCTGGAATACCAGGTCATTCAAAAGAATTTTCATATCCTGGACAGAATTAACAATGTGGACTTCTGGAGGGATTTCAACCTGAGTAATGAGTTTAGCCAGATCACGCAAAACCGGTTCATATTCTCTTTTCTGAATGATTTTAACAAAACTTCAAAAATCAATTACAAGCTGAATTATCTCGAAGAAACCGACACTTATAAAGGCATCAAAAATGATGTCGAGGCCATCTGGAAAATCGGAAAATTCGAAAATCTTGCAGCAGTTTCCTATCTGGACACCAAATCGACAGACCTGAACACAACGTTTATCCGTGCGGCTGTTTCCACAGAACTATCCGGTAAAAAAGGAAGCTGGATGATCGGCGGTTCCATGGAGCATAATGAGAAAAAATACAACATTAACCAGATCCTGGACATGACGAGTTTTAGCTGGAAAGAGTTCTTCATTCAGAAAAAAATTGCAGACTCCGCAAGAACAAAGTTACTGGCAAAAGTATATTTCCGAAGTAACGATTCGGTGCAGGATAATCGTCTCCAGAAAATGAACAACATTCTCGGGATCATGGCAGAAAGCCAGATTATCAAAACCGAAAAGACCCAGTTGTCAACACTGGCTCATTACCGGAAATTCTTTTACGAGAATCAAACCTTTGCAACTGATCAGAATCAGGATTTCGTCGTCGGCAATGTTCTTTATAATCAGCAGCTGTTCCGAAACGGAATGCGGCTTCAGCTTTTCTACGAGCTTGGGAATGGCCAGGAAGCGCAACGTGAATTTCAATACATCAAAGTGACCGATGGACAAGGTGTTTACAAATGGACGGATTATAACAATGATGGCGTACAGCAATTAGACGAATTCGAGGTGGCAGAATATGTAGATCTGGCGCAATACATCAGAGTTTACACCAACAGTGTCAATTACCTGGCTTCAAATAAAAACAAAGCACAGATCGCTTTATTTGTCAATCCATCGGTCATCATCAGTTCTGAGAATGCTTTTCTGAAACGATGGAATTTTAACTTATCTCTTCTTTCACAGAATTCCTATCTAAAAGGTAATAAGGTTCTCGTGTGGAATCCTTTTGAGCGACAAAGCGATCAGCTGTTGAGAACACAGAATATACTGGCGTCCGCTTTATTTAATTCCAATGACAAATCCGGATGGAACGGGAGTTACCGATATACCGACAATGATAATCTCGTGAATGCCAACTTCAGTAATGAGCAGCATTCTCAGAAATCCCACTTCATGAACGTCGGCTATTCTTTCACAAAAACGTTTCGGACAGACTGGGAAAATACTTTTCAGAATGTTGCTAACAGCTCGCAGGTTTATAATTCCAGAAACTACCTTCTCCAAAACTGGGAAACCAAGCCGAAAGCGACTTATAAACTGACCGAGACGCTGCAAACCGAACTGTTCGGGGCGCTTCGTCAGAAAAAAAGAACCGATGGCGAGGAAATTTTGAAAACCTATGAAATCTCCGGAACCCTCCAGTGGGAAAGACAAAAAACATCCGTAAGAGCCAATTTTTCTCTCATCAATAATGATTTCACTGGTAACAATTACAGCATTGTTGGCAACCAGATGCTGGAAGGCCTGAAACCCGGGAAAAACCAAGTCTGGACTTTATACATTCAACAAGCGATAAACTCGTTTATTCAGCTTAATGTGAATTATGAAGGTAGAAATTCCGGCGACAGAACCATTCACATTGGAAGTATGCAAATCCGAGCAAGCTTTTAAGTTTGATAAATTATATTTCAGTTTTTAATTTCAGATACATTCCGGGGGTACAACCTACTTCTTCTTTGAAGGTACTTTGAAATGATGATCTCGAGGAAAAGCCAGCTTTGTTACCTATTGCATCTAATGTTAATGATTCTAAAAGTCCATCTTCGATTAGCTTTTTTGCATATTCAACTCGTAATTCTGAGCGTAATTTTGTGAGTTTGATTTTCAATATGCTATTAAAACAATAATAAAGATGATGTTTGGGCACATTCATTGACCTCGAGAGTTCTTCCATCGAAAAATCAGGATTCAGGAATATTTCACTCTCTTTGATGTAAACCAAAATAGATTCTGACAATTCTATAAATCTTGGATCTACATCTTCGTTTGAGGTTTCTTTCTCGCTGGTATTTTTTCTATCAGTAGTAAAGTCGTTGGGTTGTAGAAAGAATGTTTTTTCATCTTCATTGATTTGTGGGATTCCGTAGAGTAATTCAGGGAAAACAAGTAAGCTGGCAGGTATCATTAATAAGCAAATCCCAACGATATTCATAGGTGTACTATTTAACAACAGCTGTAAATCAGGATGAGGTTCTCTTAAAAACAAATAAGAAATTACCGCAAAACTAACCACTGCGAAAAGTATTATTGCTAAAAAACAGGAAAGCCATACCAGCATTCTATGCGTTTGTTTTTCATAAATACTATTATTTTTTTTTGCTTTTTGATAAAAATGATACAACATCGCCAGTGAAGAAACAGTATAAATACAAAGCAATGTTGGTCTTGCAATCATATTTACAATATTAGGATAAAGCCCTACTGTAAATGTTCGGGCAACCATCGCATCCTTTACAAGCCTCTCCGCAAGAGCTAGCTTGTATGAAAAAGGGGTGAGAACATAAGGTATGATGCTAATGGAATTAATCAATGCCGGTATTAAATGAAGCAAATCTTTCTTGGTTAGCTTCCCGTTATCAAACAAGGTTCCTCTAACGTAGAAATAGAGCAGTGGCCCAACCAAAAAACCAATTGGTGCATTGTTATTATAAAAAACGGCTAACAAGAACACATCTTTATTAATCAACAGAACGTAATGAATCAGAGAATAAAGTGCAAATACAAAGATAAATCCGGATAGAAAAATAGTATTCTTATTGACATTCCAATTACGATATGCCATCAAGACTGCCAGAAAAATAGTGAGTATGGAAATGTAAGGATGCATTTAATCTCTTTTTTAAACACCTAAAACTAAATTATAAATAATTATAAATTTTTATGCTTGGCAAAATTAATAATTATGGTGAAAGAAAATGTGATTCTTATAAAACAAGCAAGCACTCATGAACCCAAAACAGTTCAAAATCCGATTTTGTTTACCAAAATCTTCGTTTTTGGACAATGTTCCCAATCCTCAAAACACCTTCTGTAAAGGACTTTCCTAATTTTGTACCCAGAATTTTAAAAGTCTAAATCTATGAAAACAAAACTATTCCTTTTGCCCACCTTTACTTTGCCTTTGTCTGGTAAGCCGGGCAAGAAATCCTGACACAACATCATTAAACCTTTCAGAACCGTCCAAAGGCAGTTACATCGTGATTCTAGAAAAACAAAGAAGAAAAAAATTCAAAAAGCTAAATTTATCAAGAACTAATGCCATGCTAAAACTAATTCAAATTTTAAATACACTTCTCTTGATTTAAAATATTGAATATCAAATCATAATAAAAATAATTCCGACTATATAATTTAAATTTTAATCAATTCAAAATGAAAAAACGCAACTTATTATTCATCTTTTTATTTCTTGGCTTCAAGATATGTTTTGCAACCCAGGATCTGCATTTTTCGAAAACCTATGCTGCTACAGATAATTTCATCACGCAATGGGATCTGAGCAAAGGAGGAAGCAGTGCTTCCGGAGGGCTTATCTCGCTTTCTTTTGGTGTAACCGTAGCCGGAGCAGTTAACTATAGTTGGAAAACGACTGATAACACAAAAAGCGGAACTGGAACTATTCCCGCTGCTGCTACGACTGTAACCATCACTAATTTGCCTGCAAACAAAATCGTCGAGCTAATTATAGAACCTGCTAATTTCAGAAGAATTAATATCAATGGCGGGACAGAAAAAGCACGCCTAACGGATATAACCCAATGGGGTAAAGTAGCCTGGAGCAGTATGGAAAATGCTTTTCGCGGCTGTAGTAATCTTAATATATCTGCTCAGGACCTACCCAATCTTACTAATGTACTCAGTACCTCTTATATGTTTTCATACTGTGCTCTGAAAAACCCTTCCAATATTGACAACTGGGATATGTCCAACGTGACGGATATGTCCTATATGTTCAGTGGCGCTTCATCTTTTAATCAGAATATTGGAAGTTGGAATGTAGGAAATGTTAAAAATATGTCTTATATGTTCACCGGAGCGTCAGCTTTTAATCAGAATATTAATAATTGGAACGTTGGGAATGTAACTAATATGTCAGGTATGTTCCAATCGGCTAAGATCTTTAATCAAGACATCAGTAGTTGGAATGTCGGTAACGTTACAAATATGTCTACGGTGTTTTTCGGAGCTTTAAGTTTTAATCAGGATATAGGGAATTGGAATGTAATGAACGTAACAGATATGTCTAGTATGTTCACTGGAGCTTCAGCTTTTAATCAGAATATTGGGAATTGGGATGTTGGAAAGGTAACAAGTATGTCATCTATGTTCCAGGGGGCAACTACTTTTAATCGGAACATAAGCAGTTGGAACGTTGGGAATGTTAAGAATATGTCTAATATGTTCTTAGGAGCTTCAGCTTTTAATCAGAATATAGGAAATTGGGATGTTGGAAAGGTAACAAATATGTCATCTATGTTCCAAGGAGCAACTGCTTTTAATCAAAATTTAGGTAGTTGGGAGCTAAATAATGCAGTTGAATTTCCTAATATGCTTTTGGGTTCCGGCATGGATTGTACATATTACTCTGCAACACTAATTGGCTGGGCAGAAAATGCCAATACACCATCAGGCAGAAAATTGGGCGCATCGGGAAGAACTTATGGTACCAATGCCGCAGTAGCAAGGAATACCCTTGTTAGCACAAAAGGCTGGACTATCAGCGGAGACTCCGCAGGAAGCAGTGCATGCGAGATGCAAACCTTATCCATGCATACTAGCAATAAAAGTCAGATATTAGTTTATAAAAATGATTCGGATTTTGTTATTAAAAGTGACCGATTGGTAAACAAGGTTCAGATTTTTGACCTCTCCGGACGTATGCTGCAGGAAGTCAATGGCTATTCCAAAGAAACCAAAATAAACCACAAGAATCTTGCAAGCAGCATCTATCTGATGAAAATCTACACAGAAAGTGAAGTAATAAATAAAAAAGTGATTAAGTAAGATAAGCTTTATTCACTTAACTAATGGTTTTAGATAAAAAAACATGTCCAGAATTATCGTGTATAAGTCAGTCAAATTAAATTGTAATAACAACATCACGCTGAAAACCAACATTATCGTAAAGAAAATTCAAACTGCAAAGAGCCTAGTACAAGCATCATCCCAATTATTTTTCCCAAACCGTAAAGGGAGGAATTTGGATCAGTAATTTTTATCACAGGTTCTAAAAATTATCAAGAATATAGAAACACAATTTTTAGATATTTTATTCTTTAATCTAAAGACCTTTCAGAGAAACATGAAAGGTCTTTGCTTATAAGCTATCTATTCTATTGTTTATTATTCAAACCCAATTTTATTTATAACTGTTTGATTAATAATTGTTTAATAATCGTTTTTCATCCATCAACACTATCCGATAAAATAGTTCGGAAAGTAATTCTGACAATAGATAAACCCCATAAAATTAACTAAAGGAACATTTAATATAACCTTCCTGATTACTACAAGGGACAAGACAAACGAATAAAAATTTATGAGGCTAATTTTAAAAATATCAAAAGTTAAGTTATTCTTAAACAGATTAATACGGACTTAATATATCAATTTCTAACTTAAAATAATTCAGAATTCTCTTAAATACTTACTGTCTAAAAAAATAACAGGTTGATTTAAAATCAAGACCATTAAACAGGTATTTGACATATATACAATATCGTTCTGAAAATTATTTTATGCGTAGTTTGCTGTGTGAAAAGTAAAAAAAACAAACAAAGTGATAGAAAATTGAAGCTATACAATGGCCAAAAAGCATTGCTTATTCATTTTCTTTCTTGTTCTTTATAAACCTATAAAAAACTAGAATCCTACAATCCATTCCTACTCCATTCGCTCCAGCTTCCAACATAAAGATTAGGAATATCGAAGCCTGCATAATCCAAAGCTAACAGGGAATGACACGCTGTCACGCCGCTTCCGCAATGGAACGTAATTTTATTTTTGTCGTAATCTTCAAATAATTCTGAGTAAAGATTTCTAAGAGCTTCACGCGATTTGAACAATCCATTTTCGTCCAGATTATCAATGAAGGGAAAATTTTTGGCATTCGGGATATGTCCTGCAACCAAATCAATCGGTTCAGTGATTCCCTGATAACGCGGAGCTTCCCGAACATCCACAATCACAGCGTCCGAATCCTGAGTCGCTTTCTTGACATCAACCATCCGGATTTGTGGTAATTGCCAATCCTCATAATCTGAAATATATTCAGTTCCAGGATAAGAATCATCCAGAGAGCTTAATGGATAATTTTGATTTTCCGCAAATTGCAAACCGCCATTCAGGACCTGAACATTATTATGTCCAACCGCTCTCAACATCCACCAGAATCTGGCAGCAGCATTGGCTCCGTTTTTGTCATCATAAATCACAACTCGAGAATCTTTATTAATTCCTAACCGACCTAACGTTTTTATGAAATTTTCAAACTTCGGGAGCGGATGCCTTCCACCATTTTTAGGATGACCAATGGCTGCCAGGTCAGAATTCAAATCAACAAAAACGGCATTTTCCAGGTGCTTCTTCTGATAATCGCTCTTTGCAACCGGTCCGGTTCTGACATCAAAAATTCTGAGATTCGGATTTCCTGCTATGATAAGAAGTTCATCGACTTCGATGATTGGCGACTGGTTTTGCATATTATGATATTTTTAAAAAATTTATTGGAATTCTTTTTGATTCTCAATCCCAAATTTAATTAGATTTGCGAATCAAGAAAAGTAAAAATGAAACTATGACAGAAAAAATTCTCATTACAGGCGCATTAGGGCAAATCGGAACGGAGTTAACCGTTAGATTATCAGAAATCTACGGTAAAGAAAATGTGATTGCCTCCGGTCTGGACAAGTGGAAAGAAGGCATCACTGAAGCCGGTTATTACGAAAGACTGGATGTTACTAATTTTCAAGCCGTTACAGATATCATTAAAGAGCACAACATCACCACAGTTTACCATTTGGCTTCCCTGTTATCAGGAACTTCCGAAAAACAACCGCTTTTTGCCTGGAAACTGAATCTAGATCCATTGATCCATCTTTGTGAACTGGCAAAAGAAGGCACACTGAAAAAGATTTTCTGGCCAAGTTCTATCGCCGTTTTTGGGAAAGGAATTCCGAAAGAAAATGTGGGACAAGAAGTCGTTTTGAATCCGACAACGGTGTACGGAATTTCCAAAATGGCGGGCGAAAAATGGTGCGAATATTACTTTGAAAAATACGGTGTTGATATTAGAAGCATCCGTTATCCCGGTCTCATTTCCTGGAAAGCACCAGCCGGTGGAGGGACTACGGATTATGCTGTCGAGATATTTTATGAAGCTGTAGAAAAGGGAAAATACACAAGCTTCATCAGTGAAAATACTGCTATGCCGATGTTGTATATGGATGATGCCATTGACGCGACTATCAAACTGATGACAGCACCAAAAGAACAGGTAAAAATACGTTACTCATATAACCTGGGAGGAATGAGTTTTACACCCAAAGAACTGGCTGCCGAAATACAAAAAACCATACCGGATTTTGAGATAAAATATGAGCCGGATTTTCGTCAGGCAATTGCAGACTCCTGGCCGGCAAGCATCGATGATTCTGCTGCAAAACAGGACTGGGGACTAGATTATAAATTTGACATTTCCTCCATGTCGATAGATATGATAAATAACTTAAGAAAGAAATTAGGCAAATAGCAAAATCTCAATTATTGATTTAAATAAATAATATTTTAACATCTGATTATAAATTAATTACAAATAAAATATAAATTTTAGTTTAAGTGGTTTTATTAACTTTCAACATAGCATTTCCGGAATATAAAATACTGAATAATAAAAATATATCAGAAACGGAATTGATTAAATCTATCGAAGAAAAAGCCGAAACAATTCTGCTCCTGCTGGAACTCCATGAGTTCAAAGCGACTTTCTTTGTTGAAATCTCTATAGTTGACAAGCTTCAAAACATAATCAAAAAGATCGCTTTTGAAAGACACGAAATAGCACTTTACAACGTCAGTTCTACGTCAGAAAATATAGAAAAAATGAAGCTAAATCTGGAGCAGTTTTTGGAGAAACCAATCCGTGGAATTAGACAGAAATACCATCAGATTTCTTACTCAGAAATCAAGAATCTCGACTTTACCTACGTCTCCAATATCGAGGAATCACGGCTTAATTTTCTATGGCGAAAACTGACTTCAAAAACTGAAATTCATACCGAAAATAATCTAACCATCGTTCCGGAAAGTCAGTCGCCCTACTCACAACTTCCGTTCAATGATTATGTCTTTCAGGTCACACCAATGAAATATTATGAGAGTATGCTTTTGGAGAGTCTGAAGAATAATGAGTACGTGATGATCTACGTCAATGCATGGCAATTTTTTAACCGAAAAGAGTCACCATTTGACTTGCCGTTTTACAAAAAGATAAATACCGGTCGGATATTTGAAGACCGTCTTGAACAGCTATTTCAATTCATCGATGAGAATGAAATAGCTGTATCAAGAATGAAGGATTACTTATTCTAATAATTTTGATAAACTCCCAATTTCAATTTTCAGATTCAGCAAACAACAAAATCTATTTTTGAATAATTGATAATAGCTTTTCATTAATCTCAGAACACAGGAAGTATATAGCGACCATATAGAAACCACATGACTACCCTCATTATTAAAAAGTCAACAAAAAGCAATTATTATTATCTACACGGAAAAGAGGTCTAACGTAGCTCAAAAACGGTAATCTCCGGCAATACCCCTACCCTACCAGGATATCCAATAACACCAAAACCACGGTTAACATAAAGATATTTATCTCCGCTTTGGTAAAGGTCTGCCCACTTAGGATATTTATACTTCACAGGCGACCATCTGAAGTTCTTCAGATCGATTCCGAACTGCATTCCGTGTGTGTGTCCGGAAAGCGTCAATTGAATATCTTTTGAATGATTTTTTACGATGGCGTCAAAATGTGACGGATCGTGCGACATCAGTATTTTACAGGCATCTACGGGTATGTTATGAGTTGCTTTATCCAGATCTCCGAATTGCGGAAAAGGTGCGATCCCCCAGTTTTCTACACCAATTATGTACAATTTTTCGCCGTTTTTTTCAATAATCCTGTGTTCATTCCTCAGCATTTCAAAGCCTGCTTTTCTTTCGTTTTCTATCAGTTTGGGAACATTATTTTTCCTGTCATCAATCGATTTCCAGACACCATATTCGCCATAATCATGATTACCCAGAACGGCAAATTTTCCATCTCTGCTTTTTATCTGTGAAAACAAATCTATGAAAGGCACAAACTCATCCGCATAGTTGTTCACCATATCACCTGTAAAAAGGATCAAATCTGCATTTTGCTGGTTTATCAGATCAATAGCATGCTGGAGATGCTTCGGATTCTGAAAACTTCCGCTGTGAACATCAGAAATCTGAACAATTTTATAACCTTTGAAACTTTCGGGCAGGTTTTTCAGTTTTAATCTTACAATTCTTGCCCTGTGACGGTACTTTCCAAATATGATCCCATCCAGAACTACTGCTGCCAAAACAGCAGCCGAACCCAACCCTACAAGACTGATAAACTTCCTTCTAGAAGGATAGATATGAGTGTCTGTTGCCACATAATTGTAACCGAAATTCAGAAACCTGATAATATCTTCAATCAAAAGAAAAACGGCGACCAAAATCTTCGGCAAAACAAAAATCAAAATGACTGAAAAGACGATCTGGAAATTCAGATATTTGTGAGAAGCTCTGTTGAAAGTAACTACAGAATAGATCAGGAATGCATAAATCAGAACCGTTGGAACCCAATATATCAGCCTTGCATTCTGACTTGTATAAACGGTTTTAAAAGCCTGATAAACATAAGCTTCCAACAATAGAAAAACACCCAGAACGAATAAAATATTTTTTTGCATGTACTAATGATATAAAACAACAAAAGGAATAAAAACTCATTCCTTTTGCATTATAGACGTGTAAAACTGAACTTTACTTTAATTCAGGAAATATATTAAATTTTCCCTTCCGGAAACTTATAAACAACACAATTGATATTCATCCCGGCGCCGACTGATGTAAACAAAATGTGAGAACCCGGCGTAAACTGCTGACCGTCTAATTTCCCTTTTCTGATCAGGTCAAATAAAGTCGGAACCGTTGCTACGGATGAGTTTCCTAATTCCTGAATCGTCATCGGAGAGATCGCGTGATCGTATTCTTTTTGTCCATATAATTTGAAAAGCCTTCCAATCATGGCGTAATCCATTTTTGCATTAGCCTGATGAATCAGAATTTTACTAATGTCAGAAATATCAAGATTTGCTTTTTCGATGGTAGCTTTTATCGCATCAGGAACATTTTTCAGAGCATATTCGTAGATTTTACGGCCTCTCATTCTGATGTATAACTTACTTTGGTCAGATTCCAGATTCAATGAAGGAGCATTTTCCAAGTAACAAAGTTCTTCGCCATTATCACAAAGTGTATTATCCGCTATCACACCAATTGTTGTATCATCTGTGGCAGTTACAACAACCGCACCGGCTCCATCTGCGAAAATCATTTTATTCCTGTCGAAAGGGTCGGTAACTCTACTCAACGTCTCACCACCCACAACCAAAACAGTTTTTGCTTTCCCTGCTTTTATCATTGTATCCGCAAGAATCAGTGATTCTACCCAACCTGGGCATCCGAAAATCATATCATAATTGACACAATCTCTTCTTTTTATACCTAATTTACCTTTTAGTCTTGCGGAAAGAGACGGCATAAAATTTGGGACACCATCGGTATCCACCTCCCCAAAATTGGTTGCATAGATGATGTAGTCAATCTCTTCTTTATCAATCCCGGCATCTGCAATAGCCGCCAAAGAAGCCCTGTGACCAATATCGGAATTAAAATCCTCCGGATTGATATATCTTCTTCTTTCGATTTCTGTAATATCAACAAACTTCCCGATGATCTCTTCAGTCGGCTTCTCAATCAATTGATTATTATCATCATAGAAAATCGAGTCCTTGAAATGAGAACCTTCTATTACGTTTTCCGGGATATAACTACCGGAGCCAATGATTATTGTATTAGGCATTGATTTAAAAAAAATTTGACTGCAAAATTACGTAAAAATTAATTGACAAATTTTATTCTTTAAGATTTCTTTAAGAAATTTATATTCTTCACCTGACAATTGTTAGAAAAAACCAATAAACACTAATGGATTCACATATCCTGACAAAATAATTAACTGCGATTTGAAATTCTTTATGGAATGTCTATTTTTGACAAATGTTTGAATTCCAAACCATACAGAAACCAGTTGAAGATATTTTGCTTAAAGAAAAAGGAAGCAAGTTCATTGGTTTCGCTTATCCCGTTGATTCTGAGTCTGATATCAAAGATTCATTAAATCAATTAAAATCACTTCATCCAAAAGCAACGCATCATTGTTATGCTTACAGATTAGGAATCCATGGCGAAAACCATCGTGCTAATGACGACGGCGAACCTTCCGGAAGCGCAGGTTTACCAATTTACAACCAACTGCTCGCTCATCAGATTACGAATGTTTTAGTGGTTGTCATACGATATTATGGAGGAACGAAATTAGGCGTCGGCGGTTTGGTAAAAGCATATAAAGAATCGGCGAAATATACTTTGGAAGTGGCAGAAATCATCACAAAAGAATTAGAATCTAAAATCGAGCTGAAATTCAAATTCTCTCAGCAAAATCAAATTTTCACATTACTTAATAAATATGATGCGAAAATACTTGACTTCGATGCCCAGGAAATCTGTATTATCCAAGCCAATATCAAAAGATCTAAAAAAGAAAGCATCTCAGACGAATTGTCCGAAATGCTTCTTGAATTTAATTTTATATAAGTTGTAAAGTTCTACAACATTTACATGTATAATGTAAAGTTAATCTCTTCTTCCCATTAAAAGTGACGCAAAATACATCAGTTGCGCTAATGAGCCCAAAGCTGCAACAACATAAGTTCTGGCAGCCCATTTCAAGGAATCTTCTGCACCTGTATATTCTTCTGATGTTACTGTTCCTGTAGTTTTTAGCCATTTCAATGCACGGTTACTTGCATCATATTCTACCGGCAATGTTACAAATGCAAACAATGTTGTAATTGCGAATAGTACAACACCTATGGCTAAAACCGTTTTATTGCCACTCATTGCCATCACAACAATACCGCCCATCAAAACAAACTGTAAAAGATTGGAGCTGATACTGACAACCGGAACCATCTTCGATCTCAGCTGTAACATGGAATAACCAACAGCGTGCTGAACTGCGTGACCACATTCGTGAGCCGCAACTGCAGCAGCCGCAGCATTTCTTTGCATATAAACAGCTTCTGAAAGATTAACGGTTTTTGTCTCTGGGTTATAATGGTCGGATAAATGTCCCGGAACGGAAACCACTTGCACATCGGTAATTCCGTTATCTCTCAACATTTTTTCCGCAATTTCTTTTCCCGAAAGGCCGTTTCTAAGATGGACTTTGGAATAATATTCGAATTTTGATTTTAATCTGGAAGAAACAATCCAGCTGATCAACATCGAAATTCCAATAATTAAATAATAACCTGTCATTTTTTATAAATATTATTATGATTTTAAGGAAAAACTATGCCAAAGCATTGCTTTTTTTAACGTAAAAACTATCTTTGTCTTATTGATTAGCAAGAATATGGAAAACATCATTATAAAGCAAGTGGTAACACAGAATGACCTGATAAAATTCATAAAATTCCCGATGGAATTGTACAAAAACAACCCGAATTTTGTTCCGCCACTGATCAGTGATGAAAAAAACATCTGGAACAAAGAAGAGAATCCGGCTTTACTCTATTCAGTTGCTAAACAATTTCTCGCTTATAAAAATGATAAGATCGTCGGTAGAATTGCTGTGATGATCAACAATAAAGAAGCCGCGGAATTGGGTGTCAGAAAAGTAAGATTCGGGTGGATTGATTTTATTGATGACAAGGAAGTTTCCAAAGCTTTGATTAATGAAGCTATCAAATTCGCAAAGGACAATCAAATCGAAAAGATAGAGGGCCCGATGGGATTTACAAATCTTGACAAAGCCGGAATGCTGATTTTCGGGTTTGATAAACTGGCTACAATGATTGGTATTTATAATTTTGATTATTATCCGGAACATCTTGAAAAATTAGGTCTGGTCAAAGAAAAAGAATGGGTAGAATTCGAATTGCAGTTTCCTGATGTTTTGCCGGAAAAAGTGGAGAAATTCAGTTCTCTGATTGCTCAGAAATACAAACTGAGAACATTGAAATTCAATAACAAAAAAGAGGTTCTTCCGTATGTTGAACCGATGTTCAAATTATTGGACGAAACTTACAAATCGCTTTCGACATACACTCCAATTTCCGACGAGCAAATCAAATCTTATAAAGAAAAATATTTCAGTTTCATCGATAAAGACTACATCACTTGCATTGCGGATGAAAAAGACCAATTAGTGGCTTTTGCGATTACAATGCCTTCATATTCCAAAGCTTTGCAGAAAGCCAAAGGTAAACTTTTTCCTTTTGCCTGGTGGCATTTCTTACAAGCCGGAAAGAAAAACGACAGAGCGAATTTTTATTTAATAGGAATACATCCGGAATATCAAAGACGAGGCGTAACATCAATGATTTTCAAAGCCATTCAGATGAATCTGAAAGACAAAGGCATTAAGTTTCTTGAAACCAATCCGGAACTGGAAGAAAACAAAAACGTTCAGGTTCTTTGGCAGGATTATAATCCGGTCAATCACAAGCGAAGAAGAACTTATTCTTTAGATATTATTGATTAATTCAGCTAAACAATTGTTTAACTAAATTTATATTTGCATTCTATATTTATCTTTTAAAATCAACTATAATTGAAAAAGCAACTTTACATCTACGCGGGCCTTATCATCTTGTTCGTCGCTTATAATTTTTACAAGCCTGTCAAAGATGACAGAACAGATGCTGTGATCAACATCTTGTTTGCCAGCACCTTATTTCTATACATTGCTTACATCGCTTATCTTGTCCTGAAAAAAATCGGGAAGAAACAAAAATAAACCTTATTTATAATTATTCTAAATTTAACAAAACAGACTTTTGTCGGCTTTACATAAGGCCGATAATTTAATATATTAAATCTTTATTTAGTATTTTTGCATAGTTAAATTTAGACTTTATGAATTTACCTGAAAATTATATCCCGATACTGATTCAAGCTGCAGTTGGTCTTGGATTCGTAGCCATCTCTTTGCTTGGTGCTCATTTCCTGGGGCCAAAGCAGAAAAAAGGGAATTCTGTAAAAAACTCAAGCTGGGAATGCGGTATACCTGTAGAAGGGAATGCCAGAACACCATTTTCAATCAAATATTTCTTGACTGCGGTATTGTTCGTGTTGTTCGATATCGAAATTGTATTTTTCTATCCTTATGCTGTCAACTTTAGAGAATTCGGTATGCAGGGCTTTTTAGCAGTTCTGACATTCGTTGCTATTTTCTTTGTGGCATTTTTCTATGTTTGGAAACGCGGCGCATTGGATTGGGATAAGTAAATAAAAATCATTAGAAATTTTAAATGCAGAATTTTAAATTGAAGTTAACATTAACAATAATTTAGAGTCTAAGCATTTATAATTTAAAATCACTAAAAATGTCAGATAAAAAACAAGTAATAATAACAGATGCGCCAGCTCCGGAAGGATTCGAAGGAGAAGGATTTTTCGCAACGAAACTTAGCAGTGTTATCGGAATGGCGAGAAAGTTCTCGCTTTGGCCGTTACCATTCGCTACATCTTGTTGTGGTATTGAATTTATGGCTACATTGAACCCAACATACGATGCATCAAGATTTGGAATGGAAAGAAACTCTTTCTCACCCAGACAGGCAGATATGCTGATGGTTTGTGGAACTATTTCCAAGAAATTAGGTCCTGTTTTGAAAGAAGTTTACACCCAGATGGCTGAGCCAAAGTGGGTTGTTGCTGTTGGAGCATGCGCTTCCAGCGGCGGTATTTTCGATACTTATTCAGTTTTGCAGGGAATTGACAAAATCATTCCTGTTGACGTTTATGTTCCGGGATGTCCGCCAAGGCCAGAGCAGATTATCGAAGGGGTAATGCAGGTGCAGGCACTTTGTGAGAGTGAAAGCCTCAGAAGAAGAGACACGCCGGAATATCAGGCACTTTTGGATTCTTATAACATTAGCAATTAAAATTCGATTATTGAATTTTTAATTTTTAATTTAATTATGACGAACGAATTTGTATTAGAAGCTATAACCAGAGAATTTCCGGATTCTGTGATTTCCAGTTCAGAACCTTACGGAATGCTGACAATTGAAATCAAAAAAGATGATATCAAAAAAGTAATTCACTATCTGAAAGATTCCACTTTGGAATTTATTTTTCTGACAGACATCTGCGGAATTCATTATCCTGAGACACCTGAAAAAGAAATCGGTGTAGTGTATCACCTGCATAATCTGATGGCTAATTTCAGGTTGCGTCTGAAAATCTTTATGTCAAGAGAAAACATAGAGGTCGATTCTCTGGTAGAATTGTATGCGGGTGCTAACTGGATGGAAAGAGAAACTTTTGATTTTTATGGTATAAAATTTAAAGGTCATCCGGATCTGAGACCAATCCTTAATATGGAAGATCTCGGATACCATCCAATGCTCAAGGAGTATCGATTGGAAGACGGCACAAGAACTGACAAGAACGATGCAATGTTCGGAAGATAGGACAAATTTGAAATTGCGAAATCTCAAACTTCAAATCTCAAATCTGCAATCATTATATTATGAAAGACAACTCATTATCCAATATACTTAACCAATACGACAGCAAGGAACAGATCGACGGACAGCTCTACACGTTGAATCTTGGACCTACGCACCCTGCAACGCACGGGATTTTCCAGAACGTTCTTACAATGGACGGAGAAAGGATTCTTCACGCAGAGCAAACGGTTGGTTATATCCACAGAGCTTTTGAGAAAATTTCTGAAAGAAGAAATTTCGCTCAGATTACGACACTTACCGACCGTATGAATTACTGTTCTGCACCTATCAATAACATCGGCTGGCATATGACAGTTGAAAAACTGATTGGTGTCAAAGTTCCAAAACGTGTCGATTATATGCGTGTCATCCTGATGGAATTGGCGAGAATCGGAGACCATTTGATTTGTAACGGTGTAACCGGAATGGATGCCGGGGCCATTACAGGATTGACTTATATGTTCATCGAAAGAGAGCGTATCTACGACATGTATGAGCAAATCTGTGGTGCAAGGATGACAACCAATATGGGAAGAATCGGCGGTTTCGAAAGAGATTTCACACCGAAGTTCCACGAATTATTAAAAGACTTCTTAAAAACTTTCCCTGAGAGATTTGCAGAATTCGGTCAATTGTTGGAGAGAAACAGAATATTTATGGACAGAACGATTGGCGCAGGCGCAATTTCAGCTGAAAGAGCTTTGAGCTATGGTTTCACAGGTCCAAACTTACGTGCAGCTGGTGTTGACTATGATGTGAGAGTAGCACAACCTTATTCTTCTTATGAAGATTTTGATTTCATCATTCCTGTCGGAACTTCCGGAGATACTTACGACCGTTTTATGGTTCGTCAGCAGGAGATTTGGGAATCTGTTAAGATCATAAAACAAGCATACGAAAATCTACCGGGAGGTCCTTTCCATGCAGACGTTCCTGAGTTTTATCTTCCCGAAAAAGCGGACGTTTATCAAAAAATGGAAGCTTTGATTTACCATTTCAAAATCGTAATGGGAGAGACGGATGTTCCTAAAGGTGAAGTTTACCATGCAGTAGAAGGCGGAAACGGAGAGTTAGGTTTCTATCTTGTAAGTGATGGCGGAAGAACACCTTACAGACTTCATTTCAGAAGACCTTGTTTTATCTATTACCAGGCTTACCCTGAGATGATTACCGGCGCTGTAATATCTGACGCTATTGTAACAATGTGCAGTATGAATATTATTGCGGGAGAATTAGACGCATAATAACAAAGACAACAAGAAAAAAGATGAAAGATAAAAGACTTTCATTTCAAAAATAAAAATTGAATTTAGAATACAGAACTGCGAGTCTTGACTCTTTGTTCTTGATTCTTTAATCTTAAATAAAATGAGCGAAACAATTGCTTTTAAACCTGAAAGCTTAGCACAGGTTCATAAAATTATCGCAAGATATCCGGAAGGAAGACAAAAGTCTGCTCTTATTCCTGTTTTGCATATAGCACAGAAAGAATTCGATGGTTGGTTGGCAGTTCCAGTTATGGATTACGTGGCTGAACTGTTGAGCATAACACCAATTGAAGTATATGAAGTCGCCACTTTCTATACGATGTTCAATATGAAGCCAGTCGGAAAATATGTTTTGGAAGTTTGCAGAACCGGGCCTTGTATGCTGAACGGAAGTGAAAAAATTCTGGATCACATCCGCACAAAACTGAATATCAAAGACGGAGGAACTTCTGAAGATGGCTTATTCACTTTGAAGCCTGCTGAATGTCTAGGCGCTTGTGGATATGCACCAATGATGCAGTTGGGCAAATTCTTTCACGAAAATTTAACAATAGAAAAAGTGGACGAAATCCTTGATCTTTGCAGACAAGGAGCAATCGCTTTAGATTAATATTAAAGAAAATGAGTAAAAAACTTTTACTTAAAAATGCACATATAGAGGGAATCCGTTACTTCGAGACATACCGTAAACACGGCGGTTACGAAGCAGCGGAGAAAGCGCTTAAAATGTCGACCGATGAAGTTCTGGAAGAAGTTAAAGTTTCCGGACTAAGAGGAAGAGGTGGCGCTGGTTTCCCTACAGGAATGAAGTGGAGTTTCTTGGCAAAACCGGAAGGTGTTCCAAGACACCTGGTTGTGAATGCAGATGAATCTGAACCAGGAACTTTCAAGGACAGATATCTCATGGAATTTCTTCCGCATCTTCTGATTGAAGGAATGTTGATTTCTTCTTACTGTTTAGGTTCCAATGTTTCCTATATCTACATCCGTGGAGAATATTCCTGGATTCCGGATATTTTGGAAGAAGCAATCGAAGAAGCAAAAGCTGCAGGATTTCTTGGAAAAAATATCTTAGGAACGGGCTATGATTTGGAGATTTATGTTCAGAGAGGCGCTGGTGCTTACATTTGTGGTGAGGAAACGGCTCTTCTGGAATCTCTTGAAGGAAGAAGAGGAAACCCAAGACTTAAACCACCTTTTCCAGCTGTGAAAGGACTTTGGGAAAGACCAACGGTTGTGAACAATGTTGAATCTATTGCAGCCGTTGTTCCAATCATCGAAATCGGTGGTGCTGAATATGCTAAAATTGGCGTTGGCAGATCGACCGGAACCAAATTAATTTCAGCTTGTGGAAATATCAATAAACCAGGCGTTTATGAAATCGATATGACTATTACGGTTGAGGAATTTATTTATTCTGATGAATATTGTGGCGGAATCCCGAATGGTAAAAAGCTGAAAGCTTGTATCCCTGGAGGAAGTTCTGTGCCGATTGTGCCAGCAAACTTATTATTGAAGACCATCAATGGCGAACCAAGATATATGAATTATGAATCCCTTGCTGATGGTGGTTTTGCTACCGGAACAATGATGGGTTCAGGTGGATTTATTGTTTTGGATGAAGACCAATGTGTGGTGAATCATACAATGACTTTAGCCAGATTCTACAACCACGAAAGTTGCGGACAATGTACACCTTGCCGTGAAGGAACGGGTTGGATGTACAAAATCCTAAAAAAAATAGAAAAAGGAGAAGGTAAAATGGAAGATATCGATTTGCTTTGGGACATACAGAGAAAAATCGAAGGTAATACCATTTGTCCTTTGGGAGATGCTGCTGCCTGGCCTGTTGCTGCTGCTATCAGACACTTCAGAGACGAGTTTGAATGGCACGTCAACAATCCTGAACTATGCCTGACACAAAATTACGGAATCGCCAACTATGCTGACCCAATACCGGCAGTGGCTAACAATTAAGACTAGAATTTGAGTTTTCAAATTCACCAAGATAATGAAGAAGTTCTTTGAATTAGTTTTTGTATTTTTTGTTGGAATAACAACTGTATTCGGGCAAAATCAGGAAATTAAAATTGATAATAATAACACATCTACTTTCAAAAAAGGAACAATGTTCGTTTTTTGGGGTTGGAACAGAGCGGGATTCAGTAAGTCTGATATCCGTTTCGAAGGAAATGGTTATGATTTTACGCTGAATAATGTTGTAGCGCATGACAGACCATCTCCATTAAATTTGGATTATATTAATCCGGCGGAAGTCTCAGCACCACAGTTCAACTTCAGATTTGCTTATTTCTTAAAGGATAATTTGGCATTGGTAGTGTCACAAGACCATATGAAATATGTGATGGACCAAAATCAAATTGCTGATTTCAGCGGACACATTTCTGACCCGGCTTATGCAGGAATGGTTCAGAATGGTCAGGTTAATTTATCAGATGAGCAGTTTCTGACATTCGAACATACTGATGGACTGAATTATGTCAATGCAGGTCTTGAAAAATACAAGAACATATTATCCAAAAAGAATTTCGATATTTTTTGGGCTTACGGTGCAGGTGCCGGTATATTGATGCCTAAAAGTAACGTAAAACTTTTTGGAAATGAAAGAAGTGACAGATACCACTTGGCAGGATTTGGATTGGATGTAAGAACCAATATCAATTTTGTTTTTTGGGATCACATAATGGGGAGAGTAGAAGGAAAATTTGGTTATATCAACATGCCGGATATCAAAACCACTCTTAATAATAAGCCTGATAAAGCCAGTCAGGATTTTGTATTCTACCAGGTTAATTTTGGTGTTGGATACGTATTTAATAGAAAAATAAAGAATTAAAAATAAGACTATTTGCTAATGCATATTAAACAGATATGAGTCAAGAATTCAAAAAATTAAATTTAATCCTATTTTTATTATTTTCAGCAACAGTTTATTCTCAGAAATCAACTCTTGAGATGAAAGTTATAGGAAAAATAGTAGATGATAAATTAAAAATTGAATTAAAAAATATATCTGAAGATACATTAATAGTTTTAGGAAATCTATATCTTGATTCTAGAGTTTATTTAGGATTAAAAAAATCAGGATTAGATTATACTTATATAAAAGATTGTAAAGAAGAGAATACGGTAATAACTACTCAAATGGCACAGCGTCCACATAACTTTGGAGAATTTGATGAAAAAGTAATCATCTTGGCTCCCAATACTAGCCAAGATATTACTGTTTGGTTTGTGGGCGGAGAAAGAGTTTGTAGAAATTTTGAAAAAAATAAGCTAAAAATTACATATAAAGTAGAATTGAATGATGATTTTTCTAAAATTTACGAAACAGAAAAAAGTAATTTTAGTAAAAAAATAAACGATTTTGAAAAACAATTTTCTACTTTAAAATCCAAATCAAGTGAAAATGATTTGAATAAGCTTTCAAATTTAATTGATGATTTAATTAGAAGAAAAAAAATAATTGAAGGATTCGAAAATTTAAAAAAAATGGCATCTCAAAATATTGAAGCCGAAACTGAATATATTCAATTTTAAATAATTAAAAGAAGCATAAAGCAAATTGCCTAAAGCTAAATGATATGAGCGAAGAAGTCAAAAAATTTAAAATTACCATAGATGGACAAACTACCGAAGTTTTACCTGGCACTTCTATTCTGGAAGCTGCAAGACAAATCGGTGGAAAATCTGTTCCTCCTGCAATGTGCTATTACAGCAAGCTGGAAACCAGTGGTGGCCGTTGCAGAACATGCCTTGTAGAAGTTTCCAAAGGTTCTGAAGCAGATCCACGTCCAATGCCTAAATTGGTGGCAAGCTGCAGAACCGGTGTTATGGACGGCATGGAAGTGAAAAACCTGACATCCGAAAAAGCACAGGAAGGCAGAAAAGCAGTTACGGAATTTCTTTTGGTAAATCACCCTTTGGATTGTCCTATATGTGATCAGGCCGGAGAATGTCATCTTCAGGATCTTGGTTACGAACATGGTGTAGCCAATACAAGAACGGAATTCGAAAGGAATACTTATGATGCGGATGACATAGGTCCATATATCAAACTGAATATGAACCGTTGCATCCTTTGTGCAAGATGTGTATTGGCAGCCAATCAGCTGACTGAAAAAAGAGAACACGGAATTCTTTACCGAGGTGATCACGCTGAGATATCAACAATGTTGAACAAAGCTTTGGATAATGATTTCATCGGAAACGTTATCGATGTTTGTCCTGTTGGGGCTTTAACTGACAGAACAGCGAGATTTGAAAGCAGAGTCTGGTTTACAAAACCTTACAACGCTACTTGCAAATGTGACAAATGTTCCGGAAAAGCCGTACTTTGGATGAAAGGTGATGAAGTAATAAGAGTGACTGCAAGAAAAGATCAATATGGTGAAGTTGAAGACTGGATCTGCAACGAGTGCCGTTTTGAAAGAAAAGATGTTAAGTATTGGAACATCGAAGGTCCGAGACATATCGACAGACATTCTGTAATCTCTCTTAACCATTATGAGAAAAAAACAGACAGCTATAACGTTTTGGAAAATACTGAAGCAAAAGAAATTGGCTTAAAAGACGAAAAGGAAATTGAAAAATTAGATAACGAAACGATTTAATTCATTAATTATCTAATTAAATTCAAATAAAAATTATGGAATTAATTACATTCAAAATCATATTGGTACTCGCCTTGTTTTTGCTGGCACTGACGATTGCAGCATATTCTACCTGGGCGGAAAGAAAAGTCGCTGCTGTAATGCAGGACAGAATCGGCCCCAGCAAAGCTGGACCTTTCGGATTGCTTCAGCCACTTGCTGATGGTGGAAAATTTTTCTTTAAGGAAGATTTTACACCCGCAAATGCAGAGAGGTTTCTTTTCATTTTAGGACCATCTTTAGTCATGTTTATTTCCCTGATTACCGGAGCGGTAATTCCTTGGGGAAAAACACTTAATATCGGTGGAACTTCTTTTGACCTGCAGGTTGCCAACATCGATGTTGGTGTCCTCTACATCATCGGGATGGCTTCTATCGGCGTGTACGGAATCATGATCGGAGGATGGGCTTCTAATAATAAGTATTCTTTGATCGGTGCGATCCGTGCTTCTTCCCAGATGATCTCCTATGAGCTGGCAATGGGATTGGCACTTCTTTCCATCATTATGATGAATGGAAGCCTTGACCTGAAAGTAATTACAGAAACTCAGGCTACCGGAAAACTCTGGGGACTGATAGAACTGGACGGATTCAACTGGAATATCTTCTATCAGCCGTTGGCATTTTTGATTTTCATCATTGCGGCATTGGCAGAAACAAACAGACATCCTTTTGACTTACCGGAATGCGAATCTGAACTGGTAACAGGATATTCTACAGAATACTCATCAATGAAATTAGGTTTATACATGTTTGGCGAATATGTTAACATGTTCATTTCTAATGCTTTTATGGTTGCATTATTCTTCGGAGGCTACAACTACCCTGGAATTGAATGGGTTACTCAGAACTGGGGAGAAAATGCAGCAGGTATCCTGAGCATCGTGGCATTCCTTACAAAAACCGTAATCGGGATTCTGATTTTTATGTGGATCAGATGGACATTGCCAAGATTCAGGTACGATCAATTGATGCATTTGGGATGGAAAACCTTGATTCCATTAGCATTGATAAACCTTATGGTAACAGGTGCTTTGATTTTAGCATTTGGAAATTAAAAATTGAATTTAAAAATTAAGATACAGGCAAGATTAGTCTAAATCTAATGTCTAACATCTAATATCTATAATTAAATGAAGCTTACTAACAGATCAAAAGTTGTTTCCAATAAAGAAATGACGCTTGCAGAGAAAATCTACCTTCCGGCGGTATTCAAAGGAATGGGGATTACCCTGAAGCACGCTGTGAGAAATATTGTAAAAGGACCACCAATCTATCCATATCCTGAGGTTGACAAACCTAGAGCGGAAATCTGGAGAGGACAGCATGTCCTGAAGAGAGATGAAGAAGGCAGGGAAAGATGTACTGCCTGCGGACTTTGTGCGGTTGCATGTCCTGCGGAAGCCATCACGATGACTGCAGCAGAAAGAACCAAAGAGGAAAAACATCTTTACAGGGAAGAGAAATATGCCGAGATCTACGAAATCAATATGCTGAGATGTATTTTCTGTGGAATGTGTGAAGAAGCATGTCCTAAATCTGCAATCTATCTTACCGACAGACTTGTGGATGTGGAACAAAACAGAAATTCTTTTATCTATGGTAAAGATAAGCTGGTAGAAAAGATAAATGAAAGGATTGATATTACTACAAGACAGTCCGAGAAACAAAAAAATGCAGTAAAATAATGGATCAGATTTTATTTTTCTTTGTAGCATTTTTGGCTATTGCAAGCGCAGTTTATTTTGTTTTTGCAAAAAACCCGCTGTATGCTATCCTCTCGCTCATCGTCACGATGTTTTCCATCGCAGGGATGTATATTCTTCTGAATGCCCAGTTTTTGGGAATTGTCCAGATTATCGTCTATGCCGGAGCAATCATGGTTCTTTTTCTTTATATATTGATGATGCTTAACCTTAATAAAGAAGATGAAAGCAAGAAAGCCAACCTTCCGAAATTCATCGGTGTGTTTTCTGCAAGTATTCTTTTTATAGGGATGCTGGGTGCCTATAAAGGTCTTAACGGAAACACAACCGTAGCGAATAATGCTGACCAATCCATTGGTCTCACAAAAAATCTGGGAAGATTATTGTTTAACGAATATGTATTGCCATTCGAGCTGGCGTCTGTCCTTATCCTTGCGGGTATCGTCGGTGCTGTTCTGATCGGTAAAAAAGATTTATAGAGATGAATACATTTATACAACAGGTTCCTTTGGAATACTTTATTATTCTGAGTACAATTCTTTTTTGTCTCGGTGTATTAGGAGTTTTGATCCGCAAAAATGCCATCGTGATTTTGGGATGCGTAGAATTGATGCTTAATTCCGTAAATCTTTTACTAGCTGCTTTTTCAGCATACAAAGGTGATGGTCACGGGCAGCTTTTGGTATTTTTCATCATGGTGGTTGCAGCAGCAGAAGTTGCAGTAGGACTGGCCATTATAGCAATGATGTACAGAAATACCAAATCGGTCGACGTTAGTATTTTTAATAAATTAAGAGGATAGTAAAGGATGGAGAATTTAGTTTACGCAATTGTACTTTTACCTTTAGTCGGGTTTCTGATTAACGGACTTTTTGGAAAACATCTTCCGAAAATGCTTGTTGGCGGTTTGGCGACACTGGTGGTTTTCGCTTCTTTTGTTATCACGACAAGTATATTTTTAGGATTCAACAGCGAGAGCACTCCTGTTATCGTAAAAGCATTTGAATGGTTCAGAGTTGCCGGGATTCAGGTTAATTTTGGTTTCCAGGTTGATCAGTTGTCATTGATGATGGTAATGATCATTACAGGAATCGGGTCACTGATACATCTCTACTCTATCGGATACATGAGCCATGACAAAGGATTCTACAAGTTTTTTACTTATCTGAATCTTTTTATCTTCTCTATGCTCCTTTTGGTTTTAGGAAGCAATTATCTGATTCTATTCATCGGTTGGGAAGGTGTAGGACTTTGTTCTTATCTGTTGATAGGATTCTGGTACCAGAATGAAGATTATGGAAAAGCAGCGAGAAAGGCTTTCATCATGAACCGTATTGGTGACCTTGGCTTATTGATAGGTATCTTTGCCATCGCTGCCAATGTTAATGCTATTGACTATCTTTCAGTAGCCCAGAATGCTTCGATCTTCGACCTGGACGGAACTACCATTATATTCATCACAGCAAGTTTATTTATCGGGGCAACTGGTAAGTCGGCTCAGGTGCCATTATATACATGGTTACCGGATGCGATGGCTGGGCCAACGCCTGTTTCTGCATTGATACACGCTGCTACGATGGTTACCGCTGGGGTTTATCTGGTAGTAAGATCTAATTTCCTATTCACTTTAGCACCAACTGTTCAGGACGGAATTTTATTAATCGGATTCCTGACTGCAGCATTGGCAGGTTTCTATGCACTTCGTCAAAATGATATCAAAAAAGTCTTGGCATACTCTACCGTTTCTCAGCTCGGATTTATGTTCATTGCACTAGGATTGGGTGCTTACACCACGGCAATGTTCCACGTAATGACACACGCTTTCTTCAAAGCTTTGTTATTCTTGGGAGCTGGTTCTGTGATCCATGCAGTGAGCGGCGAGCAGGATATGCGTTTTATGGGCGGATTGAAAAAATATATTCCGATTACCCACGCTACATTCCTTATTGGAACATTGGCAATCTCCGGATTTCCATTATTATCAGGTATGATTTCCAAAGATGAAATTCTGGTTGCTGCATTTGCTAAAAATCCAATCTATTGGGTAATGTTATTCATATTGGCAGCTGTTACCGCAACTTATATGTTCAGATTATATTATCTGACTTTCCACGGACAGTTCAGGGGAACTGAAGAACAAAAACACCATTTGCATGAAAGTCCTGTTAATATGACTTTGCCGTTAATTGTTTTAGCTGTTCTTTCCGTGATCGGAGGTTTTATCAATCTTCCTCACTTTATCGGACACGGCCATTATGCAAAATTGATGGAATGGCTGAAACCTGTATTGACAGAACAAAGTTTCAGTGAATTGGAAGCAACACTTTCCGGCGTTAACTTCAACACAGAAATGATTCTTTTGGCTGCCACAATATTAATGTTCTTCGCCGTTTGGTATTTGGTTAAAAACACCTACGTCAAGAAACAGAAAAAAGCACTTCCGGAAGAAGAATATTCAGGTTGGGAAAAACTATCCGCAAAAAAACTATTTGTGGATGAGATCTATAATGCCTGTATTGTAAGACCATTTGAAGAAGCAGGGAAAGCGGCGGCTATGTTTGACAAAGCAGTTCTCGACCCGATTGTGAATTTCATCGGATTGGGTGCTCAGGATTCCGGAAGAGCCGCAAAGCGTCTGCAAAACGGAAATGTAGAAAACTATGTGCTGATTATGTCATTGGCGATAGGAATTGTATTGATTGTTAACTTTTTATTGAAATAGATAATGTCGTATTTACTATTAACATTATTACTATTACCTCTCGCAGGTTCGGTTTTACTTTTTTTCTGGAAAAATGCTTCCAGCAAATATATCGCTTTAGTCTTTGCTCTCGCACAGATGCTTATTGCATTTTATATGTTAGGGAATTTCGATTTCCATCCGACAGTAGATGCGCCGTTGCAATACGAAATCACTTATCCTTGGTCCAATTATATCAAAAGCAGCCTTAATTTCGGCGTTGACGGGATGAGTATGCTGATGGTTTTATTGACCAACATTCTAGTTCCGCTAATCATTTTATCATCATTCAATGATAAGAAAGGATTCCCGAATTCTTTCTATGCTTTGATTTTGATGATGCAATTCGGATTGTTAGGTGTTTTCACATCATTGGACGGACTGTTGTTCTACATCTTCTGGGAAGTCACTTTGATTCCAATCTGGTTCATCGCCGGAATATGGGGACAAGAAGACAAAAGAATCAAATTCACTACTAAGTTCTTTGTCTACACATTTGTAGGGTCTTTGTTTATGTTGATTGGTTTAATTTATGTTTACAACCATTCCGCTTCATTTGCTTTGACAGATCTTTACAATGCGCAGTTAAGTGTTAATGAACAAAATGTGATTTTCTGGTTTATCTTCTTTGCATTTGCAGTGAAATTACCGGTTTTTCCTTTCCATACCTGGCAGCCGGACACATACACATATTCGCCTACACAAGGGTCGATGTTGCTTTCAGGGATTATGCTGAAGATGGCAGTTTACGGTGTAATGCGTTATCTATTGCCAATTACCCCTCAAGCCATTGGTGGAATTTCCGGAGAAATTGTTATCATTCTTTCTGTAATTGGGATTATTTACGGTGCTCTTATTGCAATGATTTCCACAGACAGTAAAAGATTAATTGCTTACTCTTCTCTTTCTCACGTCGGACTGATTGTAGCAGGTATTTTCTCTTCAGCAGTTGTAACGATGAGAACAGGACTGACATTTGAAGGCGGACAAGGTGCAATGATACAGAGTTTTGCTCACGGTATTAATGTAGTTGGTCTTTTCTATTGTGCCGATATTCTTTACAAGAGATTCAAAACGAGAGATATTCGTCAGATGGGCGGACTTGCAAAAGTTGCTCCTAAATTCGCTATACTTTTTATGATTATCCTTTTGGGCGCAACAGGTGTTCCTTTGACCAACGGATTCATTGGCGAATTTATCTTGTTGAAATCTGTTTACAGCTACAACTTCATTATGACAGTTATGGCAGGTCTCACATTGATTCTGGCAGCGGCTTATATGCTGAGATTCTACGGAAAAACAATGTTTGGTAAAGGTGACGATACCGTTCTGGCTACAACAAAAGATATCAGCTCAGTTGAGTTTTCTGTATTGGCGAGTTTATCTGTCTTTGTTATCGCACTTGGGGTTTATCCTCAGCCGGTTATAGAGATGGTGACAAGTTCTGTACAGTTCATCTATGCAGCGATGTTAAATTAATCTTGAAACAAGATAAAAGAGAAATTAAATAAAATTCAAAACGGACATCGGTTCTTCCGGATTCCGACGAAACAAATAAAGAAATGAGTGTTTTTATAATTTTATTCCTTACGGCAGTGCTTGTACTTTTTTCCGGTGTATTGGAAAAAGGAAAATATGCAAGATACATCGGGATTTTAGGATTAATTGTTGGTTTATATTTCAGCTTTTTTCCAGAATGTGAGTTCTTTGCCCAGTACAAAGCCATGTACGAATACGGAGATAATGCAGCATTATTTACGAAAATTTCCATCATTATCACTTTATTACTCTTCTTTTTAGGAGGATTTGCATTCAGCAATCACAGAAGTCATCAGTCAGAATTATATGCTTTGATGCTCTTTGCACTAAGCGGTGGATTAGTACTTTTCGGATTTCAGAATCTGGTAACATTATTCATCGGGATTGAGATTCTTTCCATTCCTTTATATGTAATGGCTGGCGCCAATAAAACCGACCTTCGTTCTACGGAAGCTTCTATGAAATATTTTCTTATGGGTGCTTTCGCTACAGGATTTCTGATGTTTGGCGTTGCTTTGGTTTACGGAAGCGTCGGAAGTTTTGACCTGTATGCCATTCACGATTTTGCGATCAATAATCCAAAAAACCTGATGCTGATAATGGGTTCTATTCTGATGCTTTGTGCATTGGCGTTCAAAGTATCACTAGCACCATTTCACATGTGGAGTCCTGACGTTTATCAGGGTTCTCCTTCTTTAATTACAGCTTTCATGGCATCTGTAGTAAAGATTTCCGGTTTTTTTGCATTATTCAAATTAATGACTCTGGGATTTGGCGGAATTGCCGGAGACTGGATCAATATTTTAGGCGTATTCATCATCATTACTTTGCTTCTTGCCAACGTGATGGGACTGGTGCAGACCAACGCAAAAAGGATGTTGGCCTACTCTTCTGTATCACACGCCGGGTATATTTCGTTAATATTTTTTGGTCTTAATAACTTTTCCACATCCATTTTAGGTTTCTATTTATTCGCCTATTCACTGGCAACGGTTGGTGTTTTCATCAGTCTGATCTGGGTAGAGAAAATCAAGAAGGAAACATCATTTGCTGCGTTCAACGGATTAGGAAAAAAGGAACCCTTGCTTGCTATTGTTTCCACAGTTTCCATGCTGTCAATGGCGGGTATTCCTTTAACTGCAGGTTTCATCGGAAAGCTTGGAATCTTCAATCAGGTTATTGCAGGCGGATCAAGCTTCCTGGTCGTGGTCGCAGTTCTTGGTTCTGCTTTAAGCATTGCTTATTATTTACGACTGATTATTGCCATGTTCTTTTACAAAGAAGATAATTTTCATAATACAGAAAAAGCAAGTATCACCTATAATATCGTGTCTATTGTCATTATTTTAGTACTGATTTCTATGGGGATTGTTCCGGATCTGTTCGGGAAAATACTTGGTTTATAATAAAACATATCAACCTGATTCTGAAGAGTCAGGTTTTTTATTTAATTTATCACTTCTAATTCGTTCAAAAATCTTAATTTTATTCAAAAACCTAAAAATTGATTATTTATATTAATCGATAAGCAGGTTTGAAACGACTATAAAGAACTATGAAATTACAATCTTTAACAGCATCGGAAGAGGATGTGATGCGAGTGATCTGGAAAGAAGGGAAAATATACTTCCGCGATCTGATGAATGCTTACCCGGAACCAAAACCTCATCAGAATACAGTTTCCACATTTCTTAAAATACTTGTGGAGAAAAATTATCTGAGTGTCGAAAAAAAGGGACGCATTTACCTCTATTCACCGGCTGTCAGTTTTGATGACTATAAAAAAATTGTAACAAAAAAAATTATCGAAAATTATTTTGACAATTCCGGAAGTGAACTCCTCAAACTCCTTATGGAGGAAAACTTTATTAAGGCTAAGGATCTCAATGACTTCTTCGAAGTTAAAACGACTGTTATTCCCTTACAGGATAATTCGGAAAAAGAAAATCCGATAAAAGAATTCGTGAAGGAACTGACCAGTCAGAAAAAGCCGAAAAAGAAAGAAAAGGAAAAAAAGAAGAAAAAGAAGAAATAAAAAAGCGATCAAAAATGATCGCTTTATTTTTCTCGTATCGTTGATTACCAACGGCTTCCACCTCCACGGTTTCCGCCTCTGTCACCTCCTCCGTAACCGCCACCACGGTTATTGTCGAAAGATCTTCTTGGCTTTTCTTCTCTTGGTCTAGCTTCCGTAACGTTAAGAATCTTACCGTTGAATTCTTTTTGGTTAAGTGCTTCTACAGCTTGTTGACCTTCAGCATCCCCCATTTCCACGAATCCAAATCCTTTTGATCTTCCAGAATCTCTGTCTGTAATGATTTTTGCAGAAGAAACTTCTCCAAAACCTTCGAATAATTCTTGCAACTGATGATCTTTTGTTGCGTAATTGATGTTTGAAACAAAAATGTTCATTTTAAAAAAAAATTAAGTTATAAAAAAATGTTGTTTTAAAATTATAGATAAGGAAAAACAACAAAAATGAAGATTATTGATTTCAAATATAATTTGGTGCAAGGTACGATTATTTTTGAATAATCAATAATATATTTACTAATTTTAGAAATTAATGCAATTGTATTCACTTAACCGCTGCTCCACGGCTTGCTTGCAATATATTGAACCAATCTATAGGTTCCAGATCTATTTTTAATGATTTTTTCAGTTTTATTATTGTTTCTGTTTTGGATGTGCCAATAACAGGAATGATATTCGAAGGATGTTTCAGTATGAATGCGAGTAAGATCTGATTCTCTTCCGCATTGTATTTCAGACAAAGATTTTTGATTACGATTTTTAATCGGGCATTCTGTTCAGACATTTCAGAAAAATAATTACCTAAAACAGACCACGCCGTTGGCCTCATTCCTTTCATCATCAATTGATCCAAAGTTCCGTTTTCGAAAGCTGAAAGTTCATTCACAGAAATTTCTATCTGATTAGTAATCATAGGAAAATATTGGTTTATCAATTCAAATTGAGAAACTGAAAAATTACTGACTCCGAAATATTTCACTTTACCTTTATCTCTGAGAATATGAAAAACTTCTGCAATTTCTTCAGGATTCATTAATGGTGAAGGACGATGCAGCAACAGTACATCCAGATAATCCGTACAGAGGTTGTCGAGACTTTCATCCACAGCATTCAGAATATAATCAGAACTATAATTATAATATTTTATTGCTGAAGGTTTTTTTTCAGAATTCATAACAATGCCGCATTTAGAAATGAACTGAACTTTTTCTCTTTCAATTCCCATCTCTTGCCATGCTTTCCCAAAAAGCTCTTCCGTAGTATGACCACCATAGATATCCGCATGATCGAATGTTGTAATATCTTCCTGAAGGCAAACCTCTATCAGTTCCTGTACTTTTTTCGGAGAATGATTAGCTCCCCAAACGCCCCAACGCATTGTTCCGGCAATAATTTCTGAAAACATACTAAAATTTTCACAAATATATTATGTTAAAAATAAAATACATTGTATAAATTTGATTCTTTAAAAAAATTGAAGTCTTATGAAGAAATTTACATTATTATTTGTGATGTGTTGTGCTTTTATCAATGCACAATTCACAACGCCAAATAACGGAACCAGCTACACATTATCCAGTTTATCTGCAGCTGCACCAACAGTTTTGGTGAAAAACGGGTTAGAATATACTTTGACGGCAGATCTTACAATCTCTGCAACTGATAAATTATTGATTAATGAAGATGCAACGCTGAAAGTTAATTCCGGTGTAGCAATTTTTGTATTTGGTGAATATAAAACCACTGCAGGCAATTTTATAATAACAGCAAGCACAATCGGAAGTCCATACAGAGGAATCCGTTTTGAAGAAGGCTCTGTTGCAGAAATGAAAAATACAAGAATCGAATACGGCGGAGGTGTTCGTGTCCTGACTGCCTATCCTTTTTTGATGGACAATTGTATCCTTTATAAAAACAACAACTCAGGTAGTACCAATCTTGCGAGTAGTGCTGCATTAGCATTATTTCAGGGTAGCGGACACATTGTGAAAAACTCCCAGTTTTTGGAAAACTCCAGAGCAGGAATCAATTCAGGGGCTTCTGGTGCGGTTTCTATTGATATAATAAATAATTATTTTTACGGAAACAATACAGATAACGGCAACTATCCACAGATCAATATGGGACCTTCGGGTGTAGATTCTACAAGAGTTATTAATAATGAAATTATCGGGAACAGGACTATTACAAAATCCGGAGGAATCTCTGTTTCCGGATTGCTGGGTGGAACAAACAGATTCCGTGTTGAAGGAAATACTGTTCAAGATAACCGTTACGGAATTACCCACCAAGGTGCAGGAAGTTCCGGAATAATCAGGAATAACATTATCACAAATAATAATACCGAGAACAATCCAAGTCTGGGCGGAAGCGGAATTTCATTGACAGGAACTCAGAAAGTGATTGTAAGAAACAACCAGATTAGAGGCAATCTCTGGGGAGTTACAATTTTGAGTAATGCAGTAATTGATTTGGGAACCGCAGACGACCATGGAAATAACATTTTTAAAAATAACGGAAATACCGGAACAATAACTGCATTCTATAATAACACACCAAATACTGTAACCGCAATCGGAAATTGCTGGAGAGAAGACGAGCTGTCAAATGATGCTATGGTCGAAGCGGTTATAAGTCACAAGCCAGATCTTGCAACATTAGGCCTGGTTAATTTTACGCCATATAATTGCGCTGAGTCTATGGCTGTTTCTGATGTTACAAAAGGATTAATGAAAATCTATCCGAATCCAAGCAAAAATCATTTCTATCTGGAAACTGAAAATGGAGGAAATATTGTGATCCAGGACATCAGTGGAAAAGTTGTTTTTTCATCAATAGTTAATAAAGGAAAAAATGAAATCAATACTAATTTACAACCGGGCGTCTATATCATCACACAACAATCGGAAGGTAAAAAATCCAATACAAAACTGATTATCAAATAAATAATTAAGTCACAAAATTTATACAGCATCACATAATTGTGATGCTTTTTTTATAAAAATACGTCAAATGCCTTATTGTCTGATGATCATTATTATTTGAATTTTGAAAAACAATAAAACCTAAAACTTCAAGTGTTATGAAAACTCAGATTTTTAAAAATATTGCTGCATATGCATTATTGGCAGGCAGCATTTGTATGTTCGGACAAAAGGCTCCTGATGCAGAATTCAAGATGGATGGCAGCATCCAGTTTATGAAACTGACAGATGCGGGTGTTCTTCTCGTTGCAAACGGCGACGGTTTTGCCGGGATCAAGCCGGACAGCCACCAGCTTCATTTCAATTTCCAGGACTATGGAAAAGTGAAGCAGGAAGAAGTGGAGTTTGTTCCGGATTCGCCTTATGTGATAATAGCTCAGGGCGGGATTTTTGGCTCAAAGAAAAGCGTAATCGATATCGTGTCCGGAAAAAAATTATTTGCAACAGAAGAAAACAACTGGAAGATGATCAATCAGTTTAATCTGATGCTTCCTCAAAACAAATTAATCGTAGCAGGGCAGAGAACTTCCAAAGAAAAATTTGCACAGGCGGTCGGGATCTATGATCTGGCCACCGGAAAAGAAGAAAAAATCTTCAACCTTCAGGATCCTGGAAAAGTTTCTATGAGCATCACAACGGTTACCGGGAAACCTTTGATTGCAGGGAACAAAGTTCTCATCCCGACCAGCAAAGCAACGATATGCCTGGATCTGGACACAGGTAATAAACTCTGGGAAGCCAAGGTGGATGATATCAGCTGGCTGACTGCTGACAAAACAGGAAAACAAATCTATGCAATTGAACAAAAGCCCAACGGAAACTGTAACATATTCAAACTGAGTGATACAGGACAGGTAATGTGGAAGGAACCACATTCCGTAAAAGGAAAAATTTCTAATTTTCAAATTCTTCCTAATGGGTTAGCTATCGTCAGCAATGTTGATAACAGCGGAAAATCCGGCTTAATGAAACTGGCTTCCGCCGCATCCGAATCCAGAATTGCTTTTCTGAGTGCAGACACAGGTGAAGACCTTTGGGAAAAAGCACCCAAGACCAAAGGTTATGTTCAGCATTTTTATGTAATGGAAGACGGGATTCTTTTTGGAATCCAGGAAGGTGGCATTAATAAAATTTCTTTTGATGGGCAGACACTTTTCAAAAAACCTCTCAAAACAGGAGAAAATATTCACACAATGGCTTTGGTTCCAAAAGGAATGCTTTACATCACTGATGAAGACGCCAATATCATCGATCTCAAAACCGGTGAATCTATCTACGGAAAAGCCATCAATTACAAAAAAGCAAAAGCCGTTTGCAGCACTTATGATAAAGCCGGCAAGCGTTATCTGATAAGCACAGGAGAAGAAATCAAATCCATTGATGAAAACTCAGGCGATATCACTTCATTCGCCAGTTATAAATTTGATGAGAAAGAAGCACCGACCACTATCAGAGCAAAAGACAACGGTATCTTCATTGGTTCTTCCCAGAATTTGATGCACTTTGCACCGGACGGTTCTACAAAATACCAGCAATATTTCCGCTCACCCGGGAAAAGCACAGCCGGACTAATTCTTCATGGTGTTTTGGCTGTTGCATCGACAGCAGTATCTGCAGGCGCATCATATCAGGCAGGAATGAACCGAAATTCTATCGGGCAATATACAGCGGAAGGAGAAAGATATAAGGCTATGGGAGATGCTTTTGCCGGAATTGCATCTGCCTCATTCGCAGAAATGGCAAAACGTTTTAAAGCGACTTCCGCTACGGAGAATTATCAGTTTATCCTAACCAGGCTTGAAGACGGTGCAGGCCTGGCAAAAGTTAATAAAAATACAGGTGAAAAAGAAGAAGAGATCCTTCTGAAAGATAAAAAACCTACTTACGAAGTGGATGAGTTTTCCGGGACTTTATATTACCAGGCTAACAATAATACAATCTACAAGTATAATCTAATGAAGTAGGTTTATTGTGACCCCTCATTATCCGTCAATAAAAAGAGGGGTCTTTTTTTCAATCCAAAAAAATATGACTGATATCCTAAACATAATCCTGATCACCATACTGGTTATTATTATTCTTTTCTTACTGAGAAAAATAAAGCTAATCAAGAGCCGGCATCAGAAAAAGCTTGCAGAACTCTATAAAGATCTGTCAAAATTGGCTGAACAGAAAGAAAGTTTTTTCGAGAAATTATCGCTTAACTCAGAGTTGGAAGATGCAATGACTCATGCCAGAAAACGGCTGAACGAAGAAATTTTTGACTTGCAGATGGAAGTTTTCAGGAATATAAAACAGGATTGATAATTAATAAATTAATATTAATTTAGTAAAAACTAAATCTATGAAAATGAGACCTATCCATAATCTTTGTAGACTTTAACTTATGATTACAAAGATTGCCATAACCGAAGATAATTTTTTCCTTGCAAAAGCTGTTCAGGAAAAACTGTCGTTTTATGACGAATTCAAAATCAAGTTTTTTGCAGAAAACGGTAAAGACCTCATTCAGAAACTGGAAAAGGATTCTAATGTTGATCTGATTCTGATGGATATCGAAATGCCTTTGATGAACGGAATCCAGGCAACAGAATTTGTTAAAAACCGGTATCCGCAGATCAAAATCCTGATCCTGACTGTTTTTGACAATGATGAAAATATCTTCAATGCTATCAAAGCCGGAGCAGATGGTTATCTGCTCAAGGAGATATCACCTCAGAAATTACAGAAGTCGATTATAGAAGTTCTCGAAGGAGGCGCTGCAATGAGCCCTTCTATTGCATTCAAAACCTTGAAATTACTGCGGAATCCGCAAGCTTTTGAAAATCAAAAATGTGAGGAAGAGATCAGACTTTCGACCCGGGAAATAGAAGTTTTGGAACAGCTCAGCCGCGGTCTGAACTATAATATCATTGCACTGAACCTCTTCCTTTCGCCCAGCACTATCAGAAAGCATATTGAAAATATTTATACCAAGCTTCAGGTTCATAATAAGCTGGAAGCGATTGAAAAGGCTAAAATCAATAGAATTATATAATTATTTTTACTATTTTTAACAAAAACAATAATATTTTCACCATGGAAACACTTATGTATTTTTTTATGATTTTCTTGTTATGAAACTGAATCGATTTTTCACAACAATTTTATTATCACTTTTCATACAATCTTTTGCACAAAAAAAGACTGAAACCATTAAATTAATCTTATCAGAATTAAAAACTTCAAAAGAAGATACAGCCAGAGCAAATCTTTATAACAAAATCTGTAAGTTTTATTTAAAAACAAATATTGATTCTGTTAATTACTATGCAAATAAGGGAATTCTTCTTTCAAGAAAATTAAAGTACCGAGAAGGCGAAATGATGAGTTTAAATGCATTGGGAAATTATTATGAAAATAAGTCTGAATTTTCAAAAGCACTAAAAACATACGATCAAGCTTTAGTAATTGCAAAAAAAAACAATAGCAATAAAGGTTTTGCAACCATATACAATAACATTGGTATGATCTACATCAAACAAGGGAAGTATGATACTGCTCTTGAACTGATGATAAAAGGTTTAGAAGCTGAAGAAAAGCTTCAAAATTATAAAGGAATTGCTCAAAGCTATAATAATATTGGTGTGATCTATTATTATCAGCAGAATCTAAAAAAATCAACCGAATATTTTGAAAAATCACTGGCTCAGGAAGAAAAAACCGGAGATAAAGAAGCAATAATTCAAGCTATCAATAATCTTGGAGCTATCTATGATTATATGGGTGAAAATGAAAAAGCTCTCAGTCAATATAAAAAAGCTCTAAAAATAAATACAGATTCTAATAACAAAAGAGAAATATCCACGAATCTCTTGAATATTGCTCTTTCTTACTACAAGCTGAAAAATCATACTGAATCTAAAAAATATTACAACCAGTCCATAAACCTTAGGAAACAATTAGGGGATTATAATGCTCTGGCTATTGCATATCTTAATTATGGAGATCTTCTCAAAGAGAATAAACAAAACAGAGAAGCAGAAAAATATTACAAAACAGCATTACAAATCGCTGAAAAGAATGATTTAAAAGACATCCAAAAAAATATTTTTGGTTCTATGGCAGAACTTTATGCCTCAGAAAAAAAATTCGAATTATCAACTGAATATTTAAAAAAACAAATCCTGGTAAAAGATTCAATTTTTGATTTGGAAAAGACCAAAGTTATTGCAGAAACGGAGATCAAATATCAAACAGAAAAAAAAGAAAAAGACCTGGCTGTTGCAAAAAACAATCTACTCAAAGAAGAAATCAAAACAAAAAGAAAAAATATTCTGCTGATTATTTCTCTTATCATTATTTCATCCGGAATCATTATTTCCATTTTAATTTATCGAACTCTCAAACTCCGTAACAAGCAACAAAAACAAGAATACGAACTCACTACAGCCATATCAAAAATTGAAACCCAAAACAAATTGCAGGAACAGAGATTATCAATTTCCCGGGACCTGCATGATAACATCGGTGCGCAGCTGACTTTCATTATTTCATCCATAGAAACGCTGAAACAGGCTTTCAACATTACTGATGAGAAAATCAATCATAAACTGGCCTCTATTTCGGGTTTTACAAAAGATACGATTACGGAACTGCGTGATACGATCTGGGCGATGAACCATTCTGAGATTGATTTTAATGAGATCAGAAACAGGATTCTGAACTTTGTGGAAAAAGCCCAAAAGTCGAACGAACATATCAACATTATTTTTGAAAGAGATGCAGCTTTGGACGAGCTTCATTTTTCCTCAGTAGACGGGATGAACATCTACAGAATAACGCAGGAAGCCGTGAATAATGCCATGAAATATTCGGGAGCAAAAAACATTTTACTCGATGCTAAAAAAGCAGATAATCAAATCGAAATCATGATAAAAGATGACGGAAAAGGTTTTGATATGGATAATACAGAATTCGGGAACGGTATCAGGAATATGCAGAAAAGGGCTTCCGAACTGAAATCACAAATCAGCATCATGTCTGCCAACGGAAAAGGAACTTCTATTACTTTAACGATTCCAAAGGCTTAGAATCGTCAGAATTTCATTATTTTTGAAGCTATGAAAGTTTCTGTCAAAAATATGGTCTGTAACCGTTGCATTGCTGCAGTGGAAGCTATATTTGACGAATTGAAAATTGGGACCACACAAGTTGCATTAGGCGAGGTGGAAACCCGAGACGATATTTCTAAAACAAATCTGGAAGCACTCGGTTCCAGACTGAAATCAGCAGGATTTGAGATCCTGGAAGACGCATCCAAAAAGCAGATTGAAAAAATAAAAACCCTGCTTATTCAGAAAATTTCTGAGGAAGATCTCGGTGAAGATTTTATTCTGTCCGAATTCCTGAGCTCTGAATTACACAAAGATTACAGCTCTGTTTCCAAGCTTTTTTCTCAGAATGAAAATCTAACCTTAGAACAATATTTCATTCTTCAGAAGATTGAAAAAGTCAAAGAACTATTACTATATAAGGAATTTAACCTGACCGAGATTTCACAGAAATTGGGTTACAAAAGTGTTCAGCATCTTTCCAGTCAGTTCAGGAAAATCACAGGATCGTCCCCTACTCAGTTTCTGAATTCTAAGGATAAAAAGAGGATTGCGCTGGATAAGGTTTGATATAATTGATTTGATTCTAATGAAAAAAACATTTGCATTAATATTTCTTATATTTGGTTTGCTGAGTTCTGCACAAGTTCCAATTTTAAAGTTATCAAGTCCTGTCGGCAAAAATCAAAATTGGCCTGATACTTTAAATAAAAATGAAATTTGCATTATTTATGAGATAAATGGTGGTTGGTCTGCTTATGATTTTTTTACTTATTATTTTATAAAGAATGACGGAAAAATAACAGCTTACAGACAAGAAAAAGCAAAGTCATATTTGAAGGATAAAGTTTCTGATAAAGCCACAGAAAAGATTGCTGTAGAAGATGAACTAAAACAAAGAATATCCAAACTGATTAATTCAAATCAGCTCAATGAACTTTTAAAATTTAAGCAAGAGGATTTCAAAATAAAAACTTCTCAGGATCCAAATACAATTCCGCCACCCTGTATAATTCATGATGCCAGTGGTTATAAATTGACTTTTATTCAAAACAATAAACAAAGTTTATATTCTTACTATGCTCCTCAATATCATTATGATAAATGCACTAACAAACTCATCAATAAACCTGTTCTGAAAACATTCATAGATGTTCTGGAATTATTGTCAGGGAAATCATACTATTGATTTCAATATTATCCATGCCAACCAAACTCAAACTTCTTCGCGAAGCCAAAAACCTCACCCAGACAGAATTGGCTGAGAAATCCGGATTGTCTTTGCGCACAATCCAGAGAATTGAATCAGGGCAAAGTCTCAAAGGTTTCACTTTAAAAGCTGTTGCACAAGCTTTGGAAACTGAACCAGGCAATTTATTTTCAGAGAAAGAAATCATCCAAATCGACAGAGCAAAACTCATCAATCTATCAGCTTTGGCAGGATTGATTATTCCGTTTGGCGGGATCATTTTTCCGGCGGTTCTGACTTATAAAACTCAGGATTCTGTGAACCGGGAATTGGGGAAAAGTGTGGTTTGTGTTCAGATTGTTTTGGCGTTTACCATTTCGGTTTCATTGATTCTCAGTCCGTTTATTCAGAACTGGTTTTCTGTTCGATTTCCATTATTTTTAGTCCCATTGATTGTATTTATCATCCTCAAACTTTGGATTGTCATCAGGAATGGAATCAGCCTGAACCAAACCAATACGCTTTCTATTAAACTGAAAAACAACTTCTTATAAACCAAGTCATAAAACTGACGTAAAATTGTCATATCCTATTTTATCCAAATTCAGTTTCTAAAACCGAATCTTGCAGAAAATTGGACAATGAAACTTTTTAAGAAATTAGCATTAGGATTTGTAACTGTTTTGGTTTTGATATTGATTGGTGGTTACATTTATTTCGACCGAAAATTCACACCGGAAAACAATTATTTAACTGTAAAAAATGAAAGCGGAGACATTCCTGTCACTTGGCTGGGAAATGAAAAAAATGTTTTGCTTCTGCCAATTCATTTTTCCGGAAATCCGCAGACTTATTATTTGCAGTTTGACACGGGTTCGCCCTACACGTTATTTTATTCCTATCAAATTAAACGCATTAAGGAAATTACAATTGATAAAGAACGTGCAAAAATGTCTTTCCTGATTGGCAAAACTCAAATTTCGTCGAATCAATTTAAAATATTTAAAACTGAGAAAAATGATGTAAAAGACAGTATCAAAATCATTGGAACACTTGGCGCAGATATTCTGGAAGGCCGAAAAACTGTTATTAATTTTAAAAACAATCAAGTGGTTTTTAATTTGAGCCAGATTCCACATGGCTTTAAAAATCAACTTTTTGACTTCAAATTCAAAAAAAGGAGAATCGTTATTCCCGGATTTCTGAAAGGTGAAGAACGGAAATTCCTCTACGATTCCGGAACCAGCGCGTACGAATTGTTGACCTACAAAGAAGAATGGGAAAGCCTGAAATCCGTAAATTCAAAAATAAAAATTGAAAAATCACAATCGTGGAATGATGTTTTAACGACTTATACAGTCGGTTGTAAAGAGAATATCCGGTTCAAAAACAAAATGATCCCTGTAAAACAAATTACCTATGTGGAAGGTTTCTCCAATGCCCAATTCTCAATGATGAAGTTCTCCGGAATGACAGGAATGCTGGGTAACAAAATCTTTATGAATTACCGTATGTACATCGATTGTGCGGATGGTAAAATTGGGATAGATTAATCCTTAAATATCTTCAGCGGCTTCTTGTCTTCATCGATAGCAACCAGTGTAAAATCGCCTGAAACTGCCTTTTCTCGTGTATCGGCATACATCTCTTCTATGAAGATCTCGATATTAACCTTTACGCTGGTATTTCCTACATATTTAACTCGACCAATGAGCTCCACCAAAGTATCTGCAGGAATTGGTTTCTTGAAATCTATCCTGTCACAGCTTACAGTCACAAAGGATTTTCTGGCAAAACGAGTCGCGGTCATAAACGCCACTTCATCCATCATTTCCATCACTTTGCCACCGAACATTGTATTATGGTGATTGGTAGTATTGGGAAAAACAACTTTAAAAACTCTTGTTTCGGAGCTTTTAATTTTATCCTCGTAATTCATTTATTTTTGAGAGATTAAAAAATTAGACATTTGAAATGAATCGAAATTTGGAATAACTTATTCATTTTTTTGTTCTGCAAAGATAATCCTTAATATTGATAATACTTTCCTCGAAACAGCAATCCAGCAAAAAAAACAATTTTCAGATAACTCCTCAAAGTGTTTGTCAATAGGATTAATGGCATCACTTTAATTTCGAGAATCGCAAATTTTTATAAACGATTTATAAGACTGATTTTTAAAGAAGAAAGAGTAACATTTATTATTTCTACAAAGAACAATAAAAAAAATAATTTACATTTTTATTTCAAGGTATTGTTTTTGATTATTCCTTAACAATAACACATTTCGATGAAGACATTTACTAAAATATGTTTATATGAGAAATGTTTTATCAATATTATTCGGGTTATTCAGTATTGCAATATTTTCTCAGACATCTTTACAGGTTGTAGTAACTGATACTTCAGGCAATGAGAACTTTCATGTGAGTTGTACTCATGATCTTGATTCCAATGGCTGTTTATTACTCAATGTAAAATATCCTGAAATCAAGGCGACAACAGGATATGATGTTACTCAAGAAAACTACACTCTACCTGTCCCTATAAATCAAGGAACAGCCCTTAATGCAGATTATGATGATCTTTTTGCAACCAAGTTGGACCTTCCTTTCAAGTTTTGTTTTTTTAATCAGCCATTCGAATCTATTATCGTAGGGTCCAATGGTATGGTAACTTTTGATCTTAGTCAGCTTGGGAAGATCAACTACCCAAATGTCGATTGGACCAATCCAAATCCAAACCTTCCAAAAAATTCTATATTCGGGGTTTATCATGATATCGTTTTTTCTTCCGGAGACTCGTCTGAGATCTATTATTCGGTCATTGGAACAGCTCCCAACAGAAGATTTGTTATCAGTTTCTACAACGGTCGGGTTACCGGTTGTACAGACAGGTCATCGTCTCAGATCGTTTTGCATGAAACAACTAATATTATTGATGTTTTTGTTGAGAAAAAAGATATGCCGTGTCCCACAAGAAAATTTGAAAATGCAATGATTGGCGTTATGAATGGTGACGGAACCATCGGGGTTTCTCCATCAAACAGAAATACAGGTCTCTGGCAAGCTTATCAGGAAGCATGGAGATTTACCCCACAAGGTAATGCGATTGTTCCAGAAGTAACTTGGACGGACTCTTCCGGACAGAATGTAGGTTCCGGAATCCAAGCCACAGTTTGTCCAACACAGAATGAAACCTATACTGCGAATGTAAAATTCAACATTTGTGGCAGTGACTTTATAACCTTGAAGGATGATTTTACCATCACCTTTGATCCCACATATCCTGTAGCTAAAAATTATACCCAGAGCTATTGTGGAACCACTTCCCAAAATATTGATCTTGACGATTTCAAACCTAATATAACATCGCAGAATCCTACCAATTTCACTTTTACCTATCATGAAAGCAGAGCAGACGCTCAAAGTGGACAAAATGCAATACCTGCAAACTATACACTTACCGCAAACAAGATCTTTTATGTAAGAATTCAGAACCCTAGCATTCCTACCTGTTACAGAATTGCGGTCTTGACATTAAACTTCCTCTCGAAGAATCTGATAAAAGACACGGTAGAAATTTGTGACACCAACAATGATGGTATAGAAAAAAATTATAATCTCAGTTTGATCAATAAAGAACTATTTCCATCCGGAACAACTGATATTTCTTATTATCTTTCAGAGTCAGATGCAGAAAACAATATCAGTCCTGTAACCAATATTGATATTACAACTTCCACCATCGTCTGGCTGAAGGTCAGCACAACCGGTTGTACATATGTTTTAGGACCATTGAAATTTAAGTTTAAACCTGGGGTCAACTTGAATTCGCCAATTAATTTTTCTTTTAGTATGTGCGACATTAATGATGACAATACAGAACCCTTCAGTTTTGATGTGATCATTGGTCCTCTTGTTTCCAATGATCCGGGTGTCGTCTTTAAAGCTTACCAGACCTATGCTGCAGCATTTTCCGGAACAGGATCAACCTTAAAAACAATTAAAGATGGTCAATACAAGGTATACATCCGAGTCGAAATACCAAATGGCTGCTTTGCCATAGCGGAGGTAAATATGGATGTGACCTTCACAAAAGTTGAAGTTAAAAAGAAGGATGTCTATATCTGTTTCAATGGGACAGATGATATCAGCGTCGATCTTCTAACTTTGTCTTCAGATATGCTGATATCTCCTTCAAGCGTACCGATCATATCATACTATTCTAACATGCAGGATGCTTCTACATCCATCAATCCTATTCCTACAAATCAAATCATCACGGAAGATGGAAATTTTGTTACAAAAACTTTTTATGTAAGATTTGAGCAGTCTATTGATTGCTATACGGTAAGGCCTATCAATATCCGCCTGGTTCATCCTATTATTTTTAATTCCACCGTAATGGCATGTGATTTTGACAATGACAATACCGAGCTTGTACAGCTGGCACAATTTACACCCGCAATTATAGGAACTCAAACTGCCACTACACAATTCTACGATACATTGCAAGATGCGCAAAGCGGTTTACGCCGAATCACCAGTACAACAGTTAATGGCACAAAACAGATATTTGTAAAAATCACCTCTTACGGCTGTTCGGAGATCTATCCTCTTAATATAGGTCTAACCTCTACTCCAGTCGTTAATTCTGCCGTAAATATCAATATCAATAATATCTGTGACAATAATAACGACGGCACAGAAATATACAACCTGCAACTAGCACAGCCTCAGATTTACTCTGGATCAGACGTTACCTATACTTATTACAGATCTTACAATGCTGTGACCCATGTTTTTTCTGACATTATCAATAGCCCCGACCGTTTTCCTGTGCCGGGTAACGCTACAGTGTATGCCAGGGTAAAGTATAATAGCAACAACTGTTTTTCTGCCGCGCAGATCAATATCAAGATGTCTTTTTTACCTCCTGTAGTTGTGAAAAGTGCGGTTTTGAATAAATGCGACCTTGATTTTAACCTGAATGAAACATTCCAGCTGAATGACGCTATCCCGCAGTTATTCAACGCTTCAGAAAATGTACAACCTTTGTCTGATATGCAGGTCTCATATTATAGAACAGCTGCACAGGCCAACATTGGCAATCCTGCAAATCAGCTGGGCAATACCTTTACAACTAATATCTCAACCGTGGAAGTATGGGCCAGATTTGAGTCCAAAACATTGGGTTGCTATTCTACGGCGTCTATCAAACTAAACACCTATCTTCCACCGAAGGCCATCAATTCAACCATTAGAATCTGTGATGAAAATCTGGATGGAAATTACGAAGTCAACCTGATGAATTTCACCAGCCAGATGGTCGATATTTCCAATCCTATCAACACTTTCACATTCTATCCAACTTTAACCGATGCACAGAGAGAAACAAATGCTATTACTGACCCGCAAAATTATATCTCAACTCCTTTTCCAAGACAGGTCTGGGTGAAAGTGCAAAACATACCTGGCTGTAATGATATTGCGAGCATCGATCTGGTTCAAGCCAATAAAATCAATATCCAGAATACAGTTCCTTATCAACTGGTGGTCTGCAAGGATGGAGATTCGGGAATTGCCAATCTAAGCCAGGTCGAAAGTCAGATATATCCCGGAGCCGGAGCAAGCTTCTTATATTATCCTTCCCTGCCCGATCTTAATGCCGGAACCAATCCTATCACCAATCCGACGGATTATTCATTCAGTTCAATGACCGGATCCAATATCATTTATGTTAGAGTGGTTGCTCCGGGACTTTGTCCTGACAAGGCAGAGATTCATCTGTCGATAAAACCGGCACCAGAATTCGATATTCCTACACAGTATATATGTCCGGGCGACAAGCTGGATTACACCGTATCTGTTCCGGGTTTTACCATTAAAAGCTATGTCTGGACAAATCCTGCAGGTCAGGTCATCGGAAACAATACATCCAGCATTTCTGACATCGGAGAAATTGGCACTTATAAACTTACAGTAACAGCTGACAACGGATGTTCCTACACTGATACTTTTGAGCTCACATATTATGACGTCCCAGTCATAGAACGCCTGGAAGCCAATGGTAATACTTACACCATATTCACATCAGGTTCCAAACCTGTCTTATATTCGATGGATGGTGTTACTTGGCAGCCTGAAAATATTTATACTAATCTGCCAGTAGGAATCCAGACTTTTTACGTAAAGTATGAAGGCGAAGATTGTATCGTGAAACAGCAAGGTGTCATCCTCAACATCCCGAATGTCATCACGCCCAACGGCGATGGATACAATGATCAATGGATCGTCAGGAATCTTCATGTATTCGGTGGCAAACCTACTAATGTCAAAATATATGACCGTTTCCAGGTCTTGGTTTTTGAACAGAGCAGCAATACCGAGATTGTTTGGAACGGCAAGATTCGGGGTCGAGAAATTCCTACGACCTCATACTGGTACATCATCACATTACCAGATGGTCAGCAGTTTACGGGCTGGATTGTTCTGAAGAACCGTTTGAACTAATATTGTGCAGGTTTTTAATGAAAGCTTTTGTTAATGTTTTTCATTTTGGATATCTTTAAAAATTGAAATTGAAACTGCAATATGAGAAAGCTTTTTACAGAATATTTATTTGTTGTATTACTTTTTCCAGTTTTGTTATTAATTATTTTTTATTGTTTATCAACAAAAGGCGCAGTCGGAACTTACGACATTAACAGAACGATAAGCTTTCGAGGAATTGATATTAATGCTGTTCTTAGAAATCCAATTTATAATTCTTCTGCTTTCATTTTTACTTATCCAATATACATTTTGAGTTATTTTATTGTTTTTCTAATTCGAAGATATACAGAATTTATCTACTCTATCCTGTCTTTTAGCATCTTGACTATTAACTACATTTTGCTTTGTATTAATCCCGAAAATAGAATTCTAATTCCATTAACAATAATTGGTCTTATAATTTTCATTTTGAATATCTTTAAAACCACAAAAAATCCAACAACCAATAACAAACAACCATCAACTATAAAATGAGTTTCCAAGAACAGATACAACAGGGAATCCCTACCGAATTACCTCAGCCAAAACCATACGACCCAACCATCAATCACGCTCCGAAACGTAAAGAAATCTTAACGGATGAAGAGAAAAAACTTGCTCTGAAAAACGCCTTACGTTATTTTGAACCGAAATTCCATGCAGAATTATTACCGGAATTTAAGGAAGAGCTGGAAAAATATGGAAGAATCTATATGTATCGATTCCGTCCGGATTATGAGATGAAAGCGAGAGACATTGCAGAATATCCGGGAAAATCGGAGCAGGCAAAAGCGATTATGCTGATGATTCAGAACAATCTGGATTATGCAGTGGCGCAGCATCCGCACGAATTGATTACTTATGGTGGAAATGGAGCGGTTTTCTCCAACTGGGCGCAATATCTTCTGACAATGAAATATTTGTCGGAAATGACGGACGAACAAACTTTAACAATGTATTCCGGTCATCCGATGGGATTGTTTCCTTCGCACAAAGATGCACCGAGAGTAGTGGTAACCAACGGAATGATGATCCCGAATTATTCTAAACCGGATGATTGGGAGAAATTCAATGCTTTGGGTGTGACTCAGTACGGACAAATGACGGCTGGATCTTATATGTACATCGGTCCGCAGGGAATTGTTCACGGAACGACGATTACGGTTTTGAATGCGTTCAGAAAAATCAATAAAGAACCAAAAGGCGGATTGTTTGTAACATCAGGTTTAGGCGGAATGTCCGGAGCTCAGCCAAAAGCAGGAAATATTGCAGGTTGCGTAACCGTGATTGCAGAAGTGAACCCAAAGATTACCAAAATCCGTCACGATCAGAAGTGGGTCAATGAGATCCACGAAAATCTGGATGAATTGGTGGCAAGAGTTAGAACAGCTCAGGAAAATAAAGAGGCGGTTTCTCTGGCTTACCTTGGAAATATCGTTGATATCTGGGAGAAATTTGATGAAGAAAATTTAAGAATCGATATCGGATCAGACCAGACTTCGCTCCACAATCCCTGGGCTGGCGGTTATTATCCGGTCGGACAAACCTTCGAGGAATCCAATACGATGATGGCAGAAAACCCTGAATTATTCAGAGAAAAAGTTCAGGAAACCCTGAGAAGACACGCTTCAGCCATCAACAAACATACAGAAAAAGGAACTTACTTCTTTGATTATGGCAATGCTTTTTTACTGGAAGCATCAAGAGCCGGAGCCGATGTAATGTCAGATCATCCTACGTTGGGAAGAGAATTCAAATTCCCTTCTTACGTTCAGGATATTATGGGTCCGATGTGTTTCGATTATGGTTTCGGACCGTTCCGATGGGTTTGTACCAGCGGAAAACCGGAAGATTTACAGAAAACAGACGAGATTGCCTGCCAAGTTTTGGAGGAAATGATTAAAAATTCGCCAGCCGAAATTCAACAGCAAATGAAAGACAATATCCAGTGGATCAAAGGTGCTCAGGAAAATAATCTGGTCGTGGGTTCACAGGCGAGAATTTTATACGCCGATGCGGAAGGAAGAATGAAAATTGCAGAAGCCTTCAACAAAGCCATTGCCAACGGAGAAATCGGGGCAGTGGTTTTGGGTAGAGACCATCACGATGTTTCAGGGACAGATTCGCCGTACAGAGAGACTTCCAATATTTATGACGGTTCGAGATTTACGGCAGATATGGCGATCCACAATGTGATTGGTGACAGTTTCCGTGGGGCGACCTGGGTTTCTATTCACAATGGCGGCGGCGTTGGCTGGGGCGAAGTGATCAACGGTGGTTTCGGGATGTTGCTCGATGGAAGTGATGATGCCGACAGAAGACTAAAATCTATGCTGTTCTGGGACGTCAACAACGGAATTTCCCGACGAAGCTGGGCAAGAAATGAAGGTGCTGTTTTCGCCATCAAAAGAGCAATGGAAGCCGAACCAAATTTGAAAGTAACGCTGCCGAATTTTGTGGATGAAAATCTATTAAGATGAAAATTCCCCTCCTCTGGAGGGGTGGCGATTCGCTAAAGGCGAATTGACGGGGTGGTATATATGAGCTACCCTTTTTCATTTTAAGATTACTAACTAAAATTCTCAATAATAAAATCCTCAAGATCCTTCATTACCAAGGATAGATTCTGTTTCACATCAAAATCAGTAATCCGAAAAACTTTCAGCCCCAGACTTTCCAAAAACTTAGTCCTTCCCGAATCATACTCTTGTTTAAAGTCGTGACTTGATCCATCAATCTCAACCACAAGTCCCAAAGTTTTCACATAAAAATCAACAATATAATTACCGATAATTCTCTGTCTGTCAAAATCAATATTGTGGAATGTTCTGTTTCGAACCTGTTTCCAGAACAAGACTTCTGACAAAATCCCTAATTTTCTTTTTTCTCTTGTTAATCGCTTAAGATGAGGATTGTATGGAAGGTTTTCAACGAAATTGCGGTAGATGATGATGCCATCAATATTGGTGAGTATCTGCTTTTCGGACATTTGTGTTTATGTTTGAACTAAGTTACATTTTTTTCAGTGAACTTGTAGATACATACACCACCCCGTCATAAATTCTCCGAATTTCTGCCACCCCTCCAAAGGAGGGGAATTTCCATCGCTCCCGAATTTAAAAGCTAAGTTTCGAAATGTTGTAAGTAAAAAATTCCTCTCTTTCGGAGGGGTGGCAATACGCCTCTGGCGTATTGACGGGGTGGTGATGCAGAATGAATCACTTTTGAAAGGGCATTCTTCGTGCGTAACCAAATTAATAACAAACTTCTAATCACATTTTTTATCTTTGACTTCTGATAAATAAAATGGACACATTAGAAAATATTCTCCAAAAACAAAACGACGTAAAGGTTATTGACGCTTCTATCGACATCAAAGATTATGTGGCGATTGATCTTTCTGCTCCGCGTACAGATACTTTGGATCTTGATCTTACAGATGCAGAAGAATTTGAAGATTTTATTGAAGATTATCTTTCAAAAAACAAGGCTAAAGTAGCATTTGGTGGCTATCTGGAAAAACGAAACCTGTATAAAAGAAGCGAAAATTTTAATGCAGAAAATACGGAGGAAAGAAATATTCATCTCGGTCTGGATCTATGGATTAAATCAGGAACTTCAGTGTTGAGTGCTTTGGACGGTACCATTCACAGTTTTCAGAACAATACATTTCTCGGGGATTACGGGCCCACTATCATCATACAACATACTGTTGAGGATTTTACTTTTTATATACTTTACGGCCATCTAAGTCTGGAAAGTCTCGATGGAAAAACCGAAGGTCAGCCCGTAAAGAAAGGCGAAAAAATTGCGGAACTCGGGAAAGCGCCTGTCAATGGAGACTATGCGCCGCATCTGCATTTCCAGATCATCAAAGATTTGGAGAATAAAAAAGGTGATTATCCCGGTGTGAGCAGTCAAAAAGACCTGGTGCATTACCGAAACAATTGCCCTGACCCGAATATATTGCTGAAGATTACTGATTAGCAACCTATTATTTTTCAGAATTAAACTTTAAAACAATCCAATGCAAAACCTAGGAATCATCGGCTTTGGCTGGCTCGGAAGCCGCATCGCAGCAAGACTGTCTGACAGATACCACATCTTCACTACCACTACCACACCTGCCAAAGCAAAAGACCTCAACGCCAAAGGCTACCAAGCCACTTTGGTAAGTTTTCCGGACACTTTAGATGCGGAGATGAAACCGTGGGAAGTTGCCAAAGACTTGGACGCCATCGTCATCAGCGTTCCGTTTTCCGGACTTCGGGGCGCACAGATTCCGATGAATGATAAACGCCAGAACCTGCTCAGCTTCCTTGGCGATTACAAAGGTCAGCTCTTCTACACCAGCTCTACGGGAGTTTATCCGCAAACCGAAAAGGAGTTTACAGAAGATGACCTGCCGGATGAGGAGGTGGAAAGCGAAAACTTCATTCTGGAACAATTTCCCCAAACCAATATCCTGAGATTAGCTGGCCTGATGGGCGATCATAGACTGCTTAAGAACTACAACATCTCCAATCTCGATCAATTGGTAAACCATATCCATTACGCCGACATCTGTTCCGCTATCGAGAAAATGCTGGAGCAAAAATCCCGATCCAAAGTGTATAATATCGTGGCGCCCATCCATCCCAGCAAAGAAGAAGTCATCAATGCCCAAAAAGGACTTCCCTACTCCGGCGAACGCACCACCAAAGGCAGAACCATCTCACCCGCAAAACTGATTCAGGAATTGGATTTTGAGTTTCAGTATCCTGATCCGAGGTATTTTCATTTGTGAGAAGCGAGTTGGTTTAAGCGCTTTTCAGGATGGATATGTTTTCAGTAAGAGACAAAGACGCCACCTCCAAATCTGGTACAAAAGAGGAAAATTGGATTTTGATTGTTTGTTTGAAAAAGAAGTGGATTAAAAGATTTACAGTTTGAATCTATTTGAGAAAGTTAATTACAAAATAAATTTAACTTGTAACTTTACAAAAGCTTCTTTTCGAGTTCTTCAGCAATTTCTTCGATATTTGTGAATTTATCACTATACAATATAAAATCTAAATCTCTAATTTCTTTATTTTCATTTCTATTTTCAATAAAAGTTTTTAGACACAAATCAGATAAATTCTTATGCAGGATTACCTCATCAGACTTCCATTCCTTAAAAGTTTTATTTTGGAAAAATTTCTTAGAAAACGCAATTTTAAATGCTTTTAAGAATGGGTTTTTCTGCTTAGAATTATAAATATCATTAAATGTATAGCAAAATTGGGGTTTTTGCTTAAAGTCTTTATACTTATTATCAAAATATTCTTTTAAAATATCTGGAATGCGGTTTTGAAATATGAAACTAAGTTTAATTATACTAGAGATATTTGGGTGCTTTGGATTTTCAATTAGTTGTGTGAATATCTCAGCTATCTTTAATGCAGGGAGTTTAGTGAGCCAAAAAATAAATGGAGAATATGTATCGATAGCTCCATATTTTGCTAACATTTCAAAATCAGAGATAGTGTAATTAACATAATCCCTCTCCGAATATATTCTATAATAAACTGATGTTCCTAATAAAAATTTATTTGAGTTTTTTCCTAGAATTCTATTAGCATCTAAGATATTATTGATTTCTTCAAAAATATTATCTTGTAATTCCTCGTGGACTAACAGAGCGTTAGCGGTACTTTTATCGTTTGTTAGGAAAAGTGGTTGACCGTCAGAACCTATTTTTATTTTATTAATTGGTTTTGTATTAATAGTGAGTGTAGCTTTTGAACTATTATCAATACCTGCAATAAGGTCAGCATTTTTTATTCTACTAACATTAGTTAAATTCATTTTAAATTCAACAAATATTGCCTCATCAATATCTTGATTATGCAAGTTCTCGGTCGCAACAATAATCGTTTTTAGAAAATCCTTAACTTCTTTTGAGGTATTTTTATTAACTGATGTGTTTGAAATATAATCAATGGGAGAAATTGGTCTCTTGAATCCAATTGGTAATAAAATTAAATCCGAGGTTTCAGTTAAATCTATCCCAAAATTATCATTAATAAATTTGCTGTAAAAAATAATACTTTTACTTACTAACGAGAATAAAATTGGGTTAATTTCATCCAAATAAAAATGAGCTACTTGGTTTCTATAATTATACAAAACATCTAAGTTTTCTTTGATTGGATTGAAATCTTTACCAAGCTTCAGTCCCGTTATATTTAGGCAATTTTCAAATGGTTTAGTTCTCCCATCTTTTTCAAAAATCCTTACGTCTTTCTTATGATTTTTATATAGATAACTTTTTAAAGCTAGTTCCCAAGAATTTAAAAGCAAAATAACTACCGTTTCATATCTATATTTAATTTCAGGTTTGTTATGTAGCTCAATAGTCGAAATCATTGCCGACACAGAATTATTTAACAAACTTTTTGCTATTGGCGATTTTCTTTTTCTCATCTCAGATTATAGTATTAGTTCTAATGAAATTTATCAAATCTACAAAACCTCAACCACTTACAATTACGGATTCCCGTAAACCAACAAAATAAATTCAAAAAAATCACTCTGCCAAACTGTCAAAAACCACTCAAAATCCAAAGCTGACAAAAACACACTTAGCTCACGGAAACCTCACGGCGACCTCACGGAAATGGCCTCTCAAAAATCATCTGCCAAACTGTCAAAATATATTGGTATGAACAAAGCATCTTAAAAATATTTTAACATCCCAATTACACCCTTTGGAATCATTCTTGAACCGCTTCCATAAAATATTCAATATGGAAACCAATACAATCAAAACCATCGCAAAATACGGATTGGGCGCAATGCTCATTACAGCAGGAATCGGACACTTGACCTTTGCAAGAAAAGAATTCCAGGCCCAGGTCCCGGAATGGGTGCCATTGGAAAAAGACGATACCGTAGTGTACTCCGGCATCGTGGAAATCGCAATGGGAGCGGCCATTATCGCTGCTCCCAAGAAGTACGAATCATTGGTAGGCAAAGTAGCCGCCGGCTTATTCACAGCCGTTTTTCCGGGAAATTATACGCAGTACAACGAGCGGAGAAACGCCTTCGGACTGGACACGGACAACAAGAGATTTGCAAGACTCTTTATGCAACCTTTGCTGTTATTTTGGGCAATTAAATCAACGGATAAGGGTTAGATATTTTCGATAAACTCATAATCCACATCTTCCGCCTCATAATTCACGGCAACACGCAACGCCCGAAGACCGTTGATTCCCTGCAAATCTTCAACTTCCAGTTCTTCTATGGTTGAAAGTATATGTTGGTCCTGCAGGATTTTGATGAGTTTCAGATATTCTTCACGTTCCTTGTCCTGAGAATAGATAATGCTGATTTTTCCGGCTTGCGTAATGCGTTCGTCAGAATTCTTAACCAGAGATTTGTCGATACGTTTTTTGATCATTTCGTAGCGGGCATTGTAGCTGCCATCGACATCGAAACGCTTCTCATCCATCCTGAACCTGATGCTGATGGGCGTGCTGTAAACCAAAATCAAAGACGACACATCCAAAGTATAATCCAGGGTTTGTTTGTATTTATTATAAAGCAATTCACTTTCGCAGATCACGCGCAGTTGCCACAATCTTAAGTTCCTGAGGAAAATCGGATCATAAGTCAGATCGGGCTCGATGGATGAACCGATGTACATATTATGCTCTACGCCGTCCGTTTTGAAACGCTCATAATAGAACGGAAATCTCTGCTGTTGCTCTTCCTGACGCTTGTCCAGGATGTCTGCCAGAGTACTGTTGACGGAAGACAGACTGTCATCGAATTTCTTTCTGAACTCATAAATCAGGTCGGTTTTAGAATCCAGCTGTTTTTGATAATCTGTAATGATCTGATTATAATCGACATTCTGAAGCTTTTTCGACTCCAGCAAAGGATGAACTTCCTGATGAATAAAATGCTGAACCTGGCTTTCCGTATCAGCTTTTAAATCTCTCATCAACAATTCCTGAAAATGAATCAGTTTCAGATTGACGGATTCCAGATCATTGTCATAATTCATATTCTTGAAAACATCAGAAATCAGCGTCAGATTGAGTTCCAAATCTTTTTTAATCGCAAGATTTCTCGAAACCGAAGAATTCCTGATATCCGTTTGACCAAAAAGTGGTGTCAGATTTTCGAAAGTTATGCGTCGATAAGGCAAGTCAAATTCTTCTCTGTAAAACCCAATATGGCGTTCGGCCTCCTGCCGGAATTTCCAGTAAACACTCGGATGTATGGATGTATATTCCCGCTGAATAATTGCCTGGATTCTCGTCTCGATACCATCATAAAGCCTGTCCATCGTATCTTCCAGATAGGGCATCACGATTTCCATTTTTTGAGCATTGATGCTGTTCAGCATTTTTTTTCTGGAAATCAATTCGATGATCCCTAGAATTTTTTTGTCCTTCATGATTGGTGCAAAGATCGCACTTTTGATTCCGGCTTCGTAAAAATGCTTCGCCATCTGGCTATCCGGGAATTCTTTGTAAGTCTGCTCTATATCAGAAATGCTGAAGAATTTTTTGGATTCTACCAATGAATTGAAATTCTTCTCACAAAGCAATTCATTTTTACAATCCTGCGAATTCCCCAGGAGAATAAAACTTTCTATAACTCCATTTATAGGACTTCGGACAAATTTATTTTCATCATGATCTATGGAGGTAAAGCCCACTTCCAGATCAGGAACCTGAAAAATCGAACGGAAAATTTTGTTCAACTCCGGCTTCAGATTTTCGTCATCTTCCAGATTGATCAACTTGGTTTTGAGATTGGAAACGGCTATTTCTGTTGTTGCATCAAAGAAATTTACCACTGCAAAGCCTTTCAGTTCCCAGCTTTTTGGCGGAAATTTTTCTTTCCACAATGCATAGTCTTCAAAATTATCAAGCAATTCAGAAATCTCTTGCTCCGTTAATCTTTTGACATCCTTCAGGGGATAGACATCCATAAAATCAGCATTGGTCAGAAATCTGTAATGCTTCATAACACCATCTTCATTGGGGATATCAAATATAAATGGCATGGAAAAGTTTAGCGGAATATTATAAAATTCATTCAGGATAATGCAGCAGCTCATCACATAAAAACGATGCGGATCCATATCTTTGATAATCATATCGAAATTGCTGCCCGCTTTTTTGATTATCGATTCGAAACGTTTGGTGGGATTGAAAAAAAAATTGTAAAAAGGAAAACTGATTGCTTTGATCTCATTTTCTGTCAGCATGGGCGGAAAAAGGTCGCGTAACAGTTCCTTCATCAAGGTTTCATTTTTATCAAAAAAGTCAAGACTAGCAATGCCATTCAGAAGTTCGGGAAATTCTTTGGTTTTGTTCAAAATCCTTTGATGCGACAGGGCATATTCCGGGTTGTCAGAAGCTTCTGCTTCCATTTTCTGGATAAGTTTTTCAAAGGAAAAATTCAGTATAAATGGGCTATCGTAAAAGGCTTGGAACTTCATCGGGTAAAAATCAATGCAAATGTAATAATTATGAATCTATTAATAAAGTCGATTTATAATTTGTAATACTTTAATTCTGCTTCATAAGATCAAGAATTATAATTGTAATCCGTTATCAATGTAAAACTTAGGTTCAAAATTAATTTTTTAAATTAAAAAAATCAATATTATTAGATATATCTATCGTTCTGTTATCAGATTTTTAAATTGTCACATTAAACGTATCTTTGCAAAAATTTTCTGAATACCTTGAAAGATATCCGCACACTTTCCCTCGACCAGCTCAAAGATTACTTCAGCTCAATTGGCGACAAGACTTTCCGGGCCAAGCAAGTCTATGACTGGCTATGGAGCAAGAATCTGCATTCTTTTGATGAGATGACGAATCTTTCCAAGGAGCTTCGGGAAAATCTGAACCGCGATTTTTTCATTAATCCAATTTCGGTTGATTTGTTACAAAAATCGACGGACGGAACAATTAAAAATGGGGTTAAACTGCATGACGGACTGATGGTAGAATCAGTGTTGATTCCTACTGAAAGCCGTTCTACAGCCTGTGTCTCTTCTCAGGTCGGATGTTCTTTGAACTGCGAATTCTGCGCAACAGCCAGACTGAAAAGAATGCGGAATCTGGAAGTTGCAGAAATCGTAGACCAAGTTGCATTGATTGACCGACAAAGCAAAGAATATTTCGACAGACCGCTCACAAACATCGTGTTTATGGGGATGGGCGAACCGATGATGAATTACAAAAACGTTGTCGAAGCCATTCATAAAATCACAAAACCGGAAGGCCTGGGAATGTCACCAAGAAGAATTACGGTTTCAACATCCGGAATTCCGAAAATGATAAAAATGCTAGCAGAAGAAGAAATCAAGGTAAAATTGGCACTTTCGCTACACTCGGCAATCGAGCATAAACGAAACGAAATAATGCCTTTTTCTGAGAAATTTCCTTTGACAGACATTATGGATTCACTACAGTATTGGTATCAGAAAACCGGGTCTCCGGTCACGTTTGAATATTGTGTCTGGAAAGGCATCAACGATGGGGATGAAGATATCAAAGCTTTATTAAAATACTGCCGACAGGTTCCGAGCAAAGTGAATTTGATCCAGTACAATCCGATTGGTGAAGGGAAATTCGACCACAGAAGTATTGAAGCTGAGCAAAAATACATCCGTGAACTCGAAAAAGCCGGAATCACAATTGTCGTAAGAAAAAGCCGTGGCAGCGACATCGATGCTGCCTGTGGTCAATTAGCAAACAAATCAACATAAGTAAAAAATGTTCAGTCATAAAGGAAAGACCAGAACAGATAAGCATAACCTGGGAATTGCCTCCTTATTATCGTTTGTAGCAGGTTTGGTCAATGTGGTTGGTTTTATGTCGGTTGCGAAGCTTACTACTAATGTTACCGGGCATTTTGCCTATTTTATAGATGAGGCTTTTTTGCTCAGATTTTCACAGGCTTTTCACACTGCTTTATATATTTTCTTTTTCTTTTTAGGCGCATTTTTTTCCAATTTTGTGGTGGAGATCTATTTAAGAATCAGGGAAAATCTTGTTTATATTATTCCCACTGTTACAGAAGCTGTAATACTTTCTCTAATAGCCATTTTTGGAAATACTTTGATGGAACTTCATCCCAATATTATCGCATTGTGTCTTCTCTTTGCAATGGGAATGCAGAATTCTCTGGTAACAAGTATTTCTCATTCTGTTGTCAGGACAACTCATCTTACAGGGCTTTTTACAGATATGGGAATTGAGATTTCGCAGCTCTTTTTTTATAAAGACAAAGATCACAAAAGCAGACTGATTCAATCTATCAAGCTTCGGCTAACCATTATACTGATGTTTTTCCTAGGCGGAATTGTAGGTGGATTTTTATATAAATATTTAGGAATCCGGACCCTGCTTTTAGGAAGTTTCATTCTTATTATCGGGCTCGCTTATGATTTTATAAAAATCAGAATTCTTCTTTCTAAAAGAAAGCATTTCTGAGAGTTTATAATTTAGTTAATATCTTTACATAAAAAATATAAAAATGGAATTCATTTTTGGTGAAAATGCACTGGAAAGTGTTTACGTCTGGGCGATTCCGCTTCATGCCACAGTGATCCTTGCAGAGATGATATACAGCCACATCATGGAGGCCAAATTATACAGCAGGAAAGACCTGGCGACGAACATTTATCTTGCATTAATGAACTTCGGATTAGATCTGGTAATGAAGGTTTTTGCAATGGCCGTTATGTTTTTCTTTTACCAATTCCGAATTTTTGATTTCAATATTTCCACCTGGTATTATTGGGTTTTATGTTTTCTGGCAACGGATTTAGCTTATTATTTTCATCACTTGGCAGACCATCGTTCCAGAATTTTTTGGGCGGTTCATATCACGCATCATAATTCGGAATATTTTAATTTGACAACAGGATTCAGAAGTCCGGTTTTCCAACCGCTTTACCGTTATCTTTTCTTCTCGCCATTGGCTTTTTTAGGGTTCAATCCCTGGACAATAATGGTTTGTTACGCTGTTGGTCAGGTTTACGGAACCTGGGTTCATACACAGACTATTAAAAAAATGGGCTTTCTGGAATATATTTTCGTGACACCTTCTCATCACCGGGTTCATCACGGTTGCAATATCAAATATCTGGACAGGAATATGGGAATGGTTTTTATTTTTTGGGATAAGTTATTCGGGACTTTTGAACCGGAAGACCCGAATGTTCCTGTAAAATTCGGGATTTATCCGAAGATGCCGGATGATGGACCAATGACAACCCTACTCTATGAATGGCGAAAAATATTTAAAGACCTGAAACAGCCTAATCTGACTATCAGTGATCGATTCAATTATCTTTTTAATTCTCCCGGCTGGCGACACGATGGTACAGGAAAAACCGTTAAACAATATCAGAAGGAATATTGGGCGAAGAAAAAGAAATCCGAAAATCAGTCTTAATTTTTTAATTAATATTTCAAGTCATTCGATTTAAATTTATCAAATGAAAAAATTATTTGTCATTCAGTTTTTATTGATCTCATTTTTGGGATTCTCACAGAAAACTGAAAAACTGAATCTCAAAAAATACAGAATTGCTGTTCTAAGCGATTCTTTGGAAGAATCTTCTGGTTTAACCAATATTAACGGAAGGTTATTTTCATTCAATGACAGCGGCAATACGAGCGAAATTTTCGAAATAAAACCAGGCAGCTCGCAGATCGAAAAGACTTTTCAAACCGGTCTTAAGAACATAGACTGGGAAGCGATGACCAATGATGGAGAAAATTTCTACATAGGAGAATTCGGGAATAATCTGGGAACGAGGAAAGATCTGAAGGTTTATCGGATTCCCTTCAGAAATGATTCTTTGATGACAGATTCTATTAAGACCATTCAGTTTTTTTATCCTGAACAAATAGATTTTACTCCGAAAAACATCAGTAATAATTTCGATACAGAAGCGATGATTTTTCTTGATGGAAATATTCATCTTTTCACAAAGGAATGGATTACGAATACAGTTTCTCATTATGTCATCGATAAAGATCTGACAGAAAACCAGCCTGCTCAGAAGCTGGAATCTTTTGAAACTGGATTTGTGGTTACAGATGCTTCTTTTTTGGACGATAAATTATACATTGTTGGTTATACCAAAAAAGCTTCGGTTTATATGATGATTTTTGAGAAAGATGGTTCTGGAGATCTGTTTTTCAATAAGCCATTGAAAAAGTTTTCTTTGGGAAGGGCTTTCAACATTGGTCAGATCGAAGGAATCACGGCAACGGAAAAAGGCATTTATATTTCAGGAGAACGCTTTAGTATCAAAGTTAAAAAAGTACCTCAAAGTCTTTATTTTATTCCTTATAAAGATTTAGAATAATTATATTTGTAGAATAGTTTTTTTTGGTCAATAGACAGACAACCCCAGAACATAGCCCCGATTGCAGTGGAAATCCTTTTTTTGCAAAAAAAGATTGCAGCGGAAAGCGGGTTGGAAAAGTGAAAAAAAAATGAATCGTCGTGCTCCAAAAAACATCAACTTTTAATCATAAATAGTGGCAAATACAGTAGAATTAATCAAAGCTCCGATTTCTGACGAAATGAAACTTTTTGAACAGAAGTTTTATGAATCAATGAAAAGTAATGTAGCGCTTCTGGATAAGGTCACGCGTTTTATTGTCACTACAAAAGGGAAACAGATGCGCCCGATGTTTGTGTTTCTCTGTGCCAAGCTGGTGGGAAATGTGAATGAAAAGACCTTCCGTGGCGCAAGTATGATAGAGCTGATCCATACGGCAACTTTGGTTCACGATGATGTTGTGGATGAGAGTTTTAAACGCAGGAATTTCTTTTCTATCAATGCCCTTTGGAAGAATAAGATCGCAGTTTTGGTCGGTGATTACCTGCTTTCTAAATCGGTTCTGCTTTCTACAGATAACAAGGATTTTGATTTGCTTTCGGTGATTGCAAGAACTATCCGGGAAATGTCTGAAGGTGAACTGCTGCAATTGGAAAAAGCCAGAAAACTGGATATCACCGAAGATGTTTATTACGAAATCATCCGTCAGAAAACGGCAACGTTGATTGCAGCGTGCTGTGAAGTTGGTGTTCTTTCTAACAATGTTGATGAAGCAACGGCGAAAAAAATGCAGGAATTCGGGACTTATACGGGAATGGCTTTCCAGATCAAGGATGACCTTTTTGATTATCAGACGAGCAATATCATTGGAAAACCTGTTGGAATTGACATTAAGGAACAGAAGATGACTCTGCCTTTGATCTATACTTTGAAGAATGCAAGTCCTGAGAATCACAAAAAATATTTCGCAACGATAAAGCGTTATAACAACGATTCTAAAAAAGTGCGCGAGTTGGTAGAATTTGTGAAATCTTCCGGCGGAATGGATTATGCCATCCAGACAATGAAAGATTACCAGCAAAAAGCGCTTGATATTTTGGCAGAATTTCCTGATAACGAAGCCAAAGAATCTTTGAAACTGATGCTGGATTATGTGATTAACAGGAAATTATAAAATAATTTTAATAGATATTTAACCCTTTCAAAGCTCAAACTCTGAAAGGGTTTTTTAATTTAATTCCGTAATTTTGAATTATGAACAATTCGCCACTTGCCGAAATTCTCCGTCCAAAAACCCTGGATGCCGTTTTGGGACAAGAACATCTCACCGGTAAAACCGGGACTATCAAAAGAATGCTGGAGAATGACACCATCAATTCTCTGATTTTCTGGGGACCACCCGGAACCGGGAAAACGACTTTAGCAGAAATCATATCGGAAAGTTCGGGAAGAAAATTCTACAAATTATCCGCCGTTTCTGCAGGCGTAAAAGATGTTCGGGATATCATCGACGAAGCTAAAAAACAGAATCTCTTTTCCGGGAAAAGCCCGATTTTGTTTATTGATGAGATTCACAGGTTTAACAAATCTCAACAAGATTCTTTGCTTCACGCCGTAGAGAAAGGCTGGATTATTCTGATTGGTGCAACGACTGAAAACCCAAGTTTTGAAGTAGTTTCCGCCTTGCTGTCCCGTTCTCAGGTTTATGTTCTGAAAGCACTGACTTTTGAAAAGCTGGAAGAACTGACGGATATTGCTTTTTCAAAATATAATGAAATCAATAATACCAAATTTTCGCTTGAAGAAAAACAGGCTTTCATTCAATATTCCGGCGGAGATGCCAGGAAACTCATTAATGCTATCGAACTGGTTTTGAACCAATTCAAATCCGCTAAAAAAAATAAAATCTCCAACAAAGATGTTCTCTCTGTTTTGCAGGAGAATATGGCTTTGTATGATAAAAATGGTGAGCAGCATTACGACATTATTTCTGCTTTCATCAAATCAATGCGAGGTTCTGATCCGAATGGTGCTGTTTATTGGCTTGCCAGGATGCTAGTCGGTGGTGAAGACATCAAATTCATTGCCCGGAGAATGATGATTCTCGCAGCAGAAGACATCGGACTTGCAAATCCTAACGCCCTTGTTATGGCAAATAACTGTTTCCAGGCCATCAATGTTATCGGAAATCCAGAAGCCAGAATTATCCTCAGTGAAACCGCAGTCTATCTCGCCGTTTCACCAAAAAGCAATTCAACTTACAATGCAATAAACGAAGCAATGGCTTTTGTAAAAAAAACCGGCGATCTGCCAGTACCTTTACATCTCAGAAATGCACCAACCAAGCTGATGAAAAACCTGGATTATGGCAAAGATTATCAATATGCGCATTCTTATGAAGGCAACTTTGTGGATCTGGAATTCCTACCAGATAAGATCAAAGGAACGGCATTTTATCAGCCCGCCAATAATTCTACTGAGAAAAAAATCCGTGAGCAGCTAAAAGATAAATGGGGAGACAAATATGATTCTTAATTAAAAATTATTATGTTAATTTGCAGAACATAAAACAAACTATGAATCAAGCAATTAACAGAATCAAAACCATTGATATTATCCGTAGCATCGCATTGTTGGGAATATTGATTTTTAATATCCAGACCTATGCCCTTTTTACATTTCTTACCCCTGAGCAAGTTTATAAATTAGGATTGGACAGTCCTGAAATTTATGCTCCTTTACAATTCCTTTTGCACATATTCGTCAATGGTCAGTTTTACACGATATATAGTTTCCTATTTGGATTGGGATTCTATTTGTTATATCAAAAAAATATTCGGCAAGGTCTAGATGCCGGGAAAATATTCAAACGTCGTCTCTGGATTCTATTGCTAATCGGGCTTGTTCACGGTTTGGTATTTTGGTTTGGCGACATTTTGCACAAATATGGCATATTTGGATTCACATTACTTTATTTCAACAAAAAATCTGTCCGAAGTATTGTCAAATGGATTATAGGATTGATGACTTTCTCTTTCCTATTACAAATTTTAATTTCCTTTATAAATCCAGCAGCTCCCAAGACTTTGGAGATAAACCCTATCATTATGGAAGTTGTCCAGACTTGGCAACACGGTTCCATTGGGGCGGTTTTCAGTCTACAAAAACTAGGTGTTGCAATGCTTTGGGTAATGAATGTTGAAAATGGATTGTCATCAAACATCCATTATTTGTGTATGTTTCTGTTGGGATTGATTGCTGGAAAAATGGATGTTTTCAATAGAATTCCTGAATTTAAAAACAAACTACTGAAATCAGCCCTTATCATTTTCCCAATCCTGATTTTAATTAAAGCCATTACCAATTTTGATATTCTTGGCATAAAAGTTATGACCGAAATACCTTTCCAATTTCGTGAATTGATTTTTAAATTGATGATTTTTATAACCACACCTTTTATTACAATTTGTTATCTTATTTTTTTCTCAGTACTTTTTAGCAATACAAAATCAGCTGTTTTCGATTGGATTGGCAATACTGGAAAATTAGGATTAACCAATTATTTGATGCAAACTCTTTTGTGTATGATTCTTTTTTACGGATATGCTTTTGGATTATCTGGCAAAACAACACTTTTAGAAACAACATTTTATGCAATTTTAATATACATTTTCCAAGTAATATACAGCAATATCTGGTTAAAATATTTTAAAACAGGGCCGGTAGAAAATCTTTGGCGGTTACTCTCAAAAAGCAAGTAGATATCAATAGTTATTATTAAAGTTAAATATTCCTAAAAAATTCTTTTCTATCGGTGTTTTCGGTTTGTTTTAATATATTTGCGATTCACAGATAAATATGGAACATTTCGAAAGCTGGAAAGACTTATTAAACCCCGAATTTTACATCAAGCTTGGTGGTTTTTGGCTGATATTATTTATTATTTTTGCAGAAACCGGACTATTTGTTGGCTTCTTTTTGCCTGGTGACAGTTTACTGTTCATTTCCGGAATATATGCTGTGGAAATCATCGATACAACTTTCGGATCAACAGGCTCCGATTTTCTGGATACAACCATCCTTGCAACTGCTGTCGCCATTGCAGCCATCATCGGAAACGAAGTCGGATACTGGTTTGGTTACAAAAGCGGACCATTGTTGTACGAAAGAAAGGACACCTTCCTTTTCAAAAAAAAGTACCTTTTCAAAGCCCATGATTTTTTCGAAGAACATGGTGCTGTTGCAGTGATCCTTTCAAGATTCTTACCAATTGTTAGAACCTTCTCCCCGATTGTCGCAGGAATTGTAAAAATGAGCAAACCGAAATTCTTTTTCTACAACGTTGTAGGGGCCATTCTATGGTCATTTACAATGATTTTTGCAGGACACTATCTGGATAAATTATTCATGGATCAGTTCGGCATCGATCTCAAGAAAAAACTGGAAATCATAATCCTGATCATAGTTCTGGTAACAACTTTGCCTATTATTATCAAATTCTTTTTTACAAAAGACAAAGAAAGACCAACGCAGGAATAATTTTTGATAAGAATATCATGACAACTACAGACCGGAAATATTTTCCGGTTTTTGCATTTTAAAACATCAGGATTTGGGCAGCTTTATCCGTCCTCCGTTCCCGCTTTTTTCTTTTAATAAAAAGAAAAAGAGCTACACTCAGGCCGGGCTGCAGATTCGGTATCAGCATTCCCGCTGAGTAATTTTTGATTTAAAATTATAAATATAAAATCTAAACAAAATGAAAGTATTCCTCAACAAAAAAATTCCGCAAATCGGAATCGATATTCTGAAATCCAATCAGCTGGACATCATTGTGCCGGAAAATGAAAGCCCCACCCAAGAAGAGTGGCTGGAGAACTGCAAAAAAGCAGATATCATCCTGAATGTCGGGAAAAACAAATTCGACAAAAACTTCTTCGATACCTGTTCCAACATAAAAGCAATCTCATTATTTTCAGTCGGGTTTGACCAAGTTGATATTACAGAAGCGAACAGACGGAAAATCCCTGTTGGGAATACACCCGATGTTCTGAGCAGAGCCACCTCAGACATCGCATTTTTATTGATGCAGATGGTTTCAAGAAAAGCAAGTTATAACATAGACAAGGTAAAATCGGGAAACTGGAAAGGTTTCGACGCATTGGAGGAACTTGGGCAGGAACTGTATGGAAAAACGTTAGGAATATTAGGTTTGGGAAGAATCGGTTTCGAAATGGCAGAAAAATGTAAAAAGGCGTTCGGGATGAAGATCATCTATCATAACAGAAGTCATAATGAGCAGGCTGAAAAAGACCTTGGCGCTACATATGTTTCTTTTGATGAACTGATACAAAAATCGGATATCATTAGCATTCATGCCAATTATACGCCGGATCAAGCCGGTATTTTTGACAGGGAAACCTTTGGAAAAATGAAACCGAATTTGATTTTCATCAATACAGCAAGAGGTGGTTTTCAAAATGAAGAAGATCTGCTTGAGGCTTTGAAATCCGGTAAAATCTGGGGAGCTGGTTTGGATGTCACAAATCCCGAACCGATGGAGCAGAACAATCCATTGCTTCAGTTACCGAACGTCTGCGTTCTGCCTCACATCGGTTCCGCAACTGCCGAAGCCAGAAACGGAATGTCAAAAATAGCGGCAGAAAACATTGTTGCTTTTTCAAAGAATCAGCCCATGCCTAATTGCGTGAATCCTGAAATTTATCAATAATTGTCTTTGTAGAATCTTAAGTAAAAAGCAGAAGATTCTTTATAAAAAAAAGCGGTAAAAATTACCGCTTTATTATTTATTTCTTTTTGTTTCTAGCTTCCTGCGCTTTCTGTTGTTCCTGCGCTTTCTCCATCATCTCTCTCATTCTCTTTTGGAAACTTCCTTCTTTCTTAGGTTCTTTCTGCTTGTTAGCCTGTATCTGTGCATGGATCTTCTTCTCATCCAGGATGAAATATTTAATCACAAGGATAATCACAATGTTGATCGCATTCGATACGAAATAGTACCAGGAAAGACCAGATGCAGAGCTATTCAGGAAGAAAAGGAAAGTAACTGGGAAGATATACATCAGCACTTTCATATTTGGCATCCCTTCCTGCTGAGGCTGCTGGATGTTCCCTGAAGTCATGATGGTATAAATCAGAATCACAATCGTACAAGCCAAAGCAAATATGCTAAGGTGGTTTCCTAACAATGGAATATTGGTTCCCCAGCTGATGACATCATCATAAGCAGTCAGATCCGGAACAAACCAGAAGCTTTTACCTCTGAGGTCGATCATGTTCGGGAAGAAACGGAATAAGGCATAGAATAGCGGAATCTGAACCAGAGCCGGCAAACAACCCGCCATCTGATTAACACCGGCTTTCCGATAGACCGCCATGGTTTCCTGCTGTTTTTTCATCGGATCCGCATCCTTGAACTTGGCATTCACCTCATCAATCTCGGGACGAATTACTTTCATCATAGCACTGAGCTTGTGCTGCTTGAACATCACCGGCGACAGAATCAGCTTTACGATAATCGTCATCCAGAAGATCGCCCATCCAGCAGCAATGCCCCAACCGGAAATCAGGCTGTACATCGGCATAAACACATGGCGGTTCAGCGAGCCAATGAATGACCAGCCTAGTGGAAGAATCTCATCAAAGTTTTTGTCATAAGACTTCAGCAGGTCCATATCCAAAGGCATAAAATACCATGTGAAATCCTGATTCAGTTCATTGCCGGCCAAAGTAACCTGACCATCATAATTGAACTTCTTCAAAAACTCGCCTTCCGGAATCGCTTCCTGATTTCCTTTTGATTTGGTGAAACCATTCTTAGCTTCGATTACTGCTGAAAAGAATTGCTGCTTGACACCAATCCAGTTCAGGGTTTCTTCCGGCTCATCCATATCAGAACGGGCGTCGTAATCGTAATCTTTATAATTGTTGAACGCATAAGCAAACTCGGTATGGGTCTCTTCCTGCGAGCGTCCTTTTTCTGCGCCTCTTACATTGTAATTCCAAACAAAATTGGCTTTTCCGTCATTCACCATACTGGCCAAGCCCTGCGTTTTCACCTGGAAATCAACTGTATATTTTGCTTTCAGGGTATAGATGAACTGGATCACCGCATTTCCTATTTTGGAATTAAGAGTGACCATGTTTCCTGCAACCTGTGGCGTAAAGACCAGGTCTTTTGTATTGAAAACTTTCCCTGACTTATCCGTAAACTGGAATCCGTAGTTGGAATTGTTATTATTAAAAAGATATAATGGCTTTCCGCCAAACGCCTGGAATTTATTAAGTTTAACAGAGCTCAGCTGGCCGCCAACGCTCGAGAATTCCAAAGCCAGCTCATCATTCTGAAGGTTAACTTTCTGAACTGATGTTGGTGTTACCTCAGCAGCATTCAGGTTAGCAGTCACAGGCTTTGCTTTGGTAGTCTGTTCTGTTTTTTTGGCTTGTGCGGCCAGTTGTTCCTGTTCGGCTTTGGCGTTTCTGTTTTGGAAATAAAACATAAAACCGATAAGAATCATAGAAAAAACCGCAAAGCTAATAAGCTGGCTTTTGTCTAATCCGTTATTCTGTTGCATCTATAGAATATTTAAAGTTTGAGATCCGGAGTTCAGATCTGTTTATTTGGTCTGCAAAAATAGGATTTATTTTTCAGATTCCGTTATAAAGACGAATGGCTCAGAGAAATACTTTGAGCCATTCTTTCAGTTTATTTTTTATTTTTAACCGCAGCATTAATAAACGCTTTGAACAAAGGGTGCGGTGTGGCAACCGTACTTTTGTATTCCGGATGATACTGGACTCCGATGTAGAACGGATGGTCTTTCAGTTCCAGGGTCTCAACCAAATCCGTTTCGGGATTCAGTCCTGTCGGCATCAGGCCTTTATCTTCGAAGTCTTTTTTATAATCACTGTTGAACTCATATCTGTGACGGTGACGTTCGGATATGGTTTTGGCACCATAAACTTCTGCCAGTCTGGAACCTGTTTTCAGAACACACTTCCAGGCACCAAGACGCATTGTCCCGCCTTTGTCTACAACATTTTTCTGTTCTTCCATCAGGGAAATCACCGGATCCGGTGTAGAAGTATCAAACTCCATGCTGTTGGCTTTGGCTAAACCGAGGACATTTCTTGCGAATTCAATAGTCATAATCTGCATTCCCAAACAGATGCCCAATAACGGCATCTTATTCTCTCTTGCATATTTCGCCGCCTGTATTTTCCCTTCGATGCCTCTGTCACCAAAGCCTGGTGCCACCAATACACCATCTACGCCCTGCAACAATTTTTCTGCACCTTTTTCTTCGATATCACCACTGTAAACCCATCTTACCCTGACTTCGGTTTCCATATCAGAACCTGCGTGGATAAAGGCTTCTGCAATCGATTTATAAGAATCCTGAAGCGATACATATTTCCCAACCAAAGCAATTTCCACACTGCGTTTCGGGTTTTTATATTTTTTCAGGAATGACTTCCAGTCTTTTAAGTTAATCTCTTTCCCTGCCGGTAAGTTCAGTTCTTTGAGAACTACCTCATCAAAATGCTGCTTCTGCAGGTACAGAGGCACTTCGTAGATCGTTTCCATATCGATACATTCGATCACGTTTTCCAGTCCTACATTACAGAACTGCGCCAGTTTGGAACGAAGCTCTTTGGGAATGGTGTGTTCTGTTCTGCAAACCAGGACATCTGCCTGGATACCGCTTTCCATCAACTGACGTACAGAGTGCTGGGATGGCTTTGTTTTCAGTTCTCCGCTGGATGACAGATAAGGCAGCAATGTCAAATGGATGACCATGGAATTGTTCTTTCCCAGCTCCCACTGCAGCTGGCGGACACTTTCTATATAAGGCAAAGATTCTATATCGCCGACTGTACCGCCGATCTCTGTGATGATGATATCATAATCTTTTTTGGAAAGGATTTTTATTCTGCGTTTGATTTCGTTGGTAATGTGCGGAATCACCTGCACTGTTTTCCCAAGAAAATCGCCTTTGCGCTCTTTTTCGATAACAGTCTGGTAGATCCTTCCTGTTGTAACGTTATTGTTCTGAGATGTCGGAGAGTCCAGGAATCTTTCGTAGTGTCCGAGGTCCAGGTCTGTTTCTGCACCGTCTTCCGTCACATAACATTCACCGTGTTCATAGGGGTTTAGCGTTCCGGGGTCGATGTTGATATAAGGGTCCAGTTTCTGGATGGTAACTTTGAAACCTCTCGATTTCAGCAGAAGCCCCAAAGAAGCGGAGACTATTCCTTTACCCAGTGAAGAAGTAACACCTCCTGTTACGAAGATATACTTCGTGTCTTTCTTACTCATTAGATTAGGTTTGTGCAAAGTTAAAGCATCTCGGCCTAAAAAACAATTTTCGGGGAACAATTAGGGTTTTGTTAACGCATAGCCTGGCGGTTCATCCGTTCTATTTCTGATGCCGGTATCAAGGCTTACTAATTATTAGTAACGAGCCTTACTAACTGTTAGTAACGGGGCTTACTAATGTTAGTACGGGGACATCCTAAATTCCAGTACAGCGTATCGCTATTATAAAGCATCACCGGAACAGCGAATTGCCCGCAGCCCGACCTGAGTGGAGCTCATCCGTCAGCGGCGGATAGCGGGAACGGAGGGCGGAAATAGCTGCCCAAATTACTGATGAAGAAAACCCGCACCAATGCTGATGCGGGTTTTGCTCCTAATTATGATGAAATGATTTATTTCTTTATGACCTTAAACGTTGTTGTTTTACTATCCCTGGTTGTTGCTTTCACTACATAAGTTCCTGTGACTAATGTTGACAAATCCAAGCGCACTCTGGATTCGCCAGAACCTGCAAAGTTTCTGACCAGCTTCCCTTCGATGTTATAAACCGACACGTTGGTTACATTTTTATCACTTACCAGATTCAGGATATCCTTCACCGGGTTTGGATAGTAGCTGATGGATTTTGAGCCGATGTCATTCACGCCCAGCGATTCTTTGACATCCAGGGTATAATCTTCTGCCTGTCCGTACTGGTAGACGGAATTGTCGCAAGGAGTGGTCACCGAGGCATCCCAGCTAAGCATCACTCTCATTCTTGCTTTACCTACAGTGGCGGTAGAAGGAACTGTGATGTTTCCTGTGATCTGTGCACCATCCATTCCGTCGGAAGTTACTGCCCCAACCTCATATATTTCGCCTGCATCTGTGAATACGCCATTTTGATTCCAGTCTATAAAAACTGTTGCATAGTCATAGCCACCGTTGGTATTAGCTTCTATTGCAATCGGATATTGGCTGCCCTGATAGACTTCGCCTACTTTGTCCAGAAAATATTCATTGGCACTATTAGTATAAGCCTCTGAAACATTATCAATCCCCGCAAACTGAACTTTGGTAATTGCGTCTACACCATATTGTGGCGTTGTAGAACAATAAACATCATTCACCTTCACCTGGAAAGAGCAGACATAAACGATTTTACCGTCTGCATCTACCAGGTTGTGGACCACATTGGTCACGCCAATCGGGAACTGGGCACCAGATTCGTAACCAGATACCAAAACGGTCTGCAATCCTGTGGAAGATGATGTACCACAAGTGACCGGTAATGAGTAAGTCACAACTGCTGATGTCTGGGATGCGCTTTCAATAGTAGTTTCGATATTGTCCGGGCAAGTTATTGAACAGTCATTGCCACTTAATAAAAGATTATTTAAGTTAACTGCCCAGCCTGCTGCGAAGAATGGCGGAATAGAATTATCAAATCCGGCGATGTAGTTTCCGTCGGGCGAAATGCCCATGGCAGTTCCCAGTTTCCCATCGAAAGTAGTTATGGTCACGTTTTGGCTCGTCAGGAGATCCTTCAGTAAGACAGGATTGGAACTTAATGAAGGATGATAGATGATCACCTCTCTGTTACCTGCATCTCCTGCGTAGCCAACAGCCACACCTGTTTCCGAGATGGATGTGAATGTCGCCGAATCGAATCCTGCAGGGATATTGAACGCTTTGTAAACATTGGTATTGATATCATATAAAAATGGCTTTCCATCCTTCTCTCCCACTACCTGGCCAGCATCATTGATATCAGCCGCCTCGCCATATCCCAAATCTCCGATGTAATGCACAACGCCATCCGGTGTATAATAAACCGGAATCCAATAAGTACTTCCGTTGATAGAATATTTGTTGACAAAGCCTGCAACTATGCCAGAACTGTTGACACCCTCGCCTCTTCCGTACTCAAAAGAGCCGTCTCCGTCCAGTTTTTTGATGGTTCCCGCTTCTGTATTATAGATGTAGGCGTAGCTGTTTTCAACACTCGTGGATATTTGCCCTGTTACATATTTACTGTTTCCGGAGATGGCATTGGCAGAACTAAACCAGCTGTTGCCTGGCACATCACCCGTGAAATAGCCAATTGCCGTCCATGTTCCGTTTTTCTTATATGCCGCCTGTCCCAGTTCTTCACCTTCGGAACTTGTGTAAGCCATCAGTCCGGCTACGTCGCCAGCATTATTGATTCGGTTGGTGTTTTGTTCGCCTTCTGTTGGTGTTGTAACACCGGTTGCAAAATCAAAGTAGGCGCCGGAATGAATGGCCATTCCATTGTCATTGATGTCGTATAGACGTGAGCCCATTCCTTCAATCACCTTCAGCTCTATTTGCTGGGCATGGATTTCCGACAATGTGATAATCCCTAATAAAAGCAAGTAAACTTTTTTCATAATAATTTAAATAATATTGATAGTTATTCTTCTCTTAACCATTAAAGTCTTTGTCCTAAAAACTTCTTTACAATTTTATGTCTTAATAAGCTCAATTCCTAAAGTTTGGCTTTTCTAATTCGTGAATTTCTAAAGCACAGAAATCACAAACAACTTAATATCAATTAATTAAAAACATTGCCTTATGATTGATTAATCCTCAAAGAATTGTTAAAAATCGTACAATTCACAAATAAAAAAACTATTTTTGTAGTATGTTCAGGGTATTTTTTTTGTGTTTGGTGGTCTTTTCTGGCGTCATTATGACATCAGCTCAAAGCAATCCAGAAACTTTGCAACTTCTTGACAAAGCCTATAAAAGTCTTTATGAAAATCCTGATAATGCTTTCCAGATCCTACAGAATATCGATGAAAATAAGGAGTCAGAACTCATCAGACAACGGGTTCAGATCATTCTTTCCAGAGCGTATAACTTCAAAGGCGATTATGCAAAATCCATCGACCAATCCATCAAGAATCTGAATGACAAAAGAAAAGATAACAATTCCTTATATGCCGATTATGCCTTTGCCCAACAATATCAATCGCTCAGACTTTATAAGCAATCGATAAGGATCTCGCAGAATCTTGTCGATAAAGCTGCTAAAATAAGGTCTCTGCGTTATCCGGAAAATCTTTTGGCGTACATCTATCAACTGAATGCTTCGAATCTGATGGTCCAGAAACGGTGGAAAGAAGCCGAAGAAAACCTTAAGCAAAGCCAATCCCAATTAAAAAACACGGACGAGGATTTTATCATTTCGATAGAAAATCAGATTTACCAGACGTTTATTCACATTTCTCAAAATCAAATTGATAAGGCTGAGGATTTGGTGAAAGACATTCAGCAGAAGCTGGAGAAAACGCCACAATATGTTTTTCTTACAGCTTTCAATCTGGATAATTCAGGAAGGATTAATTTCCTGAAAAAAGATTATATCCAATCTACTGAAAACCTGAATCAGGCTTTGGAATTAATTGAAGATAAGCCTTATAATGCTTTGAGATACAGAATCTATGATGATCTTTCCAAGAACTATCTGGCGATGAAAAATGAAGAATTGTATCAGAAATATTACTCCATATATAAGGAGCAAACGGATAAACTCGACCAGAATAAAAAAGAAGCCATCAGGAATCTGATTCGCCTGAATGACCAGTATGAAAATAAGCGTATTGAAGATTCTGACAAAGATTTTTCACGGACGATTTGGTTGGTTTCCTTGGTTTGTCTGATTGTAGTTATAACCATCAGCATCATCAGCATCAACGAAAAAAGAAGAACAAAATCCATTCAAAAAAGAATCGATTTCTACACCAAACAGCAGGAATATATCAGGAAAATCGAGGAAAGTAAAACGGTCATTGAACCGAAAACAGAAAAACCGGATTCTGACATTTCTAAAAAACCATTGGTGATTTCTAAGGAAAAAGAAGCGGATATTTTAGCCCGGCTCGAGGAATTTGAGAAGTCCGAAAACTTCCTGAATCGCGATATGTCGCTCGCCGTTCTCGCGGGACAACTGGATACCAATACCAAATATCTATCCGAAATCATCAACAAATACAAAGAAAAAAATTACAACAATTACATCAACGAACTCAGAATCAATTATATCGCTTACCTTTTGAAAACTGACCCAGCCTATCTTAATTATAAAGTGAGTTATCTGGCGCAGAAAGCTGGTTTTTCTTCTCACAGCACATTCACAACGGTTTTCAAATCTGTAACCGGGATTTCTCCTAACACATACATTCAGCAATTGACTCAGAACAAATGAAACGCTTCATCATCATATTAATCTTATTCATATTTACCGGAATTTATAAATCCCAGTACAATGAACAAGTGTACAAAAAAGCATTTTCTTACGTGTATGAAAACCCAGACAACGCATTGAAGCTGGTTCATCAAATGCTTAAAAATGAAAAGAATATCGACAATCAGATTAAGCTTTATCAGTTACTTTCCAGAGTTTATATGTCGAAAAGGGATTTTGATAAATCTTTGGATTGCGTCCTGAAAATGAAAGAACTCAGCAAATCGATTTCAAATCCGGAACAAAAAATAAAAATACTGAATTCTATTGCGTTGCAATACCAAAATATGGGATTGTACAGCAAAACAATAGAATCTCTGGACGAATATTATAAACTTTGTCAGACTTTGCCCGATGGAAAATTCAAGACCTTATATACAGGAATGAATTCCGCTGTACGAGGTTTGGTGTATAAAAACCAAGATAATAACGAGTTGGCTCTGGAAAAATTCTTCATTGCATTACGCTACATCAAACAAGTCGGCAATTATGAAAACTCTATCGCCAACACAAGCGTGATACTTTACAACGTCGGTTACAGCTATTTCTATCTCAAAAAATACAATGAAGCTGAGAAATATTTCAGACAATCTGCCGAGGTTGCCCAATCGGCGCATGCGGAAAGTCTGGAAGCTTTTGCCTATAAAGGTTTGTCCGAGAATTACACCGTTTTGGGAAAACATCAGGAAGCGATAGAACTTTTGAAAAAATCGGTCAATCTGTCCAAAAAAGTCGGCGATTTGGTCCTGAGCGAAGGTATTTACAAAGGTTTTTCTGACAATTATCTCGCACTTCAAGATTGGAACAATTATGAAGTGTACAACAGACTGTATATCGAAACCAAATTTGCCAGGGAACAGAGCGAACTTGCCTCTCTCAATAAAAGCATAGATGCACTGAATCTGGAAAACAATCAGAAAATCGAGGAACAGAAAAGCAGGCTGAACATCATTTTATTTATCATCATTGCTATTTCTTCAGCAGTTTTTATTGGTTTTCTGATTAATTTTATAAGCCACAAAAAGCGCAACCAATTATTAATAGAAAAACTTAATCAAATCAATAAAATCACGACATAAACTATGAAGAATATATTCGACCAGGCGGACACAAGCCATTTCATCAGGAGAATCAACGCACTCACGGAAGACTCTTTCCCAAAATGGGGCGTGATGTCAGTGGACAAAATGCTGGCGCACTGCAACGTGACCTACGAACTGATTTACGAACAGGAAAAACATAAAAAACCGGGCTTACTTACCAAATGGATTTTGAAAAAGTTTGTTAAGTCAAAAGTGGTCAGCGAAACACCTTACAAACACAACTCCCCGACTGCTGCGATGTTTGTCATTACTGACAACAAAAGTTTTGAAGAAGAAAAAAAACGAATTATTGGTTTCATTCAAAAAACGCAGCAGTTGGGAGCAGACGCTTTTGAAGGGAAGGAAAGTTTTAACTTCGGCAAACTTTCTGCTACCGAATGGAATAATATGATGTCAAAACATCTGGATCATCATTTGCAGCAGTTTGGGGTTTAGGAATAATATCGCACGCTGATTTAGCAAATTTTGACAGATTTATTTATCTGCTCAATCAATAAAATTTGCGAGAAAATAAATATTTTTATTTAGGCAGCTTTATCCGCCTTCCACTCCCAAACCTGACGAAGTGGTTCGACGAAGTCAATCTTTTTTGCAGGCGATTTCTGTTTAAACAGAACTTTTTCGATACGCGAAAAAGAATTTCCGTTCAAGTCGGGTTGCGAGTGATTCATCGTTTTAAATTGACAGTTATGAAAAAATATTTCTTCCTTTTAATCATGATTTTTGCGAGCATTTTTACTAATGCGCAAACTGAAAATCTCATAAAGAACAACAATGATTTTTATTTAGGAGACATTGATAAAAAAACAAAAATAAAAGTAGTTTTTGATTCTGTCTCATTACAAAATAATTCACTTGAAACTTATAATGTAAAAGGCTATTCTGATGTCGAAGGAACGAAAGCCAATTTCAGCGGAACAATTACTCTCAATATTGAAAGAACGAAAAATTCTCCTAAAGGCAATTTGAAAATTTACAATTTCAAGTTCTCTGAAGAAGGAACAGGCAAACACAGCGGAACTTTTTCTGGCGATATGCTTTCATTAAGTTTGGGAAAATTAGCGGTTATAGGTTTTGAGGGAAATTGGGAAAACTATGAAAAATCTTTGAAATTCCCTGTTTACTTTGACAACAGCAATAAAATATATAATTTAAAAAAATGAAGCTTTTCACACCCATAACATTCAGAAATGTAGAACTGAAAAACCGAATCGTAATGTCACCAATGTGTATGTACTCCGCAGAAGAAGGCGTTGCGAATGACTTCCACTTTGTTCATTATGGCAGTCGCGCCCAAGGCGGCGTCGGACTCATCATCACCGAAGCAACAGCCGTAGAACCAAAAGGGAGAATCAGCGACAAATGTCTCGGAATCTGGACCGATGAACAAGCTGCTGAACTTAAAAAAATTGTTGATTTTGTTCATCAGAATTCAGAAAGCAAAATCGGGATTCAACTGGCACACGCTGGCAGAAAAGGTTCTATTTCCGCAGCAACCAACCGACAGATGAGTTTGGAAGAAGGCTGGGAAACCATTGCACCAAGCCCAATTCCTTTTCATCATTCCGAAAGAATCCCTCACGTTTTAACTGTTGAAGAAATAAAAGAATTAGTCGAAGATTTCCGAAAAGCAGCAAAAAGATCAATCGAAGCTGGATTTGATGTTTTAGAAATTCACGCAGCACACGGCTATCTCATTCACCAATTCTTATCACCACTTTCCAACACAAGAACGGACGAATACGGCGGAAATCCTGAAAACAGAGCCAGATTTTTAATGGAAATTGTGGATGCTGTCAACTCAGAAATTACAGAAAACCAAGCATTATTTGTAAGAATTTCCGGAACCGAATATGCAGAAAACGGTTGGGAAATCTCCGACAGCGTAGAACTTTCCAAAGCTTTGAAAGCTAAAAATGTAGATTTGGTAGATGTTTCAAGTGGTGGCAATATCAACGGTGTTACTATTCCTTTGAGTCCAGGCTATCAGGTTCCGTTGGCAGAAGATGTGAAGCAAAAGGCAAACATCAAAACTGGCGCTGTTGGGCTTATCACCACTGCTGAACAGGCAGAAGAAATCCTGCAAAACGGACAAGGTGATTTGATTTTCTTAGCCAGAGAAATCTTGAGAAATCCTTATTTTGCTGTTCAGTCGGCTTGGGAAAATGATGAAGATAATTTTTATCCGCATCAATATTTGAGAGCGAAACCTGCAAAATAAAAAAACCATCCTCACAAAAAAGGACGGTCTTAAATGAATTTGGTTTATCATTTGGAGTCACCAAGGTATAAAATAAAAAAACCACAGCAATTTTCCTAAACTGACTTTTAACATACTGTTGATAAAACTTTCCTTTTTGGGGAAAGTTTTTTTATTCAATATTCAGTCTCTTCAAAATAACTTCGCGCAGATGCTTTTCATTCGCATCGCCCCATTCTCCTATGGCTGAAATCACAGGAATCAATGTTTTTCCCAAATCCGTAAGGCTGTACTCCACTTTTGGCGGAACAACAGGAAATATCTCTTTGGTCACCAATCCGTGGTCTTCCAGTTCCTTCAACTGAATATTCAAAACTCTCCTTGTCGCATCCGGAATTTTCCTTTGCAATTCACTTGGGCGCTGATGTCCCTGATGGATAAAAAACAGCAGACGGATTTTCCATTTTCCATAAAGCACTTCACCAATCAAATCTAAACCACAGTTCAGATTCGGAATTATTTTTCGCTCATACATAAGACAAATTTAATCCTATGTTCCAAATCGTGCAATAGGGGAAAAATTTGTCCCTATAGGAATCGTATTTCAGTAATTGTGAGATGCGTACATAAGTCTGAAATTTGCCTAAATAATTAAAACAAATGGAACAACAATTTAATTTCAATAATGAGTTATCCGGCAAGATCGCCTTGGTAACAGGCGGAACAAAAGGCGCTGGAAGAGCCATTGCAGAACGACTTCTACAAGCTGGAGCAACTGTTATTATTACAGCTCGAAATGCACCTGAACAAGAAAACAGTAAGCTTCATTTTATCGCCTCAGATCTGAGCAAAGCAGAAGATTCTCAAAAAGTAATCAGCGAAGTGCTAACGACTTACGGAAGGCTGGATATTCTGGTGAATAATCTAGGTTCATCGGTGACGCCAGCCGGAGGTTTTGTGGCTTTAAGTGATGAAGATTGGGAATCAACTTTACAAGCCAATTTGCTGGCTCCTGTAAGATTGGACAGAGGATTTTTACCGCAAATGATTGAGAAAAAAACCGGTATCATCATACACATTGCCTCGATCCAGGGTAAACTGCCTTTGTATGATTCCACTTTGCCTTATGCAGCTGCAAAAGCCGGATTAATCAATTACAGTAAAAGCTTATCCAACGAAGTGACGCCAAAAGGCGTTCGTGTACTGACTGTTTCTCCCGGATGGATTAACACATCTTCCTCAAAAGCCTGGCTGGGCGAAATCGCTAGAAACGCGAACAGTACCGTAGAAGATACGCAACAGGGCGTGATGGACGCGTTGGGCGGAATCCCGTTTGGGCGACCTGCCGAATCCGAAGAAGTAGCCGAGCTGGTTGGATTCTTAGTTTCACCGAGAGCCAATTATTTAACAGGAACCAACTTCGTCATCGATGGCGGAACTATTCCAACGATTTAACAACTTTTAAAAATAAATATTATGAACTTACCAAAAGTAGTAGAACAATTAGTAAAAACACAAAACGAGTTTGACAGCACAGCTTACGCCCAGTGTTTTACAGATACAGCCCTAGTTTTTGACGAAGGCAAAACACACACAGGCAGAAAAGAAATCGAACAATGGATAGACAAAGCCAACAAGGACTACCACGCCACAATGAAACCTATGGAATATTCGGAAGCAGAACAGATTTTGACCGCTGAAGTTTCGGGGAATTTTCCCGGGAGCCCGATTATGATGAAGTATCATTATGAATTCGAGGACGGACTGATTCAGACTTTGAAAATTGTTTAATGTTAACGGGACTTTGACTAAATTTGTCTGATTAACAGCAATCATCCGGATACAATGCTCAAAGAATTTTCATACAAACAGTTTGGCCAGTTACGTTCTATAGATGATGAAATCGGGGAAAGTACACTGTTGTCTATCGCAGAAAATATCAAGATTCTTTTTTTGCCGAGAAATACTGCGGTAAAGGTTGATTTTAACACCTTCAGTTTAGAAAAGGATGCACTGCTGTTCATCAATCCGAAAGTGAAGATCCAATTTCTGAACAGTGCGGAAAATAAAGAAGTGCTTCTGCATTTTAACCGGGATTTTTACTGTATCGAGATCCACGATCAGGAAGTGGCCTGCGATGGTATTTTATACAATAATGTATTCGAAGTGCCCTTTATTGAGCTTAACGAAGATCAGGCTGCCGGCATCAGATCGATCATTGAAGACATACAATCTGAGATGAGCAATGAAGATGCAAATACAGAAGAAATGCTCCGGATTTATCTCAAACTGATCATTCTAAAATCGACAAGAATCTGGAAAGAGAAACATCAATTGTCGGAAGATGAAAAACAGACGGATGTCCATTTTCTGAGGAAATTCAGCAAGCTTGTGGAGGAAAACTATAAAACCCATCACACGGTAGCCGATTATGCAGAGATGCTTTTCATCACCCCAAAAAGCCTCAGCAAAAAAATCAGCTTACTGAGCAAAGAAACCCCGAACGACATTATTAAAAACCGAATTATCCTCGAAAGCAAACGGCTTCTGGCGCATACGACAATGAGCGTCAAAGAAATTGCCTACAGCCTGAATTACGATGACGATGCTTATTTCGTACGATTTTTCACGAAGAACACAGGCGTTTCTCCGACTTCCTTCCGGAAACAATTCTGATTGGTATTGAATTAAATATTAACAAAAAGCGTGATTCCCGGTCACGCTTTTTCCATTTTTAATGGTCTGGGGGAAAAAGTACAATTCAAGGCGAAAGGCGTCCATTGATATGAGATGCTTTTTGGCAGAACTTTGCATCATCAAACAAACCATAACAAATTAAAATTTTAAAACAATGAAAAATTCAGCTTTAGTAATCGTAATGTTAGTGTCTCTTTTTGCCGGTAATTTTATGGCTCAGACTCAAAGAACGCCCGCTTCTGCCGGAAGGGCAGAATACATCGAAGTCGAAAAAGGTGTCAGACTGCATGTGACCGACCTGGGCGAAGGCCAACCTATTGTCCTGATCCACGGATGGCCTTTGAGCGACGAAATGTATGAGTACCAATACCAATACCTGTCCAGAAAGGGATTCCGTGTGATTGGCATTACACTTCGTGGTTTTGGAAAATCCGACAAACCTTACGGAAGATATGATTTCGATGTGTTTTCTGATGATATCAAAGTCGTTCTTGACAAATTAAAGATTGAAAATGCTACACTCGGCGGCTTTTCTATGGGTGGCGCAGTCGTGCTTCATTATGTGACCAAATACAATTCTGCCCACGTTGCAAAACTTGCACTGTTCGGCGCAGCAGCACCTTCATGGAGCCAAAGAGACGGTTTTCCGAATGGTGTTCCTGCCGATGCAGCCAACAATCTGATCAAAGCAACAATGACTGACCGACAAAATCTGGCAGCCGGTCTGGGCGCTGCTTTCCAAGCCAAAGAAGGCAATATTTCCAAAAATACGGAACGATGGATCGAGAGAATCAGCCTGGATGCATCGCCCTATGCCACTACAGAATCCATCAGGTCTCTGAGAGATCTGGATCTGAGATCCCAGCTTTCAAAAATCAACATTCCGGTGGCTATTTTCCACGGTGTGCAGGATAAAAGCTGTCCTTTCGTCTGGGCAGAAGATTTGCACAAAGGCATCAAAAACTCTCAGTTAATCCGATTCGAAAACAGCGGCCACGCGTTATTCCTGGAAGAAGTGGACAAATTCAATACTGAGTTGGAAAAATTTGCGAAATAAAAGATCATAATAATAAATATAAAACACCTTGATAAAATGTATCAAGGTGTTTTTATGCTTATTAAAAATTCATGATACAGCAGCATAAAGTGCATTATTTCCATTTGTAAATCAGATCAGGTTAAAAAAAATCTTGTAGTATCAAAATTTTATTTATCTTCGCCACCATAAAACACACGATTTTAACACTCGTATATATATTAACTTTTAAAATCAAAAATGATGGGATTAACCAATTTGAACTCCACACATTTGAGCAGTGCAAAGATCACTGCCGCACAGGATGCCATCGCGGCACTGGAAACAGCACTTGCTGAAATCACAGTCAACCTTTCACCCGAAGACCGCAAACGCTACGGCAGTATCAACGAGCAAAACAAGCTTTTTGTGAACAAGGTCTACGACTACAACCAGAGCCAGAACAACCTGAGCTCGCCCGAAGTCGACTGGGAAGAATACAACAATGACCACAGATCCAGAAACCTGATGGAAGCACTGATCAGCAGGCTGGAAAGCATCATCACCAGGCTGAACAATGCCAAAACCCTGCATGACTACGACAACTATCAGTCGGCTTTGGTGGATTATTCCTACACCACGTACAAAGCGGGAAGTTCTGCACCGGGGTTTGAAGACAAATACAAAGACCTGAAGCAGTTCTTTGTGAAAAACGGCACTTCTACCGCACCGCCGGAAGAGACAAAGTAGAACAGAAATAATCAAAAGCCCCTTCGAATCATTCGGAGGGGTATTTTTTTATGCATCTCCCACATCATTCAAGTCTTCGGACAGGTTTGGCAATAGTCGGTTGGCGTTGTCTAACCTGTCCCGATACGTTGGTTACAGGTCCGGAGACGTCTTTCAACCCTATGGAGACGTTGTTCAGTGGTCCGGCGAGGTTGTGGACTGCTCCGGATACGTTCCGGACGTGTCGGGATGGGTCTTTCACCTCCCGGGTGGTGTCTTTGACGTATCGGGATAGGTTGTGGGACGTATCGGGAGGCATCCATAACCCCGTGGGAAGGGTAAAGAACCCCGCCGGATGTTTGTGGGACGTGTCCGGATGTTCGTAGAACGTATCCGGATAGGTCCGGGACGTGTCCGGATAGGTTGGGTGACGTGTCGGGAGGGTTTTTATTGTGAATTAAAGTTTGTTGTATGTTTTTATTTGATTATTTTTAGGGAAGATATTAACTGGATTTGCGCGAGGCGTGGAGCCAGATGTTGTGCGTAATTTTACAGACTATATGGATAAACAAAAACTGAATAAGGATGTAACTGAAGATAACTTAAATCATACGTTTAAGAACATTCTTCTTCTAGAGAAATTATTTATCCTCGAGATTAAAAAGATTTATGAAATTGAAGATGGAATAAGTGAAATTAATCACTACATAATGTCCATTGCAAATAGAGCGATTTCTTTAAATAGAGGATTTGTGACATTAGCTGAAAGTAATAATTATCAGTCGGCTGTTTCATTAATGAGACTTCAGATAGACAACTGCTTAAGACTTTATGCTTTAAGTTTATACAGCAATTCTAGCGAATTTTATGAAAAAGTACTAAAAGGAGAACATATTAGAAACCTTAAAGATAGAGATGGTAACAAAATGACAGATAACTATTTGGTGAATAAAATTGACAAAATATTCCCCCAATTTGAATCATTATACAAAAAACTTAGCGGACATATTCATTTTTCTTCCGAACATTTCTCTTTTAACAATAAAGTCGACAACGGGATTGTTTCAATATCTGTAGGGAATATTGAAAATCTAGACATTTCTAAAAAAGTGGATTATTCATTTAATATGTTTTTAGTTGGTAAAGATCTTTTATCTTTAATTACTGAATACAGAAATGAAATTACAAATTAAAAAACTACGCACAACAAGGGTTTGCCAAAAGCGGGGCTGAAGTTCTTCGGTGAACTTTTGTGCGAAGTTAAAGATTATAACAAAAAACTTCCCAGGTATCGCAGATTTGCAATCCGTGAAGAACTGGACAAATTCAATACTAAGTTGGAAAAATTTGAGAAATCATAACCCACCAATTTTTTAAAACCGCTGAAAAAACTTTCCAAAATGGGAAGTTTTTTTTCGTTTTCACAGAAATGGACAGTAGTTGTCACACAATGTCACGCCTCAGGTTAAAGTTTTCGGGTTTCTAATATATACCTTCACTCTACAAAAAATTATATATGGAAAAGTATCTATTATCGGGAATTTTAAACAGAGGCATTTCATCAATTGCTGTTTTAGGTCTGACATTGGTTTTTGGACAATATCAATCCAAAAAAATCACCGCTTCTACAAGAGAAAGCCGCGCGGAGTTTGGAACATCGGTTGCGATCAACAGCCAGTTTCTGGCGGTTGGCGCTTCCAGAGAAGCCGTTGCAAAAGGCGCCGTCTACATTCATCAGAAAGACGGAAGCAGCTGGAATTTCAATCAAAAAATCATGGCTCCGGACGGCTTTGAAATGGCGGAATTCGGAGGAAGTATAAAGTTTGGAAACGATTTTCTTGTGATTTCTGCGGGAAGAGCGGATATTGAAAATACCATCCGGGCAGGCGCTTTGTACGTTTATGATTTAGGTTCTGACAATCAATGGAATTTCAGGAAGAAACTAACTGCGTCCGATTATGATAATGATGCGCTGTTAGGCGTTAATCCGACTTCCATTGCTGTTGACGGCAACACGATTGCTGCTGGTGCTCCAGGATACAGCAGTTGGAATGGCACTGTTTATATGTATGAGAAAAGCGGTACGGACTGGCTGGAAAAACAAAAAATAACTTCGCCGGAAAGTGTGGATTTTGGAAATTTTGGAATTGGCGTCAGTCTGTATGGTGATTATCTTGTGGTTGGTGCAAGTGGTGTCAGCAACAGTACAGGGAAAATTTATATTTATAAAAAGAATAATTCCGGAGAATGGATCTTTCATCAGAGCTTAACGTCATCAGAGCTTAACGTCATCAGACAATGTTGAGAATTCTTATTTTGGAAATTCGGTGAGTGTTTTTGGTAATGAGTTGGTTGTGGGCGCTTACACAGAATCCGGAACGAGCAATCCATCGATGGCTTATATTTTCAAACTGAATGATAATGGAAACTGGGAAGAATCTCAGAAAATCCCAAGTTATGAATCTTCCGAACATACTTATTTTGCATGGATGTGTGAACTGAAAAATGACAGGCTCCTGATCAGCAGTCCGCATCTTTATGGTGCTGAACCCGGAAGAGCGCTGCTTTACAAAAAGAACAGCCAGAACCAATGGGAACTTGACCAAGAACTGAAACCTGAGAACGACGTTGCAGAAGATTTTTACGGCTGGAGCATTGCGATGAACGATAACGAAATCATTGTGGGTGCATCAAGAGATAATTGGGACAATAATGAGGAAAATGAACTCAATGATGCAGGTTCTGCCTATCTATTCATATCCCAGAATCTCGCAACCAATGAAAGTAATCTCTCTAAAAACAATGTGAAGATCTATCCTAATCCTGCTAAAGATTTTATCCATATTACAAGTAAACAACAAATTAATTCGGTTGAGCTTCTGGATCAATCCGGAAAAAGAGTTTCAGAATCCAAAGAATCAACAATCAATATTTCAACTCTTTCAAAAGGCATTTATATTCTGAAAATAAAATTCCCGAACGGAAGTTCAGCGATTCAGAAATTGATCAAACAATAATAAAGAAAGCACTTCGACTTCGCTCAGCGTGACAACTCAGATACTGAAAATGTCAGTCTGAGCGTAGTCGAAGACTTTGAATTATATCGTTCACAGTCTCATCTTCTTGCTTTTACGATTAATTATATCTATATTTCGTTATCGATTTGACGAGAAGATGAAACTGTTTCTGAAAACAATCCCAATAATTATACTTTTTGTTCTGCCTTCAGCAATATCCGGGCAGTCAGAAAAAGAATGTGAGGTCATCATCGATTCTGCCATCCAGAAGATGTTCAGGAAAGAACATACGAAGTCTCTGGAGATGCTGATTCGGGTAAAGTCTGTTTCCGAGCAAAAGAAATGGGACAAATCCAATTTCCGTGCGACCAACAATATCGGTCTCAATTATTATCTGATGACAGACTTTGGCGAAGCTCTGAAATATTATCTCGAAGCTTATGACATCGCAACCAATATGCCTGAGAAAAAGCATGTGATGACCGTGGTCAATAACATTGCAATTCTTTATTTTCAGGAAAAAAATAATCAAAAAGCCTACGAATATTTCCTCAAAGCCTATCAAACTGCGAAAGAAAATGACCGAAATGATAAAGCGGGCGCTTATGCGGTGAATCTTGGTTTAGTTCTGAATAAATTGAAAAAAATCAATGAAGCCTACAAATATATTCAGGAAGCGGAAATTCTGACAAAAGATGACCCGAAAGTCAATGTAATGAACAAAATGTCTTTGGCGGAAAATCTTTATCTCAAGAAAAAAATTAACGAATCTGAAGCTATTATCGATAATCTGATTCCTAAACTGGAAGCCGATAAGCAAACCGAAAATCTGGTGTTTATTCTTTTGATAAAAGCACAGATTAATGAGCAAAAGGGCGATTTTGCCCAGGCAAAATCTTTGGCTTTACAGGCCAGGAAACTTTCGCCAAACATTAATAACAGAGAGGAAGTTTACAATTATCTTTCAAAGATCAACGCGGAAACTAAGAATTATGACGAGTCTCTGAAGTATAAAGATTCTGTCATTATTACAAATGATTCGATTTCGAGAATTAATAATTCGGCGCTGTTCAATAATGGCAAAATCAAGTTCGAGATGCAGAATTACCAATTCGAACTCAAAGAAAGCCAGCAACGCTTGAAAGATGAAAGAAAAATTTTCTACATCATTATCGCTTCTGCTGTTATCATCATTTTGCTGGTTTTGCTTTTCCTTTACAATAACTCGATTAAATACAGACAACAGAAAAAAATAACGCAGCTGGAATTTGAGAAAAAACAAAGTGACAACCTGATTCTGACGCAACAATTGAAAGAACAGGAAACTTTGTCTTTATTAGAAAAAGAACGTCTCAAAAACGAAATCGAACAGCAAAACCGACAACTCACTTCGCAGGCTTTGACCATTTCCAGCAGAAATGATGTGGTGGAAGAGATCATTGAGGCAATCGTCAACCAACCTGAGATTTCTAATAATACAAAACTGGTCAATTCTATCAAGGATTTGAAAATTCAGCTTAAGAGTAATAATCAGTGGGAGAGTTTTTTCAAACATTTTGAAGGCGTCAATCAGAATTTCATCGCCACACTCAAAGAAAGACATCCGGATCTGAGTTCTTCCGAAATCAGATTCATCTGTTATGTTTATATGAATCTCAGTCATAAAGAAATTGCATCGATTCTCAACATCAGTCCGGAATCCTGCAGAAAAAGAAAGGAAAGAATCAGCAAAAAACTGAATCTTCCTGACAAAATAAATTTATACGATTATATTTCAGCGATTTAACTAAAACTGTGTCACGCAGAAAATGCAGGGATGTCACGCAATGTCACGCCATTATTGATGCATTTTTTTTGATTTATCATCAATTTTACATCAATAAAATTTTTGAATATGAAGAAAATATTGACTTTATTTTTATTGGCAATCTGTTCCGGTCTTTCTACAAAGTTGGCAGCACAGTTGTCATTTTTAACTTCGCCAGATTATGGGCAAATCTTTGATGTAACTTATGACCAAACCAAGCAAGACGTTTTGTACGCCAACACGGTGACCAATCACATTGTGAAAAGTTCTGATAACGGGAAAAACTGGAAAGTGCTTTATTCATTCCCGATTAACCTGAGTTTTGGGACGATAAAAGAACTGAAATGGACCTCTGACCAGAAATATCTGAGTTTTATTTTAACATCAGAAGGCACCGCTTACAATCAGGTGATTATCATTGACCCAGCCAATGGCAATGTCATTAAAAGAATCGATTCTCCCAACGGAAATCAGTCCGGTAACCTGATCATGTCCTACTCTATTACAGGAAACAGCTACGAGAATATTCTTTTGCACACGACATATATGTACAATTTCGGTCTTGTGACAGATGTTTTTTATAGTAAAAACGGCGGAAGCGATTGGCAAAAAGTTTATACAAGTTCGGCGAATGATGGCGTTCACATTAATAATGTAGCCATCCACCCGACCAATCCCGAGAAATTATTTTTAGCAAGAGGATTTTCTCCGGGAGAGGTAAACGGCGGATTATATGTATCTGATAATTCCGGAAACAGCTGGACAGAAAAAATCGCAGGACAGAATTATTCCGCAATAACATTTGACCCTGCAAATCCTCAAAAAATGTTTCTGGGAACATTTTATCTTACAGAAACCCAAACCGAAAATCTTTATAGATCCACAGACGGTGGCAATACCTGGAATATTGTCCCGATTACGTGGACAGAACTTTCTACCAACAGTATTCAGAAGATTGTCATCAATCCAAAAAACACGAATGAAATAATGGTTTTGGAGGAAAATGAAATCGTGATCTCAAAAGATGGCGGAAGCACCTGGACGAATTATGTTTATCCGAACAATGATCTGGAAAACAAATATTATTACGGCCTGAATGCGACTTATAATCCTTCGAATAGTAATGAGGTGATCATCAGTTCCAATTATTACCCCTTCCATTCTTTGGATGGCGGAATTACATTGTCAAGATTCAAAAATCCGTTTGCTAACAACACCGACAGAGTCACCTTTCACAAAAATTCGCAGAAGCATTTGTATTATGGATTGAGAAGAGGCTTCATCCATCAGGATTTCCAGACCGGGCAAGAAACGGGAATTGGATTGATGGCTATTAATTTCTTTCCGAATTTCAAAAGCACCGGTCTCTACGCTGATCCGTTGGTTGCAGGAAGAGTTTATGTCACTTCAAGTAATTTTATGGGTTCTACATTTGCTGTAAGCAACGACCACGGTGCCAATTATTCCACAGGTTACAGCGATTATGGATTGAATATCATGAGAGTCGCTACATCCAAATCGAACACCAATCATTCCTGGGTTGCTTTCGATGAGTCTGTAAGGAAATTTGATTTCTCCGATATGAGCGGAATCACAAGTCAAGAAGTGACACTGCCATCATTCGGACCAGTTTTCGGAATCAGCATTGATGAAACCAATGAGAACAAAGTAGTTATTTCTCAAAACAATAATGTTTACAGAACTGCAGACGGCGGACAAAACTGGACACCATCGGAAAGCGGATTGGAAATACTGGAAAGCAACGCCGATTTCATTTATGACATCAGTAAAAATCCTTTCAACAAAGACCAATTGCTTTTGTCTACCACACAAGGTATTTTCATTTCCAATGATGCCGGTGTGAAGTGGACTCAAATCTATAGTGGCAATGTTATCAACAAAGCAGAATTTTCAAGCTATAAAGACGGTGTCATTGTGGCAACGTCTAACTATATGAACGGCAGCGGAGACGGATATGCCTATCCACCATCTCAGGTTAGGATTGTTTATTCTAAAGATTCCGGACAAAACTGGAGCGAAATTTCGCCTGAAAATCTGGGACATCTTTTCTCAGAATCTTCTGCCATCGATTTTCTGGATGATGACAAAGCGGATATCTACTTCAGCACATCAGATCTGGGATTGACAAAATATCAGATCAGTCTGGAAACTTTGGGAACCAATAATACTTCTCTGTCAAAGGTAGATCTGATCATTTATCCAAATCCAACTTCGGATTACATCAACATCGCCAGCGACAAAGTCAAAGAAGCAGCGATTACAGATCTCACAGGAAAAACCGTACTGAAATCAACATCGAAAACGATCGACCTGTCGAATCTTCCAAAAGGCGTTTACATGATGAATGTAACACTGGAAAACGGAAAATCTGTTTCGAAGAAAATCATCAGAAAATAAAATTTCTTCATATCAGGAAAATAGCCTTAACAGATTTTGTTAAGGCTATTTTTTGTTTTATCTAATTCTGAAACTTTTCAGTATAGTCGGAAGTGGTGATGGTACCTGTTGTGACCATTTTAGATGCGTCGGCTTAGATGATGGACGTGGTTGGATGGAATTTTTGGTGAGAATTAAAAGTTTTGGTGTGTGTTTTTATTTGATTATTTTTAGGAAATAATAGTTTGGATTTAAGTGCGGTTAAAAGACGAAATAAGGATAATTGTTTAAATCTTTTGGCAAACGTCTTTGTTTATGTGGATTTGTATTGTTTTGCTGTGCAATTACCGGTTATTTTGCGATTGGATTGATTAAAATATGAATAAAGAAAATTAAATCATAAAAACTCAGCATATATATATAATTAATTTAAAAATTAAAAAAGTATAGATAGAATAAATAAACTTTCATACATTCGAAAAAAAAAAACAAATAACTATGGCAAAGAAAGTAGATATAAATGATGCGAAAATTGAATACGAGGATCACATTAAGGAATTTGAAAAATTCGAGAAAGCTGTAATAGATCAGATTTCAGTTTTGATAAATGAAAATGATATTAAATTAGCTATTCCAATACAATCACGAATCAAAGCATTCGCTTCGCTCTCGGAAAAACAAGAAAGTGGACGATTTACAATGAAGAAAAGTATACTTGAGCTTCAAGATCTAATTGGTTTTAGAATTTTAATGCTTTTTAAGAGGGATGTTGAATCAATAGTAAGACTTATTGATGACAATTTCGACATATTAAAGGAGTACAATACTGATGAAAAGCTTTCCGCGGATCAATTTGGTTATTCCTCAAAACATTTGATAATTAAAATTAAAGATGAATGGTTAAAAGTTCCCCTGTACAAAAATCTTGGAAAATATACAGGAGAAATTCAAATTAGAACTTTATCACAACATCATTGGGCTGAAACATCAAATATTCTTCAGTATAAGGATAAAACTAGTGCACCTAGAGAAATACTTAGATCTATTGGAAGGGTTTCTGCTTTATTGGAAATGGTTGATTTAGAATACGAACGTTTATTAAATGAACGGGAAAAATATAATGAGGAAATCAAAACTGACTACAATAAATCCGAAAAGCTGAATGTTGATACATTAAGAATAGTTTTAGATAAAAATTTACCTATCAAAAATAGAAAGGATGATGAACCTTACAGTGAACTATTGAGAGAGATTCTAGAATTTGGAATTGATACGTCAGAAGAATTAGAAGCTTTGATTGTTAGAAGAAAAGATGAAGTTATTATTGCTGAAAAAGAAGCACTTGAGAAAAGTACAGTTAACCCTAGAGCTGATATTGGTGTGTTCTATTCATTTGCTGGCTTAATTAGAAATATAATGCGTTTTGAAGATCTAGAGAAGTATGTTAAGATTAGAGAGAAAAATAAAAAGAATTAAAGATTTAGATATTAATTAATCCCGATGTCGCGGATTTGCAATCCGTGACTTTAATGAAAATTAATCAATCACAAAAACTTCTCCTATCGAAATCAATGGCGTCGGGCTTTAGCCCGATGATAGAAATTAAAATAGAAATCGGCTTTAGCCAAAATTTATCCATAGTTATTTTGGCTAAAGCCAGATTGACAACCATAAAAAAACGGGCTAAAGCCCGTTCCTATTGATTTCTTTTCTCTAATACTGAAACTTCCTGAAAGCTTCCAGCGTTTTATCAATCTCTGTATCGCCAATGGCGGATGAAATAAACCAGGTCTCATAGCCACTTGGCGGCAGATAAATCCCCTGTTCCAAAACCTGATGAAACACATTATTGAACAAACCGATGTTGGAGTTATTCACTTCATTAAAGTTACTCGCAGACGTCACATCAAAGAAAATCGACATCATACTTCCCTTTCGGTTGATGCGGTGTCGAATGCTTTTCTCGTTTAATATTTTCCCGATTTCGAAATCCAGAGTTTCAGTCGCTTTGTCTAATTTTTTATAGAAATCAGCATCTTCTTTTATCAATTGCAACGTTTTGAGTCCGGCTCTCATAGCCAAAGGATTTCCACTCAAAGTTCCGGCCTGATAAACGCGTCCTCTTGGCGAAAGCCAGTTCATAATTTCGTTGGGCCCGGCAAAAGCACCAACCGGCAAACCGCCGCCAATGACTTTTCCATAAGTTACCAAATCCGCTTTCACGCCGAGAGCTTCCTGCGCACCGCCAAATGCCAAACGAAAACCGGTCATTACCTCATCGAAAATCAATAAAGTTCCGTGCTCATCACACAATTTTCTAAGGTTTTGAAGGAACTGATTTTCCGGTAAGATACAACCCATATTTCCAGCAATCGGTTCTACGATAATCGCCGCAATCTGCTCAGGATTATTCTTGAAAAGTTCTTCAACCTGTTCGATATTATTGTATTCGGCGAGCAAAGTATCTTTTGCTGTACCTTGCGTAACGCCCGGAGAATTCGGACTTCCGAAAGTCGCCATTCCACTTCCCGCCTGAATCAGAAAAGAATCCGAATGCCCGTGATAACAACCTTCGAACTTGATGATTTTTTCTCTTTCCGTGTAACCTCTCGCCAAACGAATCGCACTCATACAAGCTTCGGTTCCGGAAGAAACCATTCGGATCTGGTCTACATTCGGCACATTTTCTACGATAAATTTCGCAATCTCAGTTTCCAATTCTGTCGGAGCCCCAAAAGAAAAGCCTTTCTCAGCCTGTAATTTAAGAGCTTCCAAAACCTCGGGATGTGTGTGTCCGAGAATTGCTGGTCCCCAGGAATTGATATAATCGATGTAGGTTCTGTCATCCTCATCTGTAAGGTAAGCACCTTTGGCAGACTTCATAAAAATCGGAACACCTCCAACAGATTTGAAGGCACGGACCGGCGAATTAACACCGCCCGGAATATATTGGTACGCTTCTTCAAAAAGCGCTGAACTTCTTTGGTATAACATTTTTTGTTTTGTATTTGGTATTTAGTATTTTGTGTTTAGATAAGCTAAAAACAAAACACCATAAACTATAAACTAATTAGCTTCTCGGTTTCTTACTTTGCAGATAAATCGTTTGTCCCGCTCTCGGTTCTTCGCCCGATTCCATTCTGTTTTTGGAATAGAGTTTCTTCATTTTGATTCCGAATTTTTGGGCAATATCGTGCATTGTTTCGCCGATTCCGGCTTTGTAAGTTTCCTTATTTCCTGATGAATTTTTGCCTTCCAGGAAAATGATCTCATTCTTCGCCAGTTTGGAGTCCTCCAGTTCGTTGTATTTCATCAGACGTTTTTCACTGATTCCAAATTTCTTCGCAATATCAGACATATCCGCATCCACAGGCATCACAAAGAATTTCAGATCGCCGTTCGGATGATTTTTTACGAGGATATTTTTCAGTAGCTCAGCCTTACTTTTAGCATCCACCAATTCGGAAACTTTGCTTTGTTGTTTAGCGTAGGAACCTTGCGTATAATCCACCTTAATGGTTGGCGGCGACACTTTTTCGTTTTGTTTTTCCTGGCTCAGCTGCGCCATAAAAACCGCATCGCTATTCAGGCTTGGGTACAATTTCAATATGGCGTAATAAACTTCATCTTTAGAAGTATTATCAAATTCATACAGCTTATAACGCTCGATTTTGTCAATCAGGATATAGGCATACCTCGGGTTGGTTGCATAACCTGCTTTTTTAAGACCGTGTGCCCAGGCTTTGTAATCTTTTGGGTCGAGGTCAAAAAGTTTGGTGTAATATTTACGCGTTGCCAAAAAAACCGAATGGTCTTCATAAGATTGCTTCGGGTCTTCGTAAACACGGAAGCATTCGTTTGGTGCGTCGTCCGTATGCTTCATTGTTCTGCCCGTCCAGTCTTCCTTACATTTGATCCCGAAATGATTTTTTCCTTCCAGCGCCAATCGGCTTTGTCCGCCGCCGGTTTCCAAAAGTCCCTGAGCAAGTGTGATGCTCGCCGGGATTTTATATTTCTCCATTTCTTCCACCGCATACGGTGCAAACTTCTGGATGTATTGGTCTTCTGTCTTCCAGGTCTGTGCTTTTGCAAATCCTAAAATACAAACAAAGCCAATCCCCAATAATTTTTTCATTTTTTATATTTTAAAATTTTGATCCTATTTTTTCATCCACCAAAACTCTGTTCTTATTTTTCAAAAACTGGTTCGCACCCTTGATTCCCTGTAATCCGCCGGTGTGGAATGTCAGGATTTTTGAACCTTCCGGAAAGTAACCTTTCTCCGCCAAATCAAAAACTCTCTGCATCATTTTTCCTGTATAGATTGGATCCAGCGGGATCTGATATTCCTGATGAAACCAATTTATAAAACGGACATTCTCATCAGATATTTTTCCGTATCGGTTTTCACTGGAGTCTATCAGTTCAAAATTGCTCCGTCTGCTCCATTCCTGGACTATTTTTTCCAGCGAATCATCCTTAACAACTTTGATTCCGATCACGTTTTGATGTTCTTCCGCAAACCTGGAAATCCCGGCAATTGTTCCGCCTGTTCCAACAGCTGTGCAAAGATAATCAAAATCTTTGGTGTCATTTCCCAGCATATACCGGACACCTTCAACTGCCGATTCATTACTTCCGCCTTCCGGAATTATCAATGAATTGGGAAATTTTACAGAAAATTCCTGTGTTAATTTTTCCTTGTTTTGATAATCTTCCCTTGAAACAAAGAAGAATTGCATACCGTTTTGGGAAGCTTCGGAAAGTGTGGGATTGTCCTGCCAATTATTTTCCAGTTCATTGCCCCGGATAATTCCAATTGTCGGGATATTAAATTGTTTCCCAAATGCAGCAACCGATGCAATATGATTGGAAAATGCACCGCCAAAAGTGATTAATAAAGGCTTTTGGGGTTCTGTTCCCAGATATTGATTGACATTGAGGAAGAGTTTCCAGAACTTGTTTCCCGAAATGGCTGGATGAATCAAATCTTCTCTTTTGATGAAAATCCGGACATCGAAACCGGATTTCAATTCTGTGATTGGGATTTTATGGTCGGGAATCTGGAGCATCATCAAAAATAAAAAATTGAGAACGAATAACCGTCTTTTATAACGATTAATTAAGCTCAGAATTCTTCGCTGCTATTACCAGCCTATTCATCTCCGCATAAAGCAGCTGCCATTCTGCCACATTATTCATCGCAGTGAGGAGATTCAGAAAAGACTTCAGCACTTTTTCCAATGCTCTTCGTGTAGCGGAGGCACTTTTCGTGAGCCTGAGTTCTGCATTGGCAGTTGCCTGGGCAGCGAATAATTCCTCAAAAATGCTCTGTTGTGCCTTCATATCATCGATTGTAGTCTTGAGAAAAAGTGCGAGGATTTTCTGCTGATTCTCGGGCTGCTCCAGTTCTTCCAGCAGCTTTTTCATTTGGGCGGTCTGTGAAGAATAACTCATCTTATCCAGCGACAGACCGTACTTTCTGATAATCTGAAAAAGCTCATTCGCCATCTGATGATTGGGTAATCGCGGCATATCTTTGTAGCCATCCAGAAATTTTTTGAGGTTTCGGAATGCAGTATCTCTCTCAGCATCCGCATCAGCAACCATTTTTCCTTTTCCATTGAAAGTTGCTTTCCCATAAGCCTTATCGTAATCAGCATATTCTGCTTTGATTTCTGCTAAAAGCGGATGCAAAACGATCACCGGATATTTACCTGAATCTGCTGTGCTGATGATTCTCTGTGTTAGTGTTGCCAAATCTTTGGTCGACAATTCTGATAATGTGATTTTCATTGAATGTGTTTTTTATTAATTCATTAAAAATAAAAAAAACAGATGATTTAAAACCATCTATTTTTCATTGATACACCAGTCTGTTTTGATTTGCCAAGTCAGATCAGACCTTCACAGATCTCCGTTTGAGTTCAGCAGATGAAATTAGACCTTCACAGATTTCTGTTTAAGTTCCTCAGGTCAGTTTTGACCTTCGCAGAATGCTGTTTTAGTCCAGCAGGTCAGATTACATTTAGAATGAGTCATTAAACCAAAAAATCCACCAATAATGGTGGATTCTTTACAATATAATTGATTAAAATCATTTTGTTCTCTCGATGATTCTTTTCACTGCTTTTACCACAGCATCGGCATCGATTTCATATTTTTTCATCAGTTCTGCCGGCGTTCCCGATTCCCCGAATGTATCGTGAACGGCTACAAATTCCTGAGGTGTTGGTCTTCTTCTGGAAAGCATTCCCGCAACTGATTCGCCAAGACCTCCAAGATAATTGTGCTCTTCAGCAGAAACTATTTTGCCAGTTTTCTCAACAGATTTCAGGATAATCTCTTCGTCCAAAGGTTTGATCGTATGGATGTTGATGATCTCTACAGAAATACCTTCTTTCTCCAGCTCGTCTGCTGCTAATAAGGATTCCCAAACCAAATGTCCGGTTGCTACGATCGTAACATCAGTTCCTTCCTGCAAAAGAATTCCTTTTCCAATCTCGAAAGGCATATCTTCCGGGATGAAAACAGGCACCACAGGACGCCCGAATCTCAGGTAAACAGGACCTTCGTGTGCTGCGGCTGCTAAAGTTGCCGCTTTGGTCTGGTTATAATCGCAAGGATTGATCACTGTCATTCCCGGTAACATTTTCATCATTCCTATGTCTTCCAAAACCTGATGCGTTGCGCCATCCTCTCCCAAAGTTACCCCTGCGTGGGAAGCTGCGATTTTTACATTTTTGTTGGAATAAGCAATCGACTGACGAATCTGGTCATAGACTCTGGATGTTGCAAAGTTGGCGAAAGTCCCTGCAAAAGGGATTTTCCCGTTGATGGTAAGACCTGCCGCCAAGCCCATCATATTAGCTTCGGCTATCCCTGTCTGGAAAAATCTTTCGGGTGCTTTTTCTATGAATTTCTCCATTTTAAGTGATCCGATTAAATCGGCGCAAAGTGCTACCACATTTGGATTGGTGTCCGCTAACTCTGCCAGACCGGCTCCAAAACCGGAACGTGTATCTTTTTTTTCTGTGTATGTATATTTCATTTTGTTATAATTGATGGGTGAATATTATAATTGATAAATGATAGTCGATAATTTATCATTAATAATCCGCTGGTGCTTCTAGATATAATTGTTTGAAAGCTGTGGCCAACTGGTCATCATTCGGAGCTTTTCCGTGCCAAGCGTGGCTGCCAACCATAAAATCTACACCGCTTCCCATCTCTGTATGAAGAAGAATAACTACTGGTTTTCCTTTTCCTGTCTCGGATTTTGCTTTGTTAAGAATCGCGATAACTGACTCCAGGTCATTTCCTTTTTTCTCTTCAAGAACCAACCATCCAAATGCTTCTAATTTGGCATGCAGATCACCCAAAGACAATACATCGTCTGTATCGCCATCAATCTGTCTTCCGTTATAATCTATAGTAGAAATAATGTTATCCACTTTCTTCGCAGAGGCATACATGAATGCTTCCCAGTTTTGTCCCTCCTGGAGTTCTCCATCACCGTGCAGGGTGTAAACTAAGGAATTGTCTCCGTCTAATTTTTTACCCTGAGCAGCGCCCAAAGCCACAGAAAGACCCTGACCCAGCGAACCAGAAGCCACTCGGATTCCCGGTAAACCTTCGTGCGTGGTCGGGTGACCCTGTAATCTTGAGTTCAGTTTTCTGAAAGTTGCCAGTTCTGCTACCGGAAAGAATCCGAATCTTGCCAATGTGCTGTAAAACACAGGAGAAATGTGTCCGTTTGACAGGAAGAAAAGGTCTTCATTTTTGCCTTCCATGGTGAAAGGTAACTTGTAATTCAGGATTTCTCCGTAAAGTGCTACGAAATATTCTGTACAACCAAGAGAACCTCCGGGATGACCACTGTTTACATCGTGAACCATTCTCAGAATATCTCTTCTGATCTGCGTTGAAAGGCTTTTCAGCTCTTCTATTGATTTGCTCATTATACTTAGATTTGCTTTCTTGCGAAAATACGATTTTTTGATGAGGTCTGAAAATTCTGAATTTAAAAAACATCATAAAAAAAACCGCCGATTGGCGGTTTTAAATATTCATTACAGTAAGAATTATTTTCCGAACTTGTAAGTAAGGCCGAATTGGAAAACACCATTTCTGGCAGCATCACCTTCATTTTCTTTAGCAATATCCGTAACACCGGCTACATATCTGATATTAGCCCCAAAGTTTGATGTGAAATCATATCCAGCACCTAGACCGATACCTAAATCAAATCCTTTTATAAAGTCTTTTGCATCTTCTGATTCACCATCAAACTTATATTTTGCACTTACTAAAAAGGCAAACTCAGGTCCTGCTTCCAGATAAAACTGAGGTGTTGCCTTGTACTGAAACATAACAGGAACAGAAATGTAATCTAAATTCAATTTAACATCTCCTGGGCCATCACTCTTTGCTCCCTTCGCATTGTAAAGGACTTCTGGCTGAAGGTTGAAGCTTTCTGACAATGGAACATTAACAAAAGCACCTGCATAAAATCCGAATTTAGATTTGCTATCATCAAGGTTAGAAACACTCGAAACGTTTGCGCCCGCTTTCAAACCAAAAGTTTGTGCATTAGACAATCCAAATACTGCAACAGCAGCTAATAAAATTAATTTCTTCATAGTTATAATTTAAATGTTATTTATTGTTAAATTAACTTAAAACATTGCTAAATTAATAATAATTTTTAAACTGCCAAATAAATTTTGGTTTTATGACTGAAAAGGTATCAATTATTTAACATTGCCTGTCTTATTTAATAAAAAAAAGTCTCCGATACAAAAGTACCGGAGATATTAAATATTTTTATAATTAATTTTCTTTATTTCAGAAAGAAATTATAACCTAAGCTGACAGCACCTACCGAATAATCATTGCTTACACCCTGGTAACCCAAGTATAGTTCTCCCTGAGAAAAATTATAGGCAACTTTTGGCTGGAAATAAAAACCACCATCCATATTATTTTTGGTTGCAAATCCATAACCCAAGTCAAGACCAAGTGAAACAGGAGAACCGGAAAATCTGTATTTACCTGCAACTGCTAAAGGGATAAATCCAAAATCATCAGCTTTTATGGAGCCTCCGGGAACATCAAAACTTTTACCAAAAAAGTGGGAGTATCCAGTAGCTACACCCAGATCAAAGCTTGGTGCAACATTCCACATATAAGCACCATCCAAACCTAATGTAAAAGAAGAAACATCGCCGGCATCACCTACAGGAATACCTATGTGAGCTCCTATTTTGAAACCTTCCTGGGCGTTTGAAAACCCGAATACAGCCATAGCTGCGATCATAAGTAACTTTTTCATAGTTTAAAAATTTAATTCAGAAAAAAGTGTTACCAAGTTTCGTACCAAATGTATTTATTTTTTCTCGCTTGTATTATAAGCCACAATAATTTTCTTAACCACAGGATGTCTCACCACATCTTCTTCCGTCAGGTGGACAAAACCGATCTCATCGATGTCTTTTAGAATTTGCATAGATTCTTTGAGCCCGGACTGTTGTTTCGGCGGCAGGTCAACCTGGCTGGGATCACCTGTAATAATGAATTTGGCATTCATCCCCATTCTGGTGAGAAACATTTTCATTTGGGAATGTGTGGTATTCTGAGCTTCATCCAGGATCACGAAAGCTTCATCCAGAGTTCTTCCACGCATAAATGCCAATGGTGCCACTTCAATGATTTTTTTCTCCATGAATCCTTCCAGCTTCTCATGCGGAATCATATCACGCAATGCGTCATATAAGGGCTGCAAATACGGATCAAGCTTTTCCTTAAGATCGCCGGGAAGAAAACCGAGGCTTTCTCCTGCTTCTACCGCAGGTCTCGTCAGAATAATCCTTTTTACTTCCTTATCGCGCAAAGCTCTGACTGCCAAAGCAACACTGGTGTAGGTTTTCCCGGTTCCTGCGGGACCGATTGCGAATACCATATCTTTCTTTTCAGAAACCTTTACCAATTTTTTCAGATTGGTGGTCTTAGCTTTGATGGCTTTTCCATTGACGCCTTTGACGATGATATCCTGATCGAATACCAGCTGTTTTTCAGAATCATCTTTGAGTTTTAATAAAGATTCCAGATGTTTAACGTCAATTGAATTATGTTTGGATATGTAGGCTGAGATATCATCCAGTTTTTGCTTGAGGAGATCAAGCGTTTCGCGGTTGCCCATTGCGAAGATAAAGTTATCTCTGCCTGTGATCTTCAGCGTTGGGAAGCTGGATTTTATGAGGTTGAAATTTTGATTCTGGACACCATAAAACGTTTTGGTGTCGATGCCTTCGAGTTCATAATTTATTTCGAACATATATAATATTAGGAGTTAGTCTAACAAATATATGAATAGATTTGATATGATATGACCGTTTTAAAAATTGAATTATATTAAATTTGCAACTAAATCAAAGGAACATGTCAGTCATCACGCTTACTTCAGATTATGGACTTGTGGATCACAGGGTTGCAAGCATCAAAGGAAAAATACTCAGCTGGAGCGAGGAAGTAAAGGTTGTGGACATCACACACAACATCATGGCTTACAACCTGCTGCAAACCGCCTACATCGTTCGCAACGCTTACAAATTCTTCCCGGAAGGAAGCATTCATATCATCTCTGTGGACAGCTTTCATCATAAATCAAGGAAGAATATCATCACGAAAATCGATGGCCATTATTTCATTTCGGCAGACAACGGTATCATCAATCTGATGTTCTTTGATATAAAACCTGAGGCCATCTACGAGATCACACTTAACAACCGGTTTGACGATACAGTTTCTTTTCCTTCCACCGATATTTTTGTTCCTGCTGCGATGCATCTTTACAAAGGCGGACTCCCGGAAGTAATCGGCAGAAAAATCAAAACAATAAAAGATATTTCTTTTCCAAAAGCTATATATAATGAGACTGAGAAAATGATTGTAGGAGAAGTAATGTACACGGACAATTTTGGCAACGTGGTGTCTAACATCAGCCGGAAATTTTTTGAAAAGCACGCTTCTGTTAATAATGATTTCACGGTAAAATTCAGAAATATTGTTTTGTCCAAAATTTTTGATCAATATACGGACGTGGTGACCGACTGGAACAGAGAACAGGAGTTTCACGGTAAATCTTCAGTAATTTTTAACGATGCAGACCTGCTGGAAATCACCATCTACAAAGGTAGTGTACTGAATGGCGCCTCTACCCTGTTCGGAATGAACGCGGGCGAGAAGATCTATGTAGAATTTTCATAAAAAAACCGGTAATTTTATTTACCGGTTTTTATAGATTGAGAATAAGTTATTCTTTGATTAATTTTTTGGTAAAACTTTCGTTCTCAGTTTTGACTTTGACCACATAATTTCCTGTTTTCAATCTGGAAACTTCAAAAGTATTTTTACCAAGACTTTCCTTATCAAACTGTTTTACAAGTTTTCCGGAAATATCATAAACCTCGACAGATTCTACTTTATTGATTCCCTTCAATGTGAATTGGTTTTTCACAGGATTTGGGGATAATGCAACATCCCTGGAATTCACCACATCATCGACAGCAAGTGCGGAACAGCTGAAGCTGGCTTTGAAACCAGGCTTGGTCATGCCTGTTGAAGATCTGAAAGTTATGGTAAGAGCCCCGGATGCATGTGTAGATTCAAAAGAAGGTGGAATTGTATTGCCACTGATCGTTCCCTGGAAAGGGATACCTGTTGACAATCCATCTCTAACAATAATGTAATCACCATCGCTTATATCAAATTCTGAGAATGTGATTTTCAGTTTCTGGCTTGGATCATTCGGATAAAATGTTTTTGTCCAGTTTTCGTTATTTGAATAATTACCATTATCGCCACCTGTATCTGTTATTGTTTTGCCGCACCAGCTGTCTCCTGTCAGGATAACCTGAGATCTTTGGTAAAGGGGAGAACAATCTGTGCCAACTTCCACTTTGTAGAATACATTGGAAGAAAGCCCGGTAATGTTGATTACTTTGGTATCAGAAATTCCTGATTTTATAACTGTACCATCCATTGCAGAAACTCTATACTTCCACGAGGAAGATGTATTGTCTGTGATAGTAACTGTTGCCGTATTCTCTCCGAGATTACTTATAGTCATTCCTGTTACAGTCACAGCACACGATTTTGAACAATCACCACTCATACACGCCTTTGAGTCTATAGTCTGCCTGATAAGATCTCCAGGCTGCGGTCCAAATCCATTAGCGAAGCTAATGCCCACTGAAGAAACCAGATGACAATAGCTCATAATAGTTCCTTTTGTAGAAGTAGGCAATGGTCCGTTACAACCCTCATCATTTCCTGATGCCGGCCCACAGCCATCGATAGCTGTATTGTTGCCATTCCATGCACAGGCATGGGTATGCGGAGACCCGAGATTATGACCCAGTTCATGCGTCATCGCCTCAATATTCCAGGAATAAGTCGGAACGGATATGTTCTGGTTATTAACACCACAGTAAGAGTATTTATAATTTCCACAGAGTCCGTCAACATAAGCGACACTTGTAGTAGCAGGATTTCTGATCAGCTGAGCAAGATCCCCATTGAAGGTTGTCCTTGTAGTTCTGAACTGATTAAGAATCGTTGATGGTGATCCTGAATAAGGATCAGTAGTTGTCCATACGTAAACCGTACTCATTGCTACATTCACATTTTCATTGGTATAAAGTGCTTTGATATTATTGAACAAAGCAGTTACCCAATTGGTAGTAGTCGTTACGTTAGATCCATTCTGAGTGTATGGTCCGTATCCAACTTCAAAATAAACCCGGATACAATTAAGTGTAAGTTTCGAGGTTGTTTTACCCGGATCATAAGAAATATGTTTGCTCGCATTTTCCGGAAGCTCTTCTGCACCACAAGCAAATGGATTTTTTGGTTTTAGTTTATAATCGCTGTAAGAAACAAAATCTTCTGAACTTGCAGCTTTTCCTAAAATTACATTTCCCACTTCATTGGCAGAAGCAACGCCTACCACATCATTATCAAAAAAGCTAAAAGCAACAACAGAACTGTTATTACCTTTTATAATCCCCTGATAATAAACACCTGGCGTATAAGCCCTGACACCTTTATCGGTTTCTACCTGAAAATCATTCGTAAGAATATTATCTCTTACTAATTCTACAGTCATTTCACCATTTTCGAAAGGGAAAGTCATTTCCATGGTTTCCGGTCTTTCATTGACAATTCTCTGTAACTCCGTTGGTTTCAGCTTCATTACTGCAACACCATCTGCTTCGTTTTTATAAACTGCAGCATTTCTGGATGACACCTCTCTGGTGAAAGGAATGAACTTTGCAAAACTCCTGTTCGCTGCCTTTTGATCAGCTACTTTTTTAGCAATCGGCTTCAGTTCCTGTGAAAATCCAAAAACAAAAATACATACCACAAATAGCAGTTGTAAAAATTTCTTCATGATTTATAATATTAAATTTATCCTACAAAAAAAAGATTTTTTTTTCAGAATTCGTTCCATAAATAAAAGTTTAACATTTTAAATATAAATAAGATTTGGCAAAATCATTTCGTTTTAATCAATAATAATCAAATAATTATCACCAATTATTAACAAATTCTGCTTTGAACTAAATAAAAAAAACAGCCAAGGTTACATTTGGCTGTTTTATCTTTAATATGGTCAATTTTATTTTATCAGTTTTTTGGTGATTTTATCATTTTCTGTTTGTATAATGATAATATAGTTACCTTTCATCAGTCCAGATACATCATAATGATTTTTAGAAACGGATGAAGTATCGAATGCTTTGATCAATTTTCCAGAATTATCAAAAACATTAACGGAAACAATTTTTTCGATGCCGGAAATGATGAAATGATCTTTCACAGGATTCGGAGAAATTGCGATCATATCTTTGTCAACCTCCGAAAGTCCTAATGTGGCGCAAGAGAATTTTGCTTCCCAACCGGAATCCGTAAGATAGCTGTCGGAAGTGAAAACAATTGTTATCGCTCCTGTCGCATGCGTAGAAGTAAATGAGCCGGGATTCATAGTTCCAGTCAGATTAGCTCCTCCGGAAAAACTTGGAGAGGTTGCATTAGGTCCATTTTTAATAGTTATAAAGTCATAACCATCTTCCAGTTTCAGGCTTGTAAAAGTTAATTTCAGCTTTTGCCCGGAATTATCTGGATAAAAAGTCCTCACAAAATTTTCAGAATTGGAATAGTTACCAGTCAGCCCACCTGAGTCTGTGATGGTTTTTCCACACCAGTCATCATCTGTCAGGAACATAGTCTCCGTCTGGAAAGCATTTTCCAAAGCACAGGAAGTTCCTACAAGTAACTTATAATAAGTATTGGGAGATAAGCCGGTTACTGTGACTTGCTTTGAAGAAACAGTCCCTGACTTTACAATGGTTCCGTCCATTTTCACTACTCTGTATTTCCAGGATGTGGCAGTATCATCACTGATAAGTGCTGTGAATCCTGTTTTTGTAGTATTAGAGAACGTTACGTTGGAAACCGTAATCGGGCAGGTGGTGATACAATCTGTTCCCAGACAAGCTTTGGAATCTATAAGAGATCTGATCAATGCTGCGGGCTGAGAACCGAATCCGTTTGCAAAACTGATTCCCACATTCAGGTGGCAATAGCTCATGATGGTTCCTTTTGTAGGAATAGGTCCGGAACAGCCTTCATCATAGCCCGCCTGAGGTCCGCAGCCATCAATTGCAGTATTGTTACCATTCCAGGCACAGGCATGGGTGTGAGGAGAACCTAAGGAATGTCCCATCTCATGGGTCATCGCGCCGATTGTCCAGGAATAAGTCGGAACATTGGCAAAGGTCTGATCGATGCCGGAATAGGCATGCTTATAGGTGGTGCAAAGCGAATTAAGATAAGCCACACTCGTTGTAGAAGGTGCATTAACCAAGTGTGCCAAATCACCGTCAAAGGTTTGTCTAAGCGCACTGAATTCTGCTAAATTTTCATTATAATCACCATTATAAGGGTCTGAAGTTGTCCAGATATAGATCTTTTTCAGCGACATTTTCACACCATCATTGACATATAAAGTATTGATATTATTATGAACCGCTGTAATCCAGTTGGTGGTCGTAGTAACATTAGAACCATTATTTTTATATGGCTGATTGGCAACTTCATAATACATTCTCACACAATTGGTTGTAGCCTGCGGTGCTTTGCTGGTGACCGGATCAAAGGAGATTTTGTTTCTTTGATTCTCCATCAGCTCATCTGTACCGCAAACGAAACTGCTTTTACCACGCAGCTTCAGATCATCATAAACCACAAAATCATCAGAGTCAATGGCTTTTCCCAGAACGATATTTCCACCATCCTTTACAGAAGCAATTCCCACGACATCATTTTCAAAAAAGCTGAAAGCAACAAGGGAGTGAACATCATTCTTTATAATTCCTCTGTAATAAACGCCGGGCGTATAATCATTAACCTTCCCTTTATCTGTATAAAGATTGAAATCATTGGAAAAAATATCCACCTTAACCAATTCTACCGTCAGGTTTCCGTTTTCAAAAGGATAAGTCATTTCCAGTGCCTGAGGTTTTTGGCTGACGATCTTTGAAAGATGCGACCTGTTCAGTTTCAGAACCGAGATGTCGGCCGCAGCCTGCTGGTATTTTGCCATTTTCTGGCCAGATTCTTCTTTGGTAAAAAGTGTGATTTTTTCAAAGTTCACTTTTCTCATCTGTAAATCTGCAACTTCTTTAGCAACAGGTTTCAGAGATTGGGCAAAACCCAACAGTCCGAGCAAACCGAAAAACAACAATTGTAATTTTGTCTTCATATATTTATTTTTTACAAATGAAACATTATTTTTTTGAAAATCAAATACATAATTTCAGATTTTTACATCTGTTTTCTATAATCAAATCATATTTCATCTTCGGTCAATAAAAAGTATCTTTGTAAAAAAAATAGCGCATAGATGCTTTATTCTATTATCAAAGCCATTCATATTATTTTTATGGTAAGCTACTTTGCCGGGATTTTCTATCTGGTAAGGTTATTTGTATATTATAAGGACACTGATGAGTTTGATGAAATCAAACAGAAGATTCTGAGAAATCAATACAGCTTTATGGCAGTCAGGCTTTGGAATATCATCACAGTTCCCGCCGGAATTCTGATGTTACTAAGCGGACTCGTCATGATTTATCTTAATTCAGGGTTAATGAAAACACCTTGGTTTCATTTAAAACTAACATTTTTAGTTGGATTAGGGATATACCATTTCTGGTGCTGGAAACGCGTCAGGGAACTGAAAAACCTCAGCGGAAAACTACTTCCGATTCCGAATCTCAAACTCAGACAATTCAACGAGATCGCCACATTTATTTTATTCGCTGTTGTTTTTACCGTAATTCTGAAATATGCCGTTATACAATATTGGTGGCAGCTTTTACTCGGATTTTTCGGACTAATCATTCTGATAACCTTCATTGTAAAGATGGTGAACAGGAATAAAGATAAAAGAACAAAGACAAAAAACTAAACACCCATCATCCAACAACTATGATAGCAATATTCAAAAAAGAACTTTGGAATTTTTTCGGAAACTGGAGTGCATGGATTATCATTGCTGCTTTCAGCATTATTTCTGCATTATTCCTGTTCTTCTTCGAGAACAGTTTCAACCTGTTCGAGATCGGAAGCGCAACGCTGCAAAGTTTCTTTGTGCTTTCGCCCTGGCTTTTTATGTTCATCATTCCGGCCATCAGTATGAGGACGCTGGCTGAGGAGGAGCAATCCGGAACATTGTTCTGGCTGTTTTCTCAACCTGTGAAAATCACGGAAATTGTTGGCGGGAAATTCCTTTCCGTCTGGCTGGTTGGTGTGATGTGCCTTTTGCCAAGCCTAGTTTATTATTACACGGTGTATGTTTTAGGCGTTCCGGAAGGTAACATTGACGGAAGCATGACTTTCGGAAGTTATATTGGTATGATCATTCTTATTGCTGCTTTTTCCTCAGTCGGGATTTTGGCATCATCGTTATCATCAAACCAGATTATGGCTTATCTTCTTGGCGTTTTCCTTTGCTTCATTCTGTATTTCGGGATTGAACAGCTGGCGAGCTACAAATTGTTGGGAAGTGCAGATTACATCCTTCAGAATATCGGATTTTATCAGCATTTTTTAGCGTTCACAAGAGGTCAGATTGATACCAGAGATGTCTGCTACTTTCTTTTTGTCATATTTTTGGGCTTAGGATTGGCAAGCTGGTTTGTCTGGAAAAAGAAATAAAGAAAGAGTCTAAAGACATTCAAAAACTAATATAAAATAATCAAAATCCAGTGTAAAAGACTCAACGAAACTTAAAAAACACTCAACGGTGAGTATAAAAGACTGAAAAGACAACTAACAACTGTCAACGTATATTAACATGAATAAAAAAAATAAAATCACGCTCATTATCATTGCCGTTCTTCTGATTATCGGGATGAGCGGAATCATTTATAAACGTTTCGATCTCACGGCAGAAAAACGATACACACTCTCCGACTCTACCATCAAGGTTTTGGAAAATGTAAAAAAGCCGATGACAATTGAAGTTTATTTGGATGGTGATTTCCCGGCTTCTTTCAAACAGCTGCAGAACGAAACCAAATTCATGCTGGATGAGTTCCGGAAAATCAATCCGAAAATCGATTACAAATTCCGTGACCCGATTGCAGAGAAAATCCCGCAGGATACTTTGAAAGGTATGGGAATGCAGCCTTCGATCCTGCCTGATATGAAGGACGGAAAAATCTCGGAAATCGTGATGTTTCCTTATGCTGCCATCAAATATAATGGTTATGGAACTTCTGTTCCTCTGATTGTTCAGCAATCCGGAATCGATGCGGCGACGCAATTGAACAAATCCATTGAGAATCTGGAATATAATTTTGCGTCCACTATCAAAGGGATGACTGAGGAAACTGCCAAGAATATTGGATTCTTAGTAAATCAGCAAGAATTGAAACCTGATGAATTCCGTGGTTTTATGGATCTGGCAATGGAGAATTATAACATCGGACCTATCATTCCTGAAAACAAAACCGAACTGTCCCTCGCAGATGTACCAAAACTGAAACAAATGGACGCCCTTGTTATTGCAAAACCGAGAAAAGCGTTTACTGATAACGAGAAGGTAATTCTCGATCAGTATATTATGAATGGCGGAAAAACACTTTGGATGATCGACGCTGTGAATGCCGAGATGGACACGCTTTTCCAGGCTAAAAAAATAATGGCTTATCCGCTGGATCTTAACCTGACAGATTTTATGTTCAATTATGGTCTGAGAATCAATCCTGCGCTGACCAAGGATATGAAAAAATCGGCTTTGGTAAGAATTATTTCAGGTGAAGTGGCTGGCAATCCGCAATACAGCAGTTTTCTCTGGCCATATTTCCCGTTAGGAATCGCTGAAACCAAGAATCCTATTACCAAAAATATCAATCCTGTGAAATTTGAATTTCCCACTTCGATTGATACGCTGGGAAGAAAAAATATCAAAACCCGAGTTATTTTTGAATCCAGTGAAAGAACCATCAGCAAAACAGTCCCGAATTACGTCGCCTTGTCTGAAATTGTACGCGCTGACAGCATCGGAGAAATGGAACGCCCTGCGCCTCCCAAGATTTTTGCGGTAGCTTTGGAAGGAAAATTCACATCTGCATATGCGACCAGAAGTGAAAAAAACACTTATCCGGGATTCAGAGCCCAAAGTCCGGAAAATAAAATGCTTGTGATTGCCGATGGTGACATTGCCAGGAATCAGATCTGGAAAGGCCAGCCACTGCCTTTGGGCGAAGATTTGCTTACCAAGGAACATTATGGCAACGCACAGTTCCTGAGAAATGCTCTGGATTATCTTTTGGATGACAGCAACCTAATGGACCTGCGTGACAGAACCATAGAAGTGCGGTTGCTCGACAGGCAAAGAATCGATGCGGAAAAATCTGACTGGCAATGGATCAACCTGCTTTTACCTTTAGGAATCTTGGGCGTCTTGGGAGCTTCATTTTATTTCCTTAGAAAGAAGATGTTTTCTTAAATCAATATAGCTTAATTATAAAACTGCAAAAGTCACAAAAGAAATTGAAAATAATGAGTTACATAAGTTCAAAAATAAAATCTTTAGAAAATATATTTTTGGAACTTCTGAAAAACTAAAATATGCTTTTGTGACTTTTATGCGGTTTGAAAATATCAAAACAATGAAAAACCTTTTACTAGCTTTAATATCCGGAGTTTTGTTAGCCATTGCCTGGCCAACATACGGGATTCCGTTTTTTATATTTTTTGCCTGGGTTCCGCTTTTGATGATGGAACATAATATCACCAGGTTCAGTAATATCAAAAAGAAAAGCTTAACGGTTTTTTGTTTCTCATATATCACTTTTCTGATCTGGAATTCGGTGACAACCGGCTGGCTTTACAACTCTCAATTACCTGATGGGAGCAAATCACTTCTGGCGGTTTTGTTTCCGGTTCTGACCAATTCCCTCTTTATGTCGGTTTTCTTTCTTTTCTATCATTTTTATAAGAAAAGTCAGGGAACGTATTTTGGACTGATGTTTTTTGTAGCAATCTGGATGTGTTTTGAAAAGCTTCATCTCATTTGGGAATTTACCTGGCCATGGCTCAACCTAGGAAATGTCTTTGCTGAATACCACCAGTTTGTTCAATGGTATGATACTCTGGGGGCAACCGGCGGAAGTTTCTGGATCCTGATATGTAATGTTATGGTATTTTATACCATAAGAATTTGGGAAGCCGGGCGAAAAAGAAAGTCATTGATTAAGAATGTATCGATGTCTGTTGGTTTCATTGTTTTGCCGATGGTTATTTCTTTGGTTAAATATGATATTTACTCTCCAGAAACTATTGGAACAATCAACGTCGCAATGCTCCAGCCAGCGCTTGACCCCTACACTGAAAAATATCAAAAAGACAGTTTGACGATTGAAAGTGATTTGCTAAAATTAGCATCAGAGAATTCAAAAGTTGGATTGTATCGCGCACCGGGCGATCCAAAACCTAACGAAAACATCGACTTATATCTCGCTCCGGAAACATCATTGCCCGGAATCGGTGGTTTCAGCGAGAGAGGTTTTCATAACAGCTTATTAATTAATAATATCAAAAGTTTTCTTTCCCAACATCCGAAGTCTGTTTATGCAGGAGGTATTTCCAGTTATTATGTTTACAAAGAAGGTGAGGAAAAATCTTCTACAGCAAGTTATCTCGAGAGACAAGGCATCTGGGTGGACAATTACAATTCAGCGATTCAAATCCTGCCAACTAGTCAGCAGCCGGAAATCTATCATAAAGCGATGCTGGTTCCAGGTGTCGAGATCTTTCCTTATATTAAAGTTCTGAAACCCATTTTAGGCAATGCAATGCTGGATCTGGGCGGAACAACTAGTTCTCTCGGGGTTTCCGATGAAAGGAAAGTATTTGCCAATCCTTACAACAAATCTGTGATTGCACCCATCATCTGCTACGAAAGTATCTATGGCGAATTCGTGACTGGTTATGTAAAAAAAGGTGCGAATATTTTGACGATTGTTACCAACGATTCCTGGTGGGGCTATTCGCAGGGACATAAGCAATTACTGGTCTATGCCAAGCTTCGCGCGATAGAAACCCGACGCGAAATTGCGAGAGCAGCCAACAGCGGAACCAGTGCCCACATCAATTCCCGTGGCGATATTGTAAACGAATTGCCTTACGGCTCAAAAGGTGCATTAACCGCAAAAGTGAATCTGATTAACAAAGAAACGTTCTACACCAAAAGCGGGGATTTCCTTTCCAGAATCTGTATTTTTGTGACTGGTGCTTTATTACTTTTTATTCCTGGAAGAAAGTATCTGGTAAGAAAAAAATAACGAACTGAAGTTTGAATAATAAAAAAAGCAAATAGACTTATGAATCCATTTGCTTTTTTGGTGTTACACTGAACGATTCTTTTTATTTACTCCAACACGAATTTCTTAGTAATCACCTTGCCGGATTTGGTACGGAAAACTGCGAGATAAAAACCTTTATTAATTTTATTCAAATCAATTGTCCCGAATGAAAGCAGATTTTTCGATTCCAGCAATTGCCTTCCGCTTGTATCGATAATTGAAACAGATTCCACAGTTTTTTTTCCTAGTTTATAATTCAGAGATTTATCTTTAACAAAAATCTCCACCGAATTATTGTCAGATTCCGAAACCGCAAGAAACGCACCTTTCGCTGTTTCTATAATAAATTCCAGTCCAAGTTTCGCAAATTTAGCGGCGTGTGTTGCGTTGTTTCCCATATTGGAAAGTTTATCATTAACAGTGTGGATGTTCGGATTATATTGAGAAAAAGAAGCTTCAAAAGGGAATGCCGCATCGTATCCGTTGTTTGCCCAGCTAAAATGATCGGAACAGCCATAGTTGCAAATCGTATTACCATAAGTGAAAGCATGCGTTCCTGTTTTATTGTAATGTTCCATCAGTTCAATCAGAAACAGATTAAGGTCATTGCTGTTATAAGAATCCGTCGTCAGATAAACATCTTTTGAAGAACCTTTGTAGTTCGTCATATCAAACTGGACGAAAGACACTACATTTTTATTATCAAGCGCATATTGCTGAGCAATTTCCGATGAGCCGACAAGTCCTATTTCCTCAGCAGCATAAGCCATGAACTCAACAGTCTTAGCCGGTTTATAATTGATATTCAAAAGAACTCTGATCATCTCGGAAACTGTGGCAATTCCCGATGCATCATCATCCGCTCCGGGCGCATTATTAACGTTATTGGTGATAGAATCCATATGTGCGCCAACAATTATATATTCATTAGGCGACGTGGTTCCATTAATTGTAAGAATCAGAGAAGGCATCGTGGTACCGACATGATTGACTACTCTCACAGAAATATCCGTTCTTCCGGAAGCTGTAATCAGGCTTTGCCATTTGGTTTTCAGATCCTGAACTGCTGTTTTGGCTTTCACTGTGGTATGATGGCGGGTTCCGTAATTTTCCAGAGCCTGAATGTGATTTTTGATGTTATCTGCACTCACTTTTGCAATGGCTGCATTCACAATTGCATCCTGATCTATGGTGAAATCCAGAATTCTGTTGGATTTTTTAGTTCTGCTGATGGCAGAAACTGCTTCTTCCTTTGAGGATTTATAAACATAACCTGGGCCATGGGTGATAACGTTATGATGCAGAAAATCAGCAGCTTTTTTATTTAGAAAAACAGCAGCACTGTTATTATTAGTGCTGATAATCTCTATATCATCAGGGAATTTTGCTTTCAGCTCATTTGCATTTTCTGCGTCTGTTGTTGCATAAAATTTATCCGCTTGTGCAAAAGTCTGACTGAACAAAGCCAGAGTTAGTATAGACAGTAATTTTTGTTTCATTAATATAAATTATTTAACTTTTATCTGATGTAAAAATAATCAAATTATCGAATCGATATTATTCACATATAATTTTAATTAAAAACTCTTTTATTTGGAATTATTTTTGAATAAAAGTGGGAAATAAATTTTGATATGAAAAAAATATTCACAAAAATTATGATCCCTGTCTCTATTGGCTTTATGGGACTTTTTATTTTAAATTCCTGTTCTGTGGGGATTCCGGAAAAGGCAACTGCTATTCAGAATTTTGATTCGGAAAAATATCTCGGAAAATGGTATGAAATTGCAAGATTTGATTACCGTTTCGAAAAAAACCTGAACCAGGTCACTGCCACGTATTCCAAAAATCCCGATGGAAGCATCAAAGTTGATAACAAAGGATATGATTATGTCAAAAAAGAATGGAAACAAAGCATTGGCGAAGCGAGATTCGTTAACAAAGAAACGGAGGCGAGACTAAAAGTATCTTTCTTTAAGCCATTCTGGGCCGGATATAATGTTATAGAACTGTCTGGCGATTATAAATATGCTTTGATTGCCGGAAACAATTTGAAATACCTATGGATTCTTTCTAAAGAAAAAACAATTCCTGACGATGTGAAAAATCAGTTTCTTGAAAAAGCAAAAGTAATTGGCTACAACACCTCTGAGCTGATATGGGTGAAACAATAGATAGAATGCTCAGCTCATAAAAATCAGATGGATTTCTTTTCATTTTATAAATCAAATTGCTAACTTGTAGTTGTAAAACAAAGCACAAAAACAATTGATAATATGGCGTTTATAGATTATTATAAAATCCTGGGTCTCGAAAAAAATGCATCTGCAGATGATGTTAAGAAAGCTTACAGAAAGTTGGCCCGCAAATACCATCCTGATCTGAATCCTAACAATAAGGAAGCAGAAAAAAAATTCAAGGAAATCAATGAAGCAAATGAAGTTCTGAGCAATCCGGAAAATCGGGAAAAATATGATAAATATGGCGAAAACTGGAAACATGGTGAAGAATATGAGCGTGCGCAGCAACAACAGAGACATCAACAGCAGCGCTATTCAGGAAATTCCGGCGGATTTTCAAGTACGGATTTTGGAGATGGTGAAGAGTTTTCTGATTTTTTCCAATCGATGTTCGGCGGTGCAGGCGGTTTCGGAAGAAGTTCGAGAGGCAGTGCAAGCGGAAAATTCAAAGGTCAGGATATTTCTGCAGAACTGAACCTTAGTCTTAAAGAAGCTTCAAAAACACATCAGCAGACTTTTGACATCAATGGTAAGAAGGTACGCATTACAATTCCTGCAGGGATCTATGACGGACAGCAAATTAAATTGAAAGGTCACGGAAATCCAGGAATGAACGGCGGTCCGCAAGGCGACCTTTATATTACTTTTAATATTTCGGAAGACAAAAATTTCAAACGTGAAGGCAATGATCTGAAAACCGCGGTGGCTATTGATCTTTATACAGCTGTTTTGGGTGGCGAAGTTAATATAGAAACGCTTGATGGCTCAGTAAATCTGAAAGTGAAGCCTGAAACCCAAAGCGGAACAACGGTGAGACTGAAGGGCAAAGGTTTTCCGGTTTATAAAAAAGAAGGCGAATTTGGCGATCTTTATGTGACTTATCAGATAAATATCCCTACCAATCTTAACGAAAAACAGAAAGAACTTTTCCGACAACTAAAAAATTCTTAGCATGAACGAAAGAATCTCAATAGAAGAAATCATCCGGCTTTATAAAATAGACTACAGTTTTCTGAACCAACTGATTGATTCGGAGTTACTGCATCCGGAAACTGAAAACAGTATTCAGTATATTATTTATGAAGAATTGCCTCATCTTGAGCGTTTTGCAAACTGGCATTATGATCTGGATGTTAACCTGCCGGGAATCGAAATTATCCATCAGCTTCTGAATCAGCTGGAAGAACTTAAAAATGAAAACAGACGCCTGCTTCATAATATGCCGAAATTCGAAAACTGGGAAGATGCAGAGTTTTAGTCATTTTTCTTCATAGATTTGTACAATGGAATTATATGATGTTCTTATTGTCGGCGGCGGTCCCATAGGATTAGCCTGTGCTTTGGAAGCGAAAAAAAAAGGTTTACGATATATTGTTATCGAGAAAGGAACGGTTGCGAACAGTCTTTACAATTATCCTTTATACATGACATTTTTTTCCACAGCAGACCGACTGGAAATTGACGAAATCCCATTTATCACCACCAAACCAAAACCGGGCAGACAGGACGCTCTGGAATATTATCAGGGAATTGCACGTCAGAAGGATATCAATATCAGGCTTTATGAAAAGGTTCTTAATATTGAGAAATCCACTTTTTTCCAGGTCGAGACAAGCAAACAAATCTATTTTGCTAAAAATGTAATTGTAGCAACAGGTTTTTACGATATTCCGAATCTGATGGATATCCCTGGAGAACATCTTCCTAAAGTAAAACACTATTATACAGAACCTTACCCTTACGCTTTTCAGAATGTTGCAGTGGTGGGCTCCAGCAATTCTGCGGTGGATGCAGCTTTGGAAGTCTACCGCAAGGGCGGCAATGTAACCATGATTGTCCGGCATCATGAGATCTCGAACAGTGTCAAATACTGGGTAAAACCCGACATTGAAAACCGGATAAAAGAAGGCAGCATCAAAGCCCAATTCGGTGCAGAACTTGTGGAAGTAAAGCCGGACTCGGTGGTTTTTAAAACCAGTAACAATGAAATCAAAGAGATAGAAAACGATTTCGTGCTTGCGATGACCGGATATTTACCAGATTTTGAATTCCTGAGAGCTATCGGAATCAATTTAAAAGGTGACTGTCACAATCCTCATTACAATCCGGAAACCATGGAAACCAACCTGAAAGGAATCTATCTTGCAGGTGTTGTCTGTGGCGGAAAAGACACACATCTTTGGTTTATAGAAAATTCCAGAATCCATGCCCGGCTAATCATTCAGGATATAATTGGAAAAAATAACAACTGATCAAAATTTATCAATAATATTCCTTTTTGTAAAAATTATTCTCCAGGATTGGTATTCTTTTTGTAATTTAAGGTCAGAGAAATAAAAACTATGAACTTTCGATTTACAAAAAACACAATTACTTTATCCATCATCTTTTCCCTATTCCTGATCCAATGTAAAAAAGACGAATCCGTTTCCTCTTCAGATAAAAAGAACAATCCTGTGACCGATGTTTCGGGTTCTGACGACAAAAAAGATTATGAAGAAAAAATAGAAGAGGAAAAACCAAAAATTCCGGACGTTGTTATTCCGCGAAAAGATTTTGGATTTTATCCATGGGTTTATAAAAATACCGATTCGGTTTCCCAAAAGAACAAAAAAGAATTCACGGGCAAAGCACTTTATACAATTTTGGCACTGAACAGGCTCGACAGATCCAATATCGGAGCAGCCGACACATTGGTGGTGCCGGCAAAAATTGAAGAAGATTTTCTGAGATATTCGCCTTTCCCGGGTCATGTGACAACGCTGGAAAATGTCAAGAAATTTGTTTTCTTTTCTTATCCGATCCAGGCCTTTGGCGTTTATGAATACGGAAATCTCATCAAATGGGGACCAACGAGTATGGGAAAAAAAGCAACGCAGACCAAACGGGGGCTTATGTTTGCCAACTGGAAAAAAGAAGTTGCCATCTCCACTGTCAGCGACGAATGGAAACTACGCTGGAATGTGAACGTTGCCAATTTTGACGGCATTGGCTGGCATCAGTATGCAATGCCTGGTTATCCTGCGTCCCATTCCTGTCTGCGGATGCTGGAAGAAGATGCAAAATGGATGTACACATGGGTTGATACGTGGATTCTTAACAAAGGCGGGCAAACCACAAGAGCGAAAGGAACGCCATTGATTGTTTATGGTGATTATCCCTGGGGAAAAAGAAGACCTTGGAAAAAGCTATTGGATTCTCCAGATGCTAATAATATTTCTGAAGACGAAATGAACAAAATCATCGAACCTCAGCTGACAGAAATCATGAAAGAACAGGAAAACCGTGACACGGTTATCCAGCAGGTCGAACAGGAGAAAAAAGCCAAAGCAGATTCTCTGTTAGCTGTCAAAACCCAGGACTCTGCAAAAATGAATTAAATTTCAAAATTATAATTGAAAAAATCGGAGTTGATTTCTCCGATTTTTTATTTAAATATTCCCAACTACTGTTTTAATCTGAGTGAATTCTTTCAGTGCATGCAAGGATAACTCGACACCATATCCCGAGGATTTTGCACCGCCAAAAGGCAATCTTGTATCGGAACTCGTCGCTTTGTTGATAGAAACTGTTCCGGATTCCAGATTTTCGATGAAATACTGAGCTCTTTTTTTATCTCTTGTCCACACCGAATTTCCTAATCCGAACGGAATATCATTCGCAAGCTTCAGAATATCTTCATCATCCTTTCCTACCATCAGAATAGCCAATGGCCCGAAAAGTTCTTCCTGCAGGACCGGGTTACCTTCTTTTACCAGAATAATCCCGGGACGGAATTCATTTTCAGAAATACGCTCCAGAGGAAGAATTATTTCCGCTCCGTTTTTCAGGGCTTTTTTATATTGTTTTTCCAAATCGTCCGCCAGATCGGGTCTTGCCATTTTACTAAGCTTGGTGTCTTTTTTCATGGGGTCGGCCGGCTGATAAGAGGTGTATTCTTCTATAAACTTAGGAACAAAATCTTTTTCAACCTTTTCATGAACGATAAAACGTTTTGCCGCGTTACAGATCTGACCTGTGTTTTGCAGTTTTGCCCAGGGTCCTTCTTTTGCCGCTTTTTCAAAGGCAGAATCTTCCAGAATTATAAAAGCATCACTGCCGCCCAGTTCCAGAACTGATTTTTTAATATTCTTTCCGGCCAGAGCAGCAACTGTTCCTCCCGCTTTTTCGCTTCCTGTGAGACTAACGCCTCGCACAAGCGGATTTTCCAGGATTTCCCTGATCTCATCATGCCCGATTCTCAGGTTCTGAAAAACAGATTCGGGAAAACCGGCTTCAGCAAAAGCATTTTCAATTTCATCACCACTTCCGAAACAGATGGAAGCATGCTTAAGTAAGACAACATTTCCGGCAAGTATTGCGGGAATAGCAAATCTCAGAACCTGCCAGAAAGGGAAATTCCAGGGCATCACGCCAAGGATGATTCCCATCGCATCATAATGAACTTCGCTCACAGTGAATTCTGTTTTGATTTTTTCAGGTTTCAGTACATTTTCTGCGGTCGCATAAAATTTTATCATTCCTGCACTTTTTTCGATCTCCGCAATAGATTGCGTGATCGGTTTATGCATCTCTGATGTGATAGTTGCTGCATATCTTCCTTTGTTCTTTTCGAGAACTTCTGCGAGTTTTAAAAGGAATTTTTGTCGTTCTCTGAAAGGAAGTTTTTTCCAGACGGAGAATGTTTTGTGTGCAGAACTGATATGTTTTGATAGATCCATTTTCAATTTTATTTTTGATTGTTGGCTGCATTATTGCGCCAAATTTTCACTGCTAAAAATAGTTTATCAGATAGAAATCTGCAAATTTTCAGCATCAATCATTTTCATAGAGAAAATCAGAAATAAATTCTAATTATTAAATTTTTTCAGAATTTTTTCAAATGTATTGAGATTCCGGCTGGTCATTTTATCTTTCAGGCTTTTTTTGCCGAGGACTTTCCCAAATGCAGAACCGAGCGTTTGTCCTTTCGGAACTTGCCAATAGAATATATTATTGATGATTTTAGCTTTTTCAGCTTCTGCATTATTTGATTTCTCAAATTCTTCCAGCAATGTTTCCTCAATATTTTCCGAACCGATAAAAACATAGTTATGATAATTATCGATTACCGGAAACGGATCATTTTTGAAAATAACGTCGATTTCTTTTTCAGTTCTGATGAAGAGGAAAGCTTCGTAATTGAAATATTGTGACATTGCTTTTTCCAGAATATTTTTAAGCTCGGCAGAGTTTTTATCTGACTGAAAAAGGATATTTCCGCTGGCTAAAACTGATGAAACATTATTCATGCCTGCCTGGGAAAATACTTCGCAGACATCTGCCATTTTCATACTGGTTCCGTTGACGTTGACACCGCGGAGAAAAGCGCAATAGTTTTTCATAATCTGATAATCGATGAATTGCAAACTAGCCCCGATAGCAGCGGCATCCTTTTTTTGCGATGGGAAAAGCTTTGGCAAAAAAGATATAGCGGATAGCGGGATTAAGCTTCTAAAAAAGTTATGATAAATATAAAAAAACGGACAAAATCCATTTGTCCGTTCTGTTTTTTATTGTGTAACCTTCATCAACTGTTTTGTGATGTTGTCCATTTTTTCGGCTTCATAGGTCGTGTCATAATCCTTCATTATATCGAAAAGATAGGAGTAGAACGATGTCACTTTCTGAACATCATCTGCTTTTTTGAAAGCTTTTTCTTTTCCCATCTCCTGAAGATCCTTGATGAAATTGTTGAATCTTTTGTCAATGACATCCAGTGAATTAACAAGATACTGGTAGCCTTTTTCTTTTTGTCCGATTTTGTTATAAGCATCGGAAACGGCACCAACAACGAGCGAGTATTCCATGGGTTTGGTTTTCATCTGTCTGGCGGCGTAAACCTGGAATTTTGGTGATAATCTGGTGTAATAATCATATTCTTCAAAGATTCCTTTCTTAAGTTCTTCTGCCAGTTTGAGACCTTTCTGTTCCTGGCCGGCAACGATGTACGCATAGACTATTGAGCTTAGAGATCTCGGGTCATTGTATTTGGAAACAGGAATTTCTCTGCTTGCCAGATCCAGAACCTCGATGGCTTTTTGCTTTTCACCTTTCATCACAAGTGCCTCTGCTGCGCGGCTTGCAGATGATCTGTAGCCGATGATATTCTGTGTACAGGTTTCGTCAAAGTGTGTCTTGAGATCCTTGAAATTACCCCATCTGTAGTTTTTTACAATTTTGTAGAGTTCATCTGCATTCACCATTCCAAGCTCTCCATCGGGAGATTCTTCCGTTTTGATTGGCACCAGCCTGTAACTGAATCCGTCAAACTTAAGATAATCTGACAGGAAGAATAAATTGCTTCCGTCGTAGATACCGCCGCTTGAAAAGTTGATCGGCCGTTTCCAGTCGAAGTTCGCCAGGATATCCATCATCATCAGATTATTCTTGAACATGCTGGATCCTTTGTAATTGATAACGATTTGTTTTTCTGCTTTTTGAGCTTCTTCGGGTGTAATGATACCGGATTTTATCGCATTATTTACATTCACCGGAAGTACAAATTTGGAAACCGGAAGGATATTGAACTTCTGAAAACGTTCTTCTCCAAACACCATTTTAACGATTTCGTCTTTTTCAGGCGATTTCATTTTAAGGAAACTGATAGCTTCTTTCAAAGTCATGGAGTCCTGGGTGAGATATTTTCTGAAAGAGGCCAGTTCTGTATCAGGAACACCCTGATCTTTCATATTGGCAAAGATGTTTGACCAGTCATCTTTTGACATCATGTAAACCTGATCATTAGAACCTTCTCTGTAATCCTCGTGTGTTAAAGATGACGGAACAGGCATGGCGTTGTATGTTCTTCTTTTGACCTGATCGATATTCCAAGGTGTGGATAACAGCGTGAAATTCACCACTTTCACGTCCGGACGGAATTCCTCGGTTTCCTGAATCGCCCAGACAGGGTAGGTATCATTATCACCATACACGAACATTATACCGTCTTTCGGCAAAGATTTTAAACTGGAATAGGCATAATCGTATGCAGTATAACGACCACTTCTGTCGTGAACATTATAATTCTGGAAGCCCATCATCAATGGAATTCCTAACAGTATGACACCAACAATTATCTGAGTCGATTTACTTTTTATTTTTTTCTGAAGCAGCCAGTAAATTGCCGCAACGCCTAATCCGATCCAAATTGCAAATGCGTAAAAGGAACCAACCATCGCATAATCTCTTTCACGAGGTTCAAATGGTTTCATACCTGTATAAAACACAATTCCTACACTCGTTAAAATGAATAAAGATAATATCGCATAGAATCTTCCGAAATCTCTGTTCAACTGGAAGAAGAATCCGAGTAATCCTAAAATCAACGGAAGCATAAAAAACTTAACCGTACTTTCATTTTGGAATTTAGCAGGCATCTCGCTCTGATCTCCCCAAATATTATTATCTATAAAAGGTATACCTGTAATAAAGTTTCCGTTCGTATTTTCCATATGGCCTTCTACATCGTTCTGGCGACCGGCAAAATTCCAAAGCAGATATCTTCCGAAATAATAGTAATTCTGAAACGTAATGAAGTAATCTAAATTCTGAGCCAATGTAGGTTTCTGAACATTGATGATTCCAAATTGCTTTGCCTTTAGATAATCGTCCATTTTGATGGTTCCGTTCTCATATTTCTGACGAAGCTCATCAAAGAATTGCTTAGCTTCAGGACTTTCAGAGATTTGCTCATTTCCGTAATTGAAAGTAAAATCCGGTGCACCGTACATCGATATATAATTAGGCATTACCGATTTATCTTCGCTGAACATCCTTGGCAGAAAACCAACATGCTCTTTACTGTAAACATAATTGAACTTCTCTCCAACTTTACGGTATTGTCCTGTGGTAGGATCCTTCTCGTATGTATCCCCTGTCTTTTCTGTTTTGTAGCTTCCGTCCTCATTTTTTTGAATTCCGTTCGGATCCAGATAAGCGGTATAGTTTTGACCATATAATGTTGGCCAGTCACCATATTGTTCACGGTTGTAATAATCCAGCATGCCCAAAGCATTATCCGGATCATTAAGGTTCATCGGCGGATTGGCATTAGCTCTGATCGGTATTACAAGCCAGCAGGAGAATCCGATCATCATAAAAACGATTGACAGTGCAACAGTCTGGTAAAGGGATTTCCCGGTTCTTCTTGTATAAGTAATAAATAAATAACAGAGAACAACCAGAATAACAAATGCGAAAACGGTTCCCGAATGGAAAGGTAAACCCAATCCGTTAACAAAGAATATCTCAGATTTCCCGAACAAAGTCATTATCACCGGGAAAATAATTTTGAATACAATTGCCAGGATTACCAGCGTGATGGCATTTGCCCAAAGAAATGACTTCCATGTAAACTGGTAATTCCTTGTATAATAGATCAGACAGACCGCAGGGAGAGCCAGCATACACATCATATGTACCCCAACCGAAAGGCCAATTACAAAAAATAAAAGAATAATCCATCTTTCGTTGTCCTTTTCCCGATACTCGTTTTCCCATTTTGTAATCAGCCAGACAATCAGTGCAATGAACATACTGGCCATTGCATAAACCTCGCCTTCAACGGCTGAAAACCAGAATGTATCAGAAAATGTAAAACATAATGCACCGACAGCTCCTGCAAAAAATGTTGCGATTTCCTCAGCTACAGAGATATTCTCGAATTCCTTATTCAGCAGTCTTCTTACGAGATGGGTAATGGTCCAAAACAAAAACAGGATCGTAAATGCGCTGAACAAAGCCGACATCGCATTGATCACCAATGAGTATTGCTGCCCGTCTCCAAATGCAAACAAAGCAACCACAGCACCCACCAGTTGGAACAATGCTGCTCCAGGTGCATGCGTCACCTCCAGCTTAACGGCAGAAGAAATATATTCTCCACAATCCCAAAAGCTAAAGTTGGGCTCGATGGTCGAAAGATAAGTGATAAATGCAATTACAAAAACGACCCATCCCAGAATGGTGTTCCATTGTTTAAAAGTCCAATTCTTCATAAGGAAAATGAAATATCGGCGAAATTAACGTTTTTGATTCAGTTATCTAAGTTTTTAACAAAAATTAAATATTGGTTTATTTTTTGAAAACAGCAGAAAAACAATCGAAATATCGGCAAGGATTATTTGATTAAAATCAGATTCACGGCGGAAAAGTAAAAACATTGCAATTTTTTTTTTATTTTTGCAGACAGTTTTTGAGAGAAAAATGATTATAAAATGATGAATGTACACGATAATATTCTTGGTTTGATTGGCAACTCACCGTTAGTCAGATTAAATCAGGTTACAAAGGACATTCCTGCAACAGTGTATGCTAAGCTGGAGTCTTATAATCCGGGACATTCTACAAAAGACAGAATTGCTTTGCATATCATAGAAAATGCGGAAAAGCAGGGAATCCTAAAATCAGATTCTGTGATTGTAGAAACTACATCTGGCAACACAGGTTTTTCCATAGCAATGGTTTGTATCGTCAAAGGTTACAAATGCATCCTTGCGGTCAGCGACAAAACAAAAGCTGAAAAAATTGCTTATCTGAAAGCACTTGGCGCAACCGTCTATGTTTGCCCTGCTTCTGTCCCTGCAGATGATCCGAGATCTTACTATGAAGTTGCCAAGAGAATCGCAAGAGAAACGCCGAATTCCGTCTATATCAATCAGTATTTCAACGAACTGAATATTGATGCACATTACCAAACAACCGGTCCGGAAATCTGGACACAGACCGGAGGAAAGATCACTCACCTTTTTGCCTGCACAGGAACCGGTGGAACGCTTTCCGGATCTGCAAAATATCTGAAAGAACAAAATCCTGACATAAAAGTCATTGGTGTAGACGCAGACGGATCTATTCTGAAAACTTATCACGAGACAGGAAAAATTAACAAAACAGAAATCCATCCGTACCAGATAGAAGGTCTTGGGAAAAATCTGATTCCCGGCGCACTTTTATTTGACAAAATCGATGAATTTGTACGCGTTAATGACGAAATGTCAGCTTACAGAACCCGCGAGATTGCTTTGAAAGAAGCCATCATGGGCGGTTACACCACTGGCGCTGTAACACAGGCACTCATTCAATACGCCAATGCTCATGAGTTCAAAGAAGATGATTTGATAGTTCTGATTTTCCCGGATCACGGTTCCCGCTATATTACCAAAGTGTACAGCGACAAATGGATGGAAGAACAGGGGTTCATCAACAACTGCTTCCACAACTACGACCAGGTTTTCAAAACAGAAATCATTGAATAAAATTATACCTCAATATTTATAAGCCTTTTGTAAATACAAAAGGTTTTTTTAATAAAATCAAAAAATATCAGTTAGAAATGGACATTTTTGAAAGAATAAAACAAAACCCGGGTCCTTTAGGACAATTTGCAGATTACGCAGAAGGCTATTATATTTTCCCAAGACTGGAAGGACCAATTGGCCCGAGAATGAAGTTCCAGGGCAAAGAAGTGATTTTCTGGAGCGCTAACGATTATTTAGGTCTTTGCAACCATCCGGATGTTCTGGAAGCCGATGCAAAAGCCGCTGCAGAATATGGCATGTTTTATCCGATGGGTGCGAGAGCTATGTCCGGAGAAACCGAGCAACACTTGCAATTAGAAAGAGAATTGGCAGAGTTTGTTCAGAAAGAATCTGCATATCTATTGAATTTTGGTTATCAAGGAATGGTTTCCACAATCGACGCTTTGGTTTCCAGAAATGATGTGATTGTTTACGACGTAGATTCCCACGCTTGTATCGTAGATGGTGTTAGATTACACGCAGGAAAACGTTTTACATACAGACACAACGATATTGCAAGTCTTGAAAAGAACTTACAAAGAGCTCAAAAAGTAACTGAAGAAACCGGAGGCGGAATCTTGGTAATTACTGAAGGTGTTTTCGGAATGAGAGGACAACAAGGTAAACTGAAGGAAATCTGTGCCCTTAAAGAAAAATATGGTTTCAGAATTCTGGTAGATGATGCACACGGATTCGGTACGCTTGGAGCAACCGGAGCTGGAGCTGGTGAAGAGCAAGGCTGTCAGGATCAGATTGATGTTTACTTCTCTACTTTCGCAAAATCTATGGCTGGTTTCGGAGCTTTCCTTGCTGGAAACAAAGAAATCATACGTTATTTGAAATTCAACTTAAGATCCCAGATTTTTGCTAAATCTTTGACGATGCCAATGGTAATAGGAGGTTTGAAGAGATTGGAATTATTAAGAACAAGACCGGAAATCAAAGCTAAACTATGGGAAAATGTTAATAAATTACAAGGCGGATTGAAGAAAATAGGTTACAATCTTGGAGACACCAACACTTGCGTAACACCAGTTTTCATCCAGGGAGGGCCAATGGAGGCGATGATGCTGGCGAGGGATTTGAGAGAAAATTACTTGATTTTCACATCCGTAGTTTCCTATCCTGTAATTCCGAAAGGAATGATTTTGTTGAGATTAATTCCAACCGCTTCTCATACAGATGCAGAAATTAATGAAACGTTGGAAGCTTTTGAAGCCATCTACAAAAAGTTAGAAACCGGTTATTACAAAAACTTAGCAGACAAACAAGTCGAGGAACAAAATTTACAATTTAAAGAGATTTAATTGAGTTTAATTCCTGTCAATATAAAACCGCCTAAAGAATTTTTAGGCGGTTTTTTTTATCAAATTGTATATTCTTAATTAATCTTCCTCAAATCCAAATCCTCAAAATCAAAACTAAAATCCGTCACATCAGAGATAGGCTTCATCTTAGCAGAAACCGCTTTTCCATTTTCATCAAAATTCAAAGTGAAAAACGCATCCGCATCATAACTTCTGTCATCCCATTTCGCAACAAAAGAATTCGCTGAATATGGAATCAAATCGCCTTTCAGCCTTGGAGAAGATTTAGAAATAATTCTGTAACCCTTTCCAACTTTGGAAATCTCCACGATGCCGAACCAGTTATCCTTGTACCATCCGATGAACTGATCATCTTTCAGATCCGTTTTATATTTCGAAGCTTTATCATAAACTTCTTTCTTCTGTTTTGAGAAAGTTTCCTCATTTTTCTTATTTCTGTCGCCATAAAGCTTCAGCCAATCACGGTTTTCTATTTTCAGATAAGCATCTTTAACTGAATTCGTAATCGTCGAAAATGCCGCACCAGATTGCTGATTTGTCAAAACCACAATCCCTAGTTTCATATCCGGAATCAAAGTAAAATGCGTCACAGTTCCTATCAAACCTCCGGAATGCTGAACCTGCAAATGACCTTTCACATCACTCAAAAACCAGCCTAATCCGTAACCATAAAAATGAGTATCATAAGGCGAAGTTATTCCAACCTTATCAGGAATCTGAAGACTCCACAATTCGTGAGCATTTTTCTCAGAAACCAAACGTTTCCCGTCTTTGGTCACAAATCCATTCAGAAGGAAATTCGCCCAGGTCGTCATATCCTGAATATTACTCATGATCCCGCCGGCCGCATTCGCAGTTTCGCTCCAGTCGTGCGGAACAGCAATTGCTTTTCCGTCCACAGGAGCATGCGCATCAATGATATTTTGAGAATTTTTCGCTCTGTTATAAGAACCGAAACTCGCTGTCATTCCAACAGGTTTCATAATTCTCTGCTCGATAAAGTCCGCCCATTGCAAACCGGAAACTCTGTGAATCACCTCGCCAGCAACAATGAACATGATATTGTTGTAATCCAAAGTCGTCCGGAAAGGATTCTCCGGTTTCAGGTATCTCACATTATGAACGATATCATTCACCGTCAGATTCCCGCCTTCAGGAAAAAACATCAGGTCACCTTGACCTAACCCCAATCCGGCTCTATGCGTAATCAGATCCTTGATGGTCACATTCTGGGAAACATAAGCATCTGCCATCTGGAATTCAGGGATATATTTCGTCACTTTATCGTCCCAGTTGATTTTCCCTTCATCAGCCAGGATCGCCAGAGCAGTACAGGTAAAACCCTTACTGTTAGACGCAATACCGACCAAAGTATTATCATCCATCGGAAGTTTATTGTTCAATGACCGAACCCCGAAACCTTTGGCATAGACCACTTTCCCATCTTTCACAATCCCGACAGACATCCCGGGAACATCAAACGTTTTAAGCGAATTCTCAATCAGTTCGTCGAGTTTTTTTTCCTCGATCTGAGCATTGACATAGAAAAGAGAGCAAAGAACTAAGAAAAAAGAAATTTGTTTTGTCATTTTAAAAAAGCTTTCCACGAAGATAAGAAATTGTTAATTCTTATCATTAATCATACTCACAGTTGATTAAACAATATTTCAAACCCAAATATCATTGTTGAATTTAAAGATTTAAAGATTTGCGAAACTCTTGTAACTATCTACTCAAGTCCTGTAACAGGCAACATTGCTTCTGTAACTGTCTACTTAACTCTTGTAACAATCTACTTAACTCCTGTAACTGTTTACTTAACTCCTGTAATTGTCTACTTAACTCCTGTAATTGTCTACTTTGCTTGTGTAACAGTCTACTCAACACTTCCGATTGTCTACTTTACTTCTCTGATTATTTACTCAAGACCTCTGATTATCTACTTAATACCTCTGGCAGTCTGTTCTATGGCAATTTCAATAAGTGACAAAATAAAATTATCTTTACATTCAATTATAAAAACATACGATGTCATACTGCAAGGCCATAGAAACAATGCAACCCGAAGAACGGAAAGCATTGCACAAAAACTACCACGATAACCACTACGGTTTCCCCATCCACAATGATGATGAACTCTTCGGAAGGTTAATTATGGAAATCAATCAGGCTGGATTGAGCTGGGAAACGATTCTCAAAAAAGAAGAATCTTTCCGGAAAGCCTACAGCAGTTTCAGTATCGAAAAAATTGCGGCCTACTCAGAAAAAGACAGAGAAAGATTATTATCAGACCCCGGGATCATCAGAAATAAACTGAAAGTCAACGCTGCAATAGAAAATGCAAAAACCATCCTGGAACTGAAAAAAGAATTCGGGTCATTCGAAAAATGGCTGGAACACCACCATCCGAAAACCAAAGAAGAATGGGTAAAACTGTTCAAAAAAACATTCAGGTTCACAGGCGGAGAAATCGTCGGCGAATTCCTGATGAGCATCGGTTTCCTAAAAGGTGCCCATTCCGATGATTGCAAAATCAATGAAAAAATCGCCGCCACAAACCCCAAGTGGAAAGAAGTTAAATAGCTAGATCCACTTGTACTCCGCTCAGTGTGACATTTCTAATACTACATTCTTTGTCAGTTTGAGGCTCTCGAAGGCATTCATTCACATTGTCAGTCTGAGCGGAGTCGAAGACTTTTTCAGCATTGTCAGTCTGAGGCTCTCGAAGACTTTACGAACTGGTTTTTTCAAAATATAAAAATTAGCCTTAAATTTGTAGAAATCTAAAGAAAGTCAATGGAAAGTAAAAAAGAATTTTTCCTCGAGTGCTACAAACTCGGGATCATCAAATTTGGGCGTTTCACATTAAAAAGCGGGATAGAAAGTCCCTTCTATGTGGACCTTCGCCCTCTCGCATCTGACCCGAAAATCCTGAAAAAACTCGCCGATTATCTTCTGGAGATGCTTCCTTTGGATAATTTCGATATCATCTGCGGCGTTCCTTATGCAGCACTTCCAATGGCAACAGCGATGTCACTTCAGAGTTACATTCCGCTCATTATTAAAAGAAAAGAAGCCAAATCTTACGGCACCAAAAAACTGATTGAAGGGATTTATGAAAAAGGACAAAACTGCCTTTTGGTAGAAGATGTCATCACTTCCGGAAAATCTTTGGTAGAAACAATTGACGAAGTAGAAAACGAAGGCATTAAAGTTTCTGACATCGTAGTCGTTCTGGACAGACAACAGGGCGGAAAAGAAAAACTGGAAGCCAAAGGCTACAAAGTTCATTCGCTGTTCAATATTTCTGAGGTGGTGGAAATCCTGAGAGAAGAAAATCACATTGATGAAGCTGAAGTAGCAAGGATACAAGATTTCGTGAACGGAAATCAAGTGGTTTTCGAAGAGAAAAAACGCTTGTCTTACGAACAGAAACTGCAAGCTGCCGAACATTCCTTCGCCAAAAAAATCCTTGAGATAGCCATTGAAAAAAGATCAAACCTGATTGCTTCGGCAGATTTCATCAGCACAAAAGAATTATTGGATTTTGCTGATATGGTTGGTCCTCATATTGTCGCTCTGAAAACACACATTGATATCCTGAACGATTTCGATGCTGACAGCACCATTCTTCCCTTGAAAGACCTGGCGACAAAACATAACTTCTTACTAATGGAAGACCGGAAATTCGCAGACATCGGGAACACGCAGGAACTGCAGTTTTCTTATGGAACCTACAAGATTTCCAACTGGGCAGACTTAGTAACCTCCCACGTCATTGGCGGAAGCAAAAGCTTAGATTGCTTTATGAGCGTTGGTGTCGTAGCCATTCTCGGTATGTCGTCAGAAGGCACTTTGACCGATTCTCATTACCGTGAAGAAGCTTTGAAAATCATAGAAACCCATCCCAGCATCATCGGTTGCGTAGCTCAGAATCAAATTTCTGACCAGCTTTTATTGTTCACGCCAGGGGTTAATTTAGCAAAAGGTGGCGATGACAAAGGTCAGCAATACAATTCCCCGGAACATGTGATCAGGAATTACGGAACTGATTTCATCATCGTCGGACGCGGCATCTACAAAGCAGACGAGCCGGAACAGGAAGCATTGCGTTACAAAAATGAAGGCTGGCAGGCTTATCAGGATTGTGTTAGTAAATAACGAAAAGGCAGAAATTAATTTCTGCCTTTTTATTTTGATCCCAAAATAATAAAAAGCACTGAAGTTTGACCCCCAATGCTTTTTATAACTAACTACTAACTTTAACTTTATCCTTATTAACTGTTCTTAAGAGCCTCTGCTCCGGAAACAATTTCTAATATTTCGTTTGTGATGGCTGCCTGTCTCGCTTTGTTATAGAAAATCTTAAGATCATTTCTAAGCGCTTCTGCATTATCGGTCGCCTTGTGCATCGCTGTCATCCTTGCACCGTGTTCTGATGCTACGGAGTCCAGAACAGCTTTGAATATCTGGGTCTTGATAGATTTAGGAATCAATGTTTCCAGGATTTCTTTTCTACCCGGTTCGAAGATATAATCTGCATTAACATCTGAGCTTGCTTTCTCCGCAGAAATTGCAATTGGTAAAACCTGCTCAGTCACTACTTCCTGAGTAGCTGCATTGATGAACTTGTTATAAACAACGTAAACTTTGTCAAACTTTCCGGCTTTGAAATCTGACATCACTTTACCCGTCATATTTGAAACGTGGTCAAAAGAAAGATTATCAAACAGAGAACTGTGATTTTCATAAACAGTCCTGTTTTTTCTAAGCGCATCAAAAGCTTTCTTACCGATGGTTAAAACTTCTATTTCCACATTTTCGTTTGCAGAGAACTGAATGTTCAGTTCCTTGATAACAGAAGAGTTGAAAGCACCAGCTAAACCTCTGTTGGAAGTCACAGTAATGAAAAGAACTTTTTTAACCTCTCTTTCTATTGCGAATTCTGAGATATTCTCAGCATCAGAAGCAGCACTCACATTCTCTATAATCTCCTGCAGTTTTTCTGAGTAAGGTCTCAGCATCACGATTGCATCTTGTGCTTTCTTCAGTTTCGCAGCGGAAACCATTTTCATAGCACTTGTAATCTGCATCGTAGAAGATATAGATGAAATTCTGCCTCGTATTTCTTTTAAGTTTGCCATATTATTTTTAGTTGTTGGTTGTCGGTTGTTGGTTGTTAGTTTTAGAAAATTCTGTCAACTATCAACCAAAAACCATCAACTAATTTTTAGTTATATTTCGCAGAAAGTTCTGTTGCAACTTGCTTCAGCGTCCCGGTAATTGAATCGTCAATCTTACCCGCTTTAAGTGCAGACATAACTTCCGGATGTTTGTTTTTAAGGAAATCCACATATTCTACCTGGAATTCTTTTACCTTTCTGATCGGGATATTTCTCAATAGGTTCTCAGTTCCTGCATAGATCATAGCAACTTGATTTTCTACCGGAAGTGGAGAGTTAACTGGCTGCTTCAAAAGCTCCACATTTCTTTCTCCTTTAGAAATTACCGCCAATGTAGCAGCATCTAAGTCAGAACCGAATTTGGCAAACGCTTCCAATTCTTTATATTGAGCCTGGTCTAGCTTCAAAGTACCGGATACTTTTTTCATGGATTTGATCTGAGCATTACCTCCAACTCTCGATACAGAGATACCAACGTTGATTGCCGGACGAACTCCTGAGTTAAACAAATCTGTTTCAAGGAAAATCTGTCCGTCAGTAATAGAGATTACGTTCGTAGGGATATATGCAGAAACGTCACCAGCCTGAGTCTCAATGATAGGAAGAGCTGTTAATGAACCACCACCTTTTACAATTGGTTTAAGAGAGTCTGGCAAATCGTTCATTTGTTTTGCGATAGCATCATCAGCAATAACTTTCGCCGCTCTTTCCAACAATCTGGAGTGTAGGTAGAAAACGTCCCCTGGATAAGCCTCACGTCCCGGTGGTCTTCTCAATAGCAGAGAAAGTTCACGGTAAGCAACCGCTTGTTTTGATAAATCATCATAAACAATCAAAGCTGCACGACCAGTATCACGGAAGTACTCTCCGATAGAAGCACCTGCCATTGCAGAGTAAACCTGCATTGGAACCGGGTCTGAAGCGTTAGCTGCAACAATAACCGTGTAAGCTAAAGCACCTTTATCTTCTAAAGTTTTAACGATTTGTGCTACAGTTGAAGCTTTTTGCCCAATTGCAACATATATACAATAGACTGGCTGACCAGCATCATAAAATTCTTTTTGATTGATAATGGTGTCAATAGCCACAACTGTTTTACCAGTTTGTCTGTCACCAATGATCAACTCTCTTTGCCCTCTTCCTACCGGAATCATAGAATCGATAGCAACGATACCAGTCTGAAGTGGTTCAGTTACCGGCTGACGGAAGATAACGCCCGGTGCTTTTCTTTCCAAAGGCATTTCGTAAAGATCTCCTTCGATAGGTCCTTTACCATCGATTGGATTTCCCAGAGTATCAACAACTCTACCAAGCATCCCTTCTCCTACTTTGATAGAAGAAATTCTGTTGGTTCTTTTTACAGTATCACCTTCTTTTACCATTTTGGATTCACCAAGAAGCGCAACACCAACGTTGTCTTCTTCAAGGTTAAGAACGATACCTTCTACTCCAGCTTCGAATCTTACCAATTCTCCGTACTGCACATTTTCTAAACCGTAAACACGAGCGATACCATCACCGATTGTAAGTACAGTTCCAACTTCTTCTACGTTAGATTGAGTATCGAAATTTGCTAATTGCTGCTTCAGTATCGCTGATACTTCTGCCGGATTTATTTCTGCCATTATATGGTTGTTTTTCTTAATTAAGTTGAAATTCTTTTTTGATATTGTTCAGTTTGGTTTTAACTGAAGCATCGATTTGCTGGTCGCCCACTCTCAGGATATAACCTCCCAAGATATCTGGTTTGATAATCGTTTCCAAATCATAATTAGAAACGTTTACCATATTAGAATCAGCAATAATTTTCTGAATATTTTGCTCTGACAATTGAGTAGCCGTTACCAAAGAGATACGTTGCGTTCCCTTGATATCTTCTACTTTATTGATGAATTCCTGAGCAATATTCTTAAGCTGAGCTTCTCTTCCTTGCTTGATGACCAGTCGGATGATGTTTTTAGAAACAGGAGAAAAATCCTTGAATATTTCTAAAGCAATCGCCTCTTTCTTTCTTGCATCAATAATTGGCGTGCTGAAGAATGTATTCAATTCTCTGGACTTGGACATTATTTTCACAATATCCTTCATCTCACCGAAAACAGCATCTGTATTACCAGACTCCTGTGTGAAATCCAGTAAACCCTGTGCGTATCTTTTAGCTACTTTAGATGTCAGCATCCTGATTAGTTAAGGTTAGATTTGTTAAGAATATTTTCTACCAAAGCATTGTGAGCGCCATCATTGTTCAGTTTCTCTCTCAAGATATTTTCAGCGATGTTCACAGACAAAGTTCCGATTTGATTTTTGATATCAGCCATAGCTGCAATCTTTTCTGTCTGGATAGATTGTCTGGCTGCTTCGATCATTTTTTCGCCTTCTGCTTTAGCACTTTCTTTAGCCTGGCTTACGATCTTATCCTTCATATCTCTGGCTTCTTTCAGGATGCCATCTCTTTCTGCTCTGGCTTCACGAATGATTCTTTCGTTATCTTCTTTCAGCTGAGCCATTTCCTGCTTAGCCAATTTAGCTTGGTTAAGTGCATCGATGATCGTAACTTCTCTATCATTAACTGCGTTAAGAATTGGTTTCCACGCAAATTTTGCTAATAAAAACAATAGGATGATGAATGTAAGTGTCATCCAAAATAATAAACCTATGCCCGGCTCTATCATAATCTAAGTTTTTTATTAATTAAAATAATTTTTTTGAATTTAAGAAAAATCTTAGCAAAACCAACCGTTTTGCTAAGACTTAGATGTAATAAGGATTACTTGATGAATGCACCAAAGATAATCGCAATAAGACCAGCTCCTTCAATAAGACCAGCTGCGATAAGCATTGCTCCCTGAATTTTACCAGCTTGTTCCGGTTGTCTAGCGATAGCATCCATTGCGTGTCCACCGATTTTACCAATTCCTAGACCTACGCCTAATACTGCTAAACCGATCCCTACGTAAATTAATCCTGCTCCAGTTGTTAAATCCATAATAAAATTATTTAGGTTAAATATGTTCTTTTTAATTGTATCTTAATGTTCGTGTGAGTGATCCTGTACTGCAATTCCAATAAATAATGCTGACAATACTGTGAAAATATACGCCTGCAATACTGCAACCAATAACTCCAATACAGAAATGAATAATGCCAAAGGCACAGATGCAAATCCTAATAATGGTGTTTTAAAAATAAATATCAATGAAATAATCGCCAGTATCATAATGTGACCCGCGGTAACGTTGGCAAAAAGTCGCATCATCAAAGCAAACGGCTTTGTAAACACGCCAATAATCTCAATCGGAACCATAATAGGGTAAAGCAAAATCGGAACCGGCGGCATGAAAATATGCTTCCAGTAATCTTTGTTGGCACTGAAAAGCGTAATCACCAAAGTAATAATTGCTAAAACTGCAGTAATTGCTATATTCCCGGTCAAGTTACCTCCAAAAGGAAAGAATGGAATCAATCCGAACAGGTTATTGATCCAGATAAAGAAAAACACCGTCAATAAATAAGGCATAAATCTTTTGTATTTTGAAGACCCGATATTTGGAATTGCCACTTCATCACGGATAAAAATAACAATCGGTTCCAAAATTCTGCCGGCACCTTTCGGCATCATAGAATTCTTATAACTTCTTCCCATTCCGATGAAAATAATCAGCATGAAAACGACTGACAGGAACATAGCAAAAACATTTTTGGTAATTGAAAAATCATAAAAAACCTTTCCGGAATCTTGCTTATTACCAATCAGACCAAACAATGTTGCTTTCTCCAATCCTTTCGTAGAAACCAATTGCCCGTCGTGCAAAGTATACCCGTCATGTTCGTGACCATGAGCTACAGAAGATGATAAAAATGTATGGATCCCAGCCTCGTCCTTTACAATAATTGGCAATGGAACAGAGATATGTTTCTCTTCCGCAGTCCCTTCATTCAGAGTCATCAGATGCCATTCATTAGAATCGCCGATATGCTCCATTATCATTTTCTTTGCATCAAATGATTTCTCGGCCTTTTCTATTTCTGCTGTTTCACCTACATTAGCAACTTCGTGCTGAGCAGAGATGAAAACGCTAGAAAAGATGAACAAAAACGTAAAAAAAACAGAATTAATTTTTAGCTTCATAACACATTTTATCGGTTTGCAAATATATCGATTTATAATGGTTAGAAAAACTAAATTATATGATTTTTATCAAATTCATAATACTATGATTTATTGAGCCTTACAATGACAAAATAATAAATTAAAAAAGAACTGATTAAAAAAATCAAACTCAAAATCAGAAAATTAACTTTTGTTTTGTCTATAAAAAATAAAATTCCGGTAAGCCAGATTATATCTTTTAACAAGTTAATTCCTAAAAATCTCAATCCGGAATTATTGCCTTTTATTAAAACCATTTTGAACAAATAATACACAATTATATTAAGAATAATTAGTGAAGCGATTGCAATAATTAGTATTAATATCTGATTCATTTTGCAAAAATAAACAATCCTGACAAACTTAATTCTATTTATAAAATGCGGATTAAACTGCCCCAAATAAAACAAAAAATAAATGATGATTGATTAGTCATCACTGACGCTGTAACTTCGTTTAAATTTTCTTATTTTTGCAGACTTAAATATCTTATTAAAGTATGTTCAATAGTTTACAAGACAAGCTAGATAAAGCCCTTCATAATATTTCGGGACGTGGAAAAATCACGGAAATCAACGTTGCAGAAACAGTCAAGGAAATCCGAAGAGCATTGGTAGATGCCGACGTTAACTACAAAGTAGCGAAAGACCTTACGAAAAGAGTTCAGGATAAAGCGATTGGTGAAAACGTTTTGACATCGCTGACGCCGGGACAATTGATGACGAAAATTGTTCACGACGAATTGGTTGACCTGATGGGAGGTTCACAGGAGGGAATCAATCTTTCCGGAAAGCCAACTGTGATTTTGATTGCAGGTCTTCAGGGTTCCGGTAAAACGACTTTCTCCGGAAAATTAGCCAACTATCTGAAACAAAAAAGAAGCAAAAAACCACTTTTGGTGGCTTGCGACGTTTACAGACCTGCGGCGATTGACCAGCTGAAAGTGCTGGGTGGACAAATTAATATTGAAGTTTACACAGAACTAGAGAATAAAAATCCTGTTGCGATTGCTGAGAATGCGATTAATTATGCAAAGTCAAACGGCTTTGACACGATTATCGTGGATACGGCTGGCCGTTTGGCGATTGATGAGCAGATGATGAACGAAATCAAATCTGTTCATCAAACCATCAAACCGACAGAGACGCTTTTTGTAGTAGATTCTATGACGGGACAAGATGCTGTGAATACGGCTAAAGCCTTCAATGACACTTTGAATTTTGACGGTGTTGTTCTTACTAAACTGGACGGTGATACGCGTGGTGGAGCGGCTTTGACGATAAGATCTATTGTAGAAAAGCCTATCAAATTTATCTCTACGGGAGAAAAAATGGAAGCGCTTGACCTTTTCTATCCGGAAAGGATGGCTGACAGAATCCTTGGAATGGGAGATGTTGTTTCCCTGGTTGAAAGAGCTCAGGAACAGTTTGATGAAGAGGAAGCGAAGAAGCTTCATAAGAAGATTGCCAAGAATGAATTTGGTTTCGATGACTTTTTGAAGCAAATCAACCAGATCAAGAAAATGGGTAATATGAAGGATCTTATGGGGATGATTCCTGGTGTTGGAAAGGCAATAAAAGATGTGGACATCAATGATGACGCATTCAAGCACATCGAAGCGATTATCCACTCCATGACTCCTGACGAAAGAAGAAGACCTTCAATCATCAATGTTTCCAGAAAGCAAAGAATTGCGAAAGGTGCAGGCAGAAAACTAGAAGACGTGAATGCATTAATGAAACAGTTTGACCAGATGGGCAAAATGATGAAGATGATGCAAGGTCCTCAAGGGAAACAAATGATGCAAATGATGAGCAAAATGCCAAATATGCCTGGAATGGGTGGCGGATTGTTTGGGAAATAAGTTAGAAATTTTTTATATAATAAAAGTCCGAAGTAAAAATTACTTCGGACTTTTTTATGTTTATTGGAAATAAAAAAACCGCATTACTGCGGTTTTCTTCTAAATAATCCTAATCCTTAGATTAGTTTTTATCCCAAATTAATTTAGTATTCATTTTATCTCCTCCAATAGACTGAGAAGCAGCTTGATAATTTATGGTATTGAGATTCTGTGATGCCGTTGGATATAATAATCTTGTTGGTATATCTGTAAGGCCCGCAATTAATGAAACAAATGTGTAAGTAGTTTCACCATCTACCGGAATGTTTAATTCGGCTGTTTGACCAGGAAGCAATAACGTATTTGGATAACCCGTTCTTCGATATTCAGCCCAAGCTTCAAACGGCTGCATATAAAGGGCTACATATTTCTGAGTTAATACATTTTCTTTTGATGCAACTGGCAAAGAAGAGACAAAAGCATTAATTTTTGATGCTTCAACTCCCCATCTTTCCATAGAAGCCTTTACACCTTTTTCGTAATGATCCTGAGCCCAGCCATTGGCTTCACTTAATAAAAACTCTACTTCAGAATATTCCATAAATATCTCAGTATAGTTTGGTTTTAATACATTTTTACTGAAAAAATTAATTTCATCTAATTGACTTGCTGTCATAGTACTAGGAAGTCCATACGGCATTCCTTTAAAATCTGCAGGATTATTAGACTCTATCGACGTACCATTTAGAATTTGTGTTTGGGTAGCATTCATAGGAGAAGCATACTTAAACAATCTTGGATCTAAAGAAAAGTTGCCCTTCTCTCCTTTTAATAATTGTACAAAAGTTTTAGAAACTGAAAAATCTGTTCTTGTTCTAAAATTATCAAACATCGGTGAAGGATTAACCAAATTGTTCTCATATGTTAATCCAACATTATCCGTATTAGAAGTCATGACACCAGAAGCAATCGCATCAGTAATATGCTCTTCAGCAGTTGGGACAACCCCCTTTACTCTTGTTGCTACTCTAAGTCTAAGAGAATTCGCAAATTTCTTAAGCTTCAATCCAGAGCCAAACAACAAATCACCTTGTGTAAATACCTTAGAATTAACATCAATCATTTGCGCTGATTCTTTTAATTCTTTCAATATGTCGGCGTAAATTTTTTGTTGGCTAGCAAATTTAGGTTGAACATACTTATCTATGTCCAAAGCTTGAAAATCTGCATCTTTATTACCATATGAATAATATGGAATATCACCATATGTATCCACTAAATTTAAGAATACATACGATAACATAACTCGAGCGGCAGCAATTTGATTTTTATTAGGTCCATACACGGACATTTGTGCTGCTGTTACAGGATCAGTATTTAAGTCCGCAATTCTTTTGTAGTCTTGAGCAACCCTATATGAAAAACTCCAAAAAGAATCATTATTAGCAGCTCTGAAACGATATCTATCTTCCTCTGTATATCCTGTTTGAGCAGAATACTGAATCCAAGGCAAAGCGATACGCCCTGAAGTCCACTCATCCCTTGTATTATCCATCAATTCTTTGTTTGCACTATTAAATATACCATATGTTAGTGGTTTATCGGTAGAATTGGGATTTATATCAATTTCATCAAATTTATCAGAGCAACTCTGGGAAATCATTGAAACTGTTAGTGCTGATATAATTAAAATTATTTTTTTCATTTTTATTAAAATTTAAAGTTAACATTGAATCCATAGATTCTTGTCGAAGGTAATGATCCACCTTCAATTCCCTGATAATTACCAGAACCGTAAGATACATTTTCAGGATCTATACCTTTATTGGATAAATTCCATGCAAATAAATTTCGTGCAAAAGCCGAAACTCTAACACCCTGAATATAATTCCCGACTAAGGATTTAGGGAGGTCATAACCAATTGTAATATCTCTTAATTTAATATAACTTGCATCGAAGACATTTTGCGCATCTACAGTGTCGTAGAACGAAGCTCCCCAAGTAGGTGCATCAAGTAAAATATCATTTACAGTACCATCTTCTTTCACACCAGGAAGAACAACTCCCGCTGCTCTATTTCCACCTAAGCCTGTCTCTTCCAACATCCCAGAGTACATTCCAAACATATTTGTTGTTGAGAAATACTTTCCTCCTTCTTGAATGTCAACTAATACAGACAAACTAATAGATTTATATTTAAAAGTATTTCGGAATCCCATATTATACTTTGGCAAAATAGATCCTAAAGATTTAATCTCTGACGCCTTATAGAAACCATTTTCGTCAATAATTTTGTTCCCGTTCGCATCATATACATAATCTGTTCCTAAAATTGCTCCATAAGCCTCACCAACTTGTGCTGCTAATTGAACTCTAAAAGGTGCGTTTGTAAGAATGTAATTTTTCAAATCACCTTGTAATTCAACTAATTTATTTCTATTCCTAGCAAAATTCCAAGTCAAATCCCAAGAGAAATCACTAGTCTTAATTGGAGTAATATTAACCATAGCCTCAATACCTTTATTGGTCATTTCCCCAGCATTAATTCTTTTGAAAAGGAAACCAGTTGATGGATCAACAGGTAAAGGAATGATTAGATCCGTTGATTTGACATCATAATAAGTTACATCAAATCCAAATCTATTATTAAAGAAACTGGCCTCTATACCAACCTCTTTAGTATTTTTCATTTCCGGTTTGATATTTGGATCATTAAATGTATTCGGATCAGAATACATTTGAGAACTACCAAAAGGAGTTCCTATAACAGTATAATTTAATCTACTATATGGATCTGTTCCTTGCGCAACATTAGACCATCCAGCTCTCAATTTACCAAAAGATAACCAATCAGCTTTTATTAAATTAGAAAAAACAAGACTTCCTGTGACTGACGGATAAAGTTTGTCATCATTTACAGTCGAGAACCAATCATTTCTACCAGTTGCTTCTACGTATAATAAATCCTTGTAACCAATAGATACTGATCCGAAGACACTTTTTACAGAACTATGGTAAGATCTATTTGTTGCTTTAGCATTCTCTTTACTATTATCTAAATTATATATATGTGGAATAACTAGCCCCCCAACAGTAGTACCTTTTAACCAACTCATCTTGTTATCCCTAATATTAAATCCAACAAATGCATTTACATTAAAATCTCCAAAGTTATTACTATAATGCGCTCTACCTTCGTAATTAAATTCTGATACATTTCTCTTTTCCAGAGTATAATTTGACACAGCTTGAGAACCCACAGCTACTCTAGTATCGATATTCTGTGAATATACATCTCCATAAACCTTACCAACAATATAAAAATGTTTATCAAAGGTATATGTCAGACCAGCATTTCCAAAAAATCTTTGTCTACTATCTTGAGAGTAGTTTTCATTGATTGTCCAATAAGGATTATCAGAATATTTTGGAGTAGCATTATTGTAAGCAGTTCTATTCCATGTTCTTTGATTGCCATTAGACAACTTGTAATCTTTAAGCTTTGAAAAATCTAAATTTCTTTGTCCAAATTGATAGAATTTTTGAGCTACTGAATTATCTCCATATCCAACTTCAGGTCTATTATAACCTGCTGTATGAACATAATTTACTATAGCTTCTGCCTTAAGATTTTCCGATAATTTAGTATTTAAATTAACACTAAAATTATCTTTGTTAATTTTTGACGTAGGAACTATACCATTTATTTGCGTGTTTGTGTAAGACAATCTGACATTTGTATCACCAAACGATTTAGCAACCGATACATTATTCGTATATGTAACTCCTGTATTGAAAAAATCGTCTACATCTTTATTTGGAGCAACCCACGCAACTGGTTTCATATAATCATTAGCAAACTCCGGATCAAAAGCATACCAAGGTAAGTACATCAAATTTGGATCATATTTTGGACCCCAAGATGCATCTGTAGCATATTCTTGTACATTATAAGTTGTTCCATTAATTGTTCTGGTAGGTAATGTTTCTTGAGAACCTCCACCATAGAAGTTTTGAAGCTTCGGTCTGATATAAATATTTTCAAAAGAAATACCTGTATTAAGTTGAACCTCTGTTCTTCCTTTTTTTGCAGACTTTGTGGTATATATAATAGCTCCATTTCCAGCTCTAGCTCCATATAAAGCAGCAGCAGGGCCACCTTTCAAAACAGTTACACTTTCAATGTCGTCAGGATTGATATCAAAAGTAGCGTCACCATAATCTCTACCACCAGCTCCTCTTTGAGTATCTAAAGTATTTACGTTTGAATTATCCAAAGGAACACCATCCACCACAATTAATGGTCTATTTTCGCCAGTGACAGAACTTATACCTCTCATTGTTATACGGGTAGAACCACCCATTGTAGAAGGTGCTGTAACTTGTACCCCAGCTACATTTCCTGAAAGGGCACTTACTGCATTAGTTTGACCCGCATCGGAAATAACATCCCCTTTAATTTCTTGAGTAGCATACCCCAAAGCTTTTTTTTCTCTCTTGATACCTAAAGCCGTTACTACCACGCCTTCGATATCTTGTGTTTTAGCTGTATCCTTTATCGTTTGCGCAGAAACCATTGCAAAAGACGATGAAAGAACCACTGCTAACACGCTTGTTGTTAATTTTTTCATATCAAATCAAATTTTTCAATAAACAAAAATGCAAAACATTATTAATATATGCAACACAAATTGTTAAAAAATTGTTAATTGCATCATCTAAAGTCGCACTATTACATAACTTTGCAGTGTTACTTTTTATTATGCTATTAATACAAAATTTTTCAAACGCCTTTATCGAAGCCGGTTGTGATGAAGTCGGAAGAGGCTGTCTGGCAGGGCCGGTTGTGGCTGCAGCAGTTATTGTAGATAAAAATTTTAAGCAAAATTTGGTTAATGATTCTAAAACGTTAAACTTTAAAACAAGGCAGAATCTCGACCTTTACATCCGTGAAAATGCTGTGGACTTTGCGATAGCAGAACTTTCCCCGGATTTCATTGACCAGCATAATATACTGAACGCCAGCTTGCATGCCATGCATCTGGCTCTCGATCAGCTGAAAACGAGACCGGAACTGATCCTGGTGGACGGCAACAGATTCCATCCTTATAATTTTATCCCGCACCATTGTATTATAAAAGGCGACAGCAAATATCTTTCGATTGCAGCGGCATCTATTATTGCAAAGAACTATCGGGATAACCTGATGATACAACTTCACGACGAATTTCCGGATTACGGCTGGAACACCAATTTCGGTTATTGTACAAAAACCCATCAGAAAGCCCTGAAAAAATTCGGTCCTAATATCCACCACAGAAAATCTTTCCGGTTGGAATACGACGTTGAGATCTAAAATATTGAAAACTGAAAAATTTAGTCATAAGTATATTTAATTCTACTGTATTTTAATAAAAATAGAATCAATCGCTTGATTTCTGACAGATACTATTAGGACAAACATAGCACGACTATTAGGATATACATAGCACGAACAAGCTCAGGTTAAAAATTTCCACGCTCATCTCTACATTTTCAACTCCATTGCATATTGCAACCTGTAATCAATTTTCTTACATTTGTTTACTATGCAAAACACTTATTCCGTTATCAATGCATCTGCAGGTTCAGGTAAAACTTATACGCTCGTTCAGAGATTACTGATGATCTGCCTCAGGTTTCCGAACCAGCCGGATGCGATCAGAAGCGTTCTTGCATTAACCTTTACCAACAAGGCGGCCAATGAAATGAAGGAGAGAATCCTTTTTTATCTCGGTGAATTTGTTAAGGATAATTATTCCCGCAATCAGGATCTTAAAAATATACAGGAAGCCCTTGCAGACCAAGGCATCAGGATAACGCTGGAAGACCTCAATATGCGTTCGCAAAAAGTACTGGATTATATTCTCCACCACTACTCTACGCTGAATATCGGGACAATTGATAAATTCAATTCCCGGCTTGTAAAGAGTTTTTCTTATGAGTTGGGCTTGGCTCAGAACTTCAGTCTGGAGATCCAGCCGGAACCTTATCTGATAGAAGCTGTGGACAAAATGCTGGATGAGATCGGTGAAGAGGAAACGGTTTCCGAAGCTTTTATGGATTTTGTCAATTACAACCTTGACAACAATGAGCGGGTCAATCTGAATCAAACGCTTTATAATTCAGCGAAAAAATTTGTAAATGATGTTCATTACAAGCCTTTGCAGGATAACAAAGACTTCGAATGGCAGGCTTATGAAAATAAAAAAAATGAACTCCGGAAAAAAATAAGTGATAATAAAATCCAATCATCTCAACTCGCAAAGCAAGCTCTGGACCTTATAAAAAGCCGGGCTATTGATGTAGATGACTTTGCGCAGGGAAAGAACGGACTTGCCGGATTTTTTCAAAAAGCTCTGGATTACCATAACAAGAAAAGAGATGGTTTTCCTTTTCCGGCTAATGAAGAATCCGCACTGACGAATTATCTGAAAGGTGCATCTGCAAAAGGAAGGCATAAGCAAAATGACATCGAGGAAATACTTCCTCAGCTGATTTCCTGGCGGAGAGAGATCATTGATATTCATATTGATTCGCAGAAAAAAGAAAAGATCCTGGAGGCTATTCTTCCTTTGAAGGTCAATGCTGATATTCAGAAAAAGCTGATGGAAATCGAGGAAGAAAATGACTTGGTCTTACTTTCCAAGTTCAATATCATTATCAATGAAAATCTGCGGAACGAGCCTTCGGCCTTTATTTATGAAAAAGTAGGAACACGGTTTCAGCATTATTTCTTTGACGAATTTCAGGATACCTCAGCGATGCAATGGCAGAATTTTCTGCCGCTCCGTGACAACAGTATAACGTCTGACAATACGAGCTTCACCATTGTTGGCGATCCGAAACAGAGCATTTACAGATTTCGTGGTGGTGACAGTGAGCTGATGCTGAACATCATCAACCAAAAAGAGATCACACCCAAGTTTGCAACAGCAGAACATCTTAAATTCAACTGGAGAAGCGCGAAAAATATTGTTGATTTCAACAACCGGCTCTACGATTTCATGTCCCGGGATCTGAATGAGGAACACCAGATCATCTTTGGGGAAAATGCCATTCAGGGTGCGAAATCCAATCTGGAAGGCAGAGTGAAAGTCCATCTTCTGGAAAACGCTGTCAAATCTGTTTTCTATGAAGAATCTGCGGAGAAAATGCGACAGGATATCCAGGAATGCCTCGACAACGGATTTTCATTCTCGGACATTACAATTCTTTGCAGGGGAAATACCGATATTTTCAATTATTCCCAGATTTTAGGAAACCTGAAAGTTCAATATAACGGCAATGAAACACATATCAAAACCATTTCCGAGAAAGGTCTGACTCTGGATTTATCATTTACGGTTAAGGCTCTGATAGAATTCCTCAAGTGGGATATCAATCCGAAAAACCGTCAGTTCCTGGTGAAAATGATGTATTTCCTGAATGCTTCCGGAAGAATAAGAATGACGGATTTCACATCAGAGATCAAAGCTATTCTGAATCTTGAAAATAACAAACAAATTGAAGATCATATTGCTTCTCATTATAATGTCCGACTGACCCAGAATGATATCCCGCAGCTGAACCTTTATAATTTTATCGAATATTATGTTCAGGAATTTTCCGTGGAACATAAGGAGACCGATTTCCTTCTGAACTTCCTGGAGATGCTGTTCAATTATACTCAGAATGCCGGTGCAACGCTGAAAGAGTTCCTGAAATTCTGGGAGGATGAAGCCTCGAAAATCAGTATCCAGGCCAGCGAGAATATCGATGCGGTCCAGATTATGACGATTCACAAAGCGAAAGGTCTCGAGTTCCCTGTCGTTTTTATTCCAATGGAAAATAAAAACAATGACAAAAAATTCTCCGAATGGTACAACCTCAACAGCGAAGACGAACTGAAAACCGTGATCCTGACACAGTTCTCATCTGAACTGGAAACTTACGATGAAGATTTGGCTCAATTCAATTTTGACAATTCTTACCGAAATAAAATTGACCGTTTCTGTATCCAATATGTTGCAACAACCAGACCTGTAGAACAATTGTTTTTCTACATCGAGAAGCCGAGCAAATCTTCTAACAACTTAGAGTTTTATGATTTTGTTACCCAATTTCAGCCGAAAGAAAACGGAGAACCATCTGACTCTTTTGATGTCTTTCCTGTTTCCGATTTCAAAAAGCAAAAGAATAAGGAAAAGAAAGACTATCTGTCGGAAAATCTTACTTCTATCGCCAAGACCACAGAAAAGCCGTCGAAAATAGAAATTGCAACCACTTCCAAAAGTTACCAGAACCGCATAGAGCGTGTAAGAATGGGGATTTTCACACATGAGGTTCTATCCAGAATCAAAACCAGAAAAGATGTCGCCAAAGTTCTCAATTCTTATTTGCTGGAAGGAAAAATAACCAACGAGGAAAAAATATCCATCTGGGAAAGAATTGAAAATATTTTAAACAATAAAGATTACTCTAATTATTTTACAGAAAACCTAAAAATAATTAATGAGCGCGAAATGTTGGTGACAGAAAATGACCAATCAAAAACTTATCGCCCAGACCGCTTAATAAAGACCGAAAACGGTTTCATTATCATTGATTTTAAAACCGGTGAAGAGAACGAAAAAAATCAGAAACAAGTGGAAACTTATAAAAATAAGCTAGAACAATTTGGGAAGAAAGTGTTGAAGACGGATGTAATCTACATTTGATTATTCAGAAAACTTTTACTAGATTACAAAGCACACTCCTAACCTTTCCTGAAAAGCTTACTGCAGAGCTGCGGCGGGAAACTTTCGGGCTTTTTACAGGTCGCTACTACGGAGCTTGATTATTTTGTTTACTTTTTACTATTAACAGGTTGTCGCTATGCGGCTTTCAAATTTAGATATTGAACGAGAATACCTTAATATTATTAGCTTAAAAAAATCCCGAGAAATTATTCCCGGGATTCTATTCACTATTTTTTAACGGCCGTTACAACCTGCCCTTCCATTTTGGTGATATTGTCAAATATCTGCTTGAACGCCGGGTAATAATCTTTGGGATAGACAGGATCTTCAACCGTTGTGGTGGTTTCCAGGGTCAGCTTATTTCCTTCCTGTGTCACTTTATAGATATATTGAATTGCATTGTCTTCTGTCCGGAACTTTTTGGATTTCGGAATATTTTCAAATGTATAGCCATCAGGCAAAGTCACGGTAACTTTTTTGATCTTGTCATAGCCTGTGTAGAGCTCGATGGGCGATCTCCTTTCATCAGACTGGTCAAACTGATGGGATTTGTTATACAAAAACAAGAGAGGATTGAAAACCAGTTTACCACCGATCCCATCTACAAAAGAATCCGAATCAAACTCAAAACTGGTCTGGAAATCATTATTGTCCAGCAATTCTGTTTTTATATTTGTAAAAGGAAATGTGTAGCGATCTTTGTAATATTCTTTCTGATAAGCCGCTTTATCTTCATCATATTTTTCATTATTCATCATGGCATAGAGCATGGTGTCCTTATCAGAGAATGAGCCTTCCATCGTTCCATCAGGATTCAGCCTGGCATCTACCGTGAGGTAAGTTGTGCTTTTTCCGGGACAGAAGATGTTTACTTTTTTAGCTTCTTTTTCAGTCATCAGGTAACCGCTATAGTTCAGAGCTGCCGGGCGGATAAGATTTGGAAGGGTCATCTTGGAAGTGGCATCATAGATTACCGCTTTTCCACCGATATCCAGAAGGGCCAGAACATAATTAAGCTGATTCAGCGACGGCGAATAATCCATCAGGTGACCTCTTCCTATGGTCGACAACACAACAGGCTGGGCATCCAGACCGGCACTTCTCATCAGCATAATCAACAGAATATTGATCTCTCCCGAGCTGCCGACTTTGGTTTCCAGGAGGTTTCTTATGCCTTTTCCTTCTTCTGCTCCAACGGTGTAATAATTATTCCAAGTATAGTTTTTCTGAACAAATTTGAGAATGGCAGCCGCTTTTTCCTCTGCAGATGTAATATTTTTTATATCTGCCGGGAGAAGCTCTTTTACCAGAGATTTCTTTTTCAGCTGATCTCCGAAGTATTCTGATTCATACAGCTGCTTACGGATATCCGTCCAGCTGACAGCATAAGATTTGAACCCGCCCAGGTCTGCATAATCGTATGCGCCGGGTGTTCTTGTAATGTTAGTGGAATTCAGTTCTGCCCTTATGGAAGTTCTGTAATTGTCAAGATTATGCACATATTTTTCATCTCTGTAAGGTGGTATATTTTCATAGCCAAAACGATAGGTATAATATTCTCCGCCGTAGATATTTTTATCGGCTACATCTCTGTTTTTTGGTGTGAGGCTTCCTTTATAATCTATATTGAAACCAAGATATTTTGGAAAATCCAGGACATAATCGAAACGGCGGGTGGGAACATTATCTTCCACTGTGATCCTGTCAACAGACCAGACAAAAGGTGACAGCACGGAATATTTGTACTCCAGAACAGAGCCGTCTTTCACATTCTCAAAAGCAAATTTTGTGACGGTGTAGTTTTTTGAATCCTTGGATTTGTATTTAGAGTTTTTTTCTACAGTGGTAGTCTCTACTTTATCATTTACCAGATTGTAAGTAACAACCTTCAGAGACGTTACTTTTTCGGATTTATTATTTTTCCCGTCATATGTATAGATCTCCTGATTAAGGAATTTTTCTGCCTGGTCTTTTTTATAGATCTTCACCCGGCTGACAACATCAAGATTCAGTTGGCCGTCGGTAATGTAATAATGATAAGACTTGTAGAGAATCTCTGCAGCTTCCGACGGATTTTTTGCATATGAAGCAGCTTTCAGATCATTATTGTCAAGCTTGGGAATATCCAGAAATTTATATTGTCCGAAGATTGGAAGGATGGCACATGTGAGCAGGATCTGCAAAATTTTTATTTTCATAATTGAGTTTATAATTTGGTTATCAGGATTTTTGTATGATCTATTTTATTTGTTTTTTTTCTGAAGCTGATATATTCCGAGATTTTATCGGGAGGGAAAGTTCCTTTTTTCAGCATGAACTTCCTTTTGACCAGAAGCTTTTTATCCAGAGGAATAAACTCCATAGAAAAACTCCCGAATTCGGAATCTATTTTTACCGGAGACAAGGTTTCGGAAAACTTATAGCTTTCGGGAATCGTGTATTCTATCTCATAATCATCGGTGAATCCAAACGGAATCTCAATAGGAAGTTTTCTGTCGGTGCCTTCCAGATGAAAATCAGAATCTAAAAAAGGAATCGCCCGGAAGTAGATATCAGACCCCAGAGATTTTGAGTAATTCTCGGCCTTGAAACTCAGATCAAAATTGATCTTCGCCTCGTTTCTATCATTTGTCAGATTCGTTAAATCGATATTGGAGAACTGCAGATAATCATATCGTCTCTTCAGCGCATCTTTCTGATCTGCAGGCGAAAGGGAAATCAAGGGAAGAAACATATCGTACATTCCGCCGGAAAATCCAAAGCTGGAAGAGACCTGCAAGGTATTATCAGCAGAGATGGCTGCTTTTATTCTTAATATTTCTTTATTGTTTTCTGATAGAGTCTTGGGTGTATCGGCAAGTTCTGCCGCATTATCCTTGACCATAATTACGTTCCTGTCCATGGTCTGATAGCTGAGATGATTGAATGCGATATTCTGAGAGGTATTTTCCAGCCAGATATTTCCGCTTTCTGTCGGCACGCATAGGATCACGTGGTTGCCATCCATCTTAGGAAAATCTTTATCAAAAATCTTTGTTGTTTTATCACTATATATTATAGAATAGTAAGAAGGAATACCGGCAGCTTTCAGGAGTACTCTCATATAATTGGTCAGTGCCTTACAATCGCCATAACCTTTTCTCCTCACATCATCGGCCGACATTGGCTGCCAGCCTCCAATTCCTATGGCAACGAAAACATAGCGGGTTTTGCTCTGCATATATTGGTAGATTTTCTGTACTTTCTCAGAAACTGTGCCTGTAAGATTAAGCGCATTAACTTCCTGCTGAATTTCCGGCGTGATGACAGAAACCGGTTCCAAAAGACCTTTGTACCAGCCAGCGAAGCTGTTCCAGTTGGAAAAATCACCGCAAACGCCTTTCAGACAGGCTTTGTCCAGGGCAAACTCTACTTTGGAAACTACTGTCCTGTAATCCGGCGAATAGTTTTCTTCTTTATAGGCAGGGATATTTTTGAATGATGCTTTTATAAAATTATCCGACTCAGAAATCTCCGGTTTTCCAAAAAAGGTTTCCGTGATTTTTTTCCGGAGTCTGATTCCCGATTCGTTTTTAAATTCTGTGCTCCAGTTTTGTACTGAAACATTCTCATCCATATAGGGTTGTAATACAGGGAGAAACACAGTGTCGGATGATCTTTCAGTATAAGACGTTTCTATAGTGTATGGATAGACAGGCTGTACAATTCTCATTCTCAACGCCCTGTCATCAGAGTAAAGGTAAGCGTCATTTGACTGGCCGACATCATTCAGATCACTTTTTGAATAAGACCCGATCTGCTTTCCATTTTCATCCAGAACTTTTATTTTTACATCTGATATTTTGCTGTACTTGTCATAAGGGATATAGACATAAGAACCACCATCTCCTGCTTTATTCAGAATCGAAATGATTATTTTCTTTTTCAGCTCGATGCTGTTTTCCGCTTTGATCAGGTATTCTGAAGTTATATTACGAACCACATAGTTCGCATCTTTTTTAAGTTCTTCCGGGATTTCCGAGATAGCATAATTTTGTGAAAATGTCTTTATTGACATTAACACCAGCATGATTATTAGTTTTTTCATTTTTTAAAAGGAATTAATTTCCTGCAGCAGGCGTAAAAACACGTTGTGCCAGTTCCTGATCAAAAAGGTATAATGCGGAAGGATTATCCTTGACCATTTTGATTTTAGTAACAAGTAATGATGCACTGGACTCCTCTTCCACCTGCTCATTGATAAACCATTGCAGGAAACTTGTTGTTGCGAAATCCCCTTCGTCATTAGCCGCCTTCACAATGTTGAAAATACTTTTGGTTACCAGTCTCTCGTGATCCAGAGCCTTTTCAAAAATCTCCTGGGCGTTTGCAAAATCATGTGGTGGCTTTGCCACTTCGTTCAGAATGATTTTTCCACCTATATCGTGAATATAATCGAACATCTTATCTGCATGCATCAGCTCTTCCTTTGACTGGATTCTGAAATAGTTGGCAATCCCTTCCAGATCCTGTGAGTAGAACCAGGCACTCATAGAAAGGTAAAGTTGTGCTGCATATTGTTCTTTTGTAATCTGCTCGTTGATGAGCTTTATAATATTGTCGCTTACCATAATGTTAATTTTTCCCAAATATAAAAAAAGAGCGGATAAAAATCCACTCTTTAACAAAATTAACCACTAAAAAATAACTTACTTCACCACGGCAGCCTCAGCTGTTTTTCTTTTCTGGAATTGTTCCTTTCTTTCTGCCATTTTTTTCGCTTTTATTTCCTGAAATTTTTTATACTGATCCGGCGTCAGTATCTTCTGCATTTCTGCATCATTCTCCTTCATCATTTTTATTCTGTCCTCTTTCTTGGCAGCCATTTCCTGCTTTCTTTCCGCAGCTTTGGATTCGTGCAATGCTTTTATCTGAGTAACCTGAGCATCAGTAAGATTCAGCTCCTGTTTCATCTTTTGCAAACGTTCCGCTTTTTTCTGTTGAAAATCTACCGTTCTGCTTTGTGCAGTCTGAGCAAATCCAAAAATACCTAATCCAAGAAATGCTGCACTTAAAATCAATTTTTTCATTTTTTTTAAATTTAATATTAATATTTTTTATTTGTTAGTTTGATTTCTTAATAATTATAAGGTTAAGAAACTGTAATTATAAATTTTTGTTAAAACTTATCGGGACACCAATCGATTGCCAGAACCCCGGCTGCCTCTGTCAGACGGTGATGAACTCCTTTGATTAGACCGCTCATTGGTTTTGTTTTCCATCTTTCTTTCGGAATTCTGATTTTGTCTAACGCCATTATTGCCTCGTATGTTTTCCTGTCTGACGTCCGGCATTGGCTGTACTTTGATTGGGGTTTCATTTCCATATCTTATATTTCCGGAATTTCGGATATTATCATTTTGATTTCTTATTCCGTCGTTTTTATAACCTCTGATTGCTCCTATATTATTTCCATTGGCTCCGCTTCTCGGTGGTTGCGGGTTTCTGATACCTGGATTTCTGTCCGGCTGAATCATCCCTTGATTTCTACCCGGATTCCTGAACCCGTCACGGAAGTTATTTCTGTCAATCCTGTAGATATTAATATTCACGTTTCTGTAAACTGGTCTCACAGGATAACGGACTGCGTAGAAATTTGCACATCGGTTTCTGTAAAAGACAATAGGGTTTCTTCCGCGAAAATAAACGTTCTGATAGACTACAAAAATCCTTGGTCCCAAAATATTCTGCAAAGCGTAGAATCTGTCATAATACCATCTGTCTGGATTCCATCCGTAGTAGGCATTCCATGCTGCATAGTTTGCAAAACGGTTATTCAGCGCGATAATCTGGTCAATCTGCCAAGGCGTCAGACGATACTGAACAAAGAACCGGTTCCAGTTGATAGAATAAACCGCTTTCCTGTAGTCGTTATAATAGCCTTGATAATACTGGTCCGGATAATAATCCGTTGGATAATTGTAATAATAATCGTCCGGATAGTCATATGATTGGTCATAATATTCGTATCCGTTATAGTCCTGAGGATAAGTGTCGTAATAATCCTGGGCAAAAATCATGCTTCCCAAAATCATTGCAAGTCCTAAAATTATCTTTTTCATTTCCTTTATTTTTTAAAATTAACGGAAAGTCCATTTTTCTAATTATTCTGATCTTTCTGTCTTTTGGATATTGGCGAATTAAAAAAGTTAAAGGGAAGTTTAATTATCGAATTAACATTTAGTTCAAAAAAGCACATTTACATCTGATAATCAGACTTATAATTTTAAATAAAAAAAGCCTCTCAAAAATTTGAAAGGCTTTTTTAGTCATATTTTTTTGGACTAAAACCTGTTACTGCTCTCGATCCAGTTTGTAATTTTCCGGTTGAAGCTGTCTTTTGATTTAAGATCCTCCAGTCTGATGTGCATCCTATATCGCCAATAGTGTGGAAAAACCGCCGGATTGTTGATTCTTTCCTCATCCATATTCGGGTTCATTAACCCCTCATCGGTTGCCAAAAATTCCTGAATAGGGAAAATTGCCAGCATTGCGTCTGTGTAAAGATGCTGCTTCATTATCATTTCTGATAATTCCGGGGAAAGATCCCAAGGTGCAGTTCCGTATTGGCCCAGCTGCGTGTTAAAATATTTTTGCGTCAGGTTTCTATCTTCATGCCACCATTGTCTCAGCGTTGAACTATCGTGTGACGAAGCGGTAACGACATTCAGATAACTTGTATTTTTCGGATCATACCAAGGAATGTTTTCTGACGGCATTCTTTGAACCTTTAAAGCGGTAATCGCAAGTTTGTCCATCACAACAGGAACACAATCAGGAACTAAACCCAGATCTTCACCACAAATCAACATTGATGTAGAATTCAGCAAAGCCGGTAATTTTTCCATGGCTTTCTGATACCACAGTCCATCCTGACGTCTGAAGAAATAATCATTATAAAGATCGAGCAGTTTTGCCTTTTCCCAATCGGGTAAATATTTGAACGATGTTGTTTTTGCAATATTGAATCTCGGATGATAGACGATTCCGTTTTCTGTTTCTTCGGTCAGGAACAGAACATTTCCCGCAAGAGAAATGAGTTTTTCTTCTGCCCAGTTCCAGGATTTTTCCTTGAAATAATCCGTTAATTTTCTCTGACTATCGAATTCCGGTTTAAATGTATAGACGCCATTATGATTATTATCAAAGAAGTGATTCTGAACCTTATCTTTAAATTCGCCAAAGTTTTCCCAGAGAATCGGGTCATTCACAAACGGCTTCACATAGCGGTCAAAACTGAAAGGAATCTGTCTGTCCGTAAACTCATTTTCCGTAACAGGAAGCGCAGGATAAAAATAGCCCAGCAAGCCTTGCGTAGCAGAAACGGGCATTCTCCAGATTCTGAAAAAGCCAAGAATATGATCGATCCGCATAGCATCAAAATATTGTTCCAGAACTTTGAAACGCTTTTTCCACCATTGATAACCGTCGGCCTTCATTACTTCCCAATTATAAGTCGGGAACTCCCAGTTCTGACCCAGATCTGAAAACTGATCCGGCGGTGCTCCGGCCTGGAAATCCATCCCGAATAGTTCCGGTTCTGTCCAGGCATCTACGGAATAGCGATAAATCCCTATCGGCAGGTCTCCTTTTACAGAAATCCCCAGATCATGAAGATACGCAACAGCATCCTGTAACTGCAAATGCAACTGATACTGAATCCATGCATGAAGCATCAGCGGAGAATAATCCTTATGTTTCGGAGAATAAAGTGTTGCTACTTTTCCTGCTACATATTTTTTATGTGTTTTCCATTCATTAAAATTCGGGGTTTTGTATTTGTCCCTCAAAACACAAAATGCAGCGTAAGGCATCAGCCATTCTTCATTATCCTTAATGAATTTTCTGAAGTTCTTATCTTTAAAAATCTTTTCTTTATTTTCCTCGAAAACAGCAGTTGCATATTTCCATTTTCCGGAAATCATCTGCTCATAATCGATCAGATTCAAAGAATTCAGCTCTTTCTTTTTCGCATGGTAATCGTCTACGAGGTTTTTTGGCAAAGTATATTCTAATTTCTCAACCGAAAGGTATTGCGGATGAAGCGCATAAACCGAAATCGCTGCGTAAGGATAAGAGTCAGTCCAGGTGTAATTCGCAGTCGTATCGTTTATCGGTAAAATCTGAATCAGAGAAAGCTTGCTTTCATGGGCCCAATCACCTAGTTTTTTGATATCAGAAAACTCGCCGACACCGAAACCTTCTTCAGTTCTCAAAGAGAAAACAGGAACTGCAACACCCGCAGAATGCCAAAGTGTATGATTATCAAATTTAAAATAATGATCGGCTTTGACATAAAGAATATCCTTGTTCGGGTTCCCAAAAACCCAGCGGTTATCGCCCGGTTCTATATAAAAAACTTCACCTGTCTCTTTATTTTTGATTGCATATTTATAAAGAACTGTCTGATGGGATTTGATTTCCACACCTGTTTCCCAGACACCAAAATCCGTTTGATTCAGTTCAATTGCTTTTTCATAGTTCCAGTTCCCCAAAGCATCAACATTTCCTACCAGAACCAATTGCCAGTCCGGATGATAAAGCGGCGCTTCTATCCGGAAAAGATGCGTGTGTTTTTTGACAACGGAAGATTTTGCAGGTTTAAAACATTGTAAACGGTTGTGAAGGATTTTGTTGGTCAGATAATTTTCAGGAAAATTCTTGAGATTCCATTGGTCAAAAATTACAAATTCTTTGAAGCTGTGCGGAAGATTAAGCCTGTGATGCGGGATTTCTTCATCCAAAACATCTCCGTCTTCAGTGATCAAAAGATATTTGTAAAGAATCGATTTGGAAAAATAATCAATTTCAGTGGTCCAGTTGTTATTTTCGGAATAGTCCAGGCTGTAGTCGCGATGGTCATTTTTCTCGTCGTATAAACGCAAAATGAGGCGCTGGCCAACTTTTGTCCCGAAGTTAACACTAAAATATAGTTTCATTATTAAGGTCTGTTAATATTGATGCAATTTAATGATTTATTGAAAGATATAAAATTTTATTTTTTCCTTGAAAGAACTTCCAGATATGGCGAAATATTATTGTCCAGAGAAACTGTTATTCCGCCAATATTTTTAGCTTTCATATACATCAAAACCCGTTCATCGCGTAAAGCAAACATCAGGAAATCATTCATGTTTTCCGGTTTTATACCTGCATCCTGAAAATATTCCCAATCTACATTCTGTTTGATCCAGGCGAGACCTTCCTGCAAATCTTCATACCTATAAAGTCTGCGCAATCTTCTCGATTTTCCGCTTACGACATCGTATATTGCCTGGAAATTGAGCGTAGGCGGAATGCCAATAAGCGGTTTTACAATATCATCAACAGCATCGGCTGGCTTTTCCCTTGGTTTATCCGGTCCTTTTGGTAAGCCGATATCTTTTCTTAGCTTTTCTTCCCGCGACTCAGCAAGCCTTTTGTCAATGATTTTCACTTCTTCTATCTCCTGCGGAATTTTTTGAAGATTAACCGTTACTGAATGATTAAGAGCAATAACTTTTTCGCCTTTGTAACTTTCTTTGGCAAACCGAACCTCATCCCCTGTTTTTCCAGCCATTGAAAAGCGCCCGAAAACATCAGTATAGACTTTTTGATTGGAACTCATATTCACAACCAATACTTTCGGAATTGGGATACCTTCTTCTGACAGGACATTTCCTGTGATGACCTGAGAAAACGAGTTTGCATAAACAATAAAAAAAATGAATTGTAAAAGTCTTTTCAAACGCATTTATTTTTTACAAAACTAAAGTACTTTGGTAAAATAAAAATACGGTTTAACTTTCGTTAACCGTATTTGTAATTATTTATGATTGATTTTAATTAAATCAACTGATAAGAAGTTCCGTCCCGCCCGTCCTTCAGTTCGATGCCTTTTTCAAGAAGCTGGTCACGGATCTGGTCAGAAAGTTCCCAATTCTTAGATTTTCTGGCTTGATTTCTCAAATCAATTAAAACCTGCAAAGTCTGGTCGAGTTTATCATTATTTGATTCTTCAATCATTTCCAATCCCAAAACATCAAAAACGATCGCATTTAAAAATTGTTTCAAATCTTCATAATCTTCAGTAGAAATACTTTCTTTCCCTAATTTTGAAGCAGAAATAAACTTCACCGCCTCAAACAAATGAGAAATCAATATCGGACTATTAAAATCATCTATCAAAGCTTCCAAAACTTTTTCTTTCCAGTTTTTATAATCAAAAGAAGTGGTTCCTACGCTTTCAACCTGAGTTTGAGTGTTCAAGATTTTCACCGCTTCCATCAATCTGTTGAAGCCTTTTTCACTCGCCAGCATTGCATCATTGGATATGTCCAGAACACTTCTGTAATGCGCCTGTAGAAAGCAGAATCTCAACACGCTTGGATGAAACGCTTTTTCAAAGAAATCATTATTTCCGGTAATCAGTTCCATTGGAAGGATATAATTTCCGGTCGATTTGCTCATTCTCTGTCCGTTCATCGTCAGCATATTCGCGTGCATCCAGTATTTTACAGGTTCTAATCCATTGCAAGCTTTTCCCTGAGCGATTTCACATTCGTGGTGTGGGAATTTCAGATCCATTCCACCACCGTGAATATCGAACTGATCACCCAGATATTTGGTGCTCATCGCAGTACATTCCAGATGCCAGCCCGGGAAACCCTCTCCCCAAGGCGAAGGCCATTTCATAATATGTTCTGGCGACGCTTTTTTCCAAAGTGCAAAATCCTGTGGATTTTTTTTCTCGCCTTGCCCATCCAAATCCCTTGTATTAGCAAACAATTCCTCGATATTTCTTCGGGAAAGCTCGCCGTAATTGAGACCTCTGGCATTGTATTCCAAAACATCGAAATAAACAGAACCGTTGCTTTCGTAAGCAAAACCTTTTTCTACCAAAAGTTTCGTCAGTTCCAACTGCTCGATGATGTGACCAGTTGCTGTCGGTTCAATAGTCGGAGGCAACAAATTGAATTTATTCAGAACGTCGTGAAAATCAACCGTATATTTTTGGACAATTTCCATCGGCTCCAGTTTTTCCAGCCTGGATTGCTTGATGAACCGGTCATTATTGATATCGCCATCGTCCGTGAGATGTCCGGCATCTGTAATATTTCTGACATATCTTACTTTATAACCTAAGAATTGAAGACTTCTGTAGATAAAATCGAAGGACAAAAATGTTCTCACATTTCCCAAATGTACATTGCTGTAAACCGTTGGCCCACAAACGTACATCCCGATATTACCTTCTAATATTGGTTTTAAAACTTCTTTTTCGCCCGACAGCGAGTTGTATATTTTTAGTTGCATTGATTTTTAATTAATGATAAATAATTGATAAATAATGAAAATATGGACACAAAAAATCAACAACAGATAATTGTTGCAATGAAAATCTTATGCGAATATTTTTTAAATTTTATCATTTTAATCAAATTTTGCATGACTTCCTACATAATGCAGAAACTCCTGTCTTGTAATTGGATTGGTTCTGAAAATCCCGCTCAGTTCTGCGGTAATTGTAGAACTTGCCGTATCTTTGATTCCTCTGCAATTCACACAAAGATGTTTTGCATCGATAATACAGGCAACGTTTTTTGTGCCCAATGCTTCTTTCAAAGCATCAACAATCTGCATGGTCAATCTTTCTTGTACTTGTGGACGTTTGGCATAATAATCAACAATCCTGTTGATTTTTGACAATCCGATTACTTCGCCGTTCGAAATATAAGCCACATGTGCTTTTCCAATAATCGGCAAAAAATGATGTTCGCAGAAAGAATACACTGTTATATCCTTCTCCACCAGCATCTGCCGGTATTTGTACTGATTTTTGAAAGTTGAGATGCTCGGTTTATTTTCAGGAAGCAAACCTCCGAAAATCTCGTTAACATACATCTTTGCTACACGCCTCGGAGAATCTTTCAGGGAATCATCTGTCATATCCAGTCCCAGAGTATGCATGATCTCGGAAAAAAGATTTTCTATTTTATTGATTTTTTCTTCCGGTTGCAGATCAAAAGCGTCCTTTCTGAGTGGCGTATGTTCCTTGCCTGTAAACACATCATCATCGTTATCAGGAAATTGTTCCATAATATATTACTAATAAAAGGCAAAAATAAGCAAATTTTCACACCTTATCCATAGTAATTATAAAGATTTGATTATAAAAAAGATAGATTCCGGAGGAAGTTTAAATGTTTAAAAAAAAGTTGAAATGATTTGAAATTTTATATATTTGCACCAAATTAACATTAATTAAAAATAAATACTATGTCAGACATTGCATCAAGAGTAAAAGCTATCATCGCTGATAAGCTTGACGTTGAAGAAACAGAAGTAACTCCGGAAGCTAGCTTCACTAATGATTTAGGAGCTGATTCTTTGGATACTGTAGAATTGATCATGGAATTCGAAAAAGAATTCAACATTCAGATTCCTGATGATCAAGCAGAAAAAATTACAACTGTAGGTCACGCTATCGCTTATATCGAAGAAGTTGTAAATAAATAATATCTTATTAGACAAAAAAAATTTATGGAATTAAAAAGAGTAGTTGTAACCGGCTTCGGCGCTATTACACCGATTGGAAATAATGCTAAAGAATACTGGGAAAACCTTCTTAAAGGAGAGAGCGGTGCTGCTCCTATTACTCTTTTTGATTCCACAAATTTTAAAACTAAGTTCGCCTGTGAGGTGAAAAATTTCGATGCGCTTAATTATTTCGATAAGAAAGAGGCAAAGAAAATGGACAGAAATTCTCAGTTCGGCCAGATCGCCGCGAGAGAAGCTATCGCACACAGCAGGCTTATTGAAGATAATGTGAATAAAGATCGCGTGGGAGTGATCTGGGGATCGGGAATCGGCGGACTGGAAACTTTTGAAACAGAAGTTCTGGGCTGGGCTGCTTCCAACAATATTCCGAGATTCAATCCCTTCTTTATTCCAAAGATGATTGCTGACATCACGCCTGGAAATATCTCCATCGAGTATGGTTTCCACGGACCAAACTACACCACCGTTTCAGCTTGTGCATCATCAGCAAACGCTTTGATCGATGCTAAAATGCTTATCAACTTAGGCAAAGCGGACGTTATCGTTTGTGGAGGTTCGGAAGCAGCTGTTACAGCAAGCGGAATGGGAGGTTTTAATGCAATGCATGCACTTTCTACGAGGAACGACGATCCAAAAACGGCTTCAAGACCTTTTGACAAAGACAGAGATGGATTTGTTTTGGGAGAAGGAGCAGGATGTATTATCCTTGAAGAGTATGAGCATGCAAAACAAAGAGGAGCAACTATCTATGCAGAATTATCCGGAGGCGGAATGAGTGCAGATGCACATCACATGACCGCTCCGCATCCTGAAGGTCTCGGCGCCTATCTGGTAATGAAAAATTGTCTGGAAGATGCCGGTGTAACTGCTGACGAAGTAGATCATATCAATATGCATGGTACATCTACTCCATTAGGAGACATCGCAGAATCTAACGCAATTGCAAGATTATTCGGGGAACACGCTTTTGACATTCAGATCAATTCTACAAAATCAATGACTGGCCACCTTCTAGGAGCAGCTGGAGTTATTGAAGCTATTGCTGCATTGCACACTATTATTCACGGTATTGTTCCGCCAACCATCAACCATTTTACGGATGATGAGAATATTGACAGCCGACTCAACTTTACTTTTAACAAAGCTGTTGAAAAGAATGTTGAAATTGCGATGAGCAATACATTTGGATTTGGAGGTCATAATGCCTGCGTACTTTTCAAAAAATTATAATTTGATGTTTTTATGGAGTTGAAAAATTATTTTTTCAAATTACTTCCTAAAAACAGAACACAAAAACTTTCGGAAAAAGATATTCTTTTTCGCAAAAAAATTTCTGAAATTGTCGGATACAATATTCACAATCTGGAAATCTTTAAAGAGGCATTTTCTTTAAAATCCTCTTCAAAAAGTACGAATAAAAAAAATTACGAACGTCTGGAGTTTTTAGGGGATTCTGTTTTGGGAACCATTATTTCTTGCCATCTTTTTCAGACCTATCCGAATGAAAATGAAGGATTTCTCACGCAGATGAAATCCAAGATTGTCAACAGAAAAAACCTGAACAAACTTGGAGAAGATCTCAAACTGAGTTCTCTGTTACAGGCTGATATAAGTCAAACCATTCTGAGCGAAAACATCTCCGGAAACCTTTTGGAAGCGCTGATCGGAGCTATATACCTGGATATTGATTATGAGTTTTGTAAGAAAATTGTCTTGGACAGGATTCTTACACCTTCCACCATCAACAAGCTGGAAAACAAGATCATCAGCTACAAAGGTCTTCTCCTGGAATGGAGTCAAAAGAAAAAAGTTCCTATCAAGTACGAAACCTGCGAAGAAATCCAACCGAATAAAGTGACTGTCTTCCGGTGCTATGTGTGGCTTCACAACGAAAAAATATCAAATGCTGTAGAAGCATCTAAAAAGAAAGCCGAGGAAAAGGCAGCTCAAAGGGCTTTTTATATGCTCAGTAAAAAAGAAAATATTATTGAAAACCAAAAAACAATTTCTTAAGCTAGAAGAAGATCATACAGAGATCATCATAGGATTGATTAGACTCATAAAAGCAATCCCAGAGCATGAATTGTTTTACAACCTCAACAATATCAATGATTTCAAATTCAGAAGAATCGAAGATATTAAAATCGAAGGCGAGTATTTTGACTATTACTTCTCCCGTTTCCAGGCCTATGACAGGAATTCAAAAAACTGCTATCGCTTTATTTCCAATAAATCTGTGTCATCTGTTACAAAAAAAGTTCAGAATCAGCTTTTTTTAGATGAATCAAATATTAAATTTTTACTAAATCTGCACCAAGATGTGGATTACCTTTTAACTAATTCCGATATGTTTGCGGATTTTTCATTAATTTTGCTCCCGGAAAATTTTGCATTTCAAATTCAGGAATATCCATTAAGTTCTGAAGAGGAACTTTATCAATTAATTCAATATTATGAATAAAAACCTAAAAAAAACAAAAATAATTGCAACGCTTGGTCCTGCGACTTCCAGCAAGGAAACAATGATCCAGATGATACAAGCTGGTTGTGATGTATTCAGAATAAATTTCTCACATGCCGATTACGAACTGGTAAAAAGAAATATTGATATAATCCGTGAGATTAATAAAGAATATGGCTACTCGGTCTCTATTTTGGGAGATTTGCAGGGTCCAAAACTGAGAGTTGGTGTTGTAAAGGAAGGATCTTTCCTTAATCCTGGTGATGTTTTGACATTCACAAATGAAAAAATGGAAGGCGACTCTACAAAGGTTTATATGACTTATGAGAAGTTTCCTCAGGATGTAAAAGTTGGAGAAAGAATTCTTATTGATGACGGGAAACTGGTGTTAGAAGTTATTGAAACCAATAACATTGATACGGTAAGAGCAAAAACGATCCAGGGCGGACCATTGAGTTCAAAAAAAGGAGTTAACCTTCCTAATACAAATGTGTCCCTTCCTGCTTTAACAGAAAAGGATATTCAGGATGCAAATTTCATGCTGGATAATGAGTTTGACTGGATTGCATTATCATTTGTCCGTCATGCACAAGATATTATCGATCTGAAAGAACTAATGGCAAAACACCCTTCCAATAAAGTAAAAACGCCAATCATTGCGAAGATCGAAAAACCGGAAGGTGTAAAAAACATTGATGAAATATTGATGGAATGTGACTGCCTGATGGTTGCAAGAGGTGACCTTGGGGTTGAAGTTCCAATGGAGCAGGTTCCTGTTATCCAGAAAAATCTTGTGAACAAGGCTAGACTTTATGCTAAGCCGGTGATCATCGCTACACAGATGATGGAAACGATGATCACAAGTTTAACACCAACAAGAGCAGAAGTTAACGACGTTGCCAACTCCGTTCTGGATGGTGCTGATGCCGTGATGCTTTCCGGAGAAACTTCTGTTGGAAAATATCCTGTGGATGTCATAAAAAACATGGCAAAAATCGTTAAAAATATAGAGCGAACAAGTCTTTATTATAAACTGAATCATGTTATAGAAGAAAAAATCAATTGTGTGGATGAAAGATTCATTACAGATAAAGTATGCCGTTCTGCTGTTGATATCGCTAAATCAACAGGTGCTGAAGCAATTGTGACTTTGACAGCCTCAGGTTACACAGCTTTTCAGATTTCTGCACACAGACCGTCTTCTCATATTATTGTTTTCAGTTCGAACAAACGTGTGATTACAATGCTTAATCTGCTTTGGGGCGTGAGAGCTTTCTATTATGATATGCAAAAATCTACTGATGAAACAGTAATTCAGGTTAATATGCTAACGCATAATTATGGTTTTGCGGAACAAGGTGACTTCGTTGTCAACCTTAATGCAATGCCTGTTCATAATGGTGGTAAAACCAATACATTAAGGTTGTCTACTATTTAAAAAATCTGGTTCATCTATAAATATAATCCGAGACTTTTCTCGGATTTTTTATTTTAAGTTTATTTCCTCAGATTATTTTAATATTAAAAAATTATACATTTTAACTTTTCAAACAGAATAAAAAATTAGTTAATCAGGATAAAAATGATTATTTTTGAGAATAATTTTTTTTGTAACAATGAGTAATACTGACGATAAGAAAAAAGCACTGCAACTGGTGCTGGAAAAACTAGATAAGACCTACGGAAAAGGAACCGTGATGACACTTGGGGAAGATTCTGTCGATACTACGATAGAGGTTATTCCTTCAGGATCTTTGGGAATTGACCTCGCACTAGGCGTGGGCGGATATCCAAGAGGAAGAATCATTGAGATCTACGGACCTGAATCATCAGGTAAAACAACATTAACACTTCACGCTATTGCAGAAGCTCAGAAAGCAGGTGGGATTGCTGCTTTTATAGATGCTGAGCACGCATTCGACAGAAACTATGCAGCTAAATTGGGAATCGATTTAGAAAACCTGATCATTTCTCAGCCGGACAATGGCGAACAGGCTTTGGAAATCGCCGACAACCTGATCAGATCAGGCGCAATTGATATTGTGGTGATTGACTCTGTAGCAGCATTGACACCGAAAGCTGAGATCGAGGGCGAAATGGGTGATTCCAAAATGGGACTGCATGCAAGACTGATGTCTCAGGCGCTTAGAAAACTGACGGCTACTATCTCAAGAACCAAATGTACCGTAATTTTTATCAACCAGCTTCGGGAAAAAATAGGGGTGATGTTTGGAAACCCTGAAACTACGACAGGTGGTAACGCTCTGAAATTCTATGCCTCTGTAAGAATCGATATCAGAAAAGCAAGTGCACCCATCAAAAACGGAGACGAAGCTGTCGGAAGCCGTGTAAAGGTGAAAATTGTTAAGAATAAAGTTGCACCTCCTTTTAAACAGGCAGAATTTGATATTATGTACGGAGAAGGAGTCTCTAAAGTTGGAGAAATCCTTGATACTGCTGTAGATCTGGGTGTGGTGAAGAAAAGCGGATCCTGGTTCAGCTATGACGATACCAAACTGGGACAGGGACGTGATGCCGTGAAAGACGTACTGAAAGATAATCCGGAACTATCCGAAGATATAGAAAATAAGATCAAAGAACTGATCAAGCAAAAGTAAAATAAAAAGGCTGTGAAATATTCACAGCCTTTTTTTATTTAAAGAAATAAGTTAATCCGAGGCTTATTACCTGTTCTGATTTTTTCTTGAGCGTATTAGGATCTTTTGTCCAGTCTTCTGTCAGATCCGGGTAGGTATTAGACAAACCTAAATCATATTTAAGAGCCAGCTCCAATTGTCTTTTATAGCTGAAACCTATACCTGCACCAATCCCCAAATTAAAAGAATTAGCCTTTCCATTGAAGCCCGCATGCGCAGAATCACCTTCTTCTGTATATACTGGTCTGCTCGGATTTTTCACTTTCTGATCTATCAAAAAATTGAACCGCGGACCAATCAATCCAAAAAATTCAGATTCTGACTCAGAAAAATAAGCTTTAAAACTCAGCGGAATACTGATGTAATTATTTGCATAGACAGCATGTTCCCAACCTTTAGCATCCTCATACTTCCTATCTCCGCCCTCTCCTGCTCCAAAATAAAGCACTTCTGCCTGAAGGTAATATTGTTCTGCCGTACCAACCGGAACCTGTGCTGTAACGCCTCCTAAAACTGAAATCCTGGGTCCGGAAGGATTGTGTGCATTTCTAACCCTAGAGTAAGTTCCTCCCGCAACTACGCCAAATTCTGTCGACCGGAAGTCAATCTGGGCGTGAGAAAAAAAGGATAACAAAAACAGGGATCCCAAAAGGTTTTTTTTCATATAAGTGTGTTTAAAAAATTCTGTCCAAATTTAGACAAAAAAAATGAGAAGCTCAGGTTATTGAACTTCTCATGATATATTTGTTGTGTAATAAACTTATGCTAAAACAGCAGCAACAGTCTTTCCAATTTCTGCAGGAGAGTCTACAACATGGATACCGTTTTCTTTCATAATTGCCATTTTCGCCTGTGCAGTATCATCATCACCACCAACGATAGCTCCAGCATGCCCCATTGTTCTGCCTTTTGGTGCAGTCTGTCCGGCTATGAAACCAACAACCGGTTTTGTAGAACCACTCGCTTTATACCATCTTGCTGCTTCTGCTTCCAGAGATCCTCCGATTTCTCCGATCATTACAACAGCTTCGGTTTCCGGATCGTTGATAAACAATTCCAAAGCTTCCTTAGTTGTAGTTCCAATGATTGGATCTCCGCCAATTCCGATAGCCGTAGAAACTCCAAACCCGGCTTTTACAACTTGATCGGCAGCCTCATAAGTTAAAGTTCCGGATTTTGAAACGATACCTACTTTTCCTTTTTTGAAAACGAAACCTGGCATAATTCCGATTTTAGCTTCGTCTGAAGTAATGATACCAGGACAGTTAGGACCGATCAGCCTGCAATCTCTATCCTGAATGTAATCTTTAACTTTTACCATATCAGCAACAGGAATTCCTTCCGTGATACAAACAATAACTTTGATACCCGCTTCTGCAGCTTCCATCACAGCATCTGCAGCGAATGCAGGCGGAACGAAAATGATACTAACATTAGCACCCGCTTTTTCCACAGCTTCTGAAACTGAATTGAAAACCGGTTTACCAAGATGCTCTGTTCCTCCTTTTCCCGGTGTTACACCTCCAACAACGTTGGTTCCGTAATCGATCATCTGACCTGCGTGGAAAGTACCTTCGTTACCTGTAAATCCTTGTACGATAACTTTAGAATCTTTGTTTACTAATACTGACATTTTTTATTGTAATTTATTGTTTATTAATGTTATTTGATTTAAGGCTTTCATATTTTTTAATGATAGAAGCCATTACATTATCAATGTTATTATCTGCATTTCTCAGAGAACTCGTTTTGACCTCCTCAATAAAGCTAAACATTTCTGGTTCATCGGCAAAAAATTCTTTCAATTTGGTTTTTGGCAGTCCTGTAAAATATGCAACTCCAATACCTTTGCTTGTTTCTTTATTAAAAATAAAATCCGAAGCACTTTCCCCTCCGGCTACTGCGTTGTAAGCTCTTAACCACTGCAGAACATTTCCATTGTATAAAATCTCCATCAGGGATTTTTTATCCTGCGAATTGTTGATGAAGAAGTGTTCCTTCCCATTATAATCTGTGTAAGACAAACTCTGAACCTGGCTTGCTTCAATATTGGTTTTCTTTCCGTCTGCGCCTATTGTTTTTATTTTGGTATTAAAATTACTGCCATAAATAAGATTAGGATCAAACATATTAGTCACCACTTTTACTTTAACATTTAATGTATCATTAGCCATTGTAATGATTTTGGCATCAACAGTTTTTTGGCTGAATGAAAGTACAAATGCTACCGAAGAAATAAGGGTTAGAAGTTTTTTCATTATTTAAAAATAAAGCGTAAAAATAAGATTTTTAGTTTAATTAATTTTTATTTTTAAATTAATTAAATATGATTTACTTCAGATTTTTGAGTTTAACTTCTTTCCTGAGATAATCTCTGAATTCTTCTGCGATAGGCCCGAAATAAGTTCCTTTTTTAAGGCTTCTGTTCACCCCAACCTGTGCCAGCAAAACAGTTCCTTTTTCAATGGTTAAACCCGAAGCGATGCCTACTTGTCCCCACATTGTCACTTCATCTTCGATAATACAACAGCCTGCAATTCCCGTTTGCGAAGCAATCAGGCATTTTTTTCCAATTATTGTATCGTGGCCAATCTGGATTTGATTGTCTAAAATACTACCTTCGCCGATAATCGTAGAAGCTGTAACACCTCTGTCAATCGTACAGGAATTCCCGATTTCCACATTATTTTCGACTACAACGTTTCCTACAGAAATCAGTCTGTCGAAGTTGCCATTCAGTTTTCTGTAATAAAAAGCATCGCCTCCGATAACTGTATTTGCCTGGACAACAACATTATCGCCTATTACAGTTCTGTCACCTATAACTACATTGGGAAATATGTGACAGTTTTTTCCAATCCTCACGTCGTTTCCGATGACGGCGGAAGGATGGATAAAAGTTCCGTCACCCACTTCCAGATCATGAAGCTCTTCTCTGAAATTAGAAATCCTGGTAAAGTGAGTGTTGATTTTATTGAAATCTCTGAAAGGATCATCAGAAACCAAAAGCGCTTTTCCGGCAGGACAATCCACTTCTTTGTCAATTAAAATAATAGTAGCTGCAGAATTGAGCGCTTTGTCATAATATTTGGGATGATTAACAAAAACAATATCACCTGGCCGAACCATATGGATTTCATTGGTTCCGAGAACCGGGAAACTTTCGTCTCCTATATATTTTGCTCCGATAATCTCGGCAATTTTTTTTAAAGTCTGAGGTTGATTAAAAGTCATTTTGATAAATGATTTTAAATTTGATGTTAAAAAAGAAAAAGCTGGAAGATATAACCTCCAGCCTTTAACTGTAAAATATTCTTACTTCACTCTTTCAAGATAAGAGCCGTCTTCAGTATTCACTTTGATTCTGTCGCCTGGTTCAATGAAAAGTGGAACCATTACTCTAGCACCTGTTTCTACAATGGCATTTTTAAGAGCATTGGTCGCTGTATTACCTTTCACACCTGGGTCAGCTTCTACGACTTCAAGATAAACCGTTGGCGGAATCTCTGCAGAAAGTGGCACTTCGTCCGCTTCTTTTAAAATGATGGTTACTTCTTCACCAGCTTTCATAAACTGAGAATTTTCAATCATTTCTTTGTCAAGGTAGATTTGGGAAAAGTCATCATTGTTCATAAAGTGAAAACCATTATCATCCTCATAGAGATATTGGAATTTTCTGGTAATTACTTTTACTTCATCGATTTTATGACCTGCGGAAAACGTGTTATCCACTACTTTTCCGTTGGTTACGGATTTCAATTTTGTTCTTACGAACGCAGGACCTTTTCCTGGTTTCACGTGCAAAAATTCGATTACTTTGTAGATGTCATTACTAAATTCTATACAAAGGCCTTTTTTGATATCGTTACTTGTTGCCATTAAGTTTTATATTCTCTTTGTTATTATAATTTGTAAAAATGTTAAATCGCAAAATCGAGTTATTACTTTTAATCTTACGTTTCGAAATATTTTTTATTCTTTTGTGGATCCGTAGCCTTTTACGATTCCTCTTGGTGAGTTTTGGATGAAAGTAATAATCTCATCTCTCTCCACTGTAGGAAGCATTTCTTTTTCGATATATTCTATCGCCTGCGTAGTGTTCATTTTCATCTGGAAAATAGCTCTGTAGATTTTCTGGATTTCAAAGATTTTATCATTAGTAAATCCTCTTCTTCTAAGACCTACAGAATTGATTCCTGCATAAGAAATTGGCTCTCTTGCTACTTTCACATAAGGCGGAATATCTTTTCTGATGAGTGAACCTCCGGAAATCATCACGTGCTTACCGATTTTTCCAAACTGCTGAACTGCGGACAAGCCGCCCATCACTACAAAATCTCCGATCTCAACATGGCCGGCTATTCCGCATCCGTTAGCGATAATCACATTGTCCCCAAGAATACAGTCGTGTGCAACGTGTGAGGTTGCCATAATAAGGCAGTCATTTCCCACCTTGGTGAAGCCTAGCGCTTTAGTTCCACGGTTGATGGTTACACACTCTCTGAGTGTTGTGTTGTCCCCAATAATCGTTTGCGTATCTTCTCCGTCAAATTTCAGATCCTGAGGAATCGCAGAGATAACCGTCCCCGGAAAAATTTTACAGTTCTTCCCTATTCTTGCGCCATCCATTATCGTTACATTGGAGCCAATCCAGGTTCCTGCTCCGATTACCACATCTGAGGCGATAGTGGTGAATGGTTCTACGGTCACATTTTTACCGATTTTTGCGCGAGGATCTACTGCTGTAAGCTGGTGAATCATAAATTACATTTTATTTTTTGCAACCTGAGCCATCAACTCACCCTCTACAACTACGCTGTCACCAACATATCCGTAGCCTTGCATATGAACAATTCCCCTTCTGATAGGTTCCATCAATTCGATCTTGAAGATCACCTGATCACCGGGAACTACTTTTTTCTTGAATTTTACATTATCCATCTTTACAAAGTAAGTGGAATAATTTTCAGGGTCCGGAACATTGGCCAAAACCAAAATTCCGCCTACCTGTGCCATAGCTTCTACCTGAAGCACCCCTGGCATTACCGGTTCTTTTGGAAAGTGTCCTACGAAAAACGGCTCATTCATCGTCACATTTTTCAGTCCGACAACATGTGTATCGGATAATTCCAGAATCTTGTCTACCAGAAGGAACGGTGGTCTGTGTGGCAAAAGTTTCATAATTCCGTTGATATCGAATACAGGCTCAGCCTTTAGGTCGAAATCCGGAACGTTTTTTCTTTTCTGCAATTTGTATTGTCTGTTTAGTTTTTTTGCAAACTGAGTGTTCACAAAATGTCCTGGTTTATTGGCAATTACCCTCCCTTTGATTCTTACACCGACAAGTGCCAAATCTCCTATTACATCTAGTAATTTATGTCTTGCTGCTTCGTTTGGAAAGTTAAGATTAAGATTATCTAAGATACCGTTTGGACGGATGGAAACTTCATCTTTACCGAAAGCAACCTTCAGCTTTTCAGTAGTTTCCGGCGTAAGTTCCTTATCAACATAAACAATGGCATTGCTGATGTCGCCTCCTTTTATCAGGTTGGCGTCCAATAGTTGCTCCAGTTCGTGCAGAAAGCTGAAAGTTCTGGCAGGCGCAATCTCATCCCTGAATTCGGAAAGATTTTTCATACTGGCATTCTGAGTTCCCAAAACTTTGGTCCCAAAATCAACCATTGTTGTGATCTCATAATCATCAGCAGGAATAACCGTAAGCTCAGAACCTGTAGACGGATCTATATAATTCATCACTTCCTTGATCACAAGATATTCTCTTGGCAAATCCTGTTCAGTAATGCCTACTTTTTCAATAGCCTCTACAAAAAATTTGGAAGAACCATCTAAAATTGGTGGTTCCGCACTGTTCATTTCCAGAATTGCATTATCAATATCCATCCCAACAAGAGCTGCCAGAAGATGTTCGCAAGTATGGATCTTAACGCCCAGTTTCTCAAGAGTAGTTCCTCTTTCTGTGGTTGTTACGTAGTTTACATCCGCTTCAACCTGCGGACGTCCTTCCAGGTCAGTTCTTACGAACACAAATCCAGTGTTTTCCTTTGCCGGTTTGATGGTCAGATTAACTTCTCTTCCTGTGTGAAGACCTATTCCAGAAAGCTGGATGTCTTCTTTGATGGTTTTTTGTTTATCACTCATTGTATTAGTTTTGAGGTGGGAAGAATGACTTCTTTCTCCTGAGACCTTTACTCTGATTTTTTATTTTCTAAATCGTTTATTCTTTTGACTATCTCCGTAAAGTTGCGGAAATGAACATAGTTTCTTCTATAGTCACTATAATTAATTGCGGGCGATCCATAAAGCACTTCTCCGTCTTTTGCAGATGAGTTCACACCACTCTGAGCCTGTATCTTGACCTGACTTCCTATCTTGATATGCCCGACAATCCCAACCTGTCCGCCAATCTGGTTCCAGTCACCGATAACCGTGGAACCGGCAATGCCCGCCTGTGCAGCAATCACATTATTCTGCCCGATTTTTACATTATGTGCGATCTGAATCAGGTTGTCTATCTTGGTTCCTTTTCCGATAATCGTTGAACCAATGGTTGCACGGTCGATACTGCAGTTGGAACCAATTTCCACATCATCTTCGATAATTACATTGCCAAGTTGAGGGATTTTTTTAAACCCTTCAGCAGTCGGCTGAAATCCGAATCCGTCACCACCAACAACCGTGTTGGAATGAATGACACAATTATCGCCAACAATACAATGATCATATATCCTCGCACCGCTGTCTATTTTACAGTTCTTACCTATTTTTACACCTTTTCCTATATAAACATGAGGGAAAATCTGAGTATTATCACCAATTCTGGCTTTTTCCGAAACATATGTGAACGCGCCGATGTAAACACCTTCACCAACCTTTGCTGTTTCGTGGAAGAAAGAACCTTCTTCGATACCAGTTTTTCTGCCTTGCATCTCCTGATAGAGATTCATCAAAATCTGAAAAGAAAGGTAAGCATCCTCTACAGCAATAATGACCGGTTTATAAGTTTTGTCCTGCAGAAGACTCTCAGAAACGATAAGAACGGCACAATCCGTGCTATCGATGTAATGAGCAAAACGACTCTGCCCCACAAACGATAAATGACTGTTCTGACCATTTTCTATAGGAGAAACACCAGTAATGACCGTATTCCCGTCACCAATGATTCTTCCGTTTATCAATCCTGCAATCTGTTCTGCACTAAATTCCATAGTTTGCAAAGATAAATATTTTATTAATTATCTTTTAATTTTTTATAACGAATCAGCATTACTTTTACTTTAAATCCCAAACTTCTCTCGGACAATAAAAAATATATTTCTGAGTCGCATTTTCCATACATCCGAACAAAATCTGATTTTCAGATTCTTCCAGCTTAAATTTATTCCCCGTTTTATCCATCAAATAAATAGGTTGTTTTTCCGTATCGTAAGGCAAAAGCGTTCGTGAAATTTGCCCTACCAATTCTTCTCCGCTATTGATATGAAAGTATTGGTTGACTTTTTCTATATTTTGTTTCAAAAATTCTTCACAAAATGGTTTTGACGAAATAATACTTTTCGGAAAATCTCTATAAATCACAATCCTGCAAAGCCTGGCAAGGATAAAATCCGGATTCTCCGTCCATTCTTTAATAGCCTGAAAAACATCCATATCATCCAGCAGCGTGAATCTTCTGACATCTTCTTCTGTAGCTTCATCAAATTTATTTTTTACTAAAAAATATTTCAGGTTGGAAGGCGCATCCAATTCCAGATTTTGCGAAACAAGATATTTTGCCCTGTTTAAAATCTGAACCAAAACGTGTTCTGCCAAGGCCGCAGTTTTATGATAATAAACCTGCCAGTACATAAACATTCTGGCGGTCAGATAATTTTCAATCGAATAAATTCCTTTAGCATCAATCACTAATTTTTCTTCGCTGACGTTCATCATCGAGATGATCCTTTCCACATTCACATCGCCTTCGGAAACTCCTGTATAAAAACTGTCACGCTTCAGATAATCCATCCTGTCAACATCTAACTGAGATGAAATCAGCTGATTGAAAAACATTCTATGATACTGACCTTTGAACATTTCGATGGCTAAATCTAATTTACCACCGAATTCTTCATTAAGGCGATTCATCAGTAAAATTGATATCTTTTCGTGATGCCAGTCGTCCATCAGCCTGTTTTCCAAGGCGTGCGAAAACGGACCGTGACCGATGTCGTGAAGTAAAATCGCCAACATCGCCGCTTCTTCTTCCTCTTTTGAAATCTTGATCCCTTTCAGTTTCAGAGTTTCCAAAGCTTTGAACATCAGATTCATTGCACCAAGAGCGTGATGAAATCTCGTGTGTTTTGCACCGGGAAAAATGAGAGAAAGCAGTCCGGTCTGGGAAATTCTCCTTAATCTTTGGAAATAAGGATGTTCGATGACATCGAATAAAATCTCGTGAGGAATTTTGATAAATCCGTGAACAGGATCATTGATTATTTTCAGTTTGTTTTGCACAATTGATAGTGATGATTGATACAAAAATAGGGAATTTTTGGTGGTTTTATGTAATAAATAATACGTTAGAAATTATACTTAAGATTGACTTGTATATTTGATTAAGTAGTTATTGAAGTTTAAATATTGTTTCTGGATACGAACTTATTTCTTGAAAACCAAATAATAATTCACTAAATAATCTTGCGTTATCGATGCACAAGAATTTATATGGAACAATAACGAAGCTTTTAGTTCTGAAATAGTAAAAACCTGCGTATTACAAAAGTCACTATTTATAAATAAATCACACCAGAATCCGCAAACTCTTCGGCAAAACTTTAATAAGAATCGGCGATTTGATTTTCTTGAATTCGCCATCGATGTGCCAGGTTTTTGTATTGACTTTGAATTCAATCTCTGAAACCGGAAGATATGTGACATACTCGTCATTTTTCAGACGTTTCGTAAACATCCGGAAGGCAAAAAAAGCAGAATATCTCAAAGGGAATTTCTTCACTAAAACCAAATCCACAAGACCGTCACTTTTGCTCGCCATCGGCGCAATGTAAGCGTTGTTTCCGAACTGGCGAGTGTTGGCGATATTCAGCATCAGATATTTCCCGTTGTACTGTTTGTAATTTTCTTCTAAGAATTTGATTTTTATAGGCTTATAATTAAAAAAAGTCTTGATAGAAACTTTGATATAATTCTTGAAGCCGCGATTGGTCTTTTCAAATTCTTTCACCACTTTTCCGTCGAAACCCGTTCCGGAAACATTGATGGAAAAATTATCATTAACCATAAAAGTATCGATACTGCGGAATTTTTTCTGATCCAATTTTCCTAGAAGAAGCGAAATATTCTTATTGAAATTTGTCTCATTAGAAAATCCATTTCCAGAACCAGCTGGAAAAACAGCGAGAATTTTTTCTGTATTTATAAGCTTTTGAGCCACAACAGAAATGGTTCCGTCACCACCAACCGCTACAAAAATATCGACATCATTCCAATGACTTTCAATGAAAAGATCTGTATCTTCCAGAGATCTGGAAACGATATAAAGCGGATTTTCAATCTTTTTGGAAAGACTTTCCAGAAAAGGCTGATAGTTTTTCTTTGCAGAATAAGGATTGATGATGAAAGCAAACTTCATGTTCCAAAAATAAAAATACTCTGATGATTTCAGAGTATTTTAAAAAAAATATTCAATTTTTTATTAAATTCTTTTGTGGTCCGCTTTCCAGTTTTTGATATTCTTTTTGATTTGAGTTGATGACCAGTCATTTTGTGCCGTTTCGTGCATCAATTCCATCAAATCTTCATCTTCCGCAAATCTCAATGCGAAGATCTGGGAATCGGAAAAATGATACGTTGAATTCTCTAACCGATTGCCTGTTAATGTAAAATACCTGAATTTAAATTCATTAATAATCAATCTGTCCTGAAGTCCTAAAGCATAATGTTGACGAAGCATAAATGATAAGAGAATTACAGAAATAACAATTAACGAAATGGCCAGCCAAATCAAGCTAAGGTTTCTGTAACCGACTGCATTATCCCAAAATTCAAACAGAGATAAAGCCAATAAAATCAGCATTATCGGGTAAAACATAAAATGATGAAGCGGATAATACTTTCTGTGATTTTTATAATTTTGAGTACTCATTTATTTGATATTATATCTTTGGATGAACTCTGGTTTCAATTGGTCTTTGATATCTTTGAAATTTAAAGTGAAGTAAACAACACCAGCTGCATAAGCTGTGATTTCGTATTGATTGTATACAAATGTAATTTTCTGATTATCAAAGTAAAAATTATTATTCAGTGCAATTTTATCCACAATCATCATATCTTTCTGATCTTTCTTCACGAAATTATTCTTCAGGATTTTATCCCAGTTGGCATCCTTCGGATTTTTGAAAATATCATTCTGAGAAATCACTTTATTATTTTTCAGATCAAAGGTTTTATAATTTTCAAAATAATAACCATGTGCGCCGCCTGTGTAACCGCTTCCGGAATATTTCAGGGTGAGAATGTCGCCTGTATGCGAAACAACCTTCATATCAAACACCTCATCCCAAGTTTGTTTGGACTCCGGCGACCATTCCTTCGAGCTGTTTTTGGTATCATCGAAACTCTTCCTCATATCTTTTTCAAGCTCAGACTTCAACGTATTTGCGTCGTAAGAATTGGCTTTGATATTGGTTTTACTGTAGATACTGTCTAGTAAAGTTTTATTCTGAACGGACGGAAAAATAAGCAGTTGTTTATTGAAGGAAGCCGTAAGATTTTTATTAATTACAAGAGAATCCTGAACACGGATGGAATCGATAACGAATTCTTTCTTCACATCCAGGCTGTCGGATTTATTAACATTGATGTTGATTTCCTTATTTTCAGTTTTGGAGCAGGAAGCCAGGAAAAATCCGGCTGACAGAATAGCGAATAGTTTTTTCATAAAATATATTTTAAAATGGTAAAACAATACGATAACAAAAAACCTTCCAAAATAGGAAGGTTTGATTTATGAAATTTGATTATGCATCAATTCTTGCGTATACCGCATTTTTCTCGATGAATTCTCTTCTTGGTGGGACTTCATCCCCCATCAGCATTGAGAAGGTTGAATCAGCCTCAACCGCATTGTCAATCGTTACCTGTTTAAGGATTCTGTGTTCAGGGTTAAGTGTTGTTTCCCAAAGCTGCTCAGGATTCATCTCCCCAAGACCTTTATAACGCTGCACTTCTACTCCTTTTCCGTCCGGAGACATCTCAAGAGTAAACTCTTCACGTTCTTTCTCATTATAAGCGTAGATCTTTTTATTACCTTTCTTAAGTAAATATAAAGGCGGCTGAGCGATATAAATATACCCATTCTCGATAAGCTCTTTCATATATCTGAAGAAGAACGTCAGAATCAAAGTCGAAATGTGAGAACCATCAATATCCGCATCGGTCATAATGACGATTTTGTGATATCTCAGTTTTGCCATATTTAGCGCTTTGGAATCTTCTTCCGTTCCTACAGAAACACCAAGCGCCGTATAGATATTCTTGATTTCTTCATTATCATAAACCTTGTGAACCATCGATTTCTCGACATTCAAAATCTTACCTCTCAAAGGCAAAATCGCCTGAAAATGACGGTCACGACCTTGTTTAGCCGTTCCACCTGCAGAATCTCCCTCTACAAGGAATAGCTCAGATTCAGCTGGGTCTTTAGAAGAGCAATCAGACAATTTCCCCGGTAATCCGGAGCCGCCCATCGGCGATTTTCTCTGTACCATTTCTCTGGCTTTCTTCGCAGCTTGTCTTGCTTTCGCAGCTAAAACTACTTTCTGAACAATGATCTTGGCCTCAGCCGGATTTTCCTCCAGGAAGTTGGTCAGCATTTCGCCAACGATTTTATCAACCGCTCCCGACACTTCTGAATTCCCTAACTTGGTTTTAGTCTGTCCTTCGAATTGTGGTTCCATTACTTTTACAGAGATCACGGCCGTCAAACCTTCACGGAAATCGTCTCCTGTGACTTCAACTTTTTCTTTTGCAGGAAGTCCCAATTCGTCGGCATATTTCTTCAAAGTTCTAGTTAAAGCTCTTCTGAAACCCGCCAGGTGCGTTCCACCTTCATGCGTATTGATATTATTGACATAGGAATGAAGATTCTCATTGAAAGATGTATTGTAACGCATTGCCACTTCCACCGGAATATCATCACGTTCACCTTCCATGAAGATAACATTCTCCATGATCGATTCACGGTTACCGTCGATATATGCAACAAATTCCTTCAAACCACCTTCCGAATGAAAAACTTCTGTCCGGAAAGTGCCGTCTTCCAGTTTTTCTCTTTCGTCGGTCAACGTAATTGTAATTCCTTTGTTGAGATAAGACAGTTCTCTGAGGCGGTTTGCCAATGTATCGTAGTTATACACCAATTCTGTAAAAATAGAATCATCGGGCTGGAAAAACTGCTTTGTTCCTCTTTTATCACTGTGTCCGATTTCTTCAACCTGAGTTTGTGCTTTTCCTCTGGAATAAACCTGCTGATAAACATTTCCATCTCTGTAAACGGTTGTGATCATCTCGTTGGAAAGTGCGTTAACGCAGGAAACACCAACACCGTGAAGACCTCCGGAAACTTTATAGGAATCTTTATCAAACTTACCTCCGGCTCCGATTTTGGTCATTACAACCTCCAAAGCAGACTTCTGTTCTTTCTCATGAAAATCGACAGGAATACCACGGCCATTGTCCATCACTTCGACTGCATTCCCTTCTTTTATTGCAACAGTAATCGTATCACAATATCCGGCCAAAGCTTCGTCAATAGAGTTATCCACGACTTCATAAACCAAATGGTGGAGACCACGGACTCCCACATCACCAATGTACATCGAAGGACGCATACGAACGTGCTCCATTCCTTCCAATGCCTGAATACTACTTGCTGTATATTGTTTTTGACTCATATTGTAAAAGATTCAAGATATAAAATTCAAGTTTTCAAATAGTTAGACTTGAAAAACATCTTTGTTTTTTGAATATTATTTTTATTAAAATGCTTACAAATATGGTGATTTTTTTCGAGATATGAAAGGTTTAAAATGACTGAGTTTTCAACAGGAATGCAAACAAAAAAGTGAACTGTAAAAAGTTCACTTCAAATTATTTTTTAATCGTTTTGATGGGATTTTTCAAATTTCTTTTTATATCAAAATCATTATACAGATAATCTACCGATACGGAAATATTTTCTTTTGTTAAAATCAAAGTAATGTCTTTCAGGTTTTTCTGAGGTACCGAAAGTTCTGAAACTTTGTTTTTCCCCAACAAGACATCATCAAATCTACTTACAAATCTGAAATCGCTGGATAAAGTCCCGGAATAAGGAATGATTTTAATATAAAATGTGTATTTATTTTTAATAATGTCATATTCCAATTGGTGCTGAACTTCTCTCACCTTAAAATTTACATTGCTCTTATCATTCATTTTTGTTTTGTAAAACAGGTTATTTGGTAAAAACAAAGAAACATTCTGATCAGTAAACTCATAGCTGCCTTTTGGCATAAAATAGTTATTAACAATACCATCCAGCGAACTACCATTCAAGCCTTTATAATAATTGGCAATATTATCATAAACCGTTTTGATGTCTGCTTCATTATTTGGATCAATATAGGTATAAAATGCCAGAACATTGGCATCATCCGATTTAAAATGTTTATTCATCGCTGACAAAAGATCTTTGAGAGTTTTGGAACCATCATCAGCAAAACTTGCCGGAAAATCTGATTTGTACATGGCATTAACATCCAGAATAAACTGCTTCGTATTAGAAACATTATCCGTTTTCGGCTTTGGATAGATATTTATAAAATGTGCTAAGGATTGCTCTTTGGTAATATTCAAAAACCGTCTGATATTGAGAAAAAAATCTAATTTTTTTGACGGACCAAAGTCTCCCAATTCAAATCCAAATCTTCTTGCTTTCCATGTGTCAGTCGCTAATACATTGGTAACAGCATAATCCGATTTTGGGTCTTTTGATACTTTAAAAACAAAACCGGTATCCACAAGATCCAGACTCATCTCGTTCTTTGTAACCAATCCCAACGAATTGAATGAACTATCATCACCGCCCGAATGCTGCAAATCCTTCATGAAAAAATTTTCAACATTCTTCTGTCCCCATTCTATAAAATAATTAAAATCTTCTTTTGGCAAAGCTTTATAAGAACCTTTTTCCATAAAAATACTTCGCAAACCGGGGAAATATCTTTGAGCAGAAAGTAATATATTAGAAAATAAAGAAATTATTAATAGAATTCTTTTCATGATTATTTTTTTCTAAAATTAAAGAAAAAAAAGCGAACTATGAAGCCCGCTTTGATTTATATTTAAATGTTATTTAAACCAGTTTCACCCACAAAACCTCATCAATTTTCTCCACTTTCACCAAATTATTTTTAGTTAGAGTTTTGGATGCCTTATCCCATTTTTTACCGGAAAGCTGGGAACGGGTTTTTACCTCGTTCAGTTCCATTGCTTCTTCTTGAGAATTGAGAATTTCAAGAATCACTTTTTCATCTTCACCTAATTCAACGGTTGGCGCTTTTTTCTCAGGTCTCATTTGAGGAAAGAAAAGCACTTCCTGAATGGATGGATTGTTAGTTAAAAACATAATTAACCTATCCATCCCGATTCCTAAACCGGAAGTTGGCGGCATTCCGTATTCCAAAGCTCTAAGGAAATCTTCGTCAATGAATCCAGTTGCTTCATCATCCCCTTTTTCGGACAATAATAACTGATGCTCAAAACGTTGTCTTTGGTCAATCGGGTCATTCAGTTCCGAATAAGCATTCGCAATTTCTTTCCCACAAACCATCAATTCGAAACGCTCTGTCAAACCTTCCTGAGTTCTGTGTTTTTTAGTTAGCGGCGACATCTCAACAGGATAATCTGTGATGAAAGTCGGCTGAATGAAATTACCTTCGCATTTCTCTCCGAAAATCTCATCAATCAATTTTCCTTTACCCATTGTTTCATCCACTTCAATTCCGATAGACTTTGCAAAGTCGAATAATTCCTGCTCTGATTTTCCGGTGATGTCGAAACCTGTATATTTAAGAATCGCTTCTGTCATAGAAACTCTTGGATACGGTGCTTTCCAGCTGATTGTGTGTTCTCCGAAAGTTGATTCAGCAGAACCGTTAACCGAAGTCGCACAGAATTCCAGCAATTTTTCTGTGAAGTCCATCATCCAGTTATAATCTTTGTAAGCTACATAGATTTCCATCGCCGTAAATTCCGGATTATGCGTTCTGTCCATTCCTTCATTTCTGAAGTTTTTCGAGAATTCATAAACACCGTCAAATCCGCCAACAATTAATCTTTTCAGATACAATTCATTCGCAATTCTCATATACAAAGGAATATCCAAAGCGTTGTGATGTGTGATGAAAGGCCTGGCCGCTGCACCACCAGGAATGGCCTGCAAAATTGGTGTTTCAACTTCAAAATAACCGGCATCGTTAAAGAACGTTCTCATTGCATTGAACAATTTTGTTCTTTTAACGAAGATTTCCTTCACATGAGGATTCACTACCAAATCTGCGTAACGCTGTCTGTAACGCAATTCCGCATCTGTGAAACCGTCATAAACATTCCCTTCCGCATCTACTTTTGGAAGCGGAAGCGGACGAAGAGATTTTGTCAGCAAAGTGAAATTTTTCACCATTACCGTCATCTCTCCAACCTGAGTTTTGAACAATTCTCCTTCGATTCCGATGATATCACCGATGTCTAAAAGATGCTTGTAAACCTCGTTGTATAAAGTTTTGTCTTCACCAGTACAAATCTCGTCACGGTTAAAATAAACCTGAATTCTGCCTTCAGAATCCTGCAATTCTGCAAAACTCGCCTTCCCCTGAATTCTTCTGGACATCAAACGTCCGGCAATCACAACCTTCTTACCTTCTTCGAAATCCTGTTTTATAGATTTTGTGGAATCGGTGATTTTGTATTCAGCGGCTGGGAATGCATCGATTCCCAAGTCGGTCAGTTTCTGCAATTTTTCGCGACGGATAATTTCCTGTTCTGATAATGACATTTTAATTCAATTTTTTCGAACTGCAAAAATAGTGATTTTTAAATGGTTGAGGAAGTTAATTTTTGATTAACCACAAAAGGCACAAAAGAAGATTTTCTGGATGGATTTAAATGCAAAGAGTGCAAAGTTTTTTTTTATAATTATTGAAGATATTTTCGGGATTGCAAAGGCGTAAAACTTATTAGAAATTAGAAACATTAATCAATTGAAAAAATGAACTCTCTATCAAATTTTTCTTTTTCTAATTCGGACATTTTATTACGTAAAACTCTAATTGTAAAACCTCCAACTAACTTTCCGTTTTTAGAAAACATCCAATCAGAAATTTTTTCTTTTTCGATTTTAACTTTCTCGTTTAATTTTATGTTAATTTCTGAATTGGGTAGATTATCAATAATCCCAAAATAATCTTCGTCTGACTTTACAATATTAACAGCCCAAATATGCTCCGATTTATCATTAATATCATAACGAATCTTCAAAGCAAAGTTTTGATTTTCTGAAAATTTTAAAGCTTCATCAAAATCTACTAATGTTTTATTTGCCAATTCAATAGCAGAACTCATTTCATTATCATCTTCACTTAACGAAAATACCACAGGTTCGTCTCCTCTGTTTATTCTATCCATTTTTAAGTCAATATTTAATTCTAAAACCAATCTTTCCTATTTTCTTTCGGAATGAATGTCCAAGCCAGAATACGGCTTATTTTCTGACCTTGCGCCATATCAATAATTTTGAATTCGGCAACCTTATGGTTTTTCAAAAGTGTTGTGATCTGATGCAGATTGTCTTTTTTGGAAACCAAACTTGTGAACCAAAGAACCTGCGAAGAAAACCCAATGCTTTCATTAATCATTTTTTTGATGAAAGCCATTTCGCCACCTTCACACCATAATTCAGATTGCTGTCCGCTGAAATTAAGATTTGGTTTCTGAGTTTTTGTTTTCCTGAGATTGTTATTTTTTCTTCGATTACCTTGCAATGCAGATTCTTCGGAATCGTGGAATGGCGGATTGCACATTGAAAACGTAAATTTTTCTTCTTTTGAAATGATGTTTTTAAAAATATGCTCCGATGCTGGCTGGTATTTTAATCGAATTGCCGATGATAATTTTGAATTTTGATTCAGAATATTCTGGGCATTTTCCAGAGAATTTTGATTAACATCAGTTCCCAGCATTTCCCAACCGTAAGAAAAATTGGCAATTAACGGATAAACAAGATTAGCTCCCGTTCCAATATCCAAACCTTTGACCGAATTTCCAGTCGGGATTTCGCCTTTTTCTTCCGATAATAGATCTGCCAAATAATGAACATAATCTGCACGTCCAGGAATTGGCGGACAGAGATTGCCTTCCGGAATATCCCAATCATTGACATTATAATACTTCAGAAGCAAAGCTTTGTTAAGCAATCTTACCGCTTTCGGGATGCTGAAATTAATGGTCAGCGTATCGTAATCATTTTTGAAAACGTAATGTTTCAACTCCGGAACAGCAGCAATTAACAATTCGAAATCATAGGAATTGCGATGAAGATTTCTCGGATGCAGACTGGATTTTTCGGTCATTACTTTTCTTTCTCTAACTTTTGGATGCCGGCTTTTACATCAGGATGACTCATAAAAAGATTCCAGATCAAACCTGTTCTTTGATTTTCCATCATTACAGTCATTGGAGCCTGATTCAGTCCCATAAAAATCGGTGAACACCAGTTATTATTCAAATCAAATGAATCCCGGAAACCATATTCTCCCCAAAGAAAATCGCCGTAATTGAGATAGAAATTTTTTAAAACTGCCATTGATTCGGTTGGTGTATAAGGGAAAGATGCAATTGCTCCTGTTGGTGTCAGTTTTCCTGTGTCTTCTCTTTCTACAGGCTCATCCGGATTGTAGCCATTCGGTCCGTCGGAAGCTGTCAAACCCCAACCGTCTTTGCCATAACCTTTTTGTTTTTTCGGATTTTCCACACAATACAGATAGTTGATCTTGGCTATATTCTGATTATTTTTAAAATAGTTGGTATATCTGTCCGTCAAGCCGTGCGGATCATAACCCATAAAGGAATAATGGGCGAAAAACAACGGACCGCCTTTGTTGACGCCTACATCCAATTTGATTCCGTAATAGGTATTACCGTTTTTATAAAATGCACCTTCATCGGATTTTCCCCAGTCTATCCTATAGTCCTGCGCAATTTTATCCTGACTCGCCCATCCGGAATAATACATACTCGCCGGAACAGAATGCGTTGGCGAAGCAATGGCCATCAGGTAAGTTACCATCGTCTCGTTCCAGCCAATTAATCTGTGATTGATAGTCCAGGCCTGATCAGGCGACCAGTGCCAGTAGAGATATTTGCTGTCGGGAGTTTGTCTGAACCAATCCCACTCTATTCCTTTCCAGAACCTGTCAATTTTTTGCCTGATGCTTTTCTCTTCTGCATTATCTCTGTTGAAATATTGATGCGCTGCCAATAATCCCTGAACGAAAAATGATGTTTCCACTAAGTCTGCCCCGTTATCTCTTTTCCCGAAAAAGGGTTCGGTTTTTCCGGTTTTCCCATCGATGAAATGGGCAACAGCACCGTGGTATTTATCGGTTTTCTCTATGAAATTGACAATTTTGGTAAATCGTTCCACCATTTCTTTTCTTGAAACAAATCCTCTTTCAGTGCCTGTAATCAAAGCCATTACTCCAAACCCTGAAGCACCTGTTGCAATCATATTTTGCCTTCCGTTTGTGTTCTCTTTCGAAAGTCCGCTTGCTGTTTCCGCTCCGTCCCAATAGTAATTAAAAGAAGCTTCCTGAACCATGGTCATCAATTCTTCATCCGACATATATCTGGTTTCAGCAGAAACGATTTCAGACAATTTTGATTCATTGAAAAGTTTGTCCAGGAAACTGATTTTATAAGAATATTTCTTTCCAGTTTCGTTGGTGAAATCTGCAAATCTGTCGATATAAGCATCTTGGATTCCCGCCGGTTTGAAATCTTTTCCATTGTCGGAACGGTAGATTTTCACATATCTGATATTGTTATCTGTGATTGGATTCCATTTCAGATCGATGTGTTTCATATAACCTTTGGCAAAGAAAATTTTTGGTGTTTGATTAATGGTTTTCTTTTCTTTTGAATCTATGAAGGCAATATCGTCCAACCAAATTTTATTACTGGAATCAGAATTTTCCGGTTGGGAAAACACAATAGCCTTGACTGATTTCGGATTATCTTTAACCGAGGCATCCAAACCTGAAATATCAATCAGAACATTTTCCCATTGATTCTTTTTCGTCAACTTAAGAGTTACCGATTTTGAAAAAACCCCGTCTGTTTTTTGAAGTTTTACAATTGGTAGAATATTAGAATCATTCTTTTCAGATTTAATCCAAAAACTCAGAAAATTGGATTTAGTAAAGAAATCTTTCCCTCTTACATCTTCATATTCTATCGATGCTTCCCATTTTCCGTCTTTGGCATTTTTGTAATCCAACACAAGGGAATTTCCGGGAGAATGAAATTCATTTTTATCAACCAATAACTTATTATTTTGATTTTTCACGGAAGCTTTCCCTGATGATGTCACATTTCCGTAGAAGAAATTATCCTTCATCAAACTGTTTGTAAAAAAAGTATAATCGTATTGATATTCCTGAGCGAAAACAGAAGCCGAGGCAAACAGGAGCGATTTTAAAAGTAATTTCATAATGATTTATTTTTGAAAAGATAACAAAATTCTCCAACAGGGACAAAACAAAAAAGACAGTTGAAAAACTGTCTCTAATTCCTATTCAGAATAAAAATTCTATTTGAGAGATAGTATATATTGTACCATAAATTTTGCATTCTCCTGGCTCATTCCATGGTGAGCCGGCATTGGAACATCACCCCAGATTCCTGCACTTCCGTTGATGATTTTATCTGCAAGGACGTTTACATTTTCCGGTGTATTTTCATATTTATCAGCCAATTCTTTGTAAGACGGACCAATTAATTTGTCATTGATTTTATGACAGCCGAGACAATCTGCCCCTTCGATAAGAGATTTTCCTTCAGCTATCGGGTCAGTAATAACATGGACTTCAGTATCCTGTTCAGTAGCAATTACATCTTTATTCCCAGAATTTTCATTTTTGGAACAGGAGAACATCAATACAAAACCAATTAATAGAAATATATTTTTCATAATTTACAATTATACAACAAACATAAGAACAGAAATTAAAAATCCAAAATTTCGGGTCACTTTAATAAAAATAATCCGCTTACAAAAAAATATACTATTTTAAAGTATCTATCTTTAAACTGATAGAGAAAAATGATTTTAAAGCCTTTTTCATCTTATTTTTGATAAAGGGTGTCATCAATTCAGAGCATAAATGACGTCCGTCATTAAACACGCAAAATCCTTATCTTTGCAGAATGGTAAAAATTGGCAACATAGAACTTCCGGATTTTCCACTTTTGCTGGCACCGATGGAAGATGTGAGCGATCCGCCTTTCAGAAAACTTTGCAAAATGCATGGCGCAGATTTGATGTATTCAGAATTTATTTCTTCTGAGGGACTCATCCGTGATGCCATTAAAAGCAGAAAAAAGCTTGATATTTTCGATTACGAAAGACCTGTCGGCATTCAGATTTTTGGCGGCGATGAAGAAGCAATGGCAATTTCTGCGAGAATTGTGGAAACTGTTGAGCCGGATTTAGTGGATATCAATTTCGGTTGCCCTGTGAAAAAAGTAGTCTGTAAAGGAGCCGGAGCGGGAGTTTTGAAAGACATCGATCTGATGGTCAGATTAACAAAAGCGGTTGTAAGTTCCACACATTTGCCTGTTACAGTAAAAACCAGGCTCGGCTGGGATGACAACAGCATCAATATTGATGAAGTTGCCGAAAGATTGCAGGATGCGGGAATAAAAGCATTGACAATCCACGCCAGAACACGGGCTCAGATGTATAAAGGCGAAGCTGACTGGGAACATATTTCCAGAATCAAAAACAATCCGAATATCGAAATTCCGGTATTTGGAAACGGCGATGTCGATTCTCCTGAAAAAGCTTTGGAATATAAAAATAAATACAATTGCGACGGCATTATGATTGGTCGTGGCGCAATCGGTTATCCGTGGATCTTCAATGAAATCAAACATTTTTTTGAAACCGGAGAAACCTTGCCCGAACCTACAATTGGGGAAAGACTGGATGCTGTAAAAAACCACGCACTTTGGTCTGTGGAATGGAAAGGCGAACGTCCGGGAATCGTGGAAATGAGACAACATTACAGTAATTACTTCCGTGGAATTCCGCATTTTAAGGAATTTAAAACTAAATTTCTACAGGCTTTGACTCTTGATGAAATTGATGAAATCATCGGAGAAACAAAACATTTTTATGCCGAGAATATAACTTAGACAGCTTATAAACCGTATATAAATCATCCCTTTTGGAGTTCTGTAACACCAAGAGGGTTTTTAATTTTATCAAAATACTTTTGTTAATTTTGTAACGATTTCTGTCAGAAAGACAACTGATATAAACAAAGAAAAAATAAAAATGAAAAAGCTACTACTTCTTTCTATATTCATAATCGGGTTTTCGAAGGCACAGTTTTTTGAAACACCAGAAAAATTTACCAAAACCGATTCTCTTAAAGGGTCTGACACCCAATTCAGAAATTTCTGGGACGTTCGGAAATATGATATCGTTCTGGAGCCAAACTTCGAGGCTAAACACCTTAATGGAAGTAATAAAATCACTCTGACAATTGTGAAAGATGTAAAAAATCCGACTTTCCAGATTGACCTTCAGCAACCGATGAAAGCAGACCAGATCAAGGCAAGCTTTCAAATAGCCGATAAAAAAACGGACGGTGATTTTATTTTCATTTCAACAAAAAAAACATTTAAGAAAGGTGAAAAACACACCATTGACATCACGTTTTCCGGAAATCCCGTTATTGCCAAAAACGCACCTTGGGACGGCGGATGGATTTTCACCAAAGACAAAAACGGAAACCCCTGGATGACTGCCGCTGATGAAGGTATCGGCGCAAGCATCTGGCTGCCGGTGAAGGACATCTGGAGCGATGAACCGGACCTTGGAACAATTTTCAAAATCATTACGCCAAAAGATCTTGTCGGGGTTGCTGGCGGAAGGCTCATTAAACAAGAAAATCTTGGTGACAAAAAAACGTGGATTTGGGAGGTAAAAAACCCGATCAATGCTTATTCCATCATCCCGTCTATCGGAAAATATGTAAACTTTAAAGATACTTTTACTGGTGAAAAAGGAAAACTGGATCTGGATTACTGGGTTTTGGATTATAATCTGGAAAAGGCAAAAAAACAATTCCAGCAGGTGAAACCTATGATGAAGTCTTTTGAATACTGGTTCGGACCTTATCCTTTTTATGAAGATTCTTACAAGCTGGTAGAATCGCCGCATCTGGGTATGGAACATCAGAGTAATGTCGCCTATGGAAATCAATACATCAATGGTTATCTCGGAAATGATCTGTCCGAAACCGGTGTCGGCCTGAAATGGGATTACATCATTATCCACGAGTCCGGCCATGAATGGTTTGCCAACAATATCACGGCCAAAGATCAGGCTGATATGTGGATTCATGAAGCATTTACTGATTATTCGGAAACGCTTTATATCCAGAGTCTGTTTGGGAAGGATGATGCGGAAAGATATGTTCAGGGACTAAGAAGTAAAATAATGAACGACAAGCCCATTATCGGAAAATATGGTGTCAGAAACGAAGGCAGCGGCGATATGTATTTCAAAGGTGCGAATATGCTGCACACCATTCGTCAGATTATTAATAATGATGAAAAATTCCGTCAGATCCTGAGAGGACTCAACAAAGATTTTTATCACCAAACAGTGACTACTAAACAAATTGAAGATTATTTTACGAAAAAATCCGGGATTGATCTTTCTACAATTTTTGATCAGTATCTGAGAACCATAGAAATACCGACTCTGGAATATAAGCAAAACGGAAATCAACTGACTTATAAATGGACCAACGTAATTCCGGGTTTGAAACTTCCAGTCCGGCTAACCGACGGCCAGGAACTAAAACCTACAGAACAATGGCAGACAGTGACTTTGAAATCAAATGATGATATAAAAGTGGATCCGAATTATTATATTTTCATACAAAAACAATAATCTGAATACTATAAAAATAGATACTAATAAACAAAAACCAGCAAAATATTGCTGGTTTTTTATTTAAAATTATTCCCATTCAATCGTCGCTGGTGGTTTCGAACTGATGTCATAAGCAACCCTGTTGATTCCACGAACTTCATTGATTATTCTGCTGGAAACCGTGTCCAAAAACTCGTAAGGAAGTCGACTCCAAGTAGCGGTCATAAAATCAATCGTGTTGGCAGAACGGACTACAGCTGTGTATTCATAAGTTCTTTCGTCGCCCATTACACCTACAGATTTTACTGGAAGCAGAACTACAAAAGCCTGAGAAACTTTCTCATACAAATCATTTTTGTATAATTCTTCGATGAAAATATCATCCGCTTCCTGCAGGATTCTTACTTTTTCTGCATCCACTTCGCCCAAAACTCTGATTCCCAAACCGGGACCTGGAAACGGATGCCTGTAAACGAGCTCGTGTGGAATTCCCAATTCCTCTCCCACTTTTCTCACTTCATCTTTAAACAATTCTCTCAAAGGCTCCAGCAATTGGAAGTCCATTTCTTCCGGAAGTCCACCCACATTGTGATGTGATTTTATAACAGCAGATGGTCCTTTCACAGACTGGGATTCGATAACATCCGGGTAAATAGTTCCTTGCGCCAGGAATTTTGCACCTTCGATTTGTTTTGATTCTTCGTCGAAAACGTAAACAAACTCATTGCCGATGATTTTTCTTTTTTCTTCCGGGTCGCCTATTCCGGACAATTTTGATAGAAATCTTTCGGAAGCATCCACCATTTTGATATTCATTTTGAAATGCTTGCCATAATTCTCCATTACTTTTTTGCCTTCATTTTTTCTCAAAAGTCCTGTATCAACAAAGATACAATTCAACTGATCACCGATCGCTTTATGGATCAACACAGCAGCAACAGAAGAATCGACACCGCCAGACAAGCCAAGAATCACTTTTTGGTCGCCGACTTTTTCTTTGATTTCTGCAACGGTTTTCTCGATATAGTTGGTCAGTTTCCAGTTTCTGTCTGCTTTACAAATTCCGAAAACGAAGTTCTCAATCATCTTTCCACCTTCTTCGGAATGTGAAACCTCCGGATGAAACTGTACGCCGTAAATCATTTTTTCAGGATTAGAAATCGAAGCGATAACGCCTGACCTTGCATTGAGCTCAAAACCAACCGGCAACTCAGCCACCTCATCGAAATGGCTCATCCAGACGATTGAATTCTGACAAACCCCTTTCAGCAATTCGTTTTCTTTAACGATATCCAGATGCGCTTTACCGTATTCGCCTTTGTCGCCTTTGGCTACTTTTCCGCCAAGAATATGTGCGGTCAGTTGCATTCCGTAGCAGATGCCGAGAACCGGAATGTCTTGTTCGTACAATTCTTTTTCTACAAGGTGCGCGTTCTCTGCATTCACAGAACTTGGGCCTCCTGAAAGAATGATTCCTTTCGGTTTTTTCTCAAGGATTTCTGATAATGGTGTATTGAATGGTACTATTTCCGAATAGACTTCCATTTCACGGATTCTTCTCCCGATGAGTTGGTTGTACTGTGAACCGAAGTCTAAAATGATAATTCCGTTTTGCATATAATGTTGTGATGTTTTTAAATGATATATTGGAACACAAAGTTCATAAGATTTTTTATTTTATTGAAATTGTTTTTTAAGGTTCATAAAGGCGAAAACCCATCAAATAGATATATTTTCCTTTTCTCTAAAATTATCAATTCCCAATGGCTTTATATTCTTTTGATTGACAAATCTAAATTGATATTGAAAACCAATAGCCCCGATTGCAGTGGAAATCCTTTTTTGCTTCTGCTCAAATTTATTTTGATAAAATGTTCCGGCAAAAAAGATTGCAACGGAAAGCGGGAAACAGCTCCTTAAAAAAAAGAGATATTGGTCGCCCAACATCTCTGTATATACTAAAATTTTGCAATATCGTCCCGATAAAATGCGTAGTCAAAATCTACTGACATTGCATCTTCATAAACTTTTTTGCGGGCCTCCTCGAAAGTGTCTCCAAGTGCCACCAGGTTCAGAACTCTGCCGCCCGTGGAAATGACTCTATCTCCTCTGTAATCTGCGCCAGCGTAAAGCAACTTGCTGCCTTTTACCTTTTCTGCACCCGTAATTTCGTAGCCAGTTTCGTGATTCTGCGGATATCCTCCGGAACAAACGACCAAACAAACTGCTTTTTTATTTTTGAATCTCAGCTCCAACTCTCTGCCTTGAAGACAGTCTTCGATAACATCTACCAAATTGTTTTCTAACAACGGTAAAAGCACCTGAGTCTCAGGATCGCCTAATCTCATATTGTATTCCAAAAGATAGGTTCCGTTTCCGGTTACCATTAATCCGAAGAAAATGAAACCTTTGAAACTAAGACCTTCTTTTTTAAGACCTTCGACAGTCGGATTCATAATATTCTGAACGAAATCCTGGAAATGCTCGTCCCTGAATTCCGGGCTTGGCGCTGCAGAACCCATTCCGCCAGTGTTTGGGCCTTTGTCACCGTTTCCTACTTTTTTGTAATCTTTTGCAGGAACGAAAGGGAAGATTTTTTCGCCGTTGGAAACACCGATAATCGACGCTTCAAAACCCTGCAGAAACTCTTCTATAACGATCTGGATCCCGGCATCGCCAAAGATTCTTTTGATCATGAAATCATGGATTGTACCTTCAGCTTCTTCAAGATCTTCTGCGATCACAACACCTTTGCCGCCGGCAAGCCCGCTAGCTTTTATTACCAGAGGAAACTTCTGCGTCTGCAAATATTCTTTGGCATCGGTATAAGAATCAAATGTTAGAGACTCTGCTGTTTTGATTCCGTGAGTTTTCATAAATTTTTTAGAAAAAGCTTTGCTGCCTTCTAAAGATGCCGCTTTTTTTGAAGGACCAAAAACCTTGAGGTCAACTTTTTTGAACTCATCAACCAAGCCGTCTACTAATGGTGCTTCCGGGCCAACAATAGTTAAATCAACTTTGTTTTTAATCGCAAAATCTCTCAGCGTCATGATATCACTTTCGCTGATGTTTTCCCCTAGTTTTTCGGTTGTTGCGTTGCCGGGTGCAAAAAACATTTTCGTAATTCTGCTGTCTTCGCTCAGCTTGAGAGCCAAAGCAGAAGCGCGGCCGCCGTTTCCTACAATAAGTAATCTCATTATGTTTTCAGTTTAACTTTTTAAAATGCCAAATTTAAGATTTTTCAATGACAATTCTCATACCGATACGATGGTAATTTTCTTAAAAAAATATTAAAATGATAATACTGAATCATGCAGGATAAAATCTATAAAAATTATCTCTCGCAGATTTCACCAATTCGACAGATTAGCCAAATTTGTTTGATTTGCGAGAGATAAAAATTTCTTTAATTCAAATTATCCTGGTAATTCCATTGGAACTTCCATTAATAATATTTCGGAGTTTTCCAAAGCTTCTAAATTGAAACTTTCTGTGTCCCAAATTCCGAAACCGTCTCTTTCATCTAAAATCTGGTCTCCTACTTTTGCTTTTCCTTTGATGACAAAAACATAAACGCCATTTCCAGATTTGTTGATATTATAATCTTTGGAAAAATCTTTGTCAAATTTGGCCAAATTGAACCAGGCATCCTGATGAATCCAAACGCCGGCATCATCTGCGTTGGGCGAAAGAATCTGTTGAAAATCATTCTGAACCGATTTTTCTTCGATATCCATTTGGTCATATCTTGGAGTAACATCGGTTTTGTTTGGAATAACCCAGATTTGTAAGAATTTTACAGGTTGTTCGGTTGCGTTTTCTTCGCTGTGCATAATTCCGGTTCCGGCAGACATTACCTGGATGTCGCCTTTTTTGATGATTCCGGAATTGCCCATATTATCGCCGTGGCGCAAATCGCCTTCCAAAGGAATCGAGATGATTTCCATATCGCGGTGCGGATGTCTCCCGAATCCCATTCCGCCTTCTACGAAGTCGTCATTCAAAACTCGTAGAACGCCAAAGTGCATTCTTTCCGGATTGTGATAATTGGCAAAGCTGAAAGTGTGATGGCTTTTTAACCAGCCGTGATTAGCATAGCCCCTGCTGTCTGATTTATGATATACTGTTTTCATTTTAATGGCTTTAATTGTTATACTTTTTTGTTGATACAAATTTCAAGCTTTGAAAACTTTTATGCATTGATGTACGATAAGAACGAAAAAACTCCGATGATGGTCGGAGTTTTTTTGAAATATTTCTTTTAAAAATGAACCTGTTGAATTTCTTCTTCTATTTCTTTTGGAGTTTCATCCTGAGATTGGATAAAAACCATTGTAATCAAAGCACCTAATAACATACAAGCGCCACCAACTACAACATAATCAATCGCCATTTTCCCGAAAAGATTCGCAACGATTGGTCCGCCAAAAATCCCGTTGATGATTTGAGGAACAACGATAAAGAAATTGAAAATCCCCATATAAACCCCCATTTTTCTCTGCGGAATTGCATCGATTAACATTGCGTAAGGCATTGCCAAAATACTTGCCCAAGCAAATCCCAAACCAATCATCGAAATCCACAGCATCGAAATGTCTTTGATGAAATACATAGAAATCAATCCTAAACCGCCGCTTGCCAAGGCCAAAGCGTGCGTTTGTTTTTTCCCGATAGCTTTTGCGATTGGCGTCAGCAGGAATGCAAACGGAATAGCAAAAAGGTTATACAATCCAAATAAATGTCCTGTTAAATCGCCGGCTTTATTGAAATCAACCGACTTTGTATCTTCCGGAGATATTCCGAAATGATGCGTAGCCAAAGCACTTGTAGTGAAAACCCACATTGTAAATAATGCAAACCAAGAAAAGAATTGGACGATTCCCAATTTCTTCATCAAGTTCGGAATATTTGCAAAATCTCTGAACATATCAGAGAATTTCGAAGGTTCTTCTACGGTTTCTTTTCCGCCTTCAAACTCAGCGAATTCTTTTGGTGAATATTCTTTGGTGGTGAAAATCGTATATAAAATTGAAAGTATTAAAACTGCTGCTCCGACGTAAAATGCGTAAATCACATTATCTGCAACATAACCTTCGGGCGCAACATTAGAAACGCCTAATTTCGTCAACCAATTCGGCATTTCGGAACCAATCACAGCTCCAATTCCAATTAAAATCGTTTGGATAGAAAACCCTAAAGTTCCCTGATGTTTAGGTAACATATCTCCAACCAAAGCACGAAAAGGTTCCATGGCGACATTCACGGAAAAGTCCATCATTGCTAAGAAAATAACGGCTAACAGTAAAACATTTGCTGCAATCATATGTGTAACTGAAGCTGCATTTGGAAGCAAAACCAAACCAATAGCACACAAAACTGCGCCAATTAAAAAGTAGGGTTTTCTTCTTCCTAATGGACTCCAAGTATTGTCACCCATATGTCCGATAATCGGTTGTACAATCAATCCCGTAACTGGCGCAACCAGCCAAAACCAAGATAATTCGTGAACGTCTGCACCGAGGTTTGCCAAGATTCTACTCGCATTCCCGTTCTGTAGACCAAAGGCCATTTGGATTCCCAAAAATCCCATACTCATATTGATAATCTGAGTGATGGAGAGATTCGGTTTTATTTTTTTACTCATTTATTTTTAAGGTATTTCTATATTATTTTAATTTCTGAATCATCGCATCTTCAATCGGTGCTTTGATTTTTGTTACTTCGTCCACAACTTCATTGGGAACTGTTACGGAAAGAACATATTGTCTTATTTTCCACTTGCCATTGATTTTTTCGACAACACCTGAACCTCTGCAGATTTTCATTTGCGTGTCCAGAATCTCATCAAACCAGCCATAATTTCCGTCTTTGCTAAAATGGATATTTCTTTTTAATGATTTGAAATTCCAGGTTGTTTTTTTGTCGAAATAATGTTTTGCCCAGTCTTTGAATTCTTTCTTGTTCCAAACTTCTGTAGCATCTGTTCCAATAAAAGTTGATTCCTCGGCAAAACAATCAAAGTATCTATCAAAATCTGCATTGGCAGCAAACGTATTGAAATCATCTAATAATTTGTTGATATTCTTTTTCTGAACATTTTCATAAAATCCTTTCTTCTGGGCAGAAAGAGGATTTGAAAATATAAAAAAAGATAATATAAAAATTGAAAATATTTTTTTCATTAAAGTCTAATTTTGATTTTCTATCATTTTTCTAATTAATACAATCTGACCGAGGTGATAATAGCTGTGTTCTATCATACCGTCGATATTCCTGATATATGTACCATACTTTTCCTCTACAAAATCCGTATTAAGTTTATCATCTGGTAAAGTTTCTATCAGTTTTGCAAATTCTTCAGAATCTTTCCAAAAATGACTAAGGAAATTATCCCATTGTTGCTGAGATTCTACGGGTGGGAAATCAAAACTAAATTTATCTCTTATTTCCAAATCTCCGCCAAGCAAAACACTTGTAATTCCTTTTATATAATAATGAATATGCTGTGCAAGAATAGAAATCGTATTAAGATTCTGAAACTTAGCCGTTGCAATTTTATAATCCAAATTTTCCAATTGGTCTTTGAAATTTGTGTTCGCAATCCAAGTTCCATTCAGGATAACTTCTCGAAAACGATTTGCCAATTTTAATTGATTTTTCATATTCATAATATAATTAAACGAATGTAAAAATTTGTCAGGAAACTCAATTACATTTCTCTGTATCGAATTCAATTATTTCAATTCTAAAATCAGTGAAGATTTTGATGCCACTAAAATCTTTGTGTTTGGTGATAAAGAAATTTCGCTTCCGGTAATTACATCCTTGCCTTTGACATAACCTTTGATACCTTCAGAAAATCTTGTCAAATCCAATAATTGGTCTTGTTTATTGTTATTAATAATTACCATTACCCGTTTGTTATCGGTGTATCGGAAATAAACATAAACATTATTATTCGGTATGTAATGCAAAGTTTTTCCTGTATGAACTGCTTCATTTGTTTTTCTCCAGTTGAGGAGTTTTTTGGTATAATCGAAATATTCATTTTGAGAAGCTGTTCTGCCTGATTTTGTGAAAGCGTTATTTGCGTCGCCAGCCCAACCGCCAGGGAAGTCTTTTCGGATTTCGCCATCGCCTCCGTTGTTTTTGTCGCCAGCCATTCCTATTTCGGAACCGTAATACAATTGCGGAATTCCACGAATGGTTAGAATCAAACTCATTGCTAATTTATAATCTTCGACTTTCGGAAAAATTTGATTGAATCTGTTCGTATCATGATTTTCAGCAAAAACCAAAAGGTTGTTGATATTAGGATAAAGAAAATCATTGGTCAGATTATCGTAAACTCTCTGCATACCCGAATCCCATCCAGCATCTTCGCGGAAAACCTGGCCAAGAGCGTCGTGCAAAGTGAAATCCATCACAGATGGCAAATAGGAATTGTAACCTTCTATCGCTGCAATTTTGGAATCTTTCTGCCAATAGGACATCTGCGCCTGATCATGCATCCAGACTTCTCCAACAATGTTGAATTTCGGATATTCGTCCGTGATTTTCTTTGTCCAGTCAGCGATCCCTTTTTTGTCGTTGTAAGAATAGGTGTCTACACGGAAACCGTCCAAACCGGCATATTCAATCCACCAGATTGCATTCTGAGCCATATAATTCACAACCATCGGGTTGCTTTGGTTCATATCCGGCATCGTCGTATCAAACCATCCATCCATACAAGCCGCTTCGTCTACTTTTGCAGCATTGGTATCGAACTGTGTGGTCATTCTGTAATTGCTTCTCTGGAAACCGTTTTCCTGCCCGTTCCAGTAATGGATCCAGTCTTTGGAAGGCAGATCTTTGATAATCCAGCTTTTTGAACCCCAATGATTGGTGACATAATCCATCACGAGTTTCATTTTTCTTTTGTGAAGCTCATCCGCCAGATTTTTGTAATCTTCATTGGTCCCGTAACGAGGATCGATTTTATAATAATCACTCTGTGCGTAACCGTGATAGGAATAACTTGGTTCATTATCTTCCAGCAAAGGCGTGTTCCAAACCGTCGTAACGCCTAATTCCTGAAGATAATCGAGGTTTTTAACAATCCCAGCGATATCGCCTCCATGTCGACCGCCTGTTTTGCTTCTATCGGCTTTTTCGGCTGTATCCGGCGTATTGTCATTTTTTGGATTTCCGTTGGCAAATCTATCAGGCATTATCAGATACATCACATCAGCAGACGTGTAAGAATCTCTGTTTGCTGAGTTTTGTAGTCTTTGCCTGAATTCGTAATCGATGGTTTTGACGGTTTTATTCCCGTTTTTGAAATTAAGTTTTGCTTTTTGTGGCTGAACACCATTTGTGTCTATGGTTACGAAGAGGTAATTGGGATTTTCAACTTTTTTAACTTCTTTGATTTTGATACCGGAAGCAAACTCTGGCTGAAGATTTTGGATATCTTTTCCGTAAACTAATAATTGCAGTTCAGAATTTTTCATTCCGCTCCACCAAAATGCGGGTTCTACTTTCTGAATCTGAGAATAGAATAAAGTTGAAAATATAATGGCGGAAAGTGAGATGATTTTTTTCATAATGTAAATTTTAAGAAAGGACTTTGCCAAAGTTTGAAATCGATGACAAAGTCCTGATTGGTGTTGAGGCATAGCCCCGATAGTAGCGGCATCCTTTTTCTTTTTTCAAAAAAAGAAAAAGATATAGCGGATAGCGGGATTAAGCTCCTAAAAAAAATTATTATAAAGGCTTCACGGAAATAGCGTAACCGCCACTTCTTACAAGATGAACCGGCAATTTCGTTTTGCTGGTAATGGTTTTTTTGTAGATATGATAACTCTGTGGATTGTTAATATAATCTGCATCTTTTGCGTCTTCGTAGATTGTTGCTTCGTACTTTCTGCCTTTGTCCAGGAATGAAAAATCTACGGTGAAATCTCTTGGGTTTTCATCTGTAATTCCGCCAACAAACCAGTTATCTGTTCCTTTTGCCTTTCTCGCAGTATGGATATAATCTCCGGGTTCTGCCGACAGGATTTTGGTGTCGTCCCAATCTGCGGCCACGTCCTTGATAAACTGGAATGCGTCCATATGTTTGGCGTAATTTTCCGGTAAATCTGCTGCCATCTGCAACGGCTGATACATCACCACATATAGTGCCAGTTGTTTTGCAATCGTAGTCTTCACAAAACGCTTATCGCCAGGGAAATAATAATCTAATTTGGTCTGGAAAATCCCCGGCGTATAATCCATCGGTCCACCCATCCATCTTGTAAAGGGCAGAATTGTCTGATGATCCGGATTGTTTCCTGCAAAAGCTTCGAACTCGGTTCCTCTTGCAGCTTCTGCTGCGATCCAGTTAGGATATGTTCTGCTCTCCCCGCTTGGACGAACGGACTCGTGTGAGTTGACCATGATTTTATATTCTGCTGCTTTCTCAATGATCCGGTGATAATGGTTAATCATCCATTGGCTGTAATGATGCTCTCCTCTTGGAATGATGTTTCCAACATAGCCTGTCTTTACGGCATCATAACCGTAATCGTTCATCAGTTTGAAAGCTTTATCCGCCCATCTTTCATAATTGGCAGCTGAGCCGGAAGTCTCGTGGTGCATGATCAGTTTGATACCTTTTGAATGGGCATAATCATTCAGCATTTTGATATCGAAATCCGGATAAGGTGTGATGAAGTCAAAAACAAATTCTTTGGAATGCCCAAACCAATCTTCCCACCCAACGTTCCAGCCTTCAATCAAAAGACCCTGAAATCCGTTTGCTGCGGCAAAATCGATATATTCTTTAACTTTTGTATTGTTGGCCGCATGCTTTCCATTCGGTGTCAATTTAGAAAAATCGGTTTGTCCGATGTGGACGTTATCTGCTGTGGAATATGCCCATTGTGATTTTCCGATGATCATTTCCCACCATACACCCATATATTTTGTCGGGTGGATCCATGAAGTGTCCTTATATTTTGTAGGTTCGTTCAGATTAAACAGCATTTTAGAATCCAGAACCTCTTCCGCTTTTGGTGAAATGATAATCGTTCTCCAAGGTGTGGTTGCCGGTGTCTGCATATAGCCTTTTGCGCCCTGAGCATCTGGTGTGAGATGCGTTTTGAATTTGAAATTGCTTGCATCCAGTTCCAGATTCGCAGCAGGATAATTGATGACAGCCGCTTCTGCAATATTGACGTAAAGCGGGATTGTACCTTCCTTCTTCATCATCAATGGCATCTGAACACCATTCTTAACCAGGTTTTGAGATGCATTTCCTTCATATGAAGTTGGCCATTTTGCAGGAATCTCTGAGAGTTTTGTGGTCTGGGTCACATACTCTTCCGTATCATAATCTCCTGCTAACCACCAGGCTTTCATATCTGTCGGAAGGTCAATTTCTGAATCTTCTTCTTTGATGATGAAATAATTAAGATTTTTCTGCTGAGGAAATTCATATCTGAAGCCAAGTCCGTCATTGAATAACCTGAACTTTACAATAATGTTTCTGTCATTTTCTTTCTGAGTTAGTGTAACTGCCAGCTCATTGTAGTTATTGATATAATTTTTCTTTTCGCCAAGAACCGGCTGCCAGGTTTCATTTTTAGAATCTCTTTTTTCGCCAGTTTTCTCGAATCCATAATCCAGGTTTTTGCCTTCGTTATTTTTATTTTCAATTTCGGAAGCAAACTGAATATCACCGTCTTTCAGTAATCTTAATCCCAATTTTGAATCCTCTACAACTACAGCGCCGTTATATTTCAAATTATAAAAAGGGACGCCATTTTTCAATTGGAAATTCATTTCAAATTTTCCGTCAGGCGATTTGAGCGACTGTGCATACAATCCATTAAACATCATAGTAAGCAAAACTGCTCCAATGGTGATTTTTTTCATTTTTCTAAGGTTTATATATTGGTTACAATATAAAAAAAGTATCGATAAAGTACAATAAAAAAATAACCGATTTTGGAATCGGTTATTTTTATTATTATTGTTTTATAAGATTATAAGCCCCTGTATTATCATTAAAATAGATATTATAAGTCCCAGCTTTTACCGGAATATTCGGCCCTCCTGATGTGGCGGTACCAAAACCTTCATCACTACTTCCCCAATTTACGTCCCAAGCATCATTAGCTCTGAATTTTAATTCGCCGTTTGTAAGGATTACATTTGTTAAATACCAGATATGAGAATCAAATGTTGATTGTGTCATTGCTGTACTGGAATTCCATGCATTGGGAGTTGAATCACCAATAATTCCTATTGTCGGATATGTAGCAGAAGACGGCGTGACCGGCTCCAGTGTATAAGTCATAGTTGCAACATTAGCACTGAATTTATAATATCCGGCTGTTGTCACAGTAATATTCCCTGAGCCACCATCAGAGCTTAAGGTGCCAGCTGATGAGCCCGCTCCATACTGAGCATCCCAACTTCCTTTTGTTTTAATCAATTTAAATCCTCCTGCTTTGAAATATCCTGTATATGTATAAGAAGCGCTTACAGACTGATTTCCTAAGAGTGGATACATATTGGCGTTCGTTGCATTATTGTCCCAACCTGCCGCTGTTGCGTCACCTACTAAATATAAATTAACAAACTCTACTTTATAAGGTTTCAGTTTAGCGGTTGAAACTGCAGATTTCAACTCTATAGCCGGAGTTGAAAAGCTAGTTTTAGCAGTAATTCTGAAATCAAACTCGCTTTCTTGGTTCGCAATTCCACCTGCATTTAAAGCTGCGGTATTCAAATCTTTATTTGTAACAGATAATGATCTTGTTATCTGATTCGGATTCGGATTTGGGATGGTTACTTCTCCTAAACTTAAAAAAGTAGCGTCCCCTTTTTTAGCAATTTCGACTTTATAAACCACTGATGTTCCGTAGCCTGAATAATCTGTCCATGTTACTGTTGTTGCAACAGCAGACTGATCAGCAGAACTGAGTGTAATAGTACTTCCATTTGCAGGTGCTGTAATCACCGGTCCGTTTATGGGATAAACCGACACTCCAAAACTGATGATATTGGAAACTTCTGTACCTTTTTCTATTCTAATATAAACCGTTTTAGAAGTGAAGGGAGAATATCCTGCCTGTAATAATTTAGTATTGAGCTCTCCAATTGTGGTCGTAAATATATTGGTATTGGATTTTCCCAACTCTACTTTGTTGATGAAGTCTTCTGTCGAAGATAATACAATAGATGATTCCCCATTTACTTTATTCTCCCATGACAGAGTGAAAGGATTAGCTTTCATTGTTTCATATAGTACATTATTAGCTCCTAAGGAGGTATCATTTAATTTGAAACTGGCTTCTGGTGTTGTCCAATCCCTGTCTGCTTCATTATCACAAGCAACAAATACTATAGTCACAAATAATGATGCTAAAAATAATTTTATTATATTTTTCATAATTTTTTAAATTAAATTATTTAACTGGTATTATTGTATAATTACCACTCATATCATTAAAATAAACATCATACACCCATTCTGAAGACACCGGAATGTCGGGGCCTCCTTTTGTTGTAGTACCAAAAAACTCGGCATTTGTCCCCCAACTAACATCCCAATTATTATTTGCTCTAAACTTAAATTTTCCCGATGACAAATTTATAGAGCTACCAATCCATAAATGTGGATCAAAAGTAGATTGTGTTAATTGAATATCTGTATTCCAATCGCCTTCATTACCTATAATCGAGACATTATTGAAAGTTTGTGCTGGATTATCTACTGGTACGATTGTATAAGTAAGATTAGCGATATTAATTGACAAGTTGTAATAGCCATCTGATGGCACAGTTAAGTTTCCTGAACCACCATCTGTACTCAATTGTCCATCTGAACCACCTTTCCCATACTGCGGATTCCATAAGCCTTTGGTTTGGATAATCTTAAATCCTGCATCTGCTGCTGTAGCTTTAAAATATCCTGTATAAGAATATTCAACTTTTGAAGAAGGATTTTTTAATAGTGGGATAAGGTTAATATTATCTGCAGAATTAGTCCAAGTCCCTGGAGTTGAATTACCTATCAAATATAAGTCAACATATTCATAAACAGGACTTGCAGCATAAGGCGTAATTGACAAACCTGTAATATTGGATTGCTGAACAAAAGCATCACTTCCAATGTGAGATGTTATCCTAAAGAACATTTTTTGCTCTACATAAGGTACTAATCCGATTTTTTTAGCAGCTTCATTTAATTCTTTATTAGTGAAACTAGCATAAGTTTGTGATTGTATTGTACTTGTCAATACATAAGGTGCTTCAAATTTATCCGTGGCGCTTATTTCTAGATCGTATTTAACTTCTACTGGAGTATTGTACTTAGCCGCATCCCAAGTAATTGTCAACGCAGGATTTTCAGGAAAATTTTCATCCAAAAGCAATTTTTCTTTGGATAAATCTATCACGATTGGAGCTTCGCTACTCTCAACTACGAGGTTTTCTCTATCATCACAAGATATAATGCCAAAAAACATTAAGAATGTGAAAAGTAATTTATAAACGATATATTTTTTCATTTTAATCAATTAAAATTTTAATACTATTAATATCCCACATTTTGCGAAAGATTAGAATTTAATCTAAGATATTTACTTGGGATAGGGAAAAGTTGTCTATATTCAGGAAGACTATTTCCATTAATACTTCCGCCCTTCCATTGCCAATTTTTACCTGCAGTATATACCCCGAATCTTATTAAATCTTGTCTTCTGTAGCCTTCCCAATATAATTCTCTAGCTCTTTCTGTCAATATAAAATCTTTAGTCAAAGCTGTTTGGAATACAATTGGAGAACCAGCTCTCGTTCTTAAGTCATTAATATATTGTAATGCCTTCGTTATGTTTCCTTTTCCATTTACAACTGCTAACTCAGCATACATCAAATATGCATCAGCCATTCTGAATAGTGGAAAATCTGCATCTGTAAAGTTAATATCACTCCCATTTTCTCCAGAAGATGTTTTATTAGAAAATTTTATAAGTTTTGCGCCTTGCTCAAAATCTAAATAGTTAGTAATAAACTCAGGATCATTATTTCCAGGAACTTTCATAATTCTTTTATCCTGACCAACTGATTGCATAAACTCTTGGCGAACTCTATAACCCTGCCACCCAAAATCTATTCCCAACGTTAATCCTACTGCATTATTACAGCTTCCGTGGATTAAATAAGTAGTTCCTCCATAGGTTTTTGTTCTGATTCCATCAAAAACAATTGGAAAAATGATCTCCTCTTGTGCTCCATTGGTATTATTATCTGCCATAAAAAGGTTAGCATAAGGAATTTGTGCCACTTTATAGGCTGAACCAATTACTTTTTCAACTGCGGCCAGAGCCTCTGTGCTTTTATCAGAATTGATGTAAACTTTTGCATTAAGATATAGTTTTGCCTTCAACATCCAAACTGCTGCTTGATCTGCTCTACCATATTGGTTCATTCTCGGCGCAGGTAATTCTGATTCAATGGAATCAAGCTCTCCAATAACGTAATTGAACATCTCTTCTCTTGTCTTCATGACTGGCTTAGTACCTAGGTCATCATTTTCTGTAGCAAAAGGCATTTTACCATACAGATCTATGGCGTGATAATAAGTTAACGCTCTTAAGAACCTTGCTTCTGCTCGGAACGTTTTGATCTGTGATTTCAAATCACCAGACACCCCCCTGGAATTTAATTTTTCTTCGGTTGTTTCTCTAAGAAATTCATTAACAAGTCCTACTTGGAAAAATACCCTTGCAAAAAAAGCTTCATTAAAAACGTTGTCTGCATTCCAAGTATTGAAATTAAGATCTTTGATTGTTGGATTATCATTTTCTACCCAGGCTATAAGTGCTTCATCCGTTGTAAGCTCTTGCATTTGCCAGTAACCTCTCAAATATTGAGAAAACCCTTCATTAGGCCCACCATCAGCTTCAGCTCCCAAGTCAGATTGTCCAGAACCAGCATTAGATGATTGTCCTGTTACAGCTAATCCTGCATATATTTTTGCCAAAAATTGTTTATATGAATTTGGATCTGCATAAAATTGCTCTGATGTAAAAAGTTCGTCATCATTTACTTTTACGTCCAAATCATCTAAGCAAGATGTTGTAGTAAATAGAAATATACCAAAAATGGCTAAATTTCTTAAATTAAATAATCTATTTTTTATGATTTTCATTTTTGTTCGATTTAAAAGTTCGCATTAATCCCTAAAGTAAACATTCTTGCTCTTGGATAGATAGAATTATCCATACCATTGTCAAACACTTCCGGATCCAGGTTTTTATATTTTGTTACAATCAGCACGTTCTGTGCCGCTCCATATACTCTAAAAGATGCACTGTTTCCTAAAAAATTTTTAAACGTATAACCCAATGTAACATTATCTAACTTAATAAAACTTCCGTTTTTTACATAATAGTCTGACATTTTACTTGCTTCAACAAATAAAGTATTGTTGAAATCAACCGGAGCATTAGTGATGGTATTATCAACCGTATTGATGACACTGTTCAGGTTAGCACGATCTGCAGAAATTCTGTCATAAACATAATTTCCAACACTAGCTCTCCAACCCATCGAAAAGTCCCAATTCTTATATGCCGCATTTGTCATTAAGCCCATTGTAACATCCGCCTGCGGTTTTTTATAAATATATTTGTCTGCTGTTGTAATTTGCCCATCACCATTTCTGTCTACAAATGCTCCTTCAACTGGTTTGCCATTGTTATCATACAGCTGCTGATAAACAGAATATGCAAAAGGTGAATAACCTTCCGTCCATGTTTGCACAAATCCTCCCAAACCTACAGCCCCTTTATCAATTTGATTGATCGGTAACTTAGTAATATCTATATTATTATATGATACGTTGTAATTAAAATTTAATGAGAATTTTTCATTTTGAATAGCTTTAACATCCACACCTAAATCAATACCTTTAGATTGCATCTCTCCAAAATTTTTAAATCCAATTACACGCAGGTTTTCTAAAGGCCCTTCGGCCACAATATTTAATAAATCTTTTGTATCAGCTAAATAAAAATCCAGGGTACCTTTAATTCGATTATTAATAAAACCGAAATCCAAACCTATATTATATTTTATACTTTCTTCCCATTTTAGATTTTGGTTATATCCATTGGGTTTGGAAATGGGAATAAAATCATTTCCAAATTGATAGAATAGATCTACAGATGTTGCATAGGTTTTTAAATAATCAATCCTTGCTTGATCTCCAACATCTTGATTTCCAATTTTTCCTACACTTGCTCTCAACTTTAAATCTGATAAAGTAGAATTTCCTTTTAAGAAGCTTTCTTCAGAAATTTTCCAAGCTGCAGCAACACCTCCAAAATCTCCCCACCTATTATCTTTACTGAAACGTGAAGAACCATCTCTTCTGTAATTAACTGTGACTAAGTATTTATTATCCCAGCCGAGATTTAATCTACCAAAAAATGCTTGTAAATTAACATCTGGTTTTGTGTCTGGATTATAAAACTGATTCACATCAATTCCATACAATAAAGTATTTCCTGAAGTGGATTTAACTTTGTGATAATTTTGGTATTCATAACCTCCCATCACATCCAGATTAAACCTGCCGAAATTTTTAATATAGTTTAATTGTGTATTAAAATTTTTATTCAAAATACTTTCATCAGAGTATGAATTTTCTCCATAGTACCCATATACACCATTAGTACCATTTGGTGAATAGTATCCTATTCTGGAATATGGATTTGTAACAACATGCCCATCTAGTTCCTTACTATCTAAACCAGCATTTGCGATTAGTCTCAATTCAGGTAAAAAGTGAAATTTGTATTCCATATTTACGTTCCCGAAAAACCTCTTGAAATTCTGTACATCGTGTTTATTAAGCAACATACTCACCGGATTAGATGGTCCAATTGGCCTGTTTGTAGTAGGATTGATCCATTCATAATATCCTCCATAAGCAGAATTCGTATCATAAACCGGTGATGTAGGATTCATAGAAAGCGAATTTCTGATGGCATCCTCATTTGCATTATTCTTAAAGGTATATGAATAAGAACCTGTAAGATTAAATTTCAGATGGTCATCTAAAAAGCTAGGACTCAATGCGAAATTTGCAGTTGAACGTCTAAATCTGGAAGTAATCAAAAGTCCAGAATTATCCATATTCTCAATTGACAAACGTGCCGGGACTTTTCCAAATAAACTACCTGAAACCGACGCATTAATATCTGTTGTTACAGAAGTTTTAAAAATCTCTTTCTGCCAATCTGTATTTGCTAATCCTAATTGATTTAAAAATACAGGATTAGTGGTGTTTCGTCGGACAATTTCTCTAAACTCATCACCTGTATATACATCTACTTTTTTTGCTAATGTATTTAAAGTTGAAAAAGCATTTAGCGAAACCCTAAGTCTCTTACTTCCTTTCTTAGTGGTAATAAGAATAACCCCATTAGAGCCTCTAGATCCATAGATTGCAGTAGATGCAGCGTCTTTTAAAATAGAAAAAGACTCAATATCATTAGGGTTGATAGTGGAGAGAGAAACTCCATCTAATGGTAACCCATCTACAATAAGCAGCGGATCGTTACTTGCAACCAAAGAAGATCCTCCACGTACTCTTATTGTAGCTTCACTTCCTGGTGTTCCGGATTGTGTTATAACCAAACCCGAAGAACGACCATTAATAAGTCCTTCTGCTGTGGTTACTGCACCTTTGTTAAAGTCTTCTGTGGTTAATGCAGTAATAGACCCTGTCAGATCCGTTTTCTTCTGCTTACCATAACCAATCAGCACAACCTGTTCGATCTCGGTTTCTTTTCTAACCGTATCATTTTGCTGTGCATGCAACATTGTTCCGAGCAACAGAAATGCTGGAGCAATTTTTAATACATTATAGTTTCTCACAAAAAATAAATTTTTAAGGTTTATATTATTATTTTCAAATTATCAGATATACACTATCTCTTCTTTCGCAATTTATAAAAAAATCGATATTCTGTTAAAATAATTTTAAAATCGTAGCCTTTAAAACAAAAATAAGGCTTAAATTTGGTTATTTAAAAATATAATTAACTGATTATCAATAAATTAATACAATGTTAATTTTTTTAACAAATCAAGGATTTAAGCCATTTTTGTACAATTTACAGCTTATTTTCTTCTTCTAAATTAACCAATATTAATCCTATATTAATCAAAAATGAAATAATTTTAAAATTATCGGTCATTTATTAACCATAAAATAGCTGATAATCACGCAGAATTCATAAAATTAAAAATATAAAACAGAACAAAATTTTTCATTTATAATTTACCATACAAAACCAATTCAAATTAATTTGAATAAAAAATCATTTCAGACAACTACAGTTTAGGGAAGGAATTAAAAAAAATGATTCCTGTTATTATGACCTACTCAAACTCACTACTCTTTTATTCAAAAAGTTCTAAATGAAAATCGTAATTTTGCAATTCAAAATTTTAATGAAAAAATGTCAAACAAAAAGATGATTACGGCGGCTTTGCCTTATGCAAACGGTCCGGTTCATATAGGACATTTGGCGGGAGTTTATATCCCTGCGGATGTCTATGCTAGATTTCAGAGAAGATCGGGTAAAGATGTTGCTTTTATCTGTGGAAGCGATGAGCACGGAATTCCTATTACCATAAGAGCTAAAAAAGAAGGCGTTACGCCACAGGATATTGTGGACAAATACCACAAAATCATTAAAAAATCGTTCTCAGATCTGGGAATTTCTTTTGATGAATATTCCAGAACAACATCGGCAAATCACCGGGAAACCAGTCAGGATTTCTTCAAAGTTCTTTATGAAAAAGGGAAATTTACCGAAGAAATGTCTGAGCAGTATTTTGACGAACAAGCCGGAGAATTTTTGGCAGACCGATACATCGTTGGTACTTGTCCGAATTGTGGTAACGAAAACGCTTACGGAGACCAATGTGAAAAATGTGGCTCTACCCTTTCGCCCTCGGAACTCATCAATCCAAAATCAATGTTGAGTGGAAATGTTCCGATTTTAAAAGAGACAAAAAACTGGTATTTACCCTTAAATGAATATGAAGATTTCCTTAATGAATGGATCATTGAAGGTCACAAAGACGACTGGAAACCGAATGTTTATGGACAGGTTAAATCTTGGTTAAATGATGGTCTGAAGCCTCGTGCAATGACCAGAGATCTAAACTGGGGCGTACCTGTTCCACTTCCGAATGCGGAAGGAAAAGTGCTTTATGTTTGGTTTGACGCACCAATTGGCTACATTTCTTTCACCAAAAAATGGGCTGCTAAAAATGGCAAAGACTGGAAAGATTACTGGCAAAGTGAAGGAAGTGATCTGGTTCATTTTATCGGAAAGGATAACATCGTTTTCCACTGTATTATTTTCCCGGCAATGATGAAAGCTCACGGCGATTTTAATATGCCTAAAAATGTCCCTGCTTTTGAATTTCTGAATCTTGAAAACGATAAAATTTCAACTTCAAGAAACTGGGCAGTTTGGGCACACGAATATGTAGAAGATTTCCCGGGACAACAGGATGTTTTGCGTTATGCTCTGCTTTCATCAGCTCCGGAAACTAAGGATAATAACTTTACCTGGAAAGATTTTCAGACGAAGAATAATTCTGAATTGGTTGGGATTTTTGGGAATTTCATCAACAGAGTTGCGGTTCTGATTCATAAATATTATGATGGAATCGTTCCTCAAGGCGATGTGAATGCTCCTGAATTGGCAGAAATCAATAAATCAGCGAAAGAAATTTCAGGTTTTCTGGAAAACTATGAGTTCAGAAATTCTTTGACAGCTTTGATGAATTTAGCCCGTTCCGGAAATCAATATCTTCAGACAGAAGAACCGTGGAAAACGATTAAAGACAATCCTGAAAAAGCAGCAAATTCTTTATTTGTAGGCGCTCAGATTGCTGTGGCTCTGGCGCAGTTGTGCGAACCGTTTATGCCTTTCAGTTCTGAGAAATTACTGACTATGTTCAACGTTCAGAGATCAGACTGGAACGATGTTGAAACTAAATCTGTGCTCATTGAAACTGGTCATAAAATCAACGAAGCGTCTCTTCTTTTCTCAAAAATTGAAGATGATGTGATTGAAGCTCAAATCCAGAAACTTGAAAACACCAAACAAAACAATAAAAAAACAAACCCTAACGCCAATCCTATGAAAGACGAAATCACTTTTGATGATTTTACAAAAATCGACTTGAGAACAGCTACAATTACTGAAGCAGAAAAAGTAGAAAAAGCAGATAAATTGTTAAAACTTACTGTGGATACAGGTGTAGATGTGAGAACTGTGGTTTCAGGGATTGCAGAAAGCTTTAGTCCGGAAGAAATAATTGGAAAGCAGGTAATGATTTTATTAAATCTTGCTCCAAGAAAAATCAGAGGAATTGAATCTCAGGGAATGTTATTATTAACCACAAAACCAGACGGAAAACTTTCTTTTGTAACACCGGATGACAGCAATGTTGAGAACGGAATCGAAATCGGATAAACTCTTTATATGAAAAAACTAATATTAACAGCTATTTCTCTTGTTGCGATATCTTGCAGCTCTGACAACAATGATGACCTACCACAACCTATAGAAAATCAGATTATAGGAAAATGGAAATTGAAAACAACGACTGTTTTGTCTGGAAAAGATAAAACAACTGTCTTGAATGAATATTTGCCAGATGCCTGCAAGCAAAAAAGCACTTATGAATTCACAGATAAAAAGTACATTATGAATGACTACAATAGTATTGGAAGCGAATGTGTGCTTGGTTCCACAACAGTTGATTATACTTATAACGCCAACGATAAAACATTAAAAATCGGAAATGAAACCGCCAGCGTTACAGAGTTAACGTCAAGCACTTTGGTAGTTTTGGCATTTGATGATTATGACCATAATAATGATGGAGTCAAAGATTATCTAAAATATCTTTACACTAAATAATTAATTAAAGACGTACAGAAATGTACGTCTTTATTATTTCTTGGTCAATCTCGCCAGATAAGAATCTTCGTCCTGCAAAATCCTCTCAATGCTGAAACCGTTATGTTCCGCAGCGTTTTTCAAAGTATTGAAATCGAGATATAGCCATTTAATCGGTTCTTCAGACTCACCTTTATAATGAACAATGTAATCCAGCTCGCCATAATAGCCATCGGCAGGAATTAAAATCCCGCCATCTTCATCCTCATCGAACATATAGAGAATGTCGGTACTGTCAATCAGAATCTGTCCGTTTTTATTTAATAAAGAATGAAGTTTCTGAAGATAAATATCGATGACATTCAGGCTTTGGAAAATCCCGGTGCCATTCATCAATAAAAGAATCGTATCAAAAGTTCCGTCTGAAAAATGAAGCATATTTTCTGCAACCGCATTCCTCACACCCCTCAGTTTGCAAACTTCAATCGACTTTGGAGAAATATCCAATGCGGTAACGTCAAGATTTCTTTCATTCTGAAGATAAAGAGAATGTGAACCAGCGCCTGCGCCAATATCTAAAACTTTCCCATTGGCTAATTTCAAAGCTTTTTGTTCGATTTTGTTCATCTCATCAAACCCTCGGAAAAGATAATCCACAGGAAGTTCATCCAGTTCAGAAATCGAAGTTTCGGTTTGCAGATCTTCAGGATTTTCATTTTTAAAATAATCCCAGATGGCACGTCCCATTAGGTCTTTCATAGCAATAATTGTGGTTGCAAAGATAAAGTTTAAAATTTTTATTGATAAATATGATTTAACAAAATCTCTCGACTTAGTTTATATTGAGCGATGCCGAAATGCTTATGATGACATTTCTAATTTTGATTGTCCGTTTATTAACCTAAAGCTTCGACAGGCTCAGCTTGACATCGCTAGAAATCAAGCGTTTAGTATTAGAGATGTCACACTGAGCTTGTCGAAGTGTTTGTTATAAATAATTGATTTTTAAATCAATGCACAGTAGTAGGTTGTTTAACGGATATTTAATTTCTAATACTAAAATGTTTTATTAATCATTGTCAAGCTGAGCGGAGTCGAAGATGAAAAAATATTACTCCCAATTTTGTTTAATTTAATAATCATAACCATTACTTTTTTCTATTTGCTCTCGGTTCACATTTTGCTAATAATGCCTAAATTGTATCTCAAATTTGAAATCAATCTATGACAGATAAAAATAAAAACTTCCACACGGGATTCACTTTCAGCAAGCATATTCCGGAAGAGGTTTCGCATTTTGACAGAGTATTTGGTATTTTCAAAGACTTACTCATCCATACTTCAGGAGATTTGGACGAGGCTTTTGACTGGCTGGATATGCTCGATAAAGAGTACGATATTTTCAATGAAGAATATGACTTGGATGACTTTATCGAAGACCTTAAAAAACGAGGCTACATCAAAGAAGAAATTAAACCAGAAGATGGTAATTCTGGTTCTGGAGAAGGTAAGAATATTCTGACAGCAAAACTGGAAGCAGCTTTAAGAGATTATGCACTCGACCAGATTTTTGGAAAATTAAGAAAAAGCGGTGTTGGAAACCATAGAACCAACAAAAGCGGAGTCGGTGACGAAAAAGATGGAGAAAACCGAAGTTTCCAGTTTGGTGATGATCTTGCAACGGTCAATCTAACGGAAAGCATCAAGAATGCACAGATTAACAACGGTATTTCAGATTTAAGGTTAACGGAAAACGACCTCATCGTAGAAGAAACCAAACACAAAGCGCAGATGAGCACGGTTTTGATGATCGATATCAGCCACTCGATGATTTTGTATGGCGAAGACCGGATCACGCCTGCGAAAAAAGTAGCGATGGCTTTGGTAGAACTCATCAAAAGAAAATACCCGAAGGATTCCATTGACATTATTGTTTTCGGGAATCATGCGTGGCCGATCCAGATTAAGGATTTGCCGTATCTTCAAGTCGGGCCTTATCATACCAATACGGTTGCCGGACTGGAACTGGCGATGGATATTCTCCGAAGAAAAAGAAATACAAACAAACAAATCTTTATGATTACCGACGGGAAACCAAGCTGCCTGAAACTCCCAACCGGCGAATACTATATGAACAGCGTCGGTCTCGATGAAAAAATCGTTTCCGAATGTCTCAACAGAGCTGCACAAGCCAGAAAACTGAAAATCCCCATTACCACTTTTATGATTGCACAAGATCCTTATCTGAGACAATTTGTGAAAGCTTTCACGGCTCAGAATAAAGGAAAAGCTTTCTTAACAGGACTTTCAGGTTTGGGACAAATGATATTTGAAGATTACGAGAGAAACAGAATTAAAAGGATTTAACAAAAAATCAAAATATTCTCTCGCTGATTTTACAAATTTTGCAGATTGATTTAAACTAAATAATTTGCGTAATCCGCCAAATCTGCGAGAATTAAAAACATTATTAATTAGTAAAAAAAAATGAAGAACGATACAACATTCAAAGAATTAAAAAAATCGGGATACACAGATAAAACAATCAATCAGGAAATCCAATCTAACCTGATTGCAAAAATCAAAGCTAAAGAACCAGTTTTTGAAGGACTTTGGGGTTACGAGGATACTGTAATTCCACAATTGAAAAAGGCGATTTTGGCAGGACATCACATCAATCTTTTAGGATTGCGTGGGCAGGCAAAAACCCGAATTGCCAGAAGTATGGTCAATCTTTTGGACGAATATATGCCCATTGTGAAAGGTTCGGAAATCAATGACAGTCCGTTTCAGCCGATTTCAAAATTCGCAAGAGATCTGATTGCGGAGTTGGGCGACGAAACACCAATTTCCTGGGTTCACCGCTCCGACAGATTCTTTGAAAAATTGGCAACACCGGATGTGAACGTGGCGGATTTGATCGGAGATATTGACCCAATTAAAGCAGCGACTTTGAAATTGCCATATTCCGACGAACGTGTTTTACATTACGGAATGATTCCAAGAGCGAACCGTTCTATTTTTGTTCTGAATGAATTGCCGGATCTGCAGGCGAGAATTCAGGTTTCTTTGTTTAATATTTTGCAGGAAGGCGATGTCCAGATCCGAGGTTTTCAGTTGAGAATGCCTTTGGACATTCAGTTTGTGTTTACAGCGAATCCGGAAGATTATACCAACAGAGGAAGTATTGTAACGCCTTTGAAAGACAGAATCGGTTCTCAGATCTTCACCCATTATCCAAAAACTGTAGCGTTGGCGAGACAAATCACCGAACAGGAAGCATTGATTTCTGACGATGACAAATCCAAAATACAGGTTCCAGATTTGGCAAGAAATCTTTTGGAAGAAGTAGCTTTTGCTGCAAGAGAAAGCGAATATGTAGATGCGAAAAGCGGCGTGAGTGCGAGATTAACGATTAGTGCGATGGAAAATCTTATCGCAGCGGCCAAATTGAGGCTTCTGGAATCTGATTCGGACAAGACACAAGTTCGCTTACTCGATTTTATGTCGATCATTCCATCGATTACGGGTAAAATCGAATTGGTTTATGAAGGCGAGCAGGAAGGTGCAGACTTTGTCGCCAAAATCCTGATTGATGATGCTGTGATGACACAATTTGAAAGCCTTTTCCCAAGAGTTCCAAAACTGGAAAAAGAAGGTCTGAAAAATGCGTACACCGACATCATCCAATGGTTCAATAAAAATCACTTGGAATTGAATTACGCCGATACAGATCAAGAATTTTACAACAAACTCAACATTATTAAACCACTAACGACACTGATTGAAGATAATGTTCCTGAGTTGGATGAAACCGATAAAAACTTCTGCAAAGAGTTAGTTCTTTGGGCTTTGACAATCAGCAAAAAATTAGATAAGTCCGAGAATGCTTCGGCATTTAACTTTGAATCGGCAGGAATTGGTCAGTTTTTCAGGAATTAAGTCCGACAGATTCAAATTATAAAAATAGCAACCTCAGACTTGCAGTCTGAGGTTGTTTTAATTAGGATTTGTCAAATAATTTTGAATCTACATCTTTATTGACTTCATAACGATGGTAAATCAGTGCAGTTCCTGCCGGCGAATAGTTATATGAAGAGGCTTAAACGTAGCCGTCATTGTTTATTTTGTAATCGCCGATAGTTTCGGTCATTTCTACAGAAGTTCCCTGTACATTTTTGTTAACTACCCGTTTTATTAAAAAGAAAGTCCCTGCTTCTATGAAAAACGTTATGACAGTTCCACTTTTTCTGATCAGTTTTATTTTGTAGAGATCTCTGCCGTTCTGAGTTTCGGCTCCCAAAAGTTCCACGATATTACCTTTGTTGGCATAATCAAGAAGATCGCCGGAAAGATCCAGTTCTTCTGCACTTTCTTTGGCAGTGGTTGAATCAGCATCGACAGGTCTTTTCTGATTTTGTATCGGGAAAAGCGTCCAGGAACCATTATTGGTTACAACTGTTGTATTCGCATGGCCTTGTATCTCCATATCCATTCGCATAGCCTGATGATTAATAAACCAGCTTCGGACAGGGATTTTCATCCCTTGCATGCTAATATCTCCTTCCACATAGAGTGTCTTGATAGACTTGATTTTTTCTTCTCCTCCCATTGCTGCCACATATTTTTTTATAATTTGATCTGCGGTAAGCATTTTTGCAGGCTCTTCTTTTGGCAGGTCCATTTTTATGCTTTCCTCAGCAAGAAACTCTTCTTTAGAAATTTTACTGCCGAGATTCAAAGCTTTAAAGGTGTCGTCCAGTTGGGTGAGTAATTTTTTCCGAGAATCTTTATTATTCCGATTATAAAAAAACTCGAGGTAATTTTCATGGACTGTTGTGGTATAAACACCATTGGTATAAATCTGAGTATTGACGCTTTTTGGGAAATCCATTCTCACAATACCGAGATCGCCTTCAGATGGCACCTGGTATATTTTGTCTGCCTGAGAGATATCTATATTTTCAGTAATAGAAACAAACTCTTTGTCTTCAAACTTTTTATTCAGAACTTTTGTAGCGAGATTGTTACTAAAAAAAATCTGAAAATTATTCTCCGGAAAACCAAGTTCATATTTGGTCCCGCTAATATTATAAATTAAATTTTCTGATTGGAGCTGAAACTTGCTGATCTGGACCGATATAGAATCTAATTTTTCATACGATATTTTCTGTGCATCCAGCACAGAGCCAATCCATAAAAGGATAAAAAGCGTTATATTTTTCATAGTTACTATTGTAATAAGAAGTTTATCTCAGTCATCAATTTCTTTCAGAAATACCAACAGACACCAGATTTCTATCCTTGTCTACGTAGTAATATTTGTACTTAGGAGTCGCATATTTGTATCCCACAGCCTGCGACAACAGAAGCAACCAGTCACCACTATTTTCGTATATTTTATCTAATTCCGGTGAGTAACTACCCAGGTACTTGGATTTGCCGTTTATCACATCATTGGATGCCAAAATTTTAAGATCATAATAATCCGTCATATCAACACCTTTAGAATTAATCGGTGAATAAGTCAGTTCAGAGGTGACGTTATCTATGGGGGTGATTTTATGGTTCTGATGGTCATACATATAGATTTTTTTAGCCACCAGACCATCTGTATAACTGCCTCCGGACGCCACCAAAAACAGATTATTTTTGGCATATTCTATAAAGTTGATTTTCTCATCAGACAGGATTTTTTTCATTTCCGAATTGATGAGATTCATAGGATAAAATTGAGAGTCGGGATACTCGCTGTCCAGCAGGAATCTGTATTCCACTATCGCCAAATTATCGGGCATATCTTCTATTTTATAGGTATCACTAGACGGCATCACGGTTTTAAATTCATTGCTTTTTATAATTGTATCTCCTTTAGAATTTAGAAGTGCCCCGAAGTCAGAATTGGCAGACACCGGATACAACTTACCTTTAAAAACACCTTTTGTACTTACGATCGTTTTGCCACCTTTTTTTGACGGTGTCTTAACAGTGCCGTCGGGTTTACTTTTCGGCATCACAACTTTTACCTCCGTTACCTTTCTATTTGCCTCTCGCAAAGCCATTTGTTTTTGGTACTCCGCTTCCTCTATTCTTCTCTCCGCATCTCTTTTCTTAGTAATGACATCCTGCCTTCTTTTATCTTCTGCATCCCGTGCTGCAAGCTCTTTTTTCAGAATGGCCATACACGCAGGGCAAGATGCACCATCACCTTTAGCTACATTTCTAAACAACTTGCACGCACCTTCACTATTATCGTGTTTCTGTGCATTAATAAATATCGAAGCAAAAATCAAAACAAAAAACGTTAATATAATTTTTGATTTCATAACTATTAAATTTATTTTTTACAAATATAAATCAATAATAAGTATTTTTGTAATAATATTTTAATTTTATTCGAATATTAATACCAATCAAACAATACATATAAACATCAATAGATAGCTTCAGAGAAAGCATGTTTAATTACTTCTTCTCATAATGATAATAATCTATTTTGATTGAATAAATTCAATATAAAGATTAACCAAAAGAAAACCCAACAAGGTTGCTGGGTTTAAAAAGTATAGTAAAAAAAATTTAGTTCTAAAACTGTCCGCCGCCAAGTGCTCTGTAAAATTCGGTCACTGCTTGCAACTGCTGAAGTTTATCATTTACTCCGGCTAATTTTGCTGCTAACAATGATTGTTCAGAAGTCAAGACATTCACATAATTGGTGTTGGAAGAGTAGGTCAATAATTCCTTGTTGAACTCTACTGCTTTTTCCAAAGATTGAATCTGAAGTTGTCTCGTATCTTCTTTTTCCTTCGCTTTTTGATATGATAATAATGAGTTAGAAACTTCTGAACCAGCGGTCAGCAAAGCTTTTTCAAAAGTGTAGTAAGCCTGCATTTTACGAGCTTCCATCACTCTTACCTGAGCTTTTCTGTTGCCCATTTGGAAAATATTCTGCGTCACTGTTCCTCCAAGTGTGTAGAACAGAGAATTCGTAAAGAAGTTTTCCAAAGTTCTGGATGACAACCCCAAAGTTCCCGTGATATTAATCGTTGGATAAACCTGTGCCATCGCCATATTTTTATTTTCAAAAGCCTGACGGAAAGTTAATTCAGCCGACTGAACATCAGGACGATTTTTCAACAAAGAAGCTGGAACTCCTGTTTTTAAATCGGTATAAATAACCTGTGAATCGATGGAATTCCTGTCAATAGATTGAGGATTATCATTCATCAAAATGCTCAGAGAATTTTCTGTTTGCTGGATTTGCATTTCCAAATCCGGAACTGACAACTGTGCCGAGTAAAGATTGGCTTTGCTTTGTTCAACATCAGCGCCTGTAAGATAAGCGGCATCCATCAAAGCTTCCACAGTTTCAACATCTTTTTTTCTTAACTCAATCGTCTGTTTTGTGATCTCAAGTTGCTTATCCAGAGAAATCAATTGATAATAAAGACTTGCAGCCTGCGCAACCAGCTGTGTCTGAACAGCACGTTTGGCAGCATCAGTCTGAAGAAAGCCTGCATAAGCTGAGTTCTTAAGTGCTTTGATCCTTCCCCAAACATCTATTTCCCAACCCGTCGAGATTCCCAATCTGTATACCAACAAATCGGGCATCACAAAATTCCCTCCTTGCGCCGCAGCACTATTTTTGGTTTCAGTAACAGAAGCAACACCATCCAGACTCGGAAGATTCTGCAATTTGGATTGATTGAAAACTGCGCTTGCTTCCTGGATTCTCGCCACCGCAACTTTTAGATCCAGATTATTCTTAATGGTTTTATTGATAATAGTCTGAAGCTTTGCATCCGTGAAAATTTGACTCCACGCAACGTTGGCTATAGAACTACTGTCGTTATTGGTTTTTTGTCGGAAGAGATTATCTTGTCGATTTTGATCGATCTCCGGACTCTTATAAGTATCCGTGACTTTACACGAATAAAAGAAACCTGCGACAACTGCTAATATGATTAGATTTTTTAATTTCATTTTTTTCAAATTTTGTTATTCGCTAAGTTCTCCTTCGTATTTGTCCGATATTTTTTTACTGCTTACTTTTTCCTGCAAATACATAAATATGGCAAACAAAATCGGGATAAAAAAGACACCGAAAACAGTTCCGAACAACATTCCTCCAATCGCACCAATCCCAATTGACTGGTTACCTACAGCTCCTGCTCCGGTTGAAATCGCTAATGGGATCAAACCGAAAATGAACGCAAATGAGGTCATCAAAATGGGACGCAACCTTTGTTTCGCGCCGCTTATCGCAGCATGTGCAATGGTATAACCTTTCTTCCTTGCATCGAGGGCAAACTCTACAATCAAAATCGCATTTTTCGCCAGGAGTCCAATCAACATAATGAGTGAAATCTGCGTGTAAATATTATTAGAACCTCCGATACAAGCACTGAACATCATTACACCAGCCAAACCAACAGGCAATGACAACATCACAGCAAATGGCAAAAGATAACTTTCATATTGCGCTGCCAAAAGGAAATAAACAAATACACAACATAAAATGAATATATAAACCGTTTGTCCGCCTGCAGTAACCTCTTCTCTAGTCAATCCGGAAAATTCGTACCCATAACCTTGTGGTAAAGTTTCTTTCGCTATTTTTTCCACGGTGTTAATTGCATCCCCGGAAGAGAAACCTGGATTGGGTGTTCCGTTTAATGAAATGGCTGTAAATAAATTGAAGCGACCGATTGCTTGTGGGCCATACACTCTTTTAGCGGTGATGAATCTGCTCAAAGGCGCCATTTCGCCTTTAGAATTTCTGACCTGAATCATATTGAAACTTTCCAGATTTTCCCGGTCTTCAAAAGGTGCCTGATAAATCACACGATACTGCTTCCCGAATAAATTGACATTGGAAGAATAAACACCACCATAATAGCCCTGCATTGTTCCTAAGATATCTGAAACTGAGAATCCAGCAGCCTTTGCCGCGGGAATGTCAATATCAATCATATATTGAGGATAATTCGGGTTGAAAGATGTGAAGGTTCTTTGGATGTCCGGTTGCTGATTCATTTTATCGATGAAATCATTCGTCACCTTGGTCAAATCTGCGATGCTTCCGCCTTTTTGATCCTGAATCTGCATCTCGAAACCGGCCGCATTACCAAAACCCTGCAATGTTGGTCGTCCGAAGAATGTCATTTTTGCATCTTTGATTCCGGCCGTTTCTTTGTACATTTTCGCAACAAAGGACTGCAGATCTTCACCTTTTTTGGTTCTGTCTTTCCAGTCTTTTAGTTTTACAATCAGCATCCCGTTATTAGAGCCACTTCCCGAAATCATTCCTCTTCCGGAAACTTTGAAGATGTGAAGAACTTCCGGTTGTTTTTCAACAATTTTTTCAACTTTGGCAAGAACTTCTCTTGTTCTGTTTTCATTGGAACCGATTGGAAGCGAAATGTCCATAAAAATCCCTCCCATATCTTCACTTGGAACGAAGGATTTTGGTGTCGTATTCATCAGCCACACAAAAATTCCGGCGAATATTGCGAGACCTGCAAATGCCATCCATTTTTTCTTCAATAAGAACAAAATACCTCTGGAATATCGTTTTACCATCGCATCAAAAATGATGTTGAAGTTGCTAAAAAATCTTTGCAGGAAATTCTTTTTCTTTTCTTCGTGAGAATGAGGCTTTAGGAAAATTGCACATAAAGCAGGACTCAATGTCAATGCATTTACAGCAGATAATATAATTGAAATTGCTAATGTCAATCCAAATTGTTTATAGAAAACACCAGCTGACCCGGAGATAAAACTTACCGGAATGAAAACCGCGGCCATAACGAGTGTGATACTGATAATCGCACTACTGATTTCGTCCATTGCATTCACAGATGCTCTCAACGGCGATTTTTCACCCTGTTCTAATTTGGTATGAACTGCTTCTACGACGACAATCGCATCATCAACCACAATTCCCACCGCTAAAATTAACGCGAAAAGTGTCAGCAAATTAATTGTAAATCCGAAAATGCTTAGGAAGAAAAATGTCCCTACAATTGCCACCGGAACCGAAATCGCCGGAATCAATGTAGAACGCCAATCTTGCAAAAACAAAAAAACCACGATGAATACAAGGATAAATGCTTCAAATAGTGTGTGAATTACTTTCTCAATCGATGCATCTAAAAAGTCATTGGCATTAACCAAAGCCACATATTTTACGCCTTTCGGGAATGACTCCTGGGCTTTATCCAGAACCGCAATCGATTGATTAATAACATCCTGAGCATTGGACCCTGCAGTTTGCGCAACCGCCATACCAATGGACGGATGACCATCTGTGACACTGGTCCCTGTGTAATCCTGCGCTCCCAATTCTACTCTCGCAACATCTTTCAGTTTCAATGTTTGTCCGTTTTCAGTCGCTTTTATAATGATATTATCGAACTCAGGGATTTCTGTCAGCCGTCCTTTATATTTCAAAGTATAACGGAAACTTTCGTTACTTTCATCACCTAAACTTCCTGGTGCTGCTTCGATATTCTGTTCCGCTAAAACGGTATTGATATCTGAAGGGACCAATCCATAAGCCGCCATTTTATTAGGATCAAGCCAAATTCTTATTGAGTAATCCTTTGAACCAAAAACGGTTACATCACCGACACCGGTAACCCTTTTGATCTGAGGAACAATGTTGATGTTAGTATAATTTTGGAGAAAAGTCATATCATAATTGGGATTCTCACTGTAAAGCGAGAAAATCAATACATTGGAACTTTGTCTTTTGGTGGTTGTAACTCCGGCTCTTGTAACTTCCGCAGGTAACAAAGGCGTTGCTCTGGAAACCCTGTTCTGCACGTTTACTGCAGCAATATCCGGATTAACCCCTTGCTTGAAATAAATCGTTACCGAACCTGAACCGTCATTGGTTGCAGAAGATGTCATATAAGTCATTCCTTCTACCCCATTGATCTGTTCCTCCAGCGGGACAATTACACTTTTAAGAATTACATCGGCATTGGCACCTTGATAACTTGCATTTACAGATACAGTTGGCGGCGCAATATCAGGATATTGTGAGACGGGCAAAGTCACAATTCCCAAAACACCGAGAATCACGATGATAATGGAAATTACGGTGGACAATACCGGACGTTCTATAAATTTTTTAAACATATTTTTTTAGACTAAAAAGAAAAAAGAGCAAGGATAAAAGACTTTCAGAATCGAAAGTTTTTAAACTAATACTTTTAACATTACTATAATATTCGGGAAACTATTTTCTATCGATAACATTTTGCAAAGTCGTCTCTTTCGGAACCACTTCTGCATCATCTTTCAGAAGTCCGATGCCTTCTACAATGAGTTTATCTCCAGGTTTCAATCCTGATGTGACAGCGTAAGTCAATCCGTCTGGCAGATTTTCCACTTTGATTTCCGTAGATTTCACTTTATTACCAGCTCCGATCAGGTAAACCAAAACTTTGCCCTGCATTTCGTAAGTTGCCGCTTGTGGGATGATGATAACATTTTCCAGACTGTTCGGTACCTGAACTGTTGCACTGTAACCGCTTCTCAGAAGGCCTTTGCTATTTGGAAAAGTTGCTCTCATAGAAAACGAACCTGTATTGGGATCCACCAAACCACTGATGGACTCGATTTTTCCTTTTTCTTCATACTTGCTTCCATCAGAAAGAACGAGCTCTACCAATGGAGAATTTTTGATTTTTTGCTGAATTGTTGAGCCTGTAGAATGTTTGAAAAAATCCAACTGTTGTTTTTCATTAATCGAAAAATATGCAAATATTTTTGAAACATTAGAAACTGTAGTCAGTGGTTGCGATGTTGCACTGCTGATGTAACTTCCAGATTTATAAGGCAAAGTTCCAATAACACCGCTTACAGGGCTGTATAATTTGGTATAACCTTGATTAACCTGTGCATTTGTTAGTTGAGCCTGAGTTTCTGCCAAGGCTGCTTTCGCAGATTTAAGTGCGAGTTCTGCAGCCTGAAGCTCGTAAGCAGAAATGATTTTTTTATCAACCAAAGGTTTGGTTTTAGTAACCTGCATCTGCGCTGTTGCCACTTGAGCCCTTGCACTGTTTACAGCAGCCTGAGCCGCTAAAACGGATTGCTCGTATTGAGGATTTCTGATCAGGAATAATAGCTGACCTTTGCTCACCTGGCTACCCTCATCAACATAGATTTTCTCCACAAAACCATCAATTTTTGGTCGGATTTCTACATTTTCGATGCCCTCGAGGCGGGCAGGATATTGTGTCAGATTTTCCGCTGGTCCACTTTTCGCAACAATATACTCATATGGTTGTGGTGGCAATTCTTTTTTGTCATCTTTTTTCTCAGACTTTGAACAAGAAGTCAAAAGACCTAAAACAACAAAAAAACTAATCGCGATATTCCTCATAAATACTTATTTTTTAGATAGATTTCAAACAAACGTTCAAATTTAGATATTATATCCAAAATAGACGTTATGTAATTAATAATAAAATCTATCAAATATAATTAACAAAAACTATTATTATTGAAATTCAGAGAATTAAAAAATAATTTTAAAGAATATTTAACATAATTCCATCAAACGATTGTTTGAACAAGGTTAAAAATTGACAATAATTAAGGTTTTTGAAAGCTTTTTGATTGATATGTTCCTCTAAAGATTCTTAATGAAGCTAAACTACGCGTTTAATAAAAAACCATTACCAGAATTAGTTTGAAATAATTAATATTTGAACGTAATTATTACTTGTTGTATTAATTATTTAATTTTGAAAATGTAAAATTTTTTAATGTAAAATTGTCATTAATAAAATGAAAATATGAAATCAATTCGACTTATTTTTTTCTGTATATTAATTTATATTTCATCAAATGCGCAATCCAATAAGACCTATCAAAGTTTAATCGCTCAAGCCGGCTTATTACATCTTCAAAAAAATCCTAAAAAAGCAGTTCAATTGTACGAAAAGGCTTTCGAAATACAACAACCTGATGCGCTTACAGCTTATAAAGTAGCTGGAATATATTCTTTAAATCACGATTCGAAAAAAGCTTTCCAATATTTGAGAAGATCTTTATCTTCTGGTTGGACCGAAGCTGATTGGTTGTTATACGACCCTTATTTTGATTATTTGAGAAAAAATGACGCTGAGAAATGGAAAGAAATAGAAGAGATTGCTATTGCTCAGGAAAAGCAATATGAAAAGACCTTGAAACTTCCTGCTTTAAGAAAAGAAATCAATCTAATGTGTCTGAATGACCAAAAACTCAGATACCGAAAGTCACAAAATACAGATGAAAGTTTAGCCAAAACAATTGACCAGCAAATCAATGAAGCAGATTCATTCAATCTAATTCAAGCTAAAAAAATCATTAAGCAATATGGCTGGCCAAAAATATCGGACATTGGAAAAGACGGACAGAATAATCTTTGGCTGATTGTTCAGCACGCTGACCAAGATGTTCTATTTCAAAACGAAGCTTTGTCGGAAATGGAAAAATTAATCGGAACAAAAGATCTTAATATGGAAAATTACGCATTTCTATATGACAGAGTTCAATGCAACTTGAATTACAGACAATTGTACGGGACGCAGGTAATTTGGTCAGGTAATGGAGAAGCCTCTGGTTTTAGACCAATAATAAGAGAGAATTTAACGAATGAAAGAAGAAATAAACTGGGACTTCAACCTTTAGAAATCTATTCTTTAATTTATGGATTTTCTTATCAACCTATCGATTCAGGAGAATCTGCAAAAAGAGAATCAGCTTGCAATTCACAAGTTAAAGAATTGCTCAATAATGCCAAGAAAGCTTACAAAGCAAAAGAATTTCAAAAGACTTATGATGATTACAACACTGCTTCTACTTTCCTTGGCGGAATGAGTAACAATGATAACTTCGAAGCTTCAATTCTGTTTTCGAAAATCGCAAAAGTTGACAAAGATGAAAAGTATAAAGGTATTGCTTTGGACTTTTTGGATTTGTTATATCTGAGAGGAAGATTGACCAAAAATATGCTTCTAAAACAATCTGATTTTAGGATATTATATCAGGAAAAAAGGTGGATTGATTTGTTGAAGAAATTAGATTAATTTAAGAATTTACCTTTTCCTTACAACAGGAATAATCTCATTCTTATTCAAGCCAAATCTTTTGATATCAGCCTCAGTAAATTTTTGAGAATAGAAATTGATTTCAGCATCGAAACCGACACTCTTTAAACGGTCAAAATAATCCATTCCGTACCAACGAACATGGTCATACTGTCCAAAATGTTTCTGACGTTCCTTTGGGTCTGTGATTGTAAAATCTTCGTAAGTTTTTTGGAGAGAATTCTTCATTGGAACCTGCACAATTCCCCAACCGTTTGGCTTCATCACACGGTAAAGTTCAGACATTGCTTTTCTGTCGTCCACAATATGTTCCAGAACGTGGTTGCAAATGATGACATCAAAACTTTCATCCTCAAAAGGTAAATCAAGAATATCCGCCTTCACATCCACTATCGGTGAATACAAATCAGCAGAAGTATAATCCAGATTCTTCATCTTTTTGAATTTTCTTAGAAACTCCTGCTCCGGTGCGATATGAAGAACCTTTAAATGGTCTGTAAAAAAATTGGTTTCATTCTGAAGATAAAGCCACATTTGACGGTGTCTTTCCAAAGATAAAGTTCCGGGAGACAAAGCATTGGCCCGTTGTTTTCCGTAGCCATAAGGTAAAAATTTCCGATAAGATTTCCCGTCAATGGGGTCTGTGAAATTATTTCCTTTGAAAAACAAAACAATCAACGGACGCAAGAAAATGCTCAGGTTAATAAGCATTGGTCTGGGAATCGCATTCAGCAGAAATTTGGCAATTTTTTTCAAAATCGGTAATCAAATAGCTTAATTAAAATCAACCTGAAAAGCTTTCTCTTCATCAGATTTAATGCCTAAAGCGTCATAAATATATTGGTAAGTAGAAAGCAAAACCGGTTTGCCATTATAAACACAAACATCGTGTTCAAAATGGGCAGAAGGTTGATTGTCCAACGTGGTCACAGTCCAGCCGTCGTTATGGAATTTCACTTTTTCTGTCCCAAGGTTTATCATCGGTTCGATTGCCAAACAAATTCCGTCTTTTAAAACTTTTCCACTTCCTGGTTTTCCGTAATTCGGAACCTGCGGGTCTTCGTGCATTTGTCGTCCAACACCATGACCAACCAATTCCCTCACAACACCATAACCTTCTTTTTCACAGTGTTTTTGGATAGCATGGGAAATATCGCCAACACGCTTTCCTCTAACGCATTGCTCGATTCCTTTGTACAATGATTCTTTGGTAACTTTCAATAATTTTTTGACCTCAGCAGAGACTTCGCCAACTTCAAAAGTATAAGCGTGGTCGCCGACAAATCCGTTCCAGAAAACACCACAATCTACCGAAAGAATCGTACCTTCTTCAATTGGTGTTGCATTTGGAATTCCGTGAACAACTTGCTCATTTGGAGAAATACAAAGTGAAGCAGGAAATCCGCCATAACCCAGAAATGCGGGTTCAGCGCCGTGATCTTTGATAAAATCGTAGGCCAATTTATCAAGATGAAGCGTTGTAATGCCTGGCTTAATTTCTTTTGCCAACATTCCCAAGGTCTGGGACACCAATCTCGCACTTTGCTTCATGAGTCGAAGCTCGTCTATATTTTTGAGTTGAATCATTTCTATTTGGATATTGAGATAATGGAAGGATAGATAATAGATTTGGATGGCTATTATCTATAAGTTTTGAACTTTACCAAAAAAGTCCTTTTTTCTTTTCTTTTTTCATTTTGGAGTAAGCGTGAACTTCGCCTCCTGCAACCTGGAATTCTATTTTTTCATTAATGATCTGGTAGATTTCTCCCCAGCCTGGGAATCCGCCAAGGTTTCTGTCATCGATGAAAAGATCTGCGTCAATTTTCCTTGACTGTGTTTCAGAGTCAAAAATTTCGCCTTCGAAACTAGAATTGACTGCATAAAACTCTATACCGTTTTTTTTGCAGAACTCAACGGCTTCCTCTAATGTTTTCCCATGACGGTATGTCCAGAGAATCAGTCTGTATCCCTCGCTCTGGAGCTTTTTGAGTGTATCAAAAGCAAAAACTTTTGCCTTTCCAATTCCCGGATAAGCATCGTCTACTATGGTTCCGTCAAAATCGATTGCTAATTTTTTGTTGCTTTTTATCATTTGATTTTTGAATAATGCGTTAAAACGTGCAAATATACGAAATATTAAAAAGTGATTTTGAGATTATTTAAAACAAAAAAGTGCATCTTTAGATACACTTGATATTTTAATTTTTAACCCATTTGAAACTGTAAGGTAACTGTGGTGTTGCGATTCTGTCCGAGATTCTTTGAAGCCTGTCCGGCAACTTCATCAGATAATCCCTCGCACGTTCTGCCTTATCATTGAGGTTTTTGATTCCATCTATTTTCCATTCATCCAGTAAGTCTTTCAGAATGTTGATGTAATCCTGCCCTGTATAAACCATTGCTCTCTGAGCAGCATCAGAAAAGTGTTCCCAAAGCTCACCCGCTTTTTGTCCGGATTCTCTCAGTAAATGAGCTGGCATCACGATCTTCCTTCTCATCATATCTTCAAAAGCGAGCATCATCCCGCTTGCGTCCATTTCAAATATTCTGGCAGAAAAATCTTTATATGCTTTTGCGTGTCTTGCTTCATCCGCAGCGATTACCCCGCACATCTGGGCTAGTTTTTTGTTTCCGGACTGTTTCGCTAATGTCCCAACTCTTCTGTGCGAGATATTGGTCGCTGTTTCCTGGAAACTCGTATAAACAAAGTTTTTATAAGGATCAGAACTTGTCCCTATGTCGAACCCATCATTAATAAGATGATGCGTTGTGATCTCCATTTCGCGCATATTTACACGTCCGCAGAGATAGAGATATTTTCCCAGCAGGTCACCATGTCTGTTCTCTTCCGCAGTCCATGCTCTCACCCATTGTGTCCAGCCAGTTTTGTTTTCCTGATCTACTCCATCCAAACCCATCAGCCAGGATTCGTAAGTTGGCAAAGCCTCTTCTGTGATACAGTCGCCAATCAATGTTACAAACAGATCATAAGGCATCTCTCTGGCAAACGTCTGGAGCTCCTCGATTTCGTCTTTGAAATTAGCACCGGAACTGTCCGGAAGGAAATCCGAAGGTTGCCAAATTTTCTCAACAGGTGTAAGATATGAACTGATGAATTCGTCCATATTATGTTCCAGTGTTCTCATCACTTCTAACTGTAGCTCTTTCTCGCGCATCAACTGATAATAATTTTAAAGCCGTAAAGATACGACAAAATAATATTATTCATTACATAACTTGTTGAACTTTAACATAAAATAAGACCTGAACATAGGATCCAGGTCTTAAAATACTTGATATTCTAACGCTTACTACTTCTTAATAATTTTGAATGTTTTTGTTTCTCCGTCTGCGAAAATTGCATTCACAAAATAATTACCATCAGCCAATCCGGAAACAACAATTTTATTTTCCCGGAGGCTATCAAAACTTTTTACCATTTGCCCAGCAGTATTGTAAATCAGGATTTTGGAAATGGTTTTATCAGAATTAATGTTAAGCACATCAGAAACCGGATTCGGGTAAACAGCAACAGTATTCTTTGTAACATCGACTAAACCTAGGTATGGATTTGTAAATCCGGAAACGTCGAAAACATAATTATAACCTACATTTGATTCCCAGGTTTCACCATTATCAAAGGATATAAGCGAATCCAGATCATTTCCTGAATTTGGTGTCACTTCCCAACGCTGATAATCTGTGAACGGAAACGGTGCCGATATAATCTCAATAAAATATCTGCCCGGTAATAATTCCACAGGCTGATTCCATTCAAATTCAACATCTGCAGCTACTACATCCAGCGGATATCCGTTAACCGGATGATAACCGAAAAAGTTCTCCGTAGCAGGACCGACATTGTCGAATGTATGAAGAATCTCGCCCGGCAAATCGTTCTCAGCCTTGCGGATGTTTATCGTTGCGTTCTTGATATTACCGAGTTGCAATGTAGAGATCTTGAATTTTGTGAAGGTAAACTTCTGACCGTCCGGGACAACAAAATCATCTGCCAATGATGTCCAGATCATATGAACGCCGCCTTCGTGCGAATTTCCTGAATTACCAACATTGAAAGGTGTTCCCGTTGGTTGCGGCTCATCTGTATCATTACAGTTACCAATAATTTCGAAAACATGATCATAATAAGAGAATCCGCCAAACCACGGATCGTTATCGAACTTTGTAAAATCAAATCTGCCTAATTTATTCGTAGTCTCTTTGTTGATTTCCCAGAACGCCGATGTTCCGTCAGCCAATGCTACCTTTAACTGAATAAAATATTTCCCTTTTGGCAAATCGAAGGTAGCAGGAAAATCAACACTGATTTTATAAACATCCGCATCATCCAGAGTGGAATCATAATCAAAAAGCTGAGAAGTCGGCACAAGATTCGTAAATGTCTGTATCGCATCACTGGGAATTCCTTCTTTTTCTTTTAAGATATAAACATTGACATAGCTGACAGGCGAAGCACTTTTCAGAACATTGAATGTCAATTGTTTGACCGTTAATATTTTTCCTGATGCAACATCAAAATCAGATGCCGCACTGTAATCAAAACTGCCACCTATAGTGATATTTTCTCCGTTGGATGTGCGATCCGACCCAACACCATAGCTGCATGCCGTACCATTCTGCGCAAAGCCGAAAATCCCGGACAGCGCCAATAAAAAAAGTAAGTTTCTTTTCATTTTAATCTTCAATAATTTGATGCTAAACTACCGAACTGAAAGTCAGAATCAAAACAAAAGCCTTTCAAAATCCTCAATTTTGAAACCGGCAAAAACCAATCAAAACATTATCAATCAGACAATTAAATTTAAAATCAATGCTCTTTTCCATGATTCCTTTTGGAAGCTTCCCGCAAGAAAACTGATGGCGAAATGCCCGTAATATTTTTGAAAACAGTAGTGAAAGAACTGTGCGAGGTAAAGCCGGATTCCTGAGCGAGATAGCTGATCTTGTAATTCTGATAAGCTTTGTTATTATAGATCTTTTTGCAGATATAGGCAATGCGTAGCTCATTGATATAAGCATTGAAATTTTTTCCTTTCTGATTATTGATAACCTCGGACAGATAGCTTGTATTGGTTTTCAATGAAACGGCAAGATTGGAAATATTAAGCTTTGGATTAGTGAATTTCCCTGACTCTTCAAATTTCGCAAGCTTTTCCAGAAGTTCTTTTTCAGCCAGTTCGGGAATGGTTATTCTTTCGGTCTTTATTTCCGGTTCTGTTTTGTCCGTCTCAGAGACCATCTGATTTTTCTTCAGATTATCAATGAGCAGTTCGAAGGCTTTCTTTTCCTTTTGGCGTCTTTGCAAAATGAAGACAATAAGAAGCAGAAGCAACGCAAGAAAAACGGTGCTGATTACCGCTATCAGTTTTGTATTGCTGTCGGCATTAGAAATAGCATTCCGGTAATCTTTCTGCTCCTCAGAAATGGCGGAATTGATAGCCTTATATTCCTTCTCTTTATTTGAGTTGCTGAGTTCCAGATATTTTTCGTTATAGAAAACCGACCTGTCATTATCGCCAGCCAGCCTGTAATTTTCTGCAAGGCTTTGATAGACATCAGATTCCAGGCGTGTATTTTTCAAATCTTTGCTGATAAGAATCTTCTGCAAAGAGTCTATAGCACGTTTATAGTCGCCATTTTTGGAATAGATGCCAGAGAGAGCTTTATTGATGAAAAGATCCAGCTCTTTGTTTTCTGCATCTTTGATCACCAGTGACTGCTTGAGAAACAGTTCTGCCGAATCATTTTTATTGATGAAGATATAAGAATTCCCGATGTTGTACAAAGACCGTCTGTAATGATAAACCGGAATCGCCGAGACGGATGAGACGGACTGGAATTCTTCTAATGACTTTTTATAATACCGATTGGCTTCCGGATATTTTTTCTCATCAAAAACGATATTCCCCAATTCTAGGTAAGAAAGCCCTTTGTAGAGTTTCTTCGCATTGCCCTCAGGCATTTTGTTGATCTGTACAATGGCTTTGTCCAGATATTCTTTGGCTTTATCATTCAGGTTCAGCTGTGTGTACTGGTGCGAAAGTGATCCGTAGATCTTGGCAGTCAGCTCATAATTGTTGGTTTCCTCTGCCAGTTCCTTTGCCTCGAATAGCAATTGCGTTGATTTGTTAAAATCATTCTTTTTGAAATATTCTACAGCCAGCTCCATCAGTTCTCTGCTTTTCCTGTCTCTGGGATCTGTTTCCACAGATTTGCTCTGCGCAAAGCCGTTTGCGAAAAAAAGAATCATTGCAATAATAAACAGGTTGCGCATTTTTATAGTGTATGATTGAAATCAATCATCAAAATTAGTAATTATTTTAAACTAAATAGCTTGGACGGTTTTCATAAAAAAACCGGCTTCTAAAACCGGCTTTTAATTATATGATAAAAAATCTAGTTTGCAAGGATGTTCCCGGTCATTTCCTCCGGAATATCGACGCCCATTACTTTCAGGATAGTTGGCGCAACATCACCCAGTTTTCCCGGCATCAGGTTCCAGGTATGGTCTTTATCCATAACAATAAACGGAACCAGATTCGTGGAATGCTGGGTGTTTGGACTGCCGTCAGGATTGATCATCACATCAGAGTTTCCGTGGTCTGCCAGGATGAAAACCGCATAACCGTGTTCATAAGCCGTCGTCGCGACTTTCTGAATGCACTCGTCCACCACTTCTGCTGCTTTTACAGCTGCCGAAAACACACCTGTGTGACCCACCATATCTGTATTTGCAAAGTTAAGAACCACAAAATCTGCCGATTCTTTTTCCAGTTCCGGAACGATAGAATTCGTAATATCGTAAGCGGACATTTCCGGTTTCAGGTCATAAGTCGGAACATCTTTCGGACTCGGGCAGAGCAATCGTCTTTCCTGAACGAATTCAGCTTCACGACCGCCTGAGAAAAAGAAAGTCACATGCGGATACTTTTCCGTTTCAGCAATTCTGATCTGGGATTTCCCTGCAGATTCCAGAACCTCGCCCATTGTTTTCTGAAGCACATTCTCATCAAAAACGACTTTTACGTTCTGGAATGTTTTATCATAGTTCGTCAAAGTCACATAATACAGATCCAGTTTTTTCATTCCATATTCCGGAAAATCCTGCTGAGAAAGCACTTCAGTAATCTCACGACCCCGGTCTGTACGGAAATTGAAACAGATTACCACATCGTGATCCTCGATTCTTGCAATCGGGAAATGGTTCTGAACACCAACAATTGGTTTGATGAACTCATCCGTCACATCCTCGTTATAAGAATCCTGAATAGACTGGACAAAATCTTTGGTTTCTGCCCCGACACCATTGACCAGAAGGTCATAAGCCAGCTTCACACGCTCCCATCTTTTGTCTCTGTCCATCGCATAATAACGACCGATAACAGAAGCAAGTTTTCCCGTTGTGGATTTCATGTGGTTCAGTAAATCCTCTATGAAACCTTTTCCGGATTTCGGATCACAGTCGCGACCGTCTGTGAAGGCATGGACATACACTTTGTCCGTGAAACCGAACTCGTGCGCTGCCGTCAGCAAGCCTTTCAGGTGATTGATATGAGAATGTACACCGCCATCAGAAACCAACCCGATAAAGTGTACTTTTTTGTTATTCGCTTTGGCATATTCAAAAGCTTGCTGAATCACGGTTTCTTTTCCAAGGCTTCCGTTTTCCACAGCCATATTCAGTTTCACAAGATTCTGATAAACCACACGGCCAGCACCCAGATTCATATGTCCCACTTCCGAGTTCCCCATCTGTCCGGCTGGTAAACCGACCGCCAGTCCACTTGCTTCCAGCGTTGTGTTCGGAAAAGTTTTCAGGGCATAATCCATAAAAGGCGTATTGGCCTGAGCAATAGCGGAAACAGCGGGATTGGGCCCTATTCCCCAACCATCTAATATTGCAAGAATTGCTTTCTTTGACATTGTTGATTTGTTTTATTACTACAAATTTACGAAATGGAAAAGAGAGTGCGTAGTTTGGTAAGTATTTTTTTTATTCCGGAGAACAATTTCATTTAATTATAAAATTTATCCCCTGATGTGGGAAGGCTGCGTTCAAACTAAATTTTATTCTGGAAGAAGTCTGATCCAAGTCTTTATCAGAATAGAAGCTCCTATGTTTAAAACTTGAACATTTATAATTTTTCCAATTTTTTTTTTAAATCGACAAATATTGTCACCAAAAAACATCAGGCCGATTTCAGTATCAGAAAAGAATAGACATGATTGTCATTAGTAACATTTTTCTCACTTACCGCCTGACTTCCTCTTATTTAAGTCCGATACAACTCTGATATAAGTCCGATATGAATCTGATAAAATATCTGATTTGTAATGCTTTTTCAGCTAACTTATGGAGAACTTGAGTCGAAGCAAGCAGCACAAAATGTTATTTCATTGCTTTTCATCGGTTATTGTTTAGCATAGAAGTAAACCAGCGAACAATTATTAATGTTATGTTTTGCCAGTCGACAAATATTCTTACCTTTAAGACCCTTTTTTAAAAAATTAAAATGGACTTAAGAGACCAACTGAAAAACCTTTTCCCAGACCACGAAGAGCAGGATTTTGAAATGCCGAAAGAAACGTTCAGACAGAAAGAACCTTTGGTCTGCAAATTCGAAAAGAAAGGCAGAAACGGGAAACCGGTAACAATTATCGAAGGTTGGGAAGGCGATGATGAAGGCTTGAAAGAGATTTCGAAAAAAATCAAAACAATCCTTGGAATAGGTGGATCAGAAAAAGATGGCGTCATCATCATCCAGGGTGACAACCGTGACAAAATCATGACGATCCTGAAAGATATGGGCTACAGAACAAAACGTGTCGGAGGGTAATATCAATAATTGATAATTGATAATTGATAATTGATAATTGATAATTGATAATTGATAATTCTATTATCTCAAATAAATATTTAAAATCTTAAAACAATATATATGATTAACAAATTAGCAGCTTCCGAATTGGTACTGAATGACGACGGAAGTGTTTACCATCTTAATCTTCTTCCGGAAGATCTTGCAGAAAAAGTACTTCTTGTGGGCGACCCGGACAGGGTTCCGAAAGTATCAAGATATTTTGACACCATCGAAGTTAAAAAGAATAAAAGAGAGTTTTATACCCATACGGGAACTTTGCGTGGTGAGAGAATTACTGTGATGTCAACAGGAATTGGTACAGAGAACATCGATATTGTGATGAACGAGTTGGATGCATTGGTCAACATCGATTTGAAAGAAAAAGAATTTAAAAAAGAGCATAAGTCGCTGGAACTTTTCCGTATGGGAACTTGTGGAAGCGTGAATCCCGATATCGAGGTCAACAACATGCTGGTGACAGAAAATGTAGTCGGTCTGGATGGATTGATGCATTTTTATCAGGATTATCAATTTGAGAATGAATTCAGTAAAAATTTTCTGGAGAAATTCCCTTACGAAAGAATCAAGCCTATGCTATATTTTGCAGACCGGGCAGAGGAACTGGGGACTTTATATGCCGATGCAAAGTACAGAGGAAACACTGCGACTTTCCCGGGATTCTATGCGCCGCAAGGCCGCCAGCTGAGACTGAAAGCTCTGGATGATCAGTTCCTTGAAATCCTGAATGACCTTGGGGTTTCCAACTTCGAAATGGAAACTTCGGCCATCTATGGATTATCAAAACTGCTGGGACACAAAGCAATCACTGTGAACTGTGTAATCGCCAACAGAAGACGCGGCGAGTTTGCGAGCGACCATCATGCATCAGAAAAAATGATGATAGAATGGGTTCTTGACAGGATTATCAAATAGATCTCGGATTTTAAAATCCGGTCATTGAGAAGCAGCATTCATTACTGAATGCTGCTTTTCTATATTTGGTTTCTCACAAAACAGCTTTCTATATGGTCATCTACAATTCCCGTGGCCTGTAAATGAGAATAAACAACCGTTGAACCCAGAAATTTGAATCCTCTTTTCTTTAGGTCCTTACTAATTTTATCTGACAATTCTGTAGTAGCCGGCGCATCTGTATGAACCTTCCATCTATTAATAATGCGGTTTCCACCCGTGAATGTTGAAATGTAATCATAGAAACTACCAAATTCTTTCTGAAGTTCCATAAACTTCTGAGCGTTCGAAATAGCTGCATTCACCTTTAGTCTGTTCCTGACAATACCGGTATCCTGCAACAGTTCTTCCATCTTATTTTCGTCGTAATTCGCAATCTTTTTATAATCGAACTGATCAAAAGCTTGCCGGAATGTTTCTCTTTTCCTTAGAATGGTAATCCAGCTTAAGCCCGCCTGGAAGCTTTCCAGAATAAGGAATTCGAACATCGTATTATCATCGGTCACTAATCTTCCCCATTCTTCATCATGGTATTTCTGATACAATTTGTCGTTACCGCACCATGCACATCTGATTTTTTCCATTGCTTTTATTTTTTGTCAATTTAGGAACATTATAATTTCAGAACAAAACATTAACGTTCATTAAGATTTCTCGGCATTCTAATTGAATCATTGATTAATATCAAATCAAAATATTCAATATTAATCACAAAATAAATTATTATGAGTACGGAAAATCAAAAATACAACGACGCTGAAAGAGCGGTTGACAGAACAGAAAATTCTTTGGAAAACGCAGCGGACAGAACAAAGAATAAAATCAGTGAATATGCTGACCGGGCAAGAAATTACATTGATGAACAAAAAAGAAAAAATGAAGAACCAACAAGAGACGGTTTCTTTGAAAACCTGAAAGCCAGTGCTGCAGACGCCTGGGAAGATACCAAGGATTTTGCAGACAAGGCCTGGGAAAGCACAAAAGATACCGCTTCTGATGCCTGGGAAAAGACCAAAGATGCGGCTGAAGATGTAAAAGCAGAAGTTAGAAAAGCGACCAATTAGTTTTTAAGTTAGTAATAGTTTTTCACAACGGAAGGAGAAGATTTTTTAGAAGTCTTCTCCTTTTTATTTTATATTTGTGAGTATGAAAAGACGTTTTTTAATCAGCTTGTTTTTGTTAGGGTTTTTGGCCAACTCTCAGACTTTCAGTCAGGATTATGCTAATATCAGCAATCAGGTTTCCCAGACCAACATCAATACCTACCTTCAGGAATTTGAGGCTTTGGGGGTGAAAACGACAGGTTCCACCGTTAACAATAATGCCTACATCTGGCTTAAAAACAAATATCTTTCCTTCGGATATAGTGAAGCCGACATCTCAAAAGACAGTTTCTCATACAATGGGCAAACCAGTGCAAATCTTATTGTTACAAAACAAGGAGCAAAATACCCAAACATCTTTATCATCATCTGTGGGCATTACGATACCATCACAGGCACCGGAACCAATGACAACGGCAGCGGTGTTTCCGTAATTCTGGAAGTAGCAAGGCTGCTGAAAAATGTACCAACAGAATATTCGGTTAAATTCATCAATTTCTCCGGAGAAGAGCAAGGTTTACTGGGATCCGCCCATTATGTCAGCAATGTCGTGAACGCCACTAATCCCAAAATGAACATCCGTCTTGTCTTGAACATCGACGAAGTCGGTGGCATCAAAGGTCAAAACAACGATACTGTAACCTGTGAAAGGGACGAATCCAACTCGCCTAGCTCGAACAATGCCGCCTCCAATAACTTCACGCAGCAGCTCATCAACTGTGTCAGACTATACTCACCGCTGAAAACCAATCAAAGCTACGCCTATGCATCGGACTATATGCCGTTTCAGGCCAATGGAGAAGTTATCACCGGATTATTCGAATACAACGAAACCCCATATGCCCATACTGTAAATGACAAGTATTCTAATCTGGATCCTGTGTACATCTACAATATAGCAAAAGCTGTAACTGGTGCCGTTCAGCATTTTGCAGTCGCTGGCCAGGCTCTCGGTACTGATTCGGCAAAAGATCTCGAAGCAGATTTCCGGGTGTATCCAAATCCTGCTAAAGATTATTTACAACTGGAATTTACAAATAATAACAATCAGCATTTCACTTTTACGATGACATCACTTACAGGAGAAATGATCATGAAAACAGAAAACCTCAAAAAGATTGACATATCCATGCTTCCGAAAGGCGTCTATCTAGGTACATTCAAAATCGGAGCATTGCAGATCACCAAAAAAATAATAGTAGAATAACTGAGCTCCTGGAGAATTTGGGCAATCCCTTCCTCCACATAGCCAATGCACGGGTCGCGCTATCCGCTCATATCTTTTCCGCCCGCCCTTCCCAGCCCGGGAAAAGGATAACCGCTACTATCGCTATTGCAGAAAATAAGAAAACTCTATTAAAAAATTAAGCGGTCAGTTCTCTTCAATTTCCTGTAATTTTATCATTGGAAATAAAACAATCGTAATAATTTAGTTTTACGAAATCAAAAATCCTTATCTTTGCAGCTATGCAGAAAATCTTAATCGTAGAAGACGAAAAAGCAATATCCGGAGTTCTACACAGTATTTTATCAGACGAATTACCAGACTATGAATTCGAAATCGCAGAAGACGGTCTCGAAGGGTATAAATTCATAGAAAAAGAAGATTTTTCTTTGGTAATCTCTGACATCAAAATGCCGAAACTTTCCGGAACAGAATTGCTGAAACAGACTTTACAGCTGAAGCCTGACACCACTTTTGTGATGATCTCCGGGCACGCCGATATCGATACGGCAGTGAGCTGCCTGAAAGAAGGCGCATACGATTTCATCTCAAAACCTATCGACATCAACAGGTTGATTACAAGTGTGAAAAATGCGCTGGACAAAGGTAATCTTCAGAAAGACAATAGACACCTGAAGCAGGAAAACAATCAGCTGAAGAAAAAGGTTAATAAAAAATACCAGATGGTCGGCGAATCTGCTGCTCTCAAAAGAATCCAGGAAATCATCGACAAGGTCGCTCCTTCTGATGCCCGGGTGATGATAACCGGACCAAACGGAGCTGGTAAGGAATTAGTTGCCCATGCGATCCATTCACAGAGCGAGCGTTCCAGAGGACCAATGGTGGAAGTGAACTGCGCTGCGATCCCGTCAGAACTGATAGAAAGCGAATTATTCGGTCACGTAAAGGGCTCTTTTACTGGTGCTATCAAAGATAAATCAGGAAAATTCGAACAGGCTACAGGCGGAACTATTTTTCTGGACGAGATCGGTGACATGAGTCTGGTTGCTCAGGCAAAAGTTCTGAGAGCATTGCAGGAAAGTAAGGTTTCTCCGGTCGGCAGCGACAAGGAAATCAAAGTAGATGTGCGTGTAATTGCTGCTACGAACAAAAATCTGACAAAAGAAATCGAAGCCGGAAAATTCCGCGAAGATTTGTTTCACAGGCTTTCTGTTATAGAAATCAATGTTCCGTCCCTGAATGACAGGAAAGAGGATATTCCTCTGCTGGTAGAATATTTCACACAGGTTATTTCTAATGAAAACGGAAGCACACCAAAGAAATTTGATGAAAGATCTATTAAAGCTTTGCAACAATACGACTGGACAGGAAATATCCGCGAACTAAGAAATGTGGTAGAAAGATTAATCATCTTGGGTGCAGATCCTGTGACTGCTGATGACGTTGCTAATTTTGTAAAGAAATGAGATTAAATAAATAATATATTTAACCGTCTCGTTCCTTTCAACGAGACGGTTTTTTTTGAATAAAAATGAAAAATCCGTCATTATGTTTTTCATTTAATAAAATAAACAGGAGATAAAATGAAATTTTTAAATAAACAATATACACAGGAAGGACTGAAGCTGGCGCTTCCCGTGATGCTGACGCAGGTCGGGCAAGTCTCTGTAAACCTGTTCGATAACATCATTGTAGGAAAACTTTTGGGAGCAAAGGCTTTAGCGTCGGTTTCTTTGGGAAACGCCTTATTCTTTTCTATTTTCGTACTGGCATTAGGATTTTCTTTTGCGATTCCGCCTCTTGTTTCAGAAGCTAATTCACAGAAGAAGCATAATGTGATCAATTCGGTTTTCAGACATGGTTTTGTCATCAACCTCGGGATCGGAATCTTGCTGATGATTCTTTTATTAGCCGGATTACCCTTGATCTATCACATGGATCAGCCTGCCGAAATCATTCCGGATACAATTAGTTTTCTCAGCATCATGGCATTTACAATGATTCCGTTTATGATGTTCCAGACTTTGAGAGAAGTTTCGGAAGGCTTGTCGTTCACAATTGGTGTGACCAAGGCTACTATCATTGCGAATGTGATTAACATCATCTTGAATTATGTTTTTATCAAAGGACTTTTCGGATTGCCGGCAATGGGCGTTCAGGGCTCTGCTTTGGCGACGCTTCTGGCAAGAATTTTTATGGTGGTTTTTCTTTATTATGTTTTGGTAAAAGAGCCGAAAACCAGACGTTACATCAAAGAATTTTCTTTAAAGATCAGTCTTTTTACAAAAGAAATGTTCCGAAAAATGTTCAAACTGGGATTGCCAACGGCTTTACAAATGTTCTTCGAAGTAACAGCTTTTGCAGCTGCCGCTTTTATCTGTGGAATGGTAAGTTCCAAAGACATTGCTTCTCATCAGATCGCATTATCTATGGCATCGTTTACATTCAATCTATGTATTGGATTCAGTGTGGCTTCTACGGTGATGATTGGAAATAAAATGGGCGTGAATGACTTTGACGGATTGAGAAAAATCGGGATTAATAACTTTAAGTTAACGTTGATTTACATGGGATTTTGTGGAATAATGTTCATCATATTCAGAAATGTTCTGCCCCATTTTTTCACGAAAGAAAGTGACACTTTGGTCATTGAACTGGCTTCAAAACTGATGATTATCGCAGCATTATTTCAATTATCAGACGGTATCCAAGTGACTGCTTTAGGTTGTTTAAGGGGAATTCAGGATGTAAAAATCCCGAGTGTCATTACATTCTTAGCTTATTGGGTTTTCACAATTCCTGTTGGTTATTTTCTTTGTGTGACTTTGAAAATGGGTGCATTCGGGATGTGGATTGCTTTGGGAATCGGGTTGACAATTTCTGCGATTCTTCTGGTAATTAGATTTTTGAGATTAAGTAAGAGGAAAGCTTTGGCCGGAGTTAATTAATAAATTTCTCACAGATTTAGCAAATTTTGCAGATTCTCTTTTTAAATATCTGCTTTATCTGCCTAATCTGCGAGACGACTTTCGCCAAAGTCCAGTTATTAAGCTGATTATAATTTGTAACATTGCGCAAAAAGCTATTTTAAATTTTTAAATTTGCAACACAAAATTTCGAAATGAATATTAAACAATATATACAGTCAAAAATAACCGAAATTATCTCTCAACTCTACGGAATCGAAGGTGTGACGCTGGAAGTTCAGAAAAATAAAACTGAGTTTGAAGGAGATTTCACTATTGTCATTTTCCCTTTGGTAAAACAGGCGAAAAAAAGCCCGGATGTGATCGGAACCGAATTGGGCGAAGAAGTGAAAAATCAAATTGATTTTGTTGAGAATTTCAATGTGGTAAAAGGTTTTCTTAATCTGAAAATCAAAGACCAGTTGTTCGCTGAGCAATTATCTGAAATCAGCAATGATTTTGACAATGTAACGCCAAAAAATCAAACGGTAATGGTGGAATATTCTTCGCCAAACACCAATAAACCGCTCCATTTGGGACACATCAGAAATAATCTTCTCGGTTTTTCTGTGGCAGAAATCCTGAAAGCAGACGGTTACAATGTCATCAAAACGCAAATTATTAATGACCGAGGAATCCACATCTGCAAATCGATGCTGGCCTGGGAAAAATTCGGAAATGGTGAAACACCCGAATCTACTGGCTTAAAAGGCGACAAGTTGGTTGGAAACTACTATGTGGAATTCGATAAACTGTATAAATCTGAAATTAAAGCACAAATGGCTGACGGAATAGATGAGGAAACTGCGAAAAAGCAGGCGCCATCTATCATCGAAGCTCAAGAAATGCTTTTGAAATGGGAACAAAACGACCCGGAAGTTCGCCAACTTTGGGAAATGATGAACGAATGGGTTTATGCAGGATTTAATCAGACTTATTCCAGATTGGGTGTTAATTTTGACCAGATTCAATATGAGAGCAACACTTATATTCTTGGGAAAGATCTGATTCAGAAAGGTCTGGAAAACGGAATTCTCTACAGAAAAGATGACGGTTCGGTTTGGTGTGATCTTACAGATGAAGGTCTTGACCAAAAATTGTTGTTACGTTCGGACGGAACTTCGGTTTATATGACTCAGGATTTGGGAACTGCTGTGGAGCGCTTCAAAGACAATGACATTCAAAAACTGATCTATACCGTTGGAAATGAGCAGGATTATCACTTTCAGGTTCTTTTCAAAATCCTTAAAAAATTAGGCTATGAGTGGGCAGACCAGCTTTATCATTTGTCTTACGGAATGGTAGAATTGCCGGAAGGCAAAATGAAATCGCGTGAAGGTACCGTGGTTGATGCCGATGATTTGGTGGAAGAGATGTATAAAACTGCGAAAGAAAAATCTCAGGAGTTAGGTAAACTGGAAAATCTGAGCGATGAAGAAAAGGAGCGTTCTTATGAGACTGTTGGTCTTGGCGCTTTGAAGTATTTTATCCTGAAAGTGGATCCGAAGAAAAAGATGCTTTTCAACCCTGCGGAGAGTATTGATTTCAACGGCAATACTGGACCGTTTATTCAATATACTTATGCCAGAATCCAGTCGCTATTGGATAAAGCCGGCTTTGAAACAAAAAAATTAACTGATTCTTATCTTCCAAACGACAGTGAAAAGGATCTGATTATGCTTTTATCCGAACTCAAAGATGTTGTAAACAAAGCTGCGGAATCACTGAGTCCGGCTTTGGTTGCGAATTATGTCTATGAATTGGTAAAAAGTTATAATTCATTCTATCAAAATAATCCAATTCTGAATCAAGATGATGAAACGGCGAAACAATTCCGTCTTCAGTTATCTGAACTAACAGGAAAAACCATTAGAAAAGGTTTATCATTACTTGGAATTGGTACTGTAAACAGAATGTAAAACTTATTATAATAAAAGCCTCGAAATTCGAGGCTTTGTTGTTTTTATATTTTTAATAATTTTTTATTCTTTAATAATTTTTTTAGCAACCATTCCGGTTTTTGTTTTTACAATAATCATATAAACACCAGTGGGGAATGCACCAAAATTGATTTTCTGAGATTTATCCTGATTAGTTTTTTCAAAAATCAATTTTCCATTCATATCAAAAACTGCAATTCTTTCCGCTTCGTTCTGAAAATTGACATTCACAATATCTTTAGTTTTAGCAGGGAATATTTTGATACCGTCATTGGAATTTTCATTGGAAGCCAGCGTTATTTTTTTGGTGCCGGTTGCAACCAGTGCAAAACTCTGAGACGCAGCATTGCCATCCTGATCGACAAGTGAATTTTTATTGGTTACTTCTATCCTGTAAATACCTTCTGCAACAGGGTTATCAACCACGATCTGCTCCACATTATCAACAGTATTATCGCCTTTTGCTGCATTGGCATTAGGATCCGAAATGTCAAGTTTCCAAGGATAATAAGTTGTTCCCGAGCTAATTTCCACAACTCTCAGATCGAGATCATTCACCAATCTGGAAGTATGATTCTGCTGAAGATCAATATCTGTAGTAAAATAATCGATTGCAGGATCAACCCAGGAAATACTGACTTTCAGCGGCTCGTTTCCTTTCGCTTTTATTTCTTTGGTATATTTAACTCCAGATTGCAGATCATTTTTATAAAAATAGGCATCTTCATTTATTTTATTTACCAGAACCTGAGCTGCTTTTTTAGCATCTACCAAACCCCAGCCATACCAAACATCCGGGCCAGGTCTTCCCGCTTCATTCGCTGTATGGGTCAGTAAAGCTTTCATTTCATCAGCTCTGAAAATAAAATTATTATTACCGGAAATACTTCTTTCAATCTGTGTGATCGCTCCGGCAACAGCACTTACAATCGGTGCAGCATAAGACGTCCCGAAATTCACGGCATAGTTGCTGGTATTCGGCTGGGAAGTAATATAATTTGCCATAATCATATCTACGCCTACTGCAGCAAGATCGGGTTTCACAGCACCATCTTTTCTTGGTCCCGCGCTACTGAAACTGCCTTTAACAACATCACTTGCCTGGGTATATTTCTGATTGGCAGTTGTCAGTTGGTTGACGGCGCCGACTGTAATTATATTTTTCGCCAATGATCCAAAATACACGCAGTTGTTCATCTGGCTGCAATTTGCAGGAGGCACATCATCATTTGGTCCAAAAAGATCCCACGCCTCTGTTGTTGTGTTGTAACGGTATTTTACAGAATTTGCATCCGGTCCGACACCATAATAATTTCCGGTTGATTTCACAATGATCTGTTCTGGACGGGCATATACAATTTTATCAAAATTATAATCCTGTTCGCCATACGCACCCGCATAGGTATCCTGATGGTTCAGGTCATAATTACCATACCAGTAGTAAGTATTTGTAGAGTTCGGTTTGCTCCAACCGGAATTAATCCCATAGGAATGATTGGAAATATTGAGATTAGGCAATGCAGCAAGCTTTTCGTACTGATTTCCGATTGGTAAAGTCTTGGCAAACATATAATTATCAACTTTTGCGGCAGGAAGTACGCCTTTTGATCTGGATTTCTGATAGGTATTTCCACTCTGATTAAAAGTTCCCGACGCCAAGCCGTTACCGATCAGAACGCTGTTTACATTTGTCGTATGAAAACTTACAGACAGCGATTGCAGAGATGTATCCTCCTTGTTCGCAGCTCTTGTCGTTGCAAACTGTTCATGATTTGCCATTACCAGCCCGGAATCAAAAGTTGTTATTGTTATTCCTGATCCTGTAACTGGCGATGCGATCCCGGAAACTGTTCCGTTTTGCAGTTCATCTATATTGGAACTGGCATTGGCGCCAGTATCTTCCGTACTGTAAAATAAAGGAATTCTTCCGGCAAAGCCTGCGAGGTTACGCTTCAGGCTGTCCGCTGCTTTTGATGAATATCTGCCGGCATTATTTTGAAAATAGGCATCCAGTTTCTTTTCATTTTCAAGACGCTGTTTAGTAAACTCATTTTTAAGTTTAAGATCCTGAGCATTAGAAAAATAAAATGAAAATAAAAGGCCTGCACTGAATAAAATTCTTTTCATTGAATCGTTTTTGCAAAGATAATCATTAATGAATCAAGAAGTTATTTTTTAATAATTTTTAATTCCAAGATAAATTGCATTGACTTTTTTCGTGTCTTTCAAAACTGTAACTTTACACAAATTTCTTATGTAGATGTATTTAGTTTTCGATACAGAAACCACCGGTTTACCAAAAAATTTCAACGCTCCGATTTCAGACTCAGACAACTGGCCAAGAATGGTTCAGATTGCCTGGCAACTGCATGATGACAATGGAAATCTGATAGAAAATCAAGATTACATCATCAAGCCGGAAGGTTATGATATTCCTTTCAATGCTTCTAGAATCCATGGGATTACTACAAAAATAGCCAATGAAGAAGGACGAGATCTTCAGGACATTCTGGAAGAATTTTCACAGGTTCTGGCAAAAGTTAGAGTTGTTTCCGGTCACAATGTAGAATTCGACTACAACATCGTTGGTGCCGAATTTTATCGGAAAAACATCACTGACAATCTTCAGGAAAAGCCAAAAGCCGACACAATGATTCTGGGAACAGATTATTGCAAACTGGAAGGCGGACGAGGCGGGAAATATAAGTCCCCTAAGCTGGAAGAACTTTACGAAAAACTATACGGACACAAATTTGATGAAGCGCACAATGCAGCGGCTGACGTTAACGCAACCGCCCAGGTTTTTTTCGAAATGATGAGAATCGGCATAATTCCTTCAGATATTCTAAAAATTCCTGAATCGAAACTAAAGGAATATCAATTAGCCAATCCCAATCCGATAAAACCTTTCGGAATCGTTATCAGAAGACAGGTTGCAAGCTTCAACAACAAGAAAAAGCAAACTGATTTTGGAAGTGTGGACGAAATCGATCTGGGAAAATATTTCCATTTTGACAACCACAGTGTTTTTTCGACCTTGACTGCAACTACCAATATCAATGACCTTATTTTAAAAGCTAAAGAAGATAATTTCCCGGCCGTCGGCATGGTAGATTTGGGAAATATGATGGGCGCTTTTAAGTTTGTGTCTGCTGTAGAAAGTGCCAATTCTGACATCAGCAAAAAACATAAGGAATATCTCACCAGAAAACAGGAATCAGAAGAAAAAGGCGAAACTCTAAACGAAGAAGAGCCCAACTCAAATCTTTTAATACCAATCGTTGGCTGCGAATTTTACATCTCCGAAAGATATGAGCAAAAACAGTTTACCAAAGATGACCCGGACAGAAGAACACAGGTGGTATTGCTGGCAAAAGATTTTAACGGTTACAAAAACTTAGTCAAATTATCGAGCATTGGTTTTCAGAAAGGATTTTATTTTGGTGTTCCCAGAATCAGCCGAGAATTGATCTCACAATACAAAGAAGGCTTAATTGCACTTACATCAGGCATCAATGGTGACATCCCAAGCACAATCCTAAATATCGGGGAACAGCGTGGTGAGGAATTATTCCAATGGTGGAAGAACACATTTGGTGATGATTTTTATGTTCAGATCCAGAATCATAAACTGCCGGAAGAAGAACACCTGAATGAGGTTTTACTTCAATTCTCAGATAAATACAATGTTAAAATCCTGGCTCAGAATGAGACTTTTTATACTAATAAAAGCGATGCCAATATTCAGGATATTTTGAGCTGCATCAAAGACGGCGAAAAATTGTCAACTCCGATCGGAAAAGGGTTTGGAAAAAGAAAAGGCCTGACAACGGATGAATATTATATCAAGAATTCTGATGAATTAAAGGAAACTTTCCTGGCTTATCCTGATGCTTTTGAAGCTTATGAAGAATTTTTAGTGAAGTTCAAGCCTTACACATTGAAGCGTGATGTTTTACTGCCGAAATTTGATATTCCTCAGGAGTTCATCAATCCGGAAGATGATATAGATGGCGGAAAACGTGGCGAGATGGCTTATCTGACGCATCTGACTTATGCTGGTGCAGAAAAACGCTATCCGGAGATCACAGATGAGATCAGGGAAAGACTTGATTTTGAGCTGGATGTAATCGCCAACACTGGTTATCCCGGTTACTTTTTGATTGTTCAGGATTTTTGTAATGAAGCCAGAAATATGGGTGTCTGGGTTGGTCCGGGAAGAGGTTCTGCTGCAGGCTCTGCGGTCGCCTATTGTATCGGAATCACCAATGTTGATCCGATTAAATATGATCTGCTTTTTGAGAGATTCCTGAATCCGGAAAGGGTTTCGATGCCTGATATCGATATCGATTTTGATGACGAAGGCCGCGATAAAATCATAAAATGGGTGGTGGACAAATATGGTCAGGATCAAGTGGCACAGATTATAACTTATTCCGTTCTTGGCGGAAAATCAGCCATTAAAGATGCAGGAAGAGTCCTGGATGTTTCAATACCTGAGACGAATATGATTGCGAAACTAATTCCACCAAGTCCGGGAATGAACATCGGAAAAGCTTTGACCAAATACGACAAGCTGAAGCCAGAAGACCAACAGTTGGTGGATGAAATGAAAGCAATTCTCGGTAATCCGAACGACTCAAGGTTTTCTGTGCTGGAAAGTGCCAAGAAAATGGAAGGCTGTATCCGGAATACCGGAATCCATGCCTGTGGTGTGATCATCACGCCGGAACCCGTCAGCAATCTGGTTCCGATTACAATTGCGGCGAAAGATGCAGATATTCTTGTGTCCCAGTTCGATAACTCGGTGGCGGAAAGTGCCGGTTTATTAAAAATGGACTTTTTGGGACTGAGAACTTTAACGATTATTAAAGATGCAGTTAAGCTTGTCAAAGAACGACACGGAATCAACATTGATCCGGATGCAATTCCGCTGGATGACACCAAAACTTATCAGTTATTCAAAGAAGGAAGAACAATCGGGATCTTCCAATATGAAAGTCCGGGCATGCAAAAGTATATGCGTGAACTGAAACCGACAGTTTTTGCAGATTTGATTGCAATGAATGCCTTGTATCGACCTGGCCCAATTAAATATATCCCGAATTTCATCAACAGAAAACACGGCACCGAGGAAATCATTTATGATTTGCCTGAAACCCAGGAATACCTGGAGGAAACTTACGGAATCACGGTTTACCAGGAACAGGTTATGCTTCTGTCTCAGAAATTGGCCAATTTTACAAAAGGTGAAGCCGATACGCTGAGAAAAGCAATGGGTAAAAAGCAGATTGATGTTCTGAATAAAATGTACCCGAAATTCATAGAAGGCGGACGAAAAAACAATCTCAATGAAGAACGGCTCGAAAAAATCTGGAACGACTGGAAAGCTTTTGCAGAATACGCCTTCAACAAGTCGCACTCAACCTGTTATGCGTGGATCGCATATCAAACCGCTTATTTGAAAGCCAATTATCCTGCAGAATATATGGCAAGCGTAATGAGTAATAATATCAACAACACGGCCTCCATCACTATGTTCATGGAAGATTGCAAGGCGATTGGCGTGGATGTACTGGGTCCGGATGTGAATGAATCTCAATACAAATTCTCTGTAAATGACAAAGGCCAGATCCGTTTCGGATTGGGAGCTATCAAAGGAATTGGAGAAGGTCCGAGTGAGGCGATTACAAGAGAACGTCAAAATGGAAGATTTAAAAATATTTATGATTTCTTTGAAAGAATTCCGTCTTCTCAAGCCAATAAAAGAGTGGCGGAAAGTTTGGTGATTGCCGGTGCGTTTGACGAACTCGACTCTTATCATCGTGGACAGTATTTTGATATCGATTCATCCGGAAGAACCAATCTGGAAAGGCTTTTGCGATACGGTCAAAGTTTTCAGGAAAGTAAAAATGAAATGGAAAATTCACTTTTTGCAGATTTTGCAGAAGAAGTCCAGATCGAACAACCAAAACTTTTGCCATGTGCAGAATGGCCGAATATGCATAAGCTGAACCGTGAAAAAGAAATCATCGGATTCTATCTTTCTGCGCATCCGCTCGATGAATTTAAATATCAGTTTCAGTTTATGCAAGGGGTACTTTCTAAAAAAGCAGTTCTGGAAGAGAAAAAAGAAGAAATCGTATTGGAAGAGGTAGTACCGATTCTGGAAGCAGATAGTATTCCGGACGATGAGATTCCTGAAATTATTGTGTCTGATGAAATCGGTCTGGAAGATGAAATCATAGAAGAAATAACGGTGAAAGCCGAGCCAAAAGGCAATTTCAACTTTCTGAATCTGGATGAAGTAGAGGCATTTAAAGATATTGCATTCCCCAATAAATCGCCTGAATTATTTGAGGAAAAGAAAAGCTGGAAGGATCGTCAGAACGAAAAAGATAATACTAAAGAATACACTGTTGCCGGGCTGATCACAGAATATCGTGTGGCAGACGGTTTTAGAAGTGGCGAAAAAGTAGCTTTTGTTATGCTGGAAGATTACACAGGCTCTTATTCTTTCCGTTTGGGCGACCGGGATTATATGCGGTTGAAGGACAAGCTGGAAGTACAGCGTTTTGTCATTATGAAAATCAAATTTTCTCAAGGCAAAGACGGGCGTGTTTTTGTAAACGTGAATGATGTTCTGGAGCTGAAAGAAGCTTTTGACAGATTTGCAAAAAGTCTTTCGATCGTCGTTCCGCTAGAATCATTGAGGAAAAATGATATAGAATTCTTCCGGGAAAAACTGATTCAGAATCAGGGTGAGCAAAAATTAAACTTTTTTATAAAAAATCCCGATGACCAGTCTGTTTTGGAAGTTGTATCGATGCAGCATCATATCAACATCAACGAAAATCTGCTGGAAGTCATCCATCAGATTAATAATTATGAGGTTTTTTTGAATTAAAGTATTAATTATAATAATATAAAATTTTTACATAATCCAACTAGATATTCCTAGTTGGATTTATTATTTATAAAAATAAAATAATATTATTAAATAAATAAATAATTTTGCATTTATATATAAAATAATTAATATTTTTTGTAATTAATTAAATTAATGTAATTATATTTGACTTAAAATTATAAATTAAATAATTATGAAAAAAAAGTTATTTTTAAGTCTCTTGACTCTAGGAACATTGGCTAAAGCACAATTTTCGGAAAATTTTGATGCCAGCACAAGCACACCCGCAGGCTGGACAGTTATTAATGGCGGAGGCACATCCACCTTCATTTTCGATGCCGGAGCACCAGGGTCTGTTCTGTCAGCACCAAATGCAGCTCAGATCAATTATGATGCAACTGCGCATGACGACTATTTAGTAACTCCTGCCATTACTGTAACCGCAGGAGTTAATGACAGGTTAACATTTTTTGTTAAAAACCAAGACCCTGCTTATGTAGAAAATTATGATGTGAAAATTTCTACTACTACCGCAACCGCTGCAGCTTTCACAACTTTCATTAAAGCGAACGCACCTGCTCCAAATGCATGGACACAAGTTATCCTTGATCTCACGCCTTATCTTGGACAAACCATTTACGTTGGATTCCATGCTACCTCTACAGACAAGTTCCGACTGCTGTTTGACAATGTGGTTAGTGACAGCGCTCCAACTATAGCCCCAGATTGCCCCGGCCTGGCATCTCCAGCTGACAATGCCACAAACATTGACAATAACGCAACCACACTAATCTGGACAGCCCCAACTACAGGAGGATCGGTATCTTACTACGAATTATACATGGATACAAACACTACTCCATCAACTAAGATTGGTAATTACGTAAATCCAACCGCAGCATTTGGCACCGCTACTAATAATCCTATTTTAGCCGGAACCAAATATTATTGGAGAGTTGTTGCCGTTAACTCAGCGGGAAATTCTACTGGATGTAGTACAGTTTACAATTTTACCACTAAAGCAAACCCTTTATCTCCTTATTGCAATGGCAGTTTAACCTTCAGTGGTGGAATAGAACCAATTACTTCTGTTGTTTTTTCCGATATGACCAACTCATCTGCAGCCACCTCTACAGCCTCACATGAAGACTATACTACAAAAGTTGCAACAGTAGAACAAAGTAAAACATACTCAATTACCTTGCAAGGAAATACAACAGGAACATATTATGATAGATTTATTGTATTTATAGATTGGAATAAAGATGGTGATTTTGCAGATGCAGGCGAAACTCTTTTTGGAACTAACGCTACGATGCTACAACTATATAACTCAACAGGAATCGACGGAAAAACAGTAACAGCAAACATAACCATTCCAGCAACAGCTACATTAGGAAATACTAGAATGAGAATAAAGAAAAACTATATCTCCGCAAGCAATGCAAACTCCACAACACATTATCTGAGTCCTTGTTTTTCCAGTGGAACAACAGCCGCCGCTACAACCGGAACCTCAGGATACGGACAAGCAGAAGACTACACACTTAACATTGTATCGCCAACAATGTCAGCATCAGAGATCAATAAAAACAAGGTATATATCTACCCAAATCCTTTCAGAGAAATTCTAAACATTTCTGACATAAAACATGTTAAGTCTATTTCCATAAATGACGCATCAGGAAGAGAAGTTAAATCTCTCGCTCCATCTGCGGAACTTAATCTTTCCAGCTTAAAAGCAGGATTATATATAGTAAACCTTAAAATGGAAGATGGAAGCACTAAAACTTTCAAGACAATAAAAAAATAATTAAAAAACAGCAATTGAAAACCCACTTTACAAGTGGGTTTTTCTTTTTTAAAGAAGACAACAAATTATTTAATATACCCAAATACATAAATATCCTTATTATAATTATAAAAATAATATCATTTTATTAAAAATAATTATTACATTTGTTTGAATGTTAAACAAAATAAATAATTATGAAAAAACTTTTACTTCCTTTAATTGTTGGATTAGGATTTAGCTCCTTTTCTAATGCACAACACACAGTTTTCCATGACAATTTTGACAGCTACGCCAATTTCGCAATCTCTACGGTTGGTAGTTGGACACTGACAGACGTTGATGCTAAAACAACTTATGGATTCAACGGTATTCAATTCCCTAACACCGGAGTTGCAAAGTCATTTCAGGTATTCAATTCCACAGCTACCACTCCAGCAATGACGCCTTCATCAACATCAGATTGGAGCGCAAAATCCGGAGCTAAAACAATGGTATCTTTCGGAGCAACATCTACTCCGTGGTCTAATGACTGGATGATTACACCTCAGATTCAATTAGCATCTGACGGAGGAACCCTCAGCTTCTGGGCAAAATCCTGTGATGCGCAATATGGCGCAGAAAAATTCAGAGTATACGTCTCAACATCCGGAACTGCCGTGGCAAACTTCACTCCTTTGGCAGCAGTCACAACCACTCCTTCGGATGCAACCTGGTATGAATACACTTATAATCTAAGTGCTTACGCAGGACAACAGGTATACCTTGCTATTCAGTGTACTTCTGATGATCAGTTCGGTTTTGCTGTAGATGATTTCAAGGTTACCTCTACAACTAACCGTACAACAGTTCCGGACTGTGCATCGCTAAGCTTACCAGCCAATGCCGCAACAAATGTTTCCGCCGCATCAACTGTTTTTACATGGACATCCTCTTCAGGCGCAGAGTCATATGATTTCTATATGGACACAAATCCTAATCCCACTACGTTTGTTGCAAATGTAATAGGAACAGGATACTCAAATACAACTACTCTGGCAGCCAACACAACCTATTATTGGAAAGCGGTTCCTAAGAACGCCAACGGATCAGCAGCCGGCTGCGCAGTCTTTTCATTCACAACGGGGTCTCTTCTTCCTGGATGCGCAATCAATATGACACCCGCCGATACTGCTACAGGTGTCGTTTATGGCCCGACAGCTTTATCGTGGGCAGCACCAAACAGCGGATTACCACAAACAGGTTATGATCTGTATTTTGGCACAAACCCTGCATCTCTGACACTTTTAGCATCTCCTTCTGCAACAGCTACAACCTACAGTGTAACAACAACAGTTGCTGAAACAACATATTATTGGAAATTAGTTCCGAAAAATGCAAACGGCTCAGCACAAGGCTGCGCTACTTACTCTTTCACTACAAGAAGCAATCCTGTCGCTCCTTACTGTGGACCGGTAACTTATTCTTCACCAGAGCCAATTACCTATGTTAACTTTAAATACAATACAGCCAATACATCTTCCGCAGTTGTAGCAGGCACTCCCTCTCACGAAGCGTTTTTAAGCAAAGAATTTAAAGTTGAACAGGGAGGCACTACAGAAATCAGTGTTAACTCTAATACAACGAGTACATCTTTAAGACATTATTATACTGTATTTATAGATTGGAACAACGACGGTGATTTTGCAGATGCAGGTGAAAGCTACTATACAACTTCAGATAATTATTTCTTCAATCCTGGAAGCTTAGGCGTTAACACTGCTAATATTGTAACCAAAAACTTAGTTGTACCTTCAACCGCTCCATTAGGAAAAGTACGTATGAGAATAAAAGCTGTTTATGGCGGAAATCCTCCTTCTTCAAACGCTACAACCAACATGCAGAATCCATGCGCAAACACAGGAGGAACATCACATTGGGGACAAGCAGAAGACTATACAATAGAAGTTGTACCGCTAGGAAGCTTAGCAGTATCTGATATCAAAAAAGCAAACATTGCGGTTTACCCTAATCCTTTTGTAGATGTTGTAAATATTTCGGATGTGAAAAACGTTAAATCAATCTCGATTGTTGACATGGCCGGAAGACAAGTTAAAACACTATCCCCTTCGTCAGAAATTAATCTTTCCGAATTGAAATCCGGAATGTATATCATAAACCTGAATATGACAGATGGAAATACAAAAGCTATTAAGGCTATAAAAAAATAAGTTAAAATTTCAGAATAAAAACCCACTCTATAAACGAGTGGGTTTTTTTTTAAAATTACATACTTTATAAATAAATTATGATTTTTATAAATATTAAATATTATAAATCACAATTTATTCAAAATAATTATTAGATTTGTGAAGTGTTAAACAATAAATAATTATGAAGAAATTTTTACTATCGTGCTTTTTAGCACTAGGTATTGGCGCCAGCGCACAATACAATTATTTAGGAAACTTCGAAGAGACTGATGTATCCATTTATGGACAATTCGGTACCGGAACTATTACTGCCGCTGCTGCATGTAGCGGAGGATTTGGCGGACAGATTTCACCTACTGCAGCTGTTCCTCAGACTGGATGGATGCTGATGCTGGACGAACTGGAAGTTGCGCAACCTACCCAAACCAACAACAGCCAAGCTGCTACTGTTTCAATAAAGTACAAAAAAGCAAGTGGCCCTGTTGGAACATTGTATCTCACCCTGTTTCAATATGATGAAGTTGAAGATATATGGAACATAACACCTATCGCCGCAGGCGTTTCGTTAACAAGTGCAGCAATAACAACCTGCTCAACTGTTACAGGTACAATTCCTGCCGGCGTATTGGAAGCTGGAAAGGTATATGCTGTAGGGGCATTTTACGTTAGATCATCAGGAACCGGAAACATCTACATGGATGATATTTCCATTGTACAGGATGTAGTTACTACTGCTCCAAACTGTACAACAATTACCGCTCCTGCAAATAATTCTACTATAGGGTCAGGTATGGCTAATATTGTTTGGGCTGCTGCTCCAACGGCAACAAGTTATAAACTGACAGTCGGAACCACAGCTGGCGGTTCTGATGTATACAATGGCGTTATCACAGGAGGTGTTACAAACCATTATGTTCCTGTAGCTAAAAATTCTGTTTATTATGCAAAGGTAGTACCTTCAAATACTAACGGAGATGCTACTGGATGTACAGGCATTATGTTCAACACAGATAATACAGTGGCTTATTGTACTCCTACATCAACAACTGTTGACGAAAAATTCAGCAAAGTTGTAGTTGCAGACATCAATCAGACAACATCCTCAACAGCAGCTTATGTGGATAATACAGGAGTTACAGGTCATGTAATCGCTGGAAAAACATACCCAATTACAGTAACTATGGGTACAGGATATACAGGTGATATTGTAGCGGTATGGATTGATGCTAATCAAAATGGAGCATTCGAAGATGGCGAAAGAACGATATTAACATATAGCAACTCTACAAAACAGGCAACCGGAAATATCGCAGTTCCTTCCGGAGCATTGATAGGAAATACCAGAATGAGAATAAGAGTTGACTACCAGGCAACACCGATTCCTTGTGGCGGACAAGCATCAGGATATGGACAAGCTTGGGATTTCACAGTTAACATAGCTGCGCTTGCACTACCTAGCTGTACTACGATTACAGCTCCTGCAGATCTGGCAACAGGAGTATCTGCTCCTTCTGCAACACTTACCTGGAACGCAGACACTATGGCAGACAGTTATAAAGTATATGTAGGAACCACAGCTGGCGGAACAAATGTTGTCAATGGTACTGTTGCTACAACTACAAGTTTTGCTTTAACTAACCTTAGCAAAAATACTACCTACTATGCAAAAGTTGTCCCTACAAACACTCTGGGTGATGCTACAGGTTGTTCGGAAATATCTTTTACAACTGGAACCAGCTGGACTTATTGTACAGCAACTCACGGTACAGTGAATGCTGATAGAATCTCTAATGTTAACTTTGGAGGAATCAACAACCCAAGTTCAGCAACAACAGTAACTGGCGGTTACGAAGATTTCACCAGCGTTACAGGCAACGTAGAAGCTAACGGAACCTACACAATGACCGTAGCTATCGCAAGTGGTAACGCAAACGACAGAGTAGGAGTCTGGGTAGATTCAAACAACAATGGTACTTTTGAAACAACGGAATACACAGTATTGACTACTAGTGGTACTACAAGCGCAAGCGGAAACATTGCTATTCCTTCAAATGCGGTTATAGGAAACACTCGTATGAGAGTTAGATTACAAAGATCTACATCTGGCCCTGGTGCAGCAAATGCTTGCGGAAACTTAACCGGTCAGGGAAGAACACAGGATTACACAGTGAACATTGTACCAGAAGGTACCCTTGCAGCATCAGATATCAACAAAGCTAATGTAGCAATCTATCCTAACCCATTCAAAGATGTACTTAGAATCTCTGATGTGAAAGGTGTGAAATCCATTTCAGTAAATGATATGTCTGGAAGACAAGTTAAAACTCTTGCACCATCTGCAGAAATTAACTTATCAAGTCTGAAAGAAGGATTATATATCGTTAATCTTCAAATGGAAGACGGAAGCATAAAATCCTTCAAAGCAATTAAAAAATAATCCCAGATTAAATTTTAAATCAAGCCGTTCTTTTAGAACGGCTTTTTTATTATATCCAATCGGAAACCGCTTTTAATGTTAATATTCTTTTCACAAATAAAAAAAAACTTTATATTCGTATCAGTTTTAATAAATTTATAACATTATGAAAAAAATTCTATTCTCTTGCCTGTTGGCATTAGGTATTGGTGTGAATGCTCAGTACGACTTCAGCCAAGATTTCGAAAGTGATGACCTTACCGGATGGACATTTTTCGGAGCACAGGGTACAGCTGGTTTTAATACTGTAAACTTTTGTAGCGGTGCCAGATCTGGAGTACTGAACTACAGCACAGCTACCCCAAGAACAGGATGGATGGCTGAACTTTTAGACATCAGCGATTTCACGGGACAAACTGACAATGGTCAAAAAGTTAATGTAACTTTCAAATACAAAAAAGCTACAGGTCTTACAGGAACGCTCTATGTCATGTACGCAAAACAAGATGATGAAACAGGACTTTGGACAATATATCCCGTAGGTACTGGAGTAAGCCTGACGTCAGGAGCAGTTACCACTTGTGGAACTGTAACAGGTTCGATACCTGCAGGAACTTTTGATCCGGAAGGCGTATATGGTATTGGAACATGGCTGGAAGCTACTGGAGGTACTTCCGGAGCTCTGTATGTTGATGATATTGTGGTAAAACAAGAAATTGCAACAGCAGTTCCTAATTGTACGGCATTTACATACCCTACAAACGGAAGTACAGTTGCCGCAGGTACTGTAGGATTTACTTGGACAGGTGTAGAAAACGCAGCGAAGTATAAACTGATGATTGGTACTACAAGTGGAGCATCAGATGTTTTAAACACTACTGTTATCGGTAGCGTGAATGTGGTAAACACGCCGCTTCTTGCTAATACAACTTACTACGCAAAAGTTGTCCCTACCAATAACGTCGGGGATGCTGTAGGATGTCAGGAGATTACTTTCACAACCAACAGCACAGTTGGACACTGTGGTCCGTTGACTTCTATCGCACCAACAGCAATTGCACCTATAAAATCCGTTACTTTTGCAGGTGTAACCAATACTTCTGATGCATCAGCTGTAGGCATCGGATCTTTCCCGGTACATCAGAATTTCACGAACATTGAATTCCCTGTATTGAATACTGTTTCCACTCTACCATTATCCGTAACAGGTAACAATAATACAAATCCGGCTAACGGGTGGGCAATATCAGTTTTCATCGACTGGAATAATGACGGTGATTTCGATGACGCAGGAGAATCTTACTTTAACACTACTCCAACAATGAGAAGAACTGTTGGGGTACCTAGTACAGTAACTGTAACAGGTGATATCACAATACCTTCCGGTGTTGCTTTTGGTAAAAAGACAATGAGAATAAAATATAACTTCTCAGGAACTACAATCCACCCATCTTTAGAAACAGCTTGTGGAAACATGCAGAATGGACAGGTAGAAGATTATACAATCGACTACAAAGATGCTCTTGCAGTTTCTGACGTGAACAAAGGTAAGATCTCCATATTCCCTAACCCATTCAAAGATGTTCTTAACATCTCTGACGTGAAAGGTGTGAAATCTATCTCTGTAAGCGATATCTCAGGAAGAGAAGTAAAATCTCTGGCTCCGGCTGCAGAACTGAACCTTTCCAGCCTGAAAACAGGACTTTACATTGTAAACCTTAAAATGGAAGACGGAAGCGTTAAAACTTTCAAAGCTATTAAGAAATAATTCTTTTTAAAATTAATACTCAGACCCATCTCATAACAGAGATGGGTTTTTTATTCAACATATATTTATTCCTTTTTCACAAAATTTCAGATTATAAAAAACTTATTTTGCGTATATCCAGAAAATTTTTAATTTAGCAGCTCAATATTTGTTAATTATTAATTTTAAAAAAACGCAAATTATTATGTCTGTAAAGTACAACATTGTGGAACGTAAGAATCCACTGGACAAGAATGCACCTTCTAAATTCTATGCCAGCGCAAAAGCCGATGGCGAAATCAACCTGAAAGCGATTGCCAAAGAAATAGCTGGCGGATCTACCACAGTCTCGGACACCGATGTATTAGCCGTCCTGAATGACCTTATCAAAGCAATGACCCGTCATCTGACACAGGGTGAGATCGTGAAGCTGGGAGATTTCGGGAACTTCCAGATTACCATATCCAGCGATGGTGCAGAAACGGCTGAAAAAGTAACGGCTGCCAACATCAAGAACAACAAGATCACGTTCCGCCCGGGAGCAGATCTTCGTGATATGCTGAAAATCGTAAAGTTTGAAAAATATAAGAAGTAAAAAACCCTATTTATCAGGTTTCTGACTGCACCCAAAGCAGACCGCCCCCATGACTTCACGGGGGCGGTCTCGTCTTGTCACGGGGGCGGTCCGGTGATCGCACGGGGGCGGTCTGAAGAAGCCTCCGGTCCTGACAGATCAGAAAGCCCATATATTCCGAAATAAAAAAGCCTGCTTTCGCAGGCTTTTTGGATATAAAATTCTTACCAGATTTTGATCCTTTCCTCTGGTTTCTTGTATAGCTTGTCCCCTTCTTTGACATCAAATGCTTTGTAAAAAGCATCCGTATTCACCAACGGTCCGAAACTTCTGAAAAACCCCGGAGAGTGCGGATCAGTCTTCACCTGATTCGTCAGATACTTGTCGGTTGACAATGTTCTCCAGACGGTTGCCCAGCTCAGGAAAAATCTCTGATCCGGTGTGTATCCGTCGATTTTGTCAGGGTTTCCTTTATCCTTAAGGTACATCTGTAATGCATCATAAGCAATATTCACCCCACCAAGATCAGCGATATTCTCCCCGTTCGTAAACGTACCATTTACCTTCACGTCTTTTGCCGGTTCATATTTGTCATATTGTGCCGCTAAGCTTTTTGTTGCTTTCTCAAAGTTGGTCTTATCTTCGGCTGTCCACCAGTCCGTCAAATTACCGTCACCATCAAACTGTGCACCGCTGTCGTCGAAACCATGCGTCATCTCGTGTCCGATCACCGCTCCGATACCGCCAAAGTTAACCGCAGCATCCGCATCAGGATTGAAGAAAGGCGGCTGAAGGATCGCAGCAGGGAAGACGATCTCGTTGTTTACAGGGTTATAATAAGCATTTACCGTTTGTGGAGACATGCCCCATTCTGTTTTATCAACCGGCTTACCTATTTTTTCCAGTTCTTTGCTGTACTGCCAGCTTTCGACATTCTGCAGGTTAGAATACAGCGTTCCGCCATCCTTCTCGGATTTTAGATTCAGCTTGGAGTAGTCTTTCCATTTGTCCGGATAAGCAATTTTCACCGTGAATTTATTCAGCTTATCAAGTGCTTTTTGTTTTGTGGTAGAAGACATCCAGGTAAGGCCATTGATATGCACGCCAAAGCTCTTTTTAAGGTAATCGATATAAGTCATCATTTGGGCTTTAGCCGCCGGCGTAAAGTATTTATCAACATAAACCTTCCCAAAGGCTTCTCCCAGCACACCATTGATAAGCGACAAAGCTCTCTTGTTAAGGGCTCTTTGTTCCTGTTGCCCCTGAAGGTACTTGCTGTAGAAATCAAACTTCAGGTCATCCATCTTCTGAGTAAGGTAGCTTGCACTTCCGGAAGTCAGATGGAATTTCAGATAATTTTTAATTAATGGGATATTCTTTTCGGTTAAAAAAGTATCCAGATTTTTATAATAATTAAGTTCCCCGACGATTACTTTATCAGTCTGAACACCAACGCTTGTAAGATATTTTGTAAGGTCAACATTCTTAACAAGAGCCTTCAGTTGTGGCAATGTCTTCGGGTTGTACTGCAGATTGGCATCGCGGATCTGCTCATTGGTCAACAGGGTTTTTGCCATTTTCTTTTCGAAATCTACAATCTGTCCTGCAACAGCATCCGCATCTTTGTATCCGATCTCGGTCAGCACTTTAGCTACATATTTTTTATATTCTGCAATCGTCTCCGTATTTTTTGGAGATTCTTTCTGATAATAATCTCTGCCCAGGCCAAATGATGCATCGCCCAGATACACGGCATTCATCTTAGAATTCTTCAGGTCACCATCCACGCCCCAGCCGTAGAAAGCATTCTCCCCTCTTTTAGTAGCTTCATCGAGATACTTTTGCAGATCTGCCAGATTCTTGATCGCATCAATCTTCGCGAGATCACCTTTGATCGGGTTGAGGCCATCTGCATTACGCTTGTCCATATCCATGTAGGTTTCGTAAAGTGCCTGTATTTTCTGCCCTTCCGACCCAACAGCAAATTTTTCTTTCAGGATATTATCCAACAGTACCAAAGAATTGTTATCCGTGGTTTCTCTAAGCTGGTTAAAAGAACCCCAGCTTGGCTTATCTGCAGGGATTTTTGCAGTCTTCATCCAGGTTCCGTTGACGTAGTTGTAAAAGTCATCCTGGGGACGGACTGATGTATCCATATAGTTAAGCTCCAAAGCAGCCTGCTTGGTTTGCGCAAAAGTAGTACTGAATAAAGAAGTCAGCATCAATGCACTAAGAGAGATCTTTTTCATTTTGATTATGATATTATTTGATATAATTTGTATCTAATATTAACAATTCGTTACAATAAACATATTAAATTTCCGGCCGTTAATATAATCATAAGTCACCAAATGCAAGCCTTTAGTCAGCTAAAAATTAAAGCTTTAAATATAATTAATCCAAATCTTAGGATTTTACTGGTCAGAATTATATTTTTACAATAAAAATAATTTAATAGTTCATAAATGCATCATAACTTATTATTGATACTTGCCCTCTTATTCTCAGTGTTCATGATGGTGATGCTGGCCAAAAGACTGAAGATTGCCTATCCTATTTTTCTGGTATTGGCAGGGTTGATAATTAGTATTCTGCCCGGCATCCCAGAAATAGAACTGGATCCGGAATTGGTATTTCTGATATTCCTGCCTCCACTGTTATATGAAGCAGCTTGGTACACCTCCTGGAATGACTTCTGGCGTTGGAAAAGACCCATTTCTCTCCTGGCTTTCGGGTTGGTTTTTGCCACATCGCTGGTAGTTGCTTATCTATCCAGAGAAATGATTTCCGGTTTTACACTCGCACTCGGATTTTTACTTGGAGGGATTGTGTCACCACCAGATGCAGTTGCTGCAACCACTGTTTTGAAAGGATTACCAGTACCTAAAAGAATCATCAGCATCCTGGAAGGTGAGAGCCTGGTCAATGATGCTTCCTCCCTGATAGTTTTCAGATTTGCTTTGGCTGCTATACTTACAGGTAGCTTTTCTATGCATGAAGCTGTGGGGCAATTCTTTTTAGTAGCAGGAATGGGAATCGTAGTAGGATTAGTTGGTGCCGGATTAATGTATCTCATTCATCGTTTTTTACCGACAACCTCGGCGATCGATGCCGCACTCACGATTATGACACCATATGTGCTGTATCTAGGCGCAGAGCAGTTTCATTTTTCCGGTGTGATGGCAGTGGTTACGGGAGGCCTTTTTATTTCTTACCGGTCACACGAGATATTCAAAAATGGAAATACCAGACTCAATATGCTGGGCGTCTGGACTACAGTGATATTCGTGATGAATGCCATGGTCTTTATTTTAATCGGGTTATCGCTTCCGTCCATTATCCGCGGACTGGAAGAAGCTTCATTGATCCAGGGCATCAAATATGGTGTTATCATCAGCATTGTCGTCATCATCATTCGTTTTCTCTGGATATATCCTGCGGCTTTCGTTCCGAGGTGGCTTTTCAAATCTGTCAGAAAAGAACAGGCTCCGGGCTGGAAAGGCCCGCTTGTGATCGGATGGGCAGGCATGAGAGGCGTTGTTTCTCTTGCAACAGCACTTTCCATCCCTTTTGTAATGGAGGACGGATCGCCTTTTCCACACAGAAATCTGATTTTGCTGATCACCTTTATTGTTATTTTTATTACTTTGGTTGTTCAGGGGCTAAGTTTGCCATTCGTTGTCAAGAAACTGAATATTCCCGCAATGGATTTCGTACTTCCACAGGAACAGCAGGAAGCCCAGATCCAGATCAGACTTAACAGACTGGCTCTGAACCATATCAATTCCAATTACCCGGATGCTATCGATAAAAGTAATCTTCTGAAAAATTACCATATGCAGATCTCCATACAAACAGAGAATACAGAAAATCAGTTGGACCTTCTGGAATGTAACAACTGTACAACGCAGGAGATCGACAGATTCGAGCAAATACTAAAGGAAATATACGCCAAGCAAAGACTGGATATCTTCCAAATGAGGAGAGAAAAATATTATGACGATGAAGAAATCCGAAAAGCTGAACTCCAGCTGGATCTGAATGACCTGAAAATAAACCCTAATTTCCATTAGCAAAAAAGCTCTTCACATCCTGAGTACTGCAACTCTGCCGAAAATCGGATCACGAAAATCTTTCGTTTAAAATTCGCATTAAGTGTCATTTAAAAAATAGAGATGATATCTCTTTCCTCAATATAACAAAAAAGCTTCACAAATTGTGAAGCTTTATGCGATCCGGACGGGACTTGTTCTTATTTGAAAAACTCCCTATCCATAAGCTTTATATCGTTCTCTTATTTTTAGGTCACCGAATAGGTCACTTTTTTAAATAAGTTTAAGATTGTTTGTTTTTACTGGTGCAAATATATGTCTTTTTTTAGTTTTTCCAAATAAAAGACCATTTTTGATCACTAATTTTTACTAAAACACAGACTTTCAAAGACAAAAAATTCCTCTCCATATTTTTCACTCTTAAAATAATAATCATGATAACAAAATTGTCAATTATATATTTGAATAAACGACATTAAAAAACTACGAAATTACTTTTGTGCTAATCTGGTTTATATTTGATAAATTGTAAAATTTTAATAAAGTAAATTCAATGCAAATTATCTCCTAATGATAACGTACTATGTCATAAAAATCAACAATTGATGTTTTATTTACTCCATTTTAAGTTTTGTGCATACTTTGTATGTGGTCCAATTTCATGTGGAAAAGATTTCGAACCGGTCTCATGACCTAATGTTTGAATAACTTCATCCGTAACCCAGATGTAATTTTCAGATGTTTTATTCTTTAAATCTTTAAGTAATGGCATTTGCTCATCATTAATTACTAAATCAAAAACTTCATAAATAAAAAGACCTTTACCTCCCATATCCAAATCAATTATAGGTGATTGAATTTTTTTCTTAAATCTATAGTCGATGTATCTAAAAGGCCGCCAGGTTAAAATTTCTGTTGCAATTAATTCTTCACAAAATTCTCTCCAAGGCGAAATCTCACGATCCTCCTTTGAATCAAACCATTTAAGAAATTCAATTAGATTTTTACCTTTTACATGAACACGCAGATCATTTTTTGCAATTCCCTTTTCAGTTTCAAATTTTCTATCAGGTCTAACATCTAATTCTTCGAATTTTCTTTCACAGCCAGGTAATGTTTTATAACAACCACCCACAGGCTGAAAATATTTTCTTGTTCTGCTTTTAACAAGCAAGTATTCATTTTCAACTTTTATTCTATACAGATATGAAATAGAAACACGAACATCAGTATTTTTTAACAAAACCTTTGACTGGAAATAAAACCCAAGTCTATTGTAGTTTTCATATACAAAAGTTACAATGAAGGTAAGTAATGTGATATATCCCGTAGTGGAATATTTAGATTCTGTCCAGTTTCCTTTTTCGATGTATCCTCCAACGATTAGAATAACAGACAGAATTATTTGTAGAAAGATAGGTCCTTTTTTCATACAATTTTAGGGCTTGGATTAAGTTTTTTAATTGTCTCGGCGACAGTTTCAAAATCTAAAGCTTTATCCGGGAAACATTTTGCAACAGCTTCTGGCAATATTCTTAATCTTATATCTGAAAAAGAAAAAGAAAGTCCATTGTTCGATTCCTCTCCTGACAGGTTAGCCAATTCCTCTAACTGCTTATCTGTAATTTCAACACCAGCGAGAGAGGTTTTAAAAAGAAGCACTCTTTCCTCAAAGGTGGGACGCTCAAATTCTAAAATAATTGCCGCCCTTCTCACAATAGCTTCATCAAGAAAATGCAATCTGTTTGTCGACATAAACAATATTGCTCGCCCATTTAGTTCACGAATTTCATCAATTTTTTGAATTAATGTATTTACAGCTGCTTTTTCTTCCTGATGCATCTGCATGGTAGATCTTGTCGAAGCAATTGCATCAGCTTCGTCAATTAGTAAAAATGCTATTCGTTTCTTACCTGCTTGAGTTTTTAGTTCAGCAAATGCATCATTTACTAAATTCCCCATTTGACCATGAAGACCTTCTCCTCTAACTCTTGTACTCAGTTTTAGAAAAAAACCTTCCTTTTTTAATTCCCTAAGCATTCTGTCCGCAATGGCCTCGGCAGAAACAGTTTTGCCTGTTCCTGCGTCACCTGCCAATATAATTAATGGATATTTTTCTTTCAGTTGTGAAATTACTGGAAGTTCTGTTTTATGAAATTTTTTGCTCCACTCAACAAGACCTTCTTGATCCAGCAAGAGCTTTAAGTTCGAAAGTATCCTATTATATTTGTTTTCAAAACCAATTAAGTGTTTAGCTCTTTCGGCAATTTCTCTACTAGGAAGTTCTGTTATATTATCAAAAATTGTACTCATATTTATTTAAAATTCTTTTTTTGTAATTCATATCCATTACTTGCATACAACTGTGCATCTGACTGTTGCAGATGCGGAAAATTAGTATTAATATCTGTACTACCCCAACTGAGTTTTAATTCCTTTTGAAAATTTGTTTTCTCTTCAGAAGTTAGGTTCCTCCATTTCTGAGTATGAGATAATATAATTGATAGTGAAGTGTTATCAGTATCTGGCCAATCATTATTTTTCCCAGCGCGTTCGCTGTCGGTTGCATCACCTAAATCATTTACAATAAATTTAGCTGCTTTCACTGGCAAACCCGTATTGGTATTGATCAAGGTTATGCTTACTGATTGTAAATAATATTTTTCTGCATATTTGAGCACATCATGGAAAACCTTATCTACGTATTCCATTGTCCACTTATTAGTGCGTCTGGCAATTGTTCTGATATCTGCCTCACAGCTTTCAAATGTTTTTCTTATATCAAGGACCGTATAAGTATTTGTTTTTGTATTTGTTCCGTACATAGTTTAATTTATTTAATGTTAAAGGTTGGACCGAAAACACTTTTCCATTCTTGTATAGTATCTCCTTCATTATTTCTTGCTTGAGCAAAGTTCAAAGTATCAAATGCCTCTTCAGCCTCTTCAATAATTTCGGCCCATCTTGGTTTGGTCATTCTCTTTGCAACATTATTTTCTTTATTAGTATTGTCAGCAACATAGATTGCTGAATCGTACTGTGTCGGAACACTACGAATGGAATCTTGAAAAATAATTTCTGGAAATTCAGTAGAACTTACAAATTCAAAAAAACGAATGATTCCTTCTTCGATATTTGTTTGGATTCCTTTATTTATGTCAAGATAGGCAACAATCAATTCAATCGTAAAAGAAGATAATCCTGGTTCATTATCAGAAGGTTTTAATTCTTTGTAATTTCTCCACCATTTTATAGCTCTTACAATTGAAGTGTAAGCAGAATTTTCTTGTCTTCTGTTAAGTGAAAAACTTAACTGCTTGGAAATACTGGTAATATACTTTTTACCATTTCCATGTCTGCTGGGTTGCCATACATAATCCTTTGGTGTGCTTAATGGGACTACAGGAACAATATCAACGCTTAGTCCGGAACCTGAAAAATAAATGGTTACCGACTTTGTGTTTCCAGCAGCATCCACATCTTTAGAAATGTCTTTTTGTGGATAAATTTCTTCCAAATATTCTACAATAAAATCAAAAAGCTTCCCAATGTCATTATGAATATCTTCATCACCAGTAACAAAAAGTACAAGATCAATATCTATGGGATGGTCTCCCGTAGGTTTCAAAATCGTATGTTTTTTCCACGAACCAGCGAGAAGATATTTCTCAACCTTTAATCCATGTCTGTCATCTTCAGCAATTTTTTTGTCTAATTTTTCTTTCAGGTTGTTTACCTGATCTCTATACTTGCCCATGTTTTCAGGCTGCAGTTTGATTTTACTAATAAAAAACTGTAAATCTTTGTCTGATAATTTCATTTTTTTTGTTTATTAAATTTATTACATCAAACTTTTCTCCTACAATAGCAGTAATGACAAACTGTCATAAAAGTCTGATTTTAATATAAATAGAGCCAAATGTAATTTTATTTTTCAAAAATATATTACGGAAATCCGTAAGCATATTATAATCTTTTAAAGAACCTCAAAAAACTACTAGCTCTTTCTCATTTATATAATGATATTAAAAATTGGTAAACTCCAAGTATCATTTTTAGGATACCTGGAGTTTAAATGGAGTTACTTTTCCTTGGTAACTCCTTTGAAGGGAGTGTTACTAGAAGTTTTTACATCCATAAATCTACCTGTAGCAGTATCGCGTTTCACCCAAGAATCTGTTTGTGGATTGTAGGTTTGTGAACGCCCTTTAACTGCTCCATTTCTGTGACCGTCTCCAGTCGGTTTGTTAGTTGCCATAATTAGTAAGCATTTTTTCCTTTAACATTCTAGGCCATAAAGGAATTGACCATTGAACAAACTTCAATCATATACTAATTCCATTAGAAAGATTTTTTTAACTTTGAAGTATATGAGCCTATCCACTCATATACTAATTCCATTAGTAATGCATTTTGGTATATAGATGAATGTAGAACAAAAAAAAACCGATGAAATAGTTTTTGAGACATTACCCAGTGATGAGCTTATAGATTATATTTCTTTTAAAGAAGAATATCCTGAAGAAGCTGCTGCAGCGTTTACCGAGTTTTGTAGTAGGTTTGAAAGAGATATTTTGCAAAAAGCAGAAATATATTGTAATAAATTTAATTACAGTGAGGTTGTTGCACTTGAAATAGCAACTTGTGCTTTTGCCCGCGTTTGGAAATATCACTCTTTTAATAAAAGTAAAGCCAAGTATCCGGATGATATTGATCGGTCGATTTTGTTATGGCTTTATCCAATAGTATATACTCAATTGGTAAAATATGGAGATTTAAATACCTGTGCGGAACCTGATGAAGACGATTTATCAATTGTAGAGAATATTGATGATCTAATTTCGTTAACAGTAGGAGACGATGATATACAAAAGAAAAGAGAGCTGAAAATTAGATTAGAAATCATTGAGAGAGCTATGCTTGGTCTATCTGAAAAACATAAGATTGTGTATCTTACATATAAAGCTTACGAAAATACCGGAAAAAAAAATATACCAAGGTCAGTGGGTAAAAAATTGAGAGACAGATTGAATTTAGTTCAAAATTCAATTCAGGTTTATAAAAAAGAAGCTAATGATCACATTAATAACTATCTAAAAGCTTTCAATGGGAATAGATAAAAAATATATAGGAAAGGTTACAGAGACTAACCTTGATGATTGGTTACATTCAACAGGTTTTTTATTTCCTCAGAATAAAACTCAGATAGAGAGGTTTAATAAACTTTATGAAGATTATGATTTTAAGTTGAAAAACACAGGTATTAATGTCAAATCAATTATTGATGGTTCTTTTTGCGTTGAAAAAGAATCAAAAATTATATCAATTGACACAAACTTAAGTCATGAAATAGAAAGTTTGAAAATGGTCGCCAGAAAAGGGCAAAGCAATATTTCTCAAAGCGTCTTTGACAAAATGAAACAGAATCAGAAAAAGAAGAAAGGTGATTGATAGCAGTTCCTTATCAAAAATTAAAAAGCTTGCTGGATCCATTAGTGGAAATTTCAATACTGAAAAAATAATTCCATTACATCTTATTGCAGAATCTGAGGACATTGAGGTATTTTATGATCATTATGACAAAGGGACTTTTGATGGAATGACTGTTTATGATGATAATGAATTTTATATTCATATTAATATAGATAATCATAATAGGTTTAATTCTCCGCGTTCTAGATTTACACTAGCCCACGAACTTGGGCACTATTTTATAGACACACATCGCGTTGGACTCAAACTGGGAATTTTAGAACCTCATCCCTCGAAAATTGACAGGGTTCAATTCGATAAAATTGAAAGAGAAGCAGATTATTTTGCGGCTTGTCTCTTAATGCCAGAAGAATCTTTTCAACGAAATTTATGGAAGAGAAAAAAATTTAGTTTTAAAGTGATTGATGAGTTAAGCAAGGAATATAATGTGAGTAAAACTTCATGTGCACTCAGATTTGCAGAAATAGGAAATCATCCTATCAAAATAGTTTATGCTGAGAATGGATTTGTGAAATGGCAAAAAAACAGTCAGGGCTTCCCTTTCTGGAACTTACTTAATGATAAAAAAGTTCCTGAAGGTTTAGCTATGGCTGATTATTTTAAAAATGTAAAAACTTCAATTGAAAATCCAGAAGAAATTTTTGCTATTGATTGCTTTGAAAATGTAAAATCCGAAGACTCCAGAAGAATTTTCTATGAACATTGTATAGTGTATGAAAATTGTGCACTAAGTATTATTTGGGAAGATTAAATATTCCTTAAATTGAAAAATCTAATCTAAATATGCTTTATACATTATGGTAAATATTCAAAATTTTAATCTAAAGTAAATTGAGTGACCTATATATTTGGAAGTAAAATATTATATTTTAATAAAAATCAACTCAATCATTTTTATAGAATTAAACTGGATAGAGTATAATAATATTTGGCGACTACATCCAAGTATATAACAACCTTATTTCAATTATCTAACGATGCTGTGTAAAAACTTCCCTTTCCCTTTTGATTTTAATGGTTTTATATATGATTAGAAAAATAAAAAGGAAAATAGGTATTTTGATATCTTAACAAGAGAAAAAATAATTAAAATATCTGATTTACTATGAGCGAAATGTCCGATTTTAAAAAGAATTATTTTAAGCATCTTGAAGAAGAAGTCACAGCAATATTAAAGGAAAATCAAAATATTGTATCTGTATTTATCAACTTTGCACAATCAAAGAATATTAATTTGATTGAACAGGAATTGAAATATGCTCAAATGTCAGGAATAACAGTTAACTCAAAAGATTTATTTTTAAAACTTAACGAGGATATTCTGTAGTGTATAAAACGAGAAATGGATATTTTACCTCTCTTAGTAGTACAACACTCCAAATCAATAGTTGATAATCGTGAATTCATTACAGATTACTATAAAATTATCAAGATATGCAATCCTTAAAATCAGATTTCATCTCCTTTTAAGGACTTTTTGTTTTAAAGGCAGATAGGTTGCTTCTTTTCGTAAAATATAGTTAATAAACAAATACAGATATGAATACATATCTGTATTTGTTTGAAAAGAATCAAGATGAATCGTGTATACTTCTTTAAACCTCTGATAGGGTTGTTGAATTTATAATTTTAATAATTAAGAGATAAGCCAACACCAAATCCCATATCACTATCATAATGGGTACGTATACCCACATTTTTATTAATGATATATCTGAGTTCAGTCATATATTCCATATCGGTGTTGACCATAAACCCTGCTCTCAATCGTTTTGTAATAGGAATATCTTCTCGCATTAAAGAAAGGCGTACAATACCATCATGATATACTTCTGCCTGGAAATTTACTAACATTGGCAATGTGTACATAAAACCTAAGCTAATTGCCCTACGTGTATCTTTTTCATTTCTCTGTCCGAATAAATTGGTTTCGTGTTCATCTATTCCCATTTTTCGGTAACGCCAATCAAAACCGATGAAGGGCATAAACCATTGCATCTTTCCGATGTATCTTCCCAAATGAGTTTCTACTTCGTAGCCGTGCATATCGTTGTAGCCTAAACGCCACTCTGTACCCAAACTCCATCTCGCATTTTGAAACATTGCATCCCCATCGTTACCATTGGTTGCAAAATCGTTCTGTGCCATAAAGTGCGACATATTGCTCTCTCTTTGCAATTTATTGTAGGCTTGCTTTTTATTGGGTAAATATGGATTTTGGTAGTCATCAACTGCAAAAACCCTGTTCATACCAGACATCATATGATAGAGGATATGACAATGAAAAAACCAATCTCCTTCCTCGTTCGCTAAAAACTCAATGGTATCGGTTTCCATTGGCATTATATCCAACACATTCTTCAATGGTGATTTTTCTCCTTTACCATTGATTACTCTGAAATCAAAGCCGTGCAAATGCATTGGATGGCGCATCATTGAGTTATTGTAAATGGTAATGCGCAAAATTTCCCCTTTCTTTACAGGTATTTTATCGGTTTCAGAAAGTATTTTATTATCCATACTCCACACGTAGCGGTTCATATTTCCGGTAAGGGTAAACTTTAATTCTTTTACAGGTGCGTCTTTAGGAAGTGTGGTATTGTATGGGGATTGTAACATAGCATAATTCAATGTTTTGATATCGCCTAAAGCATTTGCATTGTAACGATTGGGGTCATTATCCATATTCATATTGTGCTGACTGTGGTCTTGCTTTTGCTTAGCATCTCCAGTAATTTCAGGATACATTACCACATTCATGTCCATTTGGTTCAGGCTCATTTTCATTCCCATATCATCTAAATCACCATTCATTTTCATCATATCGTTCATCATTTTCATTCCTTCAAAATATTTCAATTTTGGAAGTGGAGAAATAAGTTGCTTGATACCATTACCTACAAAATAACTTGCAGATTGTGTTCTGTCTTCGGTAGTTGCTAAAAATTCGTAAGAAACACCATCTTCAGGAATGGTTACTACAATATCGTAAGTTTCGGAAACTGCAATGATTAACCTATCAACTTCTACAGGTTCTACATCATTACCATCATTGGCTACTACAGTAATTTTACCGCCTGCATATCGTAACCAAAAATAGGATGAAGCTCCACCGTTTGACACTCTTAATCTTACTTTATCTCCCGCTTTTAGTGTTTTGCCATCAACTGATTTTAAATCTGTGGTATGATTGCCGTTGATTAATATTTTGTCATAATATACATCGCTTACATCCATCGCCAACATTCGTTTCCATTCGTTTTTAATCTTTGTTTTAAAGTAACCTTCCTTGATGGCTTCTGCATAAGATTGGGTAGCATTTTTTTTGATGGCTGCCCAATCATTCGCATTATGCAACATTCTGTTAATGTTATCAGGGTTAAGGTTTGTCCATTCGCTTAAAATGATGGGTACGGTTGGTAAATCATCAATTCCTTTTCTAAATGTTCTATCGTTATCGCGCTTTTTCATTACAAAGCTGCCATACATTCCAATCTGCTCCTGCAATCCTGAGTGGGAATGGTACCAGTGCGTACCATGCTGGATAATCGGAAAACGGTAGGTGTAGGTTGTGCCCGGTGCGATGGGTTTTTGTGTAAGCCAGGGCACACCGTCTTCTTTATTGGGCAGGAACACACCATGCCAGTGAAGTGATGTGCTTTCTTTCAATTGGTTGTGCACCACTATTTCGGCAGTGTCGCCCTCGGTAAAGGTAAGGGTGGGCATGGGGATTTGCCCGTTTACGGCAATCGCCCGCTTTTGCTTACCTGCATAGTTGACAAGGGTATCTTTTACATACAGGTCGTAATGCACTACTTTTTGGGCGTAAATTATTTGAGTTGCCAATAGTAATATTACTATTGGCAACAGTTTTTTATAAATATTTTTTTGAATAACCATTTTAGAAATTTCAATTTTATAATTACTAAAAAGAGGCTGTCTCAAAAGGACAGTCTTTTTTTGTGCTTTGTTTAAAAATCCGATTTTTGAAGTTTTCTATTTTTGATTTTTTGAAAAACAAAGCTAAAAAAGTCAAAAAAACAGTCTATTTCAGGCTGCTTTTGCCATTTTTTTGAGATTATGGGCAATGGCGAGAATGCCGATTTCTACTTCGACCTTAGTTTTTCCTCGAAGCATAAAACGTTTAAAATTTTTGTTGTGTTTGAGCTCTGCAAAAACAGGTTCAACATCGTGACATCGCTGTTTTCGGAGTTTGATGCCTTTTTTGGTATTGAGAAGTTTGAAAACCCTTTCCCTGATTTTTGCCAGCTTCGGATTGTTTTGAGAAGTGGTTATTTGTCCCGATTTTTGATCTTTTCTGAAGTAATTGTATTTAACATAAGATTTTATTTTCTTGTTTTTCAGTAGGTTATAGTTTTCTTCCGAACCGTAGCCTGCATCGGCAACGAGCTCTTTCGGAACTTTATGATAGCTGTCTTCAAAACCTTTTAAATGAGACTCCAATGTTTTGGTATCCGTAGGATTGGGATGAATGGAATAATGTAAAATAAATTGTTTATTCGTAGAAATCTGTAGATTATAGGCCGCTTTGAGTTGTCCGTTTCGCATATGATCCTCTTTCATCCGCATAAAAGTAGCATCTGTATCGGTCTTGGAATAAGAGTTTCTGGCTTGTAAAATCGCCTGTTGTTTTTTGTATTTATCCAAATTGTTTGCCCAGTTTTTATTGGCATAATTCAGTTTCTGGCGAACTTTCGAAGGTATTTTTTTATCCTTCAACACCTCGTTGATCTTGTCGATGGTTTGTGTTACTTTTTCTGAATCAATCTCTTTAAAATCGATGTTTTCAGTGTTTTGAAGCTCTTCTTTTGCCACACTTTCTGCATAATTCCAAAGTTCTTCCAGTTGCTCTGCAATTCTTAGCTGATGCTTCTTGATGGCTCTTCCCCAAACAAAAGTATAGCGGTTGGCATTGGCCTCTATCTTGGTCCCATCTACAAAAGTGGTTTCCAGGCTTACCAAACCTTCCTTCTCCAAAAGCAAAACAATTTGTGTAAAGATGGCTTTTACTTCACCCTTTAATCGCTCGCTTCGAAACCTGTTCAAAGTATTATGATCAGGACGGCTCATCGCCGAAAGCCACATAAAATGGATGTTTTCCTTCAATGCCTGTTCCATTTTCCGGCTTGAATAAATGTTACTCAAATAACCATAAATCAATACTTTCAAAAGCATTTTCGGATGGTAAGACGATGTTCCTCCCGGTTTGTAGGTTTTGATTAAGTTTTTAATATCCAAACCATCGATAATGTTTGAAACTATTTTCACAGGATGCTTGTCATCAATCAACTCCGACAAATTCGGAGGAAAAAGCAAATTTTCTTTGGGATTGTAATCTTTAAAGACTACCTTTTAATTAATTAACACACAGCAATTTACAAAATTTGCTACAATTAGGAAAGCCTCGGCTTTCCTTTTTTGCATAAAAAAGGCTATCTCGCTTTTGAGACAGCCTCCTTTGTTTTTAATTTATCATTTCTACTACCTTACCACAGGTTAGCATTTGAGAACCGTAATATGGATTTTTAACAGCTTCTTCCTTGCTCAGCCAATTTGCTCCTTTCCCGTTATTATACATTGGGCAATGCTGATAATATACAGGAATCTCCTGCTTTGATACCTTAGCCAACTCATACATATTATTAGAAAGCAAAACGAATGTTTCCCTTTGTTGGGCAACATTTTTTGAAGCAGCAATCTTTTCGGCATTTGCAGTCAAGTCTTTCATCACTTTCATCCAAACGCTATGCTCCTTGGTAGAAAGTTTTGCCATTTCTACCGCTTTGATGGCTTTCACTAAATCGGCAGCTTTTGTGGATGAAGTGCCTGCATCAGTTTTTACCAAAGCATCTTTCACTGAAAAATAATTGTCAAAAACAGTTTTCAATTGTGGTAAATTTTGGGCATCGGTAGTTTTTGTTGTTGCCATTTCGTTGTGATTTGCGTGTTGATTTTTCATATCCATACCTGCGTCATTAGATTTTGCGACCGGCTTTAATTCCCTGCTGTATTGACAACATCCTGAAAGTTTGGCATACACATCATCTGGAGCTAAAAACTTCTCGCTGTCATAGCCTGCCAAAGCGATACGTTTCAATATTTCGTCCTGATTGGTCTTACCGCTATCATAAGTGAGTGTAGCCATTTTAGTGTCTTTATTCCATTCTACACTGGCTATCTTGTTCAAGTTGCCTGCTTTTTCGATAGTGGCTTTACACATACCGCAATTGCCGTAAATTTTTACGGTTTCTGTTTTCGCATTCTTGATTTGTGCGAAACTGTTTATTGATGATAGTAATACGGTAATTACCATCACTATTTTTGATAATGATTTCATTTTGAAAATTTTTAATTTAATTAGAAATACAAAAGGGGTGCGAAAACCGGATTTGGTTTTCGACAAGACATAACTTTGGCTGTAAAGCCTCCGTTTTAGCTTATTTTAGGCGGTTGCCAAATGGATGAGTAGCCTAAAGAATAGTAGGCTTGTTCAAACCCGAATTTTTGCTTTTTGTTTTCAGCAAAAGGGTCTGTTATATTTAAATCAATTGGTATTAATAAGCTGACAAAAGATGAAGAAGTACTGCATCTGCAAGAGCTGTGTTTACAATTGCCATCGCAGTCGTTACCATCGTTACATTTTTTATCTGACTTGTGCTTGCAACTGTCTTTGTCGTGCAATTTATCAGATTTTTCTTCTGAGCAGGACTTTTTTTCAGTGCTTGTTGATTTTTTGGAACAGGCATAGCTTTGAATAGGTATCAAAAAGAAACCCAAACAAAATAGTGTTATCACACTCGTATATATTCTTAAATTTGTCAACACAACAAATTTACAAATAAAAATATATTTTCAACAGCTTAGCTATATATATTTCAATTTCTTAGTAAAAATTAAAAATAGGTAGAAATTCCAAAACTGAAGCCTGTCGTAGTTGATGAAGGATTTGCAAAAACATCTCTTTGTTTCTGAAATCTGTAATTAATTCTAAAAACAGTCTGTGCATTTGGTCTTAAACTAATTGCAGGCATTACACTCCATAGGTCATCTCCAATTTTGTTGTTATTTTCTCTAAAGTGGCCTACATTCCAGTCTATATATTCAAAACGGCATGCAACATTAACAACGGCTTTTTCCCAACCTAGAATTTTTCTTTTAACTATGGGTTGCACAATATCAAGAAATCCTCCATATTGTCTATCCCCATATTGCTGTGTATAAGTTTCAGGAACATCTACTTTTACCCATGCCCATTCCGCAGTAATAAAAGTTCCCAAATTTGGAAGTGTATTATTATAATCCAATGCAAATACTCTTACTCTTCTCTTATCATCGATCTGGAGACCATCATCCTGAAATTTATTGTAAATACCTCCCATATAAGAAACTCCAATCTCTCCTGCTTTTTTATGTCTTGTAGCAATTTTGGCGGTTAAAAGAGGGATGCCGCTATTGATTCCTTCAAAACGTTCGGGATTACTTTTGGCAGCGGGCAAATAAGTTTTGTTCTGACTATTATCAATAATTGAATTATCAAAATTTCCGGAAAGATAGGCTTCATAGCCAATCATCCAATCTGCTTTATACATTTTTCCATATAACCCAAAGCCGGCGTTGCTAAATGTTGCAGGCAACATTTGTGTTGCTGATATAGGACGATCAGTAAATTCCCATTTCGGACCATCATGATTTTGGTTGAAAGCCCCAATTGGATTCATGATAATTCCTCCTCGCAAATTAAGCAGGGGATTAAGCTCCACATCAATGGCAGCAAATTCAATATTAATCTCTTTACCACCTTCTTCCAATTCTATTTCACTAAGAAATTTTATTTTGGACGAAATTGAAGAAGATACGAAAAGTGTCATTCTTCGTAATTGAAATTGATGTCCTTCTGATACGCCGTCGGTACTGATGTGCTGCCAGTTGAGTTCTGCATAGCCTCCGATAGAGACAGGTACTTTTCCTAGGCCTAAGAAAGGGCGTGTGTAGACAGCATCCATATTTAAAGATTGGGCGCTGTCTATAGGAATTCTTTTTAATAGCTCAGTATCGACCTGTGCTATGGTTGTTTGAAATATTAAAAATACAGTAAGGTAGAGGATTTTTTTCATACGGGTTTCTTTAAAGAAATTTTCAAAAAATCGGATTCTATGTACAGCGGAAATTTTCTTAGTGCCCTATCAGCAGGACCGTTTTGTACATGCCCTTTATTGGTAAATTCGCTACCGTGTGCAGGACATTGGAGCTTGTCTCCAAACACTTGCAATTGGCTTCCCTGATGGCTACATTGCATCCATAATGCCTCGTATTGGGTTTCTGAAAAACGAAATACGCAGATAGGATATTTCAGGATATCATTTTGAATGATGACATAAGAACGTTTTTTATCTGGATATTTTGCTTCCACAAAATCTACCAAAGGCAATATAATGTAATCTTCTTCAATTGTTCCAGCAACTATTTTATTGCTTATACACCCTGAAAGAACGATAGGAAGTGCTGTAATCCCCAAACAGGCAAAACCACATTTTTTTATAAATTCAAGTCTATCCACTTTTATAATGATTTTAAAAATTTAATAATAGCTTCTTTCTCCTGAGATAATAACTGCATGTATTTATTTTTGCTATTTGTAGCTTCTCCACCATGCAGTTGTATAGCTTCCTCTATACTTTTTGCTCTACCATCATGCATTAGGGAATATTGCCCCCCTTGTGATTTTGGTGATAAACCCAGTCCCCACAATGCAGGAGTACGCCATTCATAGGTCTTTGCAGATCCTTCTGTATATCCATCATCCAAAGCATTGCCCATATCATGAAGCAATAGATCTGTGTATGGGTAAAACTTTTTATTTGATAATGCTGAAATTGAAGATGATGAAGTTTTTAATTCCGAGACATGGCATTTAATGCAACTTATTTGGGTAAATAGAGCCTGCCCCTGCTTAACACTATTGTTTTCTGGATCTCGTTGAATCGGCGTTTTTAATGTACGCAGATAAAATACGACATCTGCAATGGTTTTGTCAGAGACCTCTGGGTCAATGTTCATTCCTGAATAAACATCTTGAGGATTAAATGTTGAAGCAATGCCCATATCTTGATTATAGGCATTAACAGTCTGTTGATGTAAACTGTATGTGGATGCTTTTTTACCAAATCGTCCGATATACTTCCCTCCTTTTGGGATCGCAAAAGGAAATGGCGCTTGATATGCTGGAAGCACTATGTAATTTGGAACTCCTGAAATCCCATCATTATCTGCATCAAAAGGATCAGCCATTGCCAAGATATCTGTATCGGACACCAATTCAATAAAACCCAATCCTGTATTTGCAGGCGGAGTAAATTTGGAAAATGTCGCTCCGAAAGGAATTGTCTCCGGAGTATAACCCGGTATCGCTCTATTCTGTAATTGGGGACCACCTAAATGTAAAAATAAATTACCCGTTTCGTCAACCTGACCAAAACGAGTCAGCGTAGAAAAAGGCGTGCCCTTTCCGTCACCGGCATGGCAACTGCCGCAACTTGTTGCTACAAATGTAGGCCCAAGCCCTTTTTCAACTGTGAAAATTTCATCATTAAAAGCAATATCTCCTTTCAAAAATTGCTGGTTTTCAGCGTAGGACAAACCCTCAATCGGACCGTCTAATAATTCGCCTTCGTCTATTGCTTCCGGATGGAGGTTATCACAAGCCTGCACGATAATAAAAACAAGATAGCAAAGTACAACAACAGATAAATATCTTTTACTCACGATTATTTTTTTTTCAAATATAAACAAATTGTTAGACTAATCTAACAATTTGTTTATATTAATCTAATTTTATTGTAATATTTAATCTGGATTTCGGTTTTTGAACTTTTATCTTATTTAACACATAGTCATATTCCAAAAATTTTAAAAGTGTTCTACTCAGAGTAATCTAATGGAAGATTTTTATAGTGTAAGAAACGAAGGTATAATTCTGTCCAAACTTTTTTTGGCGAGGCATACAATTAATTACTAGATTAAAAAAGCAAAGAGGCTGTCCGAAAAGTTTGGACAGCCTCAATTTTTGCTGGTTCTATTCTTACCCCAATACAGGAGGAGTATATGAATATTTGATTCTCAGAAGGTGTATCTGACTTTTAGGTCACTTCCTTTTGCTTTTTTAATCTTCTATAATAAATTTTGTATTGCTATTATCTAATTTAAGAAAATAAACTCCTTTTGGTAGACTTTTCAAATTAACTGTATTCCCATTCTCGAATGGTTTTTCAATTGTTTGAACATTTTGTCCAGCAGAATTAATAATTAATGCAATTTTAAATTTTTTCAAATCTTTTTCGCCAGTTACTCTTAAAACATTTCCTCTAACTGGATTTGGCACAATGGTTAGATTTTTAGATATTGAAACATCATCTACAGCCATAAAAGCTCCCCAAATCAGCGCAACAAATTCAGGGCGGTCTATATATGGATTCCTATTTCCCTGATATGTGAAAGCTGCATTATTTCGTGCTATTTCAAAAGCTGAGACTGGATCTCCATCATTCCACGCAAGTAATTGTTTGAGTTCCCAAGTTTGAAGACCTGGAAATGCCGAAGAGCCTAAAATGTTTCCACTGCTGAAACCAGAAAGTTGTGTTTCATATCTTGTTACAAAATATAAAATCATTCTTGCAATATCTCCCTTAAATTCATCTATTGGTTCAAAAACAGTACCTGCGTAGCCCGCGGAAGCCGAACTTCCTAATTTTGAACCATTTAATGAAGTAAAGGAAACCGTTCCTACTTTTCCAAATGGGTAATTTGATCGCATTCCGTTTACCTTGCCATCAGTTGGTGTCACAAAATGGACATCTGATCTCATTGGTAAGTTTTGGTTAAATAAGCTTTGTGGTACTACATGCTCCCTATTATAACAATCGCCTTCACTGCTGTAATTACCACACTGGTTAGAACCGTGGTTATAGTTGTATGGATCTGATCCAAGTGGATTTTCTGAATACATATCCATTACAGTTCCGTCGTTTTCATAAAAATAATCTCGGTCTGTAGTTTGAAATGCATTTAATAATCCTGCATACCCTTTGTCTTGGTGCCCATTGGTAATTATTGTTTTAAGTTTTGATTTTAGGGTTGCTCCAGAAAGACCTGCTGTTCCGTCATAATAATTCGTTGGTGCTTGTGCAGAGATTGTACAAAATACAAAGCCCGTCAAAAGATTTAGTAATAATTTTTTCATGCTAATGTTAAAAAATAAAAGGTTTATAAAAGTTGTTTGAATGAATTTTTGTTTGGAAAATATTGTTTGGAGAATATTGTTTGGAGAATACTTAATTTTTATTCAGAAAATGATACATTGTATTTTAATTATTTAGAGTGTGTTTGATGGTTAGATGGTCTGGGATGAATTTTTGTATACTTAATACTAAATTTATAAGTCTGATGTATTATTAGCAAAAGAAAAAAAAGGGCACAACAGATTAGATAAAAGATATCCTTGGATGAAACCCTATGTTTACTATTACGTATTGCTTTTCTTTTTAATGTCCTTTTAAAACTCATTACATTACTTTTAAAAGGACAATTGATAGTTTAGCCCCATTATATTCGTTTTATCAAATTTTTGATAAAATGGCGAAATCATAGAAGCAGACTTACCCTTGCTGATGTTAAACAAAGAATTGATTTTGGGATATAACCAATAAGCTATTTCTGTTGACAATATCCCAACTCCAGCGCCTGCAAATACATCAGTTACCCAATGTTTGTTATTAATTACCCGGTATACACTTGTAAAAACCGCAAATGAATATCCCGATATTCCAAGCCAGTAATTGGTGTCCTTATATTCACGGAATAAAAAGTGGGCAGTCGAAAAGGCAACAGCAGCATGTCCCGAAGGAAACGACATATTATTGGATTTATCAGGTCGTTCTTCTCCGATTAATTTCTTACTTGGAAGTACAATAGCCGCTGTCAAAGCCTGGCTGGTTGCAAAAATAATTGTTCTTTCTTTAAAATTATGTTTACCCTTCATTCCTGCTATATTCAAGGCATACACCATTGCAGCAGGGACGTACTGTGTATAATTATCCAGCTTTGAATTGGACAAATTATGTTCATTCACTTCTCCCCTAACATCACGATCTATTTCTTTCATCTCAGGAACAACAAAACTGATGGCACCGACTGTAATCAAGCTTGCCGGGATAATTAATTTCTTGTAACTTAATTGATGATGTTTCAGATCAGATACTTCTAAAGAATCATAGTAATCTAGAGTATTTAACTTCAGACTGTCTTGTGCTGAGGCTAAACAACAAATCTGCATCAATATTATGAGCATATATTTTTTGAAAAAATTTGTCATGGGAATATGCATTTTGATTTAATTCAGTGGTTATTTTCGAACATAGTTATTGATGTTCCGATATAAAACCGGAATAAAAACAATAGAATTATATTGATTTAAAGATTAGTTAGATATTGGAGGTTGCTTTAAAAACTTCATTTTATTTATTGAATTGCAATGTTTAAAAAAATCTGAAAAGTAATTATTCAAATTTCATTTTCTGAATTCTTACGGCATTCAGAATAGCAATAAGTGAAACTCCTACATCAGCAAAAACAGCTTCCCACATGGTTGCTAAACCACCAGCTCCAAGAATAAGCACAATTGCTTTCACTACAAATGCTAGGATGATATTCTGCCAAACAATCTTTTTTGTTTTTTTACCGATATTGATTGCCATGGGAATTTTTGAAGGTTTATCATCCTGAATTACGACATCGGCTGTTTCAATAGTCGCATCACTTCCTAATCCACCCATAGCAATTCCTACGTCACTCAATGCAACCACTGGTGCATCATTTACCCCGTCACCAACAAATGCGACGCTCTCTTTTCTTGCTTTAATCTCTTTAACTTTATTGACTTTGTCTTCTGGAAGTAAATCACCAAAAGCATTATCAATTCCTATCTCGTCCGCAACATATTTAACCACACTACTTTTATCCCCACTGAGCATAGTCACCTTAACATTAAGATTATGAAGTTTTTTGATTGTAATCCCTGCATCTTCTTTTATACTGTCTGCAATAGTAATAAGGCCAGCAAATTTTCCTTCATATGCTATTGCGATGATAGTATAAATAATTGTGGAAGGGTCAATATCATATTTAATATTGAATTTATCCATTAGCTTAAAATTACCCACCAGCAAATCTTTTCCGTTCACAGTCGCTTTAAGACCGTGACCTGCAATTTCTTCAGTATTATCAAGATTGATAGAATTATCAATTTCTCCAACATACTCATGAATAGCGGTTGCGACAGGATGCGTTGACTTACTCTCCAGCGTATTTACAAGTTTAAGAATTTCATCCTGGTCAAAACCTGGTTCAATTTTAACTTCCTGAACTTTAAAAACACCTTCAGTCATTGTTCCGGTTTTGTCCATTACAACGTTTTGTATCTCAGCAATTTTATCGAGAAAATTACTTCCTTTAAATAAAATCCCATTTCTGCTTGCGGCACCAATCCCTCCGAAATATCCTAAAGGAATCGATATTACCAATGCACAAGGGCATGAGATCACTAAAAATACCAGCGCACGATACAACCAATCTCTAAATACATAATCATCAACAATGAAATATGGTACAACGCAGATTAAAATTGCCAATAAGACGACTATAGGTGTATATATACGAGCAAATTTTCTGATAAAAAGTTCTGTAGGGGCTTTTTGTGATGTGGCATTCTGTACCAATTCCAAAATCTTACTTAATTTACTGTCTTCGTAAGCAGTAGTGATCTTTACTTGTGCGACGCTCGTCAGATTGATCATTCCTGCTAAAACTGACTCCCCTTTGCTTTTCGTATCTGGTTTACTTTCGCCTGTTAAAGCAGCGGTGTTGAAGGATGCCGAATCACTTAGCAATTCACCGTCCAACGCTAATTTTTCACCAGGTTTCAATTGAATAATCTCTCCTATTTTAGCTTGTGCAGCTTTTATAGTTTTAGGAATATTATTCTCCAAAATTGTAACCTCATCTGGTCGCTGGTCAAGTAAAGCTTTAATATTACTCTTAGCCCTTGTAACTGCGAGAGTTTGAAAGGTCTCTCCTACAGCATAGAACAACATTACAGCAACACCTTCAGGATATTCTGCGATAACAAATGCGCCGACAGTAGCAATGGTCATCAGTAAAAATTCCGAAAAAACATCACCTTTTACGATACTTTCAATAGCTTCTTTTATAACAGGAAGGCCAACAGGAGCATAAGCAGCCACATACCATATTGTCCTAATCCATCCATCAAACCATTCAATTTTAACGTAATTATCAAATACAATTCCCGTTAATAGAAGCACAAGTGATATTACTGATGGTAAAAACATTTGAAAAATAGTTTTATCCGTGCTTCCGTGGTCGTGTCCGTCTTCATCGCTATGATCATGATCATGCCCGTCGTTCGCTGTATGTTTCGATTTTTTCAGGAGATTATCAGCCTTTTTATCAATCTTTTCCTCTTGTGCAGAGCAGCAGAGCTGTTTGCCCTCTGCGTCATACTTGTGAATGTGTTCCATAATATTTTGATTAAATGTTTACATTTTTAAATCTTAAAGTAAGCTAAACGTTGTTTCCTTCATCATGATTACTTTTGTTTGAAATATTACTTTTTATTATCTTTCTAAACCATGTGAATTTATTAAGAGATAATAATATGTAAATTAAAACGGTAGAAAATATGGCCAGTACATACATATTGAGAGCAACTGCAGAGCCGACTGCAGCCGTAGCCCATAAGGCAGATGACGTTGTTAGCCCCATAAGACCGTTGCCTTTATCCTTAAAGCTCAAACCTGCGCCGATAAAGCCGAGTCCCGTTGCTATCGCAGCGAGCATTCGTGCAATAGCAGATTTATCATCTGTAAGGTGAGATGCAATTGCAACAAACAGACACGAAGCCAAGGTAATTGCACCAAAAGTTCTGATTCCCGCATCTTTATGGGATGTTTCCCTCTCAAAACCTATAATACAACCTAATACTATTGACAAAAAGAGTTTAGCTGCAATAATTAACTCAAAGCGGAGATCCATATTCATATCAATTATTTTTTTTGATTCTGCTTCAAACCATTATTTTTATAAAGGTAATAGGCTGTTTGATAATTCGCAATTGCCCTTCTTACTATTTCCGGCTTAGGTAATACAGCAATCTGATCGTTTTTTCCTTGTATATATTTAAAAGTCTCAACTTTTTGTTGGGGTGAAAGGATGACGAGATCATCATTCTCCATATAGGCAAGTTTTTGGTAAGTCCCAACAAATATTCTGGGAATATAGTTGTCGCTAAGTACATTTTTTCCATACAGATTGCTTGTATATTTCCATCCTAAAAAGTTAAATAAAGTAGGATACAAATCAATTTGAGAACACATTTTATCGATTTTCAAAGACTGCTTGTCTTGAAGATTTACAATCATCGCGGGAATATGGTATTTTGATATATCAATTTCATTTTTCCCAGCGCTGCTGGCACAGTGGTCTGCAACAATAACAATAACAGTATTTTTATACCATGGCTTATTTTTTATCTTTTTCAGAAATGCTCCTATTGCATAATCTGTATATTTAACTGCTCCTTCTCTTCCTGAACCAGAGGGAATATCAATTTTTCCATCCGGATAGGTGAACGGTCGGTGATTTGACGTAGTCATAACAAAGTCGTAGAAGGGTTTGCCACTTTTATATTGCTGATCTGATTTTCTGATTACCTCATTGTAAAGATCCTCGTCACATATACCCCATGCGTTTTCGAAAGTAATATTTCTATCATCGATTGAAGTTCTTGGCGCAAGATAGTTTTCCTTTGCAAATGCATTTCTGTTTCTATCAATAATGTTATATCCGTTATTCCCAAAATACTTGTTCATATTATCAAAATATCCGTCCCCTCCATAAAAAAAACTTGTATCATAACCCTGCTGACTGAAAATTGATCCTATTGTTGTCAGCTGGTCATTATTTTTTCGTCTGACGATACTATTACCTGGTGTAGGGGGTATTGCAAGAGAAAGAGCTTCCATTCCTCGAACCGTTCTCGTACCTGTAGCATACATATTTGTAAATAAAACACTTTCTTTTGCAAGCGAATCCAATACCGGAGTTATACCCTGATTATTTCCAAAAGTTTTCATGAAATCTGCACTGAAACTTTCCATTGTAATCATAATTACATTAGGTCTTTGTACAGTTGCTGTGGTGGGTTTAATTTTTCTTTCGATTGAGAAACTGTTCTGCAGAAATATAGAACTGCTGTCTTTCAAATCATTTTTAATAATCTTAAAAGCATCCTTATTATCCATAAGTTGATAAAAATGATCGTAATTAATTTCATTATTATTATAAGCAGAAAAGAATGAATAGATTCCTGATTTTGACAATTCATTTTGATAGCGGTTGGTACTCAAATCCGCAAAATTGTTTTCGACTAAGAAAGCATAAACAAGAGTTGCTACAAAAATTCCAACCGTTATTTTCAGCCTTGAAAAAAATCTGGTAGTGCCTTTGAAAGTATCAAAAAAATATTTTTTTCGGATACAGAAAAAAATTACAAAAAATGTGAGAATTATCATCACTGCAATTAATATTGGCAGGGGATAAGACTCATTGATATTATTAATTACTTCGTAAGTGTAAATAAGATAGTCTACAGCGATAAAATTAAACCGGCTTTCAAATTCCTGCCAAAAAGTTATTTCAGCAAAAAAGGAAAAAAACAGAATCAATACAACAAGAGAAAAAGAAAAGTAGGTAATGATTTTATTTAATCTAGAATCTACCAATCGTTGGGGCAAAATCAACAAATAAAGGCTATATGGAAATATGAAAAACAAACCTACCCCTATGTCATATATAAGTCCTAATAAAAATACTCTAATAAAAGCTACTGCAGAAAACTCAGCCTTAGGAAATGAGGACAATACAAATCCCAGCCTTAGTAAAAAAGACATTATGATAAATAATAGAAAAAATCTGGCAAGCAATGCATAGCTGCTCTTAAAAAGACTTTTAGGTTTCATACCGAGAATAGATTTATTTTAAAGTTAAATGTGGATAGCGATCCCATGAACCGCCAAGGAAGCTTCCTGAAGTGATTGATAATACGTGGGCCAGAGCCAATAATTATGACATCAAATCTGTTTTCCATATTCCAATATTTTTGATTATTAATATTGTAAATCTTTAAAGATGTGCTTCGCCTTCTTTGTGTCCTTCTGTTTCAATTTGAAAAGTAGTATGTGAAATTTTAAAATCAGTAGTAGCTTTTTCTGTAAGTGTTTTTAGTAGAATATTCATATCCTCACTACGCTCAGCAATGACATGTGAGCTCATTGCATTAAATCCTGAAGTAAGAGACCAAACATGCAGGTCATGTATTTTTTTGACTCCATTTATGGATTCAAGGGATTTCCGTAAATCTTCTATGTTAACATCATTTGGTGTACCTTCTAAGAGAACATTTATAGCCTCCTTCAACAGTTTCCAAGTCCTTGGAAATATTAAAAGACCTATTGCAGCAGAAATTAATGGATCAGCATAATACCAACCTGTTGTTAACATTATTATTCCTGCAATCATTACTCCTATCGATGTTAATCCATCGGAAAGAACTTCAAAATAAGCGCCCTTCATATTTAGACTCTCGGAAGAATCTTTACGGATAATTATGATCCCTATGATATTTACCACTAAACCAATCCCAGCTACAATCAACATAGGAGTACTTTGTACCTCTGGAGGATTATTAAATCTCTGATATGCTTCAAACAAAACATATATAGAAATACCTAATAAAACAACCGCATTAATAACGGCAGCCAATATTTCTGTTCTATAGTAACCAAAAGTTTTCTGAGAAGTTGCTTTTCTTTCACCTATCTTGATAGCAACGAATGCTAAAAATAGCCCTACCACATCTGTCAACATGTGTGCTGCGTCAGCTAACAACGCGAGACTCTTTGTTGTAATACCTCCTATTACCTCTGCAATCATATATGTGCCACTTAAGCACAGTACAATCAATAGATTTTTTTTGTGCTTTGATGAGGCTGAAAGATTTTTATTATCGTTATTCATAATTTCTAGATGTTATCTTATATCCAAACTACATTTCAAAATAGGAATCATTCTCTTTTTTAGCGGGAATATTTTTCTCACCAATCATTTGAAGTAGGTTGATTTCAATCGTCTGAGCCAAAGCTGTCATTGGTGTATCAACAGGAGTATTCTCAAAAGGATCCTGCATGATAATAGCTGTTTTCTCTATCGTAATAAATATAATAGGGACAATAATAGTAGTGACTATTTCGACAGTCAACTGAGAATCTTCCAAACCAAAAGGCAATAAAAAAGCAAAAACATAAATCAATGTATGCAGCAGGATACTGTAAGCTCTTGGAAATACTGTATTTTTCAATCGCTCGCATTTTCCCATGCTGTCGCATAATCTCATAAGAACCTCATTTAACTGAACTTCTTTAAAATCAGAAATATGACCTTCCGCAGCAATTTTTCTAATCTGTTCGGAATGCTTATCCAAAATTGCATTAGGAATATTTGTTCCTGTAATGTTATGGGACTGCAGATAATTCTTCACTTTATCTGAAAATACCTGTTTTCTCAATGCTTCACCCAAGGCATACACCCACACAATCTGTCTTTCTGCAACTAGCCTGCTCTCCTCGGGTAGTTCAGGAACAAACTGTCTTACTAATCTTATAAAAGATCTTGAATCATTGACGATAGCGCCCCATACGGTTCTTGCCTCCCACCATCTTTCATATGACTGTGCTGTTCTGAATGCCAGAAGTAATGACACTGCCGTTCCCAGCAATGCGGGGATACTTAATGGAATAGATATTTTTTTAAATAGAGATATATCATCCAAAAAACCTATAAAAAAAGCAAAAAATACAATCAATATGATCTGGTACTTAATCTGACGGACAAAATATCCTATCGAAATTCTTTTGTTGAGTAACATCGCTTTTTTGTATTTGATATTTATATTTTTTCTACTTGTTAATTTCTAGGGAGAACCCTTTATTTCTTTTTATTATTTTCAAAACAACATATAACAGCATAGTCACTATGCAACCTATAATAAAAACATTATTGAAATGAAGATGGTTATTCATAACTTCTGCCGAAATATCAAATACAGTAAAAATCAGAAAGATGGCAAAAAGTCCGTTTTTTTCTTTAAGCAAAACTTTTCTGATACTGAACCTCAGCTGATTACTTTTGAACAATGAAAAATTAGGTATAAACGGAGGTACTCTTTCAGTCCACCTGATATAATAATCCCCAAATTTTCTTTCAAGAAATTGCTCCTCAGCAAATATGATTCTTTCATAATAGATCCAATAAAAAAGGACGAATGAAACTATAAACCATATGCTTTCAGTCAACAGAGCTAAACCAAGCCACATAAAGAAATTTCCGAGATACAGTGGATTTCTGACAATACTGTAAATTCCTGTCGTATTTAATTCATCAGCTACCTGACCCGCTTTTGTGTTTCTGCCTGATGTATTTTTTGGAGTAAAGCCAACTGTGTAAATCCTTATGCTTAATCCGAAAATACTTATAAGGAGGCAAAACAATTCATAATAAACATTACATTCAGAGATACTTCTGTTCCAATTGGTCTCAATAAAAACTGCTAAACCAATGAAAAGAATGATGAGCGGTAAAAAACTTCTGTATCTGAATAGCCAGTTACCTTGTTTTTCAAGTTCTTGTTTTAAGGCCATAATCATTAAATTTTAAATAAGAGTGAAACACCTTAAGGTTAATTTCACTCTTTTAGTTTACTAATGTCCGTGATCTCCGGCATTTGATAATTTAGCATTCACGAAAAAAGCTCCTTTCACTACAATTTTTGAATCTTTTGGTATTTCAACGACAGGAGTAATAGCAGTATATCCCATTTCAGATGAGCCTTTGGCTACTTCCACTTTCTCAAAATTCATTTTCTTTCCCTGCTCCTTTGCATGATTACCAGCTTCCTGTTCATTTTTGTGACCGTGTTCAGCTTCTCCTTCATCATGTCCATGTCCATGATCATCATCTGCCTTCTCTAGAGCTTCATGCTCCTCAGCTTTTTTGTCTGTCTGTACAAATACATAGAACTTACCGTCAGCCTCTACAATTGCCTCATCGGGAACTGCAGGCGTTGTCGCACTCTCAAGATTAATTACACCTGTGATATTCATTCCGTCGATCAACCCCACTTTATTTCCTGTAACATTGGCATGAACAGAAATGGTCTTGCTTTCATTTTCAAAAGAAGAACCGATACTGTAAACCGTTGCATTATAAAATATTTCAGGATTATTGGTTAATTTAAACTGTACTTTCTGACCTACTTTCATTTTAGGTAAGTCTCTTTCAAATACCTGAAGATCCAAGTGAATTGAACTGTTATCTATCATTTCCAAAACCGGTGATGAAACATCTACATAACTTCCTATTTGTGCATTGATATTACTAATTACACCACTGATAGGAGCAGTAATAACCAATCCTGAACGGAGATTTCCATTGTTGACTCTTCCTGGGCTTATGCCCATCAGCTGAAGTTGTCTCTGTAAAGATGCTCTTTGTGTTCTCAGACTCTTCAGTTCGGCATCAGAACTCTGTAGATTCTTTTTGGCTCCTGCATCATTGTCAAATAGCTCTTTCTGCCTTCTGAATTCCTGCTCTGCAAAAGATATTCGACTGTTTACGGTTAAATATTGCTCCTGCAGCTGAATGTATTCTGGATTACTGATGCTTGCCAACACCTGCCCTTTTCTTACATAATCACCAATCTGAAAATTAATGGTCTTAATAACACCTCCATATAAAGAGGTCACTGTAGCTTTTTTATCATTAGGAACCCTCAACAATCCGTTGGCTTTTATGGTTGACGTTAGGTCTTTCATTTCAACTTGTCCCAGTAAGACTCCTACAGATTTCATTTGTTCTTCTGTAAGTTCAGCAATAGTTTTCGGTCCTTCTTCGTGAGCACCCTCTTCAGCTTGTTCTGTTTTGGGTTTTTCTGTTGTTGCTTCCGCTGTATCTTTCTTTCCGCAACTAACAGCAAAAAGTGAAATTAAAGCTAGAGATACAATACTATATTTGATTTTCATCTTTATAAATTTATTTGTCAGATGAAGTACCTGTAATACTGATTAATTAATAGCATTACAGGCATTTCATTTTATTGATTGATTATTGAATTAATGATAATGACAGATTCATTGACCTGCTGAATGGATTGCAGATATTTCAACTGAATATTGGTAGAAGTCTGCAAAGCAAAAAGATATTCCACATATGATATTTCCCCTGTTTTATATCCCAACTGCCCTGCTTTTGTAATCTTCTCAGCATTTGGAATAGCCTGATTGACATAGTAATCATACTGTTTTATATTTTGCTGATATTGGTTCAAAGCATTTTCAAGCTGTGCTTCCAATTGTTTTTGCTGAAACTTCGCATTGGACTCCGCCATTTGCTTTTGATAATCCAGTGAACGAATTCTCGCCTTGGTTGCACCAAAAGTTAATGGAATAGAAACTCCAATTGTTGCAGAATGAAATCTGTTTCCACCGTTAAAATATTGATCCATTCCATTTACAGTCTGAAAACCAATCAGTGACTGATTTGTATAACCTATTGTGAAATCCGGTAAACCTAGGGACTTTTCAACCTTTTTGTTTTTCTCAGCAATCTCCATATCCTGATAAAAAGCCCTTACCGTAGGATGTCTTGCAACAACAGTACTGTCCAGAACATAATCCGCTTTCAGAGGATGATAATTCTCATCATATAATATGGTAAAATCCTCAGAAGTATTTAAAAGTGCCTTTAGGTTTTTGTAAGCATTAATCAAATACACCCAATTTTGTTTGAGTAACAGATTAATTTCTCCTTTCTGCGTTTCAGCGGTATTAATTTCAATTTTTTTAACATCTCCCGCTTTAAACCTAACTGTTGCAATTCTAATAAAATCGGTATATAAGCTGTCCAGGTTTTGAAGTTTTGTCTGATTGTACTGCAAGTACTCAATCTGATAATAATATGTTCTAACCTGTTTAGCGAGTTCATTTGCAGACACCTCTTTACTTATTTGTTTACCTTTCACCTGCTCGTTAATAAGGTCTTTTTTGGCTTTAAATAAGCTGGGAAATGGAATTGTCTGAGAAATGGAAAACATTTGATCAAACTTTTTCGAGTTATACTGTCCCAATTGCATATCTGCATTCATTTTAGGAAGTTCTTTGGCGGTAGGCAATAATGCTTCCGTGGCCTTAATATCCAGATCTTTTGACTTCATCAGGTTATTGTTGGTTAGCGCCATCTTGGTAGCCTCCTCAAGACTCAACGGATTACCCTGCTGTGCTTTAAAAGTCTGACCTAAAAATAAGAATCCTAATATCACAAGTGTTGCAACTGATTTATTACCTATTTTCTTTATGTTGATTTTTGTATTAAAAATAATATAAAGCATAGGCAATACAAATAATGTCAGGAATGTAGCTGTTACCAAACCTCCAATAACAACTGTTGCCAGTGGTTTCTGAACTTCTGCTCCTGCTCCCGTAGAAATTGCCATTGGCAAAAATCCTAATGAAGCCACCGTCGCTGTCATCAAAACGGGTCTCAACCTCGTTTTGGTACCTACCAATACGCGCTTTAGAATATCGGTTTCGCCTTCTTTTTCCAGTTGGTTGAAAGTGCCTATCAAAACAATTCCGTTCAAAACCGCAACTCCAAATAAAGCAATAAATCCAATTCCTGCACTGATACTGAATGGCATATCTCTTAATATTAAAGCGAAAACACCACCAATAGCACTCATTGGAATGGCTGTAAAAATTAGCGCAGCCTGTTTAAAAGAGTGAAATGTAAAATATAAAAGCATAAAGATCAGTAGCAACGACACAGGAACAGCAATCATCAACCTTGCGCTCGCCGCCTTTAGATTTTCAAACTGACCACCATAGGTGAAATAATATCCCGACGGAAGTTTAACCTGTTGATCCAGCTTTTTCTGAATATCTTCCACAACGCTTTCAACATCTCTGCCTTTGACATTGAAACCGATAACAATTCTTCTTTTTCCTGCCTCACGACTGATTTGTGCGGGACCTAATTTATAACTGACATTTGCCACCTGTGAAAGAGGAACCTGCACTCCGGAATTGGTGGAGATCATCAGGTTATTTACATCATCGATATTAGTTCTGTTCAGACTGTCTAAACGGACAACAAGATCGAATCTTCTTTCATTTTCGAAAACCTGTCCTGCTGCCTGTCCCGCAAATGCAGTACTTACAGCACTGTTGACATCCTGAATATTCAGTCCATAATTGGCCATTCTTGTTCTGTCGTATTCTACATTAATCTGCGGCAGTCCACTAACACGTTCTATTTGTGGGGAAGTTGCTCCCTGAACCGATTGAATAACTTTTGCTGTTTTATCTGCATAAATTGCCAATGAATCTAAATTCTCACCAAATATCTTCACCGCAACGTCCTGTCTGATACCGGTCATTAGTTCATTAAAACGCATTTGGATTGGCTGGTTTTTTTCAAAGAAAACTCCTGGAATGGTCTCCAGTTTTTCAGAAATTTCGTCGGCTAATTGTTCATAAGATTTCTTGGTTTTCCACTCATCCTGTGGTTTTAGTACGACAATCATATCCGTGGCTTCCGGCGGCATAGGATCAGTAGGGACTTCTGCAGCTCCTGTTTTTCCGACAACCATTTTTACCTCATCGAATTGCTTGATAATTCTTGAAGCCTGCATAGAAGTTTCTATACTTTGACTTAAAGAACTTCCTTGTGGTAAAATACAGTGAAAAGCAAAATCTCCTTCTTGTAACTGAGGAATAAATTCTCCTCCCATTCTACCAAAAATCAAAACTGCAATGGCAAATATGGCAATTGTCACTCCTACAAGCCAATATTTAATTTTCAGGGCTTTTTCCAGAAGTGGCTGATAGATTTTTTGGAGTCTGTTCATCATCTTATCTGAGAAAGTCTCTTTATGAGATGGCTTTTTTGACAAGATTAAGGCGCTCATCATAGGAATATAAGTCAGTGACAAAATAAAAGCTCCTAGAATTGCAAATCCTACTGTCTTAGCCATTGGTGTGAACATTTTACCTTCAACACCCACTAAAGTTAGAATCGGAATATAAACGATTAAAATAATGATCTCTCCGAATGCAGCACTGCTTCTAATCTTTGACGCAGAAAGGAAAACCTCTTCATCCATTTCATTTTGAGTCATTACCTTCATACTTTTTCTCATTCCAAGATGATGAAGGGTGGCTTCGACAATAATCACTGCACCATCTACAATCAAACCAAAATCAATAGCTCCTAAACTCATCAGGTTGGCGCTTACCCCAAAAACATTCATCATTCCTAAAGCAAATAGCAATGAAAGGGGAATTGCTGAAGCTACAATCAAACCAGCTCTTAAATTTCCAAGGAAAATAACCAAGACAAAGATTACGATCAATGCTCCTTCAATCAGGTTTTTTTCTACAGTACTGATTGCTCTTCCTACCAGATCTGTTCTGTCCAAAAATGGCTCAATCACAACATCTGCCGGAAGCGATTTCTGAATGGTAGGAATTTTTTCTTTAACTCTTTGAACGACTTCATTACTATTGGCGCCTTTCAGCATCATAATTACACCTCCCACTGCATCTACTTCGCCATTATAAGTCAAAGCTCCATAACGGACTGCGTGGCCTAAGCCAACATTGGCTACATCTTTAATGAAAATCGGAACACTACCCGTTTCATTTTTGACAGCTATATTTTTTACATCTTCAATCGAAGTAACGATTCCGATTCCACGAATAAAATAGGCATTCGGCTTTTTATCAATATAAGCACCTCCGGTGTTTTGATTGTTTTTCTCTAAAGCAGTAAATATATCTGTAATACTTACTCCCATTGCTTTTAGACGGTTTGGATTTACTGCAACTTCATACTGTTTCAACTCTCCTCCAAAGCTGTTAATTTCCGCAACACCAGGAGTTCCGTTAAGCTGTCTGCGGACAATCCAGTCCTGCATTGTTCTTAGCTCCTTACTGCTGTATTTTTTCTCACTGCCTTTTTTAGGGTGAAGAATATATTGATAGACTTCGCCCAAACCTGTACTTACAGGAGCCATTTCAGGTGTTCCCACACCTTTCGGAATTTCTTCGGCAGCTCTTTTTAATTGTTCGCTGATTAACTGACGGGCAAAATAAACGTCTACATCTTCTTTGAAAACAACGGTAATAACTGATAGCCCAAACCTTGAAATACTTCTTGTTTCTTCAATATTTGGGACATTGGCAATACTTTGCTCGATTGGAAAAGTAACGAGTTGCTCCACTTCCTGTCCTGCAAGCGTCGGGCAAACTGTAATAATCTGTACCTGATTGTTGGTGATGTCCGGTACGGCATCAATAGGTAATTTTGTGGCGCTCCAAGCACCCCAAATGACTAACATCAAAGTCATCAAGCCTATGATGATTTTATTTTTGATGCTAAATCTTATGATATTATCTAACATTGGATTTAAATTTTATTGAATGTCGAGCTCATTTCATCAAAAAAAAAGGATGAATTATGAACGACAAAGATGAGCGGAAACACGATGCAATGATATTGCAAAGTTTCCACGACAAAATGATGAAAGACACACGTCTTACATTAAATCAATAAAAATTAAATTTTAGGGGGTTGCCAAATCTGGTCATACACCAAATGAGCAAAATCATTTTTTTGAAAATGAATTTTTTTTGAGAAATATTCGGTTACCTTTTGTGATAAAGGCATTAAAGGCTCTATTTTAGAAGATGCTACTGTTATCTGACAACAGTTACAGGTACATAATGGAGAACAAATATCTCCTTTGTCTTTAGAATGAGAATCTTCAGAATTGCTAATAGTACTGTAAGAATCTTTAGAATTATTTGGAGACTGCGCATGGATATCACTACAAGGCACTACGGCAAGCACCATGAAATAAATAATTAAAAAGAACTTAACTAATCTCACTTTACAAATATAAATATATTTTTCAAAGTTTAACTAAATATTCTAAAAACTTTTAAAATAAAAATTCTTGAAAAACAAAAACTTATTATTAATAAACTTTTTAAATTTCGCAACTATTAACAAACGACAATCAAATGTAGATTTTTCATCTGTTTTATTTTTGACTAATGATACTGTGAAGCTGTCTGTCTACTATATCAACAAACTAAAATGAATGGTGAAACTTTGATAAGATCTGCCATTTCATTTTTTTATCGATATTTTTATTCCAACTCATCTTTTTCTTCTAAAACTGCAAAACACAAAGTTCTGATTGGTATTAAAAGGTGTTCTGTGGTCTACGGTAAAGCATTCTATTTTATTTAAATGTTCCTTAAAGCGACTTTCCAATGAACTTTCAGAATACTGTTTGATTTCAATACCACTACATTTTATCGGACCTTGTTCTGAAAAGCTCCCGATTACCAAAATTCCTGTTGGTTTAATGTTCTGTTTAACCGTATCGATGTAGCTTTCAATTTCATTATCCTCTGTCAAAAAATGAAAAGCAGCCCTGTCGTGCCAAAAATCATATTGTTCTGTGGGTTTAAATGTACCGGCATCTTCAACTATCCATTTTACACGGTTTGACTTTTCGCCAAGTCGTTGCTTAGCTTTACTAAGTGCTGTCTCTGATATGTCTAAAACTGTAATGTCCTGATAACCCAAGTCAAGCAAGTGATCAACAAAAAAACTATCTCCTCCGCCAATATCAATTATTTTGGCCGTTTTTGATACATTGAATTCTTTAATAAATGCTAATGACGTTTCGGGTGTAGGCTGATACCAGCTTACTTCTTCCAAAGCTTTGGTATTGTATATTTTTTTCCCAATGATTTTTTCTATCAGATAATGACATATCTCTTTAATTTTTTGTACTATTCAAATTTAACTCATTTTTTTTTTACTATATCTCACGTTTAACCACAAACTTACCTTTACCAATAGTATCAAGACGGGAACTTCTACCAACGGTCCAATAACTCCCACAAATGCTTGTGGGGAATGGATACCGAAAATAGATATTGCTACTGCTATAGCCAATTCAAAATTGTTTCCTGTGGCTGTAAATGCGATGGATGCGTTTTTGTCGTAAGGAACTTTTAAGGCTTTATTGATAAAGAAACTAACGAAAAACATTAGTATAAAATAGATAATTAGTGGTATGGCTACTTTTATTACATCCATTGGTAACTCTAATATTTTATCGCCTTTCAAGCTGAACATTAAAACAATAGTAAACAGTAAAGCATATAATGTAATGGGCGATATTTTGGGTACAAATTTCCTGTTATACCATTCTATCCCTTTTGATTTTACTAATGCATAACGGCTTATAAAACCTGCTAAGAATGGAATGCCTAAATATATCAATACGCTTGTTGTAACATCTTTCATTGATACACTTACATTGAAATTTGTCAATCCTAATTTACTCGGTAACACGTTGATGAATAGCCAAACTAAAAAATTGTAACTTATTATCTGAAAGATACTGTTTAATGCAACTAACATAGCTGTATATTCTCTGTTTGCTTTAGCTAAATCGGTCCATACGATTACCATTGCTATACATCTTGCCAAACCTATCAGTATTAACCCTGTCATATAATCGGGTTCATTGCGTAAAAACAAAACGGCTAATCCGAACATCAATAAAGTACCAATGACCCAATTCAGCAATAATGACAGACCGATTACTTTTTTATCCTTAAATGCTTGGGGCAATAATGAATAATCAACCTTTGCCAATGGTGGGTACATCATTAATATTAAACCTATAGCCAATGGAATATTTGTAGTTCCAATGGATAAAGTATTTGTAATTTTTGATATTCCCGGAAAGAAATGTCCTAAACCTATACCTATTGCCATTGCAAGGAATATCCATAAGGTTAGGTAACGGTCAAGAAATTTTAGTTTTGGCTGCATTGTGTGTCTAATTTGTAAGTTCTCTATATTGGTTTGATGTCAATAATTTTTCTAATTCTGTAATATCTTTGATTTCAATTTTTATCAGCCAACCGTTTCCAAAAGATTCTGAATTGATTAGTGTTGGCTCTTCTAATAAGAGTTGGTTCGTTTCAATGATTTTACCCGATACTGGCATAAATAAATCACTGACCGTTTTAACCGCTTCAACAGAACCGAATACTTCGTCCTGCTGAAAACTATATCCAATGTTTGGTAAATTTGCATATACGATTTCGCCCAATTCACTTTGTGCAAATTCTGTGATACCTATTGTACCTGTGTTGTCCTGTATGCTTATCCACGTATGTTCTTTTGAATATTTTAAATCATTTGGAAATTCCATTTTTTAGATTTTTTAGATTAATAGCCACGTCTTAGATTCTCTGCGTACTCGTTTGGAAGAGGGCTGTCTTCCACAGCCTTTGCAGCTTTTTCAAAGTCATAGTCGAAACGGATAAATTCTACACTGATGCTTTCTTTGTTCAAAACAGAACTGTTTTCATTAATTGTCAACATCGCATAACCACCTCTTATATCGTTGTCTTTTGGCTTACCAACGGAACCGATATTCACTGCGTGGCGGAAATGATTTTCACCATCAACACCCGAATTTAAAACTCTGTGATAGGGCTTGTGCGTATGTCCGAAACACATAATGTCGGCATCGGCTTGTTCCATAATACGAAGCATACTTTTTTCCTCACGGTCTTCGAAGAGATATTCGTTAATTTTTCTCGGACTCCCGTGTACCAAAAGCAGATTTAGCTTGTCTTCGTTCAATTGAAATTCTACTTTGATATGGGCTGGAAGTGTACGCAGGTAAGCACGTTCCTCATCTTTCATCAAAGAATTGGTAAAAGAAATGGAAATATTGCCGTTGTCCTTCTCAGCGTCTGTTTTGTAGGCGCAACCGCATTCATTACTCATTCTCCCAATGCCAAAATCATAATTTCCTGCAATGGTTGGTATTTTCCTTTTACGGATTTCGTTTACAACTTCATTTGCCCAAATATTATAACCTACCAAATCGCCTAAGCAATAAATACTGTCGGGGTTTCTTTTTTCTACATCTTCAAAGAATGCTTCTAAGGCAGGTAGATTGGCGTGAATGTCGCTGAATAATGCAATTTTCATTTTTATTGATTTTTATGTTTTGAATTTTGTTTTACTTATTAAGATATTAACAACAACCACCTCCTGGCGTACAAGCGTTTGAATTGTTTACAGATAATTCAGTCAAATTTTTCTTTTGTTTCTCTGAAGGAATGCCACAAGCATCCTGAGCCAAACACGCAGTCGTTTTATTTTTTAGTACAAATGTTTTCCCGTTAAACTCCAAATCGTACTTGCCAATTGTTCCGCTTTGATATTCTACTTCTATCTCAGCATCTTCCATTCCCAATTTTTCTTCAGATAACTTGATGATGTTTAATAGTTTGGTCGGCTTTAATCTATGCTCGTAATCATCTGCATTCCATAATTGAAAGTTGACCACTTTTTCATTTCTGATTGTTCCACCACAATCGATGAAATTCTTTGTAATTACACCCACTTCTGTAACGTGAAAGTGTTCTGGTACAAATATTCCGTTCTCTAATTGAAATTCAACATTATCTAATGTTGGTAAGATTTCTTTGATGTCTGATAGTTTCATAAATCTTCTATTTTATTATGATATTTTTCTATACTTTGGAATTCTATTTTTTATATACAAATTTAATCGATACATAATATTGCAATATAACGATATTAAGGAATGTAAAAAAATGCCTTTAACAGCATTGATTTACTTTTACTTCCTGTTCAAAGAATTGATTGAAATACTCTTGTATCTCTTTCCATTTCTTTTCTTCTATACAATAACAAACTGATTTTCCATCTATTGTACCCTGTATAATACCCATATATTTCAACTCTTTTAAATGCTGCGAGATTGTCGCTTGCGCCAAACCTAATTTATCCACCAAATCATTGCAAATGCAGGATTTTTGATTGATAATATATTGAAGTATAGCTACCCTTGCAGGATGTCCAAAAACTTTAAACAAAGAAGCTAATTTATTTTGTTCATCTGAAAACATATCTGATTTTGTAAGCCCCATACTTAATTATTTAATATCGCAATATTACGATATTAAATTTGAAATACAAAAAGATTTAATAGCTTTTTACAAATTATATTTAAAAAAGGTATCAGGATATAACTTCTATTTTTTATAAAATTATATTTTGAACTTGTTACCATCTTTGAGACAAAATCATACACATTATTAATAATTTTCTAAAATTTTTTCTTTACAACTTTTAAAGACAATCTTCTCGCATAAATCCAGTGATAAATGAATGTGAAGCTCTCATTCCTTTTGTTTCTAATTATTAGACACTAAGAAGGATGCTATATCTCTCACAACTTTACTTATAAATACAGGATATCTCTGGAAAAAAATGTTTTTCTTTCTGATCATTAAGCTGGATTTCTTTTTCAATAAAAAATACTCCGCTAACCTCACACAACTCCCTACAGGAAAAATATTAGGATGTTTTTTGCTAAATTCAAATCTTACGATCTCTCTTGGAAATCGAAAGATATATAAATAAAAAATATATGAAGATTATTAACAAAAGATGACTAGCAGCTTTTTTAGGATGTCGAACTTAAGTTTTGTCTTCTTCAAGACATTTTTGAAATCTTAACAGACAAATTTCAATATCTTTTTAAAAAAACTGTATCATTACTTTACAAGGCATATCAACTTCGAATATAGATCCTCTATACAACTATCTTTGTCTGATAATTTAATTATCTCAGAAATCTTTTTACATTCTTTTGTCAAGATATTTTTGTTTAAGTAACATCATGTCCTCACTAACTTTGCTATCTAATATCTTCGCATAATGCTGCGTAGTTTTAATACTTTTATGACCTAGCATTTTACTTACACTTTCAATAGAGACCCCGTTAGATAAAGTAACGGTTGTTGCAAAAGTGTGGCGTGCAATATGGTAAGTTAATTCCTTATTGATACCGCACAGATCTGCAATTTCTTTCAAATAGGCATTCATCTTTTGATTACTAAGAATAGGCAGAAGTTTTCCACTATTAAGGCAAGCCGGATGATTTTTGTATTTTTTAATAATTTTCTCTGTTTGAGAAAGTATGGGAATATTAGAAGTAGTTTTAGTTTTCTGACGTTTGGTATAAATCCATTGAGAGCCATCAAGACCTAAATTGATATTTTGATATGTTAGTTTTTGGGTATCAATGTACGCCAGTCCGGTGAAACAGCTGAACAGAAAAATATCTCTAACCAAAGACAATCTCTCATTTGTAAAATCTTTGGTAAAAAGCACTTCAATTTCCTGTTCATTAAGAAACATTCTCGTCACTTCATTAAACTTAGAATGATAGTTCATAAAAGGGTCTCGCTCTATCCATCCATTCGCAAGACAAATACGAACAATCTTACCAAAATTCTTAATATACTTAACAGCAGAATTATTGTTGCAGGATCTCTCGGTTCTTAAAAAAAATTCAAAATCATTTAGAAAAGCATAATCAATCTTTTTAATTTCAATGTCGGTAATACTATATTTCCATTTCAAGAAATCTTTTGTATGTTTGAGACATGTTTTATAACGTGTCAATGTTCCTTGTGCAAATTCTTTTTCAATCAGTTTCTCCATTCGATCATTATGATCCTGAAAAATAGGAATGAGCATTCTGGTCAATTTACCTTTACCAACTAACTTATTTTTAAGAGTCTCACAAGTTACTGTTTCCTTATCTCTGATTAATTCGTGATAGGCATCATAAACTTTCTGCTCAAAAGTTTTCAAATAAAAATTAAGTGATCTAAATTCTTCAGAAGAGCCACTAACCTTCTGCATTGCAGAATTCCATTTTGAAGCCTTTACTGTACGTTTTGTGCTTATCTCGAATATCTTGCCATCAATTGTAATTCGTAAGTAAATAGGAGACTCTCCTAAAGAATTGATTTTAGCTTTTTTTACATAGAAAAGTAAATTGAATGTCTTGTTCATTTCGTAAAGGGTTTGAGATTTAAAATTAATCTTAGCAAAAACTTATCACAAGATATTCAGTTCCTGAACTAGCTACTGAACAGGGTTTGTTGAATTTTCAGTGACCTTTTTAAACCTATTTTAACAGGTCACTGAATAGGTCACTTTCAAATTGTGCTTTTTTAACTTTCTTTGAATAGACATAAAACGAAAAAAGCTTTAAAACATATGTTTTAAAGCTTTTTGCACTACTTTGATATTGTAGTTGCGATCCGGACGGGACTCGAACCCGCGACCTCCGCCGTGACAGGGCGGCATTCTAACCAGCTGAACTACCGGATCAATTTTTTGAAAAGTAATTGATAAACTTTTTGCGATCCGGACGGGACTCGAACCCGCGACCTCCGCCGTGACAGGGCGGCATTCTAACCAGCTGAACTACCGGATCTACTCTAAACGCTATTGCGATTATTGTGGTTGCAAAAATACAACAATAATCTACATCTGCAAATTTTTTTTATAAAAAAACGCCTTCCAAAAAGGAAGACGTTCATTTTCAATATTGTTTTTTTCTTACAAGTAAGAATTCAGTTTTTCCGCAATTACTTCTTTTGGAGCTACACCAACAATTTTATCTACAACTTCTCCGTTTTTGAATATCAGAACTGTAGGTATATTTCTGATCCCATAATCTACGGAAACCTGTTGGTTATTATCTACATCCACTTTTCCTACCAAAGCTTTCCCTTCAAAATCTGCTGCTACTTCTTCGATAATCGGCCCCAACATTCTGCATGGTCCGCACCAAGCTGCCCAAAAATCTACCAATACCGGCTTATCTGACTTTAAAACTGTTTCCTGAAAGGATTGATCTGTAATTTCTACTGCCATGATTTCTTTTTCTTTATTGTTTATTACACAAAATTACAAAAATTAATTTTTGTTTCTTCTGTTGATTATCTATGTAAACTATCAGCTTTTTCTATAACAAATTGCTGGCCTATTTCTTCTAACGCATTAACAAATGCATCGATATCAGACTTTTGGGTAAAATGACTGAACGATACTCGGACTGGGGTGGAATTGTCCAAATCCTCTTCCGATAAAACAGACATCAAAACCATAGAAGGTTTTGAAGCTCCTGAACTACAGGCACTTCCCTGAGAAATAGCAATTCCTTTCATATCCAATTGTAATCCGATTAAAGGGTTTTTATATGGAAGCAAAAGGTTTAAAACCGTGTACAAACTACTGTCTTCAGCACTTCTACCATTAAATTTTATACCTGCAATTTTTTCTTTTAATTGCTGAATCGTATAATTCTTGATATCCTGAATATGATTTTTATAATCTTCCATTTTCTCTTGAGCAATCTCCCAAGCTTTTCCTAATCCTGCGATTCCCGTTACGTTTTCCGTTCCGGCTCTCAGGCTTCTTTCCTGCGGCCCGCCTGTTATAATGCCTTTCAAACCCGAAGATTTTCTAACGAATGCAAAACCCGCACCCTTTGGTCCATGGAATTTGTGTGCACTGCAGGATGCAAAATCAACCGGAATTTTAGAGAAATCTAAATCCAGATGCGCCATTGTCTGAACGGTGTCCGAATGGAAAAGTGTATTGTTTTCTTTGCAAAGATGAGCCACTTTTTCAATATCAAGAAGATTCCCGATTTCATTGTTGGCATGCATTAATGTTACTAGAGTTTTTTTATCTGATGATTTCAGTGCTTCTTGTAATTTAACCAAATCTAAATCGCCGTTAGAATCTGGTCTTAGGTAAACCAATTCTACACCTTTCAATTTCTTCATTTCGAGGCAGGTTTCGGCTACACATTTGTGTTCCAAGGCCGAAGTGATGATTCTTTCTACACCAAGATAATTGACCGCAGATTTGATAATCATATTGTTAGATTCCGTTCCACAAGATGTGAAAACGATTTCGCCCGGAGTTACTCTCAAAGAATCTGCAATCTTTCGCCTCACTTCTTCCAAAATGGTCTTGGCTTCCTGTCCCAGACTGTGCGTGGATGACGGATTGCCATAATTGAATCTTAAAACATTCACCATACAGTCTATCACCTCATCATCCAGAGGCGTAGTTGCTGCATTATCAAGATAAATTCTTTCCATTTTTAATTAGATTTGAGCCGAAAAACCGGTCTTAAAATTAAGCTACTAAATTAGTGAAAAAATCGATAATGTGATTCATTTGCGAATTTGAACATTGCTTTGTCTCCGGAAGTATCCCCGAAAGCAATGATTTTGCCAAATTTCTTATCGGCGATTTCCAGTTTTATTCGGTTTACTTTCTCTTGTTTGTTGCAATTATTTCCAACAAAATTTCCAGTGAAAATATCATCTTTGAACTCCGCTTGCGTGGAAAGCAATTTCATATTGAATTTCTCCGCAAAAGGTTTTACCCAAATATCTAATGACGCTGAAACTATGTAAGACTCCGTATTTTCCCTATCGATATTATTGATAAAATCCAAAGCATTTTGTCTGAACAAGCTAGGATAATTTTCTTCAAAAAACTGTTGTGCTTTTTTCTCTATCTGATATCTGGATTGCCCTTTCAAAATTGATGAAATAAAACTTTTCTTTACAGCTTCAGGATCTGCCAATTTGAACTTCAGCAAAGCAAAAAGTGGAACATGCTTCAGAAACTGAACAGAAAATTTTGCAGGGTCATAAAACTTCAGAAACAAAAACATGGTGTCTTTGTAAGTTAAAGTGCCATCGAAATCGAATAGATATAGTTTTTTCATTTGTTAGGTTTAAGGGTTTAGCTTTAAGGTTACAGCGAGAAAAATATCTAAATCCTACGACCTGCAACCTAATTTACAGCTTCAATTTCTTAAAAATGAACTCAGGGATATTTCTGATTATCATCATAATAATGGCCCAAATCGGTAAAACGTAAGCCACGTTTTTTTTATTTTTATAAGCTTTGTAAATTACTCCGGCTGCTTTTTTTGGCGTCGCAGTCAAAGCCGGATTAAGAGGTAGACCTTCTGTCATTTTGGTATCCATAAAACCTGGTTTCACTGTCAGAACGTGAACTTTCTTATCAAATAAATAATTTCTTAATCCACTCAAATAAGCCGTTAATCCAGCTTTCGCACTTCCGTAGATGAAATTACTCTGCCTTCCTCTTTCGCCTGCTACTGATGATAAAACTATCATTGTCCCGGTTCTTTTGGATTCCATTTTTTTAGCGAAGAAATTAAGAATAGGAACTAATTTGGCGTAATTAACATCAATAATCCGAGCTGTATTGTCATCGTCATAAAGCCCTTCTTCCGTTCCTAGACCCAAATAACCTGTGGCGCAAAACAACAGGTCTGAATTGATATTTTCTAAGGTTTTATAATCAATTTCATCCATCAGATCCAAAGAAATGATTCCAGAATTCTGAAGAAATTTTACTTCAAGATGGCCTGCAAATTTCTCTGTCGTTTCCGGATTGGAACTCAACAGATAAACAGTGGGAAATTTTTCTCCTTTCGCCAAACATTCTTCTACAAATGCCTGCGCAACTTCGGAATTGGAACCTAATATTATCATAGTAATTAGTTGTGGGTTGTTAGTTATTAGTTGTCGGTTTAGAATAATTTCTATCAACCATCAACTGAAAACTATCAACCATTATTAATAATTCTTTTATGTTGTAAGGAAACAAACTTGGATGAATTCACATTTTGAAGATAATTGGTCAAAGAAGATTTGCTCATACTGTCTTTCGTCAAATAAATTCGGCCTCCGAAATTTTCGACTATCGTATCCAGTTGGTCAACTAATTTTTTCAGACCTTTATTAACTTTAAAATCCAGGGCCAATGTGTAACCTTCGACTGGAAAGGAGTTATAGGCTTGCGGATTATTTTTTCCGAATAATTTCAGAACTGCTAGAAAAGAACCGTTTCCGCTTTTTGCAATCGTATCGAGGATTTGTCGCATTCCTTCTTTTCCATTTTCTTTCGGGATGACCATCTGATACTGGATGAAACCGCTTTTCCCGTAGATTTTGTTCCAATCATTGATGACATCCAAAGGATAGAAAAAAGTTTCGTAATCTATAAAATTATTAAGCTGTTTCTTTGTTTGCTTATTGTAATAAAGAAAGTTGAAAATTTTTATTGTTAAAGCATTAAGAACAAATCCGGGGAAATAAAACGGAACTGTAGGTTTTAATTTCTCTTTCAGCTTCAAAGATTTTTTCTGAAGACTTGCAGGCAATTCGGCTTTCAAAGCGTGTTCGCCTCTCATCAGAATAGATCGTCCAAGATTTTTTCCCGTCTGAAAACAATCGATCCAAGCCACATTGTAGGTCCAGTCTTCACTTTCATCAAATAAGCGGAAAACCTCATCCAGATTTTCAGCTTTGATGCTTTCTTGCCGGATGTAGGCAGATTCTATGTTCTTAAGTTTGAATTTTGCGGAGAGAATAATTCCTGTCAAACCCATTCCGCCAATTGTTGCCCAGAACTTATCCTGGTTTTCTTCGCGGGAACATGTGATGACCTCAGAATTTTCATTCAGCAATTTGAATTCAGTAACATATTCAGAAAAGCAACCTTCTGCGTGGTGATTTTTACCGTGGACATCAGAGGCAATAGCGCCACCTAGGGAAATATATTTGGTTCCAGGTGTTACATAAAGAAAATACCCCTGCGGTACAGACACTTCCAGAACTTCTGACAGAAGCACCCCTGATTCGCATTCGATAATGCCGTTCAGTCTGTCAAAGGAAATAAACTTATTGAGTCTTTTTGTAGAGAAAATATTTTCACCAAGAGATGCGTCGCCATAGCAACGTCCGTTACCTCTTGCGATCACTTCGTTATTTTCTTTAACAAATTGTTTGATTTTGGAAACCGAATCCTCCGACTTCATCTCTTTTTCCACAACAGGAAAATTTCCCCAGTTCGTAACTTTCTGAACAAAATTCGGCTTCATCTTGGTTTTAATTTTTGTCTGATTATAATCGTTGATAATAACAGATGTTTATGTTAATTAGAACGATTTTATTTCTTAAAATAGATTTGTAATAAAAATACAATAATCCAAAGTAATATGGTAACCTGAATATATCGGTCTTTGTAAACAATTTTTGTCGGCGATTCGGTCCTGTTATAGACCAGCGTCTGTTGCAAATATCTCAGAAAAGCAAATACCACGAATATCACCGTATAAAAAACTCTTGGATGAAATCTTGCCTGAACCTCCGGTGACAGCGTAAACATCAGATAACAAATAATCGCCAGAGTGCAGCTGATTGATAAAGCTATATCTGCAAACTGGACATTATACCCATCCAAAGCCTTACGGGTTTTACCAGAAACCTGGGCATTGATCAATTCTCCTCTCCTTTTCCCGATAGCAAGAACCAATGCCAAAATAAAAGTCAGCAATATGGCCCAGTTTGTAACAATAATTCCTGTAACATAACCACCAGCCAGAATCCTCAGGACAAAACCGACAGCGATGATACATATATCTACTATCGCAACATGTTTGAGCCTGAATGTATAAAATATATTGAGGACGAAATAAGTCGCAATAATGACTCCGAATTTCCAAAAATCCGTCTGGAAAATATAGTTGCCCGCAAAAATTGATGAAACTGATAAAAAAATTAAAAATGCGAATAAAATTCTTGCTTCTGCCTTCGATACTGCACCACTTGCCAAAGGCCTGTTTCTTTTCTCAGGATGTTTTCTATCCGATTCTATATCAAAATAATCATTCAGAATATAAATAGAACTTGCAGTAAAGGAAAACACAAAGAAAGCAAAAATACTCTCGTAAAAAAGATGAGTGTTTGTGATTTTACCTGAAAAAAACAACGGCGCAAATACAAAAAGATTTTTGACCCATTGTTCTACTCTTATCAGTTTTAAATAATTCTTCATCAATTGTTTAATAATCTACAAAAGTAGCATTAAAATAAAAAAACCGCAAATTGCGGTTTATTATTATTGTTTGAATCTTGAAAAAATTTTATTATTTCCCGGATTGTGCGTCATTAATCATCTTTTCATTTGCAGTGATCGCAAACTCCACACGTCTGTTCTTAGCTCTTCCGGCATCCGTATCATTGGAAGCAACAGGACTGGATTTACCAAGACCTTCCGTAAATAATCTTGATGAAGAAATGCCATTTGAGACAAAATAATTCTTCACTGCAGCAGCTCTTTGTCCGGAAATTCTAAGATTAACAGCATCAGTACCAACGCTGTCTGTGTGACCGTAGATATTGATATTGGTATCAGGATTATTTTTAAGGACTGTAACTAATTTATCAAGGTTGGTTTTTGCCAACGAAGTCAGATTCGATGAATTAAAGTCAAAATTTACTGTGTTTTCATGAAGTGTAATTTTGATACCTTCTCCCACTCTTTCAACTTCTGCACCAGGCAAGGTTTCTTTGATTTCTTTGGCCTGTTTATCCATTTTGTTACCTATGACACCACCAGCAACACCACCAACTACACCTCCCAAAACAGCTCCTAAAGGTGCATTACCGCCTTTTCCTATGTTATTACCTAATATCCCTCCGATTACTGCGCCTGCAGCTGTACCAATCGCAGCACCTTTCTGTGTGTTATTGGCATTCTGAACAGCTTCGCAGCTTGTGAGCAATAACGATCCTGAAATAAAAAATGCCGCAATGTTTAGTTTAGTTATTTTCATTATATGTATTTTAATTATTTACCTGTTCTTACAAAATTATAACGTATATCCACTCTGTTTCCATCTGCATTCACAGATTGCAACAATGTGAAACTATTTTCTGTCGGGTTTTCCAAAATCAGATTATAACCTTGAAGAACTCTTTTCGCCTTGTCACCTTCACCTACTTTCTTCATAGAGACAACACTGTTTTTATCTACACTGAAAGTAATAGCCTGAACTTTTGAAGGACATCCGTTTTCGCCGTGTAAAGTATAGCTTCCTGTATAATTGTTTGGAACTAGTGTCCATGAACTTCCTACAAAACAGCTTATATTGGCACCTTCATCAAAAGGCTTGACGGAATAGTTTCTGTCATAATCTACAGTTGAAATATCCCATTGCCCTTTAAGTTTCATCACATCCGAACGTAGTGCCTGTGCCTGACCTGCACTTACACCCGTTTTATTAGAAGAACATGAAGTCGCAACTAAAGCTGAACCTAATATTCCTAAAAAAAATAATTTTCTCATAGTTTTGATATTTACAGCTAAGTTATTATAAAAAATTATGCCAAATCATAAAAAACAAAAAATCTGAGAAAAGTCTCAGATTTTTTGTTAATTACTTTTTGATTTTAAAGTTTTGTTTTATCAATCGCTTTATGTAATTTTTGTTTTTTGACAGGTCTTTTAACTGATTTAGCAGGCGCTTCTGCTTTATAGAAATTTTTATAAGCATATTCAGCTGCTTTAGCAACATCAATCACTCCTGCCGATCTTGACAGATTCTCAAAGCCATTTGTTGTATTGGCATTTGTTGTTTTCACCAGCGATTCTATGATCTGTTCCGGTTTTAGATCTGGCATATAGGCAAGTAAAACAGCCGATGCTCCTGCAACTACAGGCGATGCCATAGATGTACCCTGAAGATATTCATATTTACCATCCGGAACTGTAGAATAAATTTCTGAACCCGGTGCAAAAACATCTACCATTTTCTTATCATAATTAGAGAAACTGGATTTCAGTGCATTGGCATCATTTGTATTTGAGCCTACTACAATCATGTTGTTTATAAACGGTTTTTCGTCTGACTGAGATTTGAAATTGGTTGGGAAATACTGATGTTCTGCGATATCTTCATTCTCATTTCCTGCCGCTTTTACTAAAAGAACGCCTTTGCTTTCTGCATATTTGAATGCATCCCAAACCACATTTTTTCCTGGAGAAACAGGTTTTCCAAAGCTCATATTCAAAACCTTTGCGCCATTGTCGACAGCATAACGGATTGCGTTAGCAACATCCTTATCTCTTTCATCACCATCCGGAACAGCTCTCACAGTCATGATTTTCGCTACTCTGGACGCCACACCGTATTGAGGTTCAGAACCATTTGCCAGGCCGGCTATGATCCCTGCAACGTGTGTTCCGTGTTTTGCATCCGGTCCTTCATAATGGTTGTTTCCATAATTTTTTTCCGAATAATCATCATAATTATCACCAACGATTTCTTTTCTCGGGTCGAAGTCCAGATTGTAACCTTTCTCCGCCTGAGGTGTGAAGTAATCCAGAGCTTCCTTCATCTGTCCTTTCATATAAGTTTCTACTTCAGAAGCAGATTTACCGGCAACCTGCGGATCATTGGCCACTTGGGCCAGTACCTGCATTGCCATCGTTTCCTGTTGTGTAGAAGGTTTTACAGCTGCCAGATTTTCTTTGGTCAATGTTTTATCACCCAATAATTTTACCATATCAGGAATCGCATTGTTGATCATGGTGTAAAGCTGTACATTCTGCTTTGCCTCCTGACTTTTCTTGGTGAAAATATCCTTGGATTTCATGTACATTGCAAATTCCTCCGGCATCTTTGACTGATTCTCTTTATTTTTTGCAGAATCTGTCCCTTCAAAAACAGACTGGTATTTTTTAACCACTCTGGTGACTTCCATATTATCTACGTCGATATCACCGCTTTTCCCGCCTAGGAAGTTCCAGCCGTAAACATCATCGATATAGCCGTTTCCGTCATCATCTTTTCCGTTATTCGGAATCTCGTTGGGATTCTTCCACATGTTTTTTGCCAATCCCGGATGATCCACTTCAACACCGCTATCCAGAACTGCTACGATTACTAGTTTTGGTTTCAGTCCCTTTGCTTCCAGGAATTTGTAGGCATTTTCCGTATTCACACCATAGACTTTTGTGGTCGCATAATCTTTATGGTACCATGTTTTTTGGTCTTTGTCGTTTTCCGTTGTTGCCGTCTGAGCTGCTATCGTCGCAAAACCTGCATAGAACGCTGCTGCTATCAATAATTTTTTCATATTAGATATTGTTTATCAATTAAACAGAATTTTTAAAAATATAGAATTTCTGAATATTAATCGGGTTTGATATTTTTAATATAAGTCATACTTTCTGGACCAATGTTACAGATAAGATCCAAAACAGAAAGATCTTTTATGAATCCGAATTTGTCAGAAAAGCTTTGGTAATACTCTTCCATAACGAATTCTGATTCGGATTTGGCTGAAAATTTTTCCCTTAAATCCTGTGACTCGGGATGTCTGATATATTCTCCGGTCAATTGAAAATCTTTTTCTGTTTTTAATATCCGGAGAATAACTTTGAGAGCTTTTAAATTAAATTCTAACAGGGAGCTTACTTTTTCATCAAAAACAGCTTTCAGCCTGTCTTCGTAAAATTCAAAATAAGGTGTGCTCTGGTAGGCGGTTTTTATGGATTTCCAATGGAGCTTCTGCCAATCTTCCGCAAACGAGATTTCGATATCTTTCAACTCGCGTTTTCCATTGTGCCTGATGGGAATTATCAAAGGAAGTTTTCCGTTTGCTCCATAAATTGCGGCTCTGTTTCTGTAGGTCTGCTTCGGAAAATTCTCGAATTGCTCTAAAGCAATTTCATTGTCTTCATTCAGAAAAACTGAGAACCAGGAAACCGGCGGCAGATAGAATATAGGTAAAAGAATTTTGTTTTTCATTACTGGTATTAAAAAAAACTTTGTCAAAGATAGTAGACCCTGACAAAGTGTTGTATTGTTATTTTGAAACTGGAAGCCCATAGCCCCGATAGAAGCGGCATCCTTTTTCTTTTTTTATTAAAAAAGAAAAAGATACAGCGGATAGCGGGATCAAGCTCCAAAAATTTATTCTTCTTCTTTTTTCTTTCCGAAAAGTTTGGCGAAATAATCCCAACCGAAGAACAGCACCAGAATAATCACGGCAACCCACCAATAAGATGTTTTGTTCGCCTCGCCCGTGTTTGTTGCTTTGAACATCCTGTCCCAACGGATTGTCATTCCAAAAAATGAACCTTTGTTCGCTTGATAACTTGAGCTTCCATCTTTAAAAGCACCTTCCAAACTCATCCATGTGAACATGGGTCTTCCGACGATATTTTCCTCCGGAACTACACCAAAAAATCTGGCATCCAGAGAGGCATCCCGGTTGTCACCGATCATCATATAATAATTCTGTTTGATAGTATATTGATTGGTTTCCTGACCGTTGACATAGATTTTCCCGTTTTTATTTTCCAGCTTGTTGTGCTCGTATTTGGAGATGATCCATTGATAAGTCGGTAAAGTTTCCTGATCTAGCTTTACAACATCTCCTTTTTTCGGGATTCTGAGTGGTCCGTACCAATCCTGATTCCACTTTTTGTTAATAGGATAAACGCAGTTAGAAGTATCTATTTTTTTTGAAAAAACAGCATTTCCTGCGTTATCTCTTACTATTGCTCCGCCTTGTTTCATCGGATAATACGCAATATCATTTGCTCCTTTTTCCAGGATATCTTCTTTGATTTCTTCAACGTTCGGGAGCGTTTTGATGTCACTTGCAGTTTCTTTGGTCAAACCTTGAAAGACGTATATAAACCCTGATTCTGCTTGATATTCCTGAACGGGCAAAAAGCCATAAGCTTTGTATAATGCAGGAATATCCAATTGGGTAGAAGCCTTGACTATATATTTATGCTGTTGCTCCTCATCACCCAGAATTTTTTCCGGCTGATTATTGATAAACAATCTTCCTGCTCGGAACTCTATAACATCGCCAGGAATTCCTACACATCTTTTAACGTAAGGATCTTTTCTGTCCGTGGCTGTGTGAACCGAATCCTGCGGGTAATTGAACACGACGATATCATAACGTTTGATCTCGTCATACCCGGGCAATCTGAGATATGGTAGTTTTACAGCATCTACATAAGATTTGGGATCGTCCTTTGGGTTTCCTTTCTCCCCTGTGTCAAAAATTGTTCCCTGTAAAAATGGTAAAGCTACAGGTCTCATCGGCATTCTGTAACCATACGCCCATTTGTTCACAAAAAGAAAATCACCTACCAGCAATGTTCTTTCCATAGATCCTGTCGGGATTCCGAAAGGCTGAGTGATAAAGGCATGAATAATTGTTGCAAAAACTACTGCAAAAGTAACAGATCCCAGAAATGTTTCTTTTTTCCGCCCTTCTTCTTCCTCTTCTTCAGTTTCAATTTGTGGATCTTTACCATAGTTGACTGTGGCCATGAAAATGAAAGGCAGAATCACCGTCAGCAAGCCGTTAAGAAATCCTCTTTTTCCAAACTTTCTCATTAAAAAAATATGGAAAGCAGATATCATAATCGGGCCGACAATCGGCAGGTAAGATAAGATCACCCACCATTTCGAGTGATTGGTTTCCTTGAGAATAATTAAATAATTATAAAACGGAACAAAAGAAAAAAGTGGGTTGTAGCCCATTTTTTTGAATAGCTTCCATGTTGTCAGTCCCATCAGAACACTGATTATGAGGACATAAATGGTATAAGTAATAATATAATCCATATTTTGATTTTTGGTAATCAGTCATTAGCTTATTACCGAATTTTTATAATTAGTTTTTGTCGTATTGTTTTTGTTACAATTTTATAGCCCTAAAACATCTTTCATTGAAAAGACACCTTGTTTTCCTACAATCCATTCTGCAGCAATGACCGCTCCCAGAGCAAATCCATTTCTGTTATATGCTGTATGTTTGATTTCAATTTCATCAACTTCCGATCTGTAAAAGACACTGTGTGTTCCGGGAACCTCATCCTCACGAATGGCAAAAATCCCAAGCTCATGATCCTTTGTTTCATCCAGTTTCCAGGCTTCATATTTAGAATTTTCTATAATTCCTTCAGCAATTGAAATTGCCGTTCCGCTCGGTGCATCTTTTTTATGAATATGATGGATCTCTTCCAGCTGACAGGAATATCCGCTGACATTACTCATCAGTTTTGCCAGGTTTTCATTGAGTGCAAAAAAAATATTGACTCCCAGACTAAAATTGGAGCCATATAAAAATGCGCTGTTTTTCTGCAAAGCGATTCGCTCGATTTCCAGCTTCTTATCAAGCCAGCCGGTTGTCCCGCAAATTACCGGGATGTTATTCTCCAGGCATACTTTTATATTTTCGAAAGCCGCTTCGGGATTTGAAAATTCTATCACCACATCAGCATGATTCAGAGACTCTATGGTTGGTGTTTGCTTTAATCTTGCGACAATTTCGTGGTTCCGGTTTTGAGAAATCTCATCGATTATCCTTCCCATTTTTCCGTAACCTACAAGTGCTATCTTCATTTTAAATATGATTTATTTTAAAATCTGAAACTTAAAGTTAATCCTGCTTTGGTTTCAAAGTTACTAAGCTGATCGTTGATTATGGAAGGCGTTAGCGCAAGATCGGGATCTTTCCTCCCCTCATACAAATGCGCATCCACAACAGCATCTACAATGTTCAGAATATAGATCAGTCCGGTGATTCCGATGGCATAATCCCTTTGTCTTTTGGATCTGTCCTGAGCATTTCCCAACACAGTTTTATCAATGCCACGTATCCCTGAAAATTCGTGCGGAAGTCCATTAAGTTCAGATACAAAGGCGTTTCTGTAACGTTTGTATTGCTTATCATTCCAAAGCGCAATGCCAATTCCTGTTCCGACTGCGCCCCAGACTATGGGAATCTTCCAGTATTTTTTGTTATAAAACTGTCCCAGTCCCGGCAAAACAGCAGAATATAAACCAGCCTTCGCAGGACTGAATTTCTGAATTTTTGCAGGCGCATTTTTATTGTCAATATCTCCTAAAATCTGAGATTCTGACAAAGGTTTGGCTGCAGGTATACTGTCCTTGGGAAGATTTTCTACACGGATCGTATCATTAGGATTGACCTGAGAGAAAACCATACTGAAGAAAAACAGCAAAAAAACTGACAATAACTTTTTCATTTATCGGATGTGAGCCAGGATATTCTCCAGCTCCTCTTCATTTTTAAAATCGAGGACAATTTTTCCTTTTTTACCATTAGCCGAAGTTTTGATCTCGACATTTACGTTCAGAATATCGGATAAGCTTTTCTGCGCTTTTTTAAAGTGGTTAGGAATAATACTCTGTTTGGCTGGTTGGTCTTTTTCCTGAGAATTTTTGAGTTGAGAAGCCAATTGTTCAGCCTGTCTGACATTCAGCTGATCTTTGATTATTCTTTCAAAAAGATTCTGGCGTTTTTCGTCCGTATCCAAGCTCATGATTGCACGGCCATGACCGGCTGAAATTTGTCCGCTTCTTATTCCGTTTTGGATATCGGGTGACAGCTTCAGAAGGCGAACGCTGTTGGTAATGGTGCTTCTTTCTTTACCAACACGCTGGCTCAGATTTTCCTGCGTCATTCCGACCTCATCCAATAGTCTTTGATAAGTGAGTGCAACTTCTATCGGATCCAGATCTTCTCTCTGGATATTTTCCACCAAAGCCATTTCCAGCAATTCCTGGTCGTTTACCAGACGGATATAGGCAGGAATGGAAGCCAGTCCGGCAATCTTAGATGCCCGGAAACGTCTTTCCCCGGAAATGATCTCGAATTTGCCACCATCTTTTCTAAGTGTGACAGGCTGGATAATTCCTAAGCTTTTAATGGATTCTGCCAGATCATTCAAGGCCTTCTCATCGAAATAAGTTCTTGGCTGATTTGGATTAGCATATATATCTTCAATAGGAACCTCTACAATATTGCCGACCAGGTTTTTTGCGCCTTCGTCTGAAGCGGAATTGATATTGGTTTTGCTTTCGGCATTCAGGATCGCTCCCAAACCACGTCCCATTGCTCTTTTTTTATCTTTCATATTTTTAAGTTGCATGTATCCCGGATGATTGAAGTTTTTAAAAACAATTTCTAAACATCCTGTTTCTGAGTTACGGCTTATTAATTTTTAACTAACTTCTCGTTTTTCAGTAATACTTCTTCTGCCAGCTGGATATATTGGATGGCGCCTTTGCTTTCTGCATCATACTTCAGGATGCTTTCCCCAAAACTTGGTGCTTCGCTCAGACGGACGTTTCTGCTGATAATCGTTTCAAAAACCATTTCCGGGAAATGTGAATTAACTTCCTCAACAACCTGATTGGACAATCTGAGACGACTGTCGTACATCGTAAGTAAAAGACCTTCTATGTCAAGATCCTGGTTATGGATCTTCTGAACATTTTTAATGGTATTTAATAATTTTCCTAAACCTTCCAAAGCAAAATATTCACATTGTATAGGAATGATGACAGAATCTGCTGCAGTCAGGGCGTTAATTGTTATCAAACCCAAACTCGGTGCACAATCTATAATGATATAATCATACTGGTCTCTCACAGATTTCAGAGCTTCGCGCATCATGTACTCTCTGTTATCGCGATCTACAAGCTCTATCTCGGCCGCTACCAGATCTATATGAGACGGAATGATATCAACATTTGGCGAGCTGGTAGGTAATATGCATTTAGAAACTTCTGCACTATGTTCCAGCAAATTGTAAGTAGAAAAATTCACCTCTTCCACACCCAAACCTGATGTTGCATTGGCCTGCGGATCTGCATCTATCAGGAGAATTCTTTTTTCTAAAACGCCAAGCGCAGATGCCAGATTAACAGCAGTTGTCGTTTTGCCAACACCGCCTTTTTGGTTTGCAACACCTATAATTTTTGCCATAAACATTAATTTAATCATCAAAAATACAATTTTTTACCACTTAGAAAGTTTTGAAAAAAGCAGCAACCCGTTAAAGTATTGTTAATTAGCAAGTTGACCAATAAAAAAATTATCCACATTTTGCAAAGAAATGTGGATAATTATATAACTTTAAATTTTATTCATTTAATATTTCATTGACAATCAGATCAGTCTATTTTCATAGAAATTGGCATTCTGAAAGATGATCTTACTGTTTTGCCTTTCAGCTGTGCAGGTGTCCATTTTGATTTAATAGATTTTACAGTTCTTTCCGCTTCCTGATTAAAATCGGAATTGGAACCGGTCACTTTTATATTGGAAATACTTCCATCTCTTTCTACTACGAAGCTAATTGTGGCAGATACCATGCCACCCTGATCTACAGATGAAGTATCAAAGGTCTGTGCCACTTTCTGACGGAATGAATTGATCCCACCTTTGAAGTCTGCAGCCACATCTGCGTCATTTTGACTGATTAATTTATTTGGGTCTTCAGCTGGAACAACTGGTGCTGTATAAGGAACTGTTGCTGCAGGCGGACCTGTTGAAATCGGCGGTGCAATCGGGATCGTTGTTTCTACGCCCGGCTTTGTTTCGGATCCAATTGCTGCACCTTCAAAATCCTGTTTAGTTGGAAGAGGTTTATCTTTTATCACATGACGGACAGGAGTATAATCCGGGTTTTCTACAGTTTTTATATCCTGCGGAACAGTGGCGGCCGGCTGGGGTTTAGGTATATCTATTTCCTCATCTATAGGGACAAATTCATATATTTTATCTTTGGGTGCAGCATAAGCCTGTGTATCAAAGGATGAGATAACCAATGGCACGACTGACAAGGAAGCAAAAAAAGCAACGCCTACTAACAATGCTTTTGTGAGCTGGCTAGAATAATCATTTCTCAAAGCATAAGCACCATAAGCTTTATTTCTGTTAGCGAAAACAACTTCGTCTAAATGATCTTTTTCCGAATTAAATAATAGATTTTTCATCTTACATAAAATTTAAATTAAACAATTAACAACAATCCTAAAAATTGTATGAAAACTTATCAAATAACATTCCAATTTTCTATATAAAACATAAACAAACTATGAAATACATAAATATATTCAAAATATAAAAAGATTTATTATACTTGTAAATGAATTCTTTATAATTTGATATCATGAAAATCAAATTGCTTTTATGTTTTGTCTGGTGTTTCTGGATCCACGGCCAGGAAGGTTTTGTATTGGAAAACACAAATAAAACTGTCATCAAATTCAAATTGATTAATAACCTGATTTTCATCCCGATGACGATTAACGGTGTAGAACTGAATTTTATGCTGGATTCCGGAATTGCAGAAACCTTGCTTTTCAGCCTGGAAAATAAGGATGTTGATTTTAAAAATATTGAAAAAATCACTTTCAGAGGTCTGGGCGAAACCGTGAGTGTAGATGCTCTGAAATCGATCAACAATAATGTCACAATCGGAAAAAATTTTATTGACAAATCGCATACGGTTTTTATTGTGCTGGATGAAGAATTCAATATTTCACAGGACGTCGGCATTCCGGTGAACGGTATTCTGGGCTATTATTTTTTCAAAAATCACCCTGTCGAGATCAATTATCTGAACAAAACCATAACAATCTATAAAGACAGTTCAGAGTTTCCGAAACGCATTAAAAAGTATTCAGAATTCCCGATGACTGTAGAGCTTAACAAGCCTTATATCATTGCAGATGTGGAGATGAAGCACGAGAAACTGAGTTCCAAACTACTTCTGGATCTTGGAAATACAGACTCTGTATGGCTGTTCCCATCATTGATCAAAGATTTTATTTATAATCGCCCGAACATTGATGACTTTTTGGGAAGAGGCTTCAGTGGGGACATTTTCGGAAAGCGAAGCCGCATCAACTCTTTATCTATAGGAAAATTCCGGATGAACAAGCCTATCGCATCTATGCCGGACGAATATTCTATACAACATCTGAGACTTGTAAAAGACAGAAAAGGATCTATCGGGTCGGAAGTTCTTCGAAGATTTTCACTCATTTTTGATTACCCGGGAAATAAAATCTGTTTCCGCGCTAATAAACATCTCAATGATCCCTTCCTTATCGACGGAAGCGGATTGGAAATAAAACAGGATGGATTAATCTGGGAAAAAGAGCAGGTTAAAGCTCAAACCGCAAAAATCAATCTTGGGAATAATGAAACCAATGTTTACAATAATACTGATTCATTTCAATATAAATTTTCATTAAAACCGATTTTCAAGGTTTCCGGAACCAGAAAAGATTCTCCGGCACAAAAATCAGGCATTATAAAAGGGGATGAAATCGTTACCGTAGATGGCAAAAAGGCCAATGAACTCACATTGAACAAAATCCATCAGATCCTGAAAACGGATGAAAGCCGAAAGGTAACGATCGAAATCAAAAGGAATGAAATCCCCAGAAAAATAGACCTGTTCTTGGAAGATCCGATTCCATACATTCAGGAATAAACTTATTTTTTTAATTAAATTTTGGCTTACAGCTTGCTAATCTGATTTTAAATTGATCGTGATGAAAGAAACTTTGAACCATATCAGAAACAGACCGAGATTCAAACTATACACAGACTTCTCTCCCGAAGAATGCGAAAAAAATCTGAAACTATATCTGGAAAACAATAAAGATCTTTTCTGCGGAAATATCAACCGGGAAGTCGCTACAATTCTCGTAAAAACCGAAGACAACAATTACTGGAAACCGAATCTGGCGCTCCGTATAGAAAAAGAAGATGGCACAACAGTCATCCGAGGTATCTTCGGTCCAAGTTCGGCCGTGTGGACTTTTTTTATGTTTGTTTATTTTTTACTGATTGTCTCATGGATGACTTTTTTTACGCTTTATTATGTAGAAAAGCAGATCAACACTTACAATTATCCATGGGCTTTGCCCTGCTCTTTTTTAGTTTTAGGATTAATTGGATTGACTTATTTTGCTGCCAGATTTGGTCAGTACAAAGCTAAAGACGAGATGAAACAGTTGAGGATTTTCGCTGAAGAATCTACATTTCCTTTTGAAAAAGACTAACGGATTTTTCTTTTGCCGGACAGATATTTGATTTTGAGTCCAATTTTCATCAGAAGGTATTGAAACGGTTTTTGGTCTCTGTAATATTTGTCAATAAAAATATGCATTGCACCAAAAAACCGATCCAGATAAAGCTGATCCTTGACCGTGCTTTCACCTTTGTAATGAAGTATCGAATACTTGCCGTAATAGAAATTTCTATAACCTTTCCTGAGAATTGTATAACAAAGATCGATATCTTCTCCGTACATGAAATAACGCTCGTCAAAACCGCCAACTTCTTCATAAACCGCTTTTTTCATCAGCAGATTGGCACCTGTCATAATCTCTACCTCAGCAATATCAAATTCTCCAATATCATTCCTGTAATAGGTTTTGGAGTTGTTACTCAGTCTTGTGAAAAGTTTTTCAAAAGAATTGACAAGAGCCGGGACAGAACGTTTGCTTTCCGGTAAAAACAGGCCTTCCATGTTATGCATTCTTAAACCTAAAGCTCCAAAATTTTTCTGTCTGTCTGCAAAATCCAAAATCTCCCCGAAGTAATTCCCTTCAATTTCTGTGTCGGGATTCAGGATATAAACATAGTCACCTTTTGCATGTTTCACACCGATATTATTGGCTTTGGAAAATCCGGAATTATGATCCAGCTCAATAAAGCGGACATCGGGAAAATCAGAAATCAGTGATTTCCATGCAGCATCAGGAGAATGATTATCAATTACAACAACCTCATAATCAACATCTTGTAAATATTTTTTAATAGAAAGGATACAGTTTTTCAACAGATCCTTTACCTGATAATGAACAATTATAACACTAAGTTTCATCAGCCCGCTTCGTTATAAGTAGTTCTGTTGGTTATCGATCTTCCCAGAGAGATCTCATCCGCATACTCCAGTTCATCTCCTACTGCTATTCCTCTTGCGATGCTGGAAAACAGAACATCATTTGTTTTGAATTTTTTATAAATATAATAAGCCGTTGTATCGCCTTCCATAGTTGCGCTGAGCGCGAAAATCAGTTCTTTTACAACGCCTTCATTCAGTTTTTTTTCTATACTTCCGATTCTCAACTGGTTGGGACCTATGCCTTCCATTGGAGAAATCTTGCCTCCCAGAACCAGATATTTACCTTTATATTTCCCGGTGTTTTCTATTGCCATCACATCGCGGACATCTTCTACAATGCAAAGCAGTTCGGAATTTCTTTTCTCATCACTGCAGATATCACAAATATCCGAATCTGAAAAATTATGACAATCCTTACAATATCTGATATCTGTCACCAGGGTCTGTATTGCCGTTCCGAGAGAGATCCCCTGAGAAGACGGCTGACGCAAAAGATGCAATGCCAGGCGAAGTGCCGACTTTTTTCCGATTCCCGGCAAACCTGCTATTTCTTCCACTGCCTTTGATAAAACTTTACTTGGATAATCCATAACTCGAGATACAGGACAAGATTGAATTTTTATTAATTAATAATTTTTTCAAATGTCTGAAAGCAGAAGTCATAATCGTTTTTATCATCTTTCTGATGACATTCTTCAAAAGTTTTTTGCCAGATCTTCGGATCTATTTTCGGAAAAAAAGTATCTGCTTCGAAATTACCCTCTACCTGTGTGATTTCCAACCTGTCTGCAGCATCTATGGTTTGTTTATAAATCTCGCCACCACCGATTACAAAAACATTTTCGTGAATTTTCTTCGCAAATTTCAGGGCTTCTTTCAGCGTGGAAACAATCAGAATCCCTTCCTGAAACCAGTTCTGTTTTCTGCTGACCACGATATTAGTACGGTTTGGCAAAGCTTTTCCGATACTTTCATAAGTTTTCCTTCCCATTATCACGGGATGATTTTCAGTCACTGTTTTGAAATGTTTTAGATCTTTCGGAAGACGCCAAAGTAGCTGGTTGTCTTTTCCCAAGGCATTATTATGTCCTATTGCTGCAACAATCGTAATCATATTTACAAATCTACATTATTATGTTTAAATTAAGAAAACTTTATGAGATTTTAATTTTTATTATTTTGTATTTTTGGGCGTCGATCCGGGAAAAAAATTTCCGGCTTTTTGATAAATCCGAAATCAATCAACCGAATGAAAAAAATATTTGTAGCCGCTGCTTTTTCACTATTGCTGCTGGCAAGCTGTAACAAAGACAAAGAGATCCTCACTACGCTGAATGACTACAATATTGGTCAGCAAAACAAAGGCTATCATTTTGGTGACAAGCTTGAGATTCCTCAGGACGTACTGGACTATGCAGAAGCCATTACTATTTCTTATAATGACAAGGAAACAAGCGATCTGAGCATTGATCCGAAATTCTTTTCGCTTGGGGAGAATGATGTTACTTTTAACATCAAAACAAAAGGTGGCGAAGTGTTGCAACAGGATGCAACAATCAACGTTTTTGCGAAAGATGCGCCAAAACAAATGAGTTATGAAATTGTTAATCAGTATCCGCATGACACGGACCATTTCACTGAGGGATTCGAAGCGCACGGCGATATAATTTATGAAAGTGTAGGTTTGAAAGGTAAATCTAAAATCATTAAATATAATCTGGGAAGCAAGAATGCCATTCTGCAGGTGCCTCAGGAAGATTCAATTTTTTCCGAAGGTCTTACTGTTTTCGGAGATAGAATATACCAGCTGACTTATCAATCAAAAAAAGGATTTATCTACGATTCTAACATTAAACTCATAAAAGAATTTGATTATCCAAAAGAAATCGCTGAAGGCTGGGGAATGACAAATGACGGCAAAAACCTGATCGTTTCTGACGGGACAAAATTTATCTATTTTCTGAACCCGGAAAATCCATCACAAATTGTAAGAACAATAGCCGTTGCAAGCAACACGGAAGGTTACGACCAGATCAACGAGCTGGAATATCATAACGGATCGATCTACGCAAATGTATGGCAAAAGCCTATCATCCTTCAGATCAATCCTGCAAATGGCGAAGTAACGGGCATTATGGACTTCACAAATATTGTAAAACAGAATACAACAGGAAATGATGATGTTCTGAACGGAATCGCCTTCAAAGGTAACAACATGCTGGTTACCGGTAAAAACTGGAGCAAAATCTACGAGGTGATTCTGAAATAATCCCTTTAAAACAATAAAAAAGCTTCAATAATATTGAAGCTTTTTTATTGTTGATTGACGACAGTGCTGTCATGAGGCTTTATCAGTCTGTGTCGAATGCTGAGCTGTGTATTTTGAAAAAAATTCTTAAAAGCCCTGTAAGAAGTGTTGCAAACTTCTGAGGTCATCTGATATTCTCCCTGTTCCAAAACAATACTTTCCGTTTTATTGGTTGCTACCGGCAGACTGTAAGATTTAGTCCCGGCTATGTTCATGACAAAATCACAATCGGATTCGTTGCTTATCATCAATACCATTTTGTTATTGGCCACGTCTGTATTAAAAAGCTGGTTGAGAATCGTCAGTGCCTGATTCTCCAGGGCAATCTTAGCCGGAGCGGATTTTATAGAATCCGTTTTCAAAATCAAATCAGAATTACTTTTAACAATGACAGGCTCGGGTATTACAGATGAAGCACAGCTTGTTAAAAAAAAGCTACTTAAAATCAATAAGTAAGCCTTACACATCTTTCAATTTAAATTTGATATAGGTAATGGTTTTCCCTTTTGATGAAAACAGATCCTCATAATAAGTTCTGATATCTTTTAAAAGTGGTGTATCGGGCTGGTATTCTTCTGCGCCATAAATATCATGATGCGAAGTCAGTATCTCATGACCAAACCCCTGAAGAATACCCAGAGTATAGCCATGTAAAAACTCGGAATCAGTTTTCAGGTGGATAATCCCATCTTTTTTAAGAATATTTCTGTACTTGCTTAGAAATTCCGGATTTGTGAGCCTGTGTTTGGTTCGCCTGTATTTGATCTGGGGATCCGGGAATGTGATCCAGATTTCAGAAACTTCATTCTCTGCAAACAAGTTTTCTATCAGCTCTATTTGGGTTCTTATAAAAGCGACATTCTTCAGTCCATCCTGTATTGCTTCCTTTGCTCCGAACCAAAATCTTGCCCCTTTGATATCAATTCCGATAAAATTTTTATCCGGGAATGATTTGGCCAGTCCGACAGAATATTCTCCTTTTCCACAGCCAAGTTCTAATACTATCGGGTTATCATTCCCGAAAAAGGCTGACCATTTCCCTTTATGCTCAAAAGCATTAATTGCTTCTTCTCTGGTTGGTTGTATAACGTTTGGTAATGTCTTGTTTTCCTCGAATCTGGCAATCTTGTTCTTCCCCATTTTGAATTTTCTATAAGCTCATAAAATTAAACATTCTTAGTGGAATTCAAAAAAATAATGAATAATTTTTGGAGAGATTATAAAAATAATATTGAATTTATCACATACTTTCGGTAACCTGCATCAGATGAGAATTTTGCAGCCTCTTCAAATAAATAGGGAGGTATTTTTCGATATAGACTTTGGTCGCTTCGTAATTGTTGGACTCCAGAAAAACAGTGATATTGTCTGAACTGTAAACAAACTGTAAAAAATTCGGTATTAATTCCTTAGGGATTTTCAGTCTCACAAAATAATCATCGCCAAAATAATCCTGAAGATTCTTGATCCCCTGGCTCATTTTTTCATATTGGTAATAACGCTCTTTCTTTTTTTTCTCACCGGAAATGAGATCAAAAATACTGTCTATACTGAAGCTAAGTCCCTGGTTGAATGACAATACAGGAATATCGGGGGAACTACCGTCGCCTTTTGGCTCGGGAAGACCAATTATCTTTCTAAGTTCAAACGCTTTTTCGGAGGACTTCAGCATAGATACATCTTTCCTTAGATTCCCTGTCGGTTTGAAGGAACTCAGTATCACTTCCTGAATCTCATAATAAGCGATCTGCAACTCTACAAAATTTTTATTAAGGCCGAGCATCTGCTTAGTGATTGTGACATCTTTTCTTTCCGTGGCGATGGATGTGAATCTGATAAGGTCGCCTTCTTTTGCAGCAATCCGGAACTCTCCGTTATAATTTGCCAGCACACTTTTGTGCAGATTGACATTGGTAACGTAAACCTGATTGAGATACAGGCTGGACTTATCCCTTATGTAGATCTCTCCATCAAAAAACTGTCCGTAGACCGATGTGATGCAGCAAAGTAAAAAGATTGTAAAAAGCTTCCTCATAATAATTCCAGCAAATTTATAGAATTATAAAGAGTAACATTAGCAAAAAAAATCCGAGAAGGTTAAAATTTTATTAAACTTCATCGGATTATTGTTAAGCAATCAGAATTATAATTTCTTTTAGAAAAAAATTGTTAAAGAAATTAATCTAATCAGAATTCCTGTTTTTCAAAAGGATCCAGCCTGTATATTTTACCGGAGGTGTATTTTCAAAATCCTTCCATTCCATCACATACCAGTAGCTGGAACTCTGTAAAGATTTTCCATTTTGTTTGCCATCCCAGATGTAATTATTATTAACATCACCTTCAAACATTTTTTTGCCAGAGCGGTCATAGATCTCGAATTTGACATTCAGCTTCAGTTTCAGGGCGGACATATCGAGAATGTCGTTCACGCCATCATTATTCGGCGTGATGAGATTATAGATTTTAATGACAGAAAATTCTTTTTCCACAGGCTCGCAGTTATCAGCAGAGATTACATATACCGTGTGCAATCCCGGAGAGAGCTCTGTGAAAACATTTGAATCCTGATAAGCTCTGTTATCGATCGCAAATCGGTAAGGCTGTTTCCCCCCGCTTGCCAGTATCCGGACTGTATTTCCATTGATTTCTATCGCATCTATCACTGGAAATTCCGCAGCCTTTATTTCTACATTTTGTCTGATTGGGCAGTCATTCGGATAAAAACCTTTCAGAATTACAAAATATTTCCCGACAGGAAGATCATTGATAACCTGTCCGGTTCCGATGATTTTGGAAGGATCATCTTCACTATACCATTCAACTTTTGTATTGTCGAAGCCGGCACCTATATCCAAATCTGTCTTATCATCAGGACAAATGATTTTATCCACTAAATCATCCGATTTTTTCGGCACTTTAATTTTTATTGTCAGCTCAGAAACATATGAACAGCCATCTGCATTGGAAAGTCTGACATATAAAGTCTGCTGTTGCGCCACATTGATATCATTGATATCATTGGTAGAATTGGTACTCTGCGCATCAATTTGTTTTATATAAAATTTGACAGTGACAGAAGCATCAGTGGTAAATAAAGATTTGTAGTGATCAAGGTTCTTAACAGCATACGTACCATCCAGATCATCATCACACTCCTCTACTGTGACTTTTGGAAACATTGGAAAATACTTGGATCTCAATTCAATTTTCTGAATAGCGATACAGTTTTTTGCATTTTTTATTCTCACATAAACATCCGTATCTACGGTTGAAAAATTAGCGAAATTATTAATTCTTTCTGAAGTAATTTCGTTCAGTGCAGCATTTTGAGTTCGGTAAAACACTTTTGTAACAGACGTATCTGCAGTTACATCTGCTTTTCTCAAATCATATTCTGCAACATTTGTGGAAGTACATTCTCTCAAAACTGCATCTTTGCCTATGACCTGATTGATCCTGACCGTGGCCTGAGCGACTTCGCAATCCGGGATTGCATCAGTTCCGCAATAAGAATATTGAAATGTATCACTGCCTGACTCTCCTATATTCGCCGTATATATTATTGTTCCATCCGGTTGAGGAACAGCTGTACCTTTTGTTGGCGGCGTTACGATTTTTAAAGTAGCCGGACTGTAAGTCTGCGAGCTTAAACTGAATGCAGGCTTGATGACAACCGTTTTGCAGGTTTCATAGTCCAAATTGGTGTAAGTGGTACAGTTAAAAAATTTAAATTCCTTTGTAACGATCTCATCACACGAGCCTTGTTGTATCCTGGCTCGGTAAATCCCTGCTTTTTGTGGATAGTAATAGTATTTTTTATTGGAATAAGGCTGGCCTGTGGGATCATTGCCAGAAAGTACAGGTGCATTAACAAATGCCCCGGAGTTATCTTTTACTTCCCACTGATACATGGAAAACCCTTCCGTAACTTCCAGCTTCACACCGGGAAGGCAATCACCTTCTGTTTTCAGGATGAGAGGAATGGAAGAAAATCCTGCAAAATAACCTCCATATCCAAATGCGCCGTTCCCGCTCGCGATACCTGCTGTTACTGCTTTGTCAGATTCTACAGTCACATTCCCGGTCACATCAGGAATAGAATAGGAAACCCACTTTTGCTGGGCAGCGAAATTTGAAATATCATAAGGACCATACTGTGGCAAAGGAGCCACACCATTGACTTTTATCTGAGCTCCTTTTTCTGTTATGATATTCAGCTTTGTCCGAAATCTGTCATCATCATCATTTGCCTGTATTTTATTAATAGAACTTATCTCGTCTATTTTGCGGGGAAGATAACAGTTGAGCGGCGGTATATAGTTCATGCCGCCAGTTGCCTGTGTGTTAGCCCCGGAATCCGCTCCTGCCAAGAGCTGATAGACATAGACATTTTTGGTTGTTTTTATATGGAGATTGTAATGTTCATTTCCTCTGTTTATGTAATTATTTTCATTGATAACTACATAATCTCCTTTTTTTGCGAGGATATTAGCCGGTGTTGCAGAGTCATTGAGATAAACTGAAGTATTATCTTCGGTGGCAACAATTACCGCACCTTCCATTTTATCACCAATTTTACCATATCCTTTGACAATAACGAATTCATCTCCAAGTTTATCAACAGGCACGGACTGATCCATCAGTATATCTGAGCCAACTGCAGTAGAAGACGCATATTGTCCATTAAAATTTCCATTGGTTACAGAAATCGGTTTGTCAGAAACAATCTTTGCACCAATAAATCCGTCCTGATTATTAGCATCTATGCTCCTTATATCCGCAATGTAGGATTCTCCTTTATTCAGAGTAAAATTAATTGCTGTGGGAGTACCCAATACTCCGAAATATATCGGTTTTTTAAAATCACTTATCGTAACGTTGGTCTGATCTTCCGTCGCCAAGATACTAACCGAAGCTCCGTAGTAGATATTTACCATAGAATTAGGAGCCATTACACTATAGAATTCTTTTCCTATACCTGCTGTTCCCTTAGATGTTATAATCTCCGAATGGTTATTCACGCCAAAACGAAGATTGGCAAAACAAGGTCTGTCAGCCTTTATATAAAGGCCTCGGGTACCAACAGTAACAAGATCATCCTCAATATTGGTGATAACATAAGCCCATGGGATATTGACAATACCCGGTGCGCCTTTGCTTATTGTAAGCTGTTCTATAAGCGTATTATTATTGTAGATATAAACATTGAACGGTGTTTTCTCATTGCTGGAAAGGTGAAGCACAAGCTCCTGACCCGGATTCATCTGTCCGTTATACATCGGGGCAAACCAATGTTCCCTATCCAGCTGGGAAAATAATTTTATTGAAAATAAAAAAATAAATAAAATTTGTAAAACTTTCTTCATAGTAATAACCTGTTCTATATTACAAATGTAGAAAAAAGGATTTTATTATAGTTTTATCTTAGTTCCTATTTTTTAAAAGGATCCAGCCTGTATATTTTACCGGAGGCGATTTTTCAAAATCCTTCCACTCCATGATATACCAATAGCTGGAAGTGGATAATGGTTTTCCGTTTTGCTTACCATCCCAGATATAATTGTTATTAGGATCTCCTTCGAACAGCTTTTTGCCTTCACGGTCAAAAATCTGGAATTTTACATCAATTTTATATTTAAGAAGAGACATATCCAAGACATCATTCACGCCGTCTCCATTTGGTGTGATAGCATTATAAATCTCTATTACGGAAAATATTTTTTCTGCAGGATCACAGTTATCAACAGATATCACATATGCTTTATGGAGTCCCGGAGATATATTGGTAAATATTTCGGAATCCTGATAATTCCCGTTATCGATCGCATATTTGTATGGTTTCACACCGCCTGTGGCATTTATTTTCACTGTACTTCCGTTGATCTCTATGGATTCGATCTCCGGTAATTCCGCTGCTTTTATTTCCACACTTTGTTTGATGGGGCAGTCATTCGGATAAAAACCCTTTAGAATTACAAAATATTTTCCGACAGGGAGATCACTGATCACCTGTCCTGTTCCGATGATTTTAGCCGGATCATTTTCGTTATACCATACAACATTACTATTATCGAAACCCGGACCTATATCCAGATAAGTGGTATCATCCGGACAGATCGGTTTATCCAGCAATACCTCTGATTTTTTCGGAATTTTAATTTTTATTGTTAACTCGCCTATATTAGGGCAATCCAATGATGAAGTATTAGAAAAACGAACAAATAAAACCTGCTGATTATTAACATTAATCTCAGTAATATTATTAGCAGCATCATTTTTTGCATCGGCTTCCTTAATGTAGAACTTTGCAGACACCTTTGGATCTGATGTGAAGAGAGCGGTATAATTGTTTAGATTTTTAATAGTGAAAATTCCATCCATATCATCATCACATTCTTCATGGGTCAGCTTGATATTAGAAAGCGGTACTCTGTTACCGATTCTGAAATCGATGAAATCTCTGGTCTCGCTGCAATATTTTGAAACTGCTTTTACATATATTCTTATATCATTACTGTAGATAAAGTTATCCTCATTGATAAGCTGTGTGTAAGCTGCATCTCTGTAATACTCCATCTTGATATCGGGATGGGGATTCTGCAGAATCACCGGCGTCACTTGTGTGGAAAGCTTAACTATGATCTGATTCTTAAACTTGTCATCACAAAAAGTGGCATTCAATTTAGAAATATCGAGAACAGCTTTCGGAGAGCCTATAATTTCAAAACGCTGATTGTAGTCACAGCTGTCTTTTGATTTGAGAATGACGTGGTATTTACCCGGCTTAAGGGTTACTTTCTGTGTTGGAGGAATGATATATGCCGGATCGCTGTCGCTTGTCCATTGCCACTTCACGTGAGCCGTTCCTCCATCTACTTGTACAGTCGCACTTTCACATATTGTAATTTCCGGCTGCAGGGTTAAAGATGCAAAACCTTTGGTGTACCTGATAGATAATGAACCGACATTCGGGCATATACCATTTTTTTCGAACCTGAAATGGTAGTCAACATCTTTAGTTATAGTGACGTTGCCATTAGGAAGTCTGTTAATATCGCGTTGTGCATCATTTAAAGATAAATAAAAATAGGTTTTCAGGGCAGTATCGCTCACATCAGTTACTGATAAAAATAAATTTTTATAATTATCTAAGTTCACATTCTCAGAGTCATCCAGATTCGGGTCGCATAAAGTATAGTTGTCAAGGGTTTTTGTCAATGCCAATCTGGTGCCTACTTTTAAGTTGATAGCAAACTTGACAGGCGTACATCCATCAGGAGAAAATACCACCATATGCAATGTTGTATTTGCAGAATATGTAAAATCGTTCGGCAGCTCGGTTCCGGCTGTTGCGACTGGATTAAGATAAAATTTAACATTTGTGAAATAAACAGGATCCTTAAGTAACAGCCTGGCCACCTGATCCAGTTTTACTTTTGCTCCTTTAAAATCAAGATCACAGGCTTCATAGGTATTATTAACAATATCCGGAATCGGCGCAAATCTCAGCTCAACCTTTACAGTTTTGGGACAAAATCCATTGTTTAAACGAACAAATATCTCTCCTTCTGAAGACTGATAATGCCCCAGATCAGCCGTAGCAATTGTATTGACTCCGGTATCATTATCTGCATTGATATGATCCTTGTAAAATGTTTTTGTCACAGAAGTATCCAGAGTGACATCTGCTTTTGTGAGATCAAACTCTCCGATTGTATTGCTTATTTTACAGCCTTTTAAAATACGGTCACTGGCGACGATATTTTTGATATCAATATTTACCAAAACTTCTTCTGATTCTGGTGTGATGGGATCATCTCCGATAAACTTGTACCGGAAAGAATCTGCACCTGCAACATTAGGATTCGCAGTATAGCTGATTGTTTTGGTCACCGCGTCAATGGTTACAGTTCCTTTCAAAGGCTGTTTAACAATGGATATGGAAGAACCAATAACACCCTGATTGCCTAATGTTAATTTAGGCACAAGAGTAAGGTCTTTACAAGTCTGGTAAAACTGTGCAGTGTAACTCAGGCAGCTTAAAAACTTGAATTCTGTAGTATTCACCTCAGCACAAGAACCTTGTTTCACTCTTGCTTTATAATAACCCGCTTCCGTTGGCTTGTAAAGATTTGTATTAGCACCTGTAATATCTTCGAATAAGCCTGTTGCCTGATTTTTCTTCATCCATTGATAAAAATCAAAACCTTCTGGCAGCTGCAAAACCACATCCGGAACACATTCTCCTTCTTTCCTGATGATAGCTGGCAGGTAAGAAAATCCGGCAAAATATCCTCCATAACCCACAGCATCATCTCCGGCAGATATACCAGCTGTAACTGCTCTGCTGGAAAAAACGGCAACATTCCCCGTGATATTAGGAATGCTATATGTGACCCATTGGCTGTTCCCGGTAACATCAAAAGGACCATTGGCTGCGCTCAAGACCAAGGAAGTACCGTTACTTTTAACATCCACAGTTGCGCCCCGTTCCGTAATGATATTCATTTTTGTAGGAATCTGGTTGCGGTAATTATTAATGTTCGAAATAAAAACCCTGTTTTCATTGATCAGGCCGATTTCATCAATCCTATTGGGGAGATAGCAACTCAAAGGCGGGATATAATTGAATCCTCCTGTAGCCTGACCATTACCATTAGTAGGCGGATTACCTATTTCTATTCCTGCCAAAAGCTGATAAACATAAATATTATTGTTGGAAGAAATGTATAAATTGTAATGTCCGGAACCTTGATCCTTATAACTATCCGGTGCAGTTTCAAAAAATTCTCCGGTTTGTAAAATCTTGGCCGGCACGGTATCATCATTAAGATAGATCTCCGTGTTGTCTTTTACTGCAACAATGATAGCTTTTTCCATCGTAGTTCTGGAACCAGTATCTGGATCTACATAGCTGTTAGCTCCATTTCCTTTTACCAGAATAAAAGTTTTTCCTAGCTTATCTTCCGGGACAGCCTGATCCATCAAAATATCTGATGCACTCGGATAATCGCCCGCATACTGACCGTTAAAATTGCCATTAGTAACCGAAATTGGTTTGTCAGCCGTAATCTTTGCGCCTATAAAACCTGTGAAATTTTCCGTCTGATCACCTATACCATCAATGATATAAGATTGCCCTTTATTCAGCGTAAAATTGAATTGTGTTCTGCTGACGCCATCTGAAAATTTAACATTTGGGTCAAAGCCTGAGATGGTCACATTAGTATTATTCTCAGTAGCCATCACGCTGGTCATAAAATTCAGGATTTCATTATAAACCATTATAGGCGCCATAGCCACCCTGAAATCTGTTCCGATACCCGCTGTTCCTTTGGAGGTAAGAATCTCTGCATGCTGAGAGACAGAAAACCTTAAACTTGCAAAAAAATATTTTTCTCCTTTTAAATAGATTCCTTTATTTACAGGCTTAAACAGATCTGATGAGGGATTAAAAGACGGCGGTCTCGCAATGATCATACTCCTGTTAGAAATCTCATAATATTTTGGATTATTTTTACTGATCGTAACCGTCCCTATTATGACATTATTATTGTAAACCTCTACTTTAAAAGGTGTGGTTTCATTAGTGGACATATAAATCCTTTGTACAGTGTTAGGATTCGCAGTTCTGTCAACCATCGGTGCAAACCAGTGTTCTGTATCAAGCTGTCCAAATAAATTTATAGAAGTAATAAAAAATAATAGAATCAGTAAACTTTTATTCATTGTAATAACCAATATATTACAAATGTAAAAAAAGGATTTAGTATTTAGTTTCTATTTTTTAAAAATATCCAGCCTGTATGTTGCGCACGTTTCGGATTCCCGGATTCGTTCCATTCCAGGATGTACCAGTAAGATGAGGTTGAAAGCGGCCTTCCGTTTGTTTTTCCACTCCAGATATACTGATTATTGGGATCACCTTTGAAAACCAACTGCCCGTTTCTGTCATATATTTCAAGACGGGGATCTGATTTTGTCATAAGGTCAGAATAATCTATGAAATCGTTGAAGCCGTCATCATTTGGTGTAATCACATTTTTGATACCGATGATGGAAAAATCCTGAGCTACAAATCCGCATGCGTCTCTGACTATTATTGTATGTCTTCCTTTCGTGACATTCTCATAAACATTGCTGGACTGATATGGCTGTCCATCCAGACTATACTGATATGGCGGAATTCCGTTAGAAGGCAGTATGGTTACTTTATTATCTTCTATCAAAACATTGCTAATGATCAGATCTTCCGGTTCAGAGACTTTGACAAACTGTTTATAAACACAACCGTTAAAGCCTAATTCTACCCAGTATTCGCCAGCAGGTTTATTTTTTACAATCCGAGTTGTAGAACCATCATCCCATTTGTAAGAAGTAAATCCTGAACCCACAACAGGATCAAAACCGGTTCCGGCATCCAGGTCCACGGTGGTGCCTTTGCAGATGATTGTATCTTTCAGTACCGTCGATTTTTTAGGTTGTTTGAAAGCAAGCTTAAAGGATGAATAATTATCACAGAAATTGCCTGGTTTTTTAATTCTGATATAAAAGGTTTTTTCCTTGACAGCTGTACTCAGTGTTTGCTGTTTATTCACGGCGTTTTGGCTTTTCTTGAGGTCGGACTCCTTCTCATAGAAGTTTACATCATTTGGATTGAGTATTTCATTAGTCATAAAAGGGATGTAATCATCAAGATTTTTAGTGGCGTTCCCTTTCAGCTCATTATCACAAACATCAAAAACAGGAGGATTAACAGGTTGCTGAGGATAATCCATTGTCAGCTGTTGACCATGGTAAAACTGTATCGTATAAGAATCCGGCGTACAATTGAAAGCTCTGACTTTTACGGTAATATCCTGCGGATTTTGTGTAAATTCAAAATCAGAATCAGGATTTATTTTCACGCCGCCCTGTGTAAAATATTCAATTGTAAACTCTCTGGAAAAATTAGTAACAATCTGTGTATTGTATTTGGATAGTTTTTCTGTGAATTTATCATCAAAATCATCGTCGCAAATCAATATAGCAGAACTATCTATATTGGCTACAGGTGCATCTTCAATCCTAAGATTTCCTTCCAATGTACAGCCGCTGCTTAATTCGATTTTCACATTATAATCACCAGGCTGCGTCGCTCTGTAGGTATCAATATCATCAGTTCCGGGAATAGGAATGCCGTTTCTGAACCATCTGTAGGAAACGCCTCCGGAGATGGTTTTAATATCATGAAAACCACCTTTACAAAGCGGGATTTCGTTGTCCAAAGTCAGGTCGGGGCCAAGATTGATATTTCCTGTAAAACTACCAGCTTTCAGAAAAACCCCGGAATCATATAATCCGTTTCCCTGATCTGCAATAACCAGTTTTATATGGTATTTCTGTCCTGGAACCACATCTGTCTTCGCTGTCAAAATTGCTGTTTGTCCATTAAAACTTACAGCACTATTGTCGGGATTATATCGCCCGAAATAATTATCATTTACAGCCGGACATTTTCCACCCACACCCCGGACATTATTAGAGGTTATCGGTGTCTGTGTTCCGGGAATGACGGCAATATTGGTATAATCCGGGTCGCCTATTTTTTTTATCAGAAATGCAAAACCATCAGTATATCCACAGGTTCCAGGGTCTGTTGTCCTTAGATACTGTTCAGAAAGGAACATATAATCAAAACTGATCTTATCACTTTGATTGGATGTAAAATCAAATTCCAATATCGTTGCATTAGTGGTATTGGTGATATTTGCACCAGTTTCAAGATCAGGATCTCCGCCCCATCCGGAGGCCGTTGCACTCTGGATCCCTGTAAAAGCGCCTACCGCTTCTGGTGCTTTCCCGCTGGACAATATTATTCCTTCATCTATTTCAAAAGACGTTGTGTTTCTGTTAAAATATCCGTAACTCAGATCTCCGCTGCCAAAATCCCATCCTGTGACTTTGACATTATCGACAGTAATACAGCTGGCATTCTTGGAACCTATAAAAATATCTTTTACCAACTGATCTGCTGTGTAGCCAGTATTTACACTGATATACTGACCTTTTATCGCACTACTAAAAATCAGAACAGCTATAAGCAGTAAACTATATGGACTATAAAAAAATTTCATTTAACAAAATAAGGGCTACAAATCTACTTCTAAATTATCAAACAAAAAATCCCGCTAATCAATTTAACGGGATTTAATTTATTCATAAGTCTTAAGATTAAGCAAGAGCAACTCTCACGAAACCTGTTACTTTAAGATCTGCATTGACAGACTTCACATAATCAGCAACTGACATGCTGGAATCTTTGATGAAATCCTGGTGTACCAAAGTGTTGTCTTTGTAGAATCTCTGCATTTTACCTTTCAGGATATTGTCGATAATGTTTGCAGGTTTTCCTTCTTCTGTCAACTTGTGTCTTTCGATTTCCAACTCTTTATCAATAGTTTCCTGAGAAACAGCATTCTCGTCAAGAGCAATTGGATTCATAGCAGCAACCTGCATAGAAACAGCTTTTGCAGCTTCATCTGCACCTTCTACTTTAGCAGAAACAGAAGTGATTGCAGCGATTTTGTTACCTGCGTGGATGTAAGCTCCCAAATAAGGACCTTCGATTCTTTCAAAAGCACCGATCTCGATTTTCTCACCAATAACCCCGGTTTGTTCAATCAATTTATCCGCAACTGTCATTCCGTGGAAATCTGTTGCCAATAGTTCTTCTTTTGTCGCTGCGAAAATTGCCATTTCAGCCAATTCATAAGCCAACTCGATGAACGCTTCGTTTTTAGCAACGAAATCAGTTTCACAGTTAAGAGAGATCACAACACCTAAAGTATTGTCCTCGTTTACTCTTGCGATAACTGCACCTTCAGAGGAATCTCTGTCTGCTCTGTTAGCCGCTACTTTTTGTCCTTTTTTTCTAAGGATATCGATTGCTTTTTCGAAATCGCCTTCAGCTTCTACTAGAGCTTTTTTGCAGTCCATCATTCCTGCACCTGTCGTGTTTCTTAGTTTTGCTACGTCTGCAGCTACTGGTGTATAAGACATAATATTGATTATTTTATATTGTAATTCCTGATTTCCCCTTCATGTTTTTCAGCGTGCAAATATAGTGATTTTTATAAAAAAACTATCACATTCATACAATCTTAATAAATGTAATAATCCGTAATTATTTTCACAGGCTGTTAGCAGATTTTACTTTTTTTAGTTCAAATATCATAGCGGTTAACAAGATTTGATTTATTTTTACGTTACAATTAAACCGAATTCTATATTTATTATAATGAAGAAGATATTTTTACTTGCGTTTTTCTTATTATCCATCTGCATATTTTCCCAAGTCAGTATTTTCGAGGCTAGAAAGACCACGGACAGAGCTGTGGTGGAAAAATTCATCCGTGATTATCCAAACCATCCTGCCGTTCCCGAACTGAAGCAACGCGCATTATCCTTAAGATACGGAGGAAGTTCCACTGTGGCAAAACCTACCATAAAGCCAATGACTGAAGAAAAAATCGAAAAAACGTCAACAGTCGGAACCTCAGCTGCAAAAGGACAACCATCCGAACGCGCTAAAAACACAGCCGCTGTTCTGACCAGCCTTTTAAACAATGACCCGAACAAAAAGGAATCAATTGTCCAGTTTGTAAATAAATCCAAATGCAACCTCATCATCAAGATCAGCGGAAAAAAATTCTACAACCTGACTGTCCCAGCAAACAACCAAAGCTATATTCTTGTGGACAAAGGCAGTTATAACGTTTCCACCTCTATTTGCGATGCCACATACAATCAAAACAAGGTTTTCACAAAAGATGTCATCATTACATTGAATGCGCCTAAATAGAAAATATTTTTGAAGGTTATACTATCTATATTATTGTGTTTACCGGCTTTTGTTTTTTCCCAGAAGAAAATCGAGGCAGATTCTTTGCAGCTAAAGGATGCAACAGAACTTTTCGGTGACGATTACGGCAATATTTATATTTATAAAAATAAAGATCTAAGTTTTACTAAATATGATGCAGCCGGCAATCAGCTGGGAAGACTTATGGTGACCTTTCCTTATAAAATACAAAGTGTCACCAACCCTCTTAACATTGTTATGTTTTCTGAGAATGCCCAGGAAATTAAATTCTTTGATCAGAATCTGAATGAGATCCAGAAAATCAATCTGAGCTTCGGTTTCGGATTTGTGAAAGCAGTTTATGCCGAAGATCTGCAATTTGCCTGGCTGATTGATGACAGCAACAAAACCCTGATCCAGTATAACTTCCGAAGTAATTCTGTAATCAATTCCTTCCCTTTCAACGTTAATCTTCAGGGGCTAAAAGATTTTTTAGTTTATAATAACAGGATTTATATCCTGCGGGAAGACAGCTTCGAAGTTTACAATACAAAAACAACACTCCTGGTTTCTGCTGAGATTACCGATGCAAAAAAACTACGCAGAACCAATGAGCTTGTTCTGATATTTGGAAATAAAACCATTGCAAAATTTGACGGTAAATCGATCGTAGAAATTTTCCGGAGTGCAGATGCAAAAATTGTGGATAAAAACAGCTCCGGATTTTTGGCACTCATAAAAGACAAACTTTATCTTTACGCCTCAGAATTAAAAGATTAAAAATTCAGACATCAAATACCTGTCTGGCTTTTTTAAATATCAATTATCTAATGCTTTAATTAATAGAGAATGCACATAGCTGTCACAGGAAATATCGGAGCGGGTAAAACTACACTCACCACCATGTTATCAAAGCATTATAGCTGGGAAGCACAATTTGAAGATGTGGATCACAATCCTTATCTGGATGATTTCTACGGTGACATGTCCAAATGGAGTTTTGCACTCCAGATCTATTTCCTAGGAAGCCGCTTCCGGCAGGTAAAGGAGATCCGGGAAAGCGGAAAGAATGTGATCCAGGACAGAACAATCTACGAAGACGCCCACATCTTTGCAGAAAACCTGGCGGAAATGAACCTGCTTTCGGAACGGGATTTTAAAAACTATCTGTCAGTTTTTCAACTAATGAAGGATTTTGTTTCGGCACCGGATTTGCTGATATATCTGAGGGCAGACATACCAACTCTGGTGAGACAAATCGCAAAGCGAGGAAGGGAATACGAAACAAGCATCAGCATAGATTATCTGTCAAAACTTAATAACAAATACCAGAACTGGATAGAAAATTATCAGGAAGGAAAACTACTTATAATAGATGTGGACGATCTTGACTTTGTAGAAAAACCTGAAGATTTTGGTTATATCCTGGAAAGAATCGACGGAGAGCTGAATGGTTTGTTTTAAATTATTTTGGGAATAATTTTTGACAGACTTCGATTATTATTTGCCGCTTTAATTTAACACCAGACCACTATCATGATAAAAGTAATCCATAACAATAAGTGTCCAAAATCCAAAGCTATCTTGGAATATCTGGATGAGAATGATATCAAATTCCAGATTATCGACATCAACAGGGATCCGTTAAGTCTGTTTGAACTGAGAACATTATTCAAAAAACTGAATAAGACACCAAGTAAGGTCCTTAAAAAATCTTCGGCAATTTTTCAGAAATATTTTACCGAGTCGGAGCAGGTTAATGAGGAACAGGCATTGGAGGTTATTGCTCAGAATCCTGAAGTGATACAGTGCCCCATTCTGATAAAGGGGAAAATTGCAATGCCTGGCAATCCACTAGAAAATGTAAAATTCTTTATAGAAAACTGACTCAGATTCATAATTATAACAATAAGTATGAGATATTAAGAATTAATATTCCAAGCTTATTTTTTTGATAATTATTTTAAAATAATTTGCCTGTCTGAAAAATTATCCGTTATTTTGCACTCTCAAATATTCACTAGTCAAAAGAACATCGAGATATGTCAAGAATTTGCCAAATAACAGGTAAGCGTGCAATGGTAGGAAACAATGTTTCCCACGCTAATAACAAAACGAAAAGACGTTTTGAAATTAATCTATTAGAGAAGAAATTTTATCTTCCTGAGCAAGAGAAACACGTTACTTTGAAAGTATCGGCTCACGGATTGAGAGTGATCAATAAGATTGGTATAGAGGAAGCACTCGAAAGAGCAGCTAGAAACGGTTTCATTAAAAACACTACTAAGTAATGGCTAAAAAAGGTAACAGAGTTCAGGTAATTCTAGAATGTACTGAGCACAAAGAAAGCGGTGTAGCAGGAATGTCAAGATACATTACTACAAAAAATAAAAAGAACACAACAGAAAGATTGGAATTGAAAAAATTCAACCCAGTTCTTAAAAAATATACTGTTCATAAAGAAATTAAGTAATTTATAAAAATAATTTACAATGGCAAAAAAAGTAGTAGCAACACTTCAGGGTGGCGCTGGTTCAAAAAAAATGACAAAAGTAATCAAAATGGTGAAGTCTTCTAAATCTGAAGCTTACGTTTTTGAAGAAAAAGTAATGAACGCTGACGAAGTTGATGGTTATTTGAAAAAATAATTCCTCACACGGATACAATATAGAAAACTACTCTCAATAGGGTAGTTTTTTTATTATATTTGTTTATAATAAATTACATCAATTATTATTTAATCATTACCCAATGAGTTGGTTTAAGAAAATATTCAAAAAAGAAGACAAAGAAACACTTGACAAAGGTCTGGAAAAATCAAGTCAGGGATTCTTCGACAAAATATCAAGAGCAGTTGTTGGCAAAAATACAGTAGATGATGAAGTTCTGGATGATCTTGAAGATGTACTGATCGCTTCTGACGTTGGCGCAGAGACAACTATCAAAATCATCGCAAGAATCGAAGACCGTGTTGCCAGAGACAAGTATGTGAATGTTGCGGAGCTTGATAACATCCTTCGTGAAGAGATATCAGGACTTCTTTTGGAAAACCCTCATCTGGACACCGACAATATCGATACCAGTAAAAAACCTTATGTGATAATGGTTGTTGGCGTAAACGGAGTCGGAAAAACAACAACCATCGGAAAACTTGCCAACCAGTTCAAATCGCAGGGACTAAAGGTTGTTCTTGGAGCAGCAGATACTTTTCGTGCAGCAGCAGTGGATCAGCTTGTAATCTGGAGTGAGAGAGTCGGCGTGCCGATTGTAAAACAGAATATGGGATCTGATCCTGCATCAGTGGCTTTCGATACTGTACAATCTGCCGTTTCTCAAAATGCGGATGTTGTCATTATTGATACTGCAGGAAGACTTCACAACAAAATAAACCTAATGAACGAGCTTTCCAAGATCAAACGTGTGATGCAAAAAGTGATTCCTGATGCGCCTCACGAGGTACTTTTAGTGTTGGACGGCTCTACCGGTCAGAACGCTTTTGAGCAGGCAAAACAATTCACTGCGGCAACAGAAGTAACCGCTTTGGCCGTAACAAAGCTGGACGGTACAGCAAAAGGCGGTGTAGTAATAGGAATATCCGATCAGTTCCAGATTCCGGTTAAATATATAGGTGTTGGAGAAAAAATGGAAGATTTGCAAATTTTTAACGGTATGGAATTTGTAGATTCATTTTTCAGAAAAAGATAACATCAATCATCTAAATATTAACTTAAAAATTTAAACTATGGGTATTTTAACTTGGATTATTTTCGGCCTTATTGCCGGAGCAATCGCAAAAGCTATTCATCCGGGCAAAGATCCGGGCGGCTGGTTAGTAACTATCATTATCGGAATTGTTGGTGCTTTTATCGGCGGAGCAATTGGAACATATGTTCTGGGTTGGGGAGATGTAGATTCTTTCTGGAGTCCAAGAAGCTGGCTCTTAGCCATTGGAGGTTCTGTACTTTTATTATTTCTATATAGTATGCTCACGAGGAAATAATTTAAGTAATTTTCAACAATATAAAATTATAATTATAAAAGCATCAGATAATCTGATGCTTTTTTGTTGTAAAAAGATAAAAACTCATATATTTGAAATAGAAATTAATTAAAAAAATATGAAGAAAATCTTTACTACGCTTTTTTCCGTAGGTATCATTGCCGGTGCATATGGACAATGGGCACCTTCTGCCATGAAGGGAGAGCATAACCGGGACACTAAGGCTAAAAGCTATTATAGCCTGGATCTGAGCATGGTCAGATCTCAATTGTCAGAAGCAAAAGAGACCGGAAAAAACAGCAAGCCCGTTATTATTAATCTTCCAACACTGGATGGGAAAATCGAAAAATTTGCAGTCTACAGTTTGCCCGTTGTAGAAAAATCTATGGCAGATCGCTATCAATTGGGTTCATATGTTGGTGTAAAGACTGATGACCCGACAGTTTATGTCAGATTCAGCGTTTCACCTTATGACCTTCAGGCTATGATGCTGAGAAATGGTCAATACGAATTCATTGAGCCTCTGAACAAAGAAAAAACAGTTTACGGTGTTTTTCCGAAAACCAATAAGCGAACCGGAGGAAAAGCTTTTGAATGTAATACATCCGAATCATTGCTGAGCAAAAAGCAGATGGAACTATTATCCAATTCAACAGATTTTACACACGTTCCGACAGACTTCAACAAAGCAAGCGATAAGAAATACAGAACTTATAGATTAGCGATATCTGTAACTGGAGAATACACGCAGTACTTTGGCGGCGTTCCGCAAGCTGCCGCTGCTATCAATGCGACAATGACGAGAGTTAACGGCGTATTCGAAAAGGATTTTGCTATCCATATGAATGTTCAGGATTTTCCACAGCTGATTTATACAAACCCTAGCACCGACCCATATTCACCGGCATCAACAGGCGCTGGTGGTGCGTGGAATCTGGAAGTCCAAAAAACACTGACATCCGTAATCGGAAATGCCGCCTATGACATCGGGCACCTTTTCGGAAGTTCAGGAGGCGGAGGAAGTGCAGGTGACATTGGAAATGTCTGTAGAAATCCGGCTAATGCCAATGATGATACGTCCAAAGGATCCGGTTTTACTTCGCCGGGAACCGGCGGCCCGGAAGGTGATAACTTCGACATCGATTATGTAGCGCATGAGATGGGGCATCAGTTTGGTGCCGACCACACTTTTTCGCATGGAATCCAGTCTGCGCCTTACAATTCTGCACATATGGAACCGGGATCAGGATCTACCATCATGGGATATGCCGGGATCACAAGTGCAGATGTCCAGCCACATTCTGATGCTTATTTCCATGTCAGAAGTATCGAGCAGGTTCAGACTTATGTCAATACTCAAACCTGTGATGTCAATACGGTTATTAGCAACAACCCTCCTGTTGTAGCTGCTCTGCCAAATAAAACGATTCCTAAGGGAACAGCATTTGTTTTGACAGCTTCTGCAACTGATCCGGAAAATAATCCGTTAACATACACTTGGGAAGAATATGACAAAGCAACATCAGCGGTTACAAATGTGACAGGTAACAATACCTCAGGTCCCAAATTCCGTTCAATTACAGGATCCGCACTTTCATACAGATATTTCCCTAAATTAAGCAATGTCCTCAATGGAAACTTATCCAGCGCTAGCGATTGGGAAGCTGTATCGAATGTAGCCAGAACAATGAACTTCCGTGTAGTGGTAAGAGATAACAATCCCGACCTAACCCAGCAGCAGACCCAGATCGGGTCACAAACCATTACAGTGGGTAACGACGGTCCTTTCAAGGTTACATCTGCCAAGGTATATAACAACGCGCCTTCCACATTCACTTGGGATATAGCAAATACGAATAATGCACCATACAGTGTTTCAAATGTCAAAATTGATTATACTACCAATAACGGCAATACCTGGACGGTTCTGGCCGCATCGACCCCTAATGACGGCTCCGAAGCTATCAGCTTTGCATCGATCCCGACAGATTCACAAATTACAGTAAGAGTTTCAGCTATTGATAACGTATTCTACGCAGTCGGAAAAGTCACAGTTTCTGCAATGGTCAATTGTGATGGCACAGCACCTGCCGGTCTGGCCGTATCAGGCATTACAAAAACAGATGCCAAAATTGATTGGGATGCTATTGCCGACGCAACGTATGCTCTTCGATACAAAAAAACTTCCGATGCCAGCTGGATCAATCTAACCGGCATTAGCAGCAATACATATACACTGACTCAGCTTGATGAAGATACCGAGTATAATGTTGAAGTTGCTTCCGTATGCAGCGGAACAACAGGTGCTTACTCCAGTAAAAACTTCAGAACACTTGGTCTTACCTATTGCTCTGTCTCATCATCCGACTCGACAGATGAGTATATCGCTAAAGTTGTTGTAACTCCTGCAAATGGAGGGCCTGTGATGACAAGCAGCTCGGGTGCCAGCAACTACACAAACTACGCAGCAGACAATACCAGACTTGTACAATTGGTAAAGGGCTCTTCCGGAAACACAATGGCAATTACAAAAGCGTGGTCAGGGAATACTTATAGTGAGGCTGTTGCAGTCTGGATTGATTTTAACAGAAACGGAACATATGAAGATTCTGAAAAGATCATGAACATTAGTGCGAATACGACACCAACTGTGTCTTCAACATTCAGTGTTCCTGCAAATGCTTACACAGGTGATAAAACGGTGGGAATGAGAGTGATCATGAGATTCTCCACAACACCTACAGGACCTTGTGCATCATTCACGTATGGAGAAGTGGAAGATTATGCAGTAAAAATATCCGAAACACTTGCCGTTACAGATGTTAAGAAAAATAACATCAGCGTTTATCCGAACCCGGCAACTGACGTGATCCATATTTCCAATATATCTTCTAAAACCAGATTTGAAATCTATTCTGTGGGCGGACAACTGGTAAACCAGGGAGCAACGGACGGAAAGGTGAAAGTTTCCAGCTTGGCAAAAGGTGTGTATATCCTTTCGTTAGAATCTAACGGAGAAAAATCTCAGACCAAATTTATCAAGAACTAACCTTAAGTCATTCTATAAAAAATCCCCGAATCTGAGATTCGGGGATTTTGTTTTATCGTTATGCATTATTTAAGTTCCTCCAAAAAGCCTTCTGTTGCAACCTCCAGGCTCTCTCTGTCGGCATTGTTATAAATAATATAATCCGCCAGTTTTATTTTTTCCTTTTCAGGCATCTGCTTTTGCATAATTGCTTCTATCTCCCGGTAGGTTTTACCGTCCCTGTCCATAGTCCGTTTGATCCTGAGGTTGTCATCAGCGGTGATTAGAACAGATTTATAACAATCCTTGTCCAATCTGAGCTCGAAAAGAATCGCTGTTTCCTTGAACACAAATTCTGCTGTCTGAGTCTTCACCCAATTTTCAAAATCAGTTCTCACAGCAGGATGAATCAAATGATTTAGTGCTTCCAGAAGCTCAGAATTATTGAACACCTTTTCTGCCACATATGTCCTGTTATAGCTTCCGTTGTGATAAGCTTCTTCTCCCAAAAGCCCGATGATCTTCTCCTTCAGGACGGGATTCCGGTTGACAATATTTTTAGCTTCGTCATCCGAGTAATAAACCGGAAACCCTTTTTGTTCCAGTATTTTCGCGACCGATGTTTTCCCGGAACCGATCCCTCCGGTTAGTCCTATAATCTTGGGTATGGGAACATCTTCCTCCTGATTTTGATTTATATCTTGTATTTCCATAATTTTTAATATCCAAAAACTTCATTAAAACTATAAGTCTGATCTAGCTTCACACCTCTTTCCGTCATCTTGAGACTGGCCAGTTCGTTATGCGCATCGTGCTCAAAGAATAAGAGGTAATCATTATCTATACACTGTTTCAAAAACTTTGCCTTTTCCTCCATGGTCAGTAACGGCCTGGTATCATAGCCCATCACATACACCTGCGGGATATGGCCAGCTGTAGGGATCAGGTCTGCTGCAAAAACAATTGTTTTTTCCTGGTATTGCAAAACGGGAAGCATTTGTTTCTCCGTATGACCATCAACAAAGATCACATCCATTTTCAGATCCGGAGCAAAACCGTAATTCCCTGTGGTTGGCAACGGCAAAAAGTTCAGTTGTCCACTTTCTTCCAGCGGGAAGATATTTTCTTTCAAAAAGCTCGCCTTTTCTCTGGCGTTGGGCTCTGTCGCCCATTGCCAATGATTTTCATTGGTCCAGAAATTGGCATTTTTAAAAGCTGGCCTGTAACCAGACCGGTCATCATTCCATTCTACAGCACCGCCGCAATGGTCAAAGTGAAGATGCGTAAGGAACACATCCGTAATGTCTTCTCTCACAAATCCATATTTCTTCAGATTATTATCCAGGGAATCATCTCCCCAGAGCGAATAATGTCCGAAAAATTTCTCGTCCTGTTTATTTCCAAGCCCGCAATCGATCAGAATCAGTTTTTTTCCATCTTCCACCAAAAGCGAGCGCGTGCCCAGCTCGATAAGGTTTTTCTCATCAGCAGGATTTGTTTTTTCCCAAAGTGATTTTGGAACTATGCCAAACATGGCGCCGCCGTCTAATTTGAATTTTCCACACTGGATTGGATAGAGCTTCATATTTTTACTGTATTTTGAAAATTGAATATATCAAAAAAAATGTAATAAACCACATCCCGCATGATTTAACTTACATAAATTTTAATCAGAGGAGTTCCCGCTGCCAGAAATCCTGTTTACACCCTCCGGAAAACGCTGGAACCGTTCAGAAAATCCCGTGATTCTTTCAGAAGATCCTTTGATGAGCATGGAAGACTCTGTGATGTTTTCCGAAACATTCATGATGCAGTCCGAAGACTTCGTGATGCAGTCCGAAGACTCCGTGACGGCATCCCGATGCCCATGGAATGGGGAAAAATTTTTAGATAATTTCTGTTTTCATCGAAGAAAAAATCAGATTCAGAGTGTTTTAAAACAATTCCCCGGGATTCTTCGGTCTGGAAATCCCCAGATGCTTATAGGCTTTTTCCGTCACTTCCCTCCCTCTGGGTGTCCGGATAATGAAACCTTCCTGGATTAGAAACGGTTCATAAACCTCTTCCAAAGTTTCCGGATTCTCCCCGATAGAAGTAGCCAAAGCTGAAATCCCGACAGGTTTGCCACGGAAATTTTCTATCATCACACGCATTATTTTGTTGTCCATATCATCCAGACCAAATTCATCAACATTCAGAGAGTCCAGAGCATATTTTGTAATATTGATCTCGATTTCGCCGTTGCCTTTGATCTCGGCAAAGTCGCGAACCCTTCTAAGCAGTGCATTGGCGATTCTTGGTGTTCCACGGCTTCTTCTGGCGATTTCAATTGCAGCGTCCTCATAGATTTTCACCCCGAGAACCCTTGCGCTTCTTTCGATGATCATCCCGAGAAGTTCGATGCTATAATATTCTAACCGGGACTGGATGCCGAATCTGGCGAGCATCGGTTTTGTGAGCATGCCGCTTCTGGTGGTGGCACCGATTAGTGTAAACGGATTGAGACTGATCTGCACGCTTCTCGCATTGGGACCGGTTTCCAGCATGATATCGATTTTATAATCCTCCATTGCCGAATACAGATATTCTTCGACAATGGGTGAGAGACGATGGATCTCATCAATGAAAAGAACGTCATTTTCTTCAAGATTGGTGAGCAATCCGGCCAAGCTACCGGGTTTGTCAAGAACCGGGCCGGAAGTGATCTTACAATTCACGCCCAATTCGTTGGCTATGATGTGTGATAAAGTTGTTTTTCCCAATCCCGGCGGGCCGTGCAGAAGAACATGATCCAGAGCTGCGCCTCTATTTTTGGCAGCTGCAACAAAAACCTCCAGATTGTCCAGCGTCTTACGCTGCCCTGCAAAATCCCGGAAACTCTGCGGACGGATCTTTTCTTCCTGAATCAGGTCGTCATCGGAATAGTTTTCTTTATCGGGATGTAAAAAATCTGGCATTGGTATCAATAATTAAAATAAGGCATCAAATCAGAAATTTGATTTAACGGAGAGTCAAAGATAGAGAAATTTTAAGGGATTTCCGGTCTGGATTTTTTCAAATCTCTGATGATGGTTTCCAGTTGTTTTTTCTCAGCCGGGGATAATTTTCTCTGGACAAATCCATTCCCGGAAACCTGTGGAAAAACCCCATAATAATGATAGGTTTCCAGCCAGTAAAGGGATAATGTGGGAACCGGAGCTTTATAGATCAGGTCTTTTGCGGCATTGAACTTCAGATTTCCCAACTGATATGTTATAAGATTCCCCTCCTCAGATTCCGTCGGATTGATCAGCTGCATAAAATGAAATCCCGTCATCCATTTTCCCATATGAAACCTGTCTTTCACAAATCCCGGAAATGTAAAAAGCACCGAGACAAGAACAGATAAAAATACTGAAACAAAAACCACTCTTTCTTCTGATGCATTTTTGAAAATGAGAAAAACGGTGACCAGATAAAGATCGATAAAAAAACGGTATTGTGCTGAAAATATAATGATTAGAATAAACTTCAGCAAAACTGAAACTAAGATAAAAGCATAGATCCTATCCTTTTTGCGCAAAGCAAAGTAGCCTAAAATGACCAGACAAAATACAATGCCAATATTGAAAACCGATTTGAAACCAATCCTGAACCAATAATAAAGCTTTTGCCAGAAATCAAAATCAGAAATTTGCTGGTAGGTGTATTTCATATCATAAGATTTCATCATACCCATCTGTGAGGAGTATTTCATAATGCTTTTGTCTGGCGTCCAGGAAATACCCATATCAATTGCGGAGACAGGAAAAACAGGATAGCCGAACAACCAGATATTTTTTATCGTAAACAAAATACCAACAATGACTATTGGAAACAATGAGCCGATTTTAAAATTCCTGGTATATAAACTTTCTATAATGGCGAGCAATGGCAGCCAAAATGCTGTCGGTTTGATGCAAAATGCAAATAAGGAAAGGCATAGAATGAAGGAACTGTTCCTGCCGTCAATCATTTCATTCAGGATGATGAGGCTAAAAATAAATACCGGTAAATCAGGGCTGGGCTGTTGAAGAAATATCAGAAAAAAAGGAAAGAACAGTAATAAAACCCAGCGTTTCGATTCGAAAATATATACGAGAAAAAGTATTAGCAAATAGCTGTTGATTCTAAGGCCAACATCAACAAAATTTGAAAAACCAGCCTGGAAAACGTGCCAGAAAGAGCTTTGCCCAAAAAGCAGGTCAAGGTTTGAAATGCCTTTTATAAATCCAAATTCCCTGAGATAACCGACGGTCGGGACATAATAACTGTAATGGTCAAAAAAGTAAGGCGAGAATGACCCTGCAAAAACAACCGTAATCAGAAAAAAATAAAACCAAAAGCTGGTGTTTTTCCTAAAACTGAACATGGAAAAATCCTTTTCCGTGATAAAAACCAATAGTCCAACTAATCCCAACAGCAAAAACAAGAGCTCTGATGCAAAATCCAAAGGATAAAAAAAAGCAATGATGACTTCAAGAAAAGTAATGCTCATCATTCCCAGAAAAGATAGCATTACAAAATTCTTAATTTTTGTATTGAAGATTTTGTCAATCAGTATTCCGTTTCCGAAATTGATCATAAGAAGCAGAAAAACAGTTTTGAAAATAATAAGCATAAAAAAGATTGCCTATAAAAATAAGCAATCTTTCCGTGTTAAAATATATATATGAAGAAATTTACTTCTGTACTCTTCCGGATTTTCTATCCTCAGACCGTCCTATTGTATATCCTGTTGCACCACCGGCAATACCACCGATTACCGCACCAAGTCCTGGATTTTTCTTAGAGATAATAGCACCTGCTGCAGCTCCACCAACTGTACCAATAACTGTACCTTTCGCAGCACTGCTCCATCCCTTTTTCTGATTGGCAGTAGAAGTAGTTCCTGCTGAACTGGATCCTACTGAGCTGCTGGAGCCGGAAGATGAATTGGAAGCTACACTTCCTGAAGATCGTCTTGGGGTAGATCTTTTTGCTACTCTATTGGCTTCGGCTTTTCTTTCCTGTTCTTTTTCTGCGGCGACTTTATCCAGACTGTCTTTTTGTTTTTCGAAATTGATTTTTTCCTTTTCAATAGCAAGTTTTTGTTTTTCAAGATCAATTTGTCTTGCCTGATAGTCTAGTTTCTGTTGTTCCAGAGACGTTGCTGTCTGTACTTTTTCGTCTTTATTACAAGATGTTAATAATAGTAAAGAAACGGCTCCGGTTAAAAATAAGCTTTTCATAACAAAAATATTTTTTCACAAATAGTGAAGATTTATAATCGGGATATCTCAATTATGATTCCAAAATCTAACAGAGAATGTTAAAGTTTGTTAAACAAAAAAAACCGGAAATATTTTCCGGTTTGTAATTTCAATACTTATTAATTAAAAAAGCTCTTTCCTGATAATATTTTGTGAGCGTTCCGGCCCTACAGAAACCAGGTAAACATTGATGCCTAAATGAGCTTCAATAAACTCAATGTATTTCTTTGCATTGACCGGGAGTTCATCATACGTTCTGGCATTGGTGATATCTTCTTCCCATCCTTCCAGTTCTTCGTAGATTGGTTCATAATCATATAGCTTAGTAGTTGAAGAGGTGAAGTAATCAATGATCTTCCCGTCTTCGGTTTTATATTTTGTAGCAATCTTCAATGGGCTGATGCCTGTAAGAACATCCAGTTTGGTTATCACAAGATTGTTGATACCGTTGATCATACAAGCATGTTTCAGAGAAACCAAATCCAGCCAGCCAGTTCTCCTTGGTCTTCCTGTTGTGGCTCCAAACTCGAATCCGATCTGTCTTATTTTTTCGCCCAATTCATTATCCAGTTCAGTCGGGAAAGGGCCGTTTCCGACTCTTGTAGTATATGCTTTTGCAACACCAATAAGATTTTCCAGAGCCGTTGGTGGAACGCCTGCACCTGTGCAAACACCGCCTGTTGACGGTGAGGAAGACGTCACGAATGGATAAGTACCAAAATCGATATCCAGCATCAATGCCTGCGCACCTTCAAATAAAATATTTTTGCCATCTTGGATCGCTTCATTGATCTCTAATTCCGTATCTACGATTCTATCTTTCAGCCTTTCTCCCAGAGCGATAAACTCTTGATAAATCTCTTCAACATCTAAAGTTGGTTTTTCAAAATATTTCTCGAAAAGAGAATTCTTGGTTTTAAGATTTTTTTCGATTTTCTCTTTCAGAACCTCAGGATTTAAAAGATCAATCATTCGGATTCCGACTCTGGCAATCTTATCTTCGTAACAAGGTCCGATTCCTTTTTTGGTCGTGCCAATCTGGGTTCCGCCTTGTTCCTCTTCCCTGTAAGTATCCAGTAAAATGTGATAAGGCATGATCACGTGCGCCCTTCTGCTGATAAAAACGTGATCGGTTTTCATGCCTTTACTTTCGATCTGCTCGATTTCTTTTATAAATGCTTTTGGGTTCACAACCACACCATTGGCGATGATACATTTACCTTTGCATTGTAAAACACCGGAAGGCAAAAGATGCAGGACAAATTTTTCATCACCAACATAGACGGTATGACCGGCATTATCACCACCCTGAAAACGTACCACATAGTCTGATTTTGCCGACAGAACATCCGTAATTTTTCCCTTTCCTTCATCTCCATACTGGAGACCTACAACCACGTAAGTTGACATATTTTTTACTTTTTTTAGATTATTTACAAAGTTAAAGTATATATGCGTCTTGGCAAAATAGAAGCAACAAAAAACCCTCTTACTATGAATAAGAGGGCAAAAACACAAATGATGAAAAAAATCATAAATGCATTACTGCATCTACAATACAATTTTCGATACAAAAATCGTACAAATTTTATAATTAACAATAAAAAAGATTACTTTTTTTTCACAAAAGTATATTTTTTTGATTATTGTCAAAAATATAGTAAAAATATAATCTTTTATATATGAATATTATCCATAACATTAAGTCTTATATCAACCTAAATAGTATAAAAATAAAATTATCAATGAGAATATTAAAAAAACAATTCTACAACTAAAATAATTTTTAAAAACACCATTATTTTATAACAAAATAAATCAAAACAAAAATTTAATTTTATTTTCAATCTACATCCTGTAAGTTTGTATCATAATTTAAATAAACCAATTGAAAGATGTGCGGAATTGTATGTGTGTTCGACACAAAACAAAAAAATGAAGTAATCAGACCACAAATCCTCGAGATGTCCAAAAAAATAAGACACCGCGGTCCAGACTGGTCAGGAATCTACCAGCACCACAATGTTATCTTCTCGCATGAAAGACTTGCTATTGTAGACCCAACATCAGGAAAACAACCTCTTTTTACTAAAGATAAAAAAATCGCTTTGGCGGTTAATGGCGAGATATACAACCATCAGGAACTGAGATCAGAATTTCCGGACTATGAATTTTTGACCCAGTCTGACTGCGAGGTTATTCTGGCCTTATACAAAAGAGATGGGAAAAATTTCTTGGAAAAGCTGAACGGGATTTTTGCTTTCGCTTTATACGATGAAGAAAATGATGCTTACCTGATTGGGAGAGACCACATGGGAATTGTTCCTTTATATATGGGCTGGGACAAAAACGGTAGTTTCTACGTCGCTTCTGAACTGAAATCACTGGAAGGTGTATGCAACAAAATAGAAGAATTCTTACCCGGTCATTTCCTTTACAGCAAAGACGGGCAGGAGTTACAGCAATGGTACCAAAGAGACTGGACAGATTTTGAAAATGTAAAGGATAATGAAACGGATATTGCTGCTATCAGAAAGGGATTGGAAGATGCAGTCCACAGGCAGCTGATGAGTGATGTCCCTTATGGCGTTTTACTTTCCGGCGGTCTGGACTCCTCCATTATTGCTGCTGTAACAGCAAAGTTTGCAAGACAGAGAATAGAAAGCGGCGACACACAGGAAGCCTGGTATCCGAGGCTGCACAGTTTTGCAGTCGGGCTGGAAGGCTCACCGGATCTGGCAGCTGCAAGAAAAGCAGCAGACCACATCGGATCTGTACATCACGAAATCAAATACACTGTTCAGGAAGGACTGGACGCTATCAAAGACGTTATTTATCATTTGGAAACTTATGATGTAACCACCATAAGAGCGTCCACACCGATGTATCTTCTGGCAAGAGTCATCAAATCGATGGGAATCAAAATGGTACTTTCAGGAGAAGGTTCTGATGAATTATTTGGAGGATATTTATATTTTCACAAAGCACCTTCTGCCCAGGCTTTTCATGAAGAAACAGTGAGAAAACTGGGAAAACTTCACCTTTATGACTGCCTGAGAGCCAACAAATCTCTGATGGCCTGGGGAATCGAAGGCAGGGTTCCGTTCCTTGACAAAGAATTCATGGATGTGGCCATGACCATCAATCCGAAAGATAAAATGGTCACCCCGGAAAGAATGGAAAAATGGGTATTGAGAAAAGCATTTGAAGACATCCTGCCGGAAAGCATTGCCTGGAGACAGAAAGAGCAGTTCAGCGATGGTGTCGGCTACTCCTGGATCGATACTCTGAAGCAGGTTGCAGAAGATGAAGTGACGGACGAAATGATGGCGAATGCCAAATTCCGGTTTCCGATCAATGTGCCAATGAGCAAAGAAGAATACCGATACAGAACGATTTTTGAAAGTCATTTCCCAAGTGATTCGGCAGCGAGCTGCGTTCCTTCGGTCCCTTCAGTTGCCTGTTCCACGCCAGTTGCGCTGGAATGGGACGAAGCTTTCAAAAAAATGAATGATCCAAGCGGAAGAGCAGTGAAAGTGCACGAAACGGCTTATTAAATTTATTAAACTAACATAAACTGACTGCAAAAACCACAAGTCCTGGCTTGTGGTTTTTATTTTTATATTAAATCAGTAATTGGTATACTTATTTTCTTGTGAAAGATACTTTCCCTTTTCGGCATTATTTCCGGTACGGAACAGCGTCTTTATGGTTTTTTCTTTCCCTTTATCGTCCAGCACATAACATTCGAAATGCAGGTGCGGACCAGTACTCCACCCCGTGTTTCCGCTCAGCGCAATGGCCTGTCCTTTTTCCACTTTATCACCCTGCTTTACTTTGGCTCCATTATATTGAATATGATAGTACTTTGCCATAGTCCCATCGGGATGGATGATTCTAATGTAATTCCCCTGATTGGCACAAACCCTATCGGGACAATAAGTATTGCTGTTTTGCTTTACATCAACTACAATTCCTTCTCTTGCCGCCAGAATATCCGTCCCGTCCGGCAAATCAAAATCCAGCGCATTTTGATTCTGGTGTGAGAGTGTGCCGTTATAACCCTGGATCACCTTGAACATCTTTCCTCGGGAATATGGCAAGTCATAGATATAACCTTCATCATAACCTGTTTTTCCTACATCTCCTACAGAAACTTTAAAAAACTTTTTTTTCAATTTAAAGAAAGACATTTCCCTTATCTCAAATGGTTTTTTAGTATCCAGAGGAACAAACTGGGCAAGTCTTAATTTTGAAGTATTACCGTCTATGACAAACCGTCTATTAAAGTGTTCTCCCACAGATCGCAAATTATTTCCTTTAGGTTCATCGTAAAATTCAAATGAATAAGGAAATGGATCATAGTTATCCATCAGCACCGTTATGGTATCTTCTTTCTTTTGATAATAGAGCTTGAAATGATATTCCTGTGAGAATAACAAACTGGTTTTTAAAAAAAACAAAACATAAAATATTTTTTTCACCATACTTTATAGAGCGAATTAACGGGATGATTTTTAGATCGGCCTAAAATAATGTTTTTAATAAACATGTGAAAAACTGCTATCACAAACATTTATTTATAAAGTTAAAATATTTTCACAAATATCCTTTTACATATCAAAATTTATTTTAATTTTATCCCGTTATCGAAATTTAATTTTTAACCTAAACAACACAAAAAGATGAGAAAGTACATTATCTCCATTCCGGCGAAGAGCATCACGGATACCTACACGTCTACCATTACCAACGCACTTACACCGCTCAATCCTTACAAGATCAACCTGACGGATGACGAGAAACCCGGCATGCGCACCATGGCAGAAGGCCGGGAAGGCTACACCAGGCTGATTTCCCGCATTGCCAATCAATTTCCCGACGCGCTGGGCAGAAGCGACAGTCCTGAGCAGCTTGCAGAACTACTGGAGTATTACAATAATCTGGAAGGCAACAGAATGGCCATTTTGCAGAACCTGGAAACCGTGGAGGAGATTCAGTTGGGCGTTGCAGCAGATGCCATGGCTCTCACAGACCGTTACAAAGCCAACCTGCAAATCTCCAGAACGAATGATGCTGCGCTGGACCTTGCGATGCGAGAAGTCGATAATTGGAACAGTCGATTTGCCAACAAAGGAAGCGCTGACAAATCACCGGAATAACGGATATTTTTTTTTCGAAAAAATAATCAAACCCGTATTGCATAGCCAGTGCGGGTTTTTTGGTTCTAAGTATGTATATCTATCATAAGAGTAACACATCCCAAAGTTTTTACAGGCACGCCTACCTTTTTAGTAGGCGGGCTTATGTTTTATACAGGCACGCCTACATTTTTGATAGGCGTGCCTGGCTTCTGGGTAAGCTCGCCTATGGTTTTTATAGGCACGCCTACATTTTTGATAGGCGTACCTGACTTCTGGGTAAGCTCGCCTATGGTTTTTATAGGCACGCCTACATTTTTGATAGGCGTGCTTAGCCTCTGAGCAGGCGTGCCTGGCTTTTCAATGAAAAAACCACAAGCTAGACTTGTGGTTTTATATTTTTTGACTGCAATTGTTTCTCTCTCTTTTTCCGCCTTTCATAGATGACTTCGGTGATCTTTCCGCCAATCCAGGAGAACGGGAAGAAGATCAGGAATATCGATATTTTGTAGAACACAGGATGGTAAGGATAGATGATAACATCCAGCATCGCAATGAACAGCATGATGAAGCCGATCAGAATGGCATAAGCTACTTTGGCATATTTTACGATCATCGCCGTTACCACACCGCCGAATGTTACACCCAGACCGCCGAAGAACAGCAGAGCCACGAAGAAAGAATCTTTCTTCTCTACAGACTGCAGCAGCTTCTCCCAATGCTCGAATGGCGCAAACTCCTTATAGGTGATCCAGTCAGAATCGATCTTTATCCCGAATGTGATAATGACTGCAGCTACCGCCAGGCCGGCTAAAACACCAATTGTATTTCTAAGAAAATTCATTCTATCCCTTGAAAGCGATCATTGATATTTCTACATCTACATTTTTCGGAAGGCACGATACCTGAACGGTTTCCCTTGCGGGGAACTGATCATTATCAAAATAGGATGCGTAGATTTCATTCACCACCGCAAAGTCATCCATGCTTTTGAGGAAAATCGAAGCCTTTACTGCATTATCAAATGTCATTCCAGCCTCGGTAAGGATGGCCTGGAGGTTTTTCATTACCTGATGTGTTTCCTTATCGATCCCTTCCACCAGCTTTCCTGTTTCGGGATCTACCGGGATCTGTCCGGAGATGTACAATGTTCCGTTTACCAGGCAGGCCTGGGAATAAGGACCGATGGCGGCAGGCGCCTGTGATGTATGAATGATCTTCTTCATTTTCAATAATAATTTTTACAAAACTAGACAAATTTTCATTAAATCCTAAAAAGTGCTGTTGGGCTGTGTGAAACTTCTTTCCTTATATTTCACAGCATCTTTCAGGATATTGGCTTTGATCCCGATAAAGAAATCATAGACCTTATATTGCCCGAACGGGATCCAGTTAAAAGTAATGGTAAAGCTACGCTGATCTCTGGAGAAGCCCAGTCTGGTGTAAGCCAGCGTTTTATTCACCACATCATAATTCGTGCTTCCGTTGATATTCCAATAAGGGGTGAGCTTGATGCTGCCATCCAGACCAACGGTTGCCACCTTGGTTCCTAAACGGGAAAGCCCTCTTGTATAGGCGTAGTTGGCGTTGACATTCAGCGTCCAGGTGGGAACGTAATGGGCGTAGTTATCATCATCAAAGTAATAATTCTCATTCCGTATCTCCCCTTTTTTCTTATATTTTTTGGATAATTCTTCCTTCTTTCCGAATATCGCATCGCTCATCGGGTAAGACAGCTGAAGATTGAAACCCTGCAGGCTGAAGTGTCCGAAATTTTCTGTCCTGACGCCGACATTGCTGTTATCGGCAAAAACAATTTCGTAAGGCTCGATGGTGAGGCTGGAATTGACATTCAGCTTATTATCAAAGAAAGAAGATTGTGCATTGACGCTGAAAACCGACCACTTGTATTTTTCTGCTGCGAAGTTATAGCCACCGGAGATATTCAGATTTTCAAAGATCTTTACTTTTTTCACACCCGTAGAATCGCTTTTAGATTTGACCTTCATTTCCAGGTTATTGGAAATATTGAAGCCAATGCTCTGTGTCAGCCCTGTTGACGGCGCTCCATAGATCCCGTTATCGAAAATCGAATAAGGTGTAATCTCGCCCCGTGCATTAGAATAATCTTTGTAATAACCCCAGCTTCTGTCTCCAAAATCCGGAGAATAGGTAAAGCTGAAACTCGGTGTCACCATATGGCGGATCGCCACGATGGGTGAGCTTTTCCCAAAGTTTTTCTGTCCATACAGAATGGTCTGCAAGCTTGCACTGGTAGAAAATGTAGAATAGGCAGCGATACCGTTTTTATAATTATCGTCAACTTTGTTACTGATAGGATTGTAGCTTTTTTCAAGGGTTTTTGTGGTCAGCACGTTATCCACATTCGCACTAAGGGAAAATGTGAAATATTTTGCAAGCGTAGTGTTGGTAGAAAGTGCAATATTATTCTTGGCTCCCGTTTTCATATCCTCCCACATCTGCTTTTTAAAGACTTCATCTTCGTTGGTAGTAACATAGTTGCTGAGCGCAAAGCCTGTGTTGACATTGATGTTTTCCAGCAGCCCTGTCCGCACTCCTGTTTTTGGCTTAAAGAGATAGAACTGATTCACTGCAATTGTCATATCCGGAAGGCGTATGTCTGTGAGACCTGTTGCAAAGTTCTGGTTATATCCCGCACTGGCACTGATGGTTATCGGGAGGTTCAGAAACCTTTTTGTCACATTGATCCTGGAGGTCTGAGTAGTGTTCAGCACACTGCCGTTGAACGCATAATTATTATTAACGGTATTGGTATAAAAATTCCGCCCGCTTACAATATCCACACTTGCATTAAACGTAAAATAAGGATTCGCCTTAGAATCCTGGGAATGGCGCCACGCAATTCTGAAAGTTTTTGACTTGGAATAATCATCCAAACCTTTGATACCGCGCACAGTGTAGCCATAATCTGCTGCAAAATTTCCGGAGTATCTGTATTTTTTGAGATAATTCAGTTCCGGTTTCAGGTTCCAGCTTCCTTTGGTATAGATGTCGGATAAGATTTTCAGGTCGAAATGGTCGCCAATCGGCTGGTAATAACCGAGCCCGTTAAGAAAAAAACCGACATCCTGACGTTCGCCAAAACTCGGGATCAAAATCCCGGCAGACCTTTTATCAGAAAACGGAAGTATGGCAAACGGCATCACCAATGGCGTAGGAACCTGTTCTATATAAAGCTGAATAGGACCTGTAATCAGCTGGGAATTGTTTTTCCCTTTTATCAGCTTGATATTGGGCGCAGACATGTGATAATCCGGAAGCGAATCTTTTTTCTTGATAAAATATTCATCCGTAGTATAGATGGCCTTTCTCATAAAGAAAACCGAATCATTATATTTTTTGGTTTTCTCTGCTACAATAACGCCTTCGCTCTCCTCCGTTCTCGCATTGAAAGCGATAGCCTGCTTGGTTTTGTAATTATAGATAACCTCATTATACTCGTATTGTTTTCCGCCCTGTGTGGCTACAGCCGGCTTGATGATCTTTCCCTTATCATCCTGTTCACCCCTGGCATATATCTTCCCGGTTTCCCAGTCTATCCTGATATAATCTGCACCGATCTGCATATCCTGATAGATGATCTGTGCTTTTTTGTTGAGAAATGTCTGCTTGTTGGAGATGGAAGAACTGCTTTTATATTCGGCCTTTGTCTTTACAACATCTTCGAGTTCTTCCTTCGGGATGATGGTGTCTTTTTTGACACCAACAGTATCTCTACGAATAGATACGGAGTCCCTGATACCGCTTTTTTCATCAATATTTTGAGGCACAATTTGTGATAAAATATTGTTAAAAATTAGGATATTTAAAATTAGTAATATACTTTTGAAAATACTTCGAGCCAATGCAGTCATTCTGTAATCGGGGTCAAAATTAATTAAATTTTAAAGATTAAAATGACAAGGCCTACACTTTATAAGAAATTTTTTTTTCTGTTTATATTATTTATGGGTTTCAACAGCCTTTATTCTCAGAAAAAATTCACGGTTGTTCTGGATGCAGGACACGGTGGAAGTGATATCGGAGCCAACAGATATTACAGCGACATCGGTTCTGTACAGGAAAAAAACGTAACCCTTGCTATCGTTCTGAAACTGGGAAGGATGCTTGAAAAAAACAAAGATTATAAGGTAATATACACCAGAAAAATAGACGAATATCCTTCCCTGACTTACAGAACCGACCTTGCCAATAGGAACAAAGCCGACTTGTTTATTTCGGTTCACGTGAACTCATCTCCCAGCACATCATCCACAACACAGGGAACAGAAACCTTTGTACAGGGTCCAAACCAGAACAAAACCAACCTGGAAGTAGCAAAAGCAGAAAATGACGTGATTTTCCTCGATGAAAAAGACAAGGAAAATTTTGCTTCTTATAATCCAAGCTCCCCCGAATCTCTGATCGCTCTCAAAATCCAGCAAAGCAAATATCTGGAAGCAAGCCTTACCATAGGAGGAATGGTAGAAGATAATTTTGTAAAAAAAGACAAAAGAATGTCCAGAGGTGTAAAGCAGGCCAACCTCCATGTGCTGAGAATGAATGCTATGCCATCCGTACTTATAGAAACCGGCTTTGTAAACAACGCTGATGATGCGCATTATATCTCTACAGAAGAAGGGCAGCAGGCCATCGCAGAAAGTATCTATAACGCTATAGTAAGCTATAAAAAACTGGTGGACAGAAATGTAAAAGAACCTGAACCGGAAAAACCTGTTGAACAGCCTCTGAAAAATGATTTCAGAATCTTACTTATGAGTACACCGGCAAAATACACTGAAAATGACCCTGCTCTCAAAGGACTGAAATACATCCTGACAATAAAAGAAAATGGTGCTTACAAGTATTATTATGGAACCACTAATTATGCTTCCATCCGGGACACCAATCTCAAAACGGCGAAAGATGCAGGTTTCAGAAATGCTATTGCAATCAGTTTTGTTCCGAATCAGTCTTTGGCAACAGGATATTACACTCTGGAAATCTATTCCGGAAAAGATAAACTGGAGTCAAAATCATTGATTCTAAAAAGCCTTCCTGATATCGAAAGAAATAAGGAAAATGGTGTTTTTTACTACACCAATGGAAAATACAAAACACTTGAAGACGCTGTAAAAGCCCAGAAAGAGCTTGAAAACAAAGGCATTACAAATACCGTTATAGAAAAAAGAATAAAATAGTCTCATAAAATTTGCAAGAGTAAAAGAAAGTCTATATTTTTGCACTCCGAAACCACAAAACGGCCTATTCGTCTAGTGGTCAGGACTCAAGGTTTTCATCCTTGCAACAGGGGTTCGATTCCCCTATAGGCTACAAAACAAGTTTTAAAAAAATTATTAAAAAAAGTTTGCAAATTAAAAATTAGTTTTTATCTTTGCACCCACATTTGAACGTTATGGCAAATCATAAATCAGCACTTAAGAGAATCAGACAAAACGAAGTTAGAAGACTTCGTAACAGATACTACCACAAAACTGCAAGAACAGCTTTGAAAGTATTAAGAAATGAAGCGGATAAAACAGTTGCTGCTGAGCAATTACCAAAAGTAATCTCTCTTTTGGACAGATTGGCTAAGAAAAATATTATTCATAAGAATAAAGCTGCCAATTTAAAGAGCAAATTAACTAAGCACGTAAACAGCTTAGCTTAATATAAATCCTGGCCCGTTCGTCTATCGGTTAGGACCTCAGATTTTCATTCTGGTAAGAGGGGTTCGATTCCCCTACGGGCTACTTAAAAAACCTTCAGTTTATTCTGAAGGTTTTTTATTTTTGCTATATTTGATCATTATTTGAAAAGTATGAAAATCCTCATTATCAACGGACCAAATCTCAATTTACTTGGAAAGCGCGAACCGGAAATCTATGGTTCTGTTTCTATGGAAGATTATCTTTCCAGGTTGGAAAAAGATTTTCCCTCAGAAGAGATTCTGTATTACCAATCCAATGTCGAAGGAGAATTGATAAACCGCCTTCAGGAAGATGATTTTGAAGCGGTGATAATAAATCCGGGCGCTTTTACACATTATTCATATGCCATTTCTGATTGCCTAAGGAACATTAACAAACCAAAAATTGAAGTTCATATCAGCAATATCTATAAACGTGAAGATTTCCGGAAAAAATCTGTAACTGCAGAAAGTTGTGAGTCGGTTATTTCTGGTTTTGGAATGAAGGGTTATCAATTAGCTATACAGAGTTTAAAATAAAAAAGAATCCCGATGGGGATTCTTTTTGTTTTATTCTATTTTGACAAAGAACTTTCCAACTGGCGTTCCATCTGCCATATTGCTTTTTGCTAAAATCAGCCAATATTCTCCTTTTTGTTTTGTATTGTATTCTATTGTTTGGGAAAATGGTCCGTCAAATGTATTATCCGGCATTCTGATTTGATTGAATCTAAGATTCATTGGTTTTTGTGTGTTGATATAACCTTTTATTTCAGGCTGATCAAGATTCTCTAATTTCAAAATCAATTGATCGTCCGGGTTTTTGATTTCCAGGTTTAGTCGTATCGGCATTTTGGAAGCATCAACAGTGACGATGTTCTGATTTGATTCCTTTTCGGTTCTGAGTATTGCAGAAAGTGTATCAATCGGTTTTTCGATGCTTGTGACTGTATCTATTTTTTCATCCTTCACGACAGGATCTTTTTTACAGCCAACAAAGAATAAAGGGACTAATGCCAAATATATAATACTATTTAATTTCAGGGTTTTCGATGTTAATCGTTTCATAATAAAGTATTTTTGAGAGGAATGTTTTTTTTTGATAAGACTCTATTCTTTCTTTGAGTTTATTTATCAGTGCAGAATTTCCGGTTTTTATTGCGTAATCCAACAATATTCTTTCATTATAATTGATAGCAACCAAGTGATAATCAGTTTCAAAATCATTTCTTTTGATATTATTGTCAGTAATAATTCTATCCCAATTGACGTAACTGCAAACCAAAATCAAGCCATAACAAGCCCACATAAAGATGAACCAAACACCCTTTTAGCAAAAAGTAAACAATTAAATTCTTTCATAATAAATTTCTTTGAATTACAAAGTTAATTTTCAAAAAAATCGGGAGCTATCTTCCCAACAATTTTTCCAAGTTATTAATGTGTTCTGTGAAAGCATCTCTCCCCTTTTGCGTAACACGATAAGAAGTTCTAGGTTTTTTACCCACGAATTCCTTCTTAATTTCTATATATTCTGCTTTTTCTAGCCCAGAACTGTGACTGGCGAGATTCCCGTCTGTGGCGTTAAGCAGATTTTTCATTTCGGTAAAATCAACCCAGTCGTTGACCATCAGAACGGACATAATGCCCAATCTTACACGGCTTTCGAATTCTTTGTTGAGTTGATTGATGTTAAGCATTTATTTTAATTATTAATTGGTTCCCACCTTACTTTTTTGAAAAACATATTTGAATAAGATTTAGTGTTAAAAACCAAATAAAAATCCCAAGAGTTTCTGTATAATGTTGGCTCTGCTTCTAAAATGAAATTTGGATTTTCATTAATAATTTTTAAATGTGGACTTGCTCCTCCTTCTATGAATTCAATTTTTCTTTTATAAACTTTCAATATTTTTCTTTCGTCTGTAATATATAAATTCAATTCATCATCTTTCGTGATTTCAAATCTATAATGATTGTATTGCCAGTCAGCATTTTTCACCTTTGAAATAATTTTTATCTAATATAACTTCCGTAGAAATCTTCTTTGTCAATCTCCGTTTTACTAATTAATAAATTAAAGAAAAACCCCGTTATAAAAAATAAACCAATTAAAATCCATATTCCAAAAGCTGAAAATTTAAATGTTATATTCTTTGTTAAGTGGTATAGCCATATTAAACAAAATGTTATAAAAATCGGAATTGATAATATTGACAATAAAAAGAGTAACATATTCTAATCATATTTTCCATACATCAAAATTCCATAAAAAATATGCAAAAATCCAAATCCGACCGCCCAAAATATCAATCCCCAGCCGAGCCAAAACAATGCAATAATTCCCAGAACAACTTCACAAATACCAAGATATTTAACATCGCTTAATGTGTATCGTTCTGCATTAATCAAAGCTAAGCCGTAGAAAATAAGCATTGACGGCGCAATTAAAGGAAAATAATGATGAAACCAAAGTGCCAAGCAAAAAACCCCGCCAGCAACCAATGGAATTGCGAAATTAAACAAAAGTTTCTTTGTGATTGAATCCCAAATTTTCAAATTTTTCTTTTTGCTTTTTCCCGCTGTGAAAATATATCCGCTGGAAATTGCTAAAAATAAAACTATCAAAGCCACGAAAAATAATTCTTTCGCAATAGAATGACTATGAATATTTCTTTCGCCATCAAAGTAATCAATGCCGTCTCTTTGGAAAATAAAATAAACATAAAAAGAGCCAAGCAAAGCGACAATCCCTGCAATGACGCCGGACAAACCACTCAATGAAATAAATCTAGAACTACGTTCCATCATCTGACGGATGTGCGCTAACTCTTCCTGATAATTTTTCGATTCCATAAAAAGAACTTTGAATTACAAAGTTATAATTTATTTTAAAACTTCAAAATAAATTTTGAAGCTTTTAAGATTTATTTTTATAAAACTTTAAGTTCCGTCACTTTCTTTCCGATTTTATAAACCGTTCCCCTGAAACCTGCTACGACCTCATCATTCTGATTCTTAATTGTGATATCATAAACCGCTGTTTTTCTCGTGTCATTCAGAAGAATACTTTCCGCTGTCAAAACATCACCGCTTTTTGCAGCTTTTGTGAAATTGATATAACAATTGAGTGCAACCGCAGCTTCTCCAGAGTTGTTGGAAGAAAATGCCAACGCCGAATCTGCAAAAGCGAAAGTGACACCACCATGAACCGTTCCTAGTCCATTGATCATCTCAGATTTTACCGGCATTTTTAAAAGACAGTAATGGTCCTTAATATCTGTCAGTTCAATTCCCAACCATTGAGAAAACAAATCTTTCTCAAACATATACTCCGCCGTTTCTCTTGCGTTCATTTATTTTCCTTTATAATTTGGCAATCGTTTTTCGATGAAGGCAGCAACCCCTTCTTTGAAATCTTCGGTCTCAGCAGCATCCTGCTGAATAATGGATTCGTAATCCAGCTGTTCATTTAGCGTAAAATTATAGGACTTGCCGAACGCTTTTTTAGTAAGATAAAGAGCGGTTGTTGCTGCGTGAGAAAGCTGCGTCAATACTTCCATAGACTTTTCCACAAATTCGGTATCTGCAAAAACATCCGCAACCAGACCGATCTTCTTGGCCTCTGTTGCGGGAACTTTTTTCCCTGTGAAGGAAAGATAGCTGGCTAATTGCCTACCCACTAATTTTGGCAGAAAATAAGTTCCTGCCGTATCAGGAATCAAGCCTATATTTGCAAAAGCAAAAGAGAAGTAAGAACTCTCTGTAGCCAGAGTAAAATCACAAATAGACGCCAACATGGCTCCCGCTCCCACTGCAGGACCATTGACCAAAGCAATAACAGGTTTCCTGCATTTTACAATCTCCAGAACCAGTGGATTGTAATATTCTATGACAAATCTCTGAATTGTCCGGTCCTCTTCGTCAAAGCCTAAAGCTTCCTTTAAGTTTTGTCCGGCGCAGAAAGCCCTTCCTTTCCCTGCAATCGCCACACATCTCACATTATCATCTGCGCTGAATCTATGAACAGCATTTCGCAGCTCGCTCAGCATGACCTGGGTAAGGCTGTTATAGCTGTCCGGCTGGTTCAGATATATCAGCTGCAGTTTTCCATCGAACTGGGAATCTATCTCTATTTGTGAATACATAGTTTTGTTTTTTTAACATCAGCAATTTAATATAAATTATTGGAATCTGAAAAGAAACTCCTATTCCGGAAATAACAAAAGCCGGCTTAAAACCGGCTTTTAAATTATAATATATAATCAATTTTACTTGATAATCAATTTCTGAGTATAATTCGCTTTAGGAGAAGTTACTTTCAGCAAGTAAACACCTTTTGTCAAATTAACATTGAACTCATTGGTAGATTCGCCTGTCACTACATTGAATCCGGAATTATGAACCACTCTGCCATTCATATCATAGATGGTTACATTAGCCTTTCCACCAAGATCTCTCGACTTGATGAAGAAGTTTCCGTTTGATGGATTTGGATAGACTTTAATATCTTTCGAGTTAAATGAACCTTCATTCACGGCTAGAGCCTGAGAATCTCTGGTACAAAGTTCTAAAGACCACGATGTTACTTTACCTGCCAAATTTCTGACGTTATCCGATGCAAATAAATTCCATGTTCCTTTAGAATCGTTACCTTTAAAGATAGCAAGAGATTCGTCCGGTTTTACACTTCCTGCAACAGGTGAAGCGCAAACATAAGCAGAACCTTCATCACTGAATGTCGCATTGATTCCGGAACTGTTGCATTTTCTGTTCCATAACCAAGCTGTCTGTCCTAAGGGTCCCTCTATTCCTACAACAATCTGACTCACTCTAGGGTGCTCAACAACAGGTTTTACTCTGATCTTAGTGATAACGCCGCTATCAGCAACATTAATAGGTACCATAATCTGTGGAGAAGAAATTGGTCCGTTAGTAGTTCCTGTTCCGTCATTGATATCAATTGGTGAACCTGTATAATTATATGTATTACAAACTTCTCCGTTAACCGAATAATCAATCACAAAGCTTGGACTCATTGCAAAGTAAACATTATTTACAGCTTCAACCATAATATAAGCATTTGCTGAAGTAGATCCTGACGGTATTGCTACAGTTTCTGATCCGTCGTTTGCTGTATTGGCTGCAATTGTTGTAAAAGTTTTTCCTCCGTCTGTTGACAATTTTATGTTAACTAAAGTTGTATTAACAGGTGAGACATTAGTGTTAGCCACATTCCATTTTACAGTATAATTATTGTCAGAAACGATACTTTCTCCAAATGTCGGAGCCGTCAGTACGAAAGGACCAGCGGCAGCACTTACAGTAATCTTCATCGCATCAGTCTGCGTTTGTGATCCGTTTGGAGAGTTATCTCTTGCTGTCAAAGTAAAGTCCAATGTTCTTGCAACGCTGGAAAGTGCTTCCCAACGGGTTGCATTCACTCCTGCTAAAACTTTTCCAAATTCAGGGAAATATCTTACAGGCTCAGATTTAGGGGGAAACATTTTGAAGTTCGGGCCTCCTGTTTTTGTCGGAGAAGCATATGAACCTGCAATGAACTGAGAGCTTGCAGTTGCGGAATTATTCTGTTCCCAAACATAGGTCATCGCATCATTTTCAGCATCTGTAACGGTACCTTTTAATACAAAAGGTGTACTGATAGGAATTGTTACATCCGGACCAGCATCTACTACTGGTGGTGTGTTGACAATCGGTATGTTAACGGCACAAGCCTTATTTGCCAAATTATTCTGAATCTGTACAATGTTACGGTAAGTAAAGAAATCATTGGAGTTGAACTGTGTATCATATGCTCCCGTAATTCCGGTATAAGCCATGATTGTATTTCCACTTCCAACTTCCACCTGGACACCGGAACCTTCTGATCCACTGTATGTATGCGTATGATTTGCACCAACCTGATGTCCGATTTCATGAGCAACATAATCGATATCAAAAATATCAGTCACAGGAATATAGTGGGATGTAAAACCTGAACCTTTATTGCTGTTGGAACATATACAGCCAATACAACCTGCATTACCGTTAGGACCATCATAAGCTAAAACGTGGCCGATATCATAATTGGCCGAACCTATTACAGAATTCAAAGTGGACTGCAGCTGAGAGTTGTAAGATGTTGTATAAGGATCCGTTGTAGGATTGAGATAAATTATAGCAAGGTTATCCGCTATAAGATTGAAATGTACAGCTAGGTCCTTTTCATATAAAGCATTCACACGGTTTACAGTATTATTGATTGCCGCAAGAACTATCATCTTCTTTTCGTCATCAGTAGCAGATTCTGCATTAGCTCTTGTAATATGATACTGAGAATATTCTGCCTGAGCAGACATTGCCAGTCTGAAAGTTTTATATACCTGGTTGCTTGATTTGTTGGTAACTCCGGAATCTGCACTTTCTGCTGCTATATCGTTCATTGTAGAACAAACGAAAGGATTTTTCTCATCTAGGATTCTGGATCCAGATTCGTAAGCTGCGTACACATTGTCGGCTTCAGCATAAGGCTCTATAAAACTAGACCCTCCGCTTTTCAGAACAGTAGAAGATAATCCAAGATCCGAAACGCTGAATCTCAAATATGCTGTCGGATCAGTAATACCAACTCCCATATAAGAACGTATATTAGGGAACTGTGCCTGTAATTCGGGTGAAAAGTTAGAATATTCCCAAACCTGAAATTTCTGCAATTCTCCTTTTTCATTTGGCATCATAATCTCAACACCTCTTTGTCCTGAGAATTTTTGTGGTGCATTTTGCAATTTGGAAATCAGCACATCCTTATTGAGAGAGAATAACTGTTTCTCTTTAAGATTGGCAAACTCCTCTTTTACTTTTCTGCCTGCGTAATCGTTAACTTTTGTCCATTGTCCAAAAGCAAACATCGGCAAAATAAAGGCAGATAATAATAGATGTTTCTTCATACAATAAAATTTTCTTGCAAATTATGACTTTTTTAGATATTTTAAATAATCATTAATCATAAAATAACACTTTTAATATATTTATAATTATAAAATATTTAATTGTGGCCATATCAATCAATTTAAGCAATTAAAAAAGTCAAGAATTTTCTATTCCTGACTTTTCTATAATTAAATATAAGTTTGCTATTTTTTTATTAGTTTGTTAGTAAATGTGTTACCGTTAAGTGTTTTAGTCTGGATAAAATAAACACCGCTTTTGAGATTGCTAACATTGATTTTCGGTTTATTAAAATTATCTGTTTTTACCAGTTTTCCGTCTGAAGCATAAATGTTGGTAGAAACAATTTTGAGGTTTTCAAATCCTTTGTATTCGAAATAATCCTGAGCAGGATTCGGATAGATGCTAACATTTGAATTATTTTTTACATCAGCAACATTCAGAACATCACATTCTGCTTCCAGCTCATAAAGACATTCCTGATTCAGAAGCTGAAACCAATTATAATTATTGCTTCCCATCGCCAGACTTTCGCCGATCACACCTTCCCCGGTTTCGTAATGTGCTGTCGTCGCCCAGGCATTGGCATCGGATATCGTGCTCATCCAGATTCTTCCGTCAGACATAGTGCCGTTCAGCAAAATTGGAGTCTTTAATTTTACTTTAATTTTTCTGACCACAAATTCGTGTAGCGGTTCATAACCGACATCTTCATAAGATTCAATCGTGGAGTCTGTGACCTCAAAAATCTGCTGATGCGGGATATTTCTTCTTGGATCTTCCGGATCTTCCGGTGTTGAAAGTACATTATTATAAAAAACAAAATTTACAAGCGTCGGTGGCAGCTTACTGGCCAGAGTCACTACAATGCTGTTGATATTTATCGTTTGGTTGGCAGCAATCGGAATGTCAACCGCTGCTTTTTGTCCACTGTTTCCGATGATGAAAACACCGTTCTGCTCATCAGTATCATTAATCACAACAGCATTGCAGCTTTCGGATTTGGTCTGGATCTTTGGTGATGATTTGATATTTCCCGAGACCGCATTTGATACAGATTTCCCGTATCCAGGAGTTTGCGAATAATAAAATACCGAACCTAATGCCGATAAAAAAAATACAATTTTCTTCATAATTAATTTTTTAAGACTTAATAAAATACGTTACGATTATCTTATCAATAAGAAATATATTTTATCTCATTGATGAAGTAAATGTATATACTTTAAGAATCAATAAAAAACATTACACTTTCGAAATATCATATTTCAAAAAACAAAAAAAAGGACTTAATCTATTGATAAATAAATATTTAAATATTTTTATTTTTCTTCTCAGCTTCTCTCAAAAAAGCCGACGGAGAAATTCCTGTGATGCTTTTGAAAACGGTTGTGAAGGAACTATGAGAAGAAAACCCGGCTGCCTCTGCCAGATAACTTATCTTATAATTAAGAAACTCCGGACGCTCGTTGATTTGTCTGCAAATATAATTGATGCGAAGCTCATTCAGGTAATTATTAAAATTTTTCTCTTTATGTTTTTTGATTGTCTCGGAAAGATAAGTCGGATTGGTTTTGAACATCACCGCCAGACTTGCAACGGTTAGTTTCGGATTGGTAAATTTCTCAGTTTCTTCAAATTTTTCTAACTTTTGCAGAATATTAGTTTCTGCAGAAACAGGAACAGAGAATGAGGTTTTTTCTTTTTCTTCAAATTCCGGCGGGCTGATTTCCTGCGGTTCTGTCATTTCCTTGATTTCCTGTTTTTTGAGATTAATCATGAAATTTTGATAAAGAACTTTTTCTTTTTTTCTTCTTTGATTGATATAAAAAATCATCATTACTCCAATCAAAATTAAAAAGGCACAACTAATAAGTAGGAGATTATTATGATTTTGTTTTACCGCAATTTTTTCCAAAAGATTTCTTTGTTCTTCTGAAACAGCCATGTTGATGGCGTTCAGATTATTCTTTTTAACATCTGGCTCCAGCGCTAAAAGCTTTTCAGAGTACTCAATATATTTATCATTTCTGTTAAGAGCCTTGTAAGAAGCAATCAGCTGTCTGTACATATCAGCTTTCAGCCTTGTGTCCGTGAAAACATTATCTTTCAATACAGATTCTAACGAGTCTATTGCTCTCTGATTTTCATTTTTATTGGCATAGACTTTACTTAAAGTATTGTAAATAAAATATTTAAATTCTTTATTATCATTATCCCGAATCTTAAAAGCCTTATTCAGAAAGTATTCTGCAGAGTCGTTTTGTTTCAGAAAAGTATATGCGACACCTATATTATAAAACGTTCTTCTATACTGGAAAACATCTTTTTTATTGAAATTTCCGTTCTTTTGCAGAAATTTCAAAGCCTGTTGATAATCTCTTTTCGCCTCCGGAAAATTGTCTTTATCCGCCTCAAGATTTCCATATTCTATGAATAATCTCGCCATTAAATAATTTTTCTGATAACCGTTTGGCAAACGATTGACTTGTCCTCTGGACATATCGAGATAAGGTTTGATCTTCTCAGGAAAATTTAAAAAAGAATATTGATTGGCAATCGAACCATAGATTTTCGCCATCAACAAGGGATTTTCCAATTTCTCAGCCATTTCTTTTGCTCTGAAAAGCATTTCAGTAGACTTTGCAAAATCCGGTTTTTTAATTTTAAGATAAGCGTCTGCCATTTTCATCCGGACTTCATATTGGTCTTCATCAGAAATAGGCTGCTTCAATTTTTTCAGGCTTTGCTGAATAATAACATCGGGTGGAATTTTAGAATAATCCAAAGTCTCGGAACCCGACAGGTCTTCCTGATTTTGTTTCTGTCCAAAACAAAATGAAATTGTAAAAACAACAAAAAGAATTAGTAATAAGCGATTCAAATTCAGATTTTATCCACTCAAATTTATAAATAAAAACAGCTATGTTAATCATCATTGAATTAAGATATTAAAAATCGCATTCAATATTGTCAATTATTTTTGTTTAAAATCCTGATTTCCGGAATTTTTGTCTCATCAATTAAATTCAAAATTCAATAATTCGGAAATTTTGTCTGTAATTTTTAAAAATTCAACAATAGAATACTTTTTGTGATTAAGGTTTCAGAATAGAATTATTCGGCGTAAGCCAATTAAATGATTGATGAACATTAAGATTAGGATTAGCAACTTTAATCTTAATGTTTTTATAACAAAAATCATCATTTCAAAAATCATAATTGTATAAATTTTGATTAAAATCTATAAACAAAGAACATCAACTAACAACTAAATAATATGAATCTAAATCAATATACCGTAAAATCACAGGAAGCCATACAAGCTGCTCAACAAGTAGCAATGGAATTTGGCAACCAACAAATAGAACCGCAACATTTACTGGAAGGAATTTTTCAGGTAGATGAAAACATATCGCCTTTCTTATTAAAAAAATCTGAAGCAGATTCGGCTTTGGTTAGAGAGCGCAACCGGGAAAATTTAGAAAGACTTCCGAAAGTACAAGGTGGAAATATTTATCTGTCACAATCAGCGAACAAAGTTTTGCTTGATGCTCCGAATATCGCAAAAAAAATGGGCGATGAATTCGTAACGATCGAACATTTATGGCTTTCATTATTAGAAACCAATTCTGAAGTTTCTAAAATGCTGAAAGATATGGGTGTTACAAAAAACCTTTTGGAAGGCGGAATTAAAGAACTTAGAAAAGGTTCGAAAGCAACTTCTGCAAGTTCGGAAGAAACTTATCAGTCTTTAAATAAATATGCCAAAAATTTCAACGAATTAGCATCAGAAGGAAAACTTGATCCAGTAATCGGTCGTGACGAAGAAATCAGAAGAGTTTTACAGATTCTTTCGAGAAGAACAAAGAACAATCCGATTCTGATTGGTGAGCCCGGAGTTGGTAAAACTGCGATCGCTGAAGGAATTGCGCACAGAATTATTAATGGTGATGTGCCTGAAAATCTGCAGGATAAAACTTTGTATTCCTTAGATATGGGTGCTTTGATTGCGGGTGCAAAATACAAAGGTGAGTTTGAAGAACGCTTGAAGTCGGTTGTCAATGAAGTCATTAAATCAGACGGGCAAATCATTCTTTTCATCGATGAAATCCACACTTTGGTAGGAGCGGGAGGCGGTGAAGGTGCAATGGATGCCGCAAATATTTTAAAACCAGCTTTGGCGAGAGGAGAATTAAGAGCGATCGGCGCTACAACTTTGAATGAATATCAAAAATATTTCGAAAAAGATAAAGCATTAGAAAGACGTTTCCAGAAAGTAATGGTTGAAGAACCAGATACAGAATCGGCAATTTCGATTTTGCGTGGAATTAAAGATAAATATGAAGCGCATCACAAAGTAAGAATCAAAGATGAGGCGATTATTGCAGCAGTGGAAATGTCGCAGAGATATATTTCGGACCGATTTTTACCGGATAAAGCGATTGATTTAATTGATGAAGCTTCAGCAAAATTGAGAATGGAAATCAATTCAAAACCGGAAGAACTGGACGTTTTAGATAGAAAACTGATGCAGTTGGAAATTGAATTGGCGGCGATTTCAAGAGAAGGAAACCAGACGAAAATCGACCACCTGAAAGAAGATATTTCGAAAATTTCAGAGCAAAGAAACGAAATCAATGCAAAATGGCTGAAAGAAAAACAAAAATCCGAGGATTTAACTTCAATTAAAAAAGATATTGAATCCTTGAAACTGGAAGCCGAAAGAGCTTCAAGAGCCGGAGATTATGCTAAAGTTGCGGAAATTCAGTATGGTAAAATAAAAGAAAAAGAAGATGCTTTGCAGAAACTTGAATTGGAGATGCAAAACCATCAGAATGAATTGATTAAGGAAGAAGTGACTTCTGAAAACATTTCTGAAGTAATTGCAAAATGGACCGGAATCCCTGTGACAAAACTCCTTCAGTCAGAAAGAGAAAAGTTACTCCATCTTGAAACCGAACTTCATCACAGAGTTGTGGGTCAGGAGGAAGCGATTGAAGCTGTTGCCAATGCGATAAGAAGAAACAGAGCGGGATTGAGTGATGATAAAAAACCAATTGGTTCATTCTTATTTTTAGGAACAACCGGTGTAGGAAAAACTGAGCTGGCAAAAGCTTTAGCCGAGTTTTTATTCGACGATGAGAATAATATGACAAGAATCGATATGAGCGAATATCAGGAACGTCATTCTGTTTCGAGATTGGTAGGTGCGCCTCCTGGATATGTTGGTTATGATGAAGGTGGACAATTGACCGAAGCCGTGAGAAGAAGACCTTATTCAGTCGTGCTTTTAGACGAAATTGAAAAAGCGCATCCTGATGTTTTCAACACATTGTTGCAGGTTTTGGATGACGGTCGTTTGACGGATAATAAAGGTCGTGTAGTGAATTTCAAAAATTCGATCATCATTATGACTTCGAATCTGGGTTCGCATATTATTCAGGAGAATTTTGAGAATATTACAGAAGAAAATCAGGATGAGATTGTTGATCAGACAAAAATTCAGGTTTTCGATTTACTGAAACAAACGCTTCGTCCTGAGTTCCTGAATAGAATTGATGAAACGGTATTATTCCAGCCTTTAAGAAAAAAAGAAATTGGAAAAATCGTTCAGTATCAATTGAGAGGATTTAATGATATGCTGGCAAAAAGAAATATTATTATGACCGCAACACAAGACGCTTTGAATTATCTTACCAACAAAGGTTATGATCCGGTTTTCGGAGCAAGACCTTTAAAAAGAGTCATTCAGCAGGAAGTTCTCAATAAATTATCCAGAGAAATCCTTGCAGGAAATGTAAATGATGGCGACAGGATTACCTTGGATTATTTTGAAGAGACAGGTTTGGTATTCAGACCTGTGGAATAAGCGTTAAATTTTCATCATAATAAAAACCTTTCTGAATTTTTCGGAAAGGTTTTTTTTGAAAAAAAACAAATAACAATAGCATTAATCTGGGAATTAGTTTAATTTGTATAAAAATTAATTACCAAAGAAAAATTACACTTTATTCTTAGTTTTTATAAGTAGTATTATCACCGCCCAAATCAAATTTGAAAAAGGTTTTATAATCACTGAAAACAATGAGCGCAAAGATGTATTAATTAAAAATCTAGATTGGTCAGATAATCCCGAATCATTCATCTACAAGTTTACAGAAAGTGGAGAACAGAAAACTGGGCAGCTCATAAATGTCAAAGAATTTGGCGTACCCAATCAATTCAAATACATTAAATACACCGGAAAAATTGATATTTCAAGCAATAATATTAATGAACTATCCATTGATCAAAATCCTATCCTGATGGAAAGAACAGTTTTTCTGAATGTATTACTTGATGGAAAACTGAATCTTTATCAATATAAAAACAAAAATATTGAACAATATTTTTATTCTAAGGAGAATGGTGAGATTATCCCTTTGATCTATAAAAAATATAATCCCGATGGGGATACTTATAAAATTGCTGAGAATGCAAAATATATAGATCAATTAAAAATTCTTTTTGCTGAAAGTAATTCAGCCAATTTTAAAACATCTAAAATCAGATATGAAAAAAGTAATCTGGTAGATCTGTTCCAGGAATACAATGGACAGAAAAATGAAATGAATAATAATAAATTGGATTTTAATTTGAGCATAAGACTTGGTTTTAGTTTGGCAACTTTAAATCTCGATACTCATAATAATTATCAAGAAATCAATTTTCCTGATAAAGCAGCTTTCCGTATAGGTTTGGAGGCAGAATTAGTTTTACCATTTAATAAAAATAAATGGGCAATCATCGCAGAACCATTTTATTACAGATATAAAAATGAAAATCTCTCAAATGACGGAAATTACAGATTTGAAACCAATTTTGATATGGTAGACCTTGAACTTGGTTTGAGACATTATATGTTTCTCAATGACAAATCTAAAATTTTTGTTACTGCTGGATTTGTAGCTAACTTATATATGACCAAAGATGCACTGATAAAATATACCAGTTTAAAACCAGGTTATCTGAACGGCCGTGCATATTTTGATACAAAGAGTACCTATTTTAATTTTGGGCTTGGATATAACTATAATGACAAATTTAGTGCTGAAATTAAAATATCTACCAGCAAGGAATTATATGAAAGAGGCTATTGGGATGCACAGCTCAGCAGAGTTTCTTTCATTATAGGTTATAATATTTTCTAAATATTTCGTTTATTAAATGATTCCAGATTCTATTTTGGTATTCGTGAAAAATTAAATCCTAATAAACATATAACTCATAAAAGCAGAATCATTTTGCCAAAACCCTTTATTTATTTCATAGAAATCACCTTATCCAACTCCAACAGCAGATAATTAAAATTCTGATTAATCGTTCTGGCTTCAGATTGCAATTGGTTGAGCATAGATTCTCTGGCGTGTAAATCGGAAGACCTGTAAAAGCCGCCGCTTCCAAAATTCACAGATTCATTGGCTGCTTTTTCATCATTATTGAACTGATAATGGATCCACCGGTTTCTCATATTCTGAATGATGGTATTTTGCTTTTTATCCGTGAATTCCTTCTCCGTAAACATATACCAGACAAATGGCGGAAAGTTTTTAGACTCCAGTTTCTGATACCAAACATCCTGCAAGAGATTCCGCTGATGGATGAATTCTACCTTTTTTCCTTTCGGATTGAACGTAGCCAATCCCAAACCCGCACCCAGCAGTCCACCGCCAACACTGGCAATATTATTCCACTTGTTGTCCTGTATCACACCTCCCGCCACGGAAGTCGCCGCACCGGCAACGATGGAAAACAAAATCAGTTTATTGTTATTATCACTGTTGATATTATCTACATAATTTGCCATCTGCGCCACGCGTTCGCCCTCACAATCATATTCGGCAGCAACAGCATCCAGTTCCGTCAGCGCAATATTGATTTTGCTGTTGATATTTGCTCGTATTCGCAGAACTTTCACCTGAGCTTCCAGCGTAGAATCTTTCTTTATTCCAAGCAATTGACTTACGTCTTCGGTGCTTTGTAACGCACTAAGCATCAGAATACTTTGATCAGAAAAATAAGGTTTCAGTTTTTCATTCGCTGTCAAAACAGAATCCGAATTATACGACGGCATTTTCTGGCTGTAATCATACTGAAAAGAAGGCTTGCAATAGCTGTCCTTGAGTGTGATTATATTTTGATGCAACGTTTTTGTTTTATTGGAAACGCAGGAAACCAACATTATGGAGACAATTAAACTAAAAACAAATTTCATCGTCTTTTGATCCTATGATTAAAGCGTTTTCAAATTATCTTCCGGCGTATAATCCATAAAAATCCCGCCATCCAGATTCACAGACTCGACTTTCTTTTTAACCGGAATATTAAGACTTACTGACTTTTGGTCTTTCTCCCAAACCGACGGCGTAAAATGAATTTTCTCCGTCGAATTATCTTCACAAGTCAAAACCACATCAAACGGAATCGCAAATCCTCCTACATTCTCAACCATCAAAACCAATTGATTATTTTGCTGTGAAACAGCTCCCACCTTCAAATCAATATAATTATTCGTATAAAACCAATTATTGAAGAACCAATTCAGATTTTTACCAGAACCAGCATTCATAGAATTAAAGTAATCCCACGGAATCGGGTGTTTCCCATGCCAGTTATCCATATAAATATGAAGCGCCTTCTTGAATAACTCATCTCCCAAATAATCCTTCAAAGCCAGATAACTCAGCGCCGGTTTCACATAAGCATTATTTCCGTAACCTGCTCCGGAAAGCTGAGAACTCATCGTGATAATCGGCTGATCCTGTTCTGTAGAAGCGTCATTGATCCAGCGTTTCACACGGAAGTTCTTCATAAATTTGTCCGCAGCTTCTTTTCCATTTTCTTCAATACCGATCAGGTATTCCAGCATCGTCGCCCAGCCTTCATCCATAAAAGCATATCGCGTTTCGTTAATTCCCATATAGAAAGGAAAATACGTGTGCGCAATCTCGTGGTCAGCCGTTAGTCTCGCATCCTGCAAGTCATTGGGGATACTCGTATCGTTGATCATCATCGGATATTCCATATCAGCGTAACCTTGGATGGCAGTCATCACAGGAAACGGATATTCCACGCCCGGCCAGTTATCGGTAAACCATTTCAGGTTGTAACGCATCCATTCCGTATATTTTTCAAAGTCTTTGGCACCCGCGTTATAAGCAGATTGCACGCTAGCTCTTTTTGTTTTTAGCTGAACACTCGACGCATCCCAAACGTAATGGTTGCTCAGTGCAAAACAAAAATCAACAATATGATTGGCTTTGAATTTCCAGACATTCCATTCATTTTGCTTCGTCACTTTCCCGGATTTCATTTCTTCGGCATTCGCAATATGGATGATTTTATCTGATTGTAATGATTCTTTAAAACGTTTCAGATATTCTGGTTGAAGCACTTCTTCAGGATTCTGGAAATCACCCGTGGACCAAACCACAAAATCCTTAGGCGCAGAAATCGAAAATGAATAATCGTTAAAATCATTATAAAACTCCTGTCTGCCGTTGTGCTGCAACATATCCCAGCCATTATAATCATCATAAACCGACACGCGCGGGAAAGAATAGGCTACATAAAAAGTTTCGGGATCAATCTGCCCTTCTCTCCCACTTTCCTTCGCCAATGGATATTCCCACTCGATTTTGATTTCAGTCTGAGATTTCGATGCAATCGGTTTAGTCAACTTCACCTTTTCAACTGTTGACCAGTTATCACTGTTGATATTATATTTCTCCTCATTGATGAAGAAAGATTTGATTTTAAGACCATCTGTCAACGCCTCTTTAGAACTATATCCAGCTCTCCCAGACTGTGGTTTCGTCATATTATTCACAAACCGGATTGCCAAAACCTTCAGCTCATCCGGACTATTATTAGAATACCGGATCATTTCTGAACCAGAAACAATCTTCGTCTTCGCGTCCACTTTCACATTCACATCATAAACACCTTTGTTCTGCCAATAGTTTTTCCCAGGCTTCCCGGATATATCACGTGTTCCGCTGGCAAACGCCTTTTTTATATTCCTCGGCATATACAATTCCTGAGCAGACATTGTACCTCCTATCAGCATCAATCCTAATAATAGTTTGTTCATTTTTCCAGATTTAATTATCAAAAATAAAAAATTAAAACTAATTGTCTGTCCATACTTATCAAGAGGCGTTGACGGCGTTCAAGATAGGACTAGATCGGTTGCCAACTATTCGGATGCGGTTCCGGACACCTCCGATGACGTTCAAGATATGTCCAGAGCGGTTGCGAACTATTCGGGTGGGGTTTCGGACCTCAAATTATACGTTCACATACCCCATCAGACACGCTATGAACCTCAATGGATTAGTAAATAACCTGGAGAAAGCGGTTCAGCAACCACAATCGACTAGCAAATAACGTCAACAGAGTATTGATTCAGTCCTCGACATTGATGCTAAATAATTATAGATTTCAGAAATTACTCTCATCTTACGGTTGTCAAAATTTTAAATAAAATTTTGACAGGGTGGTTTATAATAATTACATTTACAAATATTATTACCTCAATTAGAGACAAAAAAAACCTATGATAAAAAAGACACTTTTATTCCTAATATTAATCTTTGGAATCAGCATTTCCGCACAGAAAACTATCGATCAAAAAGTTAATGAGTTAATTTCCAAAATGACTTTGGAAGAAAAAGCAGGACAACTCGTGCAATACAGTGGTTTCGAATACACCACCGGACCACAGAACTCCAATTCCAAAAAAGTGTTGGAAGAAATCAAACAAGGCAAGGTCGGCTCTATGCTGAATGTGACTGGCGCAGAAGAAACCAGAGCGTTCCAGAAATTAGCCTTGGAGTCAAGATTAAAAATACCCTTATTATTCGGGCAGGATGTTATTCACGGGTTCAGAACGACTTTCCCAATTAACCTCGGGCAAGCGGCAAGCTGGGATTTGGAAATGATAGAAAAATCGGAAAGAATCGCTGCGATAGAAGCTTCAGCTTATGGCATTCACTGGACATTTGCGCCAATGGTAGACATCGCCAGAGACCCAAGATGGGGACGCGTGATGGAGGGTTCTGGCGAAGATACGTACTTCGGAACAAAAATCGGATTGGCGAGAATCAAAGGTTTCCAAGGTAAAGGTTTAGGAAATATTGATGCGATAATGGCGTGTGCAAAACACTTCGCAGCGTATGGTGCTGCTGTTGGCGGAAGAGATTACAATTCAGTAGATATGAGTTTGAGACAATTGAACGAAACGTATTTGCCGCCATTCAAAGCAGCGGCTGAAGCAGGCGTCGCCACCTTTATGAATTCATTCAACGACATCAACGGAATTCCTGCAACGGCGAATAAATATATCCTGAGAGATTTATTAAAAGGAAGGTGGAACTTCAAAGGTTTCGTAGTTTCCGATTGGGGAAGCATCGGCGAAATGATAAAACACGGTTACGCTAAAGACAATGCCGAAGCCGGAGAAAAAGCCATTCTTGCCGGAAGCGATATGGATATGGAAAGCCGAATCTATATGGAACAACTTCCGAAATTGGTAAAAGAAGGAAAAGTCGACATCAAGTTTGTGGATGATGCGGTGCGAAGAATCCTAATGAAAAAATTCGAATTAGGCTTGTTTGATGACCCATACAGATTTTCAAATTCCGACAGACAAAAACAACAGACCAACAACCTTGAACACAGAAAATTCGGGAGAGAATTTGGAGCCAAAAGTGTGGTTCTTTTGAAGAACGAAAAGAAACTGCTTCCGCTATCTAAATCAGCCAAAACTGTTGCTTTGATTGGTCCATTCGGAAAAGAGACCGTGGCAATGCACGGATTCTGGTCGGTTCCTTTCAAAGATGATGCGCAAAGAATCGTCACTCAGTTTGACGGTATCAAAAATCAATTAGACAAAAACTCAACCTTGCTTTACGCCAAAGGTTGCAATGAAAATGACCAGGACAAATCGATGTTTTCAGAAGCGCTTGAAACAGCGAAAAAAGCAGATGTCGTGATAATGACTCTCGGTGAAGGTCACGCCATGAGCGGCGAAGCAAAAAGCCGAAGCAATATTCATTTCTCTGGTGTTCAGGAAGAATTATTGAAAGAAATTGCGAAAACCGGAAAACCGATTGTCCTGCTGATTAATGCAGGAAGACCTTTGGTTTTCGATTGGGCTGCGGACAATATTTCGACCATCGTTTACACATGGTGGCTAGGAACTGAAGCCGGAAATTCTGTCGCAGATATCATCTTCGGAAACGTGAATCCGAGTGGAAAATTGCCAATGACTTTCCCAAGAACAGAAGGGCAAATCCCAATCTATTACAATCATTATAATACGGGAAGACCAGCGGAGAAATCCACTGAAAGAAATTATGTTTCCGCTTACATCGATTTGGACAACGACCCGAAATTCCCGTTTGGATTTGGTTTAAGTTACACCGATTTCAAATACTCTAATTTCAATTTAAGTTCTGATAATCTGAAAGGCAATCAAACTTTAACCATCAATGTGAACGTTGCCAACACAGGCAATTTTGATGGCGAAGAAGTCGTTCAGCTTTACATCCGCGACTTGTTTGGAAAAGTCGTACGCCCAGTCAAAGAGCTGAAGGGTTTCCAAAAGATTTTCCTGAAAAAAGGAGAGAACAAAAATGTAACCTTCAAACTGACTCCGGAAGATTTGAAATTCTACGATGAAGAACTGAACTACGATTGGGAAGCCGGCGATTTTGAAATAATGTTGGGAACTAATTCCAGTGATGTGATGACTAAAAAGATTGTTTGGAATAAATAGAGAATATCGGAAACACTTCGACTCCGCTCAGTGTGACATTTATAATACCAAACAATATTTGAACATTGTCAGTCTGAGCGGGGTCGGAGACTTTACCAATTATACTAAAAAATCCTCTTTTAACAAGAGGATTTTTCATTTGCTATTTCTTAAAACCAATCTCCGCCAAAATCGGAAAATGGTCTGAAGGATAAAGCAGATTTTCCCGTCTGTCATTGATGGTTCTGATAGTTTCAGTGTCAAAACCTTTTACAAAAATGTAATCAATTCTTTCTTTTGCAGGAACATTAATATCGAAAGCCTGGAAAGTTCCTTTGGGTCCGTAATGAGGCTTTTTCGAATGATAATAAGCATTGTCCAATGATTGAGAAATAATTTTAATCGGCTCAGAATCATCCGTCAGATTGAAATCTCCAGTCAAAGTCAAAGGCAGATTTTTTGGATTGAGTTCCTTGATTTTTTCGAGAATTAATTTTGCCGAATTCACTCTCGCCACATCACCAACGTGGTCAAAATGCAGATTCATTGCAAGGAATTGTTTCCCCGTTTTTTTGATTTTGAAAAATGCATAAGTACAAACTCTATTATACGCAGCGTCCCAACCCTTCGAAGGTTTTTCCGGCGTTTCGCTGAGCCAGAAAGTTCCGGATTTGGTAACTTCCAATTTGGTTTTATCATAGAAAATCGCAGAATATTCGCCTTGATTTTTGCCATCATCTCTTCCAACACCGACATAATCATAATCTTTCAGACTGGTTTTGATATCCGTCATTTGCTGAGGAACCGCTTCCTGAACCCCAAAATAGTCCGGATGATAATAAAACATCAGCGCCAGTGCATCTTCTTTTCTTTTGTCCCACGAGTTCTCTTTGTCACTTTCCAAAGACAACCGGATGTTGTACGTCATCACTTTCAAATCCTGGGAAAAGGCAAATTGAGAAGCGAGTACTAATCCGAAAAATAATTTTTTCATTTTAAATTTTTATTGAATTGATTTTAAATCTATAGAATATTTTTAAGTCTGACGTGCTGAAGCAACATAATCGTCTTCGCATCTTTGACTTCACCAGAGTCAATCATTTCTAGTGCTTTGTCGATATCTAGTTCCAGAACTTCTATCTCTTCCTGCTCATCTGCCAAACCTCCTCCATCATTCACTTTCATTGATTTCGAATATTCCGCAATAAAAAAGTAAAGAATTTCCGTCACAGAACCCGGCGACATATAAACTTCGAACACTTTTCTGACATCCGAAATCTTATAACCCAATTCCTCTTCCGTTTCCTTTCGGATGCAATCTTCGGGATTATCTTTATCCAAAAGTCCGGCGCAGGCTTCTATCATCATTCCGTCGTCGTTGCCATTGATATAAGTTGGTAAACGGAATTGTTTCGTCAAAATAACGGTTTTCGATTTCTTATTATAAAGCAAAATTGTTGCGCCGTTTCCACGGTCGTAAGCTTCTCTGCTTTGGGTTTCCCGCGTTCCGTCTTTTTTCTGATATTCGAAAGTGACTTTGTTCAGCATGTACCAATTATCGGATAAAATTTCCGTGTGTAAAATTTTGACTCTGCTATTTTGCATATGAATGAATCAATTATCTATCTGTCTATTATCTATTCTCTAAGCTTTATAATCCTCAAAATTCTGGATTCCATTCAAAAAATCTTTCACAGCCATTCTTTTTTTACCCTGAGTCTGAACATCTTCCGGGTAATAAATGCCGTCTTTTGTATAGAATCTGAACTCATTTTTAGAAATATCAAAATCGCCAGCTTCTCTCGAATGGGATTCTAATTCAAAATGACCTTTGAAGATTTTCAGTGATTTTTCTTCATCCTTGATTTTCAAAATAGTGAAAGCTGTTGGATAAGGCGACATTCCGCGAACGAAGTTATGAATTGTCTCAGAACTCTGATTCCAATCGATTTTCAGATTTTCCTTGAAAATTTTATAGGCTGTTTTAGGATTCTCTTTTTTTGGCTGCGGTTTTTCTACAATTGAATTTTCAGCTAATCCGTCCAAAGTTTTAATCACCAAATCTGCACCGATGATCATTAATTTATCATGTAAAGTTCCGGCGTTATCTTCGGGTAAAACTTCAGTTTCGGCCTGGAGAAGAATATTACCTTCATCAATTTTTTCATTGATGAAAAACGTGGTCACACCAGATTTGGTTTCGCCATTGATAACTGCATAATTAATCGGTGCTGCACCACGATAATCCGGCAGTAAAGAACCGTGCAGATTGAAAGTTCCCAATTTCGGAATCGAGAATAGCACCTGAGGCATCATCCTGAAAGCTACGACGACAAAAACATCGGCATCTAGGTTTCGGATTGATTCCAGGAATTCCGGATTACGCAATTTTTCTGGCTGAAAAAGATTGAGATTGTTCTCTTCAGCAAAAACTTTCACGGGTGAAGGTGAGAGTTTCATACCTCTTCCGCTCGCTTTGTCCGGCGCTGTTACAACGCCAACCACTTTATGGTGGGATTGGAAAATAGCTTCCAAAGAGGCTTTTGCAAAATCCGGAGTTCCGAAAAAAACGACGTTTAATGATTTCGTCTGCATTGATTTTATAATTAATGATTTATTTAAACTCAATAATTTGTGTGTTTTTCTCAATCACAAAAGTCACATAAGATTTTAATTTATCACTGTTTTTAAAGATGAAAAAAAAGTATACTATTTCTTTTTTGCTCTTAATAGAATTCTTTTTAATAATTTCTTTTGTGACTCTTGTGGATATTATTTAATGATTTAACTATTTAGCATATAGGTTTTGTAGTTCAACATTTTGACTTTGCCGATGTCCAAAAGGAAAATCAGGGTTTCGGAAATGGACTCTTTGGAGTAAAAATTCAGGCTCGCAGCCATCTCGTCCAAAGACATGGGTCGGTTTGACAACTGCTGAGCAATATCGGAAGATAAGGTTCTTTTGGAATTGTTTCGTTTTCTGCAAACCGAACATTTGCCACAGTTTTCTGCATCCGCTTCTCCGAAATAATTAAGAATCAATTTCATTTTACAAAAATCAGAATCCTGAATGTAGAATTTATTCTCTTCCCATTTCCTCAACTTATTTTTCTGAATATTATGAAAAAGCGACCAATATTCGCCAAATAAGTGTCTATCATTCCGGGGTTTTAAAAATTTGATAGTATGTTGGCTTCCATCGAGATATTCCAAATGTCCGGCTTTTTGCAGCTGTAGTAGTTTGAACTTGAAATTCTGAAGGTCGAATCCGTTTTTCTTGCAAAAAGCCAGATCACTAAAATGCACTTTTTGTATCGCCAGACCAGGCAAATTCCTGAACAACAATTCCATAAAATACGAATCGGAAGGTGCCAATTGCTCCAGCTCATCCGACTGTACAAAACTCTGAATCGTGGAAGCGGAGATATTATTTTTATAATAAATCAGTTCCTGGTTATTCAGAAATGTCAGAATATTTTTGATTTTGGCTGTTGAGAGTTTTGTTAAATTTTTGATTCTGCTGAGGTCAAGCTGAAAGGTTTTCTCAGACATATCATTATCTGCAATCTGAAAAACAGAATACAGGTAAGTCAATATTTTTTGATATTCTGATTTATTGGGGATCTGATTCTGAAAAGTATCATCAATATATTTAAGTTCCTGAGGATTCCAAAGCATCAGGACTAATGCTTCATCGCCATTCCTGCCAGCCCTTCCGATTTCCTGGTAATAATTTTCAATTGTGGATGACGGTGAAAGATGAATCACGAATCGGACATTATCTTTATCGATCCCCATCCCAAAAGCATTTGTAGAAACTAAAACGTGAAACTGGCTGCTGATCCATTTTTTCTGAAGTTTCTCTTTTTCTCCGGAAGCCAAACCGGCGTGGAAAAAATCGACGTTCTGAAATTTATTGTTTTTCAGAAAAATGGTCAATTCTTCAGCCTCTCTTCTGGTTCTTGTATAGATAACACCTGAAGACGGATTCTGCCTGAGGAATTCTAAAATCCTATTGTATTTATTGGACGTATTTTCAACAATGATATTGAGATTATCCCTTTTGAAACTTTGTTTGAAAACCTGGGGATGATGAAGTCCTAATTTTGCTGAAATCTCCTTGACGACTTTATTTGTAGCCGTTGCGGTCAACGCAAGGCAAGGTACATTTTTGAATTCCTGTCTGAATTTTTTGATATTCTGATAACTCGGACGGAAATCCGAGCCCCATTCCGAAATACAATGTGCTTCATCCACAGCAATAAACGAAATATCGATCTCCTGGATATTCCTCAAAAACAATTGGTTCTGTAATCTTTCCGGAGAAATAAAAAGAATCTTAGTCAATCCACTTTTACATCTGTTATAAACTGATTCTTCTTCAAACTCATCTAACTCTGAACTTAGTAATTCAGCTTCGATCCCTAATGCTTGAAGTGAATCAATCTGATCGCGCATTAATGCCAAAAGGGGCGATATAACAAGGCAAATCCCTTCTAAAAGAATAGCCGGCAGCTGATAACAAAGTGATTTCCCGCCACCAGTTGGTAATAGAGCCAATGTATCTTTACCATTAATTAAAGAAAGGATGATATTCTTCTGAGAAGACCGAAAGTCATCGAACCCCCAAAATTGTTTGAGTGTATCATGAATTAATCTAACCTGTGATTCTGCGGAAGAAAGCATTTGTAAATTTAATTAAATATTGAACATAAAAAAAACCGTTCGCAATAAAGGAAACGGTTTTTAACTTTATAAAATATTTTTACTTAGCTTCAAAATATACTCTTCTGTTTGCTCTGTTTTTCCATTCGGGGCATTTCGAAGCAGGATCACATTCCGGATAAAGAAGATTTTTTTCTCCTCTTCCAAGGGCTTCTAATTTGGTTTTATCTGCTCCATTTTGAATCAGATAATTTTTAACATTATTAGCTCTTCTTTCGGAAAGGCCCTGATTATACTCATCAGTTCCTCTGGTATCAGTTCCTCCGATAACTTTAAAATTAGCACCGGAAGCGTTAATATAATTGATAGCCTGTGTTAGTATCGGTGTATTAGAAGGCAGAATCCTGTCAGAATTCAAATCAAAATCAATGCCTTTCAATACTCTTTCTCCATCTGTGATAACACCTGTAGAGTTATTAGCAGCATACGGACATCCATTATTTTCTACAGGTCCGGGGACTGTTACACATTTATCATTAAGATCAATCACACCATCCAGGTCTGTATCCAGAGCAACTCCTGCTCCATCTACTCTAGCTCCTGCAGGCGTATCCAGCTGTCTGTCCCAATCATCACATACGCCATCATTATCAGCATCACCTTTTTTACAAACTTCTATATCCTGTGTCTTGTCATTTAGAACATCCAGCTTGTAGTATATTTCCTGTAACGGATCATGCCACATCAGGTGTGACTCATGTTTTCCAAGCTTGAAAGTAACTCCAAGTGTTCCGTTAAAGAAATTGTCAGAAATCTGATCCTCAACCAGGTTATAACCATTCTGTCCAACGCCTGCACCATCAAACTCATCGTCTCCGGTTACTACGTACATCAACCTTCCTTCTATATCGAATCTGTTATTGATTTTAAATTTAAGTCCTGCTCCAGCTTGTCCAAAGAATGATCCCAATTTGAATGGTTTTGATTCATAATTAAGAACCTGATTGTAAACCGGACCAGGATCTTGCCTGTATGACTTGTATGCCAATGTTCCGATACCTGCATAACCGTGCAATGCCCATCGGAAAGGAGATTTGTTATCCACCCTTCGCAAAAGATTTGAAAAGTTGATGTCTCCTAAAATTGAAATCGCATCATACTGTGTTCTCCCTGCAGGATAGTTGCCTTCCAATGCTTTGTGATCTTTGGTATTAATCTGTCCTTGTCTGGTCTCTCCTCTGTCATATTGTAGATTAAGTCCGAAGGCGTGTGTTATCGCTTTATCAATACTGATGTATGCAGAATACCCGAAAAGATTTTTACCATTTCCGTTCTTTATAGATGTCATATCAGCTGATTGAATTAAAGGTATACCTGCACCAACTGAAATAGACCAGTCATTGAATTTTTTCGATGACTGAGTAAAGGGAGAAACATTCTGAGATCCTGAATTAGCATCCGAAGCTACTGTCTGAGCTGATAAACTCATAGGCAACAATAATACAACAGCTGCTAATGATAATAAATTTTGTTTCATATTTAATGTTTTTTTTCTAGTTTATTTATTTGCAACAAAATACACTCTTCTGTTTGCTTCATTCTTCCATTCCGGGCATTTTGTAGCTGGATCGCACTCTATGTATTTAAGATCCTCTTTTCCTCTTCCTTCAGCTGTCAAGACACTGGCAGAAACACCTTTATTAACAAGATATTTCACGACAGCATTTGCTCTTTTCGTGGACAATTTCTTATTATATTCCGCCGATCCTCTACTGTCTGTAGCGCCGACAACTATGAACTTATCATCAGCTCCAAGCGATTTAATAATCTCTGCAGCTTTATCAAGATCAGCAAAAGATTTCTTTCTGATGATATCTTTGTTCAGTTCAAATTCTATTCCATTGAAATGCCTATTGATCTCGTCAACAACATATGCATTAACAGGAGTCTTAGCTTTTTCAACCGGGCAGCCGTTATTTTCAACCGTTCCGGGAACTGTTATACATTTATCATTAAGATCAATAACGCCGTCAAGATCAACATCAAGCGCTACACCGGCACCATCTACTCTAGCCCCTGCAGGCGTGTCCAGCTGTCTGTCCCAATCGTCACATACACCGTCATTATCCTGATCTCCTTTTTCACAAACTTTGAAATCCTTGAATTGCTCGTCAAGATCAGATGCTTTTGCATAAGCCATTTGCAGAGGATCAACCCAACGAAGATGATCCTGATGTTTTCCTAATTTGAAAGATAACCCAAGATTGAATAACCATGCATTATCGGAGTAAGTATCATTGATGAGATTATATCCAGGAGGCGCAGTTCTGTTCGAGCCGCCGCCATCAAACTCTTCATCACCACTAATGAGATACAAAGCCCGAAGTTCTACATCAAGCAGCCTTGATATATTATACTTTAATCCGGCTCCGCCAATGTAAGTGAAACTTGCAACATCCATTTTCTGTTCTATTCTCATTGGCCAATCCTTTAAAAGATTATTGTCCTGTAAGAAAGTTTTGTAACCTGTCAGTCCTATACCTGCATAGCCATGCAGAGCCCATCTGAACTTTGACTTGTTATCTGTTCTTCTCATAAGATTTGAGAAATTGATGTCTCCCAGCAAGGCAATCTGGTCAAATTTTGTATGACCGCTTCCGACTCCGGAAGCAGCATCAAGATATGCTTTTTGCTTGGTCTGGCCTCTGGTGTACATCAAAGATAAACCAAATGTATGTGAGATTTGTTTGTCAAGGCTCACATAGCCATTCCAGCCCCAGTTGACTTTGCCATCATAAAACGATGTAAGATCAGCATTAGTCATAAAAGATGCCCCTCCGCCAACTGAGACAGACCAATCTTTAAAAAGTCGGCTCTCATTATTAAAAGGTTGCGTTGTAGGTTTACTGTTGTTTTCCTCAGTCTGTGCTTGACCTAGAAAAGGCAGTAAGAAGAATAGAAATAGTTTTTTCTTCATAATTCATTTGTGTTAATCATCTCACATTATTAATAATTTCACTTGCAAAATCTCTTTCATAAAGATTCTTGTGGTGTGGAATTATTAACTTATCAGAGACAAACTTTATATTGTTAAACATGATAATATCAATATCAATAACTCTATCCTGATAAGCCCCCAAATCTGCAGAGTCGAAGATACGACCCATTTGTTTCTCGATTTGTTTTAGCTCAAAAAGTAGTTTAACAGGTGAAATTTGTGTTTTTAATCTGACTGCAATATTACAAAAAATTTTATTACTTTCAAATTCTACAGGTTTTGTTAATATTAATTTAGATTTCATTAATATTGAACCCACATTAATTTCTATTTTTTCAAGGGCGTTTTCGATATTTTTTTCAGGATTATTTATATTGCTGCCAAGTAACAAAACGGCTTCATTGTACGACATATATAACAAATAATAATAGATGAAAAGTTTTTTCAAATTAGTTTTAGCAAATTTAACTGCAATTTTTATAGTGACAGCAGGATGCTTCGCATTTTTTATCGTATTTCTAATATTTTCTTCATTATCCGGTGGAAATGCTGATGTGAAATCTGATTCTGTCCTTACTTTAGATATTAAAACAAAAATAATAGACAGTCCGTCCGAAGATCAGGAAGAATTTTTTACTTTCAAAAGTGAACAAAAAGCAGTTTTGCTTTATGATGTTCTCAAAGCGATTGAAAATGCCAAGACGGACAGCAAAATCAAAGGAATCAGTCTTGAGATGGATTTCATCAATGCTGGAATCACTCAGTTGGATGACATCAGGAAAGCATTGATCGACTTCAAAAAGAGCGGAAAATTTGTCTATGCCTATGGCAATACCGTTTCGCAAGGTGCTTATTATCTTGGATCTGTTGCAGACAAATATTACCTGAATCCTGCAGGCCTTATTGAGTTAAAAGGACTTTCTACCGAAGTTACTTTTTTCAAAAATTTTGCAGAGAAATACGGAATAGGAATCCAGGTGATCCGTCATGGCAAATTCAAAGCGGCAGTAGAGCCGTTCCTCAGAGATGAGATCTCGCCTGAAAACAAAGAACAGCTTTCAACATTGCTAAACGATATCTGGGCTAACACGTCAAATAAAATCGCTGAATCCAGAAAAATTCCTTTGTCGGATCTCAATACGATCACCGATAGCTTATACAGCTATCTTCCCAATCTGAGCCTGAAATATAAACTTGCAGATCAGCTTATCCAGAAATCTGAATATGATAATCTTATAAGGAAAAAACTGAATTTCGATGCCGATAAAAAGCTGAACAAAATATCTTTTGCCAAATATTCCGAATCGCTGGATTCTGAAACCGACGGGAAGAAAATTGCAGTCTTATACGCATCAGGAGTTATCTATAATGGGAAAGGCTATGACGGGATATACAGTGATAATTTTATAAAAGAAATTAAAAAGCTTCAGAAAGACGATGATATAAAGGCTGTAGTTTTCCGAATTAATTCTCCGGGTGGAAGTGCCAATGCTTCCGATGAAATCTTATTCGAAATGCAGCAACTAAAGCGCAAAAAACCAGTCATTGTTTCTTTTGGAGATTATGCTGCTTCCGGTGGTTATTACATCGCAATGGGTGCGGACAAAATCTTCTCAGAGCCGAATACTTTAACAGGTTCCATCGGTGTTTTCGGAGTGATACCTTATTTCAAGGAACTTGCTGAAAAAAACGGAATCAGGAGCGATGTAGTCTCTACAAATGCAAATTCCAATATGATATCTGCCATCAACGGACTGAGCCCGGGAACACTTAACATCATGACCAGGAGTGTGGAATCTACTTACCAGCGATTTGTACATTTTGTAACCCTGAACAGAAAAAAATCTTTTGAGGATATCGATGCGATCGGCGGAGGAAGAGTCTGGTCCGGAACAAGGGCAAAACAGATTGGTCTGGTAGATGAACTGGGATCTTTGCAGGATGCCATCAGATATGCTGCTACAACTGCAAATCTTAAAAATTATACTGTCAGTACTTATCCGGCAAAAGTCTCAAAGTTCGAGCAGTTTTTCTCTTCTGAGACAGAAGAAGATTTTTCTACAAGACTGATTCAGAGAAAGCTTGGGAAGGAGAATTTTAAAATCTTTCAGCACATTACAGATCCTGATACTAAGACTGCTGTGATGATGGAAAGCCCGTTCAACATAAAGATTAATTAAGATCTTTGTCCCGAAAATCAAATCACAAAACCGAATTGGCTTTGTGATTTTTTTATACTTATATCATCAGATTGTTCAATAGATCAAAAAGGTCTCCTATCAATATTTTATAAAAAAATTCCGCAATATGCGGAATTTAAAATTTATAAGCGAGATTCCAGCTGAATCCCATAGTGAAACTCCCCGAGCTTTTCCCAAATCCGGGAACAATCATCGGAGTAATATCATCCTGTTTGGTTGTATATACCAGATATCTGGGTTGCAGATTAACATCAATGAAAAAATTGCTTTCAAATACCTGGATTCTTGCACCCAGAGCCGCTTCAAACCAGTAGCTGCTTTGGCTGGATGAATCCAGAGTAACAAATACGCCTTCATTGTTCAGACCCTTTACAGGAATTGCCATATATTCCTGTGTATAAACACTACCCGCGAGCTTTGCACCAGCATAGAATCCGTTGAGATCATTTTCCGGATCTGTTGACAACATATAGAATCCGCCTGCTTTCGCAAAAAAACCATCTGCTTTTGCATCATAGCCATTTTTTTGATAGATATTCCTATCATATCCTACATCCAATACAGCGTGGATCCTTTTATTGATCCTGCTCGATATAAATCCCTGATAGAATTTTCTGTCACCAAAAAAACTGGTTCCAATGTTGAGAACATCAACACCTACAATAAAATTCGGTTTATATTTCCATTTGATCGAATCCTGTTTGTTATTTTCCATTTTTTTTTGAGAAAAAACAGAAACAGAAATCAAACTAAAAATGCAGATAAAAATTAATTTTGCCTTCATCAGTAAGTGATGTTTCATTAGATTCAATATTCTTAACAGGATCGCTTTTGATGAGATCAGCTTTCAAATCGTCATAGTTCACTTTGAAGCCGCAAGCCGGAGAAACATATATAGCCTTTTTCTCATAGCTGATTCTTACTTTCGAGCTATCTCCATCTTTCGCAGTCTTGAAGTATATATCTGTATAAGGATTATCATCGATTCTTAATGGAACCAGAACTAATTCAACATTGGTTTGCGTAATTATATTCTTCGGTTTTCCATTTCCATAATCCACATCTACAATCAGATTTTCCACACGGGTTATTTGTCCAGCACCATTTTTAAATCTAATTTGTAATCTTGGAGTTGACTCTGAGTTAAGACATATATCATCATCACTGCCGCAACTTGCAAGGATTATAAGAAAACTCAGAAAGAAAATTATTTTTTTCATTAAATAAAGATAATGCAATTCTTTTTATTTTTTCAGAAGCAAAGCTATGTTTTCCACATGATGCGTTTGAGGAAACATATCGACCGGCAATATTTTCACCAGTTCATAATCTTCTTTCATCAGTGCGATATCTCTTGCCTGTGTGGCAGAATTACAGCTTACATACACGATCCTATCCGGTGACAATTTCAGAATTTGTTCCACTACTTTTTGGTGCATTCCGTCTCTCGGTGGATCTGTAATCAGAACATCTGCTTTTGGGTGATTTTCAAGAAACTCATCATTAAAAACATTTTTCATATCTCCGGCGTAGAAAGTTGTGTTTTTAAGACCATTCAGCTCCGCATGTTCAATGGCTGCATCAATGGCTTCCTGCACGGCTTCGATTCCTATCACATGTTTTGCATTCCTGGCGACATATTGGGCAATCGTTCCTGTTCCTGTATAAAGATCATACACAACCTGGTCACCTGTGAGTTCCGCAAATTCAAGTGTTTTCCTGTATAATTCCAAAGCTTGCTTATAGTTTGTCTGGAAGAAAGATTTTGGCCCGATTTTAAACTTCAGCCCATCCATCTCTTCGTACAGAAAACCATCTCCGAAATAAGTCTGGATATCCAGGTCATAAATACTGTCATTCCCTTTCGGATTGATAGCAAAAACCAATGTTTTAATCTGAGGGAAACTTGCGAGAAGGAAATCAAATAACTTTATTCTTTCTGCTTTCATTTCCTTGTAAAGCTGGAAAAGAACCATCCATTCTCCTTTGGAATTCTGGCGGAGCATCAAAGTTCTCAGAAAACCGGACTGTGCTTTTACATCATAAAATTCCAAACCATTTTCAACGGCATATTTTTTAACAGCGAGCCGAATTTGGTTTGATGGGTCTTCCTGAAGATAACATTCTTTGAGGTCAAGTATCTTGCTCCACATTCCCGGGATATGAAAACCCAAAGCATCTTTGTTACCGAAATTTTCTTCAGAGCTTATTTCGTATTGTGTTAGCCAGCGCGCATTGGAGAAAGAAAACTCCATCTTGTTTCTGTAGAAGTATTGTTCTTCTGAACCAAGAATCGGAATAATTTCAAAATCTGATACGCCGCCGATTCTTCTGATATTATTTACAACTTCATTATGTTTGAAATCGAGTTGCTTTTCATAAGCAATGTTCTGCCATTTGCAGCCACCGCATGTGCCGAAATGGATACATCTGGGTTCAACTCTATTCTCAGAATATTCCAGAATTTCTACAGCTTCACCTTCAACATAATTGCTTTTTGACTTTTTTACTCTTACATTCACAAGGTCACCAGGAACGCCACCAGAAACTATTACGGTTTTTCCTTCTTCTGTTTTACCAACAGAAACTCCTTTCGCACCGGCGGAAAGGAGTCTGATATTTTCAAGAATTTGATTCTTTTTCTTATTCTTCATTTATTATTTCGTTTTTGCAGAATCAGCATTAGGACTCTGTTGCAACAAATCGTTCTGAAGCTGAGCCTGCGAATTCACAGACGGTGCTTGCAAACCGGAAACTTTATTCATTTCTCCTACAAATTTTTCATCACCAAGGTTATAAAAAGTCTGACTGGCAACTTTTCCGTCTTTATCTATCAGAAAGAATCCTGGGATCTTGAACCCATAGATAAAATATTTTTTTGCGTAATCAGAAGACAAACCGCCTTCAGCATAGTAATTAGTTCCTGGAATTCCTTTAAGCATAGCGTTCGCAGTTTTCGTAAATTGTTCTTTTGTATCATCTACATTCACAAATGCAAAGTTTACTTTCGACTTATAAAAATTTACAACTTCCTTCAGAACAGGAATTGTGGATTGAGCAATATAAGGATTCCATGAAGCATAGGTCATTACCAAAGTAGGTTTGCCATTAGATTCAAGATTTCCGGATTTACCATCCAGTTTCACAAAATTAACTTTTGGTGCCTCTTCTCCTTTTTTTAATCCGAAAACAGCATTGATAGCAGAGTTCAGGTCTTTTTTAACTTCAGAGTCTTTGATATACTCTTCGCTGACTTTTTTCACTTTTTCAACATCTGAAGTATATGGATTAAGATCAAATTTAGCAATTACGAAAGCCAATAAGTAGTCTTTTGTTTTTTGAGAAAGATCTTTATTTTCCGAAAGGTATCTCGCAAATATTGCTGACATGCTCGCAGTACTCTTATCTTTTTGCTTCTCTGCAAAAGTCTGGAAATTCTGACCAATTTTATTCAACAGATAGTTTCTGTAAACGGGCAGATTTTCTACCATCCTGTCATTATTTTTTGTCAAAGATTTTTCATAATCTGCAAACGTCTTGGAAACTTTGAATGAAGGGTCACCGATAATCTGTCCATGCGAAGTTTCATACTGAACCAGAAAAGTAAGAATATTAGTGGTCAACTCATCTTTTTTAAGTTTAATAACCTCACTGTCCGGGCTTATTTTATCAGCCGTTTCATCCAGATTTTTTTCCAGATCAGAATGAACCTTTTTGATTTCAGTAAGAAAATCCGATTCTTTTTTTTGCAAAAGTTGCATATTCAGTTTAGAACTATAGCTTTGCAGATATTTTTGAGTTTCAGCGATAAAATCGTTATTTTTCTTGGCGTCGCCTTCGATTTTAAACATCTCAGGAAAAGTTCCTGCTTCACCAAAAATTTTAAGATCCTGCCCTTTTTTAAGGTAAATAAAATTCATCTTTCCTGCATATGTCATCGCATACATACCATTTTTTGGTGCTTTGAATTCTCCTTTAAAGTTTCCTTTTTCATCAACTCCAATATTGATTAGCGGTAAAGTGGCAACACCAGAAGCTTCTATGAATTCTATTCTTTCCAAAGATGATCCACCTTTTACATTTCCTTCCACTTTTATTTTGGAACAAGAAACGACTAACAAAGAAATTAAAAGAAGAAATAAGTACTTTTTCATTTTAAAATTAATTTTTGCAAAAATAATCTAATTAGGAATTGAAAAAAAATGAAATCCGTTTTTTATCAAAACATTAACAAAATAGATAGGTTCAGAATATACTTTATTGGGAATATTTGTAAAAGCCTGTCAATTGTTATTCTTAAATAAATTGATTAACAGAAAATATACAATATATTATTAGATAAATTAGAGAGGCATGGGTTTTCATAATTTTAAAAATTACAATCACTCTACTTAGAATTCTTGTATTAAATTTCGCAAATAAATTTCGTTGTTATTTACCTAAAGTATATGCATAAAAAAACCTCAATCAAGTAAATGATTGAGGTTTAAAAAAACTGGCGGCGACCTACTCTCCCGCTTTCGCAGTACCATCGGCGCTAGAGGGCTTAACTTCTGTGTTCGGAATGGGAACAGGTGAGCCCCTCTGCTAAAACCACCCTAAATAAGGTATATGTTGTTAGTTATCGGTTGCTGGTTGATAGACTTCTTTACTATCAACTGTCAACTTCTAACTGTCAACTTTATTTAATCGATAAAAACGTTCACAAAGAGAGAACCTTAGTTGCGCAAGCAAACACTTGGGTTTATTGTAACCAATAGGCTATAAATCTACGGGTAATTAGTACTACTCGGCTATGACATTACTGTCTTTACACCTGTAGCCTATCAACGTCGTCATCTCCAACGACCCTTAAAAGATGTCTCATCTTGAGGCGAGTTTCGCACTTATATGCTTTCAGTGCTTATCTCTTCCAAACATAGCTACTCAGCGGTGCACCTGGCGGTACAACTGATACACCAGAGGTTTGTTCAATTCGGTCCTCTCGTACTAGAATCAAGTCCTCTCAAACATCTAACGCCCGCAATAGATAGAGACCGAACTGTCTCACGACGTTCTGAACCCAGCTCGCGTGCCACTTTAATGGGCGAACAGCCCAACCCTTGGGACCTTCTCCAGCCCCAGGATGTGACGAGCCGACATCGAGGTGCCGAACCTCCCCGTCGATGTGAGCTCTTGGGGGAGACTAGCCTGTTATCCCCGGAGTACCTTTTATCCTATGAGCGATGGCCCTTCCATACGGAACCACCGGATCACTATGTCCTGCTTTCGCACCTGATCGACTTGTAGGTCTCACAGTCAAGCACCCTTATGCCATTACACTCTACGCACGGTTACCAAGCGTGCTGAGGGTACCTTTGAAAGCCTCCGTTACTCTTTTGGAGGCGACCACCCCAGTCAAACTACCCACCACGCAATGTCCTTCTTTCGAAGTTAGGCTCCAAGTAAACAAAGGGTGGTATTTCAACGTTGGCTCCACCGACACTAGCGTGCCAGCTTCATAGCCTCCCACCTATCCTACACATTGTTTACTCAAAGTCAATACGAAGTTATAGTAAAGGTTCACAGGGTCTTTTCGTCCCATTGCGGGTAATCGGCATCTTCACCGATACTACAATTTCACCGAGCTCGTGGCTGAGACAGTGCCCAGATCGTTACACCATTCGTGCAGGTCGGAACTTACCCGACAAGGAATTTCGCTACCTTAGGACCGTTATAGTTACGGCCGCCGTTTACTGGGGCTTCAGTCAAACGCTTCGCTTACGCTAACGCCCTTCCTTAACCTTCCAGCACCGGGCAGGTGTCAGACCCTATACAGCATCTTTCGATTTAGCAGAGTCCTGTGTTTTTGATAAACAGTCGCCTGGGCCTCTTCACTGCGGCCAACATTGCTGTTGGCGTCTCTTCTTCCGAAGTTACGAGACTATTTTGCCTAGTTCCTTAGCCACGACTCACTCGAGCACCTTAGGATTCTCTCCTCGACTACCTGTGTCGGTTTTGGTACGGGTTGCTTCACTTCGGCTTTTCTTGGAAGCGAGTTCACTACAGCAGCTTCGCCCGAAGGCTAGGCCTTGACTATTCCGTCAGTCTTCAGCAGCTACGTCACTCCGTCCCCTTTTTAGTGTGAGCAAGTATGGGAATATTAACCCATTGTCCATCCACTACCCCTTTCGGGTTCGCGTTAGGTCCCGACTAACCCTCAGCTGATTAGCATGGCTGAGGAAACCTTAGTCTTTCGGTGAGGGGGTTTCTCGCCCCCTTTATCGTTACTTATGCCTACATTTTCTTTTCTGTCCGCTCCACAATACCTCACGATACTGCTTCGGCGCAAACAGAATGCTCCCCTACCAGATATAATAAATTATAAATCCATAGCTTCGGTAATATGCTTATGCCCGATTATTATCCATGCCGGACCGCTCGACTAGTGAGCTGTTACGCACTCTTTAAATGAATGGCTGCTTCCAAGCCAACATCCTAGCTGTCAATGCAGTCCAACCGCGTTGTTTCAACTTAGCATATATTTGGGGACCTTAGCTGTTGGTCTGGGTTCTTTCCCTCTCGGACATGGACCTTAGCACCCATGCCCTCACTGCCGTGGAACATTTATTAGCATTCGGAGTTTGTCAGGAATTGGTAGGATTTGACTCCCCCGCATCCAATCAGTAGCTCTACCTCTAATAAACTTATCACGACGCTGCACCTAAATGCATTTCGGGGAGTACGAGCTATCTCCCAGTTTGATTGGCCTTTCACCCCTACCCACAGGTCATCCGAAGACTTTTCAACGTCAACCGGTTCGGTCCTCCACTTTGTGTTACCAAAGCTTCAACCTGCCCATGGGTAGATCACAAGGTTTCGCGTCTAATCCTACTAACTATGCGCCCTATTCAGACTCGCTTTCGCTCCGGCTCCGGACCTGAAGTCCTTAACCTCGCTAGTAAAATTAACTCGTAGGCTCATTATGCAAAAGGCACGCCGTCACACCATATAGGTGCTCCGACCGCTTGTAGGCGTACGGTTTCAGGTTCTATTTCACCCTTCTATTCGAAGTGCTTTTCACCTTTCCTTCACAGTACTTGTTCACTATCGGTCTTTCAGGAGTATTTAGCCTTGGAGGATGGTCCCCCCATATTCAGACAGGATTTCACGTGTCCCGCCCTACTCATTTATCATCTTAATATACCTTTCGAATACCGGGCTATCACCGTCTATGGCTGTTCTTTCCAGAACATTCTTCTAAATATATAAAGACTTTTGGGCTAATCCGCTTTCGCTCGCCACTACTTACGGAATCTCTTCGATTTCTTTTCCTCCGGGTACTTAGATGTTTCAGTTCTCCGGGTTTGCTCTCTAATAAATTAGAGTAATACATCTTCAATGTATTGGGTTGCCCCATTCGGACATCTGCGGATCAATTCGTGTGTGCCGATCCCCGCAGCTTTTCGCAGCTTACCACGTCCTTCTTCGCCTCTGAAAGCCTAGGCATCCGCCATACGCCCTTAACGATTTCTTTCCTATTTTTAGGTTACTCAAGCGCTTGTTTGCGCTCGGTTTTCTCTTTGTGATGTCTTTACCGTTAATGTCAATGATCTTAATTTCTTTTTATTTGTCTGATGAACGAATATTGTTTTTGGCTCTATCCGTAACTTTTAAATCAAACTCCTAAAACAGTGGAGAATAAGGGAGTCGAACCCTTGACCTCCTGCGTGCAAGGCAGGCGCTCTAGCCAGCTGAGCTAATTCCCCTCTAGTAGTTGTTGGCCTTTAGTTGTTAGTTGTCGGATTTAACCATAAACTATCAACTCTAAACCATCAACTTTATTAGTAGTCTCGGGCAGGCTCGAACTGCCGACCTCTACATTATCAGTGTAGCGCTCTAACCAGCTGAGCTACGAGACTCTCTCTAATTAATAATTATTAATTATTAATTATCTCTCTATCCCTTTACTAATTTCTAGTGGGTTTTATTTTTTATATAATCAACCGAGTAAAAAAACCAAAGCTTATTATTTGCATAAGCACTTTTTTTTATTTTTTGACGTATTGTCTCTAAAATGAGATGTTCCAGCCGCACCTTCCGGTACGGCTACCTTGTTACGACTTAGCCCTAGTTACTTGTTTTACCCTAGGCAGCTCCTTTTACGGTCACCGACTTCAGGTACCCCAAACTTCCATGGCTTGACGGGCGGTGTGTACAAGGCCCGGGAACGTATTCACCGCGCCATGGCTGATGCGCGATTACTAGCGATTCCAGCTTCATAGAGTCGAGTTGCAGACTCCAATCCGAACTGAGACCGGCTTTCGAGATTTGCATCACATCGCTGTGTAGCTGCCCTCTGTACCGGCCATTGTATTACGTGTGTGGCCCAAGACGTAAGGGCCGTGATGATTTGACGTCATCCCCACCTTCCTCTCTACTTGCGTAGGCAGTCTCACTAGAGTCCTCAACTTAATGGTAGCAACTAGTGACAGGGGTTGCGCTCGTTGCAGGACTTAACCTAACACCTCACGGCACGAGCTGACGACAACCATGCAGCACCTTGAAAAATGTCCGAAGAAGGATCTATTTCTAAATCTGTCATTTCCCATTTAAGTCTTGGTAAGGTTCCTCGCGTATCATCGAATTAAACCACATAATCCACCGCTTGTGCGGGCCCCCGTCAATTCCTTTGAGTTTCATTCTTGCGAACGTACTCCCCAGGTGGCTAACTTATCACTTTCGCTTAGTCTCTGAATCCGAAAACCCAAAAACGAGTTAGCATCGTTTACGGCGTGGACTACCAGGGTATCTAATCCTGTTCGCTCCCCACGCTTTCGTCCCTCAGCGTCAGTTAAATCTTAGTGACCTGCCTTCGCAATTGGTGTTCTAAGTAATATCTATGCATTTCACCGCTACACTACTTATTCCAGCCACTTCAAATTTACTCAAGACCTGCAGTATCAATGGCAGTTTCACAGTTAAGCTGTGAGATTTCACCACTGACTTACAGATCCGCCTACGGACCCTTTAAACCCAATAAATCCGGATAACGCTTGCACCCTCCGTATTACCGCGGCTGCTGGCACGGAGTTAGCCGGTGCTTATTCGTATAGTACCTTCAGCTACTCACACGTGAGTAGGTTTATCCCTATACAAAAGAAGTTTACAACCCATAGGGCCGTCGTCCTTCACGCGGGATGGCTGGATCAGGCTCTCACCCATTGTCCAATATTCCTCACTGCTGCCTCCCGTAGGAGTCTGGTCCGTGTCTCAGTACCAGTGTGGGGGATCACCCTCTCAGGCCCCCTAAAGATCATTGACTTGGTGAGCCGTTACCTCACCAACTATCTAATCTTGCGCGTGCCCATCTCTATCCGCCGGAGCTTTCAATAAAAAACGATGCCGTTTCTTATATTATGGGGTATTAATCTTCCTTTCGAAAGGCTATCTCCCAGATAAAGGCAGGTTGCACACGTGTTCCGCACCCGTGCGCCGCTCTCAAGATTCCGAAGAATCTCTACCGCTCGGCTTGCATGTGTTAGGCCTCCCGCTAGCGTTCATCCTGAGCCAGGATCAAACTCTCCATTGTATGTTTGTTTGTCCTTATACTCAAATTCAATTTTAAAAATTGACGCTTTGGTTTTTTTCCTTACTTGGTTGTTATATGTTATGTCAATGAACTTTGTTCTTTTCGCTTCCTCAGGAATCTTAATCTGTCATCTTGTCCCTGATTTGCGAGTGCAAAAGTAAAAAGTTTTTTTCAAACTACCAAAACTTTTTTAAAGTTTTTTTTCGTAACCTTGAAATCTTTTCTGATATGTTTTAACTTGTTCTCTGCGCTTCCTCCTTCTCTCGAATCGGGACTGCAAAAGTAGAAAACTTTTTTGAAACTACCAAAACTTTTTTGAAGTTTTTTTTCAGCGATTATCTCTAATCCCTATCGTCTCTTTTCCTTTCTCTCCTGCGCCGCTAACCGTTTCCGATTTGCGAGTGCAAAGATATAAAAACTTTTTATCCCGGCAAAACTTTTTTTTGAAAAAAAATTAAATCTTAAATCCCTCCTCAATTTATTGTCTTATCCTTCTCCTGCGCTACCAATTCTCTCGTTTTGGTTCTGCAAATGTATGGTGAATATTGGCTTACTTGCAAATCGGATTAACAATTAATTTACAATTGTGTAAAACTTAGTTAACTAACCTACTGTAATACAAAGTAATAATATGCAATTCAAAGTTATCCACATTATGTTAAATGAGATTTTGAAGGCCTCAACGGGGCTTATACACGGCAAATTCTGCGGCAAGGATAGTAGCGGTTATCCTTTTTGAGTTGTTCTGGCGGAGACAGAATAACTCAAAAAGATATGAGTGGATAGCCTGGTGACAAAAAAGGTTGGGAATGTCTGGGTTTTTTGGCAGCCGTCCAAATTTTTGTATTTATTTAATACCTTCAAAAGTTTGAGATTGTTCTTGAAAATTTTACTTCTTAATATATATGTAAGAAATAAAGTCTTTGCGGACTGTAATATTAATTACAACCATCTGGGTACAATTTTAATTTTTATTATACCTATTATATATATAGTATGAAAGTGACAGACCTAGTATATCTGCAACGGCATCCCATACTTCAAGTGAGCGACCGAGTTTCATAATATCCTGAAGTATTTCCGTAAGCAATGCGTAGGAAATCAGAATGAGGGAAAAATAAAGGAAGGAAAACCTGGGAAACCGAAGTCTGAAGAAAAATCCCAAGGCTAGAAATATGGAGAAGTGTACCAGTTTGTCAAAATTCGGAAACATAAAGACGTATTCTTTATTTTCCAAGCCTGGGCGCAAAAGCATATAAGTAAGAAATGCCCAATAAATGGGCAATATGATCTTACTGTATTTTGTGATAATGTTATCCAACGACTTCCTGATATTCTTCTGCGGATAATAATGTGGACAGGTCTGCTGCGTCTGCAACTTTTAGTTTTATGATCCAGCCTTTTCCGTATGGATCTGTGTTTAGTAATTCTGGCTGATCTTCCAGATCGGCATTTACTTCTAACACTGTCCCTGAAACAGGCAGGTACAGGTCGGAAACAGTCTTCACTGCTTCTACACTTCCGAATACATCTCCTTCATTAAGATCTTCGTCCACAGTATCAACATCTACGAAAACAATATCTCCCAACTCGCTCTGGGCATAATCCGTGATTCCGATGATAGCTGTGTCTCCTTCCACTTTGATCCATTCGTGGTCTTTGGTGTACTTTAGTTCTGATGGTGTGTTCATTTTCTTTGATTAGGTTTACGCAAATTTAATTATATAATTAGGATATGACAATAGAATGAAAATAAATTATAAAAAAAGAGCAAACCTGTATGTCTGCTCTTTTCTATTTAAATTAATTACTTGCGCCTCCGAATGTCATAGTGGCTGTGATACCAGCTCTGATTGTCGAAAGTGGGAAGGCTGTAGAAATCTTATACTTGGTCATCATCTGATCGTAAAAGAACTTCAGGTTCAGATTCTGTGACATATTATAGTCTGCAGAAAGCTTAAGACTGAAAATCTTCTGACCGCCTGTAACCTGAGAATCATCTATCAATATATTAGTAATTGTTGTTTTACTGTCTCTCATTGACAAGTCTGCTCTCATATTAAGATCACTCTTGATGTCTCTTCCTTTTCCTTTATAATTGATTCTGATCTTAAGATCTTTCAGAATGTATCCGTAACCGACAACGAACTCGTTTCCTAATTCCTCTGTCAAAGTCGTGTTCACCAATCCTAATATATAAGTTCTGTCTCTGTTATAATTGAACCTGAACTGCATATTATTTCTCATTGTGACGTCAAACCCAACCAAAGGTGAAAAAGATTCCACATATCCAACCTGAGTGAATGTGTACGGATTGTATCTGTTACCATTGGTATCATAAGCCGTACTCGGATCTCTCAGATCTCTGTCAAAATAATCCACACTGGCCTGAATACCCGACATTGTATATGTCGATATATAAGAATGTAAAACATCAAATTTAGTAAACTGACTGTTTATAATCGGGACATTTTTAAGTCCGGAATAAACCAGCTTCCAGTTTGGCAACGGCACACCAGCTTTTGTAGGATTTCCTAATTTTTTCGGAGACTTACCTTCTATCGCTGCTTTGAAAGCCGGGATCAGAACATAAGAATTACTTTTGGAATAGCCTGCAGTGTAACCCTCCAAATCTCTGACGCCTTCGTACTGCTGAGAAATTGCCAGCGCATTCTCTTTTATGGCCTGATAAATAGCATCGCTGCCTTTGAATGCAGTATTGAAAGACCATGCTGTATTGGAATGTGTGATCAATTCTGTGGCGAAAGCATCTCTGTAGCCGCGGTAGCCTAAATCATCTGTAACATTATAACCACCCTGAATATAATTTCTGCTATAATTTTGTAAAACATTGAAATCAATTCTGAGATCGTTCGCAGGCATGATCTGCAAATCTGCTGTCAGATTTCGGTTATTCAGCTCAGAATAAGGGTCACTCATTAATGTTGAATTGGAAACCCAACCGTTTTCAATGACAGTTCTTCTGATGTCTGCCTGTGACCCCAAAAGGAATCCAATAGTAGGACCTCCTAAAGTCTGCCCGTATCCATAAAAATTAGGTGCAGATAAAACACCAGGCAAAACAATCCCGTTATTTTCATTATAATTGAAATTGAACTGCTTCATGGATGTCAATGCATAAGCAATAGCCTGAAGCGGCTTCAGTTTATTTTTGAATTTATAACTCTTGAACTTGAACCTGCTGTTCTTTTTGGTAGATGCAGTATTGTAAACGTTCGCAAGTGAATCGATCTCCTGACGGCGTTTCTGCATAGTCTCATTTATTTTTCTGAAATAACTGAACTTGCTAAAGAACTTTGGCACATCAACAGTAGAAGTGGCTACAATTGCATTGGTGTTCTGAGAGATATTACCGAGGTTTTCTATTTTATCTTCAAACAAAACATTTCGGGTTGCCGTGGATCTTGCATTCCAGTTATACTGGAACTGGTAGCTCAATTCTGCATTGATGAAATCCAAATATGGAAGATACTCAAACGGCAGTCTGTAGTTCAGCTGTGCCCTGTGATTATACAACACCGGTCGACCAGCTCTGAAAGGATTGCTAAAGATGGAACGGTTATTCATAGAATTCACATCCATCTGATCATTCAGGGTTTTGGTCTCTGAGTTGATTTCCAGTTTCAGGGATTTTGTAAAATTAAATCCTAAACTATACTGCCAGCCGAAGAAGAAGTTTCTGTTTCTGATGGTTTCAAAATCCTGACCTGCGTTTCCGGAAAGTAAAGCATCTACATTCCTATATTCTAATTCGTTATAATTCCTGTCCAAAATTGTTCTAAAAGACAACCTTGTCGGAACCGGATTAAAATTAAACTCCTTAACCCATCTCAGATATTTATATGATTTGGCAGTATCGCTCACCATTTTATTAAAAGGCTTCAGAACATAAGGTTTGAAGGTGTAGTTGTACTCCACATAACCGTTCAGATATTGTCTGTAGTTTTTCTTTGTATAAACATCACGATAGAAGTCATCATTATAAATTGCCGTCACACTCAGGTTTTCCACATCATAGAATCTGGCCTTCTTGTCAGGATTCATTCTGTCTTTTCTCATATTCACAACACCGATGCTTCTTTGCTGCGTGTAGGTTCGGACTACTTTTTTCAGCTCATCCTGATTCGGTGCTTTTTTCAGCTCGATGTCATTATCCAGCGGATTATATTTAGGATCTGTTATGGTTTGTGTATAAGAATAATTCAACGGGATTTTCATTCCCGCTTTCTCCGGCAAGAACTTGTCAACATTTACAGTCGTGTTGATGCTGAAAGCGGAGTTTTCGTCCTGCGATCTTTCTGAAGGTTTCTGGTCAATCGCTCCGAACCCGATAGATGCATAGGAAGCATTGGCATTAACCATTGCAAAGTCTCCAAGATTAAAGTTCAAGCTGGCATTTCCAGCATAACCACCTTTATTTTCGATTTCGGAAAGACGGATTTCGTTCACCCAAAGTACCAAAGTTTTCGCCTGGGTGCTGTTATTCCTGACACCGATCATAATGGTTGTTACATTTCCAATACTTGGGCGTCCTTTTACATAGATCTTTTTATTCTCATCGTTTGCATAATCGAAAAGATAACGGTCATCAATGCGGATTCCTGAACCCGGTTCTCTAAGCAATTCATCTCTTTTTAACTTGGCATTTACAAAATTTTCCACTTCCAGATTTACAGTATTCTCATCCGGCCAGATGTCCAGTGGCGAGGTTGCGTTACTTGCTGTATACTTCAGGGAAGATTCATATTCATAATAGTTATCCGTATTATCGCTTCCGAAACGAATAAAGAATTTGGAATCCTTATCCAGGATATTGCTGTTAGCAGATGACTGATCGGTCTGATTCTGAGCATGGACAAACAAAGCCAGTTTTTTGTAGCGGCGCATATCCAGACTTGTATTTTTGAAAACACCTCTGGATTCTCCCAAAAGCCTGTCGGCTTTCATATATAATGAAGATTCATTCTGTCTTTGTGCACCTGAGTTACCACTCAGAACCTGCCTGTCGATACCCGGAGGCAAAACATATGGTGGTGTTCCTAAAGCGTTTTCTTCAAGATTCACACTTCCGACATCGAAGTTTTCATTTTGGTTTGGCGATCCTGCATTTCCCTCTTCGTTATTTGGAACGGTATTACTGAAAATTTTATTCGTATATTTTCTCCAGTCTGATCTTACCAAATCAAAAGATCCAAATCTTAATGTTGATGTCTGATCAAATCCTTTCATCAATAATCTGGCAAATCTAATATTGTTTAGTACGGAAACACTGGATCCGTCAACATTATTATCGAAGTTAGCAACTGGAACACGGAACAGATACCATTTCACTTTACCCGCTTGTCCGTTTTCAAATTTTATATCTACTTCTTTGATGTCCACAATTTTGTTCTGACCCACCACCATACTTGTTGGCGAAAGATCTATTGTATACTGATTATAACTTTCTGTCTGATCCAGATTATAATCCCTGTTGATATCCTCCGCATCCGGTGTCTGAGTTGCGACTTCAAGTGTATTGGAAGCAGAGTTGCCTTCCGGACCACGGAAATATTTGTAACGTTCTGTCAAAGAAGATGCAAGATCTCCCTGGAACTGATCGGATAAATAGAATACAAAGTTATCAGAAGCCGGATCCAGCTCATTGGTAACAGGATTTACAAAGCTTACTCCAAATTTTTCCTGTTCCTGGGCACCATTAAGACCATCATAACCCAAATCCTGTTGCGCCCTTTCCTCTCCTTCCGTTGAAAAAGCATATAAAATAGGAACCTGTCTTGGCTGTGTTCCCCAGTTGGATGTTGTAGTCGTAGATGGTACACTTGCTGTTGGGAGTCCATTTTCGTATTGCAGTCTTCCGTCTTTTAAGACATCTTCGGATACGTTTCCTAATTGAAGCAATAGTTTCGGGTCAGTTCCCAGAATATTTCCGTCTGCTCGCGGGTCCATCATCCAGAATTCTACATAATCAATATTGGATGTTACGAAGTTGGTTACAGAGATTGGTCTCATCAAACCAGCCCATCTTTGTGATGTGGTTTCTGTATTAGGATTGATATTATAAGGTCCTCTTTCTTTCGGATAGTAGGTAATATCAAAAGTATTGAGAAGCGTCTGCTCACCAGCAACAAAATCTCTGTTATTATACAGTTCCTGCACCTGCACTCGTCTGGAAGCATGGTTAGAAAGCCGCTGGGCATTGATCCCGTTAGGGGCAGCTCCGCCAACGCCATAAAATCTCGGGTCAATCGTGTACCAGGACAACAGACCTCTTCCGTTCCCACTATCTGTATTATCATTATCTATAGTCATCGGGAATAGCGGATCGCTGATATTTTTCTCCGGACGGGAAGCGAGACTCCACATTGCAGGTTCTTTAAGAGATATCTTTGAAGTAGTCTGCTCGAAGTCGTCAATGTATGACTGATCGTTAATTCCTTTGCTTTGACCTGGTATCAGATATGCCGCTTCCGCTTTGAAATTCAGATTAGAAGGTGCTTCTGTATTGATAAAAGGGATTTTATCCGTAAGTCTCGTGAGGAATGGCAGTTCATTGTTATACATCATATTGAAGCCTGCCATTGTATTGCTCACCGCCTCCTGACCATAGTTCACTTTCTGGGTTAATGGTCTTTCTGTATAATTGACAACAGTAGCACCAACATTAAGATGTTCATTGAATTTTCTTTCAAGATTCAATCCCCAGAAGCTTTTACGCTGCGTGTTGAAAGTTAATTGGTTCTCCAGTGAAATATTAATGGCCTGTCCGGATTGCTTCACCGTTTCATTAATAATATTAACCGTACCGAGCATGTAATCTACAGTATAGTCCACACCTTCTACCAACTGAGCACCATTAGCTGTAACTTTTACAGAGCCCTGCGGAACATTGATTGCGCCAAGAGAAATCCCTTGCCCCTGTGCACCTTTGTAACGACCCTCGATCGTATAACGAAGCGGAATCTGCGAAGGAATTACTTTTTGCTTGTCGTAGATGTCATTAAAAACATAAGGTGTTTTATCCGCAACAGTCAGAATATTTTCCAAATATCCGCCGAAAGGTTCAGTCTTAGTAAATATTACTTTTCCATTTTCAGCATCAACTGTTATTCCTCTTACGTAATCAAAAACACCGTCACCTTTTGTACCATCCGCATTAGTCTGCAAGTCGCCATTAACATTCAAACGGTCCCAGTTGAAAAGCCGGAGCAAATTCGTATCCGATGGTATGCCGTCTTTATATGTTGCGCCTGGCAAATAATTAACCTTTGCAGATCCCTGGTCTCTGTAATAAACATTCAGTAAAAAGTCCTGCGGCTGTATCTGGCTGGTATTGAGAGAATAGATATTCTTCATCATCAGCTCCCACATTGGAGAATCTGTTCTTGTGTTCGAATTAGATTTAAGAAGTTTTGTAATCAATACCGGATTCTCTTCCGAAAACTCTCCTACTTTATAAACCTGGCTGGATCCATTAAGTGTATAAGAAAAGGATGCGGCTAAAAATTGATTTTCATTCAGTCTCTGATTCAAGGAAACATATCCTAACTGCGTATTGAATTTATATTCTGACGGTGTCAGTTTTCTTGCTTTTATATTATTGATAAAATGCTCACCGGATACAAACGGTTCAGGCGTTCCGTTGGCATTAGGAAAAGATCTTCCGTTCAATATATTATTAGCACCAACAACATCTCTTGTTGTACCCAATGCCGAAGCAATCTGTTGATACAGATTATTGTTGGAATTATTCGGGTTAAGCCCTGGTCCGTCACCAAGATCCCTGATACCGACAATTGGCTTTTGAGATTCTATATTCGCACCACCCTGATCCAGAACCCATACCTCTATTCTTGTAATATTAATCCTGGAATTGATCAAAGGATAATTTTCCAGAGATTTATCATAATTATCATGAAAATAATGCCCTAGAAAGTAGTGCTGATTATCTTCATAATCAAAGGCATTGACCTTGAAGGTACTCATCGTTCCTCCACCTTGCGCAACAATAGTTTTAGCCTCCCCTTGCTGTTGGGAAAATACCAAAGTTCCGGTTGTCTTGCCCAACTGAAATTCTGTTTTGAGACCAAATAATGATTGTGAACCACGGATCAGACTTGTAGAAAGTGGCATGCTGATGTTACCGACTTCAACTCTCTTGATGATTTTATCTTCTGGATCCTGTCCTTTTTCATTCAGACCTTTCGTCTGAAGATCTTTCCACGAACCTTTTGCCTGCCAGACCATATTCATACGGTTTTCAAAAGCAAAACCGCTTTGGGTATCATAATTGGCTTTCAGTTGTAGATTTTCTCCGACTTTCCCTGTAATCCCCAGTTGAATCCTTTGCTGTATATTGATTGCAAAATTGGTTCTGTTCTGTGGGAGAATTAATGGATTATCAATTTTCTGGTAAAGTCCACCCAGATCAAATGATGCAAAACCCTGAGGAATCAATTCGATTTTATTACTGCCAAAAATATTCTCGAACATTTTATTTTTGATGGTAATAGAAGGAATCAGGCCTTTTTTCTTCGCATCCGTCTGGTCTTTTCTTCTCGAAAGATCGTTGAGTAATGATTTTTCTTCATAATAGGCACGAAGATTGTTTTGCATCACATAGTTTTTGTACTCTTCGAAAGTCATGGCAATCGGAGAACCGACTACAGAGTTTCCGATTTTCGGATAAAGATAATACATCCCGGTTTTGATGTCATAAAAAGCATCATATCGGATGGGATCTGCCAGACTAAAATCCTTTCTGCCGGTGACCAGAGTGTCAGCGGGTTTTTCCTGTGCAAAACTTTTGGTAAAACCAACAAAAAATAAAAAAAGGAGGGTAAATTTATAAAGGTAAATATTTTTCTTCACTTATATTTTTTTTAAGAAACTGATGAAACACAGTCATCAATTGTTAAATATTTTTTAAAATCTCTTTCACTAATTCTTCTACAGAAGCACCCGGGTTTTGCTTCAGTATTCTGTCCGCAATCTTCTCGCTTATCCTTTTGGAAATCCCTAAAACTTCTAATGCTGATAACGCTTCATTTTTATTTTTATTGTCTGCATAATTAGAAAGTTTTTCTTCAGAACTTCCGAATATACCGACTTTGTCACGCAAATCTATAATGATCCTTTCCGCAGTTTTCGCACCGATTCCTTTCACTTTTTGGATAAGAGCACTGTTGCCCGACAGAATAGCATTTGAGGCTTCTGACAAACTGAGCGAAGATAACAATATTAATGCAGAAACAGGCCCAACCCCGTTAACACTTATTAACAGGTTAAACATCTCCTTTTCTTCCTTTGAAAAAAATCCAAAAAGCAGATGGGCATCTTCCCGTATAATCTGCTGAGTATATAGTAAAACCTCGGATCCTTGCACCAGATTCTGCGATGTCTGCAGACTGACGCCAACATAATATCCGATTCCGTTAACATCTATCACCACATTGGTAGGTGTCAACTCCTGGATAACTCCTCGTAACGAATAAATCATTGAATTAATAAAATTAGGGTTTTGCGAAGATATAAATTATGTTAAAAATAAAAGCCATTTTAATCTCTTAAAAATGGCTTTTCTATAGTCTTTTCGTAATTTATTTATTGTATTTTGACCATTTCTGAATCCGGCTTAAAAACATCTCTGCATTTCGGCATTTTAATTGACATCGAATTTTTCAAAATCTTCTTTCAAATCGTTATAGATTTTTTCCGCATTCTTATCACCTTCTTTCGCCAGCTTTTTGACATTTTCATAAAAAGCCCTGGCCTTCCTGCTCAGAGTTACATCCAGGATCATCTTTATATCATCCAGGTGCTGGCTGATTTCTTTCAGCTGCAAACCCAGATTTGCGAGTAATTCGATATCATCAGGCGTTTTGTCAGGTTTGCTTTTTATTTCATTCAACAAATCAGAAAGAGACAGTAATTGTTCCTCTGCGGTCTTAAGATCGTCAGGATTGATTTTCCTTACCTGTTTCAATATTTCAGAAATTTCTCTTCTGACTCTTTGGTATATTTATCATCAAAGTTCATCATAATGTTTTTTTAGATAATTAAATTTATAAAATTATTTTAATGATGAATAATAAATTAATCATGATATTCATCCGATAATCATTTATCCAATAACACTATTAATAAATAAGCCATTCTAATCTCTCAAAATGGCTTATTAAATATTTTATTTCTTTTCTTTTATCTGTGCATCCAGAACAGCGATGGTTGCTAGGTTCACAATCTCATCCACACTCGATCTCATTTGCAGAACGTGAACCGGCTGGTCAAGTCCCATCAAAATAGGACCAATTGTCTGTGCGGCTTTCATTCCTCTGATGATCTTATAGGATAGGTTGGCACTTTCCAGGTTGGGGAAAATCAAGACATTAGCTGGGTTGCTTCCCAGTTTTGAGAAAGGATAATCTGCAAGATGGTCACCATCCAATGCGAAATCTGGCTGAATCTCACCATCCACGATCATTTTCGGATATTTTTCGTGAAGCATTTTCACAGCTGCAGCCACTTTTTTAGAAGTATCGGCTTTCGCAGAAAAATTCTCGAATCCCAGCATCGCTAACCGTGGCTCGATTGCAAATGACTTTACGGTAAATTCTGCCATTCTTGCAATTTCCACAAGCTCTTCGGGTGTAGGATTTTTGTTGATGGAGGTATCTGCAAAAAACAATGGTTTCTTTTCCGTCAGAATCATCATCATTGCAGCCACTTTATTGACCCCTGGTTTTTTATCAATAATTTCCAGGACCGGTTTAAGAACCGATGCATAACTTTTGGAAAATCCGATTATCAAAGCATCTGTATCGCCATGCTCCAACATCAATGGCCCAAAGTAATCACGCTGCCTTACATATCTTTTAGATTTGTACTCGTTGATACCTTTTCTATTACGCTTGTCCCAAAGTGTTTTTCTATATTTTTTACGGGTTTCTTTTTGCTCGTCATCATTCGGATCGATGATTGGAATATCTAATGTTATTCCGTATTGTTCCATTTTTTCTCTGATAAGCTTTTTGCTCCCCAGCAAACTTGGATAAGCAATACCTTCTTCCTGAAGAATCTGTGCGGCTTTCAGGATGTTATATTCTTCGCCGTTGCCCAGTGTTACTCTTTTCGGATTCGCTTTTGCACGGTTCTGCATCATTCTTACCAGCTTTTCATCTCTTCCCATTCTGTCGAGAAGCTGGTTTTCATAAGCTTCGAAATCTTCAATAACTTTTCCGGCGATTCCGCTTTCCATAGCCGCTTTTGCAACTGCGATAGAAACTTTTGTAATCAACCGGTTGTCAAAAGGTTTTGGGATAAAATATTCTTTGCCGAAGCTGATGTCCCTGACATTGTAAGCCAGTTTCACCATTTCCGGAACCGGCTCTTTTGCAATCTCCGCCAAGGCGTAAACTGCTGCGAGTTTCATCGCTTCATTGATTCCCTTCGCCTGGACGTCCAAAGCGCCTCTGAATATATACGGAAAACCAAGAACGTTGTTAACCTGATTAGGATAGTCACTTCTTCCTGTAGCCATCATCACATCATCTCTTGTTTCCAGTGCGAGATCATAACTGATTTCCGGGTCTGGATTTGCCAAAGCGAAAACAATCGGATTTTTTGCCATAGACAAAAGCATCCTTGCAGACATTACATTTCCTTTGGAAAGTCCGACGAAAACATCAGAATCAACCAAAGCCTCTTCCAATGTAGAAATATCGGTTTCAGCAATAAAGTCTATTTTCTCAGGCGTCAGATTTTCTCTTTTATGATTGATGACACCTTTACTGTCACACATCAGAATATTTTTCGGGTCGAGACCTAATGAAATGTATAATTTGGCACAGGCAATCGCTGCTGCTCCAGCTCCGTTGATCACCATTTTCACTTCCCCGATTTTTTTTCCTGCGATTTCTAAAGCATTAATCAAAGCAGCTGCAGAAATAATGGCTGTTCCGTGCTGGTCATCATGCATTAAAGGAATATCCAGCTCTTCCTTCAGTCTTTGTTCTATGTAGAAAGCTTCCGGGGCTTTGATATCTTCTAAGTTGATTCCCCCAAAAGTCGGTGCGATGGCTTTTACGGTTTCGATGAATTTATCGGGATCTTTTTCATTGATTTCAATATCAAAAACATTGATTCCTGCGAAAATTTTGAAAAGCAAACCTTTTCCTTCCATTACAGGTTTCGATGCTTCGGGACCGATGTCCCCAAGTCCCAAAACAGCTGTTCCGTTTGAAATTACAGCAACCAAATTTCCTTTGGATGTATATTCGTAAACTGCCTGAGGATCATCATGGATGGCCATACAAGGCACAGCTACACCCGGCGAATAAGCCAAAGACAAATCTCTCTGCGAAGAATGCGGTTTGGAAGGTATCACTTCGATTTTACCTTTCGGTTCCTGACGGTGGTAATCTAAAGCAGCTTTATCAAAAGCGTTTTGGTCTCTTGAATTTTTTGACATTTTAATTTCTTTTGCGTACACTTTATATAAGCAGATGAGAGAAAATAGAAAAGATTAAAGACATACAATCAGTTTGTTTATCTTAATTTTTTCAACTACTTATAAGTTCAATGTACTGGTTTCTATTTAATAAACCTCATAGTTTTGAAGGTCTATGAGGTTTATTCTATTTGAAATACGAGAATTAACTCCAATATTATTGCAAAGTTAAAGCTTTGGAATGATATAGTCACGATGATAATTGACCAGACTTTCTATCGGTCGCTGAACAACAGTACCCACTGTGAAATGAAAATCGGCGGCAGCAGCACGTAAAGAATCTTCAAAAAAATAGGCAACAGAACCTATAAAATTGACCTCACAATCCCGACACTCATCATACGGCATCACCTGAAATTCAAGGAAATTCTTCAATTCTTTGAAAATAAAATTCTGAAAATACGGATGCGTTTTCCGGTCTACAATGAACCTCGTAAAATCTGCCATGTAAGCATTTGCTCTTGGATTATGATACATATTCTTGAGCAGTTCATCAATGTTAAGCTGATAAATCTCAGTAAATTGCTGATGAAGATCAGGCGGCAATTTTTTCATAAAATAATGGCGGACCAATTGTTTTCCGAGGGCACTTCCGCTGCCTTCGTCACCGATCAGAAATCCTAACGATGGTAATTCGGTTTTCACATTTTCGCCATCAAAATAGCAGGCGTTGGAGCCTGTTCCGAGAATACAGACAATCGCAGGAACTCCTCTGTAAGCCGCATAAGCTGCTGCCAGCAGATCCTCCTTGACCTGAATATGTGCTGTCGTAAAAACTTTTTGAATTTCTCTTTCTACAATCAGTCGGTTTTCCGGAGTCCCGCAGCCGGAGCCGTAAAAAAAAATATTTTCCAGATAATCACAAAACTTGATAAGTGCCTGATTTTTTTTCAGTTCTGGTGCTATCAGTTCCGGTTTTATGATATTAGGATTGAAACCTACGGTTTCTGTTTTCAGTACTTCCGTGCCATCATTTTCCAGAATGACCCAGTCGCATTTTGTGGACCCTCCGTCAACAATAGCAATCATATTCTATGTTTTAAAATGCTAAAATAATATATTTTCCGAAAGGTTATGGGGAATTTTATTCATTCCTTATCTTCAATGAGCCAATCTTCGATTTCATCTTCGAGATAAGTGGTCTGCAGCTTGATGGCATTGATAAAATCATCAGGGATGCTTTCTGCAGATTCGCTGCTTTCCAGGTTCCAAAGTTCATCGGACATCAATTCATATTCTGAATAGATTCTTTTGAATCTGGAATTGCTCTTTTCCAATTCTTCAATTTTTTTTTGCTGAGGCAGAAATTTTCTGTAAGGCCTACTGGAATTTTTCATTTTTGTTAATAATTAATTTTTGTGATGTGGTGTGGTGTCTGGCGAAAAAATCACCTGACCAGTCTTTTGGCCAGGCTATTTTATATCAATATTTTCAATTGTTTACGTTATTTTCAACAATAACCTTATTCTACAAATAATATTTTGTTAAATAAATAATTTCCTTTATGATAAAATAAATGTAAAAATATTTTTGACACAAAAAAATTATTTAACGATTATTTTAAAACATTTAACAATTACTATAAATTTGCAAAAGAATGAAACAATTAATTCTTCGTCATAAACAGGTAATCTTCTTTATTGTTGCGGGAGGACTGAGTGCCATTGTAGAAATCGGTGCTTTTAAAATACTCAGCATTTATCTCCCAAAATTCTTCTTATGGGAATATAATCTGTATGGAATTAAATATCCGTTTAGCAATATCCTGTCTACAAGCTGCGGAATCATCACAAATTATTTTCTTAGCATCTGGTTCGTTTTCGAAAGAGGGAAATATTCTAAAAGGAGGGAATTTTTCTACTTTATCTCTGTATCTGTAGCTTCAACAATCATTAGTCTTCTTCTGTTCCAGATTCTCTATCATTTTGTCTTCAGGGACGTGATCGATCTGAAGTTTTACGTGCTTTCTCCGGAAATGATGAGTAAGATCACTGCAATTCTATTAGTTTCCATGCTAAATTATTCCATCAAGAAAAAAGTTATTTTTAACGGATAAAAACTTATTTTTGAACTTATTAATTTTTCATCAATATTAATGAGGACAATTTTGGTCTATCTCTGGCGGTTTTGGATGGTGGTTATGGGCACTGTTCTCACGATTATATTTTTTTTTCCGGTTTATGTTCTGTCCATCAGGCAAAAAGATTATAAAACCTGTTATTTTTTCATCAGACTGTGGGCTATCGCCATGTTCTACGGAATGGGGTTCCGATACCGGCTTATTAACAAAACCAACAAAAAAATTAACAAAAGTCAGCCTTATGTTATCATATCCAATCACACTTCGATCATGGATGTCATGCTGCCTTGCATTTTATTTCCCAATCATCCACTTTGTTATGTCGGAAAAAAAGAACTGGTGAAAATCCCGGTTTTCGGGACAGTTTATAAAAGAGTATGCGTGATGGTAGACAGAAACAGTGCGAGAAGCCGTGCAGATGTCTATAGAAGATGCGCAGAACGGATGCAGAAAGGTCAAAGCATTGTTATTTTCCCGGAAGGTGGTGTTCCTGATGACACCAGTATTATTCTGGATAATTTCAAAGATGGTGCTTTCATTCTTGCTACAAAGCACCAATTTCCAATTGCAGTTTATACTTTCCGAGGCCTGAAAGAGATGTTTCCTTTTGATAATTCAAAAGGCTATCCCGGCGTTGTAAAAGTTTTTTTCAATGATATTCTGACACCGGACTTATCATTAAAAACACTAAAAGAAACTGCATATGAGGAAATCAGATTGTCTCTAATTGAGAAAATAGAATAATTTATCTGATTGCAACTGTTTTTTACTTACATTTGTTTGAAAATATAACCTTAATATAATGGAACAATCTAGAGCACAAACCAAATGGTCTCAATTTCTATCCCTAATCGTGGTTTTTTTCTTTTGGGGATTTGTAGCTGCCAGCAATGACATTTTAATTCCCGTATTCAAAAAATGGTTTGTACTTTCGCAAGTGCAAAGTCAACTTGTAGCCTGGGCATTTTATGTAGCCTATTTTGTGGGTTCTGTAATCTTCTTCATTGTATCGCTTAAAAGTGATATTCTACAAAAGTTTGGATACAAGAAGACATTAGCAGTCGGACTGGCATTATCAGCTTTTGGCGCTTTTCTTTTTGTACCGGCGGCGGCGGCGGCTAGTTTTTGGTTTTTCCTGACTGCTTTGTTCATAGTTGGGCTTGGATTTTCGGTTCAGCAAATTGTAGCCAATCCTTTGGCTATTAAAATGGGTAGTCCAGAAACTGGTGCACACAGACTGACATTGGCTGGTGGCATCAATTCCTTGGGAACAACCATTGGACCAATTCTTCTTGGGATTGTCCTATTTGGAATGGGAAATAAAAATGATTCAAAGCCAAAAGATACTAACCTTACAAAAATTGAATTAGTAAAAGATGAATATGAAGCGCATAAAAAAGAGCTTTTAAAAAATGTAGCGGAACTGCGTGAAGATAGACAGGATGATCCTTTAAAAATTAATGAAGTGATTGCTACTGTGGAACAAACTGTAAAAGTATTAGATGGCCAGATTGCTTCTATAGATCAAAATCCGTCTGCGGATGATGCACAAATTGATGCTTATTCCAAAAAAATTGTAAAAATCAAGCAAAAATCCAGCACAATATCTTATCCAATAGGTTTTGTAAAAGATCATCTGAAAGAAGTAAAAATGCCATTCATTGTTTTAGGAATTGCCTTTATTTTAGTAGCCATTTTTATGTTATTCTCAAAAATTGAGGATCCTGCGAAAGAAGAGGAAGCCGAAATTGACGAAGGTTCATCCAAATTCAGCGTGTTCAATTATCCCCAACTTTATCTGGGAATGCTTGCTATCTTCATTTATGTAGGTGTCGAGGTTTCCATTATCAGTAACCTTCCGGCTTTGCTACATACTAAGGAATTCGGCGGTGTTTTGGAACATAATATCGCACCATTCGTTTCGCTGTATTGGGGAAGTCTTATGATCGGAAGATGGAACGGAAGTATCAATGTATTCAATATGTCAAAAACTGTCAATATGTTGATGAAGTTCATTATTCCTTTTGTAGCATTTGGGATCATTATTTTAGCTAATGAACTTAGCGGCAAAGACGTTTCCAGTTTTTATATCTACGCATTCTGGATTTTAGCTTTTATCATTATGAGTTTTATCGGAGGAAAAGCTGCAGGAAAAACGCTAATGATTTTCGGAATTGCCGGTATTGTAATGATGGTTTTAGGTTTGGTTTATCCTGATAAGGAGATTGCGAAATACTTCTTTATTTCCGGCGGATTATTTTGCTCTATCATGTGGCCATCCATTTTTGACCTGGCTATTGCAGGACTTGGAAAGAATACAGGTAAAGCTTCTTCCTTCCTTGTCATGATGATTCTGGGAGGCGGAATAATTCCACTAATTCAAGGATGGATCTGTGACTTTGATAAAACCAGCCCGGATGGAATCATGGGAATTACCTGGACTCATTTTTCTTATGTAATTCCAATTCTTTGTTTCATTTATCTGGCTTTTTATGGTTTTGTAACACCAAAGATTCTTAAAAAGCAAGGTGTAGTAATGGGAGAAACAACTTCTAGTGGACATTAACAACAAAATATTTTATAAGAATAAATTTTGGGTGATCATTTTGATTGCCCAATTTTTGTTATTCTATATTCTGTCAAAATTCGACTTTGCAATTGATTTTTTTTCCGGCTTTTTTGAGTGGAAAAAAAGCCTGCATGTCTTTTTGTTTTCGAAGTTCAGATTTTCAGTCGGCGATTTGATCTATATTATTTTAATTATGACAATAATATATTTCCTAATCAATCTTCTGATAACAAAGAAGTCTCGTTTTCTGAAATATATATTGGTGTCAGCCAACATTTTTTATTTTATTTATCAATGCTTCTGGGGAATGTTATATTTCCAAACACCAATTATAGAAAAACTAGATGAAAAAAAAATCACTGATTCTGAAATTAAGGCCTTAACCATAAAATATCTGAATCTTTGTAAAACTCAACGGGAAAAACTGAAAGAAGATAAAAATGGTATTTTTACCGTTAAAAATGAAGATCAGTTAAAAACTGACATCTTGGAACAGCAGAAAAAATTGCCAATTCTTATATCACAAAAAGCATCAGTTTCAGTTTCCTGCATAAAGCCGAGTCTCTTCGATGCTTTCATGAATAAAACCGGAATTTTGGGTTATTACAACCCTTTTACTTCGGAAGCACAATATAACCCGAATATCCCCTCTACACAGCTGCCATTTACAATTGCACATGAACTTTCACATCAACTGGGATATGCTAGAGAACAGGAAGCAAGCTTTATCGCTTATCTTTGCGGAAGAGATTCCCAGAATCCCGATTTACGTTACAGTGCGCATCTTTATGCATTAAAAAGCCTTATAAGAGCCGTTTCTAAAAGCGATATCAGGTTTGCAAATAATATTATTTCATCTTTTTCTGAAAAGATGAAAAATGACAGAGCGTATGAATTGAAATTCAATTTGAGTAATGAAGGATTGATCAGTGATTTTTTTGGTGCTTCCAATGATTTATTCTTAAAATCCAATCAGCAGGAAGGCAAGATAAGCTATTCGTATTTCGTTAATTTGTTGATTATCTATGAGATACAAAAAAAAGAACCGTACTATAAGTACGATTCTAAAAACACAAATGATGAAAAAAAATTTATTGCCCCTGAGTGATTGTCTCAAAAGCACTGTAAAAGTACTACATTTGAAATTATCCTCCAAATTATTTAATAAATAAATTTTATCCAGCAGTCAAATATCCTATAAATCAATCTATTAAATAAAAAAATTTTTCTTATAAAATTAGTTTTCTGTTTAAAATAATCAGAGTTAAAAATTGAACTTAAAATCACTTGGATAGATTATTGTTATTTCAAAAAAACTTAATATTGTAAGGATTCTATAAGTTATAAAGCAAAAAATTTGGTCATAAAAAAACGCAACTATAAATATATAGTTGCGTAATTTAGTAGCGAAGACGGGAATTGAACCCGTGACCTCAGGGTTATGAATCCTGCGCTCTAACCAACTGAGCTACCTCGCCATTTTTGTGGTGCAAATATAAGGATATTTTGCATCTCCACAAAATTTTAATTAAGTTTTAGATAATCCAAAACATCAGCAACATGATTGGGTTTGCTGATAATTTTATTATTAGAATCTAAAATAAAATAGGTTGGTGTCGCAGAGATGTTGTAAATATCGCCATAAGAACTATACCAACCTCTTCCTTCTGAGTCACTTACCCATGGATACAGAATCGCCTTGTTTCTGTACTCATCCAGATTAGCATCCAGAGAAAAGCCAACAACCTGAATATTCTGAGCTTTTAATTTGTCATACTTTTCTAATAATTTTGGCAATTCAGATTCGCAGTGTGAGCATGTGGAGGACCAGAAAACCACAATTTTCTTATCTGCTTTGATGTCATATAGCGATTTCGCTTTCGTATGGATTGGATTCAAGAAGACTGTATTAGGCATTTTTGCACCTATTGTCGTATTATTATTAGATTTTAATGTAGCGGATAACCTGTCGTTGATTGTACATTTCAGATTATTTGCTTCCGCAAGATATTTATCCTTCAGCTTATCCATGTTGTACGTATTGAAAATCTCGATAAGTTCCGAGAGAATAGTCTGTCCGCGTGGTGTCTCCACATTTACAGCTTCCAGCAGCTTGTCTACGGCGCCTTCGACATTTGATTTTGAAGCATTCAGATAATTAATCAGAGAAGGTTTCAGAAGTGTGGACGTTTCCAGATACTCTCCGGATTTCGAATAAAAATCGATGTAATCCTGAGGCTTAAGTTCAACCGCCTTTTCCTGTACAGAATATTTCTGATTTTGGTGATAATAGTCCAGAAACGGATGAGCATCATAGAGTGTTAAATCACCTTTGGAAAGAGAATTGATCTCGGCTTCCAATGACTTATAAAAGCTTTCGGAAGGTTTGTAATAATCCTTGATCTGGACGAGCGCAGGCAGTATCAGCTCCTGCTTCTTTTGCTGCTCTACCTCATTACTGAAGAGCAGATTGGTCTGATCCCCGAAAATTATGTTGGAAATCTTATTTTTACCGTCTAATTCCAGCCTGAAATCAACATTCTTATTTTCAGAAACCATATTGACAGAAGAGTTGGTCTTTTGAAAGAAAACCCTCATCATTCCGACATATTTTTTATCTACCTTCAATACAGCCTTGTTATTTGCAATTTTTCCTTTGGAATATAAGATTTCTTTAGAACCGTTAAAACCGTACAAATAAATCTCCGAATCTGCCAAATAAGACGGAATATCTGCAGTAATACTGAACTGTGGGAATGCATAGGCAGAAAATAAAATACTGCTAATTAGAATTAATTTTTTCATAAAGTAAAAATAAAAAAACTCACTAATATAGTGAGTTATAATTATTATAAAAAATGCTTACTGCACAATTCTTTTTTTGGTTTTCAATGTGAAGAATACGATCAGAATAACTGCCATTAAAAACAGTAAAAATGTGTATCCATCGATTGGTGATGCAGGGTAAGCACCTATCTCTCCAGATTCAGGGTTTTCCGGTGGAGGCGGAACAGTCTGTCCGAATGCAAATATACTTACTAATAATATGAAAAGAGTACATACTCTTTTAAATAAAAGATTAATCATCATCAAAATTTTTAGTGTTTTTAATTTACAATTTTTTTAATCACAACTTCTCCTTTTTCAGAAATTGCTTTTACTAAAAATATACTTTTCGCCTGGTAATTCAGCGGAATAGTATAATCTGTATCAGTAGAAATTTGCGTTTTCGCACTTAATAACTGGCCTGCTGCAGAGAACACCTCAACAGTTGCTTTATTCCAGTTTTTAGCAAATCTAACAACCCATTGACCATCTTTTTTAGCAATAACCGTCTGATTATTGATAACATTTCCTGTTCCGAGAGTTGCACCTTCCGGCAATTCATAATAAAGACCCAAAACCTGAGATCCGCTCATCGCCAGACCTTCTCCGTCAACAATTTTAACAAATTGTCCTTGTGCATTCTTTAAATAAAAACTTTTTCCGTTGCTTAAGCCATTTGTTGCCTTTTCTCCTTTTTCATAAACCTCAAATTTAATCTGATACTGTTGGGGATTGTTAATATACAAAGGAATCTCCTTGGATTTGAAGCTAATCTCGTTAGCTTCGTTTATATAGAGCTTATCAGAATTATTTACATTCTCACCACCTGTTTCCAATTCTTCCTTGGTATATAGCAATTTTTCCGGAGCTCCATAAGCCTGCAGCTTTGCATTTTCAGGATTATAGCCACTGATGGCAGAAGGAGATACAGCGTAATAAGTTCTTTCCATTTCCAGACCATCCATATCATACATCACAACAGCAACCTGCTTTACAATTTTATCTGCCGGGATGGCATTGGCATTGGTATTCTTCGCAGAAGTTACGGAATAGTCTACACCATCAGCTCTTGAAGTAGAGTTAAATCTTCTTGTCTTTGAAAGATTAAGTGTCTGCGGATCGTTAGAACTCAATTTAATCATAAACTCGCCCATCGGCTTTATGATCAATTTGTTATCGGTGATATCACCAGCCTGAAAAGCACCCCCTGATGTCAATACAACAATCGCAGAACCATACGTAGCTCCCTGATTCAGCTGCCAGCCTATTTGATTGTTTCCATAATAAGCTATACCAACAAGATTCGGAAGATAATTGTCATCACTTTCATTTCCTGCTTCGTTAGTTGCGATAAATTTCAGATCGATATTAGTAAGAAACGGATTAGCTAACTGGAAAAGATTTCTTCCGTAATCAGCAGACCAGCTTGGCGTTTTGGAGCTGAAGGGATCATCCAGATAGGTATTATATTTTTCTCCGTAGGTATTCTTATTATTCCCGTTATATCCAAAATTCACCGCTTGCTGACCGGACAGGCTGAAAATATAGTTGCCTGATGTATCTACATAATCCGATGCTGCTCGACCAGAAAAAGTCCTCGTCTGGGAAGTCGGATCCCAAAAAACAGATCCATCAGCATTACGTCTCGGCAAGATGTAATAAGTCATTGGCGTACCGATAACGGTGTTGTTATCAGGATTGATGTAAATCTGATCGAATTTGGAATTATAGTTATTCCATCTGAACACAGAGTTCGGACTGAAGCGACCAGCTGAAGTCAAGCTTCCGTTTGTAAAATTGAAATGAGTCGTTCCAAAAGTATCAAGAAGATCCTGAATGGTATAATTATAAAAAGGTAAGCCGGTTTGCTGTCTTCCGGTTGCACCATTAAGATAATCAGAAAGATATTCTTTATTCACCTTACCTGTGATATTCACCTGTGGAATGCCAGCGATATACAGTTGTCCGTAATTGCTTGTAGAAGCGAGCTTAAGGTTGAAACTGGAAGCGTTGCCGATACTCATGATATCATTAGATGACGATGCACTGAGCATTACATTTCCGGAATTATTGACAATGGATGTACCTGCAGTTTGCAAACCACCACCATTATACAACAAGGTCTGGGATTGAATAGTTACTAAAGCTGAATTCCCAACGTAGGTGAGAACTTGGGCAAAACAAAAGATATTCATCAATATCAATTGAAGACTAATAAATTTTTTAATCATCATGTTTCTTACTTGTGTGTTCGTCTGCAAAGATATTAATTTTTTGAATACTTGAAAAAAATATCTGTAAATTAATAAATTTATAATATTGACTCGATTTTAACGACTTCGTTATTCTCTATGTCAAACATATAATCTTCCAAAACTTTTTCTGTTGTTCCTCTCAGTCCTCTGGCTCCAAGCCCTTTGTTCATCGTATCTTCAACAATTTCTTCTATTGCATTATCTGTAAATTCCAAAGTAACATTGTCCATTTTGAAAAGTTCCGTAAACTGGTTGATAATGGAATTTTTCGGCTCCTTCATGATGCGGACAAGTGTCTCTTTTGTCAGTTTGTCAAGATAAGTAATGATAGGAAATCTTCCTAAAAGTTCCGGAATCAATCCAAAACTCTTCAGATCGATAGCATTGATCTGGCTCAGTATATAATCTTCCTCATCCGTCTTGTTGATTTTTTCTGCAGAAAAACCAATAGCCTGCTTATTGAGCCTTCTTTCGATTATATCTTTCATCCCATCAAAAGCACCACCAGCGATAAACAGAATATTCTGCGTATTCACCTGGATATATTTCTGATCAGGATGTTTTCTTCCACCTTGTGGCGGAACATTGACAATGCTTCCTTCCAGAAGTTTCAATAAACCTTGCTGTACGCCTTCCCCGGAGACATCTCTCGTGATGCTCGGGTTATCGGATTTTCTTGCGATTTTATCAATCTCATCAATAAAGACAATCCCTTTTTCTGCCTTTTCCACATCATAATCTGCCACCATCAGCAATCGTGACAGGATGCTTTCCACATCTTCGCCAACATACCCGGCTTCAGTAAGAATGGTGGCATCAACGATACAGAAAGGAACATTCAGTTGTTTTGCAATGGTTTTTGCAAGCAGTGTTTTTCCTGTTCCTGTTTCACCGATCATGATGATGTTGGATTTTTCAATCTCTACTTCCCTGTTTTCATCCTGAGCATGAAGTAATCTTTTGTAATGATTATAAACAGCGATGGATAATTGTTTTTTCGCCTGATCCTGACCTATTACATACTCATCAAGAAAAGCCTTTATCTCTCTGGGCTTTCTGAGTTCTTCCAGGGACTCGGCCATAGATGTTTCCGGTTTTTTATCTACACTGTCTTTTACGATAGCATGTGCCTGCTCTATGCAGTTTTCGCATATAAATCCATTTTGTCCGGAAATCAGAATTTGAACTTCATTCTTCTTTCTGCCGCAAAATGAGCATTGATTTGGATTCATAAATCTTAAAATTCTATAATTAAAAAAAAGAAGTGAAAACTTCTTTTATGCATTGATAATGGACTCCTGTATTTCCTTATATTCATCAGGTGTAAAAATCAGCCTGACATTTTTAAAATTAAGGTCATCCATACTGTTAAGTGGTATCAGATGGATATGAGCATGCGGGACTTCCAGTCCAACAACGGCAACACCCACTCTTTTACAAGGAACAGCTTTCCTGATCTGCTTTGCAATATTCTGAGTAAAAGCCCACAGCTCTTTATAATCATCAGAATCTAAATCGAATATAAGATCGGTCTCTATTTTGGGAACAACCAATGTATGTCCTTTTACCAATGGCATAGCATCCAGGAAAGCAATATGCTTATCATCCTCTGCAATTTTGTAGCTTGGGATTTCTCCGCTGATGATTTTTGAAAATATGCTGCTCATGATTTCTCGATATTGATTTTAATTTCCAACAATTATTAAACCAATATTTACAAAGAAATCTCAAGAACTTCAAAAGACAGCTTGTTGCCATTTGGCAAAACGATATCTGCTGTCTCTCCCACAGTTTTACCCAGAAGGCCTTTAGCAATAGGCGTATTGACCGATATTTTACCGGCTTTCAGGTCGCTTTCATTATCCGGAACCAAAGTAAACTTCTGTTCACCTTTCGTCGCATTATTTTTAAGTCTCACTGTAGTAAGGATAGACACCTTGCTGAGATCCAGCTGGCTTCCGTCGATGATCTTCGATGTTGCAATCGCGTCTTTCAGTTTGGAAATTCTCATTTCCAGCATGCCCTGCGCTTCTTTTGCAGCATCATACTCTGCATTTTCTGACAGGTCACCTTTATCTCTCGCTTCAGCAATCTGCTGTGTTATTTTTGGTCTTTCGATGGTTTCTAATTGTTCCAGCTCAGACTTCATTTTGTCCAAACCTTCTTTGGTTACGTAGTTCATAACAATAAAATTTGCCGTTTGTATAAAAAAATAATCCGACCTTTGCCGGATACTAATTTTTCTCGAATTGAGTTTACAAATATATAACTATTTTTTGAAATGAAAACCAAAAAAAACGCATCATTATTCACATTATTTTTGATTATCAGCCTGTTAAGCATCAATAATTCCTGCAGCGAAAGAAACGAAACCGTGAGCTGTTTTCCGAATTCTCCCATCAATGCTATTATCAATCTCAGTTTACCAACGTACTATAATTTATTAACGCCCAATAGCTGGGCTTATACGAGAGGCGAGCCAGGAACCGGAACTCAAGGTCTGATAATTTATAGCACTAGCAACGGCTTTATGGTTTACGACAGAAACGCACCTCATCTTTGTCCTGAAGGAGAAAAAACCGTATTAAACGTAGATAACGGTGGAACTTTCGTCATTTGTCCAAAAGACAATGCCAAATGGGCTTTATTCAACGGACAACCTCAAGAAGGAGAAAATGTCCCAAAGACGGGCCTTAAAACATACCGGTATTACGATTATAATCCCAACACCAAAGTTTTAACAATATATAGCAATTGATCTGTAATGAAAGCCGTAATCCAGCGTGTGAAACATTCTTCTGTCGAGGTTGAGGGAGAAACTGTAGGGAAAATCGAAAAAGGACTGATGTTGCTGATCGGCGTCGATGAAGATGATGAAACTGTGGATGCCGATTGGCTGGTGAAGAAAATCCTTGACGTTAGAATCTTTTCTGACGATGAAGGAAAAATGAATCACTCGGTGAGAGAGATCAATGGTGAAATCCTTTGCATCAGCCAATTCACTCTGATTTCTGATTATAAAAAAGGCAATCGTCCATCTTACATAAAAGCTGCAAAACCAGACAAGGCCATTCCATTGTTCGAATATTTCAAAGATGAGATAAAAAAATCAGGATTGAAAACGGAAAGCGGAATTTTCGGGGCAGATATGAAAGTTTCATTGATCAATGACGGACCGGTCACATTGGTTTTTGACAGCAAAACAAAATTATAAAGGAGCAAAAAATTTTGCTCCTTTACTTTAATCGACTTCATATTCGAGTTTTATGGTAATGCTGGCTTCCTTTTCTTTGGAAGTGGTATTGTAAGTTCCTCCATAAGAGTAGTCTTCGTTGGAGTTAGGAGCGGTAATCTGGATGACACCCATTGTCGCCTTTTTCAGATTTCCAAGATCACTTCCAGCATTTTCTGCAATTTTTTCAGCACGTTCTTTTGCATCTTTTGTAGCGTTCGCAATCATTTCCTGTTTTACATCAGATAGTTTTGTGTAGAAATATTGAGGTGATGACGACGTGAATTCGATGCCACGGTTGATAATTTCTGTGATATTCCTGGAGATGTTTTCAATTTTTGCCACTTCTTTGGATTGGATAGAAACACTTTGGGTCAGGTTATAACCGGCAAATTCGCCTTGCTGATAATTTCCGTTGGAATCTGTAAAACTTCTGAATTGCTTCTGAATATCTACAGCAGAAAAAATCATTTCGTTTTCTTTAACACCCTTCGATTTCAAATAATCTGAAATCACCTGCCTGTCAATAGCCAAAGCATCGTACGCAGATTTCAGCTCAAAATTATTTTTAGAAAAACTTCCAGACCATGTAATCAGATCCGAAGTGAATTTTTTGGAACCGAGTCCTGTAACAGAAACTGTATTTTCAAATTTGTTCCTGTTTTTCACAGCACTGCCAAGCAAAGCTGCTGCAATAATAAAACCTAAAGCTGCGATTCCAACCGCAATATATGTCCTCATATAAAATTGTATTTGATTAAATACATCAAAACTGAGACCAATTTTAAGATTTTATTAACATTTATCATAAAGCAATCTTACCAATATCTTCAATAGAATTTTCTCTTTCAACAGCCTCCAGATATGATTTTCTTTTTACCACTTTGGTATCGCTCCAGCTGTCGTGCCAGCCACGGCTTCCTAAAAATGACAATGCGTCAAACGGAACAATGCGACTGAAATTTCTCTTTAGAAAATCATTAGAATTCGGCAAATTGCCATTTTCATTAACTACCAGTGTTCCTGTAATAAATTTTCCCAAGCTTCGTCCTTTTGTTAGATATTCTGTCAAATACATTAATAATGCGTAGAAAAATGCAGTAATTATTCTATCTACAAAAGGATTAACTTCTCCGAAAGCTTGTGCTTTCTCTGCATAATCTTGTCCTGTCAAAAACGAATAAACAATTATAATTGCAGAAAATAAAAACACAATCACAAGATAGGCGAAGACATAATCTATGAGAAAATTTATAAACCGTAATAACTTTTCTGCCTGATGTCTGTCTACAATTCTTGCGTTGTTTTTCATAGTTTTTAGTTTTATTTATTTTGATTAATTGATTTCTTTCTCAAATTCCAGACTCACGCCTTTCATTTCTCCCGGCATTGGCGGAATTGTTTTGGTCAATTTTATTCTGATGAATGTAATCTGCGGAAACTTACTTTCGATTTTATTAATGATTCTTCCAATCACGTGTTCCAAAAGTTCTGAACGGATGGCCATTTCCTGATGAATGATTTCGTTGACCTGAGCGTAATTGATAGTGTCATTGAGATTATCGGTTTGTGATGCTTTTTCTAAATCAGCGTGTAGTTCTGCATTGACGACATAATGATTTCCAATGATGGCTTCTTCCTGCAAAACACCGTGGTAGGCGTAGATTTTTATATCTTCTAAAATGATTTTTGATTTCATTCTTTAAAAATAGAAAATTTCTTAACACAAAGAGCACAAAGGTTTTTTGTTTTTATTGAAAATATTTAAGGTTCACAAAGGCGCTTCGCTTAAAAAAGCTATGGATTTAAAACGCTCAGTTTGTCATTCCGCAGGAATCTCAACAGTCTAGATTGACTTCGTAGAACTACTTCGTTAGGTTTCCTTCGGAATGATAATATTATGTAAATAGGAATGTTAAATTTTGTGGAAATTTTCTTTCGTACACAGCTGCAATAGGGATAGAAGCGGCATCCTTTTGCGGAGCGCAGCGGAGCAAAAGATATAGCGGATAGCCCGACCCGAGCGGCTGGAAAAGCTTGGCGAGGGAATTGCCAAAATAATTGCATAAAAAAACCTCATCTGAAAGACAAGGTTTACAATTTATTTGATGCTTTTAGAAAATTCCAGCATGGCTTCGATAGGTTTGAGTGCTTTGAGGCGAATATCCTCATCCATCGTGATTTCCGGAAGCTCATACTTCATACACAGATAGAGTTTTTCCAGCGTGTTTCTCTTCATAAAGAAACACTCTGAACAGTTGCAGCTCTCATCGAAAACCAAAGCCGGAATCAAGGATTTGTGTGGCGCACGTTTTCTCATCTCGTGAAGTATTCCTTCTTCTGTCGCGATGATAAATTCCTGGCAATCATCTTGTTCCACATAATTCAGAAGTGCTGAAGTTGAACCGATGAAATGTGCCAATTCCAACACCGGCGTTTCGCTTTCCGGGTGGGCAATCAGTTTTGCGTTTGGATGGTCTGCCAATTGTTGCGCAATTCGTTCCATAGAAAACGCCTCGTGCACGATGCAACTTCCGTCCCAAAGAATCATTTCGCGACCTGTCTTTTTGCTGAGATATCTTCCTAAGTTTTTATCCGGAGCGAAAATAATTGGTCTGTCTTTCGGCAACGCATTGATGATTTGTTCTGCGTTAGAACTCGTCACGATGATGTCCGAAGCCGCTTTGGTTTCTGCATTACAGTTGATGTAAGTCGCCACCAGCGCATTGGGATATTGCTCGCGCATTTTGTTGAGACCTTCCGCCGAACAGCCGTCTGCCAAAGAGCAACCAGCCAAAGTATCGGGAAGAACTACTTTTTTTGTCGGGTTTAGGATTTTAGCCGCTTCTGCCATAAAATGAACGCCGCAAAAGGCAATCATATCGGCATCGGTTTCCTTCGCCTGTCTTGCCAACTGTAAGGAATCCCCAAGGAAATCAGCGATATCCTGAATAGGTCCCGGCTGATAATAATGCGCCAGAATCACGGCGTTTTTTTCTTTCTTGAGGTCGAGAATCGCCTTCACAAGGTCATCTCCTGTCGGAATTGCAAAATCCTTCAGATCAAGAAAACCTTTTACAGGCATATTATTGATTGCAATGTCTAATGTATTTTCCATTACGTGTTTTTCAGATTTTATTCGTTGATAAAGTTATTGATTATTTCCTCGATTTCCGCTTTTGCTTTATCTAAATCTGTATTAACAATAATTTTATCAAAATGTTTTTGGTAAGTCATTTCTTCGCCTGCTTTTTCGACTCTGGTTTTGATGGTTTCAGCACAGTCGGTGTTTCTTTTTATCAATCTCTGTTCCAATTCGGCGATGCTTGGCGGCATCACAAAAATCGACAATGCTTTGTCTCCGAAAATCTCTTTCAGTCGGATTCCGCCTTTGACATCGACATCGAAAATCACGACTTTTCCTTCTTTCCAGATTCTTTCTACTTCGGATTTCAGCGTTCCATAATATTTGTCGGTATAAACTTCCTCAAATTCTACAAAACCATCTTCGGAGATTTTAGTTCTGAATTCTTCCGGTGTCAGGAAATAATAATCTTGTCCGTTTTTTTCCTCGCCTCGCGGTTGTCTGGTAGTTGCAGAAATCGAAAAACTGAGTTGCGGAATAACGGACAGTCCGTGTTTTACCAATGTTGTTTTTCCACTTCCGGACGGTGCGGAGAATATGATAACTTTTTCTTTCATTACAAAACATTCAGCGTTTGCTCTTTGATCTTCTCCAGATCATCCTTCATCTCCACCACCAGTTTCTGAATCTCAGAATGATTGGCTTTCGAACCCAAAGTATTGATTTCTCTTCCCATTTCCTGAGCAATGAAACCTAATTTCTTTCCGTTGAAATCTTCATTTCTCATCACTTCAAGATAATATTTGATGTGTTGGGAAAGACGAACTTTTTCTTCAGAAATATCCAGCTTCTCAACAAAATACACCATTTCCTGATAATATCTTGTTTCATCAATATTCTCAAAATTCTTTAGTGCAGCCTGATATCTGTCTTTGATTGGCTGAATTCTTTCTTCTTCATACTGAGCAACCTGGCTTAGATTATATTCGATATTCTGAACGATTTTTTCAATTTCAACAGCAAGATTATTACCTTCTGTCTGTCGGAATTCTATGAATTTTTCAATCGAATTTTCCACAGTTTCCAAAAGACTTTTCCATTCATTCTCTTCCAGATCAGAATTTCTAGTTGTGAGTGCATCCGGCATTCTGACAGCCATTTTCAGCAATTCGAATTCGGGTGCATCAGAACCGACTTCTCTTAGCTGATCCATATAATTTTTGACAACATCCTGATTGATCTTGACATCGTTATTCTCCTCGAGATTATCACAACTGATATAGCAATCAACTTTTCCGCGCAGGATCTTATCATTCAGAATTTTTCTGATATCAAATTCTTTTTCCTTGTACCGCAAAGGTATTTTCACATTCAGGTCAAAACTCTTGCTATTAAGTGATTTGATATCGATGGTTATTTTTTTTCCTTCAAAAACAGTTTCGGCTCTCCCAAAACCTGTCATAGATAATATCATAGGATTCTGTATAAGATTGCAAAGATAACCAATTTTGATTCTCAAGATTGAATTTCCTTTTTGAATTAAAAACACAATGGGATTTCGGAGTATTTCCTTATTTTTGCCGTCTATGAAAAGATGGTATCTCTACCCTTTTTCCTTGGGTTATCATCTCGGCACTTCTATCAGAAACCGAATGTATGACTGGGGAATTTTTTCTTCTACGAAATTCAGAACACCAATTATTGGTGTCGGGAACTTGTCTGTAGGCGGCAGCGGAAAATCTCCTATGGTAATGTATCTCGCCGAATATCTTTCCAAATCTTTCCGGACTGGTGTTCTTTCCAGAGGTTACGGAAGAATAACAAAGGGCTACAAAATCGTTAATTACGACAGCAATTATAAACTGGTTGGAGATGAGCCGATGCAGCTATTCGAGCGTTTCCGGAACCGTTTTGTGATTGGTGTCTGCGAAGACCGCGTTTTCGGAGCCCGGAAAATAATCGCGGATATGGATCTGAATGTACTCGTTTTAGACGACAGCTATCAGCATCGCGCCATAAAGCCGGGAATGAATCTCCTGCTAACTGATTACAACGATCCTTTTTTCAAAGATTTTGTATTGCCTGCCGGTGATCTTCGGGAAAGCAGAAGAGGGAAAAGCCGTGCCGATATTATTATGGTTACCAAATGTCCGGATGATCTGACAGAAGAAAAAAAGCAATATTACATCTCCAGGATACGGCCGCAACATTACCAGAAAGTCTTTTTCTCGGCTATTGCTTATGACGACAACATTCTCGGACTGGATAAGATGATGCCTGTTAAAAATCTGGATTATTATGATGTGCTGCTCATTACCGGCATTGCAAACCCTTCCCAGCTTCTGAAAGAGATTGCCAAATACAATAAAAAAGTCAGACATCTAGAATATAAAGATCACCATAACTTTACGGACGAAGACATCAAAAAAATCAGTGCAGAGTACAAAAAACTTGGCGAATACAAAGTCATTCTGACTACTGAAAAAGATTATGTCCGGCTGAAAACTTTTGATTATCTTCGGGATAAAATCTATTACTGGCCGATCAATGTAGAAATTGACAAACGGGAAGATTTTAACAATATCATTCAGAATTATGTTAGAAAAATATAAGGAAACAGCAGCATTCATCAGGAACATTATTGGCGAAACACCGGATTTTGCAATAGTTCTGGGTTCAGGTCTTGGGAAATTGCAGTATGAGGTAGAAGCAATTCATACTTTAGATTACAAAGATATTCCTAATTTTCCTCAGACAACCGTTGCCGGTCACGGCGGAAAATTGATATACGGAATTCTGGAAGGCAAAAAAGTATTGATGATGAGCGGGCGTTTCCATTATTACGAAGGTCACTCTATAGAAACTGTAACTTTTCCTTTCCGGGTTTTCCATTTACTTGGCGTCAGAAATCTGATTCTTTCCAATGCTGCCGGCGGTGTAAATCCGAATTTCAAAGTGGCTGATGTCATGATTCTGACAGACCATATCAATCTGATGCCGGAACATCCTTTGAGAGGGAAAAATATGGATGAACTCGGACCGCGTTTCGTGGATATGAGCGAACCGTATAATCGCAAAATGATTAATTTGGCCAAAAATATTGCAACCCAGGAAAACATAGATTTAAAAGAAGGCGTATATGTCGCCTTAACAGGTCCAACTTTTGAAACACCTGCAGAGTATGGAATGGTAAGAGCCATTGGTGGCGATGCCGTCGGGATGAGCACCGTTCCGGAAGTGATTGTTGCAAAACACCAGGGAATGGATTGTTTTTGCTTATCTATTATTACAGACCTGGGCGGACCGGAAATTGCCTTTGCCGTTTCTCATGAAGAAGTTCTGGAAGCCGCTAGCAAAGCAATGCCTAATGTCATTAAAATAGTCAAAAGTCTTGTGAAAAATTATAATTAACAAAAAACCTCAGAAGTTCTGAGGTTTTTTGTTAGTTCTTGATTATTTTCTCGTAGCTTCTTGAACCGTCTATATTCTCGAATTCGATGAAATAGACACCTTTCGTTAACTGAGAAACATTCAGGTTTTCTGCAGATTTTTGTGAAATAACCTGTTTTCCTGCTGAATCGTAAATTTTTATTGACCCGATTTTATCCGAATTTGTAAAATTCAGAATATCTTTCACAGGATTCGGATAGACTCCGATTTTCTTTGAAGATGCATTAGCATCATCAACCGCCAAAGATGGGGAGAAAGTCAGTGTTGCGTAATCTCTGTTTCCGCTACCATGATTCGCCAACCCCAGCGCACTTCCTCTGGCATAAAATATAGGAAGGGTGCCTGTAGAATTCGTGAAAACAAAATCACCGGCTCCACCAGCAAGAGTCCTTCTCACCACCAGGGTTCTGACTCCGGAAGCAACCGTATTAGATAGTTCTGTCCAGTTTTGTGCAGCATCTGCAGAAGGCGTAACACCTACACCACTGAAGGTATAGTCTCTGTTCGCAGAGCTGTTGTAAATGAATCCGTCTGCGCCATCTTTCATCCCTTCATCACTGAAGCCAATTCCCAACCAGCCAGTACTGCTCCCCTTCAGGGTCATAGTAACGTTAGTCGCATCAACATCAATTTTCACATTCATTCCTGTTGTAGGAAGATTCACACTTCCTGTTGAAAATTGAGAAAAAAAGATTCCGCTGATAAAAAGCGGGATGCATAAAAGTAGATTTTTTTTTGCCATATATTAAAATTTTAAAAGATTGATCATTTCATTATTGTTGGATTTTATTGCATATTCAAAAGCCGAAATACCCATAGAATCCTTTATTGTTTTGTCTGCTTTGTGATTCAAAAGCATCTTTGCTAGTTCGATATTACCTCTTTTCACAGCCCAGAGCAACGGTGTATTTCCACGCGAATCCTGTAGATTCGGATTGGCATTTTTTGATAGTATTTTTTCTACAAGCTCCTTATTATAACTGATGCAAAGAGAAGAAAGTGCCGTTCCTTCCGGGCTGATATAATCCAAATCTTTAACATTATCGATCAGATATTTTGCGACTTCCGCATTTCCTCTATAACATGCTAAAATGAGTGGCGTAAAACCCATGTCATTTTTGGAGTTGATAACATCCTGATCTTGGCTTACCAGAACTTTCATTTCATCAAGTGTTCCATTGCGGGCAATATCAAAAACGTTTTTTGTCTGAGAAAAAATCAACCCAAAAACCATTATCAGAATTAGTGCATAGTATTTTCTCATTATTTCTGAAGTATAAAATTATAGTTTACATTCACGTTTTCAGCAACTTTTGCCGCTACCATTTTAGGGATCTTAACTTTGAAATCTGCCGTTTTTGCCACAAGTTTCCCCTGAACGACAATCTTATCATCTTTCAGATAAACATTAGCAGATGACTGAACCTGTTTATCAACGCCATGAAAGTTCAATATTCCGGAAATCATGTAAGCCTTCGGTTTGGCCGACAAATCATTTTTATCAAAATTCACTATCTTTCCTTTGAAGCTTGTTTTCGGATATTTTGCAGATTCGGCATAGTTTTCATTAAAATGTTCCTGCATCAGGCTGCTTTTAAAAGTGAAAGCATTCACCATTGCAAGTGATGCTATATCGCCGGTATCAGCGTTCAGGATAGCTGTAGAATTGTTGTTCTCAGCATATACATCCTCAAATAACGGAACCGATGCTTCAAAAGTGATCTTGCCTGTTTTGGTAGAATATTTTTGTGCAAAAGCAAAATTTGAAGTCAGAATAAGACTTATAAAAAAAACCAATATTTTCATGTTTCCATTTTTTTAATTTTCAAGTAAACCGTCGGCTTTCCATTTGTTGATTATATTGATATTATCCTGCGAAAGTGTTCCGCCCTGCGGCATTTTCAAAGGATCTCCGTTAGCTCTCTGGATCCTGTCCAGGATATTATCAACAGAATTTTTCACTGCTGCATAGTCCGTCAGAGGAAGAAAAGATGCAGTCCCAACTGATGAATGGCATATCACACAGTTATTATTAATAATCGTTTTCACACTGTTGTTGTAGTTAACCGTCTCAGGGATAGGCTTGACATCGGATATCTCTTCGAATGTCTTTGTATCACAACTCATCAGCATCAAAAATCCTGTAACGGGAACTAATATTTTTATTGCATTTCTCATAAATTACACTTTAAAAAACTCTATAAAGATTAAACCCAAAAAAGAAATGGCCTTTTCCCCAGTCACCTGTCGCATTGGTTATATAACCTGTTTCAGTATTCGCCTGGGAATTGCTGAAAACCAACTGGAAAACGTGTCCGCCCGTATCGATGTCCATTCCGACAGACAAAGGGTTTTTGTAGAAATTTTTATTGTCAAAATTGTAGAAATATTCTGCGTTGACAGACACTCTTTTTGAGATTTTATACCTTCCTCCCAAACCTGTCGAGAACAGATTTTTGCTGTCAATCGTTGGTTCTATAAGGTTTTTATGAACAAAACTCGGCATCAGTTGCAACGTCAGATTTTCCGTGAATCTCCTCGATATCAGCAGTTGTGAGAGATAAGCAAGGCGGTCAGAAAATTCAAGCTTTGGGAAATTATCTTTTTTTAATTCTGAATTGATGTCCATGACATTATAGCCAACAATATCAAACGGCGATTCTTTTTCCTGTTTGAAGAGTCTGTATTTTGCACCGAATTCATAAGTTTTTTGATAAGTATGTCTTGAACCGCTAAGAGCCAGCCAGTCGCTGAGTCCGTAGATCACGCCAAGCTTGGTGGTGGCATTATCCAGTCCGAAGAAGTTTTTGAATCCATCGCTCACATCTCCGAAACGGTGGGAGATATCCAGATAGAATTCTTTTTTTGCGGGCATCTTGGTAGATTGTGCGGTTACGACCTGCAATGCTTTGAAGCTTGGAGAATAGGGTTCTGCTGTTTTTGCTGTATCAATTTCTTTTAGCAAATCTTCCTGAGCATAAACAAATGTCAAAATAAATAAAGAAATAAATGACAAAACTCTTGACATATTGATTTTTTATTCAAAAGTATAAAGTCTGTCCAAAAAAAAACGGTGACTAAAGTCACCGTCTGTTAATTATTCCTATTCCGGAAGGGCTTTGCGAAATCAGGCCCTCTTTTTCAAATTTTTTCAGGATACGGCTAACAACCTCTCTTGCAGTGCCCAATTCGTCTGCAATTTTTTTATGTGAAACCTTCACAACGTCGTTTCCGTTTCTTCTGATTCTTTCGTGGAGATATTCTAAAACCCTGTGATCCAGCTTCTGAAATACAATTTTATTGATGGTTTCCATCATAAACTTGTACCTGGAGTCATATTCCAGGAAGAAAATCTGGTTTAGTCTCGGGTATCTTTGAAGCCATTCTAAAAATTGCCCTACCGGAAGCAAAAGTACGTCCGACTTTTCTTCTGATACCGCATATATACGGCTTACTTTATCTGTAAATATTGTAGAAAAAGTCATTATGCAACTCTCGCCCGGAGAGATATAATAGTAGACCAGTTCTTTTCCGTCATTCAGATTATAAACTTTCACCAGACCTTTTATAAGAATAGGGATAAATTTTACTTTCTCACCTTCTGCGATGAGTTCTTTTTTAGCATCAACCGATACAAAAACCCCATGCTCCTTAATTTCCTGATAAAAATTTTCATCAAATTTTTCAAATTTCCTTTTGATGAAATCCGAATTTCCCATTAATTTTTTTATCAAATGTAAAAAGATATTTTAAATTAACAAATCACCATTTAGGGTAATAGTCATTATAATTATCATTTCAATTATAGCTATTTTCTTAAATAAAATACTTTTCCTCACGCTAAAGCGTTCTACATAGCAAAGTCCGAGCGTTGCTATCGTAACACCGGAAAACAATTTCTTCCGGAGAAAATAAATCTAATTAATGGTCTATATTTGCATTACCAAAACCTACTTAAAATGAAGAGGATATTAATTTACAGCTTATTATTTGTGTTTAAATTGGGATTTTCCCAAAATGTTCCTGAAGTTCTGAAAACCGAATTTTCCAAAGAAGCATTAGCGCAGACATTAGAGGACGAGAAGGGTAAGGTAATTACCATGAACGATATTCTGCATCAGCATAAGGGAAAAGTTTTGGTTCTGGATTTCTGGGCTGGCTGGTGCAGAGACTGCATCAATGCTTTCCCGAAAGCAAAGGAATTAGAAGAAAAAAATAAGAATATCGATTTTGTTTTCCTGTCTCTGGAGAGAACCCAGGAATCTTTCCGGAAAAGCCTGGAAAAATTCCAGATGAATGACAAAGAGAATTATTGGTTTGCCGGTGGCTGGAAGAATAATTTCAATAATTATATCGACCTCAACTGGATTCCGAGATATATTGTAGTAGACCAGAAATCTGGTATCGCAAAATATTATGCCATCTCTCCGGATGATCCGGAAATACAGTCAACGATTGATAAACTAACCCTATAATAAATGATATCCCTAAAAATTTTTCGGGATATTTTTTGATTAAATTTGTTTGAACTAATAAAAAATCTCTGTGAAAAAATATTTGTTTTTAACAATAGCCGTACTTATTTTTTCTTGTAAAAAAGAAGAACCAAATAAGTCAATTGTAAAAGAGGTAATTCAAAAAAAAAATTTATTACCTAATGATGAATTTAGAAAAAAGATTATCCCACATATTAAAGATTCCAAAGACAGAATTAAGCTTGGAGCATTATTAGATTCATTAGACAAAAGAAAATTATCTTTTTGTGATTTTGTTCAGCAAGAATTTAAACTTGATGATTCTTGTTACGATGTTGCAAAAAAACATTTTCCTTTACCGGAAGATCAAGAAAAATTTCTAAAGATTCATAATGATGTTTATGATATTGCCCAGCAAAGGTTTTTATACAAAACAAAAATGACAGAAAAGGATTCAGATTATTTAGTTATAGTATATTCATTCAATGAAAATGTTAAAAATTTTGTGGTAGATATTGATTTGTAAATGCAGCCTCAACGCAAAATAATCCACGTAGATATGGATGCTTTCTATGCATCCGTGGAGCAGCTCGACAATCCGGGTTTGCGTGGAAAAGCCATTGCTGTTGGTGGCGGCCATCGTGGTGTGGTTGCAGCGGCAAGCTATGAAGCCCGGAAATTTGGAGTAAGGTCTGCGATGCCCAGCAAAACAGCCAGAGAAAAATGCCCGCATCTGATTTTTGTGAAACCGAGATTTCACAGGTACAAAGAGATATCGGGAAAAATCAGAAATATTTTTCACGATTATACCGATCTGGTAGAGCCACTTTCTCTGGACGAAGCCTATCTTGACGTGACCGAAAATAAAAAAGGAATCGAATCTGCCAATGACATCGCCAGAGAAATCAGAAAAAGAATCTTTGAAGAAACAGGTTTGACAGCTTCCGCAGGAATTTCTGTGAATAAATTCCTGGCAAAAGTCGCATCAGACATCAATAAACCGAATGGACAGAAAACCATTCATCCCACAAAAATCAATACGTTCCTGGAAAATCTCCCGATAGAAAAATTCTACGGTGTCGGAAAAGTAACAGCCAATAAAATGCACGAACTTCATATTTTCAAAGGTGCTGACCTTAAGGCGAAAACACTTGGACAGTTAGAAGGTCTTTTCGGAAAATCCGGAAGATATTATTATAATGTGGTCCGTGGCATTCATAATGGTGAGGTAAAACCTAACCGGATCCAGAAAAGTGTGGCTGTGGAAAGGACATTCTGGGATGATATCAATGATGATGATGAAATCGACGAAAAACTGAAATCCCTGAGCCTGGACCTCGAAGAACGCCTCGGAAGAAAGGAGATCAAGGGAAAAACCCTGACGCTGAAGATCAAATACAAGGATTTTTCATTATATACGAGAAGTAAAACACAGGAATTATATTTCGAAAATGCAGAGAAGTTCTATAATATTGCAAAACAACTCTGGGAACTCAGGCCCTATGACAAAGCCATCAGATTACTTGGCTTGTCATTATCCAACCTTAATACGGAAGAAAAGAAACAAGTCTCCGTTCAACTGAAAATTCCTTTTGAGGAGTTCAGCAATGATTGATTCCAGTCTATTTGATTTTATCATTGAGTCTTTTTCCCAATTCCTTGGCTTAATATTTTCATAGAACGAAACATCAAATCAAACAATCTGAAAAAAACTACAATCTTATGAACGGAACTATGATACAATTTTTCCATTGGTATACCGATGGAGATTCTTTTCTTTGGAAACACACCAAAGATTCTGCACAATATCTTTCTGACTTAGGAATTACAGCAGTATGGCTTCCGCCTGCCTACAAAAGCACTAATGGCGGCTACTCCGTTGGTTATGATCCCTATGACCTGTTCGATCTGGGAGAGTTTGACCAAAAAGGAGGCATCCCTACAAAGTACGGCACCAAGGAAGAATACAAAGATGCAATAAAAACCCTGAAAGAAAAGAATATCCAGGTAATCGCCGATGTTGTTCTCAATCATAAAGCCGGTGGTGACGAGTTGGAGAAATTCCGTGTGGTAAAAGTAGACGAAAATGACCGTGAAAAAGTAATTTCTGATGTTTTCGAAATTGAATCTTATACTAAGTTCACATTTCCCGGCAGAGGAGAAACCTATTCCAACTTCAAATGGGATTTTACCTGCTTTTCCGGAGTAGATTATGCGGAAGGTTTAGATAAAGCCATCTATCAGATTTTTAATGATTTCGGCGATGGTTGGGATGACATTATTGATAATGAAAAAGGAAATTATGATTACCTGATGTATAATGACATCGAACACAGAAATCCGTTCGTTCGGGAAGAACTCAATCATTGGGGTAAATGGTACCACGATCAAACCGGTTTTGATGGTGTGAGGCTGGATGCCGTCAAACATATTTCGCCGGATTTCTATAAAGAATGGTTGACGTTGTTACGTTCCAACACCGGAAAAAACATATTTGCCGTTGGAGAATATTGGGCACCTGGAGAATTACCACTTTTGGAAGCTTATATAGATTCTACTGAAGGCTGCATGAGTCTTTTTGATTCTTCCCTGCATCACAATCTGCATGATGCTTCCAAAAACCCGGATTATGACCTGAGGAATATTTTCAATGAAACGCTTGTCGCATCTCATCCGGATAAGGCAGTGACCGTGGTTGACAACCATGATACGCAGCCACTCCAGGCTTTGGAAGCACCTGTAGAGACGTGGTTTAAGCCAATTGCATATGCTCTGATTTTATTAAGAAAAGATGGCTACCCTTGTGTTTTTTATCCGGATTTATACGGAGCTAGTTATAAGGATCACGGAAAGGACGGGAATGAATATGAAATTTTCCTTGATAAAGTAAATGCAATTGAAGAACTCATCAAAGCCAGAAAAGATTTTGCGTATGGCGAACAAAGAGATTATTTTGATGATGCGCATTGTATTGGCTGGACCCGTGAAGGCGATGATGAACATTCCGGCTGTGCTGTTATTTTGAGCAATAAAGATGTGAATCAAAAATCTATGGAAATGGGACAGCGCTATGTCGGGAAAACGTTTTATGATTTTACCGGACATATCCAGGATAAAATCACGATCGATGAAAATGGCTGGGGTAATTTTCCTTGCCCTGCCGGGAATGTGAGCGTTTGGGTGAAAGTATGATAATTTAGTTTTGGATTATTACATTTGTCTTAAACTATTTGGATGTGGAAAAAGAATTTCTGAGAGGTTTAGAATTATGTATAATTAATTCTAAAAATTTTTTTGATGATGCAAAAATATTAGATGATAATAAGCGAATAAGAGCTTATACCTTTTATCAACTTTGTATTGAAGAGTGTGGTAGGTTTTACTTAATATATAATTGTTTAGATGAATATTATGCTGGAAAAATAAAAGCTAAAGATTTAAATTTTGGCAGGTTAAAAAAAAGTTTTGAATCGCACACATCTAAAACACATTTAAATATCCAAAATTTAATAATTAATAGTTTAGTTTTTATTGAGATGTCGAATTTTGAAAACAAAAATGAAATTGAACACTTATTACTAAACAATTACAACGAACTTATTAATTTAAAAGAAGAACTAAACTCATTAAAAAATGACAGTTTATATGTTAGTTTTAAAAATAATAAGTTTATTTTACCTGATGATAAAATATCATTGTATAAATTTCAAATAATAAAAAATATAGCAAGGGTTAGCTTGAAAGCTCTGCTGATACTAAAGGAGTTTTATGAATCTAAGGGAGGATTTAAAAATATGAAACTAAAATATGTTCCAGATTAGATCAAAATAAAAAACCTCTCAAAAAATTCGAGAGGTTTTGTTATTTAAAATTTTAAGCACCATAAGGAATCCAGATGTTTTTGATTTCGGTGGCGTGGCGCAGGAATTCTTCACCTTCGCCCTGAGCATTGTCCAGCCAGTTTCTGTATTTTCCGAAATTCAGCCAGGTACGTTTCATGCTGTCTGCCGCCAAAAACTCAACATCTTTGCAACCTTCTTTGGTTCCGAAATACCAAACACCATCTATATTATAATGTTTCGCCATTTCTTTTGCCAGCTCATCCTTATGCCCGGTTACGATATTTACCGTTCCGCCCGGAACATCAGATGTCTCAAGGATTTGATAAAAATCGGTTGCAGAGAAAGGGTGCTTTTCCGAAGGAATCACCACCACATTATTTCCCATTGCTATCGCAGGAATTACCGTTGAGATAAATCCTAGCAAAGGATTTTCGTCCGGACAAACAATTCCCATTACACCAACTGCTTCCGGCATTGCCAGCGTCACCATTCTCTGAACCGTTGAATGTGCCTGTCCGTCATATTTATCAGCAAAAGCCGCATAAGTATAAATTCTTTCAATTGATTGTTCCACTTCTTCCTCAGCCGACTCCAGGGATTGATTCGTCATTTCCACAATTCTTTCCGCAAATTCTTCCGAACGGATCGCAAGGTTTTCAGCAATGTAATATAAAACCTGTGCTCTTGCGTGGCCGGTCATTCCGGCCCAGGATTTTTCTGCGTGTGCTGCTTCCACTGCATTTCGGATATCTTTCCGGTTTCCTTCGGACACTTCGCCGATATATTCTCCGAAAGCATTCAGGACGTTCAGACTATAACCGCCGTCCGGACGAGTTTGTTTTCCGCCAATGTATAATTTGGAAGTTCTGTCGATATCTTCCAGAATTGATTTTGATTTCTTACCTGTTTTTGACTTTACAGCTTTCTGAATGATTGGTTTTGAAGAAAACTCGTCTTCAATTTTTGGTTTCGTATATTCATATAAACCTTCTCTTCCACCTTCTCTTCCGAATCCGGATTCTCTGTAACCTCCAAATCCTGCTGATGCATCAAACTGATTGGTACAGTTGATCCAGACTGCTCCGGCTTTTACTTTCGGTGCAACATCGAGAGCCAAATTGATATTTTCCGTCCATATGCTTGCAGCCAAGCCATATCTTGAATTATTCGCCAAAGCCACTGCTTCATTATGAGAACGGAAAGTCATTGCCACCAAAACAGGCCCGAAAATTTCTTCCTGAGCGATGGTTGCAGACGTGGAAACATCTGTAAATAAAGTTGGCGGATAATAGAATCCGTTTTTAGGAACGGCATTATTAGCCTGATAGATTTCACAGCCTTCGCTGATTCCTAATTTTACCAATTTATCGATGGTTTTGAATTGCGTTTCATCCACAATGGCGCCCATATCGATTGCTTTGTCCATCGGATTTCCGACACGGAGTTTGCCCATTCTCTCCTTTAGCTTAGCATAGAATTTTTCGGCGATGCTTTCCTGAACTAATAACCTGGATCCGGCGCAGCAAACCTGCCCTTGGTTGAACCAGATCGCATCCACAATGCCTTCGATTGCAGAATCCAAATCGGCATCTTCGAAAACGATGAATGGTGATTTTCCACCTAATTCCAGAGAGATTTTTTTGCCGCTTCCGGCAATTTCTCTTCGGATGATTTTCCCTACGTTGGTAGAACCGGTGAAAGCAACTTTGTTCACATCTTTATGATTGACCAAAGCAGTTCCAGCAACCGTTCCTTTTCCAGTCACGATATTAAAAACGCCTTTCGGAAGTCCTACTTTTTCACAGATTTCAGCAAATAACAATGCTGTCAATGATGTGTATTCTGCGGGTTTCAGAACAACTGTATTTCCCATTGCAAGAGCCGGAGCTACTTTCCAGGCGAGCATCATCAACGGAAAATTCCAAGGGATGATTTGCCCGATGACGCCGACTTCTTTATAATCCCTGAGTTCGGTTTCCATCAGTTTTGCCCAACCGGCGTGATGGTAAAAATGTCTTACAACGATTGGAATATCGATGTCTCTTGTTTCACGAATTGGTTTTCCGTTGTCCAGCGTTTCCAAAACAGCAAACAGTCTTGAATGTTTCTGGATTTGTCTCGCAATGGCGTACAGAGATTTTGCCCTTTCAAAACCACCTAAAGCTGCCCATTTCGGCAGTGCTTCTTTTGCGGCTTTTACGGCTTTATCCACATCCTTTTCATCAGCTTCCGCAAATTTTGCAAGCAGTTCTTTGTTAGCAGGATTGTGAGAATCCATATATTTTTTGGAACTCGGTTTTGTCCATTCTCCGTTAATGAACAAATCGAAAGTTCTGTTGTGAGATTCCAGATAATCTACAGCCGGAGCTGCACTTTCCGGAGCGGGACCGTAAACCATTGTATCGAATATTTCTTTTATTTCCATCTTTTATTGATTGATGAATGATAGTTGATGATTGATTAATTCAAAACTCTGAATTCAAAATTTTGAATATTGAATTTAATTACGCCATCGGATGACGATATCCTGCGGAATAGCTTCCCGTCACATAATGCTCAAGCTGTCTTTCAATATCGCCTAAAAGGGAACTTGCCCCGAAACGAAAAAGTTCAGGATTCAACCATTCGTCGCCCAATTCTTCTTTAATGAGAATCAGATAATCCAAAGCCTGTTTTGCTTTCTGGATGCCGCCTGCTGGTTTATAGCCTACCTTTACACCTGTCAATTTATAATAATCCCTTATGCAGCGGATCATCACGAGACTAACAGCTAGTGTTGCATTCACAGATTCTTTACCTGTAGAAGTTTTTATGAAATCGGAACCGGCCATCATTGCTACCCAGCTTGCTTTGGCCACCTTCGTGTAGGTCGGGATCTCGCCTGTTGCAAGTATGGTTTTCATATGCGCATCGCCGCAAGCTTGTCTGCAAAGTTTCACTTCATCATACAATTCCTTCCATTTGCTTTCCAAAACCAAGTCTCTGGAAATCACAATATCGATTTCTTTTGCACCAGCCGCAACGGATTTTTTAATTTCTGCAATTTTTTCTTCAAGTGAATTCTTACCTGCCGGGAAACCTGTAGAAACAGCTGCAATCGGGATGTTACTTTCTTCCAAAGCTTCTTTCGCATATGGAATCAGGTTATGATAAACACAAACGGCTCCTGTTGTGAGATTGGCATTCGCCATTCCCAGTTTTTCCAATATATCGTGACGAACAGGATTTCTGGCCTTCTCACCAAGACGAAGCACATTTCCGCGAGTATCATCTCCGGCCAATGTCGTAAGGTCAATCATTGAAATAGCTTTCAAAAGCCAGGCAGCCTGATATTCTTTTTTCACGCTTCTTCTCCCGCCCAATGTGTTCACACGGCGTTCGATTGCACTTCTGTTGATGTTGATCTCATCAAAATATTTTTCATTGTAAGGAATTCCTTCATTTCTTTCCAAAGTGTGGGAAGATGTAGTTTGAATTCCGTTTTTTTCCAGAACTTTTGTCATAGAAATCATGTTTTAATTGAATCTCAATTGAGACTGAGAGGATTGTAAATTTAACAATTATCTACAAATGTTTTACATCAATAAAAAAAAATTTAAAACATTCATAAAAAAAACACATCCGGTTATGAATGTGTTATTGTATTATTTAATTTTTTTTCTGAGTTACACTTTCAGCTGTCTGCTAATGCTCTGTTCCAGTGAGATGAAGGTCTCTGTTCTGGTAACGCCTTTCAACTTCTGTATCTTGTTCAGGATCTGCATGAGATGATCATTGTCTTTGCAAAGCACTTTAAGGAATATGGTATAATTCCCTGTTGTGTAATGTGCTTCCACAACTTCGTTTACAAGATCCAGGTTTTTAATCGCATCCTGATAGTGGCTTGGCTGCTCCAGGAAAACACCGATGTAAGACACTACTTTGTAACCAATCTTTCTTGGGTTAAGGAACGAGATAGAATTTTCTATAACGCCTGCCTGCTCCAGTTTTTTTATTCTTTGGTGAACCGCTGTAGTTGAAATACCTACATGCTTTGATATATGTGCAAGCGATGTTTTCGCATTGTCCATTAGCATATAAATAATTTCTTTATCAACTCCGTCCAGATGATAGCCAGATTCTGATACACTCTTCATAATTTATATTTAATTTTGATTTATATTCTTGATTAAAACAAACATTTAATTGACAATAATACGAAGTGAAATTTACAATAAATAAAAAAAATTTACATAATCTTCTTATTTCATCAACATAAATGTTTATTATTTTTTTATTGGTCGTAAAATTATAGAAATTTATACGAATTATAAAAATATATTAGTAATTATTTTATCATTGGCAGCAATTATGTTTAAACAAAGATAAGGATGAAAATGTATTCTGAGTCAATTTTTAGTTCAGTCAAAATCGATTAAACATTTAAACCTCAAATATTTTCTTTAAAATAAATTACTGAAATTCAATTTATTGGCAATAATAATTTTCCCAAAAATAAAAAAAAATATTATTATAAAAAAAGTTTATATTTAGCCTTAATATATATAGACCTTATGAAAATTTTTTATAACCTGATCGCATTTTTTATTGCGATCTCAACTTTTGCGCAGCAACAGACTGTGACATCTTCCATCAGTCCTACAAATTTTAATGAGGACGAACCGATTACCATTACCTTTAACGGAAGCAGCATCAATGAATCTGCCTGGGGTATTTTAAACAATACACTTTACCTCTGGGCTTGGTCTTATGACATCAATGATGCCAACAGTCAGGATTGCCCGACCAACGGAACGTGGAACTCTTCCAATGAAGCGAACAAACTGACTTACAACAGTGGGAATGACACTTACACAATTACTTTTGTTCCGAGGACTTTTTATAACAGAACAGGAATCGGACGAATCGGCTTCCTGCTGAAAACCAAAACAGGGAACGGTCAATCTCAGGATATTTATTCTGAAGTCGGCAGATTCCAGTTTTTAATCAGTTCTCCAAGCAACGGCTCTGTCAGCTTTATAGGTGCGAATAGTAATTTTGACATCCAATACAGCACTTCCCTGCCTGCCAACTATGTAGTAAAATCAAACGGCAATGTTATTTACACAGCCAGTAATGTAACCAGCATCACGACTTCTCCGGCAATCACAACTGACAATCAGATCGAATTAACTGCTACAAATACAGCTTCCGGAATTACACTGACTTCTAATTTCACTATCTCGCCGACGCCTGCTGTACAGACTGTAGCCATTCCTTCTTATATGAGGCAGGGAATCAGCTATGATCCTAATGATCCTACAAAAGTCGGTCTTGCTTTATATGCTCCTTTTAAGAATTATGTTCATGTTATTGGAAGCTTTGATGACAATAAATGGCAGGTATCCACAAACTATCTGATGAAGCGGGATACATCTAACCCGGATTTGTATTGGATTGAGATTACCGGACTAACGCCGCAGAAAGTTTACACTTTTCAGTACCGTACAAATGACGGTGTAAAAGTGGCCGACCCTTACTCGACACTTGTGCTATCTCCAGATGATGATCCATGGATTTCTTCATCCACATACCCGAACAAACCTGATTATCCTTCAGGCCAACAGTACGACGTGTCTGTGATACAGACTGCAAAACCTGCTTATAACTGGACAGTAACCAACTTTCAAAAGCCTGCAAAACAAAACCTTATAGTTTATGAAGCTTTGGTCAGAGATTTTACCGAAGGGAAAAACTGGCAGGCCATGATTGATAAAATCCCATACATCAAAGGATTAAATGTAAACGCTATCGAATTAATGCCTGTTATGGAATTTGACGGAAATAATTCCTGGGGATACAATCCTGGATTTCATCTGGCACTGGACAAGGCTTACGGAACACCGGAAAAGTTCAAAGAGTTTATTGACAAATGCCATCAAAATGGTATTGCGGTGATTCTTGATGTTGCGCTCAACCATGCTTCTGGCAGATCTCCGTTGGAAAGACTCTGGTCAACGAGTCCAAATGGCGGGTATGGAGACGTTGCCGCCAATAATCCGTATTTTAATCAGGTTGCAAAACATGCTTACAGTGTATTTTATGACTTCAACCATTCAAAACCTGAAACCAGATATTATGTGAACAGGGTCTTGGAACAATGGATTTCTGAATATAAAATCGACGGATTCCGTTGGGATTTAACAAAAGGGTTTACTCAAAATTGTACTCCTTCTGACGAAACGTGTACAGGAAATTATCAGCAGGACAGGGTCGATGTCCTGAAATTATATTCTGACTACCAATGGTCTCATGACCCTAATTCTTACATCATTTTTGAACATTTGGGAGGAAATGCAGAAGAAAAAGAATGGGCTAACTACAGGATAAATGAAGGAAAAGGCGTAATGATGTGGGATAATTTGGTTAATCCATACAATCAAAACACAATGGGTTACGCTTCTGACAGCAACTTCAACAGAGTTGATTTTAGAAACCATACATTTTCTGAAAGACGAAATATGAGTTATGGCGAAAGTCACGATGAGGAAAGACTGATGTTCAAAAATTTGGCTTATGGAAATGCTAATGGGTCTTACAGCGTTAAAGATCTGAACACGGCTCTTGAAAGGCAAAAAGCATTCGGTGCAGTATTCTTCACTGTTCCTGGTCCGAAAATGATCTGGCAGTTTGGAGAACTCGGATACGAATTCAGTATCAACCGATGTGAGAACGGCACCATCAGCAATGATTGCAGAACATCCCCGAAACCAGTGGCTTTTACTTTAGCTTACGATACCAATTCCAACAGAAAAGCATTGTATGACACCTGGGCAAAAATACTGGCAATCCGATTATCAAGTCAGGTTTTTGACACCACAACTTTCACAGTAGAATCGGGAAATCTGTTACCTAGAATTTTTGTCTGGAATGATGCGTTACCATCAAACACTTTGAAAAATGTAGTTGTAGTTGCTAACTTTACAACCACTGCCCAGACAGTAACACCTAATTTCCCTTACACAGGAATCTGGTACAACCTGATGGACAATTCTTCCATTTCTGCAAATTCAACGACTACTGTAAACCTACAGCCGGGAGAATTCAGAATATTTGGAAATCAAACAGCTCTGGCTACGGACGATACTAAAATCGATGCTGACAAAACATCATTACAAATCGTTCAGAATCCTGCAACTGGCGGATTATTGAAAATCAGATACAACAAAGCTAAAAATGGAAAAATCAACATCTATGACCTAAACGGAAAATTGGTGAAATCTTTCGGCCTGAAATCTGCAAAAGGAGACGAGACATTCTCAGTAAACGGAATCGCAATCGGGAATTACCTGGTACAGTTAAAATCAGATGAAGGTCTGGCGGTTTCCAAACTCATCATTAAATAAGACAAAATAATTTTTCAAATCAAATGAAAAACGCCTCAGCTAGCTGGGGCGTTTTTGGTTTCTTATTTTTCAGAAAGTGCTTTCAGTTTTCCCAGACCTTCCGAGAACGATTTGTTCATCTGCCAGGTCATCATCGGTTTCATCGGTTTGAAAAGTGTTTCGATTTCATAATCAATATTCCAGGTTACCTTAGTTCCGGAACCTTCCGGCACCAAAATTAAATCAGAAGTTGCATTGTCATCCATTGGTTGGATGAAATGCATTTTTGTCTCCACTTTTTCATGTGGAACAATCGCTGTGATTTCCTGTTCGCCTTCGCCTACATCATCATTTCCTTTCCAATGGTAGCCATCGCCGACATCACCACTATTTCCACGGTAAGTGACGCTCAGATTCGGGTCCATTTTCATCCATGGATTCCAAGTGTTGAAGGCTTTCATAGAATTTACATTCTGCCATACTTTTTCTTTTGGTGCATTGATGACGATAGATTGTTCATTATGACATTTGCTGTCAAAAAACAATATGGCGATCAAGCAATAAGCAATAATGATGGCCACGATGACACTGATAATTTTCAGGAATTTCTTCATAATTCACATAATTTGGGTTATAACAAATGTAAATAGAATTTCAATTTAAAAACTTGCCCTGTGACAATTTCTCATAAAAAACAATTTTTCAATCATCACTTCTCAATCATTTATAAATACATTTGCAAAAACAATAACTATGAGAATCAAAATTACTGTCATCACTTTTTTCATTTTTGTAATAACATTTTCTCAGAAAACAAATCCTGTTATTTATGGTGATTTAGGAATTGGTTATGCAAGGGATTTAACAAAAAACGGCGGCATTTTACAGTACGGAAGTCTGAACTATCAGAACAGGAAAAACTTATTTACATTCCGGTATTCTGAAATTAATCAGTTAGGCGTTTCTTTTCTTAATATGGGGTTATTAGCCTTTCCGATTCTTTCCAATGATATAAAAATGGAAGAAATCGCAATCCTGTACGGACGAAGATATATTGATGATAACTTTTCTTATAGCTTTTCCGCAGGTCTTTCCACTAACAATTATGTACAAAAGTTTAAAACGGAAGACGGCAATTATTACAAGGACAAATCCCAGTACATTGGCGTTCCTTTTGAATTCGGAATCAAATGGTTTAAGAAAAACAAGAGTCCCTACAGAATATACGAACTGATTCCTGTTGGCAAACCGATAGGTCTGGGGAATAGTGTCGGGTTCAAACTTCTCGGCAACATTTCAAAACACAGTTATGTAGGAATCGGCGTTGATTTTGGAATTGGATATCACAAAGAATACTAAAAATTTTAATTAACCGTACATTTTACAAAGTAGTAAATTTGTCATATATTCATTTTTAGGTACTAAATTTGAGACTTTAAAACTCATATTAAATTCTCAACTAAAAAATGAATCCACTTTTAGAAAAATTCAAAACCAAATATACTTCATCACCTTTCAGCGACATCAAAGAAGAGCATTACCTTCCTGCTTTTCAGGAATTAATCAAAACTTCCGAGAAAGAAATCAACGAAATCACCAGCAATCCGGAAACGCCAACTTTCGAAAACACTATAGAAGCAATGGCTTTTTCCGGCGAACAATTGGACCGGGTTTCCAGTATTTTTTTCAACCTAAATTCGGCAGAAACCAATGATGAGATTCAGAAAATCGCACAGGATGTTTCACCTTTGTTGACAGAATTTTCTTCCAAAATTTCTCAAAACGAAAAATTATTTGAAAGAATCAAAAACGTTTATGACCAAAAAGACACTTTGTCACTGAACGATGAACAGGAAATGTTACTCAATGAAACTTATAAAGGTTTTGTGAGAAGCGGTGCATTGCTCAATGAAGAAGATAAAAAGAAACTGGAAAAAATCAATATGGACTTGTCCGTCAAATCGCTTCAGTTCGGGCAAAACGCTTTGGCTTCAACCAACGCTTATTTCAGACATATCACAGACAAAGAAGAGTTAAAAGGAATCCCGGAAGCGATTCTTCAGCAATACGAGGAAGATGCGAAGGAAAAAGGACTGGAAGGTTACGTGATTACGTTGCAATATCCAAGTTATCTTCCGGCAATGACTTACGCAGAAAACCGTGAATTGAGAAAAGAATTAGCTTTAGCAAACGGGAAAAAATCGTTTGACGGTGGCGAATTTGACAATCAGAATCTCATTAAGGAAATCGTAAAACTTCGTCAGGAAAAAGCGGAATTATTAGGTTATAAAAACTTCGCCGATTTCGTTTTGGAAGAAAGAATGGCACAATCGCCAGCCAAAGTTTTCGAATTCCTGAATGAACTTTTAGATAAAGCAAAACCTTACGCTCAGAAAGAAATCGAAGAACTGAAATCTCTCGCAAAAGCCGACGGAATTGACGATATCCAAAGTTATGACCACGCTTTTTATGCTGAGAAATTAAGAAAACAAAAATTTGATATTGACGATGAAGAACTGAAACCTTATTTCCAATTGGAGAAAGTTCAGGAAGCGGTTTTTGGTTTGGGAAAGAAATTATTCGGATTAGAATTTACTGAAATCAACAATATTCAGAAATATCACGAAGACGTAAAAACATACGAAATCACGGAAAACGGAAATTACAAAGCCTTGCTTTACGCCGATTATCATCCGAGAAAAGGAAAACGTGCCGGCGCCTGGATGACGAGTTATAAAAATCAATACAAAAAAGACGGTGAAAATTCTCGTCCGCATATTTCTGTTGTTTGCAACTTCACAAAGCCAACCAAAGACACGCCAAGTTTATTGACTTTCCAGGAAGTGACAACTCTGTTCCACGAATTTGGACACGCACTTCACGGCGTTTTGGCAGACACGCAATATCCGAATCTCTCGGGAACTTCCGTAAAATGGGATTTTGTGGAATTGCCTTCTCAATTTTTGGAAAACTATTGCTATGAACCGGAATTTCTGAAAACCTTCGCCAGGCATTATCAAACCGGAGAAGTTCTTCCAACCGAAAAAATTGAGAAATTATCACAGAGCAAATCCTTTATGGAAGGTTATCAGACGTTGAGACAACTTGGTTTTGGACTGTTGGATATGGCTTACCATACTGAGGTGGGAGCATTGGAGAATAAAAGTGTAAAAGAATTTGAAGTGGATAAAACTGCGGCAACCAATCTTTATCCGGCTAATCCGGAAACGGCAGCAAGTCCTAGTTTCTCGCATATCTTCCAGGGCGGTTATTCGGCGGGGTATTATTCTTACAAATGGGCCGAAGTTTTGGATGCGGATGCGTTTCAGTATTTCAAAGAAAACGGGATTTTCAATCCGGAAATTGCTGAGAAATATAAAATACTTTTATCTTCCGGCGGAACAAAAAACCCAATGGATTTGTACAAAAGCTTCCGCGGAACCGAACCGAAAGTGGAGAGCCTGCTGAAAAGAGCATTCGGCTAAAAAAAATGACAAGTATGAGATTGGAACATTCAGATCTCATATTTTCTTCTGACTTTAACCTCTAACCAATGAATTGTCCCTGCTGTTCCGGAAAATCTTACGAAGATTGTTGCCTGCCTTATCACACCAAAGAAAAATTCCCGCCAACTGCGGAAGCTTTGATGCGTTCCCGTTTTTCGGCTTTTGCGATCCCGAATGGCGATTATCTTTGGGAAACGACCTTGCCTGCGAAAAGGCAGTTTCATAATAAAAATGGCTTACAGGAATGGGGAGAAATCAATGAGTGGACAAAATTAGAAATCATCAATAAACCGGCAGATTATAAAGTCGAGTTCAAAGCTTTTTATACGGATGAAGATGGAAATCCGCATGTTCACCACGAATTGTCAAAATTCAAAATGATACAAAACCGTTGGTTTTATGTGAGTGGAGAATTTTTGGATTAATTATTTTCAACCACAAAAAGGCAAAAAAGTTTTTATTGAAAATTCTTTTGTGCCTTTTGTGGTTATTTTATTCTTTTGATTGCTTTTTCTTTTGTCTCAAAACGTAGAGATATAAACTTTCCACTTTTGCCCTTGCCCAATCGGTTTTTCTGAGAAATTTTAAAGAAGAACTGACGCTCGGGTTTTCGCCGGTGAAACATTTGATGTTAATTTGTTTTCCCAATTCGCCGTAACCTTTGTAATATTCCAGCAATTCCTCAAGGATCGCGTCCAGTCTTTTTCCATGCAAAGGATCTTTTGAAGTGTTTTCCATATTGTAAAATTATCGATTTTCTTAATTAAACCAAAAGTCACAAAGTTTTATCCCATTTCTTATATGACTTTTGCGGTAAAAATAAATCTTATCTACCTTAATTCATATATTTGATCATCAAAATTAAAAATATGAAATTCTTAACCTTTGCATCTATTATTCTTTCACCAATGCTATCATCTCAGGACTTCGCCAATTACGGCAGATACGAAAAACAAAACCAGGAAGTGCTTTCCAAAAACATTGCGCCAAACTCAGTATTTATGGGCGATTCTATCACAGAAGGCTGGTTTTCCACAGACCCCGGATTTTTTACTGAGAATAATTTTGTGGGACGTGGGATCAGCGGTCAGGTAACTTCGCAGATGCTTCTGAGACTCAGAGAAGATGTGATCAAACTGAAGCCGAAACGTGTCATCATCCTTGCGGGAACCAATGATATTGCAGAAAATCAGGGACCGATCTCTTTGGACAAAGTGTTTGGCAACATCGTTTCTATGGCGGATCTGGCAAAAGCCAACAACATAAAAGTAATTTTATGTTCTGTTCTTCCTGCTTACGATTTCCCTTGGAGAAAGGATCTGCAGCCTGCGGATAAAGTCATTGCTCTGAATAAAATGATAAAAGATTACGCAGTCAAAAATAAAATCACTTACGTCGATTATCATTCAGCATTGAAAGACGACAAAAATGGTTTGCCAAAAGAAATCGCAGAAGACGGCATTCATCCCAACAAACTGGGTTACGAAAAGATGGAAGCCATCCTGATGAAGAGTCTGAAATAATGGATTTAGAAGAATTAAAATTCCCAATCGGAAAATTCGTAAAACCAGAATCAGTTAATAAAGAGATCATCGATTCTGCAATTTCGGAAATTGAAAACTTTCCAAAGCTTGTGAAAGATCAGACTCAAAATCTCAGCGAACAAGATTTACAATTGAGATACAGACCTGATGGTTGGACAATATCTCAAGTCGTTCACCATTGCGCCGATAGTCATATCAACAGTTATATGAGGTTCAAACTGGCATTGATGGAAAATGTTCCCTCCATCAAACCTTATGAGGAAAGTCTTTGGGCAGAATTGCCGGACAATCAATTGTCGCCGTTGGTTTCGTTGCAGCTTCTGGAAGCTTTGCATGCGAGATGGGTTTATCTTTTGAAAACGTTGAGTGAGGAAGATCTGAACAAAGAATTCATTCATCCGGAACAATCGGCAAAGGTTTCCCTCAAAGAAAATATTATGATTTACAGCTGGCATTGTCAGCATCATTTGGCGCACATTCGTCAGGCGAAGGCATTAAGATTTTAACTAAAAATTAATTTTATGAAAAAATCAGTTTCGTTATTATTTATTCTTTTATTCAGTGTTTTTTCTTTTGCTCAGAGTCAGATTGATGTTGAGTTAAAAAAATGTTTAGGGAAGGACGATTCTACGGCTAATCAAAGAAATTGCACCATTTCTGCACAGAAATCCTGGGATAAGGAACTGAACAAATACTATCAATCCATAAGCAAAAAACTTTCAACATCAGGAAAAAAAGAATTGCTGGAAGCTCAGCGAAACTGGATTTCATTCCGCGATTCTGAATTCAAATTGATCGACAAATATTATTTCGAAGTCAAAAAAGGAACTATTTTTCAGGTGATTGCTGAAAACAAAAGATTAGAAATCATCAAAGAAAGAGCGTTACAGTTGAAAGAATTTGATGAGCAGTTTGATTATTAGATACTCCATTACTAAAAATACTTTCTTCTTATACAGCCAGGCAAAGATGCCTGGCTGTATTGATTTTTTCCGCTACAGCTTTGTTTCTCTGTTCAACCCGACCGCTTATCTACTTTGCTCATCCTTTTGTCTGCTTCACCCGTCCGTTTGTTTACTTCACTCGTCCGTTTATCTACTTCATCAGTCCGTTTGTCTACCTAAGTACTTTGACGGTCTACTACAGGCCACTGAGAAACTTTTTATAATAACCATCCATTTGATAAAAATAAATTTTCAGAAGAATTAATTTTATTTAAATGTCATTCTAATTCCTTCCCCATATTTCTCCCGAAAAGTGTATTTTTAGGCAAAATTTTTTCAGTGATGATTTACGGAATCGACCAATTGGGATATAAAGACGTTTTAGAGATTTTAAAAAATCCTTCCAACGCAAAACTCAATCTACAATCAAAAGACCAAATACTAAAATCGCAGCAGAATGTTCAGCAAATCGTAGCATCTGACAGAACGGTTTATGGCATCAACACAGGCTTCGGACCACTTTGCGATGTCAAAATATCGGAAGAAGAAACAGCTCAGCTTCAGCATAATCTGATTATTTCTCACGCTGTCGGCGTCGGAAAACCGATTCACAAGAACATTTCCAAAATTATGATGATTTCCAAAATCCACGCCTTGTCGAAAGGATTTTCAGGCGTTTCCTTAGACGTTATCGAGCGGTTGATTCTGATGTTGGAATTGGATATTATTCCGGTTGTTCCGGAGCAAGGTTCCGTTGGTGCTTCCGGCGATTTGGCGCCGTTGGCACATTTGGTTTTGCCATTGTTAGGCTTAGGTCAGGTTTGGGAAAACGACGAGATCAAAGTCACTTCCGAGGTGTTGGAAAAACATAACATTCACCCTTTGAAACTCGGTCCTAAAGAAGGTTTAGGCTTGATTAACGGTACACAATTCATTTTAGCTCACGCCATTACAGGTTTGGCAAAATTTGAATACCTTTTGGATTTGGCAGATTTGACCGCAGCAATGAGTCTGGAAGCTTACCGAGGTTCGTCTAGTCCGTTCAAGAAAGAATTGCACGAGATTCGCCCATTCGATGGAAGCCGAAAAGTAGCAGAAAGAATGCGAAATTTCCTTAAAGATTCTGATAATCTAAAGTCTCACGAATTCTGCGACAGGGTTCAGGATCCGTATTCTATGCGATGTGTTCCGCAGGTTCATGGTGCGAGCAGAAATGCCTTTGAACATCTGAAAATGATGGCAGAGACTGAACTGAATTCTGTGACGGACAATCCAATTGTTCTAAGCGCAGAAGAATCAATTTCCGGCGGTAATTTCCACGGACAATTGATGGCTTTGCCTTTGGATTACGCTTCGCTCGCAGCCGCAGAATTGGGAAATATTTCTGACCGAAGAAGTTATCTTCTTCTGGAAGGAAAATATGGTTTACCGAAATTATTAGTAGAAAGTTCCGGCCTGAATTCCGGCTTTATGATTCCGCAATATACAAGTGCGGCGTTGGTTACTGAAAACAAAACGTTATGTTTCCCGGCATCGGCAGATTCTATACCGACAAGTTTAGGACAAGAAGACCACGTTTCTATGGGAAGTATTTCAGGAAGAAAATTTAATCAAATTTTAGGGAATTTAGAAAATATTTTAGCGATTGAGTTAATGTTCGCTGCACAAGGTTTGGAATTCCGAAGACCAGCGAAATGTTCCAAAATTGTAGAAGAAAATTATAACATCATCCGTTCCGTTATCCCAAAACTGGAAGACGATAGATTGATTGGCGAAGATATTCTGAAGATCGCAGAGTTGATTAGAGAGAAGAAATTGGTGGTGAATTAGATTCAAGAAAGTCTTCGACTCCGCTCATACTGACAATGTTTACATTCGAATTGTCACGCTGAGCGGAGTCGAAGCGTTTTACTAAGTATAATATCAATAATGAAAACCCTCCGAACAACTTCCGAAAACCCAGACTTCCAAAAATTAGTAACGCAACTGGATGCCTATCTTGCAGTAATGGATGGTGAGGAGCACGCTTTTTACAATCAATACAACAAAATCGATATGCTGAAACATTGTATCGTGATTTATGATAATGACGAAGCTGTTGCTTGCGGTGCTATAAAAGCTTTGGATTCAGAATCAATGGAAGTGAAAAGGATGTTTACACTGCCTGAAAAGCGTGGTAAAGGTTTGGCGTCGGCAATATTAAATGAATTAGAAGCTTGGGCCAAGGAATTAGGTTACGAAAAAACCGTTCTGGAAACCGGAAAAAGACAAACCGAAGCTGTTGCGCTTTACCAAAAATGCGGTTATAACATAATTCCTAATTACGGACAATATGAGGGAATCGAGAATAGTATTTGTTTTGAGAAAGTATTAAAATAAATATCTCGCAATTAGGCTGATTTTGCAGATTTTCTAGCGTAATCATCTGCTGAATCTGTAAAATCAGCAAGATATTTAACCTTTCGAAATAAAAAATCAATTTCCAAAAGTATAATCCAACGGTAGCATTTTCGATACATTCTGGTTAGAAAAATGGTCTTCCAGAATCAATTGATCCGGCTCGGAGCAAATACCTTCCGGAAAAATCTCAAATTCCAAAGCTTCGGGATGGATAAAAGAAGTTTGCGCAGATGCAGTTGCTGATTTTACGAAGTTACCTTTTTTTAGTTCGTAATAATATTTCTGATAATTCACCATCAGCAAATCTTCAAAATCAATAAACAGTCTGGCGTCTTTCCGTTTGGTGAAATCAGATTCCTTCATTTTGGTTTTTAGAATCGCCATCAGGAATTCGGAGTTTTCATTTTTTCTGTTGGCGATATCCTGCAGTTCCGGTGACAGTTTTATCACCATATTTTTCTGACTTCGTACAAAGTTATAATGATCCTGCAGTTGCTGAATCTCCGCTTCTGACGGATATTTCGGATTTTTGATTCGCCGCGCGTGATTCACAATGAAACCTTCTTTTTCCAGCTCATCCTGATAAAGGCTTCTGAAAAAATGCATCAGACTGCCTGTGTACGCGTTCATCCGGTTTAGAATAATGGTTTTTTTGTCGCTGTTATCTTTGAAAAATGAGGTGCCCAGATAACTGGTGTTTTTCTTTTTGAAATCCGTTTCAAAATTAATCAGGTTGTATTGGATGGTGTAGCCCAGCTTTTTATTTTCAATGATTAAAGTCTGTGGCGCTTTGACTTTCAGAAACTGATTTTTCTTATCATAAGAAAACTTGAGCGTCCGTTGGTTTTTAATCGAAACCTCTTCCCGGTCAAACCCAAGGAATCTATCCAGAAAATAATTGATAAAATCTTTATAAGCCTGCTCTGTGTAAGGAATAATGACAACTTCCTCAATCTCTTTAACAGGATTGATAATTACTTTGACTGATTTCCCAATAGCTTGATTAAGAGGAAAAATACTTGTTTCGTAATTATCTTTCTGAAAAATCAGATTTCCGCTTTTCTGTCCCTGGATATCGAGCGTAAAAATTCCGCCGGAGACTGAAGTAGTGGAGATTTTAGTTCCATCCAGATAGACATTCACATCAGGAATGGCCGTTCCGTTTTCAGTCAGTATTTTTCCGGTAATGGTTTGGGAATAGACTATTGCGAAACTTAGAAATAATATCAGAAGTAAAAATTTTCTCACGGCTATCAAATTTGACTTCGAATTTAATCAATATAAAAAGGATTTTGGTGTTTCTAAAATATTTTCAGATGTATAATGAAATTAATTATTGTTTTGTTTTTGATGATTTAAATTAGACATTTGTAAAAACACTTATATGCAACACATTGCATTTGATTATCTTTGCAGAGCGGTTGATTAACATCACCTAGCTGCTTGAATGTTCCAAGTGATTGACTTCTTCAAAAAAATAGTTGCCGGTTCAACTAAGTTATTGAATGCGTTAAATAACTAGTTGATTAATTTGTTAATAAAAAACAAAAATTATACCTCATTGAAAAGCTCCGTAGGAGCGACCTGTGAATCACAATTATTATCAGGACACTCCTACGGAATTTTAGTTTGTTTTATATTCTGTTTCTATTGACAGATTGCTCCTAAGGAGCATTTCTGAAAAAACAATTTATCCAATTCTCAAAGAAGTCATACTCAAAGAACCGCCAATTAATGCGTCATTGAAAAATGATAATTCTTCTGATTTTTCTTTCAGACCAAGATTATAAATCATTGGCAGAAAATGGTCTGGTGTCGGAACTGCATATTGCAAAAACGACCCTTGTTTTTGATAATCGATGAGTTTCTGAAAATCACCTTCCAAAAGCCAATTGTTGGTCTTTTCCCTTGCTTCTATCGCCCAATCCCAACCAGCGCCGACGGTATCTATATTTTTCCAGTCAATTAACCGGAGATTATGAACAATGTTTCCGCTTCCGATAATCAGAATTCCTTTCTCGCGGAGTTTGGATAATTTTTTCGCCAGATCAAAATGATATTGAGGTGGTTTGGTATAATCGATACTCAACTGAATCACCGGAATATCTGCATCCGGGTAAAGATGCCGCAAAACCGACCAGGCACCGTGATCCAATCCCCAGTTGTGGTCTTCTTCTACCAAAACCGGAGCTAATAATCCAGCTGTTTCTTTGGCTAATTCCGGACTGCCTTTTGCAGGATATTGAACATCAAACAATTCTTTTGGGAAACCATAAAAATCGTGGATGGTTTTCGGCATTTCCATAGCCGTGACAAATGTTCCGTTCGTAAACCAATGCGCAGAAATACAGATAATCGCATTTGGTTTTGGGATTTCTTTGCTGATGTTTCGGAAACCTTGGACAAAAATATTCTCCTCGATGGCGTTCATCGGAGAGCCGTGTCCTAAAAACAGAACCGGCATTTTCTCTGTAGTTCGGAAATTATCAGATATTTTTGAAAGGTCGTTGAGGTTCATTTTTTTGTAAAAAGTAAAATGTATTAATGTAAAAAGTATTTTTATTTTCTCGCGGATTTGGATTTGGCTGATTGAACTGATTTCAATTTATAAAAGTCGATTTAGATTCCTACGGAATGACAAACTTTGTGGTTATAACAAAGCGTGTTTTTATGTTGAATCCGCAGCCCGACTTGAGCGGAAATCCTTTTTGCGCAACGAAGTGGAGTGAAAAGATTGGGAGCGGAAGGCGGATAAAGCTGCCCAAATCAAAAAAAGTATAAACAAAGCGAACTCTGTTTATACTTCAAAAAAACTCAAACTATAAAATACTATTGTATTCTTTTATTGTTTTACAAACTGTAGTTCGCCTGCAATTTTCACTTCTTCGCTCACCATTACTCCGCCTGTCTCCAAAGCTGCGTTCCAGGTCAGACCGAAGTCGCTTCTCTTGATTTTTCCTTCGAAAGAGAAACCTGCTTTGGTATTTCCCCAAGGATCAGAATTGATTCCGCCAAAGTCCACGTCCAAAGTCACTGGCTTTGTAATACCGTTGATTGTAAGGTTTCCTGTAACATCACCATTTAAAGTTGAAGCTTCGAAAGTGATTTTCGGATTCGCTTCTGCGTTGAAAAAATCTGCAGATTTCAGGTGATTGTCACGGTCTGTGTTATTCGTGAAAATAGAATCTGTATCGATAAAAGCTGAAACTTTTGCATTGGCGAATGTATCGTCTTCTGCATCAATCTCTGCGTTGAACGTTGTGAATTCTCCTTTTACGTTAGAAATCATCAGGTGTTTTACTTTGAAAGTGATTTCGCTATGCGTTGGGTCTAGTAACCATTTAGTTGCCATAATTTTAATATTTTGTTGTTAATTATGATGCAAATTTAGGTCGGTAAAACTTCCCTCACATTGATGTAAGTTAAGAATTTGAATTGTCGAGAAGATTTGGGCAGCCCGTCAGATTTCCCAAAGCTCCAGCCCACGCAAAATCTGCCGGCCGGGCTATCCGCTGCTATCTTTTTTTCCTCACCCTAAATCCCTCTCCAAAGGCGAGGGACTTCCATCCGCACAAAAAAGGATATCCGCTCCTATCCCTGCTGCGGGCGACGACTTAGAATCACCATTTCTCGGTCAGATATTTCCAGTAGCGTTTCGGAACGTGCTGAATGTGAAGTTTGGTATTTTTCCGTTCCTTGATGTTGGTTTTCGTAAAGTAACTTTGCCAGAGCGTCTGGTATTTCTTCTCCTCGTCGTGGAATTTTTCCTGATATTGATTGAGATTCAGTTTTTCATCAGGATAAAAGAATTCGCAGTTTTCCAGATCGTAGAACAATCCGTAATGTCTTCGTAAATCGTAAATCATCCACTTTTGGTCGGCGTATCGGTCTTTGAAATGTTTTCTGATTAAAGGCAACACATTAAAATCCGGGTCGATTTTGGCGAAATAAATATCATCCTGCATCTTCTCGAACCTTACAAAAGCAGTCATTCTGTGTCTTTCCCGGCTGACGGATTTGCAGATTTTAGCGATTTTCAGAATATCATCGTTGGCAAAGTTTTTAAGGATATTCTCATCAGGAAATTTCACCGACTGCCTAATGACTGATAAAATCAACTGTTCCAAATCTTCATCTTCGGAAAGATAAACCCTAAGCAAATCGTTAATTCCCGATTTTCCAATGCTTTTTTCCAGTTTATTCAGTACTCTTTCAGATTTTTCCTGTTGCGTCACAACCTCGTGAATCTCCGCAAACATATTTTCCTGAACAAAATTTTCCCGGTTTCGGATTTCCGCATCCTGATAACGGTACTCGAAAACTTCAAATACCGCTGTAAAAAGTCCGTCGAAAGTTCCGTCGTAGAGAAGGGTTGTCATTTTCTGAGTTGGAGAGTTTTTGGGTTGGAGGGTTGGAGCGTACGAAAGATTTAGCGTTGTCAGGCTGAGCGAAGTCGAAGCCTTAAAACAAAGTCAGCTGCTGAGAAAACTGATTCTGAAATTTGGACTGACTTCCACAGATAATTAACTTTCTCAAATTCAAATCAGTTAAATGTTTCAGAAAAGGATTTCCATAAGTGAAATCAATAAAATATTTAGCACGGTTGACCGCTGCGCCGAGTTTTTTAAGATGGTCAATTGTCAAAACCTGGAATTGTCTTGCGCTCACAATTTTCTGTGCAGTTTTCACACCAATTCCCGGGATTCTGAGAATCATCTTATAATCTGCGGTTTGAAGATTAACCGGAAATTGGTCGAGATGTCGCAACGCCCAGCTTAATTTCGGGTCTACTTCCAAATCGAGAAAAGGCATATTGAAATCTAAAATCTCATCCGCTTTGAAACCATAAAAACGCATCAGCCAATCCGACTGATACAAACGATTTTCCCTCAAAACAGGAACTTCAGCGGTAATCGCTGGTAAACGATTATCCACCGTCACAGGAATGTAACCCGAATAATAAACACGTTTCATCCCATAATTTTTATAGAAATGGTCCGCGACTTTGATGATTTGCAAGTCATTTTCATTGGTCGCACCAACAATCATTTGTGTCGATTGTCCGGCGGGCGCAAACTTCGGAGCACTTCGGATGATTTTCTTTTCATCTTTATATTGCTGAATGCCTTTCTGTACGATCCGCATCGGCTGAAGCATATCTTCCCGATTTTTGTCTGGCGCTAATAATTTCAACCCGGATTCTGTGGGAATTTCAAGATTAACGGAAAGTCGGTCGGCGTAAAGTGCGGCTTCATTCATTAAATCATCACTCGCCCCAGGAATTGATTTGAGATGAATATAACCATTGAAATTGTGTTCGGTTCTCAGCTTTTTCGCCACCCGAACCAAACGCTCCATTGTTGTATCCGCATCTTTGAAAATTCCTGAACTCAGAAATAAACCTTCGATATAGTTTCGCCTGTAAAAACTGATGGTCAAATCGACCACTTCTTCTACGGTGAAAGCAGCCCGTTTGATATCATTCGATTTTCTGGAGACGCAATAGATGCAATCGTAGATGCAATGATTGGTGAGAAGGATTTTAAGAAGTGAGACACAACGTCCGTCTTCTGTATAAGTGTGACAAATTCCGCTGGCTGAGCTGTCGCCCAAGCCTCCGTTATTTTTTCGTTTTCCACCGCTGGAAGAACACGACACATCGTACTTCGCAGCATCTGCGAGTATTTCGAGTTTTTCTTTGATGCGGTCGAAATTCATTTGACTGTTTAAAATTTATAGTAATTAATATCTGTCAAATTTAATTCCAAATTTGACAAATATCAAGGATTTATGATAGATGTTATCAACAGTCTAAAACGATAAAATTAGTATCTTTACCATTATTAAATTTTCAAAATTCCATCTTAATAAAATAAATACTCCATATGAATCATAAACCCGTTGAAGGTTTTTCCAAATTGACAAAACTGGGGAAAATCGACTGGCTCGTAAATGAATACCTTAAAGGAAACACAGAATATCAAAATATATTAAACCAATATTGGAACGACAATGCCGATTTGCAGAAACTTCACGATGAGTTTTCTGAAAATACCATTTCCAATTTTTATATGCCTTACGGAATTGCCCCGAATTTCCTCATCGACGGGAAATTATTTGCGCTTCCGATGGCAGTGGAAGAAAGTTCTGTCGTTGCAGCCGCCTCAAAAGCAGCAAAATTCTGGATTGACAAAGGAGGTTTTAAAACAACCATTATCAATACGAAAAAACTTGGTCACACCCATTTTATTATTGATGTAGAATCGCATAAACTTCAGCATTTTTTTAATTTTAAATTAAAGAAAAAATTATTTGAAGCTACAGAAAGTATCACTGCCAATATGAGAAATCGTGGTGGCGGAATTTTAGAAATAAAACTGGTAGATAAAACTTCCGAAATGCCAAATTATTATCAACTGAAGGCAAGTTTTGATACGGTGGATTCTATGGGAGCCAACTTCATCAATTCCTGTCTTGAACAATTTGGTAAAACATTGAAAGAAGAGATTTCTCTTGAAGAAAGCTTCACACAGGAAGAAAAAAATTCTCTTCAGGTGGTGATGAATATTCTTTCGAATTTCACTCCGGATTGTATTGTGAGAGCAGAAGTTTCTTGTAAAATTGAAGATCTGAAAGATGACAGCGGAATTTCAAATGAAGAATTTGCAAGAAAATTTAAACAGGCGGTGACGATTGCCGAAATCGAGCCGTACAGAGCAACGACTCATAACAAAGGGATCATGAACGGTGTTGATGCTGTAGTCATTGCAACCGGAAATGATTTCCGTGCAACAGAAGCTTGTGCTCACGCTTATGCCGCGAGAAACGGAAAATATTCTTCGTTGACACATTGCACGACAGACAATGGGATTTTCAGATTTTGGATTGACCTGCCGATTTCGGTTGGTGTGGTTGGCGGTTTAACGAATCTTCATCCGTTAGTGAAATTCTCTTTGGCACTTTTAGGAAAACCATCTGCTCAGGAATTGATGAGTATTTTGGCGGTTTCCGGATTGGCGCAGAATTTTGGAGCGCTTCGTTCTTTGGTGACAACGGGAATCCAGAAAGGTCATATGAAAATGCATCTTTTCAATATTTTGAATCAATTTGGTGCAACAGAAGACGAAAAACAGCATTTTGTGACTTATTTCAAAGACAAAACGGTTAGTCATCACGAGGTGATTTCGGAGCTGGAGAAATTGAGAAATAAATAGATTTATGTTTGGATTGGCTTTATCAGCACTGATTTTGGTTTTCGGAATATTTTTAAGAACCACAAACAATCTAGGATTCGCAAGTTCGAAGAGATTTTCCTGGTTATTTATTATTTTGGGAATTATCACATTAACAGGAAAAATTATTATTTTATATCAAAAAGGAGAATTATAAAAAATGAAAAACCTCACTTTAATCATAGGCGGAATCTACGGCCTGTTATCCGTAATTCTTGGTGCTTTTGGCGCACACGCATTCAAAAAAATATTATCAATCGAAAGACTGGAAAGCTTTGAAACTGCCGTTCGTTACGAAATGTACGCCGCGTTTTTTCTTTTAATTGTCGGTTATATTTTGAAATTTGAAACGGCTTCTGAAAAATGGATTTCTATCTTGATGATTGCGGGAACTTTTATATTTTCCGTGAGCATTTATTGTCTGGCTTTCCAGGATGTTTGGGGCGTTAATCTCAAATTTCTCGGTCCAATCACACCACTTGGAGGATTGTTTATGATTATCTCCTGGGTAATGTTGATTTGGTATTTTGCTAAGGCTAAATTCTAATTAAACCAAATGTTCTTCATCTTCGGAATCAAAACCAAACTCGCAGGAAAAGAAGAGCGTAAAGTCCTGAAAAATGGCTTTATGGTCAAGGCGATTGTTTCGGTTTACAAGAATTATTTCGAATTGTTTTTCATTCCAATATTTCCGTTCAGCAAAAAGTACAGCATTTATATTCCGCATTCTGATGAGTACTATGAAACCGGATTTGGTTCATCCAATATGCCCGCAGAATATCTGGAAATCTGTAAAGAAGCCGGCAGAATGTATTGATAGCAAGTTATTCCGAAAACTGATTTCAATCAGAGATTTATATCAAGTAATTCGTCACTTTTTCTTAAATTTGTGCGTCTTATAAAATTTAAAAATTAATCAATTATATATTATGAATCTTCACGAGTATCAATCAAAAGAGATTTTAGCAAAATATGGCGTTAATATCCAACGCGGTTTTGTTGCAAACAACGTAGATGAGGCTGTTGCTGCTGCCGAAAAACTAACTGCTGAAACCGGTGCGCAAGGTTGGGTTGTAAAAGCTCAGATCCACGCTGGTGGCCGTGGAAAAGGTGGAGGTGTTAAGTTTTCTCCGAATATGGAAAAACTTAAAGAAAACGCAGGTAACATCATCGGGATGCAGCTCATCACGCCGCAGACTTCTGCTGAAGGCAAAAAAGTAAACTCTGTATTGGTTGCAGAAGATGTATATTATCCCGGAGAAACTGAAACTAAAGAATTCTACGTTTCCATTCTTCTTGACAGAGCACTTGGAAAAAATACCATCGTATATTCGACAGAAGGCGGAATGGATATCGAGCATGTTGCTGAAGTGACGCCACACTTGATCCACAAAGAAGTAATCGATGCAGCTTACGGACTACAAGGTTTCCAGGCTAGAAAAATTGCTTTCGGACTTGGTCTTGAAGGTAATGCTTTCAAAGAATTTACAAAATTCATTACATCATTATATAATGCTTATATCGGAATCGATGCCTCTCTTTTCGAGATCAACCCGGTTTTGAAAACTTCTGATAACAAAATCATCGCAGTAGATGCAAAAGTAACTTTGGATGATAACTCTTTGTTCCGTCACAAAGATCTTGCTGAGCTAAGAGATACAAGAGAAGAAGATCCATTGGACGTAGAAGCTGGTGAAGCTGGACTTAACTTCGTAAAACTGGATGGAAACGTTGCTTGTATGGTAAACGGTGCTGGTCTTGCAATGGCGACTATGGATATCATCAAATTATCCGGAGGAAATCCCGCAAACTTCCTGGACGTTGGCGGAACTGCTGATGCACAGAGAGTTCAGACCGCTTTCGGAATCATCCTGAGAGACCCTAACGTAAAAGCAATTTTGATCAACATATTTGGAGGAATCGTAAGATGCGACAGAGTTGCTCAAGGTGTTGTAGATGCTTACAATGCTATGGGAAGCCTTCCAGTTCCATTGATCGTAAGACTGCAGGGTACGAATGCCGTAGAAGCTAAGAAACTGATTGACGAATCCGGACTTCCTGTTCACTCAGCGATCACTCTTGAAGAAGCTGCAAACAAAGTAAAAGAAGTGTTAGCGTAAAACTAAAATTTCAATAAAATTAAATGAGCTCAGAATTTGAGCTCATTTTTTTTAAAACAGTTATTTATGAAAACCATTCAAGGCTAAAGATCAGGTTGTGGTGTATAACGTAAATAAGGTTTTACCACTTTCACACCTTTTGTAAATTTTTTCTCGGCATCTTCCTGCGAAACGGCAGGTGGAATGATGACATCGTCGCCTTCCTGCCAGTCAACAGGTGTTGCAATACCATAGCCATCTACCAATTGTAAGGAATCGAGGACTCTTAGAATTTCAGTAAAATTACGTCCCGTAGAAGCCGGATAAGTAATGATTAGTCTCACTTTCTTATTAGGATCGATAATTAGCAGTGATCTTATCGTCAAAGTTGCACTGGCATTGGGATGGATAAAGTCATACAGTTCAGAAACCTTTCTGTTTTCATCCGCAATGATCGGAAATTCTACTTCTGTATTCTGTGTTTCATTGATATCAGAGATCCAGCCTTTATGATTCTCTATTCCGTCCACACTCAAGGCCAGAACTTTTGTATTTCTTTTATCAAATTCAGGTTTTAGATGGGCCGTTTTTCCCAATTCTGTTGTACAGACAGGTGTATAGTCTGCCGGATGAGAAAATAAGATCCCCCAGGAATCTCCCAGATAATCATAGAAATTGATAGTTCCCAGACTACTTTCTGCATTAAAATCCGGTGCGGTATCGCCAAGTTTTATTGACATAATATTTTTTATTTTTTGGTTAATGAGAAACAAAAATAATAATTAAAAATTAATTCATACTAACTTAGTATAATTTATTTTCAAAATAAAAGCGGAAAATGATTCCGCTGATTTTATTAATATCCTAAAAGTTTTAATACATCTTCCGGCTTCTGCTCTTCCCGGAACAATTCATAAGTGATGTTTCCATCTTCATCCTTATCAATCAAAATATGCTTTGGCTGCGGCATCAAACAATGGTGAACACCACCATAACCACCAATGGTCTCCTGATATGCTCCAGTGTGGAAAAATCCGATATACAAAGGTTTTGTTTCATTGAAAACAGGCAGATAAATCGCATTCGTATGCTGTTCAGAATTGTAGTAATCATCTGAATCACAAGTCAATCCACCAAGAAAAACTCTTTCGTAAGAATCTTCCCAACGATTAAGCGGCAACATAATAAAATGCCGGGAAATCGCCCAAGTATCTGGTAAAGTGGTCATAAAAGACGAGTCTATCATATTCCATTTTTCCCTGTCATTTTGCCGCTTCTGAGAAATGATTTTATAAAGATGCCCGCCACTTTCTCCAACCGTGAAACTTCCGAATTCTGTATAAATATTTGGTTCTTCAACACCTTCTTCCTCACAGAATTTCTTGATTTGAGAAACGATTTCATTCACCATATATTGATAATCATAATCGAAATTCAATGAAGTTTTGATAGGAAAACCGCCACCAATATTCAATGAATCCACTTCCGGTGCAATTTTTTTAAGTCTTGCATAAACACGAAGACATTTGTACAACTCATTCCAATAATACGCCGTGTCTTTGATACCGGTATTGATAAAAAAATGAAGCATTTTCAGCCTCGCATTCGGATGTTCCGCAATTTTCTGGCTGTAATAAGGGATGATATCTTTATATCCGATTCCTAATCTGGAGGTATAAAATTCGAACTTAGGTTCTTCCTCAGAAGCGATTCTGATTCCGATGTCGAAAGTTCTGTCGATGCTTTCTGTCAGCTTATCCAGCTCTCTGTAGTTATCAAGAATCGGTGTAATATTTTCGAAACCACTGTTAATTAAATCCGAAATTTTCGCGAGATAATCATCAGTTTTGAAACCATTGCAAATGACTTCGATATCCTTGGTCACTTTTCCTTTGTCATAAAGCGATTTCACGATATCCATATCATAGGCTGAAGATGTTTCCAGACTAATGTCATTTTTCAACGCTTCTTCTACAACGAAGGCAAAATGGCTGGATTTGGTGCAATAGCAATATCTGTAATTTTTCTGATAATCGTTTTTTTCAAAAGCTTCCTTGAACCAGAATTTTGCCCTTTCTATATTCTGAGAAATTTTTGGCAGATAATTGAACTTCAAAGGAGTTCCGAATTTTTCCACAACTTCCATCAGGTTGATGCCGTGGAATTTCAGATTATTTTCTTCTACACTGAATTCTTCAGTCGGAAAATAAAGCGTTTGGTCAATTAGTTCAGAATATTTTATCTTCATTTCTGGCTAAAAAAATTTAATTGTTTTTACGATGCAAAAATGATGAAATAAACTGAATTTCTGCGTTAATAATTCTATAAAAATTAGTGAATTATTTCCCGACAAAAATCAACAAATCACCCTTTTTATATTTGATTGAAATTTCTTTATTTTCTGCCACATTTCGCGTTCCGATTCTTTCTCCTAAAATCAAATCTTCATTGTACAAAGGCCATTTCAATCCCTTAGTTTCAATGTTTTTGGCAATAGGAAAAGGCATTAGCGAAATCATTTTACCTTTAATGCCGGAAATTGAAAAATCTTTAGGAATAAAATAATATGAAGAATAATCATCAAAAAAACGAAGATCCGCTTGATCTTTAAAAGCAAAAGCCACACTCAGATTCCCAAGAAAATGATCCTGTTCTCCTCCACTTCCGCCATAAACATCGATGTTTTCAAAACTTTTTTCTAGAATAATTTCGATTGCTTTATGAAAATCAGTTTTGTTTTGGTCAGGCGTTTCGATGATTTCGAAGTTGTAATTCTGACTTTGTTGAATAATTTCTTCCTCAATTTTATGAGAATCAAAATCCCCAGAAATAAAATCCAATTTATGCAAGGGAAATTTAAGCTGCTGCAAATAATGAAATGCACCATCTGTACAAGCTATCAAATCATAACCTGACAATTCGGGAATTGATTTCGGTTCTTCTCCGTTGATGAAAAGTAGAGCTTTTTTCATTTTATAAATCATTGGACTTGTTAGCAAAAAACACTTTATACAAAAGCAATAAGCCACCTGTAATTTGCAAAATTGTTCCTATTGATAGCATCATATTTCCTGAGAAACCAAAAATACTCCAATGAGTGATTTTGAATAGAATTCCAGCAGCACAAACCAACAAGCCAATTATAAAAATCAAAACTGCGTATTTCATTTTTCTAACTTCTATCATTCGGATTCCAATATTCCTCGGCCTCTCCGTAAAGCACGGAAATATACCTCGCCAAAACAAAAAGATAATCCGACAAACGGTTCAGATATTTTATTAATTCCGCTCGTACTTCTTCGGATTGATTGAGGAAAACCAAACTTCTTTCCGCACGTCTGCAAACCGTCCGTGCGACGTGAAGAAACGTCGCTGCTTTTCCACCTCCGGGCAAAATAAAATATTGCAAAGGTTCCACTTTCGTTTCCATCTCATCCATCCAAACTTCCAATTCTTCGATTTCCTTATCGGAAATCACCAATGGCAATCTTGCTTTTCCATTAGCTAAAAATAATTTATCAATCGGCGTTGAAGCTTCGGAACCAACCGTAAACAAATCGAACTGGATTTTTTTGAGTTGATTGATGACTGCTTTATCCTCAATATGAGATTTAGCAACGCCAATTGAAGCATTCAGTTCATCGATGTTGCCGTAAGATTCTACTCTCGCACTCGCTTTGGAAATTCTGCTTCCGCCGTAAAGGCCGGTTTCGCCTTTGTCACCGGTTTTGGTATATATTTTCATTGTTACTCTTTATGAATGTTTAAAATTAAGGTTTTTATTTTTTTAAACACTTAAGTCACTTTAGAAAGATATTAATATTGAAAACAAAGTTCACTTTAGTTAATCAAACTAAAATGTTCTTATGTGACTTTTGTGGTTAATTAAAAATAAAACTTAAGTGTAATTTCTATGTATTTTAAACCTGTTGTACATTTAGGAACATTATATAAGTTATTGATTTTAAACATTATACAAAATTCTTCAACTCGCTCAGACTGACATCTCTAATACTAAACGTTGAATTGTAGCACTGTCACGCTGAGCGGAGTCGAAGCGTTAAACCTAAAGCATTGATTATTAACTACAAAATTCATTTTTTATAAATGCACAACAGGTATTTTAAATTTATCCTTAACTTTCTAAGATGAAAAAACCTTTTCAGAAAACCACCAATCTCATTCACATTTTCAATCAACTTAAAAGCTTCATAAAACCTTACAAATGGATGGTTTTCGGCACTTTGGCTTTGACCTTTATCGGCGCACTATTCGCTCAGGTCAATCCGTTGGTTTTGAAATATACAGTGGACGAGGTGACAAAACTAACTCAGCTTCCTCATCCGATGTCGGAAGGAATACACGTTTTGATTTTGATTTCGATTATACTTTTGGGAAAGGAATTGGCGAATATTTTTATTCAGTTTGGACAGAAATTTTATGGCGAAAAAATCAGAATCAATGTCAGTTCTGAGTTGGCGCAGGCGGCGATTGATAAAATCTTAACCTACAGAATTGCTTATTATAATGACGACCGCCACGAATCCGGTAAACTCCAAATCCGCATCGACAGAGGAATTGAGAGCTTGACAAAATTGGTTCAGAATTTTTTCATCGATATTCTGCCCTTATTTTCAACAGCGATTATCGCACTGGTTGTGATGTATATGCAAAATGTTTATGTCGGTTTGGTTTCCACTATTGTGATTCCGATTTACTTTTATGTAACCTCGAGACAAGCCAAAAAGCTAGGAAATGTTAGACGAACTTTACGAAATCAACGCGAGCAAAAAACGTCCGGACTTCTGAATCTCATCAATTCCATAATGGTTATCAAGAGTTTTGTGCGGGAAAAATTTGAAGGCAGAAAGCAGTACAATCTTCAGATGCATTTGATGGAAAGTCAGTTGTACACGCGCCGAACGAGTTTTATTTTCGATGGTTTGAAAACATTTATTGAGCAATTTGGTGTTGTTTTGATTATCCTTTTAACAGTTTATCTGGTTCTCGACCAGCAAATGACAATTGGTGCGATTATGCTTCACATTATGTTGTTCAACAATGTTTCTGCACCGATTCGTCAGCTTCACAGGATTTATGATGATATGAATGATGCCTTTATTTATGCCGAAGGTTATTTTGAAATCCTGAATGACGATGATGAAACCGAACCAAATGGAACAATCGACGACATTCCAATACAAGGCAACTTCGAAATCAAAAATGTGGATTTTACTTATCCTAACGGAATGAAAGCGTTGAAAAATGTCTCTCTTAAAATCGAAAACGGGAAAACAACTGCGCTGGTCGGATTGAGTGGTGCAGGAAAATCAACAATTATCAATTTGCTTTGTAAATTTTATGAGCCAGATTCTGGAGAAATTCTTTTGGACGGCAATAATCTGAATGATTTTGATAATGATTATCTGCGTGATGACCTCGGTTTGGTGCTTCAGAAAAATCATATTTTCAAAGGAAGTATTGAAGATAACATCCGCTACGGAAACCTGGAAGCAAGTCTTGACCAAATCAAAGAATCGGCAACTAAAGCTTATCTTCACGAGCAGATTATGGATTTGCCGGATGGTTACAACCACGACGCCACGCAACTTTCCGGCGGACAGCAACAGCGGATTGCGATTGCACGATTGTTCTTGAAAAATCCACCGATTATTTTCCTGGATGAACCAACAGCAAGTTTGGATGCGATTGCCACCGAACAAATTAAAAATTCTTTGGACGCGATTAAGAAAAACAGAACGGTGATTATCATTTCGCATTCTTTGTCGCAGATTTTGGATTCAGATATGATTTATGTGATGAAAAAAGGCGAAGTTGTAGAAAATGGAACGCACGAAGAATTGTATGAAAAAGCAGGAACTTACCGAGAGATTTTTGATGCTTCCGCCAGAAGTCTGAATCTTGATAGATTGGTGAAAACTTACAAGGATGAGAATTAACGTTTTCTAATTTTTTATCAATTGCGTCGGGCTTTAGCCCGATGGTAATAATTTGACTTTCATTTGGCTTTAGCCTAAATTTAAGCTAATTTTTGGCTAAAGCCAATTTATATTCTCCTTTTTAAAATGGACTGAAGCCCATTTCTATTGATATTTTATTGAATTAACAAATGAATGAAGACCATTACATAAAAAAAATCGACCGGGTTACATCGATTTTGACGCAATTGCAAACTAAATCTATTGTTCGAGCTCAGGATTTGGCAGAGAAATTTGATGTCAGCATCAGAACGATTTACCGAGATATCAAGACTTTGGAAAATGCGGGAATTCCGATTTTTGGGGAAGCTGGTTCTGGCTATTCTTTGGTGGATGGTTACAAACTTCCGCCTGTGATGTTTACGAAAGAAGAGGTTTTAAGTTTCATCACGGCCGAAAAACTGATGCAGAAATTTTCTCACGAAAGTCTCGATTCTCACTACAATTCTGCGATGGAAAAAGTGAAAGCGGTCATCAGGAATTCGGAGAAAAATATGGTTCAGAATATCGAGAATCAAATTGATGTATACACTCAAAGACCTGAAAAACCGGATGCAGTCAAAAATATTATTCCAACAATCCTGGAAAGTATTGCCGAAAAAAAACAGTTGAAAATCAGTTATCAAAATGTAAAAGACGAACCAAGCGAAAGAATCATCGAAGCAGTTGGAATTTTCTACGAAATCAATTATTGGTATATGATGGCGTTTTGTACGATGCGAAAGGATTTCCGACAATTCAGGATTGACAGGATTTTAAAAATCGAGAAAACCCAGAATCTATTTTTGCAGAATTATGGAAACATCGCAGATTACAGAAAAAAATCAGAGGACAAAAAAGTGGAAGTGAAACTCTTGGTGGAGAAGAAAATAATGCCGCATCTTGTGAATTCCAAAATATATTACGGCTTGACTGCCGAAGAAGAAACCGAGAACGGAATGCTTTTAACCTTCGAAACAGAATGGATTGATGAAGGTTTTCCGCGCTGGCTAATTACATTTTTGGATTATGCAGAAATTATCGAACCTGAAAATCTGAAAGTGATTATGAATAATTTGATTTCTAATATTTCTAAAAAACTGAAGTAAGACTACAAAATACTTCGACTCCGCTCAGTGTGACATCTCTAATACTACTCTTAATATTAAACATTGTCAGTCTGAGCGGAGTCAAAGACTTTTTAAGTTTTTTCTCTACCTTTCTCTTTCCCAGAAAAACGGTGGTTCGATTCCCAAAGCTCTCAGGTAAACATAACCCTGACCTCTGTGATGAATCTCATTATCAATAAAATAAAGAACATTCTGATAAATTGGAAACTCATATTGGCCAAAAAGATTGAACATTTCCTGAAAACGCTCTTCTGAAATCTGGGAAAAATATTCGTTGATAACTTCTGTTTCTTCGTCCCATTTTTTCAGGATTTCGACTTTGGTCGTTGGATTGAAGGATTCATCAAATTCAGTAATTGTTCCATCAACAATCGATTTTAAAGCCGGTCCGGCGATAGCGATCATTTCCAGAACCAATTTTGAAAATGGTCTCATTCCGCCAATTGAAAACTCGAATAAATCTTTTTCTGGAAAAGCTTCTATGACTCTTCTGGTCAGATTTCTGTGGCCTTGCCAATGGATTAAAAGTTGTTGGGAATCCAGGACTTTTGCGTTTGCGTTCATAATAGTTTGTTTTATTTGATACAAATTTATGACGCAGTTGTGACAATAGTTTGTCAGGAGTGTTTTACATAATAAAAAATCTTGCCGACGGCAAGATTTTTTATTTTCTTTACTCAGTAGATTATAAAATTTATTTATCTGATATATATAAACTTGTAAATCCAGAGGCATTTCCACTATGAATAGGTGTTAGCAAAATAGATTGCTTTTCTAAGTTATTGATGAAAAATTTAGCTGAAAGATTATTACTATGATTTCTAATAGAATAAATATTGTTGTCTACAACTTGAAATGATCCAATTTTATTAAATCCGTCTGAACTGTCAAGTGTTAATAACACATTATTCTTGATGTAGAAATCATCACCTATAAAATATTTGTTATTCCCTTCAACAAAAAATTTATTTATTAGATTTTGGTTAACAACATCTGGAAGAATAGAAGATATTTCTGTTCCCAGATTCTTTTGATATAATTTATAATTATTATTTCCAGTATTATCATAATACTTATAAAAAACATTGACCCCTGTATTATCCGAATAAAAATATTGTGTTATTACATTTTTATCTTTCGAAATTAATAGTCCGTTCTTATAATAAGAAATATACCAACCGTATTCATTAGTACCTGCATTGGATATTAAACTACTTCTTACACTTGTGTAAACATCTCCATTGGCTGGATCAAAGTAAAATCTTACCATATCATTGCAATTAATAACTCCTTTTTTTTCTCCATTTTCCCAATAACAAGCTTGGATACGATCATTATCAGATGTTGGGTTGGGATTCTTCGTCCAACCGTGAAAAACGATATTTCCATTTTTGTTAATTGCCATTCCTTGAACAGAATATTCTGAGCTATTCGGATTACTTGCAGACAGGTTTAATAATTCTGCAAGATTATGTTTAACTCCATCAATCCAGAGGTATTTATTAGTGTTATACTCACTCGAACCATATTCCGAAATCAAACCTCCTAAGACATAAACTCTATTGTTATTAATCAAGATATTTGAAGCATAACAACCATCTCCTTCTGCCAAAATAATTTTTTCGCCATTTTTCCAATAATAGGCCTTATTATTTTCCGCTCCAGTAATATAAAAGTTTTTAGAAGAGGTAACAGGTAGGGTTTCTTCTGTTAATTCATTTCTGTTACAAGATTCAAAAAGAAATAAAAAGATTGATAATAAAACAATTAATGCATTTTTTAAAATTTTCATGTTTTCCAGTTTTAGTTGTTAATAAAGACAAGATTAAGATTAAATTATAGCCAATATTATTACCTATAAAATAACACTTATACATCTAACGACACATATTAACATTTATTATACAAAACATTATTACATTTATTAAGAATTCAAATGCAATAAAAAATTGTTTTATACGTTTTAATACGATGATTTGAGAAATAAAAAAGTCGCAAAGTTTTCATTTGCGACTTATATATTTTAATTATTGAAATTTTTCGTCTTTGCGATAAAATCTAAAACTTCTCAAACCTAAAATTCTCTCCAAGATAGGCTTTCCTAACATCCGGGTCATTTGCCAAATCCTCTGGCAGACCTTCTTTCAGAATTTTCCCTTCGAACATAATATAAGTTTTATTGGTAATCGCCAAAGTCTGCTGAACATTGTGGTCGGTAATCAGAATTCCGATATTTTTCTCCACCAGAGACCTCACGATTTTTTGAATATCCTCCACCGCAATTGGATCAACACCCGCAAAAGGTTCATCCAGAAGAATAAAATTCGGACTTGTTGCGAGACAACGTGCAATTTCTGTTCTTCGTCTTTCACCTCCGGAAAGCAAATCACCACGATTTTTACGAACGTGTTCCAAATGGAACTCTTCAATCAATTCATCACATTTTTTCTGTTGTTCTTTTTTGGACAGTTTCGTCAATTGCAAAACGCCCAAAATATTATCTTCTACAGACAGTTTTCTGAAAACCGAAGCTTCCTGCGCGAGATAACCAATTCCATTCTGCGCGCGTTTGTACATCGCATCTTTCGTGATATTTTGGTCATCCAGGAAAACATTGCCCAAAGTCGGCTTCACCAATCCGACAATCATATAAAATGACGTCGTCTTTCCCGCTCCGTTTGGTCCCAAAAGCCCGACGATTTCGCCTTGCTGAACCTCCAATGAAACGCCTTTTACCACCTTTTTCGGTCCGTATTCTTTGATTAAATTTTCTCCTCGTAAAATCATAAAACAAAGATATATATTTTTTGTTGGAAGACAGTTGTCAGAAGATGGAAGTTAAACTTTTACAATTTATTACCTTTGCAAAAATTCTTTAAATGCTCATAGAAAGCCTTCAAAACGAAAAAATCAAAAAACTGACCCGACTAATGACCAAGAACCAGGACAGAAGAAAAGCCGGTGTTTTCATCGTAGAAGGTCAGCAGGAAAACGAAAGAGCAATGCATTTTGGCAACCAACCCGAAGAATTTTACATCTGCGAATCTATTTTCAAAGGCAAATTACCCGATTCTAAAATCCATTACGTTTCAGAAAAGCTGTATGAAAAAATTGCTTATCGTGGAACAACCGAAGGAATTATCGGGATTTATAAATTGGAAGAAAGAACACTAGAAGATTTCAGTCCGAAAAAAGATTCTTCCATTATCATTTTGGAAAGTGTAGAAAAGCCCGGAAACCTCGGCGCAATTCTGAGAAGTTGCGAAGCTTTTGGGATCAACGCTTTGATTGTGACCGACCCAAGAACCGATTTTTACAATCCGAATGTTATTCGTTCCAGTGTTGGTTGTCTTTTCGGGATGAATATCTTTCAGGCTTCCAATGAAGAAACTCTGAAATTTTTAAAAGTTTATGAATATGCTATCTTCACAACATTTATGAGTGGTGATGCCAAAAATATTCAGACAAAAAATCTAAAAGAAAAATCGGCAGTTTTATTCGGAACAGAACATTCCGGTCTAAGTGACTTTTGGAAAGATAAAGGAGAAAATGTTTTAATCCCAATGGCTGGAAGCATTGACTCTCTAAATCTGAGTAATGCAGCAGCAATCACATGTTACGAAATTCTTAGGCAGAAATTAGAGAAATAAAAAAACCGCTTCTCGAAAGAAACGGTTTTAAGTTCTTAACTTGGTTAAGATTATTTTTTAGCAGCTTCTTCTACTTTTTTAGCTTCAGCTTTAACCTCAGTTTTAGCAGAATCAGCAGTAGCTTTTACAGAATCAACAGCAGCAGTAGCAGTAGAGTCTACAACAGCAACAGCAGAATCAGCAGTAGCAACAGCAGAATCAGCAGCAGCAGTATCTACAGTTTCAGTTTTTTTACAAGCTACAAGAGCAACAGCAGCGATAGCAGCTACGAATAATGATTTTTTCATAATAATTAAATTAAATTGTTAGTAATAAATTGTTCACTTTTGAACGGGTCAAAATTATGACAATAAATAAATCTTGTATTTGAAAATTAATTGTAATATATTTGTAAAACAAGATTTACAAATAAGAACAACTGTAAATCAACAAATTAAGAATAAAAACAATTTTGAGCGATATAGAATTTTCACATTTTCAATCCTTAAAAAAGGCTGTTCAGGATAAATATCTTGAAACACATTCCCCATCTTATAATGATATTTCGAAATGGAAAGGTATTGACATTATTTATTTCCAGGAAGATCTGAGACAAAAAGCGAAAGGAAATATTAGTGAAAAAACTTTTTACACTTATTTTAAGAATAATTCTCAGGAAAAAACACCCAGAATTGACATGCTTAATCTATTGTCAGTTTATGCAGGTTACAGTTCCTGGTTTGATTTCAAAAAGAAAAATCCGATTTCTACCGATAGTGAAAATTCAAATCCTTCGGCACAGGCAGAAACATCGGCTGAAAAAGCAAATGATATAAATAAAACGGAACAATCACCGGTCAGAGTTATTGAAACACCTCCTCTATCTGTTGACAACCAGGCTTTTGATGAGATCAACAGAAACATCAATTTTAATAATCCAGAGCAGAATTTTCTTAAAAGATACCTTTGGCTTGGCATATCAGCTTTTTTATTTGCTGTGGTTCTGATTCTGGTATTTTACGATAATCTTTTCTATAAAAAATACACTTATGCTTTTACAGACGCAGACAGAAACTCTTCTATTAAAGGCGAGCTGGATGTAAAAATCATCAGAGAAAATGAATCTCCTATTTTATTCAAGGTAAAACCAAATTCACCTTTCGTTTACGAAACGAAAAGCAAAAAACTCAAAATGATTATCTCTTCGCCTTTCTATAAAACAGATGAGGTAATAAGAGATCTTACAAATGCTCCTGAGTCTGAAAATATAGAATTGAAGCCAAATGATTATGCTATTCAGTTATTCTATTATTCAAAATCAATCAAGGATTTTAAGAAAAAGACTGAACAACTTAACCGCCTGATAAGCGACAAAGCACTTATCTATCAAGTTGTAGACAGTGATATCTATGGAATAGAGACAATGGATAAGCAAAAATACATCTCGCTGGTTACGCTTCCTACAACCTCATTGGAAAATCTGGAAGTGATTGATTCTCAAATGAAAAACGGAAAAATTGTAATGATCAAATTCAAAATCACTGATGATGAAAACACAAAATAAAATCTATTGGTGGATCTTATGCCTTATGTTAACTATTACAGGAATAATTTCGTGTGATAAAAAATACGACGGTAATGATAACTCTCTGGAAACTCTCAGAAATGCTAATAACAGAGTAACTTATTCAAAAACTAAACTGGATAGTGTCCAGGCTATTAATGTTATTACTTCGCAGAAAGTTCAGGATCTATTGGATCTGTCAACACTTTATACTTCAGGAAATAAGGATACGGAAATAGATTCTGTGATATACACACAGATGCAAGCTCATTTTTTGTCCAAGGACTCTAATAACCTTAAGCCATTGCTTAAGGAAATGGACAGCCTGAAAGTGAAGTTTGCTAAAGTCAACAATCTCACGACATCCAAATCGATTTACAAAAAAGACACTCTGGATTTTGCAACATTCGATGTAGAATATTACGACAACAAAAAAGCTTACATTACTACGGTTAACAGAAAAGCGCAATATCTGTTAAAAGCTTCACCCGTAAAATTCAAGAAAGAATTTAAATTCTATTTCACCAAGTTTTATCAAAAAGAATCTGACAGTATAAAAACAACAAAACCCGCTAATTAGCGGGTTTTGTTTTAATCAGATTTAGAATCTAATTATTTTTTGATTTCTTCTTTAGCAGCTTTCTCGTCAGCTTTTACTTCAGCTTTAGCAGAATCAGCAGTAGCTTTTACTGAATCAACAGTAGCAGTAGCAGTAGAATCGATAGCAGCAACAGCAGAATCCGCTGTAGCGTCTACTGAATCAACAGCAGCAGCTTCTACGTTATCAGTTTTTTTACAAGCTACAAGAGCAATAGCAGCGATAGCAGCTACAAATAATGACTTTTTCATTGTTCTAAAATTTAATTAATTATTATTATTGATTTGTTTTTCTTAATTATTGCGTCATAATTACAATACAAATGTAGGACGGTCTGACAAAAATCATTTAAAAACAGCTTGTAAAGGTTTTGTAAACCATTTTACAAATAAATGATACTGATTTCTAACTATTTAATATTAAAATTTACAAATCCTGATGGGGTAATCAATCCATCTAAACACACATCATTCTCAAAAATATCAGCAACATCCTCAATTGGAGAATAGAAATTAAGTCCAATTTTTTTGTGGATTATTAAATCTCCAGAAAAAAAGGAATCATAGAAACCTTTACCATATCCTACTCTGTTTCCGAATCTGTCACAATATAATAATGGCGTCAAAACATAATCTAATTCAACATTTACATTATTATCACAAAAAGGTTCTTTAATTCCCCACCTATTAATTTGAAATTCAGAATCAGGAAAAATCTCTATAGAAATCATTTTTCCATCTTGAATTTTCGGAACAAAAACACGAACTTTTTTGTCAAAAAAGTAATCAATAAATATTTTGGTATTGACCTCATTGAGTCTCTCAATTGGCAAAAAAACATTAATGCATTGATTTTCAATAATATTAAATTGTAAAACAAAGTTTTTCAACAACTTTTCTGATAAAGCGTCTACCTGATCCCTGGACAAAGCCATTCGTTTTGCTTTATAAATAGCTCTAAGTTCATTTTTTGTGAGACTAATATTCATTTTAAATTTCTTTAACTGAAATAATATTGACCGGACAGGCTTTTGCTGCCTTTTCACAAGGTTCAAAGGCATCGTGGAGTGGGGTTTTAATAGTATGGAAACCTTTCTTATCGATAGCTTTTAATAAAACTGATTTACCGTCTTTTTTAGACATTCTGAAAAACTCCGGCGCAAATTCCGCACAATAATTACAGCCTATGCATTTTTCCCTTTGAAGCGTTACTATTACCATTCTTTGTAGAGCGTAACATAAAGAATTAAGCCTGAACTATTTTATATAGTTTATCCGACGGTCGGATTCTGAAATCTGTTCTGAAGGTAATGACATCAGATTTAGTTGCTTTATCAGCCCCTGTTTTCTTATCGACCTGCATAGAATCAATCAGCATTTCCTGTGAGCCGGTTGTCGGACCCTGGATCAGAACTCTATCTCCAATAGACAGATCATAAGCTTCAATTAAAAATTCGGCGATATTAGATTTAGGATAGAAATGACGCCCTTTTCCAACGTAAACCTTTTTCTGAGTAGCACTGGATCCGGAATTATCCGACCATTCGCCTAATTCCTGACCCAAATAATAACCAGCCCAGAAACCTCTGTTGTAAACGGTTTCCAGCTGGGACATCCATACCGATACCTTTTCTTTCGAAAATGTGCCATCTGTGACCGAATCGATCGCTTCTCTGTAAGTCTTTACCACTGTAGCAACATATTCAGGTGCACGTCCTCGACCTTCTATTTTGAGAACTTTCACACCAGTTTCCACAACCTGATCCAGAAAACCAATGGTACAAAGATCTTTTGGAGACATCATATATTCATTATCCAACTCGATTTCAAATCCGGTTTCCTGATCAATCACCGTATATTTCTTTCTGCAGTTTTGCTTGCAGGCACCTCGATTCGCTGAAGAATTAGATGAATGTAAGCTAAGGTAACATTTGCCAGAAACAGCCATACAAAGCGCACCGTGACCAAAAATCTCAACCTCCACCAGGTTTCCGGACGGACCTTTCACCTGATCTTTGACGATCTGATCACAGATTTTTCTGATCTGCGTCAGGCTCAGCTCGCGACTCATCACCATGGTGTCTGCAAAAAGAGCGTAGAACTTTACCGTTTCAATATTGGTGATGTTGATCTGGGTCGAGATATGAACTTCCATCCCGATCTGTCTGGCATAAGAAATCACGGCCTGATCCATTGCAATCACCGCAGTCAGATTGGCTTGTTTTGCTTTATCAAGAAGTGTTTTTATGATAGAAAGATCGTGGTCATAAATAATTGTATTGAGCGTGAGATAGGTTCTGACGCCTTTCTCTCTGCAACGTCTGCTAATTTCCGGGAGATCATCCATTGTAAAATTCATGGAAGCTCTGGCGCGCATATTAAGCTGTTCTATCCCAAAATAAATGGAATCCGCGCCGTTGTCCAATGCTGCCTGCATTGATGTAAAATCACCGGCAGGTGCCATTAGTTCTATTTTTCCGCTATTCTTCATGTTAATCTTCCAGAATTTTATATAATTTATCCGACAGTCTCACTCTGAACGGAAGTCCGAAAGTAACATGATCTCCAGCTTTTGCCGTTCCGGAAGGACTTCCATTGACAAAAAGTTCTTTGATCAAAAACTCCTGTTCTCCAGTTGTTGGTCCGGAAATCAGAACTTTATCACCCACCGATAGTTCTTTATTTTCAATCAGAAACTGTCCGATCTTTGATTTAGAATAGTAATGTTCGCCTTTTGCAATGAAGGTTTTCTTTATTTTTATTTTTTGACGAATGTCTTTTGTTTCTACTTTTGCCAAAGGCTTAACGGTCAAATCGCCTGATTTTTTAAAGGTTAAGGCTTCAGATTTTCCTTTTCTGAAGACTTTGTTTCCGACCTGCAAACCTTTTCTAAGTTTTAATTGTTCAGCTTGCGGCAAATGGTAAATCTCCAGACACTCTGACGAGCAGGTATTTTCCATCGCTGTTTTACAATCATCACACTGGATGAACAATAAATGGCAGGCATCATTGGCACAATTGGTGTGATTATCACAAGGTTTTCCACATTGATGACACTGAGAAATAATATCGTCCGTAATTCTTTCGCCCAAGCGATGGTCAAACACAAAATTCTTTCCAATGAACTTGCTTTCTATATTCTCCTCTTTGATTTGGCGTGTATATTCAATAATACCGCCTTCTAACTGGTAAACATTTTTGAAACCCTGATGTTTGAAATAAGCACTTGCTTTCTCGCAACGGATACCACCAGTGCAATACATCAACAGGTTTTTGTCTTCTTTGAAATCCTGCAATTGCTCATTGATAATCGGCAAACTTTCACGGAAATTCTCCACATCGGGTGTAATTGCACCTTCAAAATGTCCGACTTCACTTTCGTAATGGTTTCTGAAATCCACGACAATCGTATTGGGATCTTCCAGCATAGAATTGAAATCGCGTGCTCCCAAATGAATGCCTTTATTGGTCACATCAAAAGTTTCGTCATTCAGACCATCTGCAACGATTTTGTTTCTGACTTTGATAGTTAACTTTAAAAATGAGTGATTATCCTGCTCTACAGCGACATTCAGGCGGATACCTTTCATAAAATCATACACTTCCAGCGTATCACGAAACGCCTCAAAGTTATCGGCTGGAACACTCATCTGGGCATTAATCCCTTCATGGGCTACATAAATCCGGCCAAGCGCATCCAGGGCGTTCCAGGCTATAAAAAGGTCATCGCGAAATTTTTTTGGGTCTTCAATTTTGGCGTACGCATAGAAAGACAGTGTAAGGCGTTCCTTACCAGCTTCATCAATTAGCTGAGCTCTTTCTTCTGCGCTTAAGGTGTTGTACAGTTGCATGCTATAAACGTTTTAAGTGAGAAAAATAATGGCGCAAAGATAGGGATTTTTGGTTGATAGTTGTTAGTTGATGGTTGTTAGTTGATGGTTGTTAGTTGATGGTTGTCAGGGATTCAATATGTCATCCAACATCTTCAGTAGACTGTTAAAGGTCTTAGGTAGAGAATCAATGTAGTTATGTAGACTGTTACAGGAGTTAAGTTTAGTGTTACACGAATTAAGTAGAGTATTACACGAGTTATGTAGACTATTACAGGAGTTAAGTTGAGTGTTACAGGAGTTATGTAGACTGTTACAAGAGTAAGGTCGACTGTTACAGATAACATTAGATTGACTCTGCTTAAAACAATTAATCTTTATTATATTTACGTCATTAAAATTTTAAAAATGAAGAAAATTCTTTTTCCTGTTGTAATGATGACGACAGTTTTCTCACAAAACATTAATGCGCAAGAAATTACACTTGATAAAATCTACTCCGGCTACTACCGTGGAAAAGGGATTGCAGGAATTGCGTCCCTGAATGATGGTGAAAACTACGCCACAATCGAGAAAGATGGTGTCGCCAAATACAACTATAAGACGTCACAAAAATCCGGCAACATCGTAGACGGAAGTTTTGAATCATATATTTTTTCGGCGGATGAAACTAAGATTTTATTGCAGAAAGAGAGTCAGGATATTTACAGACATTCGTTTTTGGGAAAATTTGACATAAAGGATTTGAAGTCCAATAAAGTGACTGCTCTTAATAATGGGAACTATATTCAGGAGCCTAAATTCTCTCCGGATGGGAGCAAAGTGGCTTTCATTGTAGATAATAATTTGTTTTACCAGGATCTGACATCAGGGAAAATTATTCAAATCACGAATGACGGGAAGAAAAATCATATCATCAATGGTCTTGGCGACTGGGTTTATGAAGAGGAATTTGGTCACGCAGATTATTACCAATGGAACAAAGCCGGCGACGCGATTGTTTTCGTAAGATTCGATGAATCCAAAGTTCCGGAAATCTATATTCCTATCTATGGGAAATCACTTTATCCGACGGAGATGCGTTACAAATATCCAAAAGCGGGTGAAACGAACTCGACGGTTACGGCCAATCTTTATCAATTAAATTCCGGGAAAACAACCGTTTTGAATTTGGGAAGTTTTGAGAATTATTACATTCCGCAGCTTTGGCAGACGAACGGCAAAGACGAAATTGTGCTGGCGACCAGCAACAGGCACCACAATCACGTGGATCTGCTAAAAGTGGATACCAAATCCGGAAATGTGAGCAAACTGCTCACTGAGACCGATAATGCCTGGATAGAAACCGATAATCTGACTTTGGAATTTTTGGATGACAACTCATTCCTTTGGGCCTCTGAGCGTGATGGCTACAGACAATTGTACTGGTATGACCAAGCTGGAAAATTAAAAAAGCAAGTTGCGAAAGGTAACTGGGAAATCACAGATTACTACGGCTACAACCCAAAAACTAAGGAAGCCTACATCCAGACGACTGAAAAAGGAAGTCTGAACAAAGTAGTTTCTAAACTGAACATCAACACTGGAAAAACGACTTTGATTTCTTATCCTGAAGGTGATAATTCGGCGAGTTTCAGCAAGTCATTTAATTATTTCATCAATACCAATTCGACAGCGGCTTCTCCAAACAAATATGTTCTGAAAGATGCTTCCGGAAAAGAAATTAAAGAATTACAAAACAATAATGAAGCGCTTTCTAAGCTTCAGAAAGACAACTTTGTAACCAAAGAATTTATTACCATTCCAAATTCTGTTGGGGACCAGCTGAACGCCTGGATCATCAAGCCGAAAAACTTTGATCCGAATAAAAAATATCCATTATTTATGTACCAATATTCCGGTCCGGGATCTCAGCAGGTTTCCAATTCATGGGACGGCGGAAACGCTATCTGGTTCGAAATGCTGGCCCAGAAAGGATATGTTGTCGCATGTGTAGATGGGCGCGGAACCGGCTACAAAGGGGCGAAATTCAAAAAAGTCATTTATAAACAACTGGGAAAATACGAAACCGAAGACCAGATAACTGCTGCCCAATGGTTCGGGAATCAGTCTTATATTGACAAATCGAGAATCGGGATTTTCGGATGGAGTTTTGGCGGATATATGAGTTCTCTGGCTCTGACCAAAGGTGCGGAAGTTTTCAAACTTGGGATTGCAGTTGCACCCGTGACGAACTGGAGGTATTACGATACGGTTTACACAGAAAAATTCCTTCAGACACCACAGGAAAACCCTGAAGGCTATGACCAGAATTCTCCAACGACTTTTGCGAAATTGCTGAAGGGTAAATTCCTTTTGATCCACGGAACGGCTGATGACAACGTTCATTTTCAGAATTCTATGGAGTTTTCTGAGGCTTTGATTCAGAACAAGAAACAATTTGAATTCATGGCTTATCCGGATAAAAATCACGGCATCTATGGCGGACAGACCAGGCCTCAGCTTTATGAGAAGATGACGAATTTTATTTTGGAGAATTTGTAGAAATTATAAGATCAAAAAGCATCCTTTAAAATTAAGGGATGTTTTTTTTATCGAAACTGACCCGGCGGGATTCTAAAATGCTTTTTGAAATTTTTACTGAATGATGAAAGATCTGTAAAACCACAGATGAATGCAACATCAGTGAGAGAAAGGCTCTTATCTTTTAATAATTGTTTCGCAAATTGTAATTTTTTCTGCGTGATGTATTGATAAGGACTCTCTCCCTGAATCTGCCTGAAAAGCCTGTAAAAATGGTATTCTGAAATTGATGATTCCCGGGCGACGGATTCAATATTCTGAATGGTTGCGAAATGCAAATCGATATAATCCCTGGCACTTTGTATTTTCCTGTATAATGATTTTCTGGTGTGTGACTTTACGGTTTTCAAATTTTTGATCCGGAGAAATCCCGGATAATGAATTGAAACGATATTTTCTGCCAAACGGTAATAAAACTCGGGGCTGAAATCAAAATTGTAATGTTGCTGACCGACAATCTGCTGACTGATTTTGCTAAGCTGTTGGCCAATGATATTCTGGGAAAAATGGTATTTGTTTTCAACAAAATTTTCGGAGATCAGGTATTTTTCAAAATCCAAATCCTGTTCGGTCAATTCGGGGAAATGAAATCCGGCTGAGACTTCGGCAATGATATCCGGCGAAATATCGATGCATAAACCTTTGACATCTTCATCACTCTGGATCAATAACTTGCCATCAGAAAAATGATTCCCGAGCAAAAAATCTCCCTTTGAAACTTTGAAGAGATGACCGTCAATCAAGTACTGCTCACAGCCTTCGAGAACAAATTTCAGGCTGAAACTTCTGAACAACACATCCGTTCGCAACTCTCTGAAAGACGAAAAATTGACCAGACTGCTTTGTCTTGGCAATTGGATGTTTCTGAAATTATCCTCAGTGATCCGGTTGAACATTTTAGTTTTTTGAATGAGTAATATCAAAAACCAAAACGTTACATTTCCAATACATTTATAAACTCGACCACAAAAAATGCAGACCAGAAAAAAATCCTGGCCTGCGGTTTTAATAAAAACTAAAATATGAATGTAAACTTAGATTTTCACACGGCTCTGTTCCGTTTCCGACCCGCCGGATTGTCTGACTTTAAGGTTATTTCCTTTGCTGAAACGGTATGAGAATGATAATGTCACCACCCGGGAATCCAGATAACTGAACCAGCCGGCTCTGGCATTCTGAATATTACGGATCTGACCTTCAATCTGATTGGTGTAGAAAGCATCGGAGATATTCAGCTTCAGTGTTCCCTGGTCTTTGAAAACTTTGGTCGCAATCCCAGCTCTGACGGAACCGATTGGTGAAATCAGAAACTGCCCGGAAAGTATCGTAGTTTGATACTGACCTGCTAATTCCGCACTCCATTTTTTACTGATGATGAATTGGTTTGTCGGCATTATGAACCAGTTCCATTTTGCATCACTAAGATATTCCGTATACACTTTGCTTTCGAAATAATTGTGGGTCATTTCCGTATAACACTGCAGTGTCCACCATTTGGTAATTGCAAAATTTCCGTTGAAAGAAAAACCATAGGAAACCTGCTTGGCAAAGTTGCCTGGGCGACTGTAGTAAATCCCATTTCTTTGTTCATTGGTCTCAGAAATCAAATCATCGATATAGCTGTAATTGAATCCGAAAGTGTAATTCTTTTTGTAAGTATAATTCAAGTCCGCATTATAGGAAAATGTCGGTCTCAAGAACGGGTTTCCACCGTAGAATGTGTAATTATCCATCGGATAAGTGAACGGATTCATATCCTTATAATTCGGCCTGTCAATCCTTCTTCCAAGAGATAATCCCACAACGTGATTCTGTAGAGAGTCTGCCCGGTACTGGATAAAAAACGTTGGGAAAAGGCTTGTATATTTTTTTGTAAAAGTGGTATCAATTTTTGTAGGATTTCCGTTTCTGTCACCTTTGATGTCAGAATATTCCATTCTCAAACCCAGCTGAACCGATATTTTTTCAAAGTCCTTTGCATAGTTGGTATAAACAGCGTGGATATCTTCTTTGTAATCAAAATTGTTGGAAAACGTATAATTCGGGGTTTCCATACCATTTTGCACATCACGGAAATCCGCAACGTTTCCAGTTTTCACAAAACTTGATTTTGCCCCGAAGTCAAAATTGCCTCCAAATAAATTAATCCCGCTGTAGTCCGCTTTTAAAACTTTAATCGTGACATCGGAAGGCAATCTGGAATCGATTCTTGTATTTTCTGCCACAGGGTTATTCGGATAAAAAGTTGTATTGAATTGACTTTGTTTGATTTTCGAATCATAATTAATATAATCCGCATTTACGGTCAACTCTTGCTTGTCTTTAATTTTCCGGGTCATATTCAGGTTCACTGAGCCATTTTTGAATTTGACATTCATCGGAATATCAGCATGGATTGTTTTAATAGTCTGGAGATCATTAGTCTGGTCTGTTGCATTATTAACAGTATTCCTTTCAGAAGGATTGACGAAACCATTCAAAACAATACCAAAAGTCGTTTTATCATTGGCGTAAAAATCAGCCCCGATTTTCAGAGCATTGGTTCTGTTTTTTGGTGTGATATAAGAATTCTGGGTAAAGATCGAAGTCCGTTCGCCAGCAGGATTGAAATATTCTCTGGTGATGGTCAAATCCTGATAGCTTTCGGTTTTATTAACGCTGAGATTGGTAAAGAAATTCCATTTCTGGATTCTGTAATTGAAATTCGCACTGTTCACAGTCCGCATGTATTTTCCCTGTCCGTAAGACAAATTGAAACCGCCGTTGAAACCTTTTGCCAACGTTTTTTTCAGCCTGATATTGATGATACCCGCATTTCCGGCTGCATCATATTTTGCAGGTGGATTGGCTATCACTTCAATATTTTCTATGTTTGATGAAGGAATCGAACGGAGATAATCTGCCAGATCAGACCCGGCAAGGTAGGTCGGCTTGTCATCGATAAAAATCTGGACGCCGTTTTTTCCACGGAGCGAGACAATGCCATTGAAATCAACATTAACCGACGGCGATTTCCCCAGAACGTCTAAGGCTGTTGTTCCCGCATTGCTTATCAAAGCATCGGGATTAATGACAATCCTGTCGATTTTTTGTGTAACGAAAGGTTTTTTGGCTACAATCGTTACGCCTTCAATCGCTTTGGAAGATTCTTTTAAATTAATATCAGGCAGAACAATATTGGTTTCAGAAGGTTTGATGATTTCTGAGGTGAATTTGTCGTAATGATTTTGTTCAATGACAATTTTTGCTTCATCAAACTTCACATTATCCAATTCAAATTTTCCTTCTTTGTCTGTGATGGCAACCTTCAAAGTTTCCTGACTGGATAGATTGATCAGTGAAACCTCAACACCGGAAAGTGGCAAATTGTCTTTGCCCAGGATTTTCCCCGAAATCAAGTTCTGAGCAAAAATCACCGACGAACAAATGAAGGCAAAAAGGTAAAGTAGTTTTCTTATCATCGTTTTTATCTGTTAATTATCCCGTGAAGCCATTTTCCAAAATCATAACCATTCTGAAGTATGTAAATAAGTGTGATCACCAAAAATATTGTTACTAACACTTTGAAAAATTTAGACTTATAAAAATCCGGCTTATTCATTTTTTTATTTCAAAACTATCAAAGATTAATCATCTTGACTTGTCAAATCCTGCTAATTTTAATAAACAGACAGTTCTGTAATTATTTTTATTACATCAATTAAATTTAAAATCCTATTTTTGGGAACGTTGTGAAAATTGACACTATGAAGACTAAGCATCCAAAAGGTTTACCTTATTTGTTTTTTACCGAGATGTGGGAACGTTTCGGTTATTATCTGATACTCGGCATTTTCGTTCTTTATCTGATAGAACCGCAGGGCGTTGCCGGAGGATTAGGAATTCCTGATAAAGATGCTGACGATATTTTCGGAACCTTTATAGCACTCACTTATCTTACACCGTTTCTTGGCGGCTTTCTGGCTGATAGAGTTTTAGGCTATATAAAATCCATCTATCTTGGTGGTATCTTGATGGCGCTTGGTTATATTGGTGTTGGTATTTTCAAAGATCTGCCTTTATTTTATGGTTCTCTTGCATTGATAATTATTGGAAATGGTTTTTTCAAACCGACGATTTCCACACTGTTAGGAAATCTCTACTCCGAAGAACCTTACAAGGCCAACAAAGATTCCGGCTACAATATTTTCTATATGGGAATCAACATTGGTGCGTTTATCTGTAATATCATTGCGGCGTTTATGCGGAATAAATTCGGTTGGGGTGAAGCGTTTATTACAGCCGGAGTTGGGATGTTGCTTGGATTGGTAATTTTCACCATCGGGATGAAACATTACAGACATGCTGCGGTAATGAAACCAAGCCAGGAAGGCGATACGAAATTGTCTGAAATCCTGATGAAAGTATTTGTTCCTGCTATTGTGACCGGTGTAATCGGCTGGTTTGTACCGACGATGATTTTGGGAACCAACATCTTTGGAAGCACCAATACTGATGCATTTATCTTCGCTTGCGTTCCTGTGATTTATTTCTATGTTTCGCTTTATTTCAAATCCAATCCGTTGGAAAAACCTGCGATTGGTGCATTGTTGTCGATATTTTTAATCAGTATGTTTTTCTGGGCGGTTTTCAAACAAAATGGAACCGCGTTGACACGTTGGGCAAATTATTACACAGACAGAAGCGTTTCTGAATCGGTGGAAAAGCCTTTGGCTTCGCTTTATTTGGTAGAAGAAAAAAGTTATGCTGATAAAGAAACTCCGATTTTTGATGAGCAATTCCGTTCTCAAAAAGATGCCGATGGCAAAACTTTGAAAGAAACAGGAAAAGATATTTATTTCAGAAACATTTCCATGGAAAGAAGGGCTGAATTGGAAGCTAAAGCAGATAAATCAGTTTTCCTTTATAACACAGAACTATTCCAATCCATCAATCCATTTTGGGTGATTGCCTTAACACCAGTAATAGTAGGTGTTTGGGCAATGCTGAGAAAACGTGGAAAAGAGCCGTTAACCCCGAGTAAAATTGTTTTGGGATTATTTCTTACCAGTCTGTCTTGTCTGGTAATGGTTGCAGCAGTTTATGCAGGAAACAATGGCGCAGAAAAAGTTTCGGCGCTTTGGTTGGTTGCAGGTTATGGTGTGGTTACAATTGGTGAACTTTGCCTTTCGCCAATGGGATTGTCATTTGTTTCCAAATTATCTCCGGCCAGATTAACAGCGTTGATGATGGGAGGATTTTTTTTGGCAAATTCAGTCGGAAACAAATTGTCCGGAATCCTTGCCAGCACCTGGTACAATTATGAAAATAAAGCCAATTATTTTTTAGTCAATTTTGGATTGTTAATTTTCGCAACCTTGTTGGGATTGATGATGTTGAAGAGATTGAACAAAATTATGAGAGAAAGCGGACATTAATTGATAATTGACAGATGATGATTGATAAATGATTTTAATATCGCTAATCAATCATCATTTATCTTCTATTTTCTGAAATGCTAATCTCGGCGTTCCATCGGCAACGTAGATAATTCCGCATTTTTCGTAGCCAAGTCTTTCCAGAACTTTTTGCATTGCGATATTGGTTTCGTGGGTATCAATTCTGATATTCGGGAATTGGGAAAAGCACCATTCGAAGCAGAATTGCGCCACGCCTTTTGCTTTTGCGTTAGAAGCTAGACGGTGGATAACCCCGTAATTTTCATCATTCAGCCAACTTCCGTTTTCAATTACGGAATAATTCGGGTCATCACTAATGATGAAATCAAAAGTTGCGACTACTTCATTCTCATTAAAAATCAGATAATTGAATCCATTTTCGATGCTATCCAGCATCAGTTCTTCAGACGGGTAGCCATTGGTCCACTGAACTGTATTTCCACTTTTGCGCATTAGTTGTCTTGCGGCTTTGATGCAGTTCATAATCTGGTCAATATCTTGTGGAGTTGATTTTCTGATTTCCATAGCGTAAAGATAAATGATAATTAAGGAATGATAAAATAGATAAAACTTTGTGCATCCTTTACAATTTAGCTTTCCCGTTTATGAAAAAAAACTATATTTGTTACCTTTAAGAAAATTTAACAATTAATCTATATGGATACAGTTCAATCTAATTCTAAACATCCGAAAGGATTATGGGTGCTGTTTGGCACCGAGATGTGGGAGCGTTTTAACTTTTATGGGATGAGAGCTTTACTTACGTTGTTTATGGTAAACTCTCTGTTGATAAGGGAAGCAGATGCTTCTATCATTTATGGTGGATTCTTGGCACTCTGTTATTTAACACCACTTTTAGGAGGTTTTATTGCTGATAAATATTTAGGAAACAGAAACTGTATTATTCTTGGAGGAAGTTTGATGGCAATTGGACAATTCTTACTTTTCCTTAGTGCCTCTACTTTTTCTGACAGTCTTGGGAGCGCAAAAGGGTTGATGTGGCTGGCACTTTTCATTATCATTTTCGGGAACGGATTTTTCAAGCCGAACATCTCTTCCATGGTAGGAAGTCTTTATCCAAAACAGGAAAAGTCTAAATTGGATTCTGCCTTCACAATTTTCTATATGGGTATCAACATCGGAGCATTCCTTGGTCAGTTTATCTGCCCTTATGTTGGTGACGTAAAAGACGCAGCCGGAGTAAGAGATATATTTGCATTCAAATGGGGTTTCCTTGCTGCATCTATAGCAATGATTATCGGGACTGTAACGTTCTTCATCCTTAAAAACAGATATGTTGTAACGCCGGAAGGAAGACCAATAGGTGGATTGCCAAAACATAATACGAGTGATGATTTTGAAGAAGGAGAATCTCAGACTGCTAAGTTCTCCGGGAGATTCATTGGGTTTGCAACTGGCTTATTTGTCATCCTTTTCTTTGTTTTCAGATATTTTTTGGTGGGCGAATTTGGTTTCAGTTCTGTAGAAATGGGACAGCTGATCAAAGGAATCATCTATCCTTTCATCTACGCAGCTGGTATTTCATTAGCATTTTTAATTATGAGCTCCGCCGAAAATAAGATCGAAAAACAAAGAATCTGGGTGATCTATATTGTTTCGTTTTTCATTATTTTCTTCTGGGCTGCATTTGAACAAGCTGGTTCATCATTAACATTTATTGCTGACAACCAAACCGACAGAAGCATTTTTGGCTGGGAAATGCCACCATCCATGGTTCAGATTTTCAACGGGCTTTTTGTAGTGCTTCTAGCTTTACCATTCAGCTTACTATGGGATAAATTAAGAGCCAAAGGAAAGGAACCTGTTTCTCCTTTGAAACAAGCAATTGGTTTGGCTTTGATCGCACTATCTTATTTCATTATTGCTTATAATGTAAAAGATCTCGGAAATTCGGGATTATTAGCAATCAAATGGTTGATTTTACTTTATCTGATCCAAACGATGGGAGAGCTTTGCTTATCCCCTATCGGATTGTCTTTAGTTGGAAAACTAGCACCAAAAAGATTCTCATCATTATTATATGGCGTATTCTTCATAGCCAATGCTGCAGGTTATGCATTAGCAGGAACTTTGGGCGCAATTATCCCTGCAACTGGAGACAAATTTGCAAAAGCTCAGGAAATTGGTGTCAATCTTCAGGATGTTTTAGATAAAAAAATCACTTTGAACGCTGAGCAGGTTAAAGCTTTCTCTGCTGCGCAACTACCAACAGAATACACAACATTTGCCGGATTCACTATTCATAATCTGTTTGAATTCTTTATGGTGTTCGTAGTATTGTGTGGAATTGCAGCTATTTTACTGGCTTTGCTCTCTCCTGTTCTAAAGAGAATGATGAATGGCGTGAAGTAAATATAATCCCCAAAAAATTATAAGCCTCTGATTTTTCAGAGGTTTTTTTTGTTAAATTCGTAGGGCATTAAAATATATTTGCTGATATTAAAATCAACAATTCAATCAATCATTATCTATCAATCATCATTTATGAATCTTACCCTCGAAGAAATTCAAAATTTCAAAGGCAAATATCCGAAACAACTCTGGTATCTTTTTACAATAGAAATGTGGGAACGTTTCTGCTTCTACGGCATGCGGGGCGTTTTGGTTATTTTTATGACCGACCAGCTCGGGCTCTTCGAGAAAGATGCGAATCTGAAATATGGCGCCATCCAGGCTTTCATCTATGCATTCACTTTCATCGGCGGTATTTTTGCGGATAAGATTCTGGGATTTAAAAAATCTCTGGTTTTCGGAGGAATCATTATGGCGTTGGGCAATCTCATTATTGCCTACAATCCTCACGATTTATTCTATTTTGGAATTACATGTTCCATAATCGGGACAGGCTTTTTCAAACCCAATATATCTTCGATGGTCGGCGAACTCTATAAGGAGGATGATGTGAGAAGAGATGCAGGCTACGGAATGTTCTATGCAGGCATCAATATCGGCGGACTTCTGGGTGGCGCACTTTGTGTTTATCTCGGTAAATATTATTCCTGGAGTCTGTGCTTTTTGGCTGCAGCAGTAGTCATGATAATTGGACTGATTACTTATTTTATCATCAGAAAATCAATCGAACCCATTGGGAATTCGCCGTTGCTTCATAACCAAAAACCGACGCGGATCAAGAAAGAATCTATTGTCATCATTGGTGCTATTTTATTATTGCCCGTGATCTATGTCCTTATCCAGAACAGCGATTTTACCGACTACTTTATGTACGGAATCGGTGTCGTTTCCCTGCTGTATTTGGGTTACGAAATCGTGAGACTGGACAGAGGCTATCAGAGAAAAGTTATCGCTGCATTCATATTCATTGTAATGTATTTGATTTTCAACGCCATCTATGAACAGAGTGGAGGCTCTTTATCACTGTTTGCAAAAGATAACCTGGTCGATAGTCTTCTATTTTTCCACATCGACCCTAACATCATCAACAACAGCTCCAATTCCTTTTTCATTATCATTTTCAGCCCGTTAGTAGGATTATTATGGGTCTGGCTGGCTGACAGAAAACTGGAGCCCAATACCATCATCAAGTTCGGGATCGGATTTTTGTTTTTAGCTGCAGGATTTTTCTTATTCTATTCATTACGGTTTTTTGCCAATGCTGACGGAAAATCCTCACTCAACCTGTTCACATTCACGTGGCTGGTGATCACTTTTGGAGAACTGTGCCTGGGACCGATCGGGATGTCCATCATCACAAAACTATCCCCGAAAAAACTTTTTGGAATGATGATGGGAATGTGGTTTCTGGCAAGTGCTTTCGGGCAATTTTTTGCAGGCAAAATCGGCGCAGAAATGTCCGAAGCCAATACAGGTGGGACCTTGACAAGCAAGCTGATAGCCTATACAGACGGGTATAAGACATTAGGGATCTACGCCCTGATTGCCGGTATCATACTCATCATAATGTCGCCTCTCATCAAAAAACTGATGCAGGGTGTAAAGTAAAGCATGTAATTAAAACGTCTAAACCGTAAGAATGTAATTAAAAAATATATATAAAACGCACAAATGAAAAAACTAATACCCATACTATTCTTTTTAACCGCAGGCTTCTGGGGAACCGCACAGGTGCGCTGGATGACGATGTCACAAGCTTTGGCAGCACAGAAAAAAGAACCAAGGAAAATCCTGATTGACTTCTACGCCGATTGGTGTGCACCGTGTAAGGATATGGAAAAAAACACTTTTAATCATCCCGAAATTTCGAAGATTATTAATGAAAAATTCTATGCTGTAAAATTCGAAAGTGATGGTAATGAAATTGTAACTTTTGCAGGGCATACATTCACAAATCCAGATTATAAAGCAAAGAAAGGCAAAAATCCGCTTCATCAGTTTTCCCGGTACATGAATATCAACATCATCCCGACCATGGTTTTTCTGGATGAGAAAACAGACCCAATCACAAGTCTTTCTGGTGCTCTGAAAGCCAAAGAAGTAGAACCCTATTTCTCTATGATCGCCACAGATGAATATAAAAACATCAAGTCCCGAAAAGAATGGGAAAGCTATCAGAAAAAATTCAGATCCAGGATCAAAGAATAACTGATGATTTTCAGCAATCCATTTAAAAAATTCCGAAAAACCGTTTTTGCCCATCTGCAGGGCATTGGGATGCCGTCACGGAGTCTTCCGTCTTCGTCACATATGCTTCCGGGTTCGTCTTGGAGTCTTCCAGTTTCGTCAAAGCATTTTCCGTTGGCGATCTGTGATCTTCCTTCCAAAAATATTCTATTTCCGCTGCCAATCTACATCTTACCAGCGGATTAATCAGGCTTCCGGGGGAAAAATGACTGTTTCCGGTTCAAAATATCACCTTAGAGACAGAATTTCATAAATTTTCCCGAAATTCGTCGGAACAAATTTTTCCTTTTTGATTTTAGAAACTTCCATAGAATTTCTCAAAAATATCGGAACCGAACGCGCTAAATTGATTAAAAACGTGTTGGGCATTTCTACTGTGGAAGATTTGCTGACATTCTATCCACTTCGCTATATCGATAAAAGCAAGATTTATAAAGTGGGTGATCTGACAAAAGAACCGGAGTCTGACGTTCAGTTCAAAGGAAAAATCACAGATTTGCAGGAAGTGGTTTATGAAAAAGGAAAACGGTTGTCAGCAAAATTTCGGGATGAAACCGGGACGATGGATCTGGTTTGGTTTCGATACACGAACTGGATGAAAGAGGCAATTCCTTTGAACAAAGAGCTATTCATATTCGGAAAAGTGAACCTGTTCAACAGTTATTTTTCCATGCCGCATCCGGAAATTGAAGCGGATGAAAAGAAAGCTTTATCAGGAACGCTTTTACCCATTTATCCTGGAAGTGAAAAATTGACCAAACGAGGCATTACTAATAAATTATTCCAGACAGCAATTTTCAATCTTCTGAGAGATTTACCAAATTTAATTTCGGAAAATCTACCGGATTACCTTCTAAAATCGATGAAGCTGATGGATCGTCTGAATGCTTATTACAACATTCATTTTCCTAAAGATTTAAAACATTATGATGAAGCGAATCGCCGATTAAAATTCGAAGAAGCGTTCTTTTTCCAATTAGGTTACGGATTGAAAAAGCTGCATCAGAAAACAAAATCATTCGGAAATCCGTTCCCGATTGTCGGGGATTATTTCAATCATTTTTATGAAAATCATCTTCCGTTTGAATTAACGAATGCCCAAAAAAGAGTTCTGAAAGAAATCCGAACCGATATGAAACGTTCGACCCAGATGAACCGATTATTGCAAGGCGACGTTGGTTCCGGAAAGACGATGGTGGCATTATTAACAATGCTGATTGCGATGGACAACGGTTTCCAGTCTTGCCTTATGGCACCGACGGAGATTTTGGCGCAGCAACATTTTAATTCAATCCAGGAATTATTAGAAAATACCGATATCAAAGTCCGGTTGTTAACGGGTTCATCCAAAACCAGGGAACGAAGAATCATCCATGAGCAACTGGAAAACGGCGAACTATCTATCCTGATCGGGACACACGCACTTTTGGAAGATAAAGTCAAATTCCAGAATCTTGGTTTGGCGATTATTGATGAACAGCATAGATTTGGAGTGGCTCAGCGGGCAAAACTTTGGGCAAAAAATAATATTCCGCCACATATTTTGGTGATGACAGCAACGCCCATTCCGAGAACTTTGGCAATGAGTTTTTATTCCGATTTGGATGTTTCTGTGATTGATGAATTGCCGGTTGGAAGAAAACCGATTATTACTGCTCACAGGCGGGAAAAGGACAGACTTTCGGTTTACAATTTCTGTCGGGAAGAAATCGAGAAAGGGCGTCAAATCTATTTTGTTTATCCATTGATTGAAGAATCAGAAACTTTGGATTACAAAAACCTGATGGAAGGGCTGGATCATGTGATGAATTTTTTTAAAAGTTATAATGTGACAATGGTTCACGGAAGGATGAAACCTGCGGAGAAGGATGCCAATATGCAATATTTCGCATCCGGAGAGGCCAAAATAATGGTGGCAACTACCGTGATAGAAGTTGGTGTGAATGTCCCGAACGCTTCTGTGATGGTGATAGAAAGTGCGGAGAGATTCGGGTTGTCCCAGCTTCATCAGTTGCGCGGACGTGTTGGCAGAGGCGCAGAACAGAGCTACTGCATCCTGATGACGGACGAGAAACTGAGCAAGGAAAGCCGGACGAGAATAAAAACAATGGTTCAGACGAATGACGGTTTCAAAATCTCAGAAGTAGATATGGAATTGCGCGGTCCAGGCGATATTCTCGGGACTCAGCAAAGTGGCGTGATTGATTTTAAAAAACTGAATCTGATAGAAGATTCGGCAATCATCAAAGCTTCGAAACTGACTGTAGAAAAGATTTTGGAGCAAGATTCTCTTCTGAATCATCCCCATAATCAAATCATCAAACAATATTATATCAAGCAATATAAGGGCAAGAATAAGTGGTCGCAGATTAGTTAGATAAAGAGTTTTTGGGTTTTTTAGTTATTCTCCATTTACTTTTAGCAATTACAACGAAGAAAAAATCAATCACAAAAAAGCATCTGCGAGGTTGCAAATGCTATAGTTAATTTATTTATCAATGATAAATTCCATTAAATAATCATCCATCACATAACCGTTTCCGATGTCGAAAATCGCTTCATCATAAACTTTGAAACCTTGAGATTCATAGAATTTTTGGGCTGAATTATTTTTATTAACGGTTAGTGTCACTCTTTTATCATCAACTTTTTTGGCTTCATTGATAACAAATTCAACTGCTTTTTTACCTAAACCTTTTCCTTGGGCTTCTTTCAGAAAATAAATGCGGTGAAGTTTTGTTGTTTCTGACTCCTGATGAAATTCGAAGCCGATGAAACCCAGGAATTCATTGTTTTCCTGAACCAAATAGTATTGATAATCCGGATTCTCAAAATGTTGACCGAGTGTTTCTTCGGAATACATCAAATCCAACATATAATCGATTTGTCCTTGAGATATAATATCGACATAAGCGAAATTCCAGGATTTTTTGGCTAATTCCTGAATGATTGAAATATCTTTTTGTTCGGCTTTGATAATCATAATTTAAAAAATTTCTTTGATGATTTCCAGAGATTTTGGTTCCCGAAAATCGGTGAAGTGATAATGAAAATACACTAAAACCGAATCCAGGAAATTCTGTTTCCCCAATCTGCTAAGTTTTAGAGCATAAGGATTTGAGGAAATAATCAGTTCTTTCCAAATCGAAGAAATGTCTTTATCGAAGAAATGATGGGATTCTGTTTCCTCGAAGTTTCCGGACTCAGGATTGAGATAGGTTTTGTCGGAAAATAAAGGCTGTAAACCTTGTTGCTTCAATAATCTGAAAATAAATATCAAATGCGCCTGAAAATTATTCATTTGCAATTGGCTCAGGAAAAGAGAAATCTCGGAATAGATGTTTTGATTCTGATTTTCATTCCTCAATACCTGATTCAGCAGATCGGAAATGAAAAATAAAATCGAATTCTTCCTTATATCCGATGTAAAAAGATCGGTGTTTTTTTGCTCAATTTTCAATACATTCCGGATGCTTTTCTTTTTGTCGGAAGTGTAAATTAACAATTCGTTCAAAGGAAAAAGAAATGCTTTTTTCTTATTTTTCGGAGCGTAGATTCCTTTGGCAAAGAAACTTTCGAATCCGTTTTCTCTGCAAAAACAATGGAGAACAGCATCGTGATCTCCATATTTTGTATAAGACAGTAAAAAAACGTCCTGGGCCATTCTTTAATTTACGACAGCGATTTTTGCAGTTGCTGTATCGGTACCATCTTCATTGGTCATCAATACATAATAGATGCCCGATGCGACTCTTACACCACGCTGGTTGTTCAGGTTCCATTCGAAGTAACCGCCGTTGGCCACTGCAGAGTGAACCATGTTGCCTGCGGCATCCGTAATCCTGATATTGGTTTTCTGTGCCAGACCACGGATGCGGACATTACCTTTATATTGAGAATAGACAACGGGGTTCGGGTAAACCAATACGTTCCCGAAGTTGGACGTTACCTCGCTGACATCTCCCTGATAAACAACGATGCCGTCTATTGTGGCGAAATAAACCTTGCCGGTTTTTTCATCTATTTTAATGTCTGTAACGGTATCATTAGGCAACGGTGAGTTGGATTTTGTAAAATTATAAATAGTTTTGTCTCCGGAAGGGCTGACGCAAAAAACGCCACCACCTGCAATTGATACCCACTTCTGGTTTCCCGAATCTACCACGATCTGAAGAATCTCCGCATCTCTGAAGAGTTCTTCTCCCAACCCATTTTGTTCTATAATTATAGGATCCGTCTGGGGATTTTCTTCAAGAATAGCAGATTTTGGATTGGATAAAACTCTTAGGCCTTCCTGAGTTCCTATCCAGAGATCATCATTTTTATCTAAAGCTGCTGATCTGATATCGCTGTTCGGGAGATTATTATTTTTAGTGATAACCTTAAAAGTATCATCCGAAAATACACTTGGCGTATTATTATAATTATACATGATAAGTCCCCCTACTCTTGGTACAGGGATATACATATATCCATCCCTCAGAATAGGTTTTTGAGCATTGTTAGAAACGTTAAGACTTCTTATGATCAACTTGTCTACTGCCCTGTCAAAATAATAAAACCCTGCTCCGCCGGTATTGTCGACTGCAGCAGCCGAGCATAGCAGATTATTATTACTGTCAAACTCGCAGCCTACAGGTAGGTCTCCATAAGAGTTACCCGGGTTTACAACATATGATTTTACAAATTGATCATCTACCATTTTATAAATTCCTTTTTGTGAGGAAAAAAAGTAATTGGTAAAGAATATTTCGGTTGGGTCGGAAGGATTCGGAATCACATCCAGAATATTGAATTGATTGTTGGTTTTAAAATAATCCGGATACACCCAATTGGAGCCATTATAATGATAATACCCCAGGTAAGGTGGCGTAGCTTCGTTAAAAGCTGATCTGCCTCCCGTTGAAACCCAAATCTGATTATTCAATAAGGAAAGCTTATAAGATCTGTTATTATAAGGTCCATCCGGTTTGAAGCTGTTTTTCTGCTCATTATATATCCCGGAAAACTGGGTTCCGGTAAATAACTGGTTATTATTATAAACTATTGCTGTATTGATAATCTCACCAGCATCAAAGGTTTTCTGAAGCGAACCGTTTGTTCCGTATACCCTAACCTGTGTCTGATCAGTTACTACAATTTTACTGTTTGTAACTTTAATATCCCTGATGCTGGTAAAACCTGATAATGTAGACATATTGGGAAAAGTACCGTACTTTACTTCCTTTTCACTTGCAAAAGCGAGTATTTCGGAGGCATCGATCTTTTTGTAATCCGTTTTGAAATTATTTGGCGCTGTCCAAGTCGTATAAACAGGAAAAGTGGTATTAAGATCATGGTACTTTAATCCATTCCCTGTTACGGCATATACAGTATTATCCTTCATAACAGCGGCATTCACGGCTTCATAAGCACCACCTGTTGTAAAAAAAGCTGTCTCTCCGAATTCTCTTTTCGAAATATTAAAGATAGAAATCCCGTAACCCGCAGAGATAATTGCTCTGTCACCGTTTATGGAAATATGGTTGATCTTTTTGCTACCATTGTATCCGGTTGCCAATGGAATATCAACAATCAGGAAGATCCCATTGGGAGTAATAACATCCAGAGACCCGCTTTGATATCCCACGATACCCGTCTGAGTTGCCGCATCGTAATCAAAAGCTGAAATTTTCACTTCGTGAAGTCCGTTTGCTTTTGATAACTTTTTTATTTCACCCGTTCCCGGATAATAGTAAAACACCCCATTTTCAGTAGCAGCAACAAGGCGGTCTCCGTCTTCCCGGATCTTCAGAACATTGTTATATGAGAACAGATCGTTCCATTTACTGGATTGTGCCTGAACAATTAATGCAGTAAAAACCGATATAATTAATAAAATTTTCTTCATCTTAAACTATTATGCTTTCATCTATTAACTGATTATTCCAAGAAATATTTTTTACGCTTTTGTTTTTATCAAAATAAAAATCCAGTCTTCCCAGAAGAATACCTGCCCAGCCTACCTGATTGACAATGACATTTTTACCATTCTTACTCTGTAAACTCACAGGTTCTTTCAGGAAAGTGTGCGTGTGACCGCCTAAAATCAAATCGATTCCTGATGTTTTAGCGGCCAGATGCTTATCCGACATTTTTTCCGGCTGATCGGGGTAATCAAAACCGATATGAGAAAGACAAATTACCAGATCACATTTTTTATCGTTTCTTAAGAAATCCGCATAATGCTGAGCAATTTCTATCGGATCATGATAAACTGTTTCACCATAATTTTTCTTTCCAACCAAACCATTCAGTTCTATTCCGACTCCGAAAACCCCTATTTTTATTCCTTCTTTTCTAAAGATTCTGTAAGGTTCTGTTTTTCCTTCCAGGATTGTATTTTTAAAATCATAATTGGAACAAATGAAAGGAAATTTTGCATTCGGAAGAACTTTCAGGAAACCGTCCAAACCGTTATCAAAATCGTGATTCCCCATTGTAGATGCATCATACTGCATCATGCTCATTAATTTGAATTCTAATTCGCCGCCAAAAAAATTAAAGTAGGGCGTTCCCTGGAAGATATCACCTGAATCCAGCAGAAGAACGTTGGTCTCTTCACTTCTTATCTTTTTTATCAACGATGCTCTCCTTGCAAACCCGCCCTGATTTGGGTTTTTTGTGTAGGACATATCAAATGGTTCTATTCTGCTGTGCTGATCATTGGTGTGCAGAATGGTCAGCTTATATACCGATTCTTTTTCCAGGATATCAAACTGTTCCGCCAGCAAAAGGTTGGGCGCAAGTGTCAGAGCAAGACTTCCGCCGCCGATATATTTTAGAAACTCTTTTCTTTTCATTATTCCTGCACTTTTTTGTTTTGGAAAATCAGTCTTACATCATCAGGCACGGAAACTTCAGGATTTTGCCTGAACTTTTCCAGGAAAAGGTCACGCATTTTGATACCCGTAAAGATGACCTCTCCTTTGCTAAAGAAAAACATATTGTCGCCACCTGTAGCCAAATAGTCCGAAGTCGCAATATAATAAGTCTTGTTATAATCGATCGGTTGTCCGTTAATCAGTTTTCTGGAGATGACATTGGCATCTGTCTCAATAATCAAGTGAGAAACCGGATTATTTTTCTGGGTCTTCAGGTAATAATCAAACAGGCCTTCCACATCTTTCCCAATCATTTTGATGATGACAATTTCATTTTCGAAAGGCATCACTTCATAGATTTGTTTGGTCACAATATCGCCTTTCGGGATGATGGTTCTGATTCCTCCGATATTGATAACAGCAGCATCTATAGCAGGAAAATTATTTTTCCTTGCCCATTCCTCAGCACCTTCGAAGGTATAATCTGCCAAAAGGTTTCCAAGATTGCTGTTATCACCGGACTTATTGAGTTCTACATTAGTGTGAGAAATCTTCGTATTCATTTTGCCTTCCAGCTCGTTTTTGTAAGGCTGGATGATAGCATCCATTTCTTTATCATCACGAAGGCCGCTGGTGATGTAGATATTCTTTTCGGTATGGACATTGGCAATGTTGAGTGGCGCTTTACAGCCAATCAACAGCAAACAGATGATTCCGAAACCTAATAATTTATTTTTCATTCTGAAAATAATATGGATACAAATCTAATGATTTTCGGGTTTGTAAACTAACTTAATGATAATTTGGAAGTTATTATTTCATTAAATATAATTTCCGATTATTCCTTTATTTATATATTAAAAGTTATTTTCCGGTTCGAATAATTTACATCGATAATCTTGTTCATTTATTAAAATAAATTAACTTTGAGAGAATTAAATCATCAATAAAAAATGGGTCAGCTAAAAGGCGTTGGTGTGGCTTTGATCACACCTTTCAATGAAGATCTTTCCATAGATTTCGATGCTCTCACGAGATTAATCGATTATAACATAGACAACGGAACCAATTTTCTGGTTGTTTTGGGAACTACAGCGGAAGCTGCAACACTTTCCAAGGAAGAAAAGGACAGAGTTGTTGCTCACATCACTAAGATCAATAATAACAGATTACCGTTGGTTCTTGGAATCGGTGGGAATAATACGGCAGAAGTGGTTCAACAGATAAAAGAAACAGACCTGTCAGATTTCGACGCCGTTCTATCTGTTTCTCCCTATTACAACAAACCAAATCAGGAAGGTCTTTATCAACATTATAAAGCGCTGGCAGAAACCGGTGAAAAAATTATTATTTACAATGTTCCCGGAAGAACCGGGCAGAATGTGGAAGCTTCTACCACTTTGCGATTGGCAAACGAATTCCCGAATCTTTTTATGATAAAAGAAGCGGCTCCGAATATCCTTCAATATTTTGATATCCTGAGACAAAAACCAGAGCAATTTTCATTAATGTCAGGAGACGACGAATATACACTGCCAGTAACACTCGCTGGTGGTGATGGCGTAATTTCTGTAATCGGGCAGGCTTATCCGAAGGAATTCTCAACTATGGTTAAACTGGCCAGAAAGCGTGAAGTGGATGAAGCATATAAAATTCATAATTCTCTTGTAGAAATTACCAGACTGATTTTTGCAGAAGGCAATCCTTGCGGCATCAAGACTATTCTTGCAGAAAAAGGGTTGATCAAAAATTATCTCAGACTTCCGCTCGTTGCAGCTTCGGAAAGCCTTCAGGAAAAAATAAAAGAAGAAATGCAAAAGCTGTCGTAATATAAAAGGTTCAGAGATTCTGAACCTTTTTTAATTTATATATCCAATTTTATTCTATAAACATCAGAAGAATTCCTTCTGATTCCTTCGTGGAAAAAACCGCCATTCTGCGGAATCAGCTCTATAAAATCAAAAACTTTACAATCCTTTGGTAAACCTGAAAAAACGAGCGTAAACCAATAATCTTTTCCAAAAGGAATATCTGTCCAATCCGGAAATAAACTGATGTTTTCGAAATGGATCAGCCTGGAAACGTGTTCTGATTTTCTGTCCACCAGATAAGTTGAAGCCCATATCCTGATTTTTTCTTCCGGAAACATCTCCGATCTGATGCAGCAGTGAAGAATAACCTGGCTCTCTGCAGACACTTCTGACTGTAGCGCCGTCATAAGTTCTTCTGCAATGACTGGTTTTACTTTTGTTTCGCTCATTTTCTGCAGTGAAGATTAATAATGTAATTCTAATTTTTCTTTCGAATAATCTCTTATTTGCTTTATTAATTCCGGATGTTCCGCCATTTTTTTTCCATAGCTCGGTACCATTTCCAGAAGTTTATCCTTCCAGTCAGTGGTGAGTTTTTTTTCAAAACATTTTTCCATAACCATAATCATCGCAAATGCAGATGTGCTTGCACCGGGAGATGCACCTAGAAGCGAGGCTATATTCCTTTCATTGTTAATAACGACTTCCGTCCCGAATTCCAGTCTGCCTCCTTCAAAGCGGTCTCTTTTGATGATCTGAACCCTTTGACCTGCCTGTATCAATTCCCAATCTTCATCTTTTGCATCTTTAACAAAATCCCTAAGATGAGACATTCTTTGAGATTTATTCATAGTAACCTGCTGGATAAGGTATCTTGTCAGCGGCATATTATGCCACCAGGCACCGAACAGCGAACGTATGTTTTTAAAGTTAACACTCTCAGGCAAGTCCAAGTAGCTTCCTTCCTTCAGAAATTTTGTGGAAAATCCTGCAAAAGGTCCAAATAATAAAGCTTTTTTCCCGTCAATAATCCTAAGATCCAGGTGCGGAACAGACATCGGCGGTGCGCCAACGGTTGCCTGGGTATAAACTTTAGCATGGTGTTTCTCAACCAAATCCGGATTGGTAGTAACGAGCCATTGTCCACTTACAGGAAAGCCGCCGTAACCTTTGCTTTCCTCGATTCCTGAACTTTCCAAAAGGGGAAGTGCATAGCCGCCGGCACCGATAAAAACAAACCCGGCATTTACCGTTTGTTTATGAAGATTCTTTCTGTCATTCACATGTAGCTCCCAGCCGCCTTTTCCGTCTGTATCGATATCTTTGACTTCGTGGTAGGTAAAAACCTCTACAGATTCAGTTTTTTTGAGATGTTCAATTAATTTATGAGTCAGCTTTCCAAAATTGACATCGGTTCCCAAATCCATTTTGGTGGCAGCAAGTTTGTCGGATGTCATTCTTTTCTGCATCATCAGCGGAATCCATTCTTTCAGTTTCTGATGGTCATCAGAATATTCCATGCCTTGAAATAATGGCGATTTAAGAAGTGCATCGTGACGTCTTTTGAGATAATCCACATCTTTCCTGCCAAAAACAAAACTCATGTGTGGACAGGAATTGATGAATTCTTTCGGATTATCGATAATGCCTTTATTAATAAGGTAAGACCAGAACTGTTTGGAAACCTCGAACTGCTCAGCAATGTATTCTGCTTTTTTTATATCAATTTTTCCATCCTTTTCCGGCGTATAGTTCAATTCACAGAAAGCGGAATGGCCAGTCCCGGCATTGTTCCAGGCCGATGAACTTTCTTTCGCTACTTCTCCCAATCTCTCGAAAATAACGATTTCCAGATCAGGGTCGAACTCGTGGAGCATGGTCGCCAGTGTTGCACTCATTATTCCACCTCCGACTAAGGCTACATCATATTTTGGTTTTGGAGTCATTATATAGATTTACCGGTACAAAATTACTGATTAATGTCAATTTCTGTGCCTCATATTTTTTAATATCTTACCATTTGTTAATAAATCTGAAATTTTACTCAGAAATCTGTTCTGAAATTTTAATTCATTAATTTTGCAGTGCTTTTGGAAAATCAAAGCAAAAGGAATGAAAGCTTTAAAAACACTGAATCCATATTTCTGGAAACATCGCGTATTACTTTTCTGGGGATTTTTATTTATTATTCTGAGTAATTTTTTTGCTATTTATAAAATCCAGTATATCGGCCAGACCATCAATATCATCGAGAAAAACTATTCTACGCTAAAATTGTCTGATGAGGCGGGTCTAATTGAAAATATTCAGAATAACTGGGCTTATTTCCGGATAATATTTATTAATTCCGGGATTCTAATCGTTTGCTCCTTGTTATCCGGTTTTTTCACCTTTATGATGAGGCAGACGATCATCGTTGCATCCAGAAGAATCGAATATGAGCTGAAAAATAAAATCTACCGCCATTATCAGGAAATATCGATTACTGATTATAAAAAGACAACTATCGGAGATCTGCTGAACCGGCTTAGCGAAGATGTTGTTGCCATCAGAATGTATCTCGGTCCGGGTGTGATGTATGTGGTAAACCTGGTTATTCTATTGATCATTACCAGTGTTTACATGTTTATGACTGATCTGCAGATGACACTCTGGACACTGATACCCCTTCCTATTTTGTCGTACGGTATTTATAAAGTGAGTGACATCATCAACCAGAAATCTAAAGTGATGCAGAAAAGCCAGTCTGCCATTTCAACTTTCGTTCAGGACAGCTTTTCTGGAATCCGTGTGGTAAAATTCTTCAGTAAGGAAAGATACATCGAAAAAAATTACGGAATCAAAGTTAAAGACTATCAGGATAAAGCCCTTGATCTTGCAAGAACAGAAGCTTACTTTTTTACGATTATCATTTTCGTGATCGGACTTCTGAACGTGGCTATTCTTGTAATCGGCGGTCAAAAGTACATTGCAGGAGAAATGAGTGTAGGAACCATCGCAGATTTCTTCATGTATATCAACATGCTTATTTTTCCATTCTCCATGTTGGGCTGGGTTACCTCTATCAATCAAAGAGCAGACGCAAGTATGCAGCGTGTGAATGAGTTTCTGAATATGAAATCAGAGATCGTTAACACTAATCATGAAGTGTATCCAATAAAAGGAGAAATCGAATTCCGGAATGTAAGCTATACTTATCCAAATACAGGCATAAAAGCAATTGACAATCTAAGCTTCAGAATCGAGGCAGGAAAATCACTTGCAATAATGGGAAAAACCGGAAGCGGAAAATCTACAATTGCACAATTACTCTGCCGACTGATCGATCCCGATGAAGGCCAAATCCTGATTGACGGAAAAAATCTGAAAAACCATAATCTGAAGCTATACCGGAATCAACTCGGATATACGCCTCAGGAAAGTTATCTTTTTTCTGACACTATTGAGAACAATATTGGCTTTGCAGTTGACAACCCAAGCCGGGATTTGGTGATGCAAATGGCAAAAAAAGCAGATGTCCACAAAAATATAGAAGAATTCAAGAATCAGTACGAAACAATGGTTGGTGAACGTGGCGTAATGCTTTCCGGCGGGCAAAAACAAAGGATATGCATTGCAAGAGCGATGATCAAACAACCGAATATTTTGATCTTTGATGATTGCCTGTCCGCACTAGATACAGAAACGGAAGAAAATATTCTGCAGAACATTGACAAGGATATTAAAACAACCACTTCCATCATAATAACTCACAGAGAATCAAGTGCAAAAAGAGCGCACGAAATTCTTTATCTCAATTAAAAGATATCATTTTACAATATTTTTTATCAAAATTTTAAGAAAAAACTTGATTTAGTGGTTTTTTTTAACAAAATATTTTGAAATTCCGAGAATTCTATTATATTTGTTACAACAGATTTCTAAAAAATATTTAACAATGAGTGAATTTAAGGAACGACATGAGAATGAGATTTTCACTAAAGTGTTGAAAGCAGGCAGAAGAACGTATTTCTTTGATGTGCGGGAGACCAAAGCGGGTGATTATTATTTAACCATTACAGAAAGTAAAAAGAACTTCGGAGAAAATGGCGAGGCTACTTTTGAAAAGCACAAAATCTATCTTTATAAAGAAGATTTCAAAAGTTTTCAGGAGTTATTCAATGAGTCTACAGATTTTATAATCCAGCAAAAAGGTGAAGATGTAATATCTGAAAGACATGATAAAGATTTCAAATCCAAATCTTTCACGATAGATTCAGACGACGAAGTTTAAAGACAATATCTCCAAACGCATCTTTTAAGGATGCGTTTTTGTTATTTATACTTTTAAGATTTTCTGAGAAAAGGGCTTTCTATAAATTTCCAGATAAGCACCGAAAATAGAAAAACTACAATATAACTCGCAACAAGCCCTGTATACATATAGTTATCATAAATTTTTTCCTGTACGAATATCTGTATAATCGGGAAATGAACAAGATACATCCCGTAGGAAAAGTCTCCATATTTTCCAAAATTATGCAGAGGAATGCGAGAATACGCAAACCAAATAATCAGAATGCCCAACGCGAAAGGAAAAACAACCCGAACAGGAACTGGCGTAAACCAGAATTCTAAAAACCCTAACAAAATCGCAAATAATAAAATGATATTCTGATATTTTTTAAAAAAATCAAAATTCAGGTAAAGAAAAATACCACTGACAAAATATTTCAAGCTGCCCGGCAATTGTTTTGCCATCTCGTAGTTATAATATTTCTCTACATAATGCCCATATACTAATGAGCCTATATACAATCCGAGGAGAATCAGGTTCTTTGCTCGCAGCGTTTTTTTATTTAATAAATAATATAAAACAGGAACGAACATATAAAACATAATTTCGACTTTTATAGTCCACAACGATCCATTAACCGCACATCCAGGATTATTTTCAAAGAGAAACTGAATGCATGGTTTCAAAAAATTGGCAAAAATTAAATTCAGAAAAAGATAATTAAACCAGTCTCCGGAAAAATAATGACCTGCATCTGCTGATGAAAAAAAGAACAGAAAAACCGCAAAAAACACCACCACGAATAAGTAAGCCGGCAGGATTCTCTTAATTCGATTTTTTGTATAGATTTTTATTTTTTTTAACCTGTCAAAACTTGAATAGACTAAAAATCCGCTTATAACAAAAAAAGAGTAAACACTGTAATTAGGCATCGACGCAAAAAATCCGTTCCAGAACTCGGGTTTTCCACTAAGGATTATAGAATGCCCTACTACAACTAAAAATGAAAATAAGAATCTTAGAAAATCAAAATTATTATTGTGTTTCATGGATTATCAAAATCTAAAAGTAACGAAACATTCTTAAACAAAAAAACGCATCCTATAAAAGAATGCGTTTTTATTTTGGGTGAATGAGGGGTCTCGAACCCCCGACCTTCGGAACCACAATCCGACGCTCTAACCAACTGAGCTACAATCACCGTTTTGCGTGTGCAAATATAGATAATTTTATCAGTTAATCACAAACAATTCCTTCAAAATTTTTGAATGCTAATAATTTTTCCGTGGTAAAACCTTCCGCATATTCTACGCCGGAAAGTCTTCCCAGATCTTGTGCTCTGTAAGTCAGGCTCTCCAAAAAATCTTTGGTCGCTATAGGTGTAACAGGCTCCTGGGAATCGGGGTTAAAAAATTGTGTTTTATAAGCAAGACATGCCTGAAGCTTTTTATCCAAAAATCCTGATATGTCTAACACAAAATCCGGCTCGATATTTTTCCACTGAATATAATGAAAAATCTGTTTTGGTCGCCAGGCATCTTGTAATTCGTTATTATCAAAGGTTTCTATTTTTCTCAAACCTGATAAAAAGCAGGCATCAGAGACCAATTTTGCAGCTTTTGCATGATCCGGGTGGCGGTCATCTATTGCATTTGCCAAAACTATATCCGGTCTGTATTTTCTTATTTTTTCGACGATCTTCAATTGGTATTCTTCAGAATTATTAAGAAAACCATCTTTCAGTTTCAGATTTTCCCTGAAACTTATTCCTAATATTTCTGAGGCATCTTTTGCTTCGGCTGCACGGGTTTCACGCGTTCCTCTTGTTCCCAGCTCACCTTCTGTAAGATCCAGTATTGCTACTTTCTTTCCTTCCGAAATCAATTTAGCAACTGTTCCGCCACAGCCTAACTCAACGTCATCAGGATGAGCACCAATTGCTAATATATCACATTTCATATTCTAATATTTTTGCTAATTTACTAAAACAAACTTCCCAACTTTATTAAAAATTGGGAAGTTTTTTGTTTATAAATAATTACTTATTCAAGGTTTTCTGAAGATTGACCGCATCCTGATAAGTTGGTTCATATTCAAGAGATTTGGCGATATCTTGTTTTGCCTTTTCAGGATTGGTATCCTTTTCCATGTAAGCAATAAAGAAATATGCATAACCTAAACTCTGTTTGCTGGCCTCTATCTCAGCTGGCTTTACCAGAGAAATAAACTTTTCGTAGGATGCTTTCGCCATCTCATTGTTACCGGCTTGCTGATAAGCGTAACCCTGGCTGTAGTAAGCAGGCGCCCAATCTGGCAAAGCAGAAGACATCTTGCTCCAGGTAAGGATTGCTCCATTCCAGTTTTGGACATTTTGATATTCCTGAGCTAATTTATACAACGTGTCTGTATCTTTCGGGTTAGCAGCCACTTTTGCTTTTAAAGCATCGATTGTAGCATTTGTCGGACCTTCGTTCGCCGAAGCATTGCTGATTCCTCCTTTTATTTTTGCCAGTTCCTCATCCCATTTCAACGTTTCATCTTTTGCTGCTTTTGCAAATGCTATTTTTTGCTGTGTAACAGCTTCCAGTTGTGCTTTTACCGCAGCATCTTTTTCAGTTTTTGCCAGTCCGGCTGCAATCAGACCTTGTAAACCTTCATCAGAAGGCTGTATCCTGGTTTTGTCTGCCTGAGAAAGGAAGGTGTCCATATTCTGTTTTGCACCTGCATAATCGCCATCTCCGTACTGGATATAAGATCTAAGCTTATATTTGATCGGGTCGTTAACCTTATCAAATACTTCATCCAGTGTTTTCTTTGCATTAGCATAATCCTCATTGGTGAAATAAAGTTTTGCGATCTCCAGTTTAGTATATGGATCGTCATCAGCATATTTCGTATAATTAATAAGGTTCTGAGTTGCTTCCGTATTTTTCTGATACTTTATATTAAATCCAGCCAGAGCTTTATAAGCCGGCGCATAAGTTGGATCTACAGCAATTGCTTTATCAATATTTTCTTTAGCCTGTTGCCATTGTTGCGCAGCAATCCACAATGTCCCCTTTCTTGTATATACAGATGCCTTATTTTTTGCAACAGCTTCAGCTTTATCATAAGCCGACATGGCGTTGCCCGGGTCTTTCTTCAATCGGTATGCATCTCCAAGAGAATAATAGTAATTAGCAGGAACACCTCCTTTCTGAGCCTTCTCAATAGCTTTATTAAGGAATGTAATGGCCAAATCAGGAGAACTGTTTTTTTCAAACAAAGTCAATGCCTCACCAGCCCTGAACAATACTTCCGCATCTTTTTCTCTGGAATCTTTTACAATTTGCTGAATCTCAGAAATTGCTGACTTGTCACCTTTTCCAAGCTTAATTGATGCCAAGCCTATTTTGTTCAAATAGCTTTTAGGGTCAGCAGCCAATCCTTTATTGAAACTTTCCTGCGCTTCATTAAAGTTGGGGTCGAACTGTGTTAAATATGTATTGCCTAAGTAAAAATAGTTACTAGCATCTTTAGGATTCTGGTTGATTAGATCTGTGTAATTTTGTTTTGCTTTAGCATATTTCTGACTATCTACATAATTGATACCATCCTGCACGCTTTGAGCAAAAGTCAGATTCACAAAAAAACCTACTGCAGCAGTTAAAGCAATTTTCTTCGTTAAATTCATTATATATTTTGTTTTCATTATTTTTTCAAAAAATTAAATCATTGGAATGACGCAATATTCAGACCATTATATTATAAATAAAAGTTTTTTCTGTTAAAAATTTATTAAAAATAAGCCTTATCTCATCTGAACTTCCCTTTTAAACATGTTATATGGTTGAAGACCTTCTTTTTCTACTACAATCTGTCCAAGCTGCTGACAAGAAAAACGAATAAATCCATTTCCTAAACCGTAGTACGCTTCATTCGTAAGAAAGTAAAGAACTCTTGTAAACGGATATCGCATATCCTTAAGGTTTGCTAAAGACACATCATAAGTCATATTATCTTTTACAACCTTGAGGATCTTTAACTGATTTCTAAGTTTTTGCGCTTCTTCACCGAAAGGCCTGCTTATCGTGTTATAGCTGATAACACCAATTTTATCAGGATAGTTGGCAAGCTGTTCTGCAACATTCTCATTACCGTTGATGATGGAAAATTTAAGTTCCGATGGTTTTTTATTAAACTTCTGGGCAATAAAATTAAGGTTGCTGGAATTGGTTCCATCAAATATTAGTTTCCTTTTGTCAGAATTTAATTCATTATAAATGGTTTCGACAGAAATAGATTCTAATGGAGAATTTTTGGGAACAACGAACAAAACGGCATCGGCCGCAAATTTAGCGGGTTGCCAAGGCAGGTTAATTTTTGTATCATATGCCTGTTTTTCTTCTGTGGAAAGTTCTCTCGACATTACCACAACTCTGGCTTTTTTGTCCAGAAGATCCAGTAATCCCAAATCTTCCTTTTTGACAACCAGATTAATTTTTGTATCCGGATTAAGTGATGTGTATCGCTCTACAAGAGCCTCCGTTACACTTTTAAAAGATTCATCTGTTTCGATGGTAATTTGTCCTTTATTGGGCGTATCAATTTCTTTTGTTTTCTCTTTTGAGCATGAAAAGACGATAGCAGAGGCTATGAACAGAAAAAATATTTTTTTCATTTAATTATCATTTTTAATTCCTACAATAGCCCTTACGATACGGAAAATCCCGTAAGCTATTAATAATCCGCCTAAAGGGTAAGCCACATTAGGTTCCAGAATAATGATGAAGAATTTGTAAAGTATAACAACAATTCCTAAAACAATGTAGAAAATCCCTGTTATTAAAGAAAGCCATTTAAACATATACAAATCTAATAAAAAAAGAGAAGTTATAAAACTTCTCTTTTGTATAATCTGTTACAAATTAAACCATTATTGGAAATTCATAGTAACTGGGAATCTAAATCTGGATCTTACAGGTTGTCCATTGACTTTACCAGGCGTCCATTTTGTTTTGATTCCTTTTACAGTTGCCTCAGCTTCTCTGTTGAAGTCTGAGTTAGGACCACTAGCTTTTACCTGTGTTAGCGTTCCGTCTTTTTCAACTACGAAAGTAATCTCTGTTTTCAGAGTACCTTCACCTTCCAAACTTCCGGAATCAAAACTATTTTGAAACTTGGTACGGAATGCATTGATACCGCCCTGAAATTCAGCTGCCTGATCTACAGATTCGTAGACTTCATTGGTTACTGGTTTTACTTCAGCTGTCGTAGATTTACCTGTTGAAGGTGGTGGCGGCGGCGGCGTATAAGCCGGTGTTTTCACACCTTCTTGATTTTGTAAGCCTGTTGTAGTTTCCAGCTGCTGTGTAATTGGCGGTGGTGGCGTTTCAATCTTAGGAACCCTTTTAGGTTCCGGAACAACGTTTTGAATAACCTCTTGTTTTTCCTCTTCCACTTTTGGTGGCGGTGGTGGCGGTTCTTCATCTTTAGGTTGCTCTATAATTGGCTCTTCTTCCAAAATGTTTACAAGATTAGCATCAACCTCTGTTTTTTCTCTAGCATTCATTTGCTGAATTTTTAGATAAATAAGAGGAGAAACTGCTAGAAGAAGAAAAAATACTGTTCCAATCAAAAACGATTTTGTAAGCATTTTAGGATACGTAGTTCTGAGATCATAAGCTCCGTATTCTTTATTTCTATTTTCAAATACAATCTCATCAAGAGATAAGTCGTAATTTAAATTATCATCTGCCATTGTCTATATTTTAAATATGATACTTGTAGTGATTATTCTCCAACTTTCTTTTTATAAATAGCCAATTCCCAAGGTTTGATATCGGTTACACCGTATCTTTCGTTTTTGGTAACAGCCATCTCGTCGAGAATGTCTACAAAGTTCTTATATACCGCATCGTCAGTCGGCTTGATAATAACAGTGAATTTGTCTTTATCAGCTGCTCTAGCTTTTGCTTGCTCAATTACTTTTCTAATTCCTTCTCTGTCAAAGTTAGTTTCAACAAGTGTTTCTTCATTAAGACCTGCCTGATCTTCCTGATGGTAAAAAACTTTATTATCTTTTCCTATAATGATAGAAATGGAATTGCTAAGTTTAATTTCTGTGTCTGGTTGCTTCTGGTCCTTCTTCGGCTTCGCAGGAAGACCAAGATCCATTACGTTTGGTTTGCTAAATGTTGTGGTAAACATAAAGAAAGTAATCAAAAGAAAACCTAAGTCTACCATCGGCGTCATATCTACACGGGTATTCTGCTTTTTCGAACGGACCTTGCCGCCTTTCCCGCTATCCTCTTTTACTTGAACTTCTGCCATTTCTGTAGATTAATTAGATTTTTCTTGTGTTGTTATCAACCAAAATTTAAGAAAATCAATATCTCTTAAACCTTCAAACAAACTTTTTACTTTTGGATATTTTGTGGTTACGTCACCTTTAATTGCTAACTTATAGTTAGGATTAACGGCTAAACTCTGCTGTACCCAGTCTATCAATTGTTTGTTTGTGCTATCCATTGGAATACCTTCGCTAGCCTTAAATGCTTTTTGTCTATCTTCAGGAAGATTCAAATAACTTTTTAGCTGACTCATTGGCACACCTACCGCCTGTACTCTTGTAAATGCTACTTTCTCAGGGTTTGTGAAACTCATTCCGTATTTCTGACCCATTTTGTCAAGAAGCTGTATTCTTTCTGTACCGTTTTCTACGGGTTGAAAATAGAATGCACCTTTCTGAGTAACATTTATTGTCATAAGACTTGCATCAGGAAGTAATTTCTCTGATATAGAAGACGGCGGTTTTATTTGCTCCACATCAGGTTTTTTGAACTGTGTGGTTAATATAAAGAATGTAAGCAGTAGGAATGCAACATCGCACATAGCGGTCATATCCGTAACTATTCCATGTCTTTTTGGTTTAATTCTCGCCATTATTATAAATGTCTTTGTTAACTAATTTATGAATTTGAAATGCATAAAATTACATTTCGTAAATTTGCTTTGCTTTATTTCTTAGTGAAACTCAGCGAAAGACTGTTGGATGCTCATAGAGATTTCATCAATCTTATAAGTCAATCCGTCAATTTTAGACGTAAAGAAGTTATAAAGAATAATTGCTACAGCTGACGTACCAATACCTAAAGCTGTATTAATAAGTGCCTCAGAAATACCGATTGATAATGCAGCAGCATCTGGGGTTCCACCGCCACCACCTAAAGCAGCGAAAGCTCTGATCATCCCGATTACTGTTCCTAATAATGCTACCAATGTTGCAACTGTACCAAGTGTAGAAAGAATCATCATATTCTTTTCCAACATCGGCATTTCAAGTGTAGTTGCTTCCTCGATTGCTTTGTTAAGAGCTGCCATCTTTTGTTCTTTGTCTAGTGTAGTATCCTTAGCCAATGCTTTGTAAGTTGTAAGACCTTCTTTCACAACATTACCTACTGATCCTTGTTGTCTGTCACACTCTTCAAGAGCTTCATCAACTTTGTTCTGATTCAGTAAACTTCTGATTTTCAAAACGAAGTTATCAACGCTACCATTCCCAGCTGCTTTGCTCAAAACAAATGCACGCTCGATAGCAAAAACGATCACAACGATCATAAATGTAATAAGGATAGGAACGATAAATCCTCCCATATAAACCATCCCAAGACCGTGTGGGTGTAATTCTTTACTTTCGATATCTGCGAAAGCAACAGAAGCTACTCCGTCAATACGAGGATCAGCTGTAAAGTTTGATGGGTTACCACAAACAAATAAAAAAATAGCAATACCTATTACTAATAAGATAGGAATAACTATCGCCGGATTAAGACCTCCTTTTTTCTTAGCAACTACTTGCTCATCTGTGTTTGAAACATTCATTTCCATATTAAAACTAAATTATAATTGTTAAATTTTATCGTGTAAAATAAAGTCAAATATTTTAAAAATGCAAAAATATTTTTCGTTTAGGTTCTAATTTTTTTATCTAAAAAATTACAGAAATTCAATTATCAATTAAATTGAAACCCCGTTTTTATGAATTTATTATCTCTTTTAGAAACATTAATGGAAGATAATTAAAATTGACTATCATAAATTATGATTTTAATTTTAAAAAAATCCAATGCGCAGAATAATAATTTTTCTTAATATTTCAAAAGGGCTTTTAAATCAGATAACAATATTAATGATTTTCTTCGGAACAAAGATGAAATTCTTAACTGATTTATCTCCTAAAATTCTTTTTACATCTTCATTCTCCATCATCAGTTTTTCAACCTCTCCCTTGCCTAAATCGGCGGGCAGTTTGATCTTGAATTTCATTTTACCATTGAAGCTTACCGGATAATCTATCTCATCTTCAACAAGATAGCCTTCATCCAGCGTTGGAAACGGCTCGAATTCAATAGAAACAATATTTCCCAGCAAATTCCATACCTCTTCGCAAATATGTGGTGCATATGGTGATATAATAACAGCTAAAGGCTGCAAAATATTGCGTTTATTGCATTTTAATTTCTGCAATTCGTTCACTGCGATCATAAATGAAGACACAGATGTATTAAAAGAAAAGTTCTCAATATCGTAAACGACCTTCTTTATTAACGTATGCAAGACTTTATATTCTTCTTTAGTTGGCTCTTCATCAGAAACAGAGAAGATATCGCCATCGAAATAAAGATTCCAGAATTTTTTCAGGAAACCATAAACTCCGCTAAGGCCTTGCGTGTTCCAAGGTTTGGATTGTTCTAATGGCCCAAGGAACATTTCGTACAATCTTAAACCATCTGCTCCGTATTCATTACAAATATCATCTGGGTTGACGACATTGTATTTTGATTTGGACATTTTTTCTACTTCACGGTCTGTAATATATTTTTCATTATCCAAAATAAATTCCGCATCAGCAAATTCTGGTCTCCAAGCTTTAAAAGCTTCGGTATCTAATTCGTCTGTTGTTCCCTTTAATAAAGAAACATCAACGTGAATCGCCTGGGAACCAAATTCAATTGCATTCCTTAAGTAAGAAATTAAATCTTCTTTATTAGTGAAATTTTTATATTTAATTAAATCAAGTATAGGATAATCAAAAATCTCTTCTAACTTATTATTAAATAAAATAGGAAGTTGAGTTCTTAACCAATCAATAAATAATTTTTCTAAATCTTCATTTTTGAAAAAATCACCTTTAATTAAATTTTTAGAAAGAAAAATTTGTGGACTTTTTTTCAATGGAGAATATGATGAGAAATCACCTAATCCGTTAGACGATTTTATAGTGATATATGGAATTGCCCTATAAACAAAAGCACTCATCCCCAAAATCATTCCTTGATTAATCAATTTTTGGAAAGGCTCGTTTTGTTCAATATAACCTCGGTCTTTCAAAAACATATTCCAAAAACGGGAATACAACAAATGTCCTGTTGCGTGCTCGCTTCCTCCGATGTACAAATCAACTTGTCCCCAATAATCTGACAATTCTTTTTTACAGAAAACCTCATCATCATTCGGGTCCATATATCGTAGGAAATACCAGGAACTTCCGGCCCAGCCTGGCATTGTGGATAATTCTAATGGGAAAACGGTTTTATCATCAATCAAATTGGTGTCGACCACTTTTTGGTTCGCTTCATCCCAAGCAAATGTTTTTGCGTTTCCTAATGGCGGATCGCCATCTTCGGTTGGTAAATATTTTTCAACTTCAGGCAATTCCAAAGGCAAAGCGGAATTTGGCAATGTGTACGGCATTCCTTCCTTATAATAGATAGGAACCGGCTCGCCCCAATATCTTTGTCTGGAGAAAATCGCATCACGCTGTCTGTAATTCGTAGTTCCGTGGCCAATTCCTCGGTTTTCGATTTCAGCAATGATTTTTGCTTTCGCCTCTTTATAATTAAGACCATCCAGGAAATCAGAATTCACACAAACCGAATCTTTAGAATCATAAGATTCTTCCTGAACATCTACATCAGACTCCACAACTTTGATGATCTCCAAATTAAATTTCTTCGCAAATCTATGGTCACGCTCATCGTGTGCAGGAACAGCCATCACAGCGCCAGTTCCGTAACCCATCAACACATAATCCGAAATATAAACCGGAATATTCTTCCCTGTAAACGGATTAATCGCATAACTTCCCGTGAAAGCACCAGTCACGTTTTTCACGTCGGTCATTCTATCACGTTCTGTTTTTTTGGAAGTTTCCTCGATGTAATTTGCGATTTCCGCTGCTTGCTCTTCTGTTGTTAAATTTTTAACCAAAGGATTTTCCGGTGCCAAAACCATAAATGTTGCTCCGAAAATAGTATCAGGACGAGTTGTGAAAACTTCGATGTAGTTGTCGGTTGTTGGTTGTTGGTTATTGGCTTCTTTTCCATCAACTATCAACTTTGAACTATCAACTAAAAACCTTACCTGCGCACCCTGAGATTTTCCAATCCAATATTCCTGAGCATCTTTCAAAGGTTGTGGCCAATCCAAAGTTTTCAAACCTTGCAACAATCTTTCCGAGTATGCAGAAATCCTCATACTCCACTGCATCATTTTCTTTTGGAAAACAGGGAAGCCGCCTCTTTCGGATTTTCCGTCTTTGATTTCGTCGTTCGCCAAAACTGTTCCGAGAGCCGGACACCAGTTCACGGTCGTTTCCGCACGGAAAGCCAAACGGTAATTTAATAGAATTTCTTCTTTCTTGATTTCAGAATAAGATTTCCATTCATCGGAAGTGAAATTCAGTTCTTCATTTTGATTCGCATCAAGACCTTCAGTTCCTTTTGATTCAAATTGAGAAATCAAAGTATCGATAGATTCCGCTTTATCACTCGATTTATTATACCAGGAATGAAATAACTGAATGAAAATCCATTGTGTCCATTTATAATAAGATGGATCCGAAGTTCGCACTTCCCTGCTCCAGTCGAAAGAGAAGCCGATTTTTCTCAACTGTTCCTCGTATCTCGTGATATTTTGTTCTGTTGTAATCGCTGGATGTGTCCCTGTCTGGATAGCGTATTGCTCGGCCGGAAGTCCAAAACTGTCGTAACCAACAGGATGCAAAACATTGAAACCCTGATGTCTTTTGTACCGCGCATAGATGTCAGAAGCAATATAACCCAGCGGATGTCCCACGTGAAGTCCCGCTCCGGAAGGATAAGGAAACATATCGAGGACGTAGAATTTCGGTTTATCGGTTGAGTCGGAAGTTTTGTAAGTTTGGTTATCTTCCCAGTATTTCTGCCACTTTTTTTCTATCTGCTGATGGTCGTAAAACATTCTCTGAATAAGGAATTAATAATGAATAATTTTTTTAAGATTCACAAAGTTAAGATTTTGAGACAAACTGACAATCTTAAATTTTCGTGTTCATATTATAAAAGAATCATAATTTTTTGGGCGCCTTTTTCCGCCCTCCGTTCCCGCTTTTTTTGTTATTGCGAAGAAAGCGAAGTCATGCATAGAACCATTCAGCACTCGCAATAACAAAAAAGAGCTCCACTCAGGTCGGGGCGCAGATTCCAGCTTCGATACAAGTTTTGTCATCTAAAATAAATTAAGTATAAAAATCAACAAGTCTTCGACTCCGCTCAGACTGACACTGTTGAAATATTTAGTTTATTATTAGCAATGTCACACTGAGCGGAGTCGAAGTGTTTTCAGCAAAGAAGTCTTTTATCTTTATTCTTTTATCTTCTTGTCTTTATATATCTTTGTAAAAAATCGCAAGTGCCGGAAATCTCTATCATCACGCCGAGTTACAATTCCTCAAAATATCTGAACGAAACTATTGATTCCGTCCTCAACCAAACTTTTCAGGATTGGGAATGGCTGATTACCGATGATTGCTCAACAGACAATTCGGTAGAAGTTCTGGAAAAACAAAACAACCCACGAATCAAAGTGTTCAAAGCTGAGAAAAATGGCGGAGCTGGAGCAGCAAGAAACATTTCATTGAAAAATGCCACAGGAAGATTCATCACATTTCTGGACGCCGATGATTTTTGGGAACCGAATTTCCTAGAAGAAATGGTCAATTTTATGAAATCTGAAAATGCTGAATTAGCTTATTCCACTTATTCCCGTTGTGATGACAATCTGAATCCAACAAAAATTGGAAACTTCGAAGCGGATAAAATTGTGACTTTTAATAATCTTTTGAAAACCTGCAGATTATCTTTATTATCATCGATGTACGATTCCAAACGAGTCGGAAAATTTTATTTCCCGGAAGGCACAAAACGGGAAGACCATGTGATGTGGCTGGAATTATTGAAAAAAATCCCACAAGGAAAACCTTTGAAAAAAACCTTATCAAAATACAGAATGCTCCCCAACAGCGTTTCCAGAAAAAAATCAAATATCATGAAGGACCAATATCTGGTTTACAAAGATTATATGAAATTCTCAACATTGAAATCTCTTTATTACACAGCAAACTGGGCACTAAACGGCTTTATTAAATATTCTAAAATCTTTAATTAATGGAATATTCAAAAGAATTCAAACAGGCTCTGAGCGAATTTTCTCCGCTTGAAAAAGACCGATTGATTTTCCGATTACTGAAGAAAGACAAATTGCTTTCCAAAAAACTGTATTTTGAACTCATCGATCCTGAAACGACAGATGACAAACGAAATGCAATGGAAAAAATCATCAGCGAAAGAGTTTCGGAAATTTCAAAATATGTCGGGAATCAGAAATATTTTTTGGTTTTAATCCGAAAACTGAGCGCAGAAATCACAGAACACGTGAAAGTAACAACGGATAAATTTGGTGATGTATATCTGAATTTATTTTTGGTCAATAAAATCCTTGAGCACAACGAAAAACTGGGAAGACAGAGATTCGATGCGGTTTACAAACTTTACATTTATCTCATTAATAAAATCATCAAAGCCTTAATCCTAATCAAAAAACTGGACGAAGATTATTGGATGGAATTTGACGAACTTCTCACCGACATAGAATTCCAAATCCATGAAACACTCTATCTGGAAAAGCTCTGTGTTAATAACAGTTTTGATTTCAGTTGGCTGAAGTGTGAAAACATTCCTAAGCATTTTGAATTGATTGTGAAAGGAATTAAGAGTGAGGGATTTTTGAGGTAAGATTTCAACCACAAAGCCCACAAAGTTTTTGCACAAAGAACACTATCAAGTTTTTAAGAATAAAAATAGCGAGCCTTGTGCAAAACTTTGTGAGCTTTGTGTTTAAGACGTAATTTTCTTCAAAATAATCTCCGTTGCATTCGGCTGCGAATTCACAAAATTATAAGCATTTTCCGACATCTGTTTCAGGAAGGATTTTTCTTCGCCCTCACTCTGAATATCTTTCTGTATAACTTCTGTAATGAAAGCCGAAGCCGCCACAAAATCGTCAAAACATTTTCCACCATTGGCATCAATCAGCGCATCCGCTTCCGGATTTTTTCTGTACTGATTTCCGAAAACTACAGGAACACCATAAACAGCAGCTTCCAGAATATTATGTAAACCCGCAGAGTGGAATCCACCGCCTACAACTGCCAGATCTGCGTAAGAATACAGTTTTGAGAGTTTGCCAATTGAATCTATAATAATCGTCTGACAGTTTGTGAAGTCGAGCGTTTGAGAATTCGAGAGAGAACTGTAGAGACAAGCATTTGGAAACAGTTTTTGCAGATGCGGAACACGCTGCAAGTCGTGCGGCGCAATAACGATCTTGATTTCAGGAAGTTTTTTTGCAACAACCTGAGCAATATCTTCTTCTGCCTGCCAGCTGCTTCCAAACACAATCAGTTTCTGACCGTTTTTAAATTCTTCTATAAACTCCAAATGATTATCTCTGTCGAGAAATTGCTTTACTCTGTCAAATCTCGTATCGCCGGAAACTGAGGAATTAATTAATCCAATTTTTTTAGCTAAAGCCAAAGATTTAATAGTCTGGTGAAAAAACCAGTCAATATTTTGTTTCAGCTGTTTTGCAAACCACTTTCCATAGCTCTCAAAAAATATCTGATGCTCATAAAACAGTGCCGAAATCACAAAAATTTTCGTTCCACGATTTTTCAGTGCTTCCAAAAGATTATACCAATAATCATATTTGACAGTAAAGAAAATATCCGCTTCAAAGACCGAAACAAACGCTTTAATATCTTTTTTTCTATCAAAAGGCAAATAGCAAACCGCATCTGCAACCTGTTTTCTTTTCCTTATATTTTCGTAACCGGAAGGTGAAAAAAAGGTTACTAACGTTTTATGTTCCGGGAATTGTTCTTTCAATTTTTCCAGGACAGGCAAGCCTTGTTCGTACTCGCCCAGGCTGGCTGCATGCATCCAGATCACCTTTTCTCCCTGGAGTTTATCTTTGACAATGCTGACGGACAGCTTTCTGCCACGGATACCTTTTTTAGTTTTCGAATTGAACAGTGAGAAAACTTTCATCCCGAAAATCATCACATGAACGAAAAGATTGTAAAGTGATTTCATAATTTTAATTCATAGAATTAAAAATTCCTCTGCCAAATTGAATCGCGCCGAAAATAATTGCTCCATAAGCAATAATACCACCTTGACCATTACTCATACTGATTAGTGTTACTAAAGCACCTCCCGCAAACCAAAGTGCCCCGACAATAATATCTTTGGAAGAATTCTTCTTTGACCTACTTTCTATTTCAAAGATCTGCTCTCTATAAGCTTTATGAAGAAGCTTTCTCTTTATCACTTCGTCAGAAGGATTATCTTCATCTTTTTGCTTCAGTTCCAAATAAGTATTAACATTATTCTTACTGAGATACTCTTTTTCCAGGATGTCAACTGATTTTGATTCCGAAAGTTCTATATCAGAAACGGCATTAAGAAAATATTCATTTTCAATCAATTTTCTTCTTCTGTATTCCAGAATAGTGCTTACAACAGTATCTAAATCATACTGTCTCCAATCAGAAAGGATTTCTGTTAAGGTTGAATTTTTAGTACTTGACAAGTCTGACAATGTAAGTCTTTTACTCATAATTAGTTTTCTACTGCAAATCTATCATTATTTGTTGAAGGATTGGATATGACGAGAAATTCCAGATCAGTGTCGGAAAGATTTTCAATCCAGTGTTGCTTATCGGGAGCAATATGAAATCCTGAATTTTCTGCTATTTCAAAAGTTTCTCCTTCCACAATAAATGTTGCTTTTCCTTTTAGAATAAAGAAAAACTGTTGCGCATTTTTATGGAAATGCGACTGCTCTTTCGATTTGGGCGGCATTATTTCCTGTTTTACTGAAAGCGCATCCGAATCCAGCAAAACCCAGCTGACGCAGTTTCCACTCCAAATATAATGTTGCGTATCTTGTTTTGATTTTATCATCTTTAGCTTTTCTATTACAAATATAATTGAGACTTTTGGAAAAAGCACTTTTTAAATTAAATCAGGCACTTCTACTCAGACTGACAGCTCTACAACCAGCATCGTAATTCAACATTGTCAGTCGAAGATCTTTTTTCAAATGTTTTATAATGCTGAATCCGCAGCCCGACTTGAGCGGAAATCCTTTTTACGCAACGCAGTGGAGTGAAAAGATTGGGAGCGGAAGGCGGAAATAGCTGCCATAATTATTAAAATAAACGGTAAGTGAAAAATTAACACAAAAAAGTTTTCAAATATTTGCCACTCAAAATAAAATCTCTATATTTGCAGTCTGAAAATAAAGAGATAATTACGAACTAAATATATTAGTGATGAGTAAAAGAACATTCCAACCATCTGAAAGAAAAAGAAGAAACAAGCACGGTTTCCGTGAAAGAATGTCCACTCCGAATGGAAGAAGAGTGTTGGCAGCTAGAAGAGCGAAAGGCAGAAAGAGTTTAACTGTTAGTGCAGCACGCGCTAAGAGATAATTTTCTTTAATTATCATATACAAAAATGTCTGGACAGGTTTCAGACATTTTTTGTTGTTAAAATTTCCCAAAAGTAAAAGCAGAAAAATAAGTTTTTGCTATTTTTGGCTTTCACAAACTTTCAATTTTCAGACTATGCCGCACAGAAATGACTCGGGTATCGATATTATAGATTTGAGCAACGCCAAAATTGTACAGAAAAACTTCACAGTCCTGAATGATGTGGATCTTCATATCAAGAAAGGAAAATTCTGTTACCTAATAGGAAAAACCGGTTCTGGAAAAAGCTCGCTTCTGAAAGTTCTCTACGGACAGCTCCCTCTGCAAGGCGGAAGCGGACAGGTTGCCGGTTTTGATCTTCAAAAACTGAGACAGTCCGATGTTCCGAACCTGCGAAGAAAACTTGGAATCGTTTTCCAGGATTTTCAGCTATTGCCGGACAGAAATATCGAAAAAAATTTGCTATTCGTTTTGCAGGCAACCGGATGGAAAGACAAACACAAAATGGAAGCAAGAATCGATGAAGTCCTTTCCAGCGTTGGGATGAAAACCAAAAAGCACAAAATGCCCCATCAGCTTTCCGGTGGCGAGCAACAACGTGCTGCGATTGCAAGAGCATTACTGAATCACCCGGAACTGATTCTCGCTGATGAGCCTACAGGAAACCTGGATCCCGAAACGTCCAATGACATCATGACACTTCTGAAAAACCTTGCCGAGGAAAACCATTGTGCCGTTGTGATGGCGACACACGACTACCATATGATTCAGAATTATCCAGGTGAAGCTATCAGATGTGAAAACGGGCAGGTTTCAGTTTTGGATACTGCGGAATTGTTTGAATAATAAAATTCAGATATTAGATTAATTATAAATATAAAACCTTTTTGAATTTTTCAGAGAGGTTTTTTCTGGAATAAATGAAAATCTTTTGTCAGCTCAAGATATTCATCGGAATAGACCCTTGGTGCTTTTTCTATGATGAAATTTTCTTCTTTAATTTCCGGTTTATGATAGGAATATTCTAAAACTGCTCTTTTCGGTTCAGCAGTTTCAATTCCCTTGATACTCACCTTTCTTTTAAGATATAAATTATTTTCAAGACAAATATTGGTAAATTGTTTTTCAGAATCGACCGGAATGATCACAGAAAACAAACCTGTTTCGGAAAGCAGTGCTGAAGTTTTTTGAATCAAATCAGAAAAATCCAATTTCAGTCTTTGTCTCGCCAAAACATCTTTACCCGAATTATTGACTTCAAAATAAGGCGGATTCGAAATTATCAAATCAAATTTTTCCTTTGTTACGAAATTCCTAAAATCCTGTAAATTAGCCTGGATTCTATCAAAAAAAGGAGAATTGGAGAAATTATTTTTAGAAATACTAACCGCTTCGGAATTGATATCAATTGCCAGAATACGGGCGTCGGGATTTCTTTGAGCAAGCATCAGGGAAATAATTCCGGTTCCGGTTCCGACTTCCAGAATTGACTCTGCATTAGCAACATCTGACAAAATACCCAAAAGAACAGCATCTGTCCCGACACGGAAAACAAGAGAATCCTGCTGAACATCAAACTGTTTAAAACGAAAAGGCTTCATTTACAAATTTGAAGGCATTGAAATTGTAAAAACCGCACCTTTATCCACCTCAGAAACCACTGTTATGCTACCGTTATAATCTTCCACCATTCTTTTGACCATTGTAAGCCCGATTCCCATTCCGCTGCTTTTGGAAGTGAAATTCGGGTCAAAGATTTTATCTAATTTATCCTCAGGAATTCCGATTCCATTATCATTAACCGTTATTTTTATTCGCTTTTCAATTTTTTCCAGATCTACATTGATAACGGATTTTCTGTCATCCGATTTTGCCTGGCTGGCGTTCGTTACAAGGTTGATAATGATCCTTGCCAGATAATCCTTGTCGATCTTCATCATAATATGATCATGACTGGCATGAACAAAGATATTTTCATCACTGAAGATCGTCAGCACATTCCTGATTTCCTTGTTAAGAATGATTTCCTCATCATTCCTCTTAGGCAATTGTGCAAATTCCGAAAAAGCAGTTGCCACCCTGCTGATGACTTCTATCTGTCCGATAATCACTTCGCTAAGATTTTTCACTTTCGTTTCGTTGTTCGGATCGTTCGCATCAAATTTCCTTTCAAAATTCTGCATCATCAACTTCATTGGCGTCAAAGGATTCTTCACCTCATGTGCCACCTGCTTCGCCATTTCCTGCCAAGCCGATTGTTTTTCTATATAGCTCAGTCGTTCACGTTGGTCGGCGATCTCAGAGATCATTTTATTATAAGCCTTCACCAATGCATTCAGCTCATCGTTTTTATAATACCGGATCGGCTGCAGATTTTTATCAAAAAGATTTATCCTGCTGATCATGGATGTAAAACGGGTGATTGCTTTCGTCAGATTATTGGAAATAATCCAGCTGAGCCAGATACTGAAAAGTACAATCAATATGTTAACGCCGATGATGTATGCAAAATAATGCTTGAAAACCACCATGTAAGCACTTTCGTTGTGGTAATACGGAAAATAAACATAAGCTACGTTTTCCAGCATATTGTTTTTCAGAACCATATAAGAAGAGATGATGCTGGCTTTCAGGTTTTCATCATAAGATTTGTCATCATATTGCTTCCCATTTTTGCGGATGGCTTTTATGACCTCAGCAGGCATTTTTTTCTGAGCCACCAGATTAGGTTCCTTGTTAGAAAGAAGATAATTACCATCCAGATCATAGATAATGATATCGTGCTTATTGATATCAGCGATCTCATAGATTTTGTTTTCCAGAATCCTAGGGATATCTCCCGTTTTCACCTGAGAATGGCTGAGCGCATAATCCAGAGACGACATTAGAGCCTCAGATTTATTCTGCATATCTGTCCTGCTCTGGTCCTTTGCATTATTTCGTAAAATAATGAATGACAAAACCGCCGAAGTAATAATACTCAGGAAACATATTGCCAGAAATCCTACGAAAACCCTGTTTCTTAACCGGTAACCTTTATAATCACTAAATGACATTTTGCTTTTTCAAAAGTTTCGCAACGTACTTCCCGATGATGTCGAATTCCAGATTCACCACATCACCGCGCTTCAGATGCTTCATATTTGTAAACTCCCAAGTATACGGAATAATTGCTACAGAAAATTGATTTTCTGCACTTTCCGCAACGGTAAGACTGGTTCCGTTCAGTGTGACAGAACCTTGAGGAACCGTTGTATATTCAGGAGATTCTTCGTAAGAAACTGTAATGATATAACTTCCGTTCAGGTTTTCTATATGTTTCACCATACCTGTTTTATCCACATGACCCTGAACCACATGTCCGTCCAGCCTTCCTTCGAATTTCAAACACCGTTCCAAATTAACTTCCGTTCCTACATTCCAATGCCCGAGATTCGTTTTTTCAAGCGTTTCGCTGATTGCCGTAACTTTATATTCATTCCCGTTGATTTCCACCACTGTCAGGCAGCAACCGTTGTGTGCCAGGCTTTGATCAATCTTCAGCTCCTGTGTAAACGGGCAGCTTAGCGTGAAATCAATATTGGTTTCATTTCTCTCGATTTTTTCAACTTTTCCTGTTGCTTCAATGATTCCTGTAAACATTTTATGTCATGTTTTTTTTTAAATATTTTCAGGAGCTTTCTCCCGCTTTCCACTGTATCTTTTTTCTCCGCCAATGCTTTTTCCAAAGCCAGAAAAAAAAGGATGCCGCTGCAATCGGGGCTATGAACTTTGCTCATTAAAAACACTTGACTTAGTATATTGAGCAAAGAATAGTTATAAAAACAACCTAAAAAGCTTAAATTTGTAAAATTCTTTTAAACGTCAAAGATAAACAAATGAGCTCCAAACACCATAAAATCAGAGTAGGAATTTCAATCGGCGATTTCAATGGCATCGGTCCGGAAATCATCCTGAAATCTCTGAAAGACAAAAGCATCACAGATTTTTTCACGCCAGTTATTTTTGGTTCAGGAAAACTGTTTACTTATCAGAAAAACGTTTTCAAACTGCAGACCAACTTCAATTACATCAACGATGCAAAAGAAGCTCAGGGCGGAAAGATCAACATGGTCAATCTTATTAAGGAAAACAGCAACGTAGAATTCGGAGTTCCGACAGAAGAATCCACCAGGCTGGCAATCGCATCACTCGAGGCGGCAACAGAAGCACTTATGAATCAGGAGATTGATGTTCTGGTGACTGCACCGATCAACAAGGATGAAATGATGAAATATGGTTTTGTACACGCAGGACACACCGGTTATTTTGAAGAAAAGGCACAAAAAAAGGCCGTGATGTTTATGGTTACCGATGAGTTGAAAGTGGCTGTTTCCACACATCATATTCCGGTTTCCGAAGTGGCGCAAAACATCACAAAAGAAAAAATTAAAAAACAGGTTAAGCAGCTTGTTGCGACATTAAAAGAAGATTTCTGTGTAGAAAAACCAAAAATTGCTGTTCTGGGGCTCAATCCGCACGCTGGAGACGGCGGTGTAATCGGTAAAGAAGAAATCGAAATTATCGACCCAACCATCAAAGAATTGTTCAATCAGGGCATTATGGCGTTCGGGCCTTATCCGGCAGACAGCTTTTTCCAGCCGGAAAAATATAAGGCCTTTGATGCAGTTCTGGCCATGTATCACGACCAGGGACTCACACCGTTCAAAACGATTGCTTATGAAGAAGGCGTCAACTACACAGCGGGCTTGCCTTTTATCAGAACTTCGCCGGATCATGGTGTTGCTTATGACATCGCCGGGAAAAATCTGGCAGACGAAACTTCTTTTTCCGAAGCGATTTTTACAGCCATCAACATTTTCAGGAACAGAAATGAATATCGCGATCTGACAGAAAACAGGCTTCGCCCGAAGGCAATGCATGCAAATAATGACGTAGATGAAGACCTGCCAACCGAAGCAGAATAGAAATAAAATTCTGGAAGTAAATTTTTGCAATTCAAGTATTTCCAAAAACATTTTGTTATTTCAAAAAATTAAATTATTTTTGCACACCATTTTTTATGGACAGATTTAGAAACTACGATATTGCTTTTTCTGGTCTCAAAACCGGAAAGCATGATTTCAAATTTGAAATCAATCAGGCGTTCTTTGATTTATTTGAGACTGAACAAGAGTTTTTCAAACCAAAAATCAATGTAAATGTTCTTTTGGACAAGCACACGACATTTTTGGAATTCTATATTGATGTTTCAGGAACCGTTCAATTGATTTGCGATATCAGCAATGATGAATTTTCTGAAAATATTGAGAACGATCTGAAAGTTCTTGTAAAATTCGGGGAAGAATATGATGACAGCAATGAAGATATTATCACGATTCCACAAAAAGACAGCGAGTTCAACATTGCAAATCTTGTATATGAAACAGTGGTTTTATCGATCCCGATGAAAAAGGTGGCGCCGTCTGTAAGAGATAATGATGAGTATGAAAAGCTGCTGGAAAAATACAGTCCCAAACCAATCGAAGAAGAGACGGAAGAAAGCACAGATCCCAGATGGGAAGCTTTGAAAAAATTAAAAGACAACAATTAAGAAATAACAATATAATTCGTCAGAATTTTTAAAATTATTAACAATGGCACATCCTAAAAGAAGACAGTCGTCTACAAGAAGAGATAAAAGAAGAACTCACTACAAAGCTGTAGTTCCTCAATTGGCAAAAGATGCAACGACTGGAGAGTTGCACTTATTCCACAGAGCACACTGGCACGAAGGAAAACTTTATTACAAAGGAAAAGTTGTATTAGAGAAAACTGTAGAAACAACAGAAGAAAACTAAGATCTATCTTTGATAGTCTTATACTTAGCATAAAAAACCACTCGGATTTTATCAATTTGAGTGGTTTTTTATTATATTTGGCGTTCAAAACAATTTAAAAATTTTATGGATATAAAAGACATTCAGAATCTTGTAAGATTTGTTGCAAAGGCAGGTGTTTCCGAAGTAAAGTATAAAAACAAAGACTTCGAAATCTATATCAAAACTCCGCTTGGAGGCGAAGCTGTAAGTTATTTAACTCCACAAGTTGCTTACCAAGCTCCTGTTTCTGCACCAGTTGCAAATCCAGTTTCCGCTCCTGTTGCTAATTCTGAAGCATCGGCTTCTGCTGATGACAGCAAATACATCACTATCAAATCTCCGATGATTGGTACTTTCTACAGAAAGCCATCTCCGGACAAAGATGTTTTCATCAATGTAGGTGATTCGGTAACAGAAGGAAAAGTGGTTTGCGTTATCGAAGCGATGAAGCTTTTCAACCAGATAGAATCAGAAATCAGTGGAAAAATCGTAAAAATATTGGTAGAAGATTCTTCTCCGGTAGAATATGATCAACCTTTATTTTTGGTAGACCCATCTTAAGCAGTTTTAGATTAAAGATTATAAATTTTAAATGGAGATTTTCATTTAAAATAATTTAAAATTCAAAATTTATAATTTAAAATTTCTAGAAAGATGTTCAAAAAAATATTAATCGCTAACCGTGGAGAAATCGCTATGCGAATCCTGCGGACGGCGAAAGAAATGGGGATCAAAACTGTTGCAGTTTATTCTACGGCAGACAAAGACAGTCTTCATGTTCGTTTTGCAGATGAGGCAGTTTGCATCGGTCCTGCAATGAGCAAGGATTCCTATCTTAAAATCCCTAATATTATTGCGGCTGCAGAGATTACAAATGCAGATGCTATCCATCCTGGTTACGGTTTCCTTTCCGAGAATGCCAACTTTTCCAGAATCTGTGCTAAAAACGGCATCAAATTCATTGGAGCAACGCCGGAACAAATCGAGAAAATGGGTGACAAAGCTACGGCAAAAGCTACGATGAAAGCAGCCGGAATCCCTTGTGTTCCCGGATCTGACGGATTGATCGATTCTTATGAAGACGCTAAGAAAACAGCTAAAGAAATCGGTTATCCTGTGATGATCAAAGCGACTGCCGGTGGTGGTGGAAAAGGAATGAGAGCGGTATGGAAAGAAGAAGACCTGAAAGACCATTGGGATTCTGCAATTCAGGAAGCGGTTGCTGCTTTCGGAAATGGCGGAATGTACATGGAAAAGCTTATCGAGGAGCCAAGACATATTGAAATCCAGGTTGCCGGAGACCAATATGGCAAAGCTTGTCATCTTTCCGAAAGAGACTGCTCTGTACAAAGAAGAAATCAGAAACTGATTGAAGAAACGCCTTCTCCTTTCATGACGGATGAACTTCGTGAAAAGATGGGTGAAGCTGCGGTAAAAGCAGCAGAATTCATTGCATATGAAGGTGTGGGGACAATAGAATTTTTGGTGGATAAACACAGAAATTTCTATTTTATGGAGATGAATACCAGAATCCAGGTAGAACATCCAATCACTGAACAGGTTGTAGATTATGATTTGATTCGTGAGCAGATTTTGCTGGCTTCCGGAACGCCTATCAGCGGAAAAAATTATTATCCAAAAATGCATGCTATCGAATGCAGAATCAATGCTGAAGATCCTTATGCTGATTTTCGCCCATCTCCTGGTGTTATCAAAGGACTGAATATTCCTGGCGGACACGGTGTGAGAGTTGATACTCATGTTTATTCCGGCTATGCGATTCCGCCGAATTACGATTCCATGATTGCTAAACTTATTGTTACGGCCCAGACCAGAGAAGAAGCAATTGCAAAAATGAAGCGTGCTTTGGAAGAATTTTACATTGAAGGTGTGAAAACAACAATTCCTTTCCACAGACAATTGTTGGAAAACGAAGATTTCCTTGCCGGAAATTATACCACAAAGTTTATGGAAACTTTCGTGATGGATAAGAATTTTGATAATAATATCTAATAAATAAAATCCAAACAGATAAAATGCCTGACTTTTACAGTTAGGCATTTTTATTAGCTCTAATTGAAATCAAATTCATTATTTTTACAAAAAAATAAATATATGTCAACAGCAGTTCAGGAAAAGAATTCCCAATATTTCATCGACTTAGAAAATCAATACGGTGCGCACAATTACCACCCACTTCCCGTGGTTTTGGAAAAAGGCGAAGGCGTTTTTGTTTGGGATGTTGAAGGTAAGAAATATTACGATTTTCTTTCCGCTTATTCTGCTGTCAATCAAGGACATTCTCATCCAAAAATTGTAGAGGCTTTGGTCAATCAGGCTAAGAAATTGGCTTTAACTTCAAGAGCTTTTTATAATTCCAATCTTGGAGAATACGAAAAAAAAATCACGACTCTTTTTGGTTTTGATAAAGTCCTGCCAATGAATTCTGGTGCAGAAGCGGTAGAGACCGCTGTGAAACTGGCCCGAAAATGGAGTTACGAAGTCAAAGGAATTTCCGAAAATGCTGCAAAAATAGTAGTTTGTGAAAACAATTTCCACGGAAGAACAACGACGATAGTTTCTTTTTCTAACGATCCTGATGCGAACCAAAATTATGGACCTTTCACGCCTGGATTTGTAAAAATCCCTTATAATAATTTGGCTGCTTTGGAAGAAACACTAAAAAATGATACTCAGAATATTGCTGCATTTTTAGCAGAGCCCATTCAGGGAGAAGCAGGTGTTTATGTTCCTGATGAAGGCTTTTTGAAAGGGGCATCAGAACTTTGCAAAAAGTACAATGTCCTTTTCATAGCTGATGAAGTACAAACCGGGATCGCAAGAACCGGAAAACTAATTGCATGTCATCACGAAAATGTCCAGCCGGATATTTTAATTTTAGGAAAAGCCCTTTCCGGCGGGATGTATCCTGTGTCTGCAGTGTTGGCTAACGATGAAATTATGAATGTTATAAAACCTGGACAACACGGTTCTACTTTCGGAGGAAATCCGATTGCCTGTGCGGTTGCAATAGCTGCTTTGGATGTTGTGGAAGAAGAAAATTTATCTGAGTGTGCTGAGGAATTGGGACAATTATTCCGTTCTGAGATTGAGAAATTAATTAATAAAACAAATTTAATTACCAGAGTCAGAGGAAAAGGTTTGCTGAATGCTATCCTTATCAACGATACGCCGGACAGCAAAACTGCATGGAATCTTTGTGTTCAGCTGAAAGAAAATGGATTATTGGCTAAACCAACACACGGGAATATCATCAGACTTGCTCCGCCTTTGGTTATTACTGAAGAGCAGCTTTTGGATTGTGTAAAGATTATCGAAAAGACGATTTTAGAATTTCAAAAATAAAATGCAGCAGCTGAAAGAAAAGATAAGCGGACTGATCATCACTTTTAATGAAGAAAAAAACATTCAGGAAGTTCTTGAATGTTTTGACTTTTGTGATGAGATTATTATCGTAGATTCTTTCAGCACCGATAAAACTTTAAAGATCGCGGGGTCATTTCCGAAAGTAAAAATTATTCAAAACAAATTTGAAGATTTCACCAAACAAAGAAACATGGCTTTGGATGCTGCAAAAAATGACTGGGTGTTATTTTTGGATGGTGACGAGCGGATAACATCTCAATTACGGGAAGAAATTCTGGAAACCATGAACAACCCTAATGCAAAAGATGCTTATTATTTTTACAGGACGTTTTTTCTCGGAAATAAGAAAATCAATTTTTCCGGCACTCAGAATGATAAAAATTTCCGTCTGTTCAGAAAATCAAAAGCACATTATTCGGAAAATAAAAAAGTGCACGAGACTTTGGAAGTTAGTGGAACTGTGGGAATTTTCAAACATAAACTTCTTCATTATTCCTTTGAAAATTACGATCAATTCAAAAATAAAATGCTGTCCTATGGAAGATTAAAAGGACAGGAACTTGGATTGAAAGGGAAAAAATATTCTTTTATCACACAATGGAGCAAAGTTATTTTTAAATTTTTCAAAACTTACTTCCTGAAATTTGGAATTTTGGACGGAATCAACGGATTGAAAATCAGCTATCTCCAAAGTTTGTACGTGTATGAAACTTATAAAACTTTGAAAAATTAGATTTTCTGTAAATGTAAAATTTCACTTCCTGATGTAAACAGGTTTTTTATTCTTATAAAATCCATCGATAAAATTTTTAAGCTTTCTTTGAGTGCTCGATTCTTTAACCCTGATTGGAATTTGGGCTAAATCCATTTGTTTGATCCTTTCTATAATTTTGTCCAAAGAATAATCCTTCATAAAGATTTCTTTCAGAAAATGGCTGATAATTTGGTTCCACTCTGGCTTATTTCCCCAATAATGACCGATGACGTGATCTGCAGGTTTCAATGCTGAAAATTCATTTAATCCTAAAGAGAATGCAAATTGTTCTATCAGTCTTCTAGGTACGTTATCCGCACACATTGCATCATTAATACCTAAAGTTAAGCCGAGACAGTCGAAATGTTTTGGCGAAATACCAATCAATCCGGCATTCCACATTGTGGAATTTTCATCTATTTTGACATTGAAATAGGTTTTTTCTTTCATCTGAGACCACATTAGCCTTTCAGTTTTTGAAGAAAGTTTGGAAAGTTTCCCTTCTTCTACATGCATATAATTCTGTCCGTTTTTCATACCCTCACGCAAAGCATCCATTCTGTCATAAAAAAACGTATCGCCATCCAAATAGAGAATAGAATCCGATGGATATTTTTCGGCAACCAACTGAAGTGCTTTTATCTTCACCCTCCAAAAAAACTGGTATTTTCCTTCCCACTCTTTTATAAGTTCTCTGCTGATTGGTATGACCTCTATCTCATCCTGAAATGAATGGAATAATGATGGATCTTCTGCAACCACAATAATCCTGTCTTCGGTATTCTTGTGCGCAAAGGCTGTGTATGCTGAGAAATAGACTTGCTGATAATTGTCCATTTTATTGCCAAATACCAAATATATTATATTCATACCGATTGGAATTTCGTTTAAGAGTTTTGAAGATGATATTAATTTAATTCAACTTTATGCCAAATTTAATAAAAACAGTCAAGTCTCGATTTTTCGCTTGATATTTTTTTATTACATTTGACCTAAATATCCGGCAAGTATAGCCATTTAAAAATAAAAAAGGAATGATTTTTATTCAAATATAAATTTTTCTTCATCAAAAAATTCTCATGAATAATCATCCTCTGATAAGCTTGATCATCCCTTGTTATAATGCCGAACGGTCGTTAGAAAAATGCCTGGATTCTGTTACCCAACAATCATATAGTCATCTAGAAATCATCATTGTTGATGATGGTTCTACCGACAATTCTTCAAAAATATATGTAGAGTTCCAACGCAGAGATGAAAGAATAAAAATTTTCCACCAAAACAATTCAGGTGTTTCAAAAGCCAGAAATAGAGGCGTAAAAGCAGCGACTGGTGACTATATTTGTTTTGTGGATTCCGATGACTGGGTAGAACCGGATTATTGTGCAGAGCTATATCGCTTACTTCTTGATGAAAATGCTGACATTTCTATTATAGAAGCTTCTTATGAAGATGAAAAGGGAAATGTAGTTTTCTACAAACCGATTTCCGAAGAGAAAGTATTTGATGGAAAACAGGCTTTAGCTATTCTGTTGGAAGATGATGTCATACAAAGTCATCCATGGGGCAAATTATACAGGTCGTCTTTTTTTAAAAATGTGAACTTCCCGGAAAATCTCAAATGTTTTGAAGATTATTCGACACTTTTCAGGGTTTTTGATAAGGCTATGAAAGTTGTTAGATCCAATAAGAAGCTTTACCATTATATCCAGCATGAGGGTAGTCTTTCACACGATCTCTCTCCTGAGACTGCTTATTATTTTTATCTGGCAATCAGTGAGGTTTTCAAATTCTGGCAAAGCACAACAGACATCAAAAATGAGCCAAAGATTACAAAAAATATTATCCGGAAGCTATTGATGGTTCTCAAGCGCATTCTTCGTCAAACCAATAAAGAAGAAATGAGAATCGAAAAGGAAGAAATCCGACAGTTTTTCAAATCGCTTCTTAAATATTCTGTTGCAGAAATTGGTATAGAATACTATTTCTACCTGCGTTTGTATTACTACTATCCGAACTTATATACGAAATTAATTTCAAAATAGTATTTCTAATTGAACTTGTTTTGTGAATCATCCAGGCAAAATGTGGAAAAAGCAAGTCCAAATTATTTTTCAGCAGATTTCTTCTTAATTTTTGGCAAGAACAAAAGAAACAAGCTGATTAGCCATTTAAAAATCCGCCAGGCAACAGGATAGTTTTTGATATGCAAAACTTGTTTTATTCTTTTTGCCCGCATTTCTCTTGTCAATTCTGCATCGTCTCGGAATGCCGGAAAATATTTATTAAGTGTTGTTTCTCTTTCCTGAATATAAATCGGCAGATTTTCCACTTTTGCAGAGATACCCGAAAAATCATAATAACAGATAATTTCATTCAAATACTGAAAAGAAACATTGTGTAGACAAATCGTAAGAATAAAAAACTCCCAATCTGCACAAATTTTGTAGTCTTCATTATAATAAAAATAGTCGCTGAATAAAGATCTTTTGATAAAGGCAGCCTGATGGTTAAGCCCACCATCATAGAAGAAGCCAAAGGTTAATTTTTCAGGAACTTTTATAACTTTCCGGTAACCTGTGTCATTGAAGAAAACGGAATCTCCGTATAAAATACCGATATCAGAATCGAATTGGTTTTTTACCTTTTCCAGAACAGATTCATTATAAAAGAAATCGCCGCTATTCATAAATATGATGTAGTCGCCGGTAGACATCCTGATTCCTTTATTCATGGCATTATAGACACCAGAATCTTTTTCGGACACCCAATAATTTACCTGGTCATTTTGTTCAATCAGCTCCTTGCCACCATCGGTACTTCCGCCATCAATTACAATGAACTCAAAATCTTTCCAGGTCTGCGAACGGACAGAATCAAATGTTTTGACAAGTCCTTCCTTATTATTATAGTTTATCGTTAATATTGTTAATTTCATTCTTTTTATCTTCTATTGCTCCTCTGTAAACCTCTAAACACTGTTCCGCAGCTACTTTCCAATCGAATTTTTTCACCTGCTCTAATCCTTTTCCTGAGAATTGCGTTCTCATATCCTCATCATCTAATAACATCTTTATTTTTGTTCGCAGATCATCCTCTGACATACTATCAAAATATATACCTGCATCTCCGGCAACTTCCGGGAATGATCCGCTATCAGATAAAATTATCGGACAGCCACAAGCCATAGATTCTAATACGGGTATACCAAACCCTTCATATTGAGACGGAAATACAAAAAATTCTGCATTTTTGTAGAAGTGACCCAATTCATTTTCTTCAAAAGTCGTTTGCTTTATTTGTTTGCCCAAATCCAGTTTCTGTATAAAATTAATTTCTTCTTCACTAAATTCACCACCACCTGCGGCTAATAAAACCAGATCCGGATTTTCCTTTAAAATTGGATTTATAGCATTAACCAAAAGTTTAAAATTTTTATAATCTGCCCTGGATCCTACGTATAAAATATAATTCGCAGGTAAATTGACTTTAGTATTAACATCAATTTTTATAGAACTCCCGTGGTGAATCACATGAATTTTCTCCGGATCAAGATCAGGGAAGATGGCTAAAATATCTTTTTTTGTATTATGAGAAACTGCAATGATGCGGGTTGCTTTATAAATTAGTTTTTTTTTATTTTCTGTAACTCGATAAGGATCATCAGAAAAATACTGTGGAAATAATTCATGAATCATGTCATAAACAGTCAACACAAAGGGTTTTTCCGTAATTAAATCCAAAAAATAAGGATTATAATAGGTGGGGACAAAAACATCATAATTATTACCCTGACAAACTTGTGTTAAAAACTTCTCCGTTTTTTTCCTTCTAAGTGTTTTCGTACTTATTTTAAAAAATGAAAGAAGATCATAAACTGATGTCAGTAATTTATTTTTAGAAAGAAGATCTGTAGTTTTTAGATAAAAGTTATCTGTATAGTAAATTGGTAAAATAACCTGAATATCCTTTCTTTTCTTAATTTCAGAAAATATTTCAGTATAATATCTTGATATTCCACCATAAGTTTGCTGGCTAAAAATCTGCGGGTCTACTAAAATTTTCATCACACCTTTTTATAAAAATTAGAAATTTTATCATTTACAAAATCTAAGTCTGACGAACTGAAAGCCAATACATCAAAATAGAAAATTGTGGAATATTTATTATAAACCTGAGATCTGATGATATACTCATTCAATGTAACAATTTTGTCCAGAGAATTGGTAGTCATTACAAACGTCCCAAAATTATCAAATAAACTAAAATGTGTGAAACCGGCATCTTGCAAACGTTTTAATGAATCGGAATATTTTTCGCTCATTTCTTTTCTTTCGAAGGACTTGCTGGCATCATTATTTAAAAAAGTCTGCATTTCAAAAAATATAAATCTGGGTTTCCTGTTGATTAAATCTTTTGTGTCAGCTAAAGAATTCAGCACATCCCAGTCGAAGCCGTCCGTATCAACTTTGAGCAGATCGAATTGGTTGAGTTTGTCTGAAGGAACCATATCAAGTAAACCTTCAAAAGAAATTGCATTTTCTTCGATTTCTATCGAAGTATTCTTGTTAATTGATCCTGTAGAAGATGTTCCGTCTTTTTCAATTATGAAAGAACCCTTCTTAGTAGAAATAAACTTATTGACCCCTACAAAACGGTGCGTTAAACCATTATGTTGGATATTGGCAACACAATCTTCATAGAAATCAGAATCCGGCTCTGCGCCAACGATGAAACAATCATCGTTCTGATTAAATATCGCCAAAGCCGTATCCCCAACATTGGCTCCGATATCTATAATTAGTCCTTTAAAAAAGGAACCGAAATAAGGTAGAAATCTATCATAAAGAGGAAATTGCAGCTGATAAGCCTCAATCATATGATTCCCTCTAATCAACATCTTATATTTCCCAACCTGATATTCATTCTTTATATTAGCTTCTTTTGATTCCATTTTTTTCCTTGAAGAAGTAATATTTTTTAAAAAACTTAATTTTTTCATCATAATATTTTTAATATAAACTCAACTTCAATATTAAAATAAATATTGAATTGAAAAGTAAGTTTCATAAAAAAATTTACTTAATCCCAATTATACTCATCTTTTAAATCGAATATTATCATCTTCCCAAAATATGTTCCAGCCTGAACTTCTATGAAAACTACAGGCTTTCTCCCATGGTTATTCTCCGATTTCCAACATCGCTTTTATTTTAATCCGTAAAAGTACTATTTCGGAAAATATTAGCCAAATTCAAAAGGCGAACGCTCAGAATTTCTTAATTTTGCACCACAATTTTTTAGACATGAAAAAAGTAAGAGTGCGTTTTGCACCAAGTCCAACAGGAGCTTTACATTTAGGTGGTGTCAGAACAGCCCTATATGATTATCTTTTCGCAAAAAACCAGGGCGGAGAATTTGTCCTCAGAATAGAGGATACCGATACCGCAAGATATGTAGAAGGCGCAGAAGATTACATTATGAATTCATTGGAATGGTGTGGAATTATTCCAGATGAGAGCCCAAAAGTTGGCGGACCATATGCGCCTTACAGACAATCTGAAAGAAGAGATATTTATGACAGATACAAAGAGCAAATCCTGAAAACAGATTATGCTTATCTCGCCTTCGATACACCTGAAGAATTGGATACGATCAGAAATGACTTCGAAGCTAGAGGCGATGTTTTTGCCTACAATCATCAGACAAGACAACAATTGAGAAATAGTATTTCTCTTTCAGCTGACGAAGTTCAAAAATTGCTGGACGCGAATGTGCCTTATGTGGTTCGTTTCAAAATGCCGATGGATAGAATATTGAATCTCCAGGATATCATCAGAGGAAATTTCTCTGTAAATACCAATACGCTTGATGATAAGGTTTTAATTAAAAATGATGGAATGCCAACTTATCATTTCGCCAATGTTGTAGATGATTTTGAGATGAAAATCTCTCATGTTATCCGTGGTGAAGAGTGGCTGCCATCTATGCCTTTGCACGTTTTATTGTATGAAGCTATGAATTGGGAAGCTCCGGAATTTGCACATCTATCACTGATTTTAAAGCCGGAAGGAAAAGGAAAACTAAGCAAAAGAGATGGCGCAAAATTCGGGTTTCCGGTTTTCCCTATGGATTTCAAAGATCCCGAAAGCGACGAAATCTGGAAAGGCTACAAAGAATCCGGCTATTTCCCGGAGGCTTTTATTAATATGACCGCATTATTAGGATGGACGCCGGCAAACGACAGAGAAATTGTTTCTATGGATGAGATGATTGCCGAATTTGACCTTCACAAAGTTCACAAAGCAGGCGCAAGATTCGATCCGCAGAAAGCAAAATGGTTCAATCAGGAATACCTTAAACTTAAATCGGACGAAGCTGTTTTAGAATTATTAAAAGAAACGGACGAAGTAAAATCATCTGCTTTAACTGATGAAAAATTACTGAAAATCGTTTCATTGATGAAAGAAAGAGCAACTTTCGTGGCCGACATCTATAACGACGGAAAATTCTTTTTCGAAGCACCAGGTTCTTATGATGAAAAAGCAACTAAAAAAGCATGGAACGAAACAACTTCTGCAATTTTAAAAGATTTTTCCAAACATCTCGAAGCAGCTAACTTTGAACCTGATACGCTTAGAGAATCAATTCATCATTTTGCGGAAGAGCATTCTATTGGGATGGGAAAAATAATGATGCCGCTGCGCCTTGCGTTGGTCGGAGAACTGAAAGGCCCTGATGTTCCGGACATTATGAATATCATCGGAAAAGAAGAAACGCTTGCAAGAATCGAAAAAGCAATTAATTCGAATTAATTAGATAATTCAAAGCCATTTGTAAAAAAAAGATTATTTTTGAAACGGTTTAATCCAAACAGAATATGGAGTATTTAGAATTTGAGCAACCTGTAAAAGAACTGATCGACCAGTACGAAAAATGTGTACAGCTAGGTACAGAAAGCGGTATCGACGTGGATGAATCCTGCAAAAAGATCAAAACCAAAATAGAAGAAACTAAGAAAAAAATATACGGAAATCTCACGCCATGGCAAAGAGTACAGCTATCAAGACATCCGGACAGACCTTACACACTGGACTATATCAATGGCTTGACAGACGCAGGGAGCTTTGTAGAATTACATGGAGACAGAAACTTTGGAGATGATCCTGCCATGATTGGCGGAATCGCCAGCATCAGCGGAAATACTGTGATGCTGATCGGAACCCAAAAAGGCAGAACAACCAAAGAACGCCAGCACAGACGCTTCGGGATGTCTAATCCTGAAGGCTACAGAAAAGCCCTGCGACTGATGAAACTGGCAGAGAAATTTAATATCCCTGTAGTGACTTTTGTAGATACACCCGGAGCATATCCAGGTTTGGAAGCTGAGGAACGCGGACAGGGGGAAGCAATCGCCAGAAATATCTATGAAATGTGCCAGTTGAAAACGCCTATTATCACAATAATCATTGGTGAAGGAGCAAGCGGTGGCGCATTGGGAATCGGTGTCGGGAACAAAGTTTATATGTTAGAAAACACATGGTATTCCGTGATTTCTCCGGAAAACTGCTCTGCGATCCTTTGGAGAAGCTGGGAATACAAAGAAACTGCAGCCAATACAATGAAGTTGACTGGCGAAGATATGCTGAAACAAAAGCTGATTGACGATATCATTCCTGAACCGCTTGGTGGCGCCCATTATGATCCTGCTGCAACATTTGAGAATGTCAAGAAAGTTTTACTAAAAGACATCAAAACACTTTCTAAGTTACCTGTAGAAAAACTGGTTTCAGAAAGACAGGATAAGTTTATCGCAATGGGAGAATTCAAAGGATAAGCAATTTTGTAAGCATTAAAAAATCAACCCTTTCAGTTACTCTGGCGGGGTTTTTCTTTTACAATAAAAAATGGAAAACCTGATTAATGTCTGATGAACGCATTAATGGTATCAACTTTCTTTTTTGTTTCATTTTTTAATTTTATCTTCACATTCCTAAAATTTTTAATCAAATGAGCGTACATATCAGTGCAAAAAAAGGTGAGATTGCAAAGACGGTTCTGATGCCGGGCGATCCGTTAAGAGCTAAATATATTGCAGATAATTTTTTGACCGATGTCACTTTGGTCAGTAAAACCAGAAATGTTTTTTTCTTTACTGGAAAATACAAAGGAAAAGAAATCACCGTCGGAGCAAGCGGAATGGGCTTCCCAAGTATCGGGATTTATTCTTACGAACTTTTTACAGAATATGAGGTTGACACAATCATCCGGATCGGAACTTGTGGAGCTTATGCCACAGATTTGAAATTATTTGATATCCTGAATGTAGAAAAAGCAGCAAGCGAAAGTACCTATGCAAAATTTGCATGGGAAATCGAGGAAGAAGCAATTTCTAATCAGGGAGATGCGTTTGATAAAATAAATCAGACCGCTTCCGAACTAAACCTGAATGTGAAATCTACCAACATCCATTCCAGCGATATCTTCTACAGAAAAAACCCGACCGTTCCTGCAATTGCTGAGAAATATAACTGTCTGGCTGTAGAAATGGAAGCGTTTGCGCTGTTTGCAAATGCAAAATACCTTGGAAAAAATGCTGCAACGATACTGACTGTATCCGACATCATCCCAACAAAAGAGGAGATATCTGCCGACCAGAGAGAACAGGCACTTAGAACAATGATGGAGCTGTCTCTGGAAACAGCACTGAAATATTAATTCAGCACAGACATCAAATAAAAAATGCTTCCGATTTGGAAGCATTTTTTATTTATAAATAACGAAATTTATTTTTTAATCACTTTCACAGTATTGCTTTCTGTTTCTGAACTCACTTTCAAAACATAAGTTCCGTTAGTTAACTGGCTCATATCCAAGGAAGTTTTACTGACACCATTATTCAGATCAAAATTTCTGATTAATTGTCCTGCTGCATTATAAACTTCTACTTTCTTCAGACTGGAATTTTTAGTATTCTGTATGGTTACAAATCCAGACGTGGGATTAGGAAATACTGTTATTCCATTTTGCTTCTGAATATCCTCAACGGCAAGTGTGCTGCAGTTATAGATATACAATTCATCCAGATACCAGCCGTCAAGACCGTTGCAGCCATCGGTTCCAAACTCGAAACGAAATTTAATATTAGAACCGGAAACTGCGCCGAGTTTTGAAAGATCGATCACACTCTGTCCCCAGCTTCCGCTCAGTGAGCCTCCATCAGTCCCTGTAAAAGCACGTTGCCCTTTCAAAGGATTATTGCTGTTGGAAGTTCCGTCCAGCACATTGTTAAATCTGTTTTGTGTGAAGGCTGTGATCGGAACCAATATCCAGTTCCCACCGTTCAGACTGTACTTTATATTCCCGCCATCCCAGGTTGATTCTGTTGCAACATAATGATTGAATGCCATTTCGTACTTACCGCCGGAAAAAGTCGGGATGTTGATTAGCGGACTTTCCAGACGAAGAATCCCGTTCTGCAAATTGGCATTACAGTCTCCGTTTACAGGGTCTATTGCAAATATTGCCTTTCCGGCTCTACCTTTTGGCAGATTACTGATTATTGTCCAGTCTCTGTTTTCCCAGGTTGATGGTTTTGAAGGGATATTGGTAATCGCCCAGTTTCCTGAACCGTTTTCCCAATCCTCTTTGAACAACGGGTTGGAAGTCGCATTAGCACAAAGATCCGGCGTCTCTGCCAAGATCGGAACATAGTTACACTGGGTTACAGGAGAAGACTTTAATTGGACTGCCAGTATCCCGTTTTTAAGGCTCAGAATATCAGCTGCTGTAATGCTCTGTCCGCTGAGACCTGCAGAAGTGACTGTTGTTGAAAGACCTTGAAGATTAATCCCAAGCAGATCACTTGCCGAAGCTTCCAAAGCATCTGCAAAATTTGTAAAATCACTGGTGGATGTCAGATAAATATTCTGTGCTCTCCACCAAATATGTGCAGCTTTGATCAATCCCATTCCGGTCATTGTGTAGCCGTTATAAGTTCCACCATCTACAAGCAGAGCATACAAATGGTTGGTTACTCCCGAGTTGGTATGGACGCCTCCACTGTCAGCAGTTCCGCAGAAATAATAATCCGTATCCAATACTTTTGCAGGATCTCCGTTACAATTAGGATTCCACATATCACGGATCGCACCACCAAAAGCAGTAGCATCTTCTCCCATTTTCCATCTCATAGATCCTGAACAGGAAGCGGTCGTCCTTACACTCAGATTTTCCCCTTCATCTTCATAATTATTTATAAGATCAATGGTTTCTCCCCAAACATCGGAATAAGACTCGTTCAGTGCACCTGACTGATATTGATAGATTAATCCGCTGGTATATTCTGTGTAAGCGTGTCCCCACTCGTGCGCTATAACATCATCAGTTGCCGTTCCGTCACAGTATCCTGCGTAAGTGCCGTTCCATCTTGCGTTCGGGCAATTGATTGTCGGATCATTATTGACTGTAATCATTGTATGATCCTGGGAATCATAAGAAACATAACCAAAAGCATTTTTAAAAAAGTTATAAACGTGCTCAGATGTTGTCACTTCGTTCTGTTGCCATTTGCTAAGAGTTCCGGGGAAAGTATCGCCTTCTTTCCACTTCAGGTTGGAAGCGTTAGTGTTGGTTTCATAAAGGTTTCTGTCGATGGGATGAATTCCTGTGAACTGATCCACTAACTCTCCCGTGTGCGCATTGATAAATAAAAACTCCCTTACATCTTTTTTATTAGTGACTTCTATCTCATAAGCCAGATATGGAACAACACTGCCTCCCTGTGCCAGATACTTTGGGAATATCAGAAGATTGGTCTTTGCCGCTTCCAGAGGCGTATTGGACATATTCAGATTTTGGTTATCAACCATGCTTTTTGCTATACGTTCTGCTTCTTGCGGATTGATATCCGGCGTCGTATTGACTTTAATATTAGAAATTGCATTGCCGTTTACAGATGTCAGTTCTTCTTTTTTATTAAAATGTAGTTTGAGAACACCATCATACACGGGAACACCCTGATGCTCCTGTCTGTAAATAACACTTTTCAATCCATAATTATCCGTCTTTTCTGCAACAAAAACAAGATCGTTAACAGATCTTAGATTGAATGCCTGAAAATTCTGCGCAAGGAATTCTACTGCTTTTGCTTTAGCTCCGGAAGATTTCAGTTGAGGCGCATTTCCAAAATGTATAAAATTGGGATTGGAAGTACTGTTACTGATTGTAACATTGGCGTTCGTTTCTTGTTTTAGCTTAGATAATGCCTTAGATTCTTGTGCAAATCCACACACATAAGCCAGCACAATTGCTAGTGATAGAGTTTTCTTCATTTCAATATTTAATTGATGACAAATATAACTATTATTTTGTGCGTCAAAATCAATAAAACTCAAATAAAAGTGTTAAATCTTTAAAAACCCAGTCCGGAAACCATCATCTGAAGCTGCGCCTTGGTATCGATCACAACAGTAATATATTTTTCCGACAACAAAAACTGAGAAGGCCTGAGATCAATGACATTTCCCTGTAGACGGATGCCTTTATAATATTCTTTATTAAAGCTATCGGTTAGGCTTTTCCTTGAAGAATTTTCAATATCCAGAAGCGGAATCCCGTAATCCTTCTCTATCATCTTTCTGATTTTTCCTTCAAACAGAACAGTCAGCGCTTTCTGAAATATATTCCTGGTTTTCAGATTAAAATCCGTGTCAGTTAAAGTTATTTTATGATTAACAGCATCATAAACCGGTTTGCCTTTTATAAAAGCCGTTCCGTTGACACCGCCTTCGGTTTTCACCTCAATAACAATTTTTTCCTTCTCAGGATAAACCAGAATATCATTCACCTTCACCTTATTTTTTTCGCTGTTCAAAGGAAATTCCTTATTCATAAACTGCTTTCTCGCAATTTTTGTAGCTTCATCAAAGCTGATATTAGCTGTGGTCTGCAGACTGAATATACTCGGCAAATCCGGTCTCTGAAGGAAGTTAGGGATTGTATTGACGTCTTTTGTCGCAAGTGGAATCTGCCCAACAAAAGTTTCAGAATACAGATCAACGCCAATTGTCATCTTGATCTTATCCTGAAAAACCTGCAGCGGTGACATGTAAATATTCTGAGGCGAGATCTTCAGCCATGTATTATAGTCTTCCGAAATATTGATCGGCTTGGAAAACTGATTCCAGGCCGTCACCAGATATGGCTGTAGGTTGAACTGTGATTTGATCTGATCATCAATAATCTTCGTGAATTTACCCTGTTGCTCTTTAAGAGTAGATTCAATAAAAGGAGCAATCGGAATCTTGATCTTGCCATAGTCCAGAACCGGTTTCTGGGTCCAGACAAAACCTGCAGTTGTTGTTTTGGTGCTCAGTTTCCAGTCCTGTGTTGCAGCCAGGCTGGTAATAAAATTCATTATCAGGTTAAGATTGGTATCCTTGTACATATAATAGCCCAAGGTTCCATAGCCTTTTTCCGCCCAGATTTTAAGCGGCACAGAGATCATGAGCCTGTTATTAGCCAATGCTTTTATAGCGATATTTCCTTGCTTTTCTACCTTTACCCTGAACTGGTCGTTATTGTTATCCGTATAAGATTGATCTTCGTAGAGCACGCCTTTTACCGATTGATTGATAAGATTGTTGATTTCCGAAACCGGAAGTAAAACCGGAAGCGTGATTCCGGATTTGATTTTGGGCAGTGTATAAACCGGATTCTCTTTTTGGGCAAAAGCCGGGATTCCGGAAATAAGAAAATATATGATATGGATAGTCTTAACTATTTTCATAAATGTTTAAATAAAAATATGAACGCTAAATTAATTGTTTTATTTAAAATATTGTGTCTCTAAACTTGTCACATCATTCTCATTTTGATATCAGCTAAACTGTCAAAAATCATTAACATAGATAAAATCACAAATTCAATTCATTCTAAATTAATTTTAAAATCCGTAAATTTGAAGCCTCAAAGAATAAAAAATTTTATGCTGACGAAATCAAAAGTTCAGGATTTTCTGAAAGAGATAGAAGTGGACGACCTTGTGAGTAATTTCCAGGTGATGGGTGATGATGTGTATATTGACATGACCGCTCATTCGCCGGCGATGCATGAGAAGAAGAAACTGGAAGTTGCGATGAAGCAGGCTTTTGCTTCAGAATTTGGAGAACATATTAATCTGAAATTAAAAATTGCTTCTCCTGAATTGCCTGCAACACCCGTTACCAATGAAATCAAAGGAAAACAAATTCCGGGAATTCAGAACATCATTGCAGTTGCTTCCGGAAAAGGTGGTGTCGGCAAATCTACCGTTGCGGCAAATCTTGCGGTAACGTTGGCAAAAATGGGTTTCAAAGTTGGACTATTAGACGCTGATATCTACGGCCCATCTGTCCCGACAATGCTTGACACAGAGGGCCAAAAACCAATTTCTGTAGAGGTGAATGGCAGAAATCTCATGAAACCAATCGAGAACTATGGTGTGAAAATGTTGTCGATCGGATATTTTTCCGGAGCCAACCAAGCGGTAGTCTGGAGAGGACCAATGGCTTCCAAAGCATTGAATCAGATGATTCGTGATGCAGATTGGGGTGAATTGGATTTCCTTTTGATTGACCTTCCTCCGGGAACTGGCGACATCCATCTTTCTATTATTCAGGAAGTTCCTGTCACAGGTGCTGTGATTGTAAGCACGCCTCAACACGTTGCTTTGGCGGATGTGAGAAAGGGAATTGCAATGTTCAATATGGAAAGTATCAACATTCCCGTATTGGGACTGATAGAAAATATGGCTTATTTTACACCAGAGGAGTTACCTGAGAATAAATATTATATCTTTGGTAAACAAGGTGCTCAGTTTATGGCAGAAGATTTGGGAATTCCGGTTTTGGGAGAGATTCCTTTGATTCAAAGTATCAGAGAAGCAGGTGACGTTGGAAGACCGGCAGCCCTTCAGGAAAACTCCATAATTTCCGACATCTATATCAAAACGGCTCAAAACATGATTGAGAGCCTTGTAGAAAGAAACACAAATCTGCCTCCGACCGAAGCAGTGAAAATCACAACGATGGCCGGATGCTCGCCTAAAAAATAATATAATGAATAATATCAATCAAATTCAAGAAGAACTGGTAACCAAAGTGATGGACGCTTTGGAAAGTATTCGTCCGTTTCTGAAAAAGGATGGCGGCGATATTGAATTAGTAGATGTCCAGGAAGACAGAGTCTATGTGAAACTACTAGGAAACTGTTCCAGCTGCGGCATCAGCAGTTCTACAATGAAACTGGGTGTGGAAAACACCATCAAACAATTTGCTCCCGAGATACAGGAAGTAATCAGTGTTTAAAAAATAAAATCCCGATTCAAATAGACTGAATCGGGATTTTATTTTTTCTAAGTACTTTTTATTCTACAATTTCTGCATCGATGATTTTTGTATCAGGATTGTTTTTCTGGCTTTCCCAAATTAAAAATTTATCGACTTCTTTCATCAATAAAGGAATCGCTAAAGCTAAGATAGCCAAATCATCCAAAGCACCAATCACTGGAACAAAATCCGGAATAATGTCGATTGGCGAGATGACATAAAGTAAAGCTAAAGCCGGCAGCAGAATATCTGTAAATTTCATTTTGTATTCGCCTTTGTAATACAATTTTATCATCCTGAAAACAGATGGAATCTTTTGCAAAAATCCTTTATGCTTAATTGCCTCCTGTGCCAGTTTAAATTTTGAATATTTCATTTTTTGTTTTTGTGTTTATTCTATTTTAACGAATCAAAGTTCTCAAATTCTATTCCAATCACTGAATAGAAAATCGTAATGTTTTGTTAATTAACAATTGGTTACGTCAGTTTGTCCGTCAGTTTTGCAAATTGTTTTTCTGCATTTTTTCCTTCATATAAAATATCATAGACTGCATTGATAATCGGAAGCTTTAGTTTCTTCTCTTTACAGATGGCATAGATGCCGTTGGTCGCATAATAACCTTCCGCAACCATGCTCATCGACTGGATCGCAGACTTCACGGTGTATCCTTTTCCAATCAGGTTTCCCAGGTTTCTGTTTCTCGAAAATAATGAATAAGCCGTTACGATCAAATCCCCGAGATAGGCACTGTCATTAACATCTCTGGGCTCAGGATAAATCGCTTCCAGGAAAGTTTCCATTTCACGAATGGCATTAGAAACATAGACTGCTATGAAATTGTCTCCATAGCCCAATCCGCTTGCAATTCCAGCTCCAATAGCATAGATGTTCTTAAGAATTGCAGAATATTCGTTTCCAAGTATATCGCAACTTGTATTAACCTTAATGTAATGAGAAGATAAAATCTCCTGAAGAACTTCAGCATCTTCTTTCTGTGCCACAGCAACAGTAAGATAAGATAAACGTTCCATCGCAACCTCTTCTGCGTGGCATGGACCGGCGATGACCGCCTGGTTTTTGAACCCGATTCTGAATTCATCTTTCAGGTAATGGGCAACGATATCATTATGTTTCGGAACAATACCTTTGATGGCTGAACAGAATAACTTGTCCTGATATTCGCAGGTCATTTTCTCCATAGAATCTGCCAAATATATAGAAGGAACTGCCAGAATAATAACATCAGAATGAGAAACAAGCTCATTGATGTCTGTCGTGATATGCAGTTTTTTTAAGTTGAAAGAAACGGTTGTCAGATAGCTTGGATTGTGTCCGCGCTGTTCGATGGCACCTTTCACAAACTCATTACGGACACACCAATTGACAGTTTTGCAGTTTTCTGCAAGCATTTTTACGATAGCTGTCGCAAAACTCCCGCTTCCGAGAACGCCAACACGCACATTATGAGAGGATTTAGTCAATTTCTTAGTCATGCTTTTTCTTCTTTTTCATTGGTACAAATCTAATGCAAATTATGTACTTACATCAATCAAAACATCCTTTAACAATAAATTAAGAATAATTAACTTTTATTAGTTCAAATTACATCGTTAACATTGACTGACATTGATAAAAATAAAAATTACTTACTTTTGCAGTCCATTTTAAAAAATCTGTTAATGGTTCAGTTTCTGAAATCGAAGAAGAAAAAAAATATCGTTCTTACATTACTGTTGATCGCTTGTTTTGTTCAGTCCGTAATTATTGCAAAACTTTACAACGGAAAAGATGACAAGGTTTATGAAGTCAATCTCGTAAAAATCAATAACAAAAAAGACAGCGTTGACCATCTTCAGCTGAAAACCGATCTTGCACTGGTGGATCAAAGCATCCGAAGCATCGACGGATTTCTAAAATCGAAAAATGTTTCTGACCTTAGAATAGAAAAACTGGCAAAAGACAGCTTGGAAAATGAGGTTTACCTGGCAAAAGTCAGCAACAGATACAGTCAGTATCTGATCGATCTGGAACAGAGACTACAGCAGATCCCTTTGGGAATCCCGACCGACGGTTATATCTCTTCCAATTTCGGAATCAGAAAAAACCCCATTCCGCCAAAATCTACAGAAGTTGCTAATAATTCCAGTATTGCCGAAGAAAAAGACAGCCTGGGAAATGTCATAAAAAGACAGGCTATTGTAAAAGAAGACAGAAACGCATCCAGCAACGCGCCTGCCGAGAAAGACCAGATGCAGTTTCATAAAGGACTGGATGTTGCAGTTGCTTATGGAAGCCCTGTCAAATGTGCGGCATCCGGAAAAGTGATTTTTGCCGGCGTGAGAGGCGGCTACGGAAACTGTATCATCATAGAACATGGCAATGGATTAGCGACTTTGTATGGCCATTTATCAGAAATCATGGTGGAAGCCAATGACAGGGTAAAAGTGGGTCAGATCATCGCCAAGTCCGGGAATACAGGCCGTTCGACCGGGCCTCACCTTCATTACGAAGTACACAAAAACAATCAACCGGTTAACCCGAGATTATTCCTGAATTTTTAAAAGTTATTTGCCATCCAAACCAAACATAAAAAAAACGCTCCAGATTCTGGAGCGTTTTTCAATATATTCTTGAATAAAAATTATTTCTTCAATGCTTCAAGAAACTCATCGTGGGAGATTTTTGTTTCTTTCTTTTTAGATTTCTCAAGGATAACGTCCTTCAGTTTTGCCATTGCAACTTCAGAAGAAATTTGTCTCACCTGGTTTTCGTCTTTCAGCATTTCTGCCGCATATTTCTGAACTTCATCATCTCCTAAATGGTGGATTCCGTAAATAGCGAGCTGGTTTCTTACCAATTGCTCAGCTTGTCCAAGAACTTCTGTATAATCCAGTTGGATGTCATTATCATTCATCAGTTTTCCTTCAAGGATCTGTCCTTTGATAATGTTTTTCTCATTCTCAAGGATTTCTTTTGCATGCTCTTCGGAAGTGATATTCTGGTTAGAGAACAACAACCATTTGATTAAGAATGCCTCTGGCAATTTGATCTCTTCTTTTTCGTTCACCTGCTCCAGAACTTTGTTTACGAAATGTACATCCGCATTTTGCTGGAAATATTCGTCCAATTCAGTTTTCACTCTAGCTTTCAATTCCTCCTCAGTCGTGATAACATCTTTACCGTAAACTTTGTCAAACAACTCCTGGTTAAGTTCTGCAAGTTTCAATCCGTAGATATCTTTTACAGTAACTTCAACCTCGTTGTGATGAAGATGTTCTGCTTCTTCTTTGCTGAATCCTAATTGTTTGGCCAATTCTTCTTTAGCAGCCAGGTCTTCTTTTGATACTTTTACAGAATCGTCTTTTTTCAATTTTTTAACCAGATCGTAAGCTTCTTTCTGTTCTTTAGAAATAGTTACGTTTTTTGGCTGGTGGTGGTGCTCACCTTCTGCATCAGCTTCCACAACCTGAGAGATTTCCAAAGCTACGTAAGAATCCTTAGCGATTTTTTCCTCAGGCAATCTTTCAGCAAAACGTTTTTGCATATTTTCTACACTTGTAGAGATCTCTTTGTCAGACGCTTCTACTTTGTAATGAGGAGCTTCATATTTAGTCAGATCTACAGTGAAGTCTGGCTCGTAACCCACTTCGAAAGCAACAGATAAAGAATCTGCATTGTGATCGAAACCGTTAACAGGCTGAGGAACCGGTTGTCCTACTAATCTTAATTTATTTTCAGCAACGTAGTTATTCAACGCTTCAGAGATCTGCTTGTTGATTTCTTCATAAGCAATACCTGCTTCATATTGTTTTCTCACCATACTCAATGGCACTTTCCCTTTTCTGAATCCAGGAACCTGTGCATTTTTAGCATAGTTGATCAGTTGTTTTTCAACTTTTTCTTTATAATCAGATTTTTCCAATGTTACTGTAAGCAATGCGCTCACCTCGTCATGGTTTGTAGCTGTAACGTTCATTAATTGAAATTTTTAGGTTGCAAAAGTAGGTAAATTCTGAGGAAATTCAAAATTATTTACTTCCTTGATATTTATAAAAAATCATAAAGTTTTCGCAAAAAAATAAAGATGCCTTTTGGAAAGACATCTTTATTTCAACATATTAAATAAATATTGGATTAATGTGCATCCACAGTAATATCAACATCTGTTTCTCCTCCGGTGGTCTGACCTAATTGGTTAGATGCAGAAGGATAATTTTGATTAACTGTTGCTGGACCGTGAATTAATTTGATGTTCATTTTTCCCGTTTCCTGTGTAGAATTAATGGTCCATTCTGTTCTAAGACCTAATTTTTGTCCATCTGTTCTTACAATATCGTTAGCAGCTCTCACTACAACAATATCCGCATTAGCAGGATTGAATGTAATAAAATGATGATCTTTCTCTTCCTCTATCTCATCCGAAGAGTGGTAATGATCATCGTGCTTGATTTGGAAATCCAATACCGCTGTATAAGTATCACCAGCATGCAAATGCAAATGCCCATCTGCAACACCAGAGATTACACTGATAGTTTGAACATCAGAAACATTTGCTTTATTCGTCAAAGTTAAAACCACTTTTCCAATTTCATCGTGCTCGTGTACATCTTCTGGAACTTCGTCATCGCTGTTTCTACAAGACAAGATAAAAAAGGCTACTAAAAGTGCTAGTGTAATATTTAATAATTTTTTCATTTCGATTTAAATTTTAAGTTTGTAATAATTAAAAGTTGTATTTCAGAGTCACTACGAAGTTTCTTCCCGGCTCGAACATATAATATCTCAGCCTGTTCAGATATTCGCGATACTCCGTGTTAAACAAATTGTTGATTCTGAAATTAAGATTCAGATTTTTGTATAAGTCCGCCCCGATGGTAGCATTAAATAAAGTATAAGCTGCAGGCGTAGAACTAAAGTCAATAATGGCATCTATGATTTGTCCATCCTTTATATAAGTAAAAGGAATATCAGTCACAGGAAAACGATTCTGTTTAAATGTATTGTCATTTTCTAAAGTGATATAAAAATTCTTAGGCTTACTCAGATTCAGTTCAATTGAATTTCTCAATTTGGTCGGCATCATTAGGATCAAAGGTTCATTATTAGAAAGATCGTCACCTCTCAAAGTACTGAAACTTGATTTCCATTTTAGATTGTCCAAAATAGATAACTCTGCATCTGTATCCACACCAATCATTCTGGCTTTAATTTGCTGATAGGTCCAGATAGGGAAAGCACCTCCTCCTGATCTGTTAGATGACTCATAACCTGTTGGGATTTGATTAATAAAACTATCAGAATACATTAAATATGGATTGATTTCTAAATGTAAGCCTTTAAGAATATTAAAGTTTCCGACAAAAGAAAGATTAAAATTATATAGTGCTTCTTTCTTTATCGTAAGATCACCTCTTTCAATAATTGCCGCAGAATGATGCAATCCGTCAGCAAAAAGTTCGGCAGGATTTGGTGATCTTTCAACTCTTGACAAATTCAGTTTGAATTCATAATTCTGAGTAGGCTTATAATCCAAACCAAGATTGGCAGAGAGGTTATGATAATCCAAAATAGGTCTTGTCAAAGTTCTGCTACCAGATTCCTGAATGAAAAATTGTGGAAAGATCGCAGCGAAATTGGCTTCCCATTTATCCGAATCATAATATTTATAGGCATCATATCTGCTGAAATCATATCTCACAGCAGCTTCAGCATTCATTTTTGAACTGAATCTATACTTGAAAACAGAAAATGCGCCTGCATCATATCGGTAATAATCTGGGATCAAACGTCTTGCTTTAGTGGCCGGATTTGGATAATTATCCTGGTAACCTGCAGAAAGTCCACTTTCCAAACTCCAATTGGAGCGTTCCAGCAAATGGACCAAACTGGCAGAATGTGTTATTAACCTCAAATCCATAGATGGAACATTTAATAACTCTCCTCTCCTGATATCATATTCTTTCCTGTGATTGATTTGAAAGCTATATTGAAAACTTAGTTTTCCAAAATTCTCAAATCGTTTGTAAGCAAAAATCTTTGCAATATGATGTTCAACTTCCTGTTTAGGGTTATCAATATTATAACTGAAGTTATCCAGATAATATGGCTGACTAAAGTTGATAGCATTATAAAAATCTTCAAGACTCGATAAGTGCGCACCTTTGTAAATCCCGAATTCCTGATTGGTACCACTATAAGAAACATCAAAACCTTGTAGGAAACTGTGCTTCCCAAACGCAAAATTGAAAGAGTTAAATTCTTGCCCTGTATTCTGCAACGTATGATGCGGAACATATTGGTCTCCTGTTTTTCTATAAGTTCCACCAGCTTTTACAAACCATTGGTTTTCCCAAGACTTGATAACAGTAGCTCCCAACTCACCTCCTCTTCCATTAGAAATACCGGAAAGTCTTATGTTACCCATTACTGTATCTTTCTTGGGCAATATCGCAGGCTCCAAAACGACAACACCGCCAACACCTTCGTTACCATACTTCAAAGCGGAAGCTCCTTTTACAACATCGATGTGTTCAAAATCGTTGACATCGATATTCGGAGCGTGCTCTACTCCCCATTCTTGCTCAGCCATTTTCACACCATTGTTCAGGATAGAAATTCGGCTACCGTACAATCCGCGGATGACAGGTTTTGTAATATTATTTCCTGTTTTCAAAGCGGTTACTCCGGAAAGTTTTGACAGCAGATTTCCCAGGTTTTCTGTGGAATTCCTATCAATATCCGTTTTATCCAGCGTGCTCATAATCACAGAACCTTTGGTTTTGTGACTACCGTGGAGCGTAACGGTTTGTATCTCGTTGGTATGATGTTCCAATGTGATTGCCAAATGCAAGTCTCTATCGACTTTTACATTTTCAGTATAATCGTCGCAGAGAGGATGCTTTGCGAACAGCTGATGCGACCCTGCAGAGATGTTACTGAATGAAAACCTTCCTTTTTTATCGGTTTTCGTGGTAAATTTCCCTAACGTTACAACAGCATTTTCCAGCATGGTCTTATCGTGAAAATCCTGAACAGTTCCTTCTACAGAATAGCTCTGCGCAGTGACTAATGAAAGTCCAAAAAAGACCAACATCAGATTTATAATGTGTTTCATTTTTAAAATGTGTTATGTAAAAAGTACCAGGTACTTATTGAGTAATTTGAACTTAATTATCGAAGTAATTTTGGAACGTAGAATGGTATCCAGCCCGGTTTGAGTGCAGCTCTTCTTCTTTTTTGCTAAAAAGAAAAAAACGGGAACGGAAGACGGATCAAGCTGCCCTGATAAAACTGTTGTTACCCAACAACAATATTGAAAGTTGCCAAAATGGTCTGATAAAATTAATTCAAAGAAGTTCTCAATGGATTATTGAGAAAATTGGAATTTAAGAAAGTGCGGGCGGACCCCGAAGCTGAAAGGTAAATTTGGTTTGTTCCCAGATTTTTTCCTGAGCGGAGATGATCTGCTCGGTTTGCTGTGTGTGGTTCTCAAAATGAAAAGTAAACTGCTCCGGAACCAGCGTGTTGCCCGTTGCCATAAAATGACATGCGAGACAGTCGCCAGATTGATTATTCGAAAGCACCTTCGTAATAGACTTTTCTGTTTTTTTGGAACCTGAATCTTTGATAAAAGACTCGCCCTTGTGGTTATGTAATTCTGAAGAAAACAAAACCACAAAAACATAGATCACGGTGAAAAATACCGAAATGATTTTCTGAAATTGTTTGTTTGTCTTGTTCAACATAGCCACAAAGGTAGAAATTTTTTGCAACCCAAAGATATAATTATGCGAAATCCGATAAAATAAAGAAAGGCTTTTAAAATAAATTTATAAATATAATCCTGAAAAAACTGCTTAGTCCGCCAGATCTGCGAGAGAACATATTCATTTATTTCTCTTCCTCAAAATACAAACGGTAATACTTCCCCTTTTCATCCTGCCCCGTTTCTATCATTTTACGGTCACCGTGGATGTAGATATGGAAGTTTTTATCCAGCTTGATGATCGATTTGAAATGTCTCTGCTGCTTTTTGACAGCCTGCGTATTGATCGGGAAATCTTCCGAGATCGAGATCTGCATATCCTGCTCGTAGTCGGATTTGAAATTGGAAAAGCTTTCGATCACATTTTCATCCTCCAAAACTTCCTTCACAAAATCATCGTATTTAAACGCCTCCTTTTCCTTGAAAAAATTAATGGACTTGTTAAGAAAATCCGCCTGGTCAGCCTTACTCACCTCGAATTCCTGCGGCAGTTGCTGCGTGATAAAATCTTTATAAACACTCAGCGTCTCCTGCGTGTGGAAATATTCGTCGTCGCGTTGTTTCACTTTCAGAAAATCCTCAAACCAGTAGTACATATCACCGTTCTTGTTGTTGTCAACTACAGACAGGATATACCCGCTTTCTTTGTCATTGTTATAGATCAGAGCCGCTTTATCGATCTTTGACAGGCTGATGCCCTGATCTCTTTCGATATCAAACGTTTCATTCTTAGGAAAGATTTTCAGAAAAGATTCTCTTTTTTCGGTTTTGAAAATCCCGATGGAATCGATTTGTTTTGGTTCGCCTTCTTCAGTTTCAATGGGCTCGCCCTCAAAGTAAACAATAAACAACTCACCCGCCTGAACTCTCGGGTTTTCCGCCGCTTCGTAAAGATGTTTGGCGATGTTTTCAGATTCCCATTGGAACTTAGCTTTGTCTTCAAAGATTTCTGACACAGAACTGTAAACCGGATTATTCACCAGGTAAGAGTCACTGTAAAACTGGAACTGTTCTTCGGATTTGAAAGCACCCATAAAATAATTACCGAGCAATTCCTTCATATCATCTTCCAGCTGAAGCTCCTCCTGGGAGAGCATCAGCGACTCACCATTGATTTTATTCCCGACTCTGTGAACTGTGATTTTTGAAAACATTGTTTTTGTTTTAGGATTGCAAAGATAAATTATTCCTGCTCTTTGACGAATGAAAAAAATACCTTAAAAGTGGTATTTTATAATAATCTGATACATTCTACTTTTGTCCTGAATGATAATAGAAACTTTTAACCATGAAAACTCATTCTTTTTTAAAAACCTTCCTTTTTCTATTTTGCCTGCTTTTGGTAAACAATTGTAAAAACGACAACGGAGTCGAGGATGAAACCGAAAGCATTGTAGAAACATTGAAAGCAGCACGTTATCAGATCATCACCTTTGATGCAAAGGGTGCTATATATAATCAGGATTATGATATTACAATCGACGGCAAAAAAACCAAAGGTAAATCCATAGAAAATGATAAAATTACTATTTCCATCCCTTATGATACAAAACTAGGTGCCAACACGATGGTGATTTCAAACCTGAACCAAACTATTCCCATTGAGATCAGTGACACAACTCTGGCAGACACCCCAAAAAATATAATTAATGACTATTTATCCTTAATAAATACCTACACCGATAACCTGGAAAACAATGAAAGCACATCTTCTCTGAAGTCGAATATCCTCAATTTCAAAACCGTTTTCAATAATGCCAGCGAAAAAGACCAGGCAACAGCCGCAAAATTTTACCTGGCCAACAAAGACTTATATCAATATATTTTAAAAGAAAACGTCCTGAAAATTACCGACGACGATCCGAATGCTTTGGGAAATGAAAAATTACTGAAACTAAAAGCGTCCATGTATTTTCTCGGTGTCTGTGGTGTAGCACTGTGGATTCTCCCGGATCCTATAGAAAAAAGTATAGCAGCCGTAGGGGTGTTGATCTGCCTTAACAAATGCAAACAATACGCCGGTGGATTTGCAAACCTGAAACTGGTTGTTCTTAATCAGTTTATGACTTCAAATAAGGCCGAAATAACATTCACGTCCGAGCAAAGCAAAATCCTGAACTATTCTATGAGCAGAAGAAGTGTCACCAGTCAGGACCAGTCCAACGCATCCTCTTTTCCAAATTTTACAAACTTCTTCTCTCAGTTCTCATCGCTGAAAAATTGGCATTCAAAAATAAATACCCAACTGGATTGGATGAACAAAAATATCCCGTTCTGCAACTTTACAATCACCGATCCTCAGACTTTACCACCAGCTGCAACGCCTGCTGACCTTGCAGCCACCAAAGCAATGTTTGACAAAACCAGATTTTCCGTGGCCAGTACAGACGTTGCGCTCGACAACATAAGCTTTGACAGTGAAGGCAAAATAAAAATGAACCTCAAGCTCAAGAACCCAACGGCCACAGTACCGGTAACCACATACGTAACGGTGGATTACAATGATGATTACAACAAAATCTCCAACAGATTTGATGTGAAAGTCATCCCTAAAAACGCATTTACCATAGAAGGCAACTGGAAGTTTACCATCATCGAAAATGAACCTGCGGATCAATGGAATACAGATACTTACACTTGTCCCGGGCAAAGAGAGGATCAGTTTTTCAGTGGCCAGGCAACCTTTACGGCCAACACAATGAAAATAAATATAGCTGAGAAATACAGGTATTACAATTACGGCCCGCAGTGCAATATATTGGAATATAAAGAACCCACCGGTTGGCAGACAATAACGGCAAATCATAATAACACCATAGAAGCCAATAGCTTAAAATTAACCGGCGGAACAGGTATCAATGACGAAAACTACACCTGGTCATTCAGCGACGGCGTTATAACAATCCTGGATCCAAACACCATTACCCTGACCTACTCATTTTATGACGGGTACGAAATGGTAAATATGTATTATAAGCTAGTTCGGCAATAGTTGCAATAATAAAAATCCCCAAGCTCGCACTTGGGGACCACACAAACAAACAGGTTCTCAGGGATTAGGGTCTTCTTCCCCTTTCCCTTCAACCCTCACTTTCGAGATCAGTTTCGCAATCGTATAATCATCCTTTTTCACCGTATTTTTAAAAACCTTTTTGCCGTTGTTGCTCACTTTGGAGATATAGCTGTAAGCCGCTTCAAACAAAGCCTTATTCGCCTCCACCAGAGTTTTTCGGTTACTGAGGATGCCAATCTGCTCAGCATTCCAAGCCTCCAGTTGCGGAAGGATAGGTGGAAAATATGACAGGAAATCTCCCGGCATATTACCCGCATCCAGCGCCGCACGGTGGCTCTCCAGATAAGGCAGCACCTCACGCAGATCATACACCGCACCCTCGATATTTCTCCTCGTCAGCTTCGTTCTGATACCCGATATAGAAGCAGAGTCCAGACCCGCATCTTTTACATAATCCAGCAGGAACAGCAGTCTTTCATTAGCCTCATCCGCCAGACCATACAATTGCCTGGTCACACTTTTCAGTTCCTCCGTTTTCGCCAGTACCGATGCCGTTCCCCGCACCGCATCAATAGCATTCTGAAAATCCGTCAAATAATCCGAATCCATCATCTTATAATGCCCCGCCAACTCCACCTGGTCTCTGCTAAAACTAGCAATCAGCGCATCGCCAATCGCCGGATACTCTTCATAGTTTAAGTTTGAATGTGCCATAATTATAATTGTGTTTTAATTAATAATTCCCGTTTATATATTTAAAATTTTTCTTGAATTCTATAAATAACTTTTCAACTGTTTTATCTATTCCATCTAATTCACTCTTGTAACAGTCTACTTAAGTCTTGTAATAGCCGACTCAACTCTTGTATCAATCTACTTAACCTCTGTAACACTCTGCCTAAGTCTTGTAATAGCCCACTTAACTCCTGTAACAGTCTACCTAAGTTCTGTAACAATCTACTTAAGTCTTGTAACACTCTACCTAACTCCTGTAACAGTCTATATAACTTCTGTATCAATCTACTTAACCTCTGTAACAGCCCACTTAACTCATCCGACTATCAACTCAATATCTCAGATACCCAAATATATTTACAATTTAAATCACATACAAGTATTTTTTTAAATTAATTTAATCATAATTATTTAATTAATTTAAATTATAAACAACTAACAGCTAATATAATTAACAAAAATCAACCAACTATAGATTTATGATTGAATTATATAAAACAATAACCCATTATAGAAACATATCACCATCAAAACACAAAATACTTTATCTTTGACAAAATCACCACTCCGAATGAAACACTTCTCCCGAAAATCAGCCCTGATATTATTTTTATTAATGACTTTCTCAGCTGCAAAAGCCCAAACCATCGAACAGGAAATTGCCAAAAAATCCTGCGAATGCATCCAGACAAAGCTATCTTCAGACGGACAGATCACCAAAGCCGAAGTACAGAACTGCATTTCCAAAAGTGGTGACGAAGTACTGAAATCAAAAGATCCTCAGGAAGCAAAAAGAATTACCAGAAATATGCAGGCTTTTGTGGAACGGCTGAAAACCGTTTACAAACTGGTAGAAAAATGTTTACCCCAAACCGGTTACAAATAAAAAATCCCCAAACTCTCGTCTGGGGATGTCATTTTAATTTTTCTTTACAAAAAACTGTTTTATTTTTTGGAGTTCTGCTTTATTAAGATGGGATGTTTTCTCAAGCTTCGCCAGGAAAAAAGCGACTTCCTCCTCAGATGCCGGCGATCCGATATTTTCTCCCTTGTCATCAAAAGAATCAGCCAGCACTTCTCCTTTCGGATCTATCATCAGCCAGAACGGAAGCCCTGCAGTTTCTCCTTTATATTTGTTCATCAGTTCCTGCCCGCCCGGATTTTCCAGGCTTTTCTTCTCACCACGCTCCTGCACATCCACATAAGCCGTCACATAGCTCTTCTCAAAAAGTGGTTTGGTTGCCGGAAGGTTCATATTCTTCTCCATCAGTTTACACCAGCCGCACCAGGATGCGTGAAACACCAACAGGACATTTTTATTTTCAGCTTTTGCTTGTGTCAGCGCTTTATTGAGAACCTCATCTGCTTTCTCCTGCGCAAAGTTCAGCTGAACGGCAAACAATACAAGAAGCATGATAATTTTTGAAATCTTCATTATTTTAAATATTTACTGTAAACGAATTTAGCAATTATTTCTGCAAATAAAAAAACCCAGCAGAAGCTGGGTAAAAACTAATAACCATGAAAACTCAATTAAACATGAGAATCGATCCAACTATAACAATAACCACACCATCAAGTTTTAAAATTTCTATAAAAAATGTTATTTTTATGTTAAAAATAAGCGGTCAGCCTTAATCCCAGAGAAAAATAATTGATTTTTTCTTTGGCCGAAGCATCATTGAAATCCATATTCATTTCCTCATCAGCTTTTAAGATTTCATTGAATTTGTAGGTGATTCTGGATTGGGTTTGTGTGTAATCTGCATATGCTGTGATTCCTAATTCGGGATTTAGTTTGTAAGTAAAAGCGACGCCACTATTCCATCGAAACCCATTTGAAGGTTTATAGTCTGCAACTTCGAATTCATTATTTGGCAAATCACTGAATATCTCATTTTTAAAAAATACTTTTCCATTCGCTGCAGAAGAATGACCAAAAGTGGTCTTCAGCATCATTTGCCATTTATCAGAAAAATCATAGGAATAATATGGTCCAATCCCAACATTTAGAAACCCTAAAGATTGTGTCACAACATCAAAATTAGTGGTATAGCCATCGTCCAATGGAAAACGAATCCCTTTTACGGGAAAACTGCTAAAACTGAAATTGGCTCCAACTCCCCAGTTTTTGGAGAAAAAATAAGCACCTTCTAGACCAGCCTCGAAACCTGTCTCCTTTTTGTCATCAAGTTCAGATTCTTTTAAGAAGTTGTTTATAGCGAGAGCGGAACCAAATTTCAGTGAAAGAAAAGAAGGATTGCCATTTCCATCGAAACCGGCAAACAACCCTAAGTTATCTCCTTTGTTTTTATAAATTTTATCAATAAAAAAATATCCAAGCTGCGTCGAAAGAATTCCTATACCAGCTCCGGCAAGCACATCGGAAATCCAATGTCTGTTGTTAAGGTTTCTGCCAATACCTGTAAAAGTAGAAGCGGCATAACCTCCAATACTGTAAGCGGGACTTGCCAAGCCATATTCTTTATGTAAAAATGTAGCATTGGTAAAAGCCATAGAGGTATGACCTGATGGAAATGAGTTGTTGCTGGAACCATCCGGACGTTCTACTTTTGCCGTATATTTTACCGAATTGACAATGATTCCCATAATGGCTAAACTTGTGGCGTAAGATAATGTCGCTCTTCCAGCATTATTCCTTCCTTTGACTCCCGCTAATTTCAATCCATAAACAGTTGCAGCCGGGGCATATTGAAGATAGTTATCATAGGGAACTTTAAAATCGGGGATATATCTGTTTCTCATTTCCCTGATTTTTTTTCTCTCGCCCCAAGTTCCTGCAGATGCTGAAAATAAGATTAAAGGTGCGATAGACATTTTAACACCATCTTTCTGAAAGAATTTTTTTGAATTGCTGGAATTGTCTTTTTCAAGTAATAATGACATACTTGTAATTGGTTGGATTTTGATAGAATCCTGAGCATCCAAAGACTGAATCGAAAAAGCCAATGCTGAAGAAAAGAATAGTTTTTTTATCATAGAAATTATTTGGTTTTCTGATAAATCTCCTGGTCGCCTTCTATATTGCCCAATCTAGAAATAACAAGTTGTGAGTCTGATAATTTTTTAATTAATAATGTATCCACAAACGAAGAAGTCTCTCTCACCCCGGTTGTATGTCCCCATATAAACAAGGTATCTTTCGAAGATAACCATTTTTCATATTCCATTGTATTGATATTGATAGAATGAGCCGTTTGGTTATCATTCAATTCAAAACCTTGTTTGTTTTCTTCCTGTCCCGGTATTGGCTGTACCCATTTTCCATATAATCTTTTATCAACTGCGGATGTCTGTGTTTTGAGCTCAGCTTTGGATGTTTTTTCAGACGGCGAATTACAAGATATTATTAATAAGACAGACATTAATAAAGTAAGTGCTTTTTTCATTTTTATGATTTAGAAGTTTTAGAATAATTTGAAAGAGCAACGGATGATTGTATGTATTACAATTTCCCCATCAAAATAGATATACAATATTGTATTTTTATAAAACCATTTTCTGTTGATGCTATAAGTCCAAAGATGTGCATGATAAAAATTAAATTCTTCACCAATCTCGTGTATTACCTCTTTTTTTGTTTTTCCAATCAGATGATCATACGAACTTTTCATATCTCTGGATTTAAAACTAAAGCTATTAACATTTTGTGTTGGTTAACACCAGCATACAGAATTACTTTTATAATTATAATAGGACTATTATTTTACAATGGCTATTTTACTCGGGAAAGTCTTTAGAATTTGAGATGCAAGCAATACAGCATTTTTATCTTTTTCTTCTATCGTGTTTGCTAAATTTCCAGTTCTTTTGCCTTGCCAAATCAGTTTCTTTTTTTTGGCATCAAGAATATCTATAAACAAAATCCCTTGAGTAATGGTCGAAACGGTTTGGTCAGAGTGTCCAGATCCCCATCCCCAAGTTCGTTTATAGCTGCTCCCGCTATAATAGGTACTGATGTTTTGTGTTTCTGTAGAATCTGTAACGAGATTAATCAAAAAATCCGGACTGTCATTTTTAACATAACCTTTCCGCGTCATTTGTTCATCAATAGCGGATAGAATTCTTTTTTCATCAATGTCCGAAAGTTCATCTTTAGTTTTATCTGCCTCCCAGTAATTATAGGTTTTCAATTTTGAAAAATCAACCGTTTTATCATAGTCTGTAGCTACATCTGTCTTACTACAAAACGTCAAAAATAAAAGTGTAAGCATGGTAAAATTTTTAAGAAGTCATAATTTATTTTTCATTTATGTTTTTTAAGAATCGTCTGTTTCCAACCAAAAAACTCGATTTGAACCAATTAGGATTTTTGATCATAAAATAATAGACTGAATAAATCCCAATATCTTATAAGCAATTATCAATTTTGATTTTCGATGAATTTTGATTGGAAAAAACGAAATCTATTTTCTAAAGAAAAAATGTTACTCCAATTCTAAAGGTGTTCACTTTATCTGTAAAATTTGGAAGCCACCCAGCATTAACTTTAAACTTATTCGGGATAATGATTTGATTGACATCTACTTCCGCCTGCCAGATCGCATCAGAATGAATAAACATCACACTCGGATTCACAAAAGCAAAAGTACTTTCACTGAATTTCAGACTTATATTGGACTGTACTTGTAAACCGCTCTTTTTGGGCTCTGTTAGATAAACATAACTCGCTCCCGGGAACATTGAAAAGTTTTTGGAAAATACCAGTCCGGCAATCAAACCAGCGGATAATGACCAAGTTCCGCCACCTAATCCGTGAGCAGATTTTCCGGTAGGAATATAAATATCTGCAAAAGGTGCTAAAGCAATCAGGGTCTTATTATTCATTCTTTGCACGTTGAAATACCGAACCCTTGTATCTGATAATCCAAATTTCTTGGTTTCGTTGTTATACAGAAAAGGCACTTCTGCCAATAACAAATTATCTTTATTTAATGCATATTGAAAGTTGAATCGTGTACCATATGTGCTGTATCCTTTATAAGAATTCAGTTCCGCTTGAGCATTTACTTGCGTATAAAGGTTGGTGGGTTTTGACGGATCAATCTTCTCTTGAGAAAAAATAAAAATTGACATTGTTGCAAAACATAAAAAAAACAGTTTTTTCATTATCTGATTAATTTTTTAAAAAAATTATTATTTATTAGGTTCTAAAGCTGTATTTGCTTTTGCACATTTTCCTAGATAGGCTAAACTTGACTTCGGCGTTCTAATTTGTGTTTTTGGATCTACATGAATAAGTCCAAATCTTTTAGTAAACCCGTGAGACCATTCCCAATTGTCCGTGGAAGACCAATACATTAATCCCGAAACTTTTATTCCTTTCTTAATGGCTGCATGTACCGCTTTCAGATATTCTGATATGTATTTTATTCTTTCAGGATCGTTCACAACACCATTCACTGGAGCCGGATCATTAAATGCAAAACCTGTTTCAGAAATGAGAATTTCTGGAGCACCATAATCGTTATGAATTCTTTCTAAAGTTTCTACAAGACCATCAGTAACTACTGGGAAATAAGCAGTTCTTGGATACTTTGCCGGTGGCATATCCTGTGCTATTCCTACTGGCGATGCCGGATCTGGTTTTACATAATATGCAGTGTAATAATTTAGCCCCAGAAAATCGGGATTACTAGCGTACAAAGTTTCCATATCGCCCGCTTGAACAAAAGGAGCCGCCATTGGCTTTACAACATCACAATAATCTTTTTTCCCATAGATTGGATTCATAAATGCCCTGTTCCATACCGCATCCATAAAATCTATTGCTTTTCTATAATCTGGAGTATCTTTGTTACCTCTTACTGGCTGTACATTAATTGTAGTTCCAACTTTTGAAGTTGCAGGCAAATTAGCGCGTGATGCCGATATCATTAGCGCCATTGCCAAATTCTGATGATGAATTGCCGCTCCTAATGCTTTGATCGATTTGACTCCTGGAGCATATTTTCCAACACCATATCCTTCCAAAGCTGTTGTGTTTGGTTCGTTCATCACAATCCATTGTTTCACACGATCGCCATAACGTTTTGTTACAATATCAGCATAATCTGCCATGCGCTGGCTCATGTCTCTATATCTGAAATCCCCCACCCAAATTGGACAATCGGTATGCTCCATCGTTACAATTGGCTGGATATTATGCTTCAACATGGTATCAATAATTCTATCGTAGGTCTCCAAACCCTTTTCGCTAGGTTTCCCAGAACCATCAGGCTGAATTCTTGCCCAAGACATAGAAAATCTAAATGCCTGGATCCCCGCATTGGAAAGTAGTTTTATTTCGTCTTCATATCTCGTTTCAAATTCTGTACATTTATCATTAATGGAGCCATCTTCTATCTGGCCAGACCAATCTGCGAAAACATCCCAATCTGTACGAGCACGACCTTGGCGGCTTTCTACCTGTGCAGCGGCAGAAGCAACTCCCCAAAGAAATCCTTTCGGAAACTGATAGTTTTTCCCATCAATATTTAAATTGTGTAATACGTCTAATGGATTTGACGGAATCATTAATCCTAGCCCTGCTAGCGAACTTGCTTTTACAAAATCTCTTCTTTTCATTATATTATATTTAGTTTTAGTATTATTTCTATACGATTTATACGCTGTCATAATCACTTTTTTTGTCTGATTGATATACAAACCTGACTATTGAAATATATTCCCTAACAATAACCCAGTGAGATTCATACAAGCGTATTTTTACTATTTGGCTAAATTACAGTTGATTATTATTTGAAATTGTACGATGTTTTTTCAGACCATGTAGAATTTATACTACATAGATGCAGAAAACTTTATGTTAAATTTGTAGAATAAAAGTTCACTTAAATGAGGTATTTTTATTTCCTTTTATTTCTTTGCTCGATCATCAAGGGTCAGAACTATACTTCTATTAATTATAATATGGATCGTGGTCTCCCGCAAAATAGCGTGAAAGACATTTTGAAAGATAAATATGGGTTTATCTGGTTCACAACAGAAAGCGAAATCATAAGATATAATGGTCAAAAATTTGAAAGATTCAACAACATTACCATCAACGATTCTCATCTTGGTGATTTTTATGGTAATATAGAAAAGGACAGTCTTATCGTTTTTGAAGAGGGACAGAAGAAACAGATTTTACTTCAGAACAGGAAATTGAAGGTTTTACAAAATAAAAAAATCAAAAGAACATACAGGGACAAATATGGAAAGACCTGCGCTTTGTTTAACAAAAACGGCATGGAAGCTTTTTATTTCAACGATCAAAATTATTATATTGATTTAAATGATGAGCAATATATTTTTAATAATGGAAAAGAGATTATCCATCTAAGAAAAGGAAAAAAAAGAATTATCCCGATTGTTTACAATACAATGAAGAATATTTTTGTCATCGATGGTGTAATTTTCATTCGTGATGTCAAAAATAAAAAAGGAATTGCTTTTCGACATGGAGAGTCTGTGCAGGTAAACTTTCCCGCTCTTTTATTTTCTTCCGGATCAAAAATAAGCTGGCAACAGACAACGGGACAAATGTTCATCATCAATCAGAACAAGCTGTATAAAGGTGGTTTTGAAAACAGTACTCTAAAATTTGATTTATTATTGGCAAATGATATTGTGAAAATGCCTTATTCCAGTATCTTTTACGACAGAGATTATGGCAAAATATATCTGGGAAGTCTAATAAAAGGACTTACTATACTTTCTCCATCAGGATTTACGAATATAGATGAAAATTATGTTGCTTATTCTTCTTTGCCATTTACGCAGAATGCGATTGTTACACCAGAAGGTTTAGTACTTGACAGAAATGGTATTGTCAAAGATTATCATTTTAATAATTATCAGCAAAAAAAGTTGGTGATGATTTATGACCGAGATAATAATATTTTACACGCCAGAGGTTCTGCAATTTTAAGATTTCACAAAAACACCAATTATAAAACTTCAGACTCTATTAACTTCGGAAATAGAACAGTTACAAAGATGTTTTCTTTAGAAAAAAACAGAATTTCCATTATCCTTGCTAATACTGATAATACTAATTCCTTAAACATCTATGATTCCGATAGATTGGAAAAACCTATTCATTCTTTTAGATTCACCGATGAGATTACCAGTCTTTCCGAGATTGAATCCAATTATTTGATAGGAACCGATGACGGCATTCTCTCTCTTTCCGTTAAAGACAGTAAGATAAAGAGAATTGTCAAAGACATCAATGTTAAACAAATTATTAAAAATGATGACGGAACTTTTTGGATCACGACCAAAAAACAAGGTATTTTCTTATTGGACTCCTCAAGGCTAGTTGCTCTTCCTCCAGACAAGAATGAAGCGCTTCTTTCAGCACATTATATTCTGGAAGATGCTCGAAAAAATTTATGGATTTCTACCAATAATGGGCTCTTCAAAACTTCTAAGGATGAGATTTTTGCTTTTGTTAAAGACAAAAATAAAATCCCTCATTATTACCGATACGACACAAAAAACGGCTTGTTGAATAATGAATTCAACGGAAGTTCATTACCTAATGCTTATCAGTTAGGCAATGCTGATTTCATATTTCCTTCAATGATGGGATTTGTGATGTTTAATCCAGCCGATATCCAGTCCTATTATCCTAAAAAAGGAGAGCTGAGAATAGAAAGGGTGAAAATTGATGAGCAAAATATTCAATACTTCAAAGATGAAATTAAAGTTAAAAGTGATTTTACAAATATCAAAATCCTCCTGGATATCCCCTATTATTCCAACGATCAAAATCTTAGCATCAGCGTCAAGCAAAATGGTGGGTCTTTCAAAAATATGACAGGAGATGGAGAGCTGAATCTTTCTAATCTAAAACCTGGAAAATACAACCTGACATTTCGGATTTTTTTAGGAAATAAAAATGGTTACGAATACAAGACAATTGTTGTAGACGTTGTTCCATTTTTTTATGAAACCAAGATTTTTTACGGTTTTACCGTTTTATTGGTTATCATCATTTTGATTATGATCATTGATGCCAGGACGAAACGATTATCTTGGAGAAACAAAAAACTAAGAAGCAATCTTCAGGAACAGAATATCCGTTTAAAAGAGAAAACGCATAAATTGGCAAATACAGAAAAAAAGCTGGCTTCTGAATCAGAATATCAGAAAAAAGTTATTGAAAGTATTTCGCACGACATTACAACGCCTTTGAAATTTATCTCTTCTCTGTCACAAAAATTGTCGGAATCTAATGGTCCTGAGATTCAGAAACAATATTTTGACAGCATTTGTAAATCTTCGGAAGAGCTTTACAAATTCACCAACAACCTGAAAGAATATGCAGAATTGTTCAAAGATTCAAATTCGAAAAAAGTATATGATATCTATTTGATTGTGGAAGAAAAAACAACCTTTTTTTCAGAGATTGCAAGACAAAAGAATATTAAGATTTTGAACGAAATACAACCGGAACTTTTCATCTCTACCAATAAAAATATCCTGGCCGTGATTCTTCATAATCTGCTTGACAATGCTGTGAAAAATACTGAAAATGGCATAATAGAAATCCGTAGTAATGATTCTGATAACACATTCACAATCTTTATTAAAGACTCCGGAAGAGGAATGTCGGAAGAGCAGATTCTATTCTACAATAATTTATCTCAAACCATTGATATCGACAATCTTGCTTTCAAAAAAATCGGGTTGGGTCTGAGACTGGTCATTCAATTGGTTAAAAAAATCGATGGAGAAATTACTTTTCATAAGAATGAACTGCAAGGAACCAGCGTGGTATTAACTTTAAAAACCGATATCCTATGAGAAAAATATTAATTGCGGATGATCATTATGTCGTTTTAGCCGGAACTTCTTTGATTTTGCAAACCAATATTGCAGATTTGAAAATCGACCAGGCTTCCTGTTTTCGGGAAACCACAGAAAAAGTCACCGCCAATGATTATGATCTTCTTATTTTAGATATTGATATGCCCGACACGCTGTATAAAAATATGATCAGTGAAATCAAAAATATTAAAAAAGATCTGAAAATAATGATTTATACTTCATATACAGATAATCAGATTGCTATCCAGTATATCAATGAGGGTGCAGACGGTTTTCTTAACAAACAGGCCAATGAAAATGAGATTATCAATGCGGTAGAAAGTATGCTGCAAGATGGTTTCTATTATCCAAAACAATTAATAAAATCACTGGTGCTAAAATCTGCTCATCCGATTGAAAAACTGTCTGATAGAGAGTTGGAAATTTTTAATCTTCTAACCAATGGAAATGGCAATATAGAGATTGCTAATTTGCTGAACATAAAATCAACCACAGTAAGCACTTATAAAACAAGGATTTACGAAAAGCTTGAAGTCAGCAGTCTTTGGGAACTTATCGAAATCAAAAAAAGTCTACATTGATCAAAATCCATAAAAAAAACCACCTTGCAAAACTCCTTTTGTTCCTGCATTTAAATCCACAAATCCGCCAAATTTCCTACCATAACGAATATCTATAGGTAATATTAAAACCTAAGATAAAACCACTATCTTTAGTATCGTACAATTTAAAAGTACCATACAAAGCGCCAACACCAAACCGAATAGATTCTAAATGAATTAAGCAGGCTGAACCAACTGTTGCCTCTACCAAAAGAGAATCTGCATAAAACATTGTTTCCCGATCATTTTCGCTTTTACAAGCGATAATACCATTGTCATCTCTTTAGTTTTGAATGAAACTGAATCTTGTGTAGTTCTTGTTGGCCTTTTCTTGTCAAAATCTACAGTTGTGACACCTCGGTTGAGATATTCCCGAATTCTCTGGACTTCACAAGACCACATACTATCCAAATATAACGCAGTACAAATGATAAACAAAAAACAATAAAAGTCTATTAAACCCAACTATTAAGAAAAAATACAAAAACAAAAAAAATCGCCGTAAACATTACATTTACAGCGATTTGATAATTTATTTTAATCGATATTAATCGATAATAATTGCTACTTACTTGACTTCTTCGAAGTCTGCATCCTGCACATCTTCTGCACCGTTTGCCTGACCCTGAGATTGTCCTGCATCTGCACCTTGTGCCTGCTGGCCCTGTGCATACATTTCTTCTGAAGCGGCCATCCATGCTGCATCCAGAGCTTCTGTTTTAGCCTTCACTTCATCACTGTTTTTTGCTTCGAAAGCGGTTTTCAATTCTGCGTGAGCCGATTCGATGGCTGCTTTTTTGTCAGCAGATAATTTATCACCAAACTCTTTCAGTTGCTTTTCAGTTTGAAAGATCAATCCGTCAGCTTTGTTGAACACTTCTACTTCTTCTTTTTTCTTAGCATCGGCAGAAGCATTTTCCTGAGCTTCTTTCTTCATTCTTTCGATTTCTTCGTCAGAAAGACCTGAAGATGCCTGGATTTTGATAGACTGCTCTTTACCTGTTCCTTTATCTTTAGCAGAAACACTTAAGATACCGTTTGCATCAATATCGAATGTTACTTCGATTTGAGGAACTCCTCTTGGTGCAGGTGGAATATCTGTAAGGTCGAATCTACCGATTTCTTTATTATCGTTGAACATTGGTCTTTCTCCCTGTCCTACTCTGATGCTTACAGCCGGCTGGTTGTCAGAAGCTGTAGAGAATACCTCAGATTTTTTAGTTGGGATTGTAGTGTTCGCTTCAATTAATTTGGTGAAAACAGAACCCATTGTTTCGATACCTAAAGAAAGTGGCGTAACGTCTAATAAAAGAACGTCTTTTACATCACCTGTCAATACCCCCCCCTGAATTGCTGCACCAATCGCTACAACTTCATCCGGATTAACTCCTTTAGACGGTTTTTTACCGAAGAATTTCTCAACTTCTTCCTGGATGATCGGGATTCTTGTAGAACCTCCTACCAAGATTACTTCGTCGATATCCGAAGTAGATAAACCTGCATCTTTCAATGCTTTAGCAACCGGCTCCATAGATCTTCTTACCAAATCCGCAGATAACTGCTCGAATTTAGCTTTCGTTAAAGTCTTCACTAAGTGTTTAGGACCTGTAGCCGTAGCTGTGATATATGGAAGGTTGATTTCAGTCTGCGGAGAAGAAGACAATTCGATTTTTGCTTTTTCAGCCGCTTCTTTCAATCTCTGTAATGCGATTGCATCAGACTTTAAGTCAACTCCTTCTTCAGCTTTGAATTCATCTGCCATCCAGTTGATGATTACATCATCAAAATCATCACCTCCTAAATGCGTATCTCCGTTTGTAGACAATACTTCGAATACACCATCTCCTAAATCAAGGATAGAGATATCGAAAGTACCACCTCCTAAATCGTATACCGCGATTTTCTGGTCTTTGTGGTTTTTATCTAAACCGTAAGCTAACGCTGCAGCAGTAGGCTCATTGATGATTCTTTCTACTTTAAGACCTGCGATTTCACCAGCTTCTTTTGTAGCCTGTCTCTGCGCATCGTTGAAGTATGCAGGAACAGTAATTACCGCTCTTGTTACTTCCTGACCAAGATAATCTTCAGCCGTTTTCTTCATTTTCTGAAGCGTCATTGCAGAGATTTCCTGTGGTGTATATTCTCTGTCGTCGATTTTTACTTTTACAGTATCATTCGGTCCGGATACTACTTTATAAGGTACTCTCGTGATTTCAGAAGCATCATCTTTGAAGTGCGTTCCGATAAATCTCTTGATTGAATAAACGGTTTTAGTCGGGTTGGTTACAGCCTGTCTTTTTGCAGGATCTCCTACTTTTCTTTCACCATCTTCTGTAAACGCTACAATAGACGGCGTTGTTCTTTTACCTTCTGCGTTAGGGATAACAACAGGATCTTTACCTTCCATTACGGCAACGCAAGAGTTTGTTGTTCCTAAGTCGATTCCAATTATTTTACTCATTTTATATGTTATTTTTTTGTTGTTAAATTGTATAGTCTGCAATTCTCAACATTTATACCATGACTACAATTGTGACAAATTGTCATTAAATAAAAAACTCCGCTATTGCGGAGTTTCAGAAAGTATAATCAGTAGTTAGTTTTTGATAAACTTCATTGATTTGATGAAGTTACCGTTATCATAAGTTCTTACAAAATAAGTTCCGGTTGTAAGATTCTTCACATCGATTTTATCTGTCTCGTTTTTGATGGTTGCTCTTTTTACAAGTCTTCCGTCATTCCCAAAAATCTCAACCTCTGTTATTTTCACCAATGGCGACGCAATGGAAATGTAATTGACAGCAGGATTAGGGAAAAGATTAATTGAGTTTGATTTTTCAACATCATCTACAGCCAGGAAAGCACAAGCGTTAGAGTTTAGCAAACTCGCTCTTGGACCTGCCATCGTGTTCTGAGTAATTGTTTTCTGATCATTTGTAAACATTGCCATCTTATTGTCATTGACATAATCCATATAATTCATGAACATCGAACCATTAGCGGTTGTGGTACAGGCATATAAATTTGTAGGGAAAGTCGGCGCATTATAGTAAGGTTCTTTGGTAGCCGGTGTATCCGCGCAGCCATCATCTCCTGCTGCTGTCCCACAGGAATTTTCCTCATCTCCCCAGATATGGTTTAAACCAAAATAATGTCCGATCTCGTGCGTTGCAGTCCTTCCTTTATTATAAGGGGAAACAACAGTTCCTGTAGTGCCAAAATACTTATAACCGATAGCCAGCCCATCGTCTGTACCTCCCGCATTATCGGGAAGATAAGCCCAGCCCAGATAATCGGCACTGATATTTCCGACCCAAATATTAAGATATTTTGTAGTGTCCCACGATGTTAAACCGGAAGATTTGTAATAATTATTATCAAAATTGAAACCGGCAGAGACCGATTTTCTTTCGATTCCGCTTGTCGCAGAACCATCCGGCTTTTTTGTCGCCAGACAGAATGCCAGCTCCAGATCAGCTGCCACACCTTTAAATACACTTGGGACGGCTGTATTAAAATCTGCATTAAGCTTTCTGAAATCATCATTCAATACTTTGATTTGGGAAGCGATTTGAGCATCAGAAATATTCATCGCAGTACTTGAGTACAAAACATGAACAACCACGGGGATCGTCACAACGCCTGCTTTTCTGTTGACCTGAGATTTATTATTTACCAAAAAATCTTTCAAAGCGTCTCTGTTCGCTGCCGCCTCAGGATTGGCAGCAAAGAATTCTGCCATCTTTTTATCTGTTCCGCAGGTTCTTTGTCCATATATATTAAGACACACTGCGCTTACCAATGTTAATAGAATTTTCTTCATAACGTTAAATTATTAATAAATAGGGACGCAAATCTATAAAATATTATTAAACAAAAAACTTTTTGATCTAAAATTATTTAACTCGGCTCAATATTTTTTGTAACGGTTTAAATTAAAAATTAATTGACATTCCTGAAACATCTTTGGTTTCCGGAAGTTTGTAGTTTCCCGGCAGATTTTTTTACAATGAATTTCACTACTTTTGAGACAATCAAAATCACACCGATGCCTCAACAATTCAACCCGCGTGACATTACATGGCTGGGCTTCAATGCCAGAGTTCTGCAGGAAGCAATGGATAAAAGCGTTCCTATACATCTGAGGATTCGTTTTCTTGGCATTTTCTCCAATAACCTGGATGAGTTCTTCCGGGTAAGAGTAGCCGGACTGAAGCGTGCCATGGATTTCAAACAAAAGCTTCTGGCAGAATCTTTTTATGACGCACCGTCAAAAATTCTCCAGAAAATAAATAAACTCGTCATCCATCAGCAGGAAGATTTTGACAGAACCTGGAAAGATGTCCAACGCGAGATGGCAAAAGAAAAAGTATTTATCAAAGATTATGGACATCTCACCGATGAGCAAAAGAAATTTGTAGTAAGCTATTTTGATGAGGAGGTGGAATCTAACGTGATCCCGATTTTGCTTCACGACAACAAACCAATGCCATATCTTCGGGAAAAAAGCCTTTTCATAGGGGTTGCGATGCGAAGGAAGGAATGGCAGTATGAAAGCCAGTATGCCATTATTGAAGTTCCGGTAACAGCTAACGGAAGGTTTGTATTATTGCCAACCGGGGACAAGGAACAAAAGGATGTCATGCTTCTGGAGGATGTCATTATTTATAATCTGCCACACATTTTCTCTTATTTTGGTTATGACGAGTTCACGGCGCATTGCTTCAAAGTGACAAAAGATGCAGAGTTTGATCTCGACAATGATATCAAGACAACACTTGCAGACAAAATCGAGAAAGGAGTCAAAAGCAGGAGAAAAGGCAAGCCGACACGTTTTGTCTTCGATAAAGAAATGGACAAGGCCCTTTTGGAATTCCTCATCAAGAAATTAAATTTAAGTAAAAAGGACAGCATCATTCCGGGACAGAAGATCCATAACTTCAGGCATTTTATGGATTTCCCCGATGTGTTCAAAGCCTATCAGAAACCGGTGGAACGAACATCGTTCATCCATCCGGAATTTGCCAACAAGCAAAGAGTAACAGATGTAATCATCAAAAAAGATGTCCTGCTGACCTTTCCTTACCACTCTTATGACTCCGTGATTGATCTTCTGAGAGAGTCTGCAATGGATCCTGATGTAAAATCGATCCAGATCACAGCTTACAGACTCGCTTCCAGCTCAAAAATAGTTAACGCCCTGATCAATGCCGTTCGAAACGGGAAGGAAGTAACAGTAATGCTAGAGCTGCGCGCCAGATTTGACGAAGAAAACAACCTGGGATGGAAGGAAAAGCTGGAACTGGAAGGGGTCAAAGTTCTGCTTGGCATCCCAAACAGGAAAGTGCACGCCAAGCTCTGTGTTATTAAAAAAAGGGTCAATAACAGGACGATCCAGTTCGGTTTTGTGAGTACCGGGAATTTTAATGAAAAGACTGCCAAAATCTATGGCGATCATCTGCTGATGACATCCAACAGGGCAATAATGGCAGACATCAACAAAGTCTTCAACGTTCTGAACAAACCGAAAGCCGATCCCACGCCCGCTCTCAAAACCTGCAAAAGCCTCCTGGTCTGTCCGCAGTTTATGAGAGAAAAAATCATCGCACATATAGATAAAGAAATCGAAGAAGCCAAAGCCGGAAGACGGGCAGAAATGATCATCAAAGTCAACTCCCTGAGTGATAAAGCCCTTATAATAAAACTATATGAAGCTGCGGAAGCCGGCGTGGAAACAAAGATGATTGTCCGCGGCATCTATTGTGCCGTGAATCAGAAAAACTTCAAAAAGAAAATAAAAGCCATCAGTATTGTGGATGAATATCTGGAGCATGCCAGAGTGATGTACTTCTACAACAAAGGGGCGGAAAACATGTACATCTCCTCCGCAGACTGGATGACCAGAAACCTGGATTACAGAATAGAAGCTGCCGTTCCCATTCTTCAGAAGAACCTTAAAAAAGAAATGAAGGAGCTCCTGGAAATCCAGCTGATGGATAATGTGAAAGCCCGGATTCTTGACAAAAACATGAGAAATGAGTATGTGGAATCCGACAAAAAAAACCAGATGAGATCCCAGATCGAAACTTATAATTACCTCAGAAACCAGAAATATTAAGTAATTTACTTTAAATTTATGCTTTAATTCATCTCAAGAACATGATCATCGCCGCTATAGATATCGGTAGTAATGCCGCAAGACTCCTCATCAACGAGGTGAAGGAAACCAGAGGAAAAGCAGAATTCACCAAGCTTAATCTCCTGAGAATACCACTCAGATTGGGTTTCGATGTTTTCAGGAATGGCGAAATCGGCACAGAAAGAAAACAAATGGTGATCAGTACCATGAAGATCTTCAGCCAGCTGATGACGATGTACAAAGTGGAACATTACCGCGCCTGCGCCACCAGCGCTATGCGTGATGCTAAAAACGGGCAGGAAATCATCAATATCGTAAAGGAACAGGCGGACATCAATATCGAAATCATCACAGGAGACGAAGAAGCTACCCTGATCTACGAAAACCATGTTGCCGAAGGGCTGGACAAAGACTTTGCTTATTTGTATGTAGATGTCGGCGGCGGTTCTACAGAGCTGACTTTCTACGAGAACAGCAAGATGAAGTATGAGCACTCATTCAATATCGGGACTATCCGGCTGCTGAACGGTCTTGTATCCCCCGCCATCTGGGAGGAGATGAAATGTGAGATCCAGGATAAGATCAAAAGCAAAAAGCCAGTGCTGGCCATTGGTTCCGGCGGCAATATCAACAAGATCTTTTCTCTCAGCAAAACCAAAGACGGCAAACCAATGCCCGTTTCTGTTATTAAAAAATACCTGAAGGAGATGCAGAACCTTTCCGTTGAAGAAAGAATGCACCTCTACCAGTTCCGGGAAGACCGTGCGGATGTTATCGTTCCGGCGCTTCAGATCTTCAACAATGTGATGACCTGGGCAGAGATCAAACATATCTATGTCCCGAAGATCTCTGTAGCAGACGGATTGGTGAAAAGCATCTATTACAATCTCAAAAAGAAAAAATCAACATCCCACAGTCAATCACAGTAGAGGAGAGATATATAAAAGTAGACTACTATTACCTGCTATGCCCGGAAGTTCTCAAATTAACCTACATCAATGCGAGCCAAATCCCGATGCTTTAAATTTGTACTATAAAAAATGAGACTATTATGGAATTAGGAATAGGAATGTTCGGAGATGTTTCTCTGGACACCAAAACCGGAAAATATAGAGATACCAGTGTAAAACTGAATGAGATTCTTGAGCAGGTAAAACTGATGGATCAAGTTGGTTTGGATGTTTTCGCAATGGGTGAGCATCACCGCGCCGATTATGCCGTGTCTTCTCCGGAAATCCTTTTGGCAGCTGCGGCAAGTATTACCAATAATATCAAGCTGGCGAGCGGTGTAACTGTTCTAAGTTCATCTGAACCTGTGAAAGTTTATGAGGATTTCTCGATGATCGACCTGATATCAAAAGGCAGAGCCGAGATCTTCGTTGGAAGAGGAAGCTTCATAGAATCTTTCCCTCTGTATGGCTATGATCTGTCCGACTATAATCAGCTTTTTGAAGAAAAACTGGATCTTTTGCTGAAAATCAATAACGAAGAAAATGTAAGCTGGAGCGGAATTCTTCGAAGACCAATGGAAAACCAAACGGTTTATCCGAGAGCTTTCAATAATGGTGTACTGCCAATCTGGATTGCAGTGGGGGGAACTCCGGAGTCTGTCCTGAGAGCAGCGAAGCTGGGACTGCCACTGATCGTCGCCATCATCGGGGGCATGCCGAGACAGTTCAAAAACCTTATCGAATTTTATAAGCAGGAATATCTGAGAGCCGGGCATGACGAAAGCAAGATGCAGATTGCCATCCACTCTCACACCTTTGTGAGTGATGATCAGAAAGATATTGACCAATATTTTTTCAACTACAAATCCCAGATGGACAGGATCGGCAGAAGCCGCGGATGGGCTCCTTACACGAAAGAGCAGTACGAGGGCGGACGCAGCAAAGACGGCGCATTGTTCATCGGATCGGCTGATGAAGTGGCGGATAAGATCAATGAGATGAAGGAGCTTTTCGGCCTGACGAGGTTCATCGGGCATATGGATGTCGGCGACCCGGCACATGATGTGATGATGAATTCCATCCAGCTATTCGGAGACAAAATTGCGCCGCAAGTAAGATAAAAACAGACCTCCTGAAATTGATTTTTCAGGAGTTTTTTTTGTGTCTGACTATTTAAAAAAATGACCTCCCGTAAGTCGCATGGACAGGACGTTTGCAGAGGCAATCAAAAACGTCTTGATGTTTTCCTTAAAACGTCTTGATGTTTTGATAAAAAGGTCTTGATGTTTTTAACCAAACGTCCTGACCTTTTTTGATATTGATAAAGACAAAAAATCAGCATCCCGGCAGGCTTATGGATAGAGGCGAACTGATTCCGAAAGCGTATTTTAAACTTTCAATAAAAGCACCTCTTCTATTGATCCCAGAGAATGCAAACACCATAAAAGAGATGCTTAATCCGCAAATCAAGTCAGTTAACAAAACCAGTAGTAAAAGCCTGGAAGAATCGCCAGGATGAGAAACAATTGTCAATGCAACAATGAACAGAAAAAGTGACAATGAAAATAGAATAAGGTTTTTCATTTATTTAGGTTTTAATGGTTAAGTTATACCAACTAAACTATTTTAACTCAAATTTATTCTCCTGATAAACAAAAGCTTCCGAACTCTCAGGAATATAATGAATTTTAAAATCCCTGATTCGTCTTGAGATCAGATACGGATCCAGGACAAAGGCTATCATTTTGTCTTCATTTTTATTCTCTTTCATCCAGAAAACAACCTGATCTTTATTCTTCACGCTCACGATTTTCTCTTTGTAAAAGTTGTGAATCAGCATTTCATTGCTGTTATACTGATGATAATCCAAAGAAATCCTCACAGCAAAAAACGCCAGAAGACACACCCCGAATCTCAGAATGTTCTTCGGATTGAACCTATCTCTGATTAAAGATTTAAGGCAATAAACCATTAAGAGAAGGATGCTTGATTCTAAAATACTGAGGGGGATATTTCTTGCCATCATTGTTTCGAACCCGGAAAACCAGTGAACCAGTTTTAAAACACATTCAACAACAACATCAAAAGCTTTATAGATAAACGGAATATTATTGAATCCAAGAGCAATCAAAATCACAATCAACAAAGAAGAAACAATAATAACTTCGGACAACGGAATAATAAAAAGATTAGCAAGAACCGACATCAATGAGAATTGATGAAAATAATAAATCACCAGAGGTAAAGTGGCAATCTGCGCAGCAAAAGTCATTGCCGTGATGTCATAGAAGAACTTTTCTGCTTTCAATTTTGGTTTTCTGAACAGTTTCTTGATCGGAACTGTGAGCCACCAAATCCCCAAAACCGCAACATAGCTCAACTGAAAACCAACATCGAAGAACTGATTAGAATCGATGATCAACAGAATAAAAGCAGACAACGCAAAAGAATGTAATAAATCTGATTTCCGTTGCAGCAAAACCATCATATAATAACACGTAATCATGAGACAGCTTCGCATCACAGAGTTTCCGTAATCAATAAAAACAGCGAAAATCCAAATCAAAAGAATACTCAGAATGATGGACAATCTTCTAAACCTTACCGGAATAACCTGGTTGCAAATCAGGAGCGTAATCCAAAAAATAATAACCATATGCGACCCGGAGATTGCCAGAAGATGTGTTAATCCGGTCTGGTTAAAATCTTTGACGGTTTCCGCATCCATGTCGGTTCGGTCTGCGAGAATAATACCTTTCAAAAATTCCTGAATCTTTGGAGAAAATGAAGAATGATTGATTTTATTCAGAACATCCAATCGTTTTTGTTTGACCTGATCTTCAAAAGTAATGGATCTTTTCTCCGTTTTGATAATATCATTCGGAAGATAGGCCTGGAAATAAACGTCCTGCCTGGAAAGATATTTTTTGTAATCAAACTGAAAATCATTTTTAATTGCTTCAGGTTTATGAATGTAAACCTCCGCTTTGTAATAATGTTTAAAATCCAATGCGTCAATATCTTTCGGAATGCTAATGACTGTTCTGAAAGGAACAGCTTTTTTTTGTTTTAAATCCGAAACATCATGAACTTCAACATAATACTTTCTATTCTTTTCATTAGAATTGAGTTTCTTATCCAATTGAAAAATGAGTGTTTCTTTTTTCTTGAGAATTGGAAGTTCTGGTGGTTGAGAATTTTGAAAATGAACGAATATTCCAATTGAAAAGAAGAAAAACCCCAACAAATAATCTTTGGTGATCTGAAAAAAGTTTCTTCTAATTAAAACTGAAATGAGAGAAATCCCGGAAAAAGCAAGAAACAGAAAGACAAAAGATGGCATCAAACTCAGATATTCCTGGAAAATAATTCCTAGAATAAAGCAAACAAGCAATATAAGCAACGGCTGTTTTTTCATGATATAACTTTACTCTCGCAGATTTTGTAAATTGAGCAGATAATAATTAATCGTCTTTATCTGCAAAACTGCGGGAAATTAAAAATCAGTCTTTTATTTGATTAACTATTCTTTTTATGGACTGTAAAATATTATCCGAATTAAGATTAACCAGAATACCTAATCTTTTATCTGCCAATTTGAGATAAGTTGATAATTACTTGAAATGAATATTCTCTAAATCTTTAACAGATTTGACTTCAACAATCACTTTATTTTCAACCAAAATATCAATCCTAAATTCACAATTAAAAGTGATTTCATTATAAATTAGAGGTATAGAAACTTCCGACCTGACATCTAATCCCAAGTCCTCTAGTTCGTAAATTAAAATTTTGTGATAAATAGATTCCGGTAAACCTGGTCCTAATCCATTATATACATTGAAGATTGCCTTTCTTATAATGTAAGATATTTCGTTTTCGGTCATTTTTGATACTCATTTGCATTTTTTTATTGAATTATAAATTTAATTTTTTTTCATTAAACTGCAATACATTAATTAAAATAAACACAAACATCTGCCATATCAGCAAAATCTGCGAGAATTAAAGACATTGTTAATCTTTGAGAATATCATCAATAATTTTCAAATGATGATTGGTGTGAAGACCTAGAAATCTGAGTGTTGTGTTTTTATCAAGATCACCTAGAAACGGATGCGTGATGTAGGATTTTAAAGGCAAATTTTTCACAGCTTCTAATCTTTCTTTCGCCAAATTCAGAAGTTTTTCAAGGCTTTCTTTGGTCGGAATTTCTAATGGAATAAACTGCTTTGGAGACTTAATTTTCCCTCTCGGAATCAGTCCGAAATTGAGAAATATAAATTTCTTTATGCTGAATTTCGGATTGTAATTGTCCGGATTGGTCATTGTCAATCCTTTCAGACTTCCGTTCAGTATTAATAAAGAATGTTCGAGATGCCAACCAACAGAAGCTTTGGAAACCTGTGAATTTTCTTTATCTATCTGTGGTAAGAGCGACTCGATTTTTTGCAATTGACTTTTAATATTTTCCATTACTATAAGTTGACAATTATTTCAGCTGCGTTCTGACTCGCACCGCTTCCGCCTAATTTTGTTCTCAGAACTTCATAATCAGTAAGAACCTGAGTTCTTTTTTCTGTGTTTAGAATTTTGTTGAGTTCCTGAATGAGGTTTTTAGTATTCAGTTCGTTTTGAATCAATTCTGTTACAACTTCTTTATCCATTATCAGGTTGACCAGAGAAATATATTTGATATTCCTGATTAATCGTTTCCCGATTTCGTAGGAGATCCGGCTTCCTTTGTAGCAAACCACTTCCGGAATATTGAGCAAAGCCGTTTCCAGAGTCGCTGTTCCGGAAGTGACCAAAGCCGCTTTGGAACATCTCAGCAAATCATACGTTCTGTTGGAAACAAAATGAACATCGGCGTCTACAAATTGTTCGTAGAAATTCTTATCCAAACTCGGCGCGCCGGCAATCACGAATTGATAATCTTTGAAATCCTTTCTGACAGATAACATCAGCTCCAGCATTTTGGAAATTTCCTGTTTTCTGGAACCTGGCAGGAGCGCAATGATTTCTTTATTGTTCAGATTGTTTTCCTTTTTGAATTCCTGAATATCGATCAGCGGTAAACCTTCGATAGCATCTAATAACGGATGTCCAACAAAATGTGCATCAACCTGATGTTTTCTGTAAAAATCTTTCTCAAAAGGAAGAATCACCAACATCTCATCTACATATTTTTTTATCGTTTCCACACGACCTTCTTTCCATGCCCAAAGCTGTGGTGAAATGTAATAAACCACCTTGATTCCCAATTCTTTCGCAAACTTTGCAATCCTCAAATTGAATCCCGGATAATCTACCAAAATCAGAACATCGGGTTTATTTTCCTGGATGTCTTTTTTACAGAATTTGATATTATTGAGAATGGTTCCAAGATTCTGAACCACTTCCAGGAAACCCATAAAAGCCAGATCGCGGTAATGTTTCACCAAAGTCCCGCTTTGTTTCTCCATGAGATCTCCGCCCCAAAAACGAAATTCGGCATTTTCATCTTTTTGTTTCAAGGCTTTCATAAGGTTGGAAGCGTGCAGATCGCCGGACGCTTCGCCTGCTACAATATAATATTTCAAGGTGCGGATTTTAGATTATAAGAGTTGAATTGATAGATTTTTAAAATTAAGTTTTTTCTGTGAAATTCTTAACTTTGACAAAATTAAATCTTTTTAAGCGATTGGGATCGGGAAAGTTCTATTCCTGATAAATTTGTTTTGCAAACGAATACCATAGCCCCGATAGAAACAGCATCCTTTTTTGTTTTCCTGATGTAATTCTTATTGATAAGAAAAACATCGAAAACAAAAAAGATATAGTGGATAGCGGGATTAAGCTCCAAAAAAATGATACTGAAATGGAAGAAATTAAAAATAAAGTTGCTGAAAGTGGATTGGTGAATTTTGATATTTCTGACCTTGTTCCCAAGGGAAAAAGGTTGGGAATCGACATCAAGGATTTTCTCTGGGAAGGACAAATTTTGAGGGAAAAAGACTTCCGTGAAAAGATTAAAAACCTGGATCCTGAGCTTTATAAAGATGCTTACGTTTACATCTATTGCTCTGAGGATGTGATTATTCCGCTTTGGGCTTACTTTCTGATTACGTCCAAAATCACAGATGAAACTAAAAAGATAGTTTTCGGAAATCGTGAAGATCTGGAGGTTTTGCTGATGCATAATTCGATTCAGACTTATGATTTTTCCGAGTTGCGGGACAAGCGTGTTTTGGTGAAAGGTTGCAGTGATGAACTGATTCCGAACAATGCCTATGTGGAATTGGTTGAACAACTAAAGCCAATTGTGAAGTCTCTGATGTTTGGCGAAGCCTGCAGCAATGTCCCGATTTTTAAAAACTGATTTTTTTCATTGGAAATTGCTAAATGTTTTTATCTTTGATCTACAAACTAAAAACATAAATTATGAGTTTACTAGACCTGATTACAGGAACCGCAGGCAACCAGGTTGCCGAACAAGCTGAAAACAAATTTGGGATCAGCAAAAAACAAATCATTGCTCTTCTGATAGTAGCTGCTCCCTTGGTAATCAGCTACCTGAAGAAAAAAACTGAAAATGCCGAGGAAGCAGACAAGCTGAATGCCACGCTTGACAAGCACCACGACGGAAGCATTCTAACCAATCCTTCACAAGCCCTGGAAAGAGAATCCGAGGGCAACTCAATCCTGGATCATATTTTTGGCGGAAACAAAGCGAACGTAGAAAACCAGCTATCTCAGAACACAGGAATCTCCATGGACAAGATCGGACCGGTCCTGGCAACTCTTGCTCCTGTCATTATGGGCTATATCGGACAGCAGAAGCAGGCTAACAATGTGAATTCCGGAGGCGGACTCGGAGGTCTTCTAGGCGGCATTTTGGGTGGTTCCGCACAGGAAGCCCAGGCCTCTGACAATCCTCTTAGTGATATTCTAGGCAGTGTGATCAGTGGAGCAACACAATCTTCCGGAGGTGGTTTAGGCAATATCCTGGGAAGTGTCCTTGGCGGAGAAAATGATCAAAAGCAATCTCAACAAGGCGGACTTGGCGGATTACTGGGAAGCATTTTTGGAAAATAGCTCCTTTTTATAATAAGTAAGCCGAAGATTATTCTTCGGCTTTTTTGGTTCTTTTTGGTTTCAGTTTTTCTTCAGTTTCCTCTGTTTTTTCTGCTTTTGGTTTTGTGGCTTTTGGCTTTAGTTCTGCTTTTACTTTGGTTGGCTTTTCTGCCACAGCTATCGGTTGAGAAGACTTTCTGGGTCTTGTTTTGCCATAGCTTCCGCGTACCCTTTTTCCTCTGGTGGATTTTTGATCACCTTTTCCCATAATAATAAGTATTTGATTATTACGAATTTATTAATTATTTTTTAATTAAACAATACCTGTGGCGTATCCCTCGCCATTGCTTTGCAGCCGCCCAGGTCGGGCTATCCGTTCCTATCTTTTTCTGTCCGTTGAACAGAAAAAGGATATCCACTACTATCCCTTACGCGCTTCGCCGGGATTCAACATTGGACATCAAAAAACCTTTCAATATCAATCAAATTAATTCCAGTCAAAACCCTATCTTTGCACTCGGAAATTGGACTGATAAAAGTCTAATACCTAAAGTCTAACATCTAACATCTAAAATAATGTTTCGTACACACACAAACGGCGAACTGACGCTCAAAAATCTGAATGAAAAAGTAACACTTTCCGGCTGGGTACAAACCATTCGTGACAAAGGCTTTATGATTTGGATAGACTTACGGGACCGTTACGGCATTACACAATTGGTTTTGGATGAAGAAAGAAGCTCAAAAGACTTGTTGGAAATGGCTAAGAAATTAGGTCGCGAATTTGTGATTCAGGTAGAAGGAACCGTTATCGAACGTGCTTCCAAAAACCCGAAAATCCCAACCGGCGAGATAGAAATCTTAGTTGGAAACCTAACTGTTTTAAACGAATCTCAATTACCTCCCTTTACCATCGAAGACGAAACCGATGGCGGTGAGGAGTTGAGAATGAAATACAGATATCTGGATATCAGAAGAAATCCGGTAAAAGACAAACTCATTTTCCGTCACAAAATGGCGCAAAAAGTGAGAAACTATCTTTCAGATTCGGGTTTCATTGAGGTTGAAACGCCTGTTTTGATTAAATCTACTCCGGAAGGCGCACGAGATTTCGTGGTTCCAAGCAGAATGAATCCGGGACAATTTTATGCGCTTCCCCAATCGCCACAAACCTTCAAACAATTACTGATGGTTGGCGGAATGGATCGATACTTCCAGATCGTAAAATGTTTCCGTGATGAAGATCTGAGAGCGGACAGACAGCCGGAATTTACCCAGATCGATTGCGAAATGGCATTCGTAGAGCAGGAAGATATTATGAATGTTTTCGAAGGAATGACCAAAACGTTATTAAAAGATATTACGGGGCAGGATTTCCAAGATTTCCCAAGAATGACTTTTGCTGATGCAATGCAGAAATACGGAAATGATAAACCGGACATCCGTTTCGGAATGGAATTCGTGGAGCTGAACGATTTAACAAAAGGAAAAGATTTTAAAATATTTGATGATTCTGAATTGGTTGTTGGGATTAATGTTGAAGGCATTGCAGATTACACCAGAAAACAAATCGACGAGCTGATTGATTGGGTAAAACGCCCTCAGATTGGAGCAAGTGGAATGGTTTGGGTTAAATTCCAGAACGATGGTGTCGTCACTTCATCTGTCAATAAATTTTATAACGAAGAAGATTTAAAGAAAATTACAGAAAGATTCGGAGCAAAAGCTGGAGATCTAATATTTATTATGAGCGGAAACGCCGACAAAGTGAGAACACAGCTTTCAGCATTGAGGATGGAACTTGGAAATCGTCTTGGTCTAAGAAAAGGAAACGAATTTGCACCACTTTGGGTTGTAGATTTCCCATTGCTGGAATTTGACGAGGAAAGCGGACGCTACCACGCTATGCACCACCCTTTCACGTCTCCGAAAACCGAAGACTTTAGTTTATTGGAAACCGACCCCGGAAAAGCAAGAGCTAACGCATACGATTTGGTCTTGAATGGAAACGAGATTGGCGGAGGCTCTATCAGAATATTTGATAAAGATTTGCAGTCAAGAATGTTTGACTTGCTAGGATTTTCGAAAGAAGAAGCAGAAGCTCAATTCGGATTCCTGATGAATGCTTTCAAATATGGTGCACCGCCTCACGGTGGTCTGGCTTTTGGATTCGACCGTTTGGTTGCAATCTTGGACGGAAACGAAGTGATCAGAGATTATATCGCTTTCCCGAAAAATAATTCCGGACGTGATGTGATGATTGACGCACCAGCGCCGATCCATCAGGAACAACTCACGGAACTGGAATTGAAATTAGATTTAAAAGAATAAATTAGGAGCGGGGATTTTTTCTCCGCTTTTTTTCTGACTATTTTTATAGTTAATTGAAGGAGAAAGTCATGATGTAATATTAAAATTTTAATTTAGTGCTTTTTGTCAGGAATTGAATCAAAGTAGGAAAATCTCTTCTCCAATCAAAAAATATATAAAATTGATAAAACTCAGCTCCCAAAAACAAAACACTAAGAGATATCCAATAACTTTGTAGTATAAAATTAATACTAAACCAATGTTTGACTGGCTACACACTTTGCTCCTTCCCGCAGAAACACCAACCGTTGCACAATCCATGATTACCATAATGCTAGCAATAGGATCCGGCGTTTTTTTTGGCAGATTAAAGATGGGAAAAATATCTTTTGGAGTTTCCGCGGTAATGTTTACCGGGCTTCTTCTGGGACATCTTGGATACAGAATCAATTACGAAATACTGGATTTCATCAGAGATTTTGGGTTGATTTTGTTTGTTTACGGCATCGGTCTTCAGGTGGGACCATCGTTCTTTTCATCTTTCAAGAATGAAGGACTGAAATTCAACCTGCTTGCTGTTTCCACGGTATTATTTGGTGGTGTGATTGCCGTGATTCTTCATAAAACAACCGGGCTCAGCATAGAGAATATGGTAGGGATTATGAGCGGATCCGTGACCAACACTCCCGGTTTGGGAGCTGCTAAAAACACTTTAGCGGAGCTGAGCGTGAAATTTCCGGATAAAACATTTGCAGATCCTACCATTGGCTATGCCATTACTTATCCTTTAGGCGTTTTCGGGATTATTTTTACTATTATTCTTTCGAAGACCTTTCTGAAAGTGCGACCAGATGAAGAAATGAGAATGTTCAGAAAATCTAAAATCAACCGGGAGGAACCTTTGATTCACAAAAAAATGAGAGTCAATAACTCTGAATATATTGGTAAAACCATTAATAAAATCCAGAAAGAAATTGGAATTGACATCATTATATCAAGGCTGAAACACAGCGGTTCAGAATCTGTCTTCTCACCTACTCTGGATACCATCATTCAGGATCGGGATGTATTAATGATTGTAGGCACGGAGGCGAATGCAGATCAGTTTATTCAGAAATTGGGGCGTCCCTCTACTGATTTATTTATAGAATCTGATTCTGAATTGCAAGTGAAAAACCTTTTTGTAACTCAGACTTCGGCTGTTCATAAAAAATTATCGGAGCTCGATCTTTATAACACTTACGACCTGAAAGTTACCCGTGTTTTCCGGGCAGGAAAGGAAATCATTCCGAGACCTTCCCTTGAGTTATTTTATGGCGACAAGATCCGCATCATCGGTTCGAGAGAAGCTATTTCTGAAGCCGAAAAAATCATTGGAAACCAAGAGAAAAAACTAATAGAGCCGGATTTCCTTTCGCTGTTCGCAGGATTATTATTAGGAATCATTGTGGGATCATTCCCTCTCGCTTTCCCGGGATTGCCAATTCCAATAAAATTAGGATTTGCTGCGGGACCGTTAATTGTAGCTTTGCTGATCTCCAGATACGGTGGGATATCTTTCATCCATTCCTACATCAACAACGGCGCAACATATTTTATGAAAGATTTCGGAATATGCCTGTTTTTCGCAGCCGTCGGGATCCATGCCGGAGAACATTTCTACGAAAATTTTATAGAGTACAATGGTTGGCTTTGGATGCTGTATGGTTCTGCCATCACGTTTATTCCATTAATTGTTATGGTGATTGTAGGAAGATTTTTCATGAAAATTAATTTCCTACAACTTGTAGGAATGATGAGCGGAAGTTACACAGATCCTGCCGCATTATCGTTCAGCACAAATTATCTTGACAACGATGTCCCTATACAAAGTTATGCACAGGTTTATCCTTTAGTTACGATTTTCAGGATATTTACAGCCAGTTTACTGATTTTGATTTTCGGATAGAAGCAGAAATTCCTGCTATCATAGAAGTTACTTTCCGAATGCATGTGTTTCCGTTTAATTGAGGTTATGAAGGGATTCTTTCGAATTCCGTGAATTTAAATACGAATTAATCTCAAAATAGAATTAAGGAAAACAATAATCCGAGAATAAGAAAGTTTTATATCCGTTTTTTAGATCTTTTATAGTGGGATATTTTTGGTCTTCGGATCAACTCATTTTTCATTATTTTATTGGGGTCTTTATTTTTCACGGATTTTGTATTCAGGAATAATATTGGGAAAATAATTCCGGATGTTAATGCCAGCAAAATAAAACTTGCGCTTAGCCCCGAATTCATTACATGAAGAAAAAATCTAAAATCTACATCTTTGTCACCCGCAGTTACAAGCTTTAGAATTCCGATTACAAATTCATAACCATGTTTCCCCGGAATCATATTAATAACTGCCGGAATGGTAAAAACAATGGGAGGAGTGTGAACCCGGTGCGCAAAATAAACGCCCAGAATCCCTACTACCGTTGCACCTGCAAGAGAAGCAAGAACGAATTGGCCTTCCATTACCGTACTAATCAATATCGTTTTAACTCCGAAGCCTAATGCACCTAGTAATGCTACTACCCAAAATGTTCTTTTCGGTGTGTTAAAAAAAATTGCAAAACCTAAAACAACAATTACAGCCCAAAAAATTTTCACAATAATTTCAAATGTTGTATCCATAACCGAATATAAATAATGATAAATAAAATCCTAAAGCAATAACGAATATCAGAATGCCGCCAAGAATCAGCTTGGCACTTCCGGAAACGATGTGCCCTTCCAATGTATCCAGAAATCCATTGATCAATGGAACTCCCGGTATTGTCCATAATACACAAGATGATAAGGCTGCATGGAAATCGTGTATCCCAAAATATCTGAAAATATTGACAACTGAAGTAGAAACAAAGGATGCAATAAAAAAACTTACAAAAATATTGAACTTGCGATCCAAAAAGAATTTTCTGGATATTATTCCAAAAAAACCGGCTAGAAAAGCAACAAAAAACTCAGTAACAGTTCCTCCAAAAACCTCGCAAAGTGCTGCTGTGGTAATACCTATTCCAATAATTTTAAGCCAATCCGGATAGCTTTTTTCTTTACGGATTTTTTCGAATTCTGTTTCCAGCTGTTCTACAGTCATCTTTTGCTGCTGGACATCCCAGCTGAGAATACTAATCTCAGAAATAATAGAAAAATTAACACCGTGGTGTGGTATTTTTTTTACGATCGTTCTTTTTTCCTTTGTTTTCAGATGCTCAACTGTAATAATAATTGCTGAATAGGAAAAAAAACTTTCCAGTCCCAAATCAAAAGGTTTTGCAATGCGATTAAGATTACGTGAGGTACGTGTAGAATTGGCACCATTAGAAATCATTACAATCCCTATTTCTACAAGTAATTCCGTCAATTTCTCAAGTCTCAGACTGTCTGGATTCATAGGTGTAAATTTAGGGCTAAAACTCAAATACTTATTATGCAATAAATCATTTTCCTGAAAAAACTGACGCATAGGAATTCGGTTATTATATTGTATTATTCAGAAAAATCAAGGCAATCTCGCCACAAAAAACTCCGGAGACATTTTCAATATCCAGTAGATTATTTTCCATTTCCAATTTGGGACAATTGTGAAGGACTTTCCAGCATTCACGATGTGTTTCGCCACATAATCCGGTTCCATTAGTAAAGATTGATTCAGGTCCAAACCTTCATTGATTTTCGTATTGATGTAACCACTCACCAAAACATTGACAATGATTTTTCTTGAATTCAATTCTTGTCTCAGACCAGCCAGATATTGCGTGAAAGCAGATTTCGTACTTCCATAAACGAAATTACTTTTCCGGCCACGAACGCCGGAAAGTGAAGATAAGCCAATAATTCTTTCCAGATTTTTGTTCGATTGATCCATTGTAATAATATTCAGGATAGAAACTGCGCCGGCATAATTGGTTTTCATCATTTCGAAAGCTCTATCAAAACTCTTCAACGCTTCCTGATTTCCCACTAAAAATCCTGCTGCATAAACAACTATATTTGGTTTTACAGATAATTCATCATAAAAATTCTGATGGGAACAAAACTCGTTCGCATCGAAATATTTAATCTCTATTTTAGATTTTTCCAGATAATTTTCATCAGCAAAACTTTCCAGAGATTTCAGATTTCTGGAAGCTGCAACCACAGAATAACCTTGGTTCGTGTACAGTTTAATCGCTTGTTTCGCAACATCCGAATTGGCACCGAGAATCAGAACGGTTTTATTTGAATTCATAATACAAAGATAGATTTTCAGAGAATAGACGGATAGATAATAGACTGACAAATTAATTAAAAATAAGTTTTTAATCAGTAAATTTGTAACGTTAGACGAAGATTAAGAAATCTATTATTTATCCGTCTACTATCTAAATTCTATCTATGTTTAATGTTTTAGGAAACTTTTTGACGCTTTCTTCTTTTGGTGAAAGTCACGGAGAAGCTTATGGCGGAATTATTACTAATTTTCCTGCTGGTCTTGAAATCGATATTGACAAAGTTCAACACGAACTTGACCGTAGAAAACCGGGACAATCTGCCATCGTGACTCAAAGAAAAGAAGGCGATAAAGTCCGTTTTCTTTCTGGAATTTTTGAAGGGAAAACAACCGGAACACCAATAGGTTTCATTGTTGAAAATGAAAATCAACGTTCCAAAGACTACGATCATATTGCACAGGCTTATCGGCCAAGTCACGCCGATTATACCTATGATCAAAAATATGGTATCCGAGATTATCGCGGTGGTGGAAAGTCATCTGCCCGCGAAACCTTGAATTGGGTTGTTGCCGGAGCCATAGCAAAACAGCTTCTGCCGGAAATTGAAATCAATGCTTATGTTTCTTCGGTCGGAGAAATCTTCTGTGATAAACCATATCAGGCATTGGATTTTTCAAAAACCGAAAACAATATCGTTCGTTGTCCTGACGAAGAAACTGCCGAAAAGATGATTGAAAGAATCAAGGAAATCAAAAAAGAAGGCAATACGATTGGCGGAACGGTAACTTGCGTTATCAAAAATGTTCCGACTGGTTTAGGCGAGCCGATTTTCAATAAACTGCACGCCGAATTGGGAAAAGCAATGCTGAACATCAACGCCTGCAAAGGTTTTGAATACGGAAGTGGATTTTGTGGTGCAAAGATGACAGGAAAGGAACATAATGACCTTTTCAACCAGGATGGAACAACACAATCCAATCTTTCCGGCGGAATCCAAGGCGGCATTTCGAATGGAATGGATATCTATTTCCGCACAGCTTTCAAACCGGTGGCAACGATTCTTCGTCCGCAGGAAAGCATCAACAAAGAGGGAGAAAGTGTAACCGTTGAAGGAAAAGGCAGACACGACCCTTGCGTGGTGCCGAGAGCGGTTCCAATCGTGGAAAACCTTGCCGCTTTTATATTGGCAGATATGTATTTAATCAATAAAACCAGAAAAATATAATGGACATCAGATCATTTTGGGACAATGCTGTCTCCTATACAGAATATCTTCGGGATGCCGGAGAAAGATTGGGAAATCCGAAAGATACACATGAAGCAGAATATGAGGAATATTACCGCTTAGGAATCCTGAGAATGAACAGGATGTGGGACAAATATCTTCCTAATTCTGAACAGGTTGAAACTCTTGCAAAAAAGAAATTCAACGGAAAAATACTGATTATTTCCGAATCCTGGTGTGGCGATGCGAGCCAGGTGATTCCTGTTGTGGTGAAGTTTTTCGAACAGTTTGAAGTTAAAATCACTTATCGTGACCAAGAACCTTCTTTAATAGATGATTATCTGACCAATGGTGGAAAATCGATTCCTGTAGTGATTTTTCTGGATGAAGAATTCAATGAAATTGCTCATTGGGGACCAAGACCCAAACATGGAACTGAACTCTTGAAGAAGCATAAAGAAAATCCGGAAGAATTCACAAAAGACCAATTCTATGTAGAGTTGCAGACTTATTATGCAAAAAACAGAGGTTTTGATACGATTGGTGAACTTCTGGAATTAATCTAAAAAAATGAAAAGCCGTTTGTTTTTAATGATTATATTTTTGACTTCGCATTTTGTGTTGTCACAAGTTGGAAATCTACTCAAAACAGAAGATTTTTTCATTGAAAAATATCAAAGAATCTCCAATGAGCAGGATTCAGAAATTAAAGCTAATCTTTCGTTAGATTATTTCGAAACGTTCAAAGATTTCCTTTCTAAAAATCAGAAAAGCTTTACTTATGATTTTCAGAAAATTAAAAAAGAAACCGGCCTTTATGTAGCAACTTCCAAGGATGGAAAATTGAGATTCTACACGTGGGATACGCAAATGGGCGGGACGATGAAAAATTTCGCACAGATCATTCAGTTTCAGTCTGATGGAAAAGTTGCTACACTGTCAAATAATTCTGACAATGATGCTTACTTTGTCTCGAAAATATTTGATGTCAATATTAATAACAAAAGATATTATCTGGTCATTTCCAATGGCGTCTTTTCTACTAAAGATGTTTCGCAAGCAGTTCAGGCTTTAAGAATTGAAAATGGAAAACTTATCGATACGGATAAAATTTTCAGAACTAAAAAAGAAACACTGAACAGGATTGAATCTTCATTTGATTTCTTCAGCGTTGTCAATCGTCCTGAGCGTCCTTTGGAATTGATTACATTTGATGACAAAACGGATTCTGTTTATTTTCCTTTGGTCAATGAAAAAGGAGAAGTTACCCCGAAGAGACTGGTTTACCAGAAGAAAGGAAACTATTTTGAATTCAAAGGCATTCAATAAAATTTAAATTTATTATATATGAATTTTCTGAAAAAAAATCTGATTTATATCGTTCTGGTCGTTGTCTTATCGGCTTTTGTATTGATCAAACCGCTTCGCGATTTTGTTTCGGAACAGATTGCGATGAGCCCGACTGTAGCGAAGATCAATAATGAAACTATGCTTTCGGAAGACGTTCTGGACATCGATTTGAAAGGCATCAACACCAGCAGTACAAACTTAAAGAATCTGCGTGGAAAAGTTTTGTTCCTGAATTTTTGGGGAACATGGTGTCCGCCTTGCAGAACGGAGTGGCCAACAATTGAAAAGTTGTACGATCTGAAAAAAGATAAGCTGGAATTTGCGCTGATCGCAATGCAGGATCAGGAGGAAGATGTCAAAAAATTCCTGAAAGATAACAATTACACCGCACCTGTCTATATTGCAGAAAGTCCGCTTGATCCCAAGATTCTGCCTTCAGCTTTTCCTACAACTTATCTTATAGGAAAAGACGGAAGAATCCTGAAAAAAGAAGATAGCTCTATGGATTGGAGCAAAGATTCGGTTTTGGAATTTGTGGATAATGTCACGAAATGATGAACCGATGATTCATTAATATGATAAAAAAATCGCCTGGAATCCGAGATCCCGGGCGATTTATATTAGATAATTTAAATTATTTCTTCTTTTCTATTCCGAATGTCTCCGGAAATCTGCTCATTGTAAAGTCTCTGGAAATAGCTGCTTTCTCGAACTTCAGCTTTCCGCTTAATGTTTCCAAAACTACACCGTCTTCACTGATAGAAAAAATAGTGCCGTGCATTCCTGAAGTTGTTACTACTTTTGCGCCCGGTTTCAAAGCTTCCTGAAAGGTTTTTTCCTGCTTTTGCTTTCTCATCTGCGGACGGATCATCAGGAAATAAAATCCGACGAACATCAGTCCGATCATCAAAAGTGTTGGTGTCATAGACTGTGCAGGAGCGGCTTGTAAAAATATTGTAAGCATAATTGTTATGGTAATATGTTAGCTGAGAAAGTTAGTTTAACCGGTGCTTTTTCTACATTCAAGAAAACGTCTGCAGATTTATAAACAGAACCGTCAAAGTTGGTAGAATCGAAGTGTAGCGTGATTTTTCCTTTTTGCCCTGGCAAAATCGGTTCTTTTGTATAGTCCGGAACTGTACATCCGCAACCCGGCTTAACGTTAGAAATAATCAGAGGATTCTTTCCGGTGTTGGTCACTTCATAGATATGCTCTACTTTTTCGCCTTTTTTGATATCTCCGAAATTATGATCCGTTTCGCTGAAGGCAATCGTTGTCAATGGCTTGCTTTGTGCTTCTTTCAGCATCTCGCTTTCCTCAGGTGTTTCTTGCTGAGAAAGGGCTTCAACAACTGTTTTTGCCTGTGCAGAATCCAAATCTTTTGCAGATGAAGTTTCTTCTTTTTTGTTACAAGAAAAAGTTAGCGTGCAAAGTGCTGCAACTGCTAATATTTTAATTGATTTCATTGTAAAAATATTTTTTTGGTTAAATTCGACTTAAATCTTTGGTGTATTTGTCCAGGATTCCGTTGATAAAGATATGGGATTTTTCCGTTCCGTAAACTTTGGAAACATCAATATATTCATTGATGATGATTCTGGAAGCGGTCAATGGGAAACTGTCCATTTCCGTGATGGCTGCTACCAAAATAATCCTGTCTATCAATGAGATTCTTTCGAGATCCCAGTTCAGTAATTTGGCTTCCAGCTTCTTCTCCGTTTCTTCCCAGTTATTGAGACAGTTTCTAAGAAGTTTTCTTGCAAAATCCTCATCTTCATCGTCTTTCAGCATCCGGATAAGAGTGTGAGACGCTTCCTCTTCTTTCATGAATCCAATGGTTTTCTGGATCATAGAATTGGCAATATGAAAATCATCTGCCCAGGACATTTCTTTTTCTTCGAACCTGTCATGCAGATCGGTATTTTCCGCCACATATCTCAGGAATAGTTTACCAATAAACTTCTGGTCATCTTCGAATGAAATCTCATTATCCGTCATATAATCCTGATAACGTTTTCCTGCTTTGATTCTTTGAAAGGTTTTTACAAGCACTTCATCATTCGGATCCCAAATCAGTTCTTTATGTTTTTCAGAAAAACTTCTTCTTTCCTCATTGTCTTCCAGCTGAATAAGAATCTGATTCCTGATGAATTTCTGATTCGGGTTCTCATTTTCTGCCGTCTTGATAAACTTGTTTTTCCCAATCTCAATCTGGTCTTCTGCCAGACGTTTCAGTCCAACTAAAAAATTGAGTTCGTAGATGTAGAGGTGATAAATTTTATTGATTTCTGAGAACATATTCTTCTGCAGAATATCGAATTTTATTGGATTTTGATAATAAGAATAGAGTGTTTCTACAATTTTTTCGCGGATTTGTCGTCTTCCCAGCATTTCAAAGAACTTTTTTGTGGCTGCAAAGATAGGGAAAATTGTTGCAATGTCAAATTCTAATCGGCGCTTAACTAAACTTAAAAATATTGAATTATAATAGAAATTGTGCGGACAAAAATCAATACTCTTTTTGAGAGTCAATTTTTTCCAGCTGCTTCAGGTTTTTTGAAAGCCTCCCCAATAAAATACCGTAAGCCAGTTTATAATATAATAAAATCAGAATAATACTAATCAAAAGACTTAAACTGACTGCAAAAACAAGACTCCAGAAAGTAGGATTATCAACGTGAATATTTTGTCTCCTTATTGTCAGAGTCAATAGGCTAATCAGACTGCCAATAAATAGAACGAGTAGAAAAACATTACTAAATATAAACAGGTTAACCGTCTTTTTGAACTTAATGATATGTGTAATGAACTTTTTAAGATTAGACTCGACATCGATTTTCTTATAATTCAGATAAAAGACGATAACGAAAACACCTGTTATCACAAGACTAAGAATTTTCATCGCGTTATATATTTTGTCAAGAGAAAACTCTACTTCAGACTGATCTCTGATCTGTAATTTATTCAGAATATTGGTAAAATCCGTATGGAAATCACTGGAAAAAATCGTAAGAAAATTAATAACGCCGAAAACAATAAATTCTGCAATACTGATCCACAGGATGTACTTAACATAATTCCTGGATTTTTTGTTGAGCATTACTTCGATCTCGTCCTGGTTATATCCATCAGAGATCACCTGATCCTGCCACGTTTTTTTTAGAGTATCAATGTCGAAATCTTCTGAGTTAGGCATGTTTTATCATTAATTCTTTTAATGTTTTCTTCAGTCTGTTCATTTTTACACGGGCATTCACCTCTGTGATACCGAGTGTTTCGGCTATTTCCTTATAAGGCTCATCATCCAGGTACATCATAACAATCGCTCTTTCTACATCGGGAAGTAACTTGATTACTTTATACAGCAGGGAGATCTGCTGTTGTTTTTCGTCAGAATCTTCCAAAAAATTTTTGCTGTGGAAATCCTGAAGCTCGTCTGTTTGCGGTTGTTTGGTTTTTTTTCTGAATAAGGTGATTGCTGTGTTCAGCGCAACCCTGTACATCCATGTAGATATTTTGGAATTGCCCTGGAATGAGTCGTAAGATTTCCAAAGTTGTAACACAATCTCCTGAAAAAGGTCTTCCTGATCTTCCAGAGAATGGGTATATAGCCGGGAGACTTTGATAATAAGTCCCTGATTATCTTTTATCAGCTTAGAAAATTCTTTCTGTTTATTCTCCATTCCGGAAACGAAGATAAGGATTTATTCTTTTTTTTTGTTAATTGTTAATTTATAATTAATTTGTTAAAAAATTACTAATTTCATTATATTATATTGATTATATTTGACTTATGCTTATCAATAAAGTTGCCAAATATATTTTTTCTTTCGGATTAATTTTGATATTCAGCTGTACAAATCAATCTGCTGTACAATATTCTTATGAGAATCAGACCGAAAATGAAAAACCGAAACCAAAAATGGTTTATTTATTTTTCGAAGGTGAAAAGACTGACAGCGGCAAAGAAATCATCAAACTGGTAGACAAAAAAGTGTCTGACGGTTTTTTTAAAAATGAAGAATTCGGAAGTGCAAAAGATATTACAAATAGTTTTTATAAGATTATTTTATTTGATAAGAATAATCAGATTTTCAAAACATCAGTCATAGATAATCCTTTCTCGCCGGTTTTTGAATCCTATGGAAAAGACAGCATGGAGAAACAGGTCGGAAACCTTTTAAAAGCAGAATTTTTCTATCGTTATAATGATAATGGCGGTCTTTCCAGGTTGGAAATTTATAAATCAGACTCGCAGCAATCATCCCTAATATTCACTTTAAAACTATAATTATGAAACACTTTTACTTACTTTGTTTTTTATTATCCAATCTTTTTCAAAGCCAGATATTTGATCTGGTTCCTTTGCTGGAAAGCGGACCTAAAGATAAAAGGATCAATCTGGTGATATTGGGTGATGGCTATACGGCTAGTGAGCAAACTACTTTTATGCAGGATGCTACTTTTGTCTCTAACTATTTGATGACCAGGCCGCCTTATTCCAATTACAAAAATTATTTCAATGTCTATGCGCTTAAAGTGATTTCTCCGGAAAGTGGTGTTAAACATCCTGGGACGGCTAGTGACGTTACGGAACCTGTAATTCCGGTTTCTAATCCAAATAATTATTTCAATACATCGTATGACAATTCCGGAACGCATCGTTGCGTTTATGGCAGTGTGAATAAAGTGACCCAGACTCTTGCAACTAACTTACCTGAGTTTGATATAGCATTAGTCCTAGGCAATGATACAGAATATGGGGGCTGCGGCGGAACTTATGCTTTTCTTTCCCGAAATGAACAGGCTCCTGATGTGGCTTATCATGAACTTGGACATTCTTTCGGGAAATTAGCAGATGAGTATTGGTTTTCCGGTTCCGGGGAATCTCCGAACAAAACCAAAACTTCTGATCCGACAACCGTCCGATGGAAAAACTGGCTGAACAGCGGAAGTGTGGGCATCTATCAGTTTACTGAAAATACATCATGGTACAGACCCCATCAAAATTGTGAGATGCGCTATCTTAACAAACAATTCTGTAATGTATGCAGAGAAACGCTAATTGAAAAAATACATATAACGAAAAACCCGATTGATAGTTTTACACCTTCCAATGCCACAACTATAACTACAAATCAAAATATAGACTTATCAGTCAGTTTAATTTTACCGATTCCTAATACTCTGAAATCCGAATGGAAATTAAATAACACGTTTCTCGCGGCAGATATCAGTAATTTAACAATACAGCCTTCACAACTTAATATTGGGTCAAATAACGTTTTGTTTAATGTTTATGATAATACTACGATGGTTAGAACGGATAATCACAGCATTATTCATTTATCAACAATATCATGGACCATTAATAAAACGCAACTTGGAGTAGACGATGTCAGAGCAAGACAAATGGATTTTATCCTTTATCCTAATCCCGCCGAAGATTATGTAATTATTGAAAGTAAATCAGGTTTTACAGATAAAGTCGAAGTTAAGATAACAGATAATTCTGGTAGACTTATCAAAAAACAATATGTTGATCTGAACAAACAGGAAAAAATTGATATTTCCAAACTTAACAATCAGAACTATCTCATTAATGTGTATCAAAAAGGAGCAATGATATTATCTAAAAAAATGACCAAAAAATAGAAAGTTATATTTATTTTTGCATTCAGAGAAGCGTGGCTTGTTGATTCAATTTTAGGATTGGGTAGGAAAGTCCGGACACCTTAGGGCAGCATAGCGGATAACATCCGTCATTTGTGAAAATAGGACAAGTGCAACAGAAAGCAGGTACAGTTCGGCTGTAGTGAAACCAGGTAAACTCTATGCGGTGCAATGCTAAGTATATCATCAGTTAAGAGCGGCTCGTTCGTTGGTGAGGGGTAAGCAGCTAAAGTTTTGCAGTAATGTAAGACGTAGATAAATAACAAGCTTCAACAGAATCCGGCTTATAGCGCTTCTCTTTTCTTATTTCATTAATTTCACTAAAGGTTCAAAATTCTTTATCTACAAATAAAATTTTCAAATGCGATAAGATTATTCAATTTTAATATAAGCCAATACTTTGCAGCCTGTATGTTGGATATTAAACTAATCATAATTTTAAAAATTACATTGTATTAAATTTCGCAAATAAATTTCGTTGTTATTTACCTAAAGTATATGCATAAAAAAACCTCAATCAAGTAAATGATTGAGGTTTAAAAAAACTGGCGGCGACCTACTCTCCCGCTTTCGCAGTACCATCGGCGCTAGAGGGCTTAACTTCTGTGTTCGGAATGGGAACAGGTGAGCCCCTCTGCTAAAACCACCCTAAATAAGGTATATGTTGTTAGTTATCGGTTGCTGGTTGATAGACTTCTTTACTATCAACTGTCAACTTCTAACTGTCAACTTTATTTAATCGATAAAAACGTTCACAAAGAGAGAACCTTAGTTGCGCAAGCAAACACTTGGGTTTATTGTAACCAATAGGCTATAAATCTACGGGTAATTAGTACTACTCGGCTATGACATTACTGTCTTTACACCTGTAGCCTATCAACGTCGTCATCTCCAACGACCCTTAAAAGATGTCTCATCTTGAGGCGAGTTTCGCACTTATATGCTTTCAGTGCTTATCTCTTCCAAACATAGCTACTCAGCGGTGCACCTGGCGGTACAACTGATACACCAGAGGTTTGTTCAATTCGGTCCTCTCGTACTAGAATCAAGTCCTCTCAAACATCTAACGCCCGCAATAGATAGAGACCGAACTGTCTCACGACGTTCTGAACCCAGCTCGCGTGCCACTTTAATGGGCGAACAGCCCAACCCTTGGGACCTTCTCCAGCCCCAGGATGTGACGAGCCGACATCGAGGTGCCGAACCTCCCCGTCGATGTGAGCTCTTGGGGGAGACTAGCCTGTTATCCCCGGAGTACCTTTTATCCTATGAGCGATGGCCCTTCCATACGGAACCACCGGATCACTATGTCCTGCTTTCGCACCTGATCGACTTGTAGGTCTCACAGTCAAGCACCCTTATGCCATTACACTCTACGCACGGTTACCAAGCGTGCTGAGGGTACCTTTGAAAGCCTCCGTTACTCTTTTGGAGGCGACCACCCCAGTCAAACTACCCACCACGCAATGTCCTTCTTTCGAAGTTAGGCTCCAAGTAAACAAAGGGTGGTATTTCAACGTTGGCTCCACCGACACTAGCGTGCCAGCTTCATAGCCTCCCACCTATCCTACACATTGTTTACTCAAAGTCAATACGAAGTTATAGTAAAGGTTCACAGGGTCTTTTCGTCCCATTGCGGGTAATCGGCATCTTCACCGATACTACAATTTCACCGAGCTCGTGGCTGAGACAGTGCCCAGATCGTTACACCATTCGTGCAGGTCGGAACTTACCCGACAAGGAATTTCGCTACCTTAGGACCGTTATAGTTACGGCCGCCGTTTACTGGGGCTTCAGTCAAACGCTTCGCTTACGCTAACGCCCTTCCTTAACCTTCCAGCACCGGGCAGGTGTCAGACCCTATACAGCATCTTTCGATTTAGCAGAGTCCTGTGTTTTTGATAAACAGTCGCCTGGGCCTCTTCACTGCGGCCAACATTGCTGTTGGCGTCTCTTCTTCCGAAGTTACGAGACTATTTTGCCTAGTTCCTTAGCCACGACTCACTCGAGCACCTTAGGATTCTCTCCTCGACTACCTGTGTCGGTTTTGGTACGGGTTGCTTCACTTCGGCTTTTCTTGGAAGCGAGTTCACTACAGCAGCTTCGCCCGAAGGCTAGGCCTTGACTATTCCGTCAGTCTTCAGCAGCTACGTCACTCCGTCCCCTTTTTAGTGTGAGCAAGTATGGGAATATTAACCCATTGTCCATCCACTACCCCTTTCGGGTTCGCGTTAGGTCCCGACTAACCCTCAGCTGATTAGCATGGCTGAGGAAACCTTAGTCTTTCGGTGAGGGGGTTTCTCGCCCCCTTTATCGTTACTTATGCCTACATTTTCTTTTCTGTCCGCTCCACAATACCTCACGATACTGCTTCGGCGCAAACAGAATGCTCCCCTACCAGATATAATAAATTATAAATCCATAGCTTCGGTAATATGCTTATGCCCGATTATTATCCATGCCGGACCGCTCGACTAGTGAGCTGTTACGCACTCTTTAAATGAATGGCTGCTTCCAAGCCAACATCCTAGCTGTCAATGCAGTCCAACCGCGTTGTTTCAACTTAGCATATATTTGGGGACCTTAGCTGTTGGTCTGGGTTCTTTCCCTCTCGGACATGGACCTTAGCACCCATGCCCTCACTGCCGTGGAACATTTATTAGCATTCGGAGTTTGTCAGGAATTGGTAGGATTTGACTCCCCCGCATCCAATCAGTAGCTCTACCTCTAATAAACTTATCACGACGCTGCACCTAAATGCATTTCGGGGAGTACGAGCTATCTCCCAGTTTGATTGGCCTTTCACCCCTACCCACAGGTCATCCGAAGACTTTTCAACGTCAACCGGTTCGGTCCTCCACTTTGTGTTACCAAAGCTTCAACCTGCCCATGGGTAGATCACAAGGTTTCGCGTCTAATCCTACTAACTATGCGCCCTATTCAGACTCGCTTTCGCTCCGGCTCCGGACCTGAAGTCCTTAACCTCGCTAGTAAAATTAACTCGTAGGCTCATTATGCAAAAGGCACGCCGTCACACCATATAGGTGCTCCGACCGCTTGTAGGCGTACGGTTTCAGGTTCTATTTCACCCTTCTATTCGAAGTGCTTTTCACCTTTCCTTCACAGTACTTGTTCACTATCGGTCTTTCAGGAGTATTTAGCCTTGGAGGATGGTCCCCCCATATTCAGACAGGATTTCACGTGTCCCGCCCTACTCATTTATCATCTTAATATACCTTTCGAATACCGGGCTATCACCGTCTATGGCTGTTCTTTCCAGAACATTCTTCTAAATATATAAAGACTTTTGGGCTAATCCGCTTTCGCTCGCCACTACTTACGGAATCTCTTCGATTTCTTTTCCTCCGGGTACTTAGATGTTTCAGTTCTCCGGGTTTGCTCTCTAATAAATTAGAGTAATACATCTTCAATGTATTGGGTTGCCCCATTCGGACATCTGCGGATCAATTCGTGTGTGCCGATCCCCGCAGCTTTTCGCAGCTTACCACGTCCTTCTTCGCCTCTGAAAGCCTAGGCATCCGCCATACGCCCTTAACGATTTCTTTCCTATTTTTAGGTTACTCAAGCGCTTGTTTGCGCTCGGTTTTCTCTTTGTGATGTCTTTACCGTTAATGTCAATGATCTTAATTTCTTTTTATTTGTCTGATGAACGAATATTGTTTTTGGCTCTATCCGTAACTTTTAAATCAAACTCCTAAAACAGTGGAGAATAAGGGAGTCGAACCCTTGACCTCCTGCGTGCAAGGCAGGCGCTCTAGCCAGCTGAGCTAATTCCCCTCTAGTAGTTGTTGGCCTTTAGTTGTTAGTTGTCGGATTTAACCATAAACTATCAACTCTAAACCATCAACTTTATTAGTAGTCTCGGGCAGGCTCGAACTGCCGACCTCTACATTATCAGTGTAGCGCTCTAACCAGCTGAGCTACGAGACTCTCTCTAATTAATAATTATTAATTATTAATTATCTCTCTATCCCTTTACTAATTTCTAGTGGGTTTTATTTTTTATATAATCAACCGAGTAAAAAAACCAAAGCTTATTATTTGCATAAGCACTTTTTTTTATTTTTTGACGTATTGTCTCTAAAATGAGATGTTCCAGCCGCACCTTCCGGTACGGCTACCTTGTTACGACTTAGCCCTAGTTACTTGTTTTACCCTAGGCAGCTCCTTTTACGGTCACCGACTTCAGGTACCCCAAACTTCCATGGCTTGACGGGCGGTGTGTACAAGGCCCGGGAACGTATTCACCGCGCCATGGCTGATGCGCGATTACTAGCGATTCCAGCTTCATAGAGTCGAGTTGCAGACTCCAATCCGAACTGAGACCGGCTTTCGAGATTTGCATCACATCGCTGTGTAGCTGCCCTCTGTACCGGCCATTGTATTACGTGTGTGGCCCAAGACGTAAGGGCCGTGATGATTTGACGTCATCCCCACCTTCCTCTCTACTTGCGTAGGCAGTCTCACTAGAGTCCTCAACTTAATGGTAGCAACTAGTGACAGGGGTTGCGCTCGTTGCAGGACTTAACCTAACACCTCACGGCACGAGCTGACGACAACCATGCAGCACCTTGAAAAATGTCCGAAGAAGGATCTATTTCTAAATCTGTCATTTCCCATTTAAGTCTTGGTAAGGTTCCTCGCGTATCATCGAATTAAACCACATAATCCACCGCTTGTGCGGGCCCCCGTCAATTCCTTTGAGTTTCATTCTTGCGAACGTACTCCCCAGGTGGCTAACTTATCACTTTCGCTTAGTCTCTGAATCCGAAAACCCAAAAACGAGTTAGCATCGTTTACGGCGTGGACTACCAGGGTATCTAATCCTGTTCGCTCCCCACGCTTTCGTCCCTCAGCGTCAGTTAAATCTTAGTGACCTGCCTTCGCAATTGGTGTTCTAAGTAATATCTATGCATTTCACCGCTACACTACTTATTCCAGCCACTTCAAATTTACTCAAGACCTGCAGTATCAATGGCAGTTTCACAGTTAAGCTGTGAGATTTCACCACTGACTTACAGATCCGCCTACGGACCCTTTAAACCCAATAAATCCGGATAACGCTTGCACCCTCCGTATTACCGCGGCTGCTGGCACGGAGTTAGCCGGTGCTTATTCGTATAGTACCTTCAGCTACTCACACGTGAGTAGGTTTATCCCTATACAAAAGAAGTTTACAACCCATAGGGCCGTCGTCCTTCACGCGGGATGGCTGGATCAGGCTCTCACCCATTGTCCAATATTCCTCACTGCTGCCTCCCGTAGGAGTCTGGTCCGTGTCTCAGTACCAGTGTGGGGGATCACCCTCTCAGGCCCCCTAAAGATCATTGACTTGGTGAGCCGTTACCTCACCAACTATCTAATCTTGCGCGTGCCCATCTCTATCCGCCGGAGCTTTCAATAAAAAACGATGCCGTTTCTTATATTATGGGGTATTAATCTTCCTTTCGAAAGGCTATCTCCCAGATAAAGGCAGGTTGCACACGTGTTCCGCACCCGTGCGCCGCTCTCAAGATTCCGAAGAATCTCTACCGCTCGGCTTGCATGTGTTAGGCCTCCCGCTAGCGTTCATCCTGAGCCAGGATCAAACTCTCCATTGTATGTTTGTTTGTCCTTATACTCAAATTCAATTTTAAAAATTGACGCTTTGGTTTTTTTCCTTACTTGGTTGTTATATGTTATGTCAATGAACTTTGTTCTTTTCGCTTCCTCAGGAATCTTAATCTGTCATCTTGTCCCTGATTTGCGAGTGCAAAAGTAAAAAGTTTTTTTCAAACTACCAAAACTTTTTTAAAGTTTTTTTTCGTAACCTTGAAATCTTTTCTGATATGTTTTAACTTGTTCTCTGCGCTTCCTCCTTCTCTCGAATCGGGACTGCAAAAGTAGAAAACTTTTTTGAAACTACCAAAACTTTTTTGAAGTTTTTTTTCAGCGATTATCTCTAATCCCTATCGTCTCTTTTCCTTTCTCTCCTGCGCCGCTAACCGTTTCCGATTTGCGAGTGCAAAGATATAAAAACTTTTTATCCCGGCAAAACTTTTTTGAAAAAAAATTTAAATCTTAAACCCCTCCTCAATTTATTGTCTTATGCTTCTCCTGCGCTGCTTATCACTTCTGATTTGCGGTTGCAAAGGTAAGCGGTTTTTGCTAACCTGCAAACATTATTCAAAAAAATTAAACAGTTATTTGATAACTGTACTGGTTTTCAGCCGGATTAATTTTGACACCTTCCTGAAACCATCTGCCAGATATCAGGAAAAGCGATAGGGATAGTAGTGGAAATCCTTTTTATAAAGATTTGGATGAGGACAGAAGTTGGGAATCTTTATAAAAAGATTGTAACGGATAGCCCGGTCTCGCAAGATGTATGGGAAAAGAAAGGGCAATCTTGCGAGAATTGCCCAATAATATCTATTTATCAGAATCTGTATCCGAATGAAATGCCTGACCGTACGCCCAACCAACCGGAATCCAAATCTATCTTGGCGCCATTTTGATCAGTAGTGACTTTGTAATCAAATAAAGTGATGTCCAAGTCTTCTATATCTTTTTTCAACTGATCTTGTTCGAAAGCTGTAAGCGGCCTGCCAGATTTCCCGGTGATTGTTCCTGTTGCGCCACCATAATGCCCGCCAATGAACCATACATCCAAAACCCAATTGTCTTTTTTCCCAAGTAGCCATTGTGCACCAATCATCAATCCTACACTGTTGGAGTTGGTTTTCCCGGAAAATGCGATCGGGATTTTCTGTCCGGGTGTTGCCGGATCTTCTGATCTATAGTTATAGGTAAGGTTATCTATATTAAAATGAGAGTATCTGTAATAAGGTGCAAGATAGAAACCATGTCCGTAACCACGGCCTAAATAAATCCTGGGTTCTAAAGTAAAATTGTTTCCACCTATCTTGATATCATTGATATCATCATCTTTGATATACTGGTCTACCAAAGGAACCTGCCCCGTGGGGATAAATCCATATGAGACCTGAACTCCGAACCTTTTGGAAATGGTTCTTTCATAGGCAAACTGGAAATTTCTAAATACGACTCCAGTAAGATTCATCTTTACGAGATTTCTTTTTTTGTCTGCGTCCAGATTGTTTTCTTGTGATTTGGCAAAGAAGGAACATATCAATGCCGTTGATAATAATAACTTATTCATAACTTTTAGTTTTAATCAAATATAACAAATATTTGAAAACCTAATAATTATAATGCACTATTGTTTTGAATACTCAAAAAGTAGTTTTCTAAATCTGTTCTTTGCCGAGTCGTAAGATTAGCTGCCGGATGATAATTGATGTATGATGGCAATGGCATCTGCTTATTGCGAACAGTCTCTAATGTTTTCTGAATTGCGTTTTTCCGGATATCATTATTATATGTTCCCCATTCTGAAAAATTGAGATACTCTCTTCCTTCATTGATATGATCCTTCACAGCCCACGAGATTGGTGCGACATGAGCATAATCGGGATAAATAGTTTCATTGGAATGGCAGTCATAGCACGCATTCTTCAGAATTGTCTTTATATTATGCGGCGTTTTGTAAATATCGACAAAATTATTTTTCCGGTCAATCGGTTTATTCACTTTATCAACAGGAATGAACTGTATAGCCAGGAAAACTATAACGATCCAAAAAATTATCTTTTTCAATTGACAGGTTGTTCTTCTTTTGTTAAATCCCAATTTTCATTAATTTCCCACATAGGACGGATGTTAATTTTTGTCATTACATCTTTGTCTCCTGTTTTTTTATAAAGATAAACATCTTCTGAAAGAGTCTCTTTTGCAAAGTCGGAACTGTCCCAAAAACCATTTTCATTGTTATCTACCAAAATCCTGAGTTTATATGTTCCAGGTTTCAGGCTGGTAAATTTAACCAGCGACTGATTGGTGTATTGATCGTATGCCGACTCATTCTTCTCATTAAGAAGCTGAATCCAGAATTTCTGTGCCGGCGGATTTATAAGTTTAACCGTAAAACTTCCGAACTCTTCCGGCTTTGCCGCTTCAAAATCGAAACGGACACTTTCGCTAAGTCTATTATAATAGGATATGACTGTATTTTTCGGGACTGTGAGCTGGTATTTTTTTCCAACAACAAAATTAGACTTTACAATAATTTGTGTAGAATCTTTTTCGGAGATCTGTGCTGTAAAACTTTGTGATAAACTATCTGATTCCAGTTTCCAGTTTTCGGGCTGTATCTTATTAATAATATAATTGGATGAGAACCTAAAATCCGTTTCCGGCGCAAGTTTGTTGCTAAAAGGATTCGAAATGGTCATCTCATCCTTTGCCGGTTTTTTATAAAATACAGAAACCGTGTCCTGTTTTGAACCTATATCATAAGAAAATTTCAGATTTTCGCTGACTGTTGCACCGATATTTTCTTTCTCAGCATCGAACCAAATTTTAACGGAGTCCGACTTTGCTGTATGCGTTACTTTATAATCTGTGGGTTTATCACTGACAGCTTTTACAATAACTTTTGCGGGATTTCCTTCAAAAGTCATCAGAACGCCACCAACGGAAGGTGTCATTTCTTTATATTTCATTTCCTTTTTAGAAGAAAAAGTTCTTAGCCTTAATCCTGAAATATTATTTTGAAGATCAATGGATTCTTTCTGAAACGATAAACTCTCTTTCCCGGAATCAAAAATAGAGTTTCCATTTTCATCATCGAAACCTATGATTCTATATTTACCTGGCGTAAGATAATTCAGTTCAAAGTAGCCATCCGGATCCGCTTTTGTAATATAATAAGGTTTCTGACGATAGTTCATCGTATCCTTTACCTGATAAAGCCCAACTACAAGATTCCTTTCCTTGCCTTCTGAATTTTTATCATTGCCCAATGCGTCGGAAATCGTTCCGCTGATATATAGATCATCAATCTTGTCGCCGGTGGAGAAAGCAAAGTTGAAATAAGGCAAGGCATTATTCTCATTCAGGTCAACCACGGAATTTCCAAAGTTGAAATTGTAAGTGGTGTTTGCCTGCAACGTATCTTTCCACTGGATCTGCAGATATTTATTCCCTATTGAGGAAGGAATAATCTTGGTGTATTGGATGGGCGGAGAAATAATCAGATTTTTGTTAATATCCTTCAGCGTAATATATTCATCAAAATCTATTCTGAGTTCTTTGATGTCTCTCGGAACATTGATCCTGGTGGTATCGATATTGGATCCGATCATTTTGGGAGGAATTGTGTCCTTATCACCACCAACGGGGGAACCAACTCTGGCACAACTTACCAAAACCAACGATGCAAAAAGCCAAAGAAGAAACTGCTTCATTATTATATATAGATGTTAGAAATTAGATTTTAGAAGTAAGATCAAAATCTTAATGAGCAAAAATAAGCAAACTAAAGAAATGTTGCTATCTAAAATATTTTAAAACACAAAGTCCACAAAGTTTTTTTTAATCGAGGGGAAATACTTCAAGGTGCATTTTTTGACTTTTTCAAATTTTAGTTACCGCAATTTTATCAAACAAAAAATGAGTTTTAAAATTAAAACTCATTATAGATATACTTCAGAATGTCTTTATCCGTTTCGGTAATTGGAATTTTTCTACGTTCCATGGCTTTTTCCGCAACTTCGTAAGATTTTTCCAGCTTGAATTTTTCATCACCTTTCATTCCGCCCCATGAAAAACTGTCCACCAAGTTTGGTGGGAAACCAGATTTGAAGATATTAGCGGCAACGCCAACGACTGTTCCCGTGTTAAGTTGTGTATTGATAGCGGTTTTGGAATGATCGCCCATTATCAGTCCGCAAAATTGTAAGCCTGTATCCAGGAAACGTTTCTTCTTGTAATTCCAAAGTTTTACGGAAGCATAATTGTTTTTCAGGTTAGAAGAATTGGTATCTGCGCCCAGATTACACCATTCCCCAATCACAGAATTCCCTACAAAACCGTCATGACCTTTATTAGAATAGCCAAAGATGACGATATTATTCACTTCACCACCAACTTTGGAATGCGGACCTATTGTAGTTCCACCATAAAGTTTGGTTCCAAGATTGATTTTGGACTCTTCACAAAGTGCCAATGAACCTCTTATATTAGAACCTTCCATAATCTCGGCATTTTTCCCGATGTAGATTTTTCCTGTTTTGCAGTTGAGTGTCGAAAACTCAATGACAGCACCTTCTTCTATAAAAAGGTTTTCACTATCTCCAATAAATCCATTGGTAGAAGACAGTTCCTGAGAAGTTCTGCCTTCTGTCAACAATTTGAAATCAAAATCAATTGCTTTATCATTATAAGAAAAGATGTCTGTTGGTTTCTCAATAAAAAATAATTTCTCATGGATGTCGGTCATTTTACTGATTTGATTCAGTGAAAAATTTTCCATATTGATGTTGGCAGCAATCACTTCGTTATCATAAACCAAAGCTTCGCCGGGCTGAAGGTCTTTGATTTGTTTCAAAACCTCGTCTGATGGGAAAAAGTTTGGAACTATAAACAAACTTGGCTTCGGTTCCGGTTTTCTGAATTTTTCCTGAAGATAATTTTCGGTAATATAGAAAACCTGATCAATCCCCAGAAGTTTTTGCCATCTTTCTGAAAAAGTAAGGATTCCCATTCGCATTTCTGCGACCGGTCTTGTAAAAGTAAGAGGAAGAAAGTCTTCCCAATATTGTGCGTCTGAGAATACTAATTGCATTTTTCAGTTTTAGGTTTAAAATTCAATATTGAGCAAAAATAATAAAAAAAGCCTCTCGGAATCCGAAAGGCTTTGATATTTGTAAAAACAGCTAATATTATTTAGCGAATTTTTTGTATTTGTTCATAAACTTATCAACTCTACCAGCAGTATCAACCAATTTAGTCTTACCTGTGTAGAAAGGGTGAGAAGTAGAAGAGATTTCCATTTTGATCAATGGATATTCCTGACCTTCGAACTCGATGGTGTCTTTAGTATCAGCCGTAGATTTGCAAAGGAACATTTCTTCGTTGCTCATATCTTTGAAAACTACCAATCTATAATTTTCTGGGTGTATGCCTTGTTTCATTTTCAGAAGTTTTAAAATTTATTATAATATGAGCGTCGGATGTAATGGCTCCTAACTCTGGTTTTGAGGATGCAAAAATAAGAAAAGTTTTTTATTCTGCAAATTTTTGTTGTTAAAATAAAAAAACATCCGGAGCTGCGATTTTTATCATGTAATTATTAATAATGACTTATTAATATTGCTCCTATAAAATTCTTTGCATATTTTTATCGCAAACTAAAAGTTTAACTTATGACTACACTAAATTATGAAAGATATAATGTTGCCATTGACAGTTGGAATCTTTCAAAATCAAATTATTCGGACATACAAAGCCTGATAGCGCCACAGCAGGTTTTTACATTGTATCCGGACCAGATCGACTGGCTTGCCACTCAAAACGAAACCGAAACATATTTTCGACTGGACATCGGTGTCTGGAAAAACGAAATGATATTGATACTGGCGCCCAGGACAAATGTCGGGGATATAAAAGTCCTTGATAATTATGAGTATGCACCATTGGGTTTCCTGGAAAATGATCTGCAGTTGACACAGACCAAGACCTATACCATGACCAATAATTATATCCTGTCAAAAGATCTGACAAAACATGAAAACGATACGGACATTAATTTTCCAATACTGCAACAGCCTGTAACAGCCCAGCAGATTGCCGTAGATGAGATCGAATCATGGAGAGAGAACGGCATGGACTGGCTGAGCCTGGAATCTAATGAATTCAATGGAGAAAGGATTTTCCAAAGCTTCTATGTGCCAAAGCAGGATCTGCTGCAAAACCAGGAAGATGCTACGAGTATGGTCTGTGCCTTCGGATTAAAATATTCAGCTGTTTACCAGAGATTGCTACCGACATTGATCTTTATCTCCTGTTTTGAAGATGCAAGCATGAAGAACGTAACCACGAAGTTACCTTCGAATACGTATGACTGGTCAAGACCTTACCCTCCATATACAGCCTCAACAATAGGATAAGCGGTGGAACAGATCTATAATATCGCCGGAATCATATCGGTCATCCTGCTAGCGGTTGCAGCCATTGTTGCGATAAAAAACTACAGCTTTTTCTCAAAAAATGAGAGATGGTATATATATTATATCTGTTTTATTTTTTTAATAGAACTGCTTTCATACACCATAAGTTTTTTTGAAATCAAAGGCGGCAAGTCATTTTTGTATCCTATTTATATAGCAGGTGAGTTTTTTGTAGTCACAGGTATATTCATCAAAAAATTAAACCTGAGCCACTATTATTTTTTTCTGTCAGCATTCATAAGTTTATTCTTTTTGGCAGGAGGCAAAATATTATTGTCTTATCAATATGATGATGACCATTCCAAGGCTATATCCAATCTGATCATTATCTTTTTGGCCGCATTTGCATTATTAAGAGAAATCAAAGAAGGCAATGGAAAGGATGCTTTTCTGAATGTTGATAAAATGATCTTTCTGTACTTTTCGGCAAGTATATTCATATTTTTGTTCCAACATCAGCTATTGAAGTTTTCCCCGGATTACACTTCTACAGTTTGGGTCATCAATAATCTGTTGATCTGCATACTTTACAGTTTTATCATTTATACCTTTGTGAAATTAAAGAAGTAAAACTCAATATCATATTTTTCGCCCTGCTGATTGTCGTTCTGATAATCATCATATCCTTTATATTATTAGCCTACCGGAGTTTTATCCGGCGGATTATCCTTGAAAAAGATATTCAGATGCAGGCAGAGCTGGATCACCAGCAGGAACTGACGCTGGAACATATCAAAGGTCAGGAAGATGAAAGAAAAAGAATCGCTATTTCCGTTCATGATGATATCGGCAACCGCCTGAACATCCTTTCTCTCTGGCTGAATAATCTGGAGCCGGAAAATCAGGAGGTGTCAAAAAAAATCATCAACGCACAGATCACGGAACTGATAGATTCCACCAGGAATATTTCTCATTCTCTATATCCTGTGAATCTGGAAAAGCTTGGTTTGATTTTATACCTTCAGGAACTGGTGAGCAATCTGGCGTACAGGATTAATTTGGAACTGGAAATTGATTCTGCCTATCAGAAAAAAGATATCTTCACAGAAGTACAGATTTACAGAGCCATTCAGGAGTTTACGTCCAATGTCATCAAACATTCTGCTGCAGATGAAGTTATAATCTATATAAGAAATCATAAAAAATATATGAGCATCATCCTGTCTGACAATGGCCAGAGCTTTGATTACAAAAAAGCTATAAAAGGTATGGGTCTGAAAAACATAGAATCCAGGATTCTTTCTGTAAAAGGTTTTTACAAATGGAAAAATAAAATCGGAAAAGGAAGCCGTCTAATTATAAATATCCCCAATTGAAATTCTGATGAATGAAAAAATAAAAATTGTCCTTGTGGATGATGAACAGCTGATCCTTGAAGGTATTAAAATGCTACTTTCTATGGAGGAAAATATTTCAGTAGATTATTTAGCAACGGGTGGAAACGAGATTCTGCAATATCTGGAAAAGCTTGCACCCGAAGATCTTCCGGAGATTGCAATGGTAGACGTCCAGATGAAACCAATGGACGGCTTCGAACTGGTAGAAATTCTGAAAAAGAAATACCCGAACATCAGGATCATTATTCTTTCTTCGCATTATAAAAGCAGCGTCCTGGGGTATATGATAAAGCTGGGCGTCTCCGCTTTCCTTCCGAAAAACTCCAGCAAATCTGTCTTTATAGAAGCAATACAGGCCGTTCACAAAAAAGGTATGTACTTTACCAAAGAAGACCACACAATGCTAAGCTCATATCTGAATTCTCCGGCAAGAAAAAAATCTCTTTTTGATAATGAAGAAATGCTGACAAGCCGCGAAATAGATGTGGTGAAACTTATCTGTCAGGAAAAGACCAACAACGAAATTGCTGAAGTTCTGTTCCTCAGCCCAAGAACTGTGGAAAGTCACAGACAAAGAATCCTGGACAAGATCGGTGCAAAAAACACGGTCGGGATTGTCATCTACGCCATCATCCATGACATCCATTCTTTGCAGGTAAAATTATAAATTACGTATTTCTACGCTATGAAAATCCGGGAATTTATTATTTCTTTGGATATCATGTCATCTTCTTTAGAAATAATCAACTCCACCGAATATACCGTCACGGGAAAGGTTTCCTATATGACAATTTTCTTCGGCAACCATCCTTTCTTTGTAGCACCAAACAAAATCTGGGTATCCAGAAAGCACAGGATTTTCCCACTGATCGAGATCAGCGCAATTGTTAAGACTCCGAGAGGAAATTTCAAGGCCAAATCCTCGATAACTTTCGGAACCTATCATCAGCTGTACGAAATTGTACAGGTGAGAGAAAACAGATTCCGCATCAGAAGAAAAAAACCTCCAATAGTATAAATACTTAATTTACGATTTGGTAATTTCTACACTTATCCGGCTAAATGAAGATTCTTAACTTTGTCAATATAAACAGAACACAAATTCAATATAGATTCTGCAGATGACAGAATATAATCCAAAAACTAATGATGATGAGAACTTACTATTAGCAATCGATTTTAGTTAGTTTAAATTCAGAACCGCCTTTCTTTTTCAGAGGGGCGGTTTTACTTTATTTATGTTTGAACTGATTGATGGCGTTGACCGTGAAGTCCGAGAGAACCAAATTTCCACTGATTCCAGCTCTTTCCACTAATAAGTTATCCCAATGTTCTGTTCCTTTCCAGAAGATTTCTTTCAGTTGTGACATTGCTTCCGGATTTGAGTTTGCTAATTTCTCAGCCAAAATTTGAATTTCTGCATCCATTTCTTCCGGAGTTTCATAAACATCCTGGTACATATTTTTTTCTCTTGCCCATTCTGCGGAATAAAATTCGGTTGCATTGATTGCCAATTGCGCAAAAGACGAAGTCCCGATTTTCTTCTCAACAACTGGCCCAATCACGAAAGGTCCTATTCCGACAGCCAATTCACTTAGTTTTACAGAAGCATTTTCTGTCGCAAAAGTATAATCCGCAGCACACGCAATTCCAACACCGCCGCCAACTGCTTTTCCGTGAATTCTGGCAATAATCAGTTTTGGTGATTTTCGCATTGCATTGATAACATTGGCAAAACCTGAGAAAAAAGTTTTCCCGGTTTCGAAATCTTTGATGGAGATCAATTCGTCAAAAGATGCGCCCGCACAAAAGGCTTTTTCGCCTGCACTTTTCAGGATAATGACTTTTGTATCGTCATTTTGGCTCAATTTATTGATTTCATCTACTAAATTTTTAAGTTGAGAACTTGGCATCGAGTTGCTTTGCGGATGAAAAAACTCGATGGTTCCTATTCCGTTTTCTATAGTTGATGTTACGTATGCGTTCATTTTTTGGTTGTTGGTTGTTGGTTGATAGTTGTTTATATAACGAATCTGCAGCCCGACTTGAGCGGAAATCCTTTTTTGCTTTTACTCAATTTCTATTGAATGTGAAACTTTCTGCAAAAAAGATTGGGAGCGGAAGGCGGATTAAGCTGCCCAAATTATTTTATTCTTGATTAAGTTTTTTTACCATTGTCAGAATCGTAGCAATTGCTACAGTTTCGCCGGTTTCGTCATAAACATCCACTAACCAGCGAACGATTCCTTTAGCAATATCGTCTTCATCACGTTTTTCCTGACTGATTTTTTCTTTGCAGGTAAACTTCACGCCAATCGTCATTCCTGGATAAACAGGTTTCACAAAACGACATTCGTCCAAACCATAATTCAGCAGAACCGGACCTTTTCTGGGGTCAACAAATAATCCTGCGGCTTTGCTCAAAATGAAATAGCCGTGTGCTACTCGACCTTCGAAAATCGTTCCTTCCAAAGAAGTTGCATCCATATGCGCATAAAAATTGTCACCGGAAACGTTGGCAAAATTGGTAATATCAGATTCTGTAACCGTATGTTTTGCTGTGATATAAGTTTCACCAACTTTCAGCTCTTCAAAATGTTTTCTGAATGGATGAATGTCATCTTCCCACTGTTTTCCGCCGTATTGATATTGCTGAGTTATATTAGTTAAAGTCGTTGGCGAACCTTGAATCGCAGTACGTTGCATATAATGAAGAACGCCACGTTTACCGCCCATTTCTTCGCCACCGCCAGCTCTTCCCGGACCGCCGTGAACCAGCATTGGCAAAGGCGAACCGTGACCAGTACTTTCTTTCGCACAGTCGGAATTTAGAATCAGAATTCGGCCGTGCATCGATGCAGCGCCGATGACAAAATCTCTTGCAAAATCGTCGTCAGCCGTCACAACGGAACAACAGAGCGAACCTTTTCCCATTCTCGCCAATTCAATGGCTTCTTCCAAATTATGATAAGGAATAATCGTACTAACAGGTCCGAAAGCTTCGATATTATGACAATCTGTATTTTTAAACGGATCTGAATTAAGGAATAAAATCGGGGAAATAAATGCACCTTTATTTTTGTCAGCACCTTTCACTTCAAAGTTTTCCAGATTTCCGAAAACAATTTCCTGAGTTTTTGATAGTTCCTGAACTTTCTCGGAAACTTCCTTCACCTGGTCTTTATTAGCCAAAGCACCCATTCTCACGCCTTCGACATTCGGGTCGCCGATGACAACGGTTGAAAGTCTTTGTCCAAGAGCAATCTGAACATCCTCAACCAAGTTGCCTGGAATCAGCAATCGTCTTACAGCCGTACATTTTTGTCCAGCTTTGGTTGTCATTTCGCGCGTTGCTTCCTTGATGAATAAATCGAATTCGGCAGTTCCTGGTTTTGCATCTTCGCCTAAGACCATTGCATTTAATGAATCTGCTTCCAGATTGAAAGGAACCGATTCTTCCACAATTTTCGGATGCGCTTTAAGCATTTTTCCTGTGGAAGCCGAACCTGTAAACGTTACGACATCTTCCATTGTTACATTATCCAGAATTCCGTTGGCCGAACCGCAAATCAATTGCAGACTTCCTTCAGGTAAAATTTGGGAAGCGATGATTTCTTTAACCACAACTTCGGTTAGAAAACTGGTTGCTGTTGCAGGTTTTACGATGGCCGGAACGCCAGCCAAAAGATTGACCGCAATTTTCTCCAACATTCCCCAAACCGGAAAATTAAAGGCATTGATATGAATCGCAACGCCACGTTTCGGTGTGCAAATATGATGTCCGATGAACGTTCCTTCTTTGGAAAGTTTCACCGCATCGCCATCGATGTAATAAGGTAAATCGGGAAATTGTCTTCGAAGTGACGCATTAGCAAAAAGATTTCCGATGCCACCTTCGATGTCTGCCCAGGAATCTGCTTTGGTTGCGCCGGTTGCCCAACTCACTTTGTAGAAAATATCTTTCTTTTCCAAAAGATGGAATGCGAGTTTCTTTAACATTAATCCTCTTTCCTGAAAAGTCAATTTCCGAAGAGCCGGACCGCCGACTTTTCTGGCATAATCCATCATTTCTCCAAAATCCAAACCTTTGGAAGTGGCCGTTGCTACCAATTCTCCATTGATAGAATTATATAAAGCCTGCCCTTCTCCCTCACCTTTTATCCATCTTCCGAGCGCGTAATTTTCTAGTTGATTCATTTTTTTTTGTATTTACGTATTTATGTAAAATGTACAAAGTAGAATGTGTCGTTAAATGTACTTTTTACTTTTTACATTCTACTTTTTACAACTAATTAAACTTTCTCAATAATTACCGCAAAACCTTGTCCCAAACCTACACACATTGTTGCCAGCGCATATTTTTTATTTTGATTATGAAGTTCATACATCGCTGAATTCAGGATTCTTGCGCCGCTCATTCCGAGAGGATGACCAAGCGCAATTGCTCCTCCGTTCGGATTGATTCTGGAATCGTTGTCATCTAATCCCCAAGCTCGGATGCAGGCTAAACTTTGTGCAGCGAAAGCTTCATTCAATTCAATAATATCAATATCATTAAATGTCAATCCTGCTTTTTGTAATGCTAATTCAGCTGCTTTTACAGGACCGATTCCCATAAATTTGGGTTCAACGCCGACAACTGCACTTGAAACGATTCTTGCTTTCGGTATTAATCCAAATTCTTTTATCGCATTTTCTGATGCTAAAAGATTTACCGCTGCGCCGTCATTCAACCCGGAAGCATTTCCAGCGGTGACTGTTCCATATTTTTTAAAAGCGGTTCTTAATTTTGACAAACCTTCAATTGTTGTATCATTTTTCGGAAATTCGTCTTTATCAAAAATTATATCGTCGCCTTTTCTTTGAGGAATATTAACGCCGACAATTTCTTTAGACAATCTTCCGTTTTCTTGTGCAACTTTAGCTTTCTGCTGAGAATTATAGGCAAACAAATCCTGGTCTTCACGGGAAATTTGGTCACGTTCAGCCAAGTTTTCTGCTGTTTCACCCATAGCATCCACACCATACATTTTTTTCATTTTAGGATTGATAAATCGCCAGCCGAAAGTTGTATCATAGATTTTGGCATCGCCACCAAAAGGACTTTCGGATTTTGAAATTACCAATGGTCCGCGTGTCATATTCTCCACACCTCCGGAAATCATCAAATCTGCATCGCCAACCTGAATTGCTCTCGCTGCATTAATCGCCGCTGACAAACCGGAAGCGCAAAGTCTATTCACCGTTTCACCGGGAACGTGATAATCCAAACCGGAAAGCAACGCCGACATTCTCGCAATGTTCCGGTTGTCTTCGCCAGCTTGATTGGCACAGCCTAAAACGACATCGTAGATTCTGCTTTGGTCGATATTTAGATTTCTCTCTAATAGTTTTTTGATGACAAAAGCCGCCATATCATCGGGACGAACAGAAGATAAACTTCCTTTCAGTTTCCCAATTGGCGTTCGGATGCCGTCTATTATATATGCTTGGTTCATAGTTGTTGGTTGTCAGTTATTGGTTGTCAGTTGTTGGTTATCCAGCGAATTCAAATCTATCAACTGACAACCATCAACTATCAACTATCAACTAATTATAAAAGTTCTTATTTTGTTTTACTAAGTTTCTGATAATCGGACTGCATCTGTATCGGTCTTCGTGATAGAAATTGTAAAGTTCATCGAGTTCATTCTGAAGGTTTTCTAATCCGAATTCGTCTGCCCATTTTAATAAACCTTTTGGATAATTCACACCTTTTGTCATTGCCAAATCGATGTCTTCTGCAGATGCAATGTTTAAGAAATAAGCGTCTGAAGCTTCGTTCATTAACATTACCAAGATTCTTTTGAAAATAAATTCTAATAATTCCGGATTCTCATTGGGTTTTGGTTGTTCCGCATTTGAAGAATAATCATAAAATCCTCTTCCTGATTTCTTTCCGAAAAACCCTGCTTCGAATAATCTTTTTTGTGTGAATGAAGGTTTGAATTTGGGGTCGTAGAAAAATTCTTTGAAAACACTTTCTGTCACTCGGTAATTCACGTCGTGACCAATGAAATCCATCAATAGAAATGGTCCCATTCTGAATCCTCCCAAACTGGTCATTGCAAAATCAATAGTCGCACAATCTGCAATGCCTTCCTCCAAAATCCTAATCGCTTCGCCGTAAAAAGGTCTCGCCACACGGTTCACTATGAATCCAGGTGTGTCTTTTGCAATCACGGGAAGTTTTTTCCAGCTTTCTACTAAATTTTTAGTTTTTGAAATTAAATCTTTATCCGTCTGAACAGCAGGAATAATTTCTACCAAAGCCATCAACGGCGCAGGATTGAAGAAATGAATTCCAATCACTCGACTCGGTATTTGACAAGCCGATGCAATGGATGCAATGGATAACGATGACGTGTTGGTTGCCAAAATACAATCCTCGGAGACAAGATTTTCCAACTTTTGGAATAAGTCTTTTTTGATTTCTAAATCTTCAATAATCGCTTCGATGATTAGTTCTGAATCATTTAATTCAGATAATTTATCGCTCAATCGGATATTATCAAAATAAGTTTCTGCTTCTTTATAAGTTAGCTTTCCTTTTTCGGCTAATTTTTGAAATTGCGTTTCAAGATTTTGTCCTGCTTTTTCTACGGCAATCGGATTGCTATCGTACAACAAAACCTGATTCCCAGCTGTTGCCAAAACCTGTGCGATTCCACTTCCCATTGCGCCACTACCGACTATTCCTATTTTCATTTTTTTTGTAAAATGTATGATGTAAAAAGTACAATGACTTTTTTTATTCTATTTATTTCCAACGCAATGTGCGCAAACTTTTTTTATCAATTATTGAAAACATTTTTAAGTTCGCAAAGCCGTTAGCACTTAGCGAAGAAATATTTATTTGTTTTAGTCTAAATCAAACAACTATCAACTAATTTAATGACATTTAAAATAATCAAAAGGTTCTCTGCAATCATCACATTGATATAATGCTTTGCACGCTGTGGAACCAAACTGACTTACCAAATGTGTATGTTTTGAACTACAAAGCGGACACTCGACCTCATCTGTTTTTGAGAATAATTCATCATTATTTTTTGAATAGACAGGCGGTGCGATGCCGTAGGCTTTAAGTTTTTGTTTTCCTTCTTCCGTCATCCAATCGGTGGTCCAAGCCGGACTTAGTCGATTGGTTATTTTTATATTATTGAAACCTTTTTCAACCAGTTTCATTCTGATAGCCATATTAATCATTGATGTGGCGGGACAACCGGAATAAGTTGGTGTCACTACAATTTCGATTTCGTCTTCATTGAGTTTGACATCACGGATGATTCCCAAATCCAAAAGATTGAGAACGGGAACTTCCGGGTCGGGAATTTCCTTTAATATTTGCCAGATATTTTCTTCTGTGACTATCATTTTTATTTTATTATCCGTCGTTTTCCAAACCTCACAGGTTTTAAAAACCTGTGAGGTTTATTTCAATAAATTACCATTCCATATTAGGATAAGTACGTTGCATCATTTGCATTTCGGCCAGGATGTAACCCATTTTTTCAGTGTGTTTTCCTTCTTTTCCGCCGGTCAATTGTCTCGATTTTGAGAAATCGACAAACAACGTTGCTTCATTCAGGATTTCCAGAACTTTAGTTTCCCATTTTGTTCGGAACGTTCTGATGTCCGGAATGCTATTTTGTTCAATTAGTTCTAATTCCCAGTTGGTTGGAACAAACATTTCGTCTGTAAAATCAACCAAATCATTGACTGACTTCTGGATTTTGCTGTGACTTTCTTCTGTGCCGTCGCCTAAACGAATCATCCATTCGCTACTCCATTTCAAATGATACGTCACTTCTTTCAAAGACTTTTCTGCGATGGAAGCCAGTTTCAAATCAGAATGATGTTTCAGTTCGGTCAATAATAGATGATGATAAACATCGAAGAAAAATTGTCTCGTAATCGTGTCTCCAAAATGTCCGTTCTCTCTTTCAACTAAAAGTAGATTCCTGAACTCACGCTCATTTCTGAGAAAAGCTAAATCGTCTTCTGATTTCCCTTCGTTCTGAATTTCGGCGGCATACTGATAATAATTGGAAGATTCTCCCAACAGATCCAAAGCAATGTTGGACATTGCAATATCCTGCTCCAAGACTGGTCCTTTTCCGCACCATTCACAAAGACGCTGACCGAGAATCAGACTTGTGTCTGCGAGATGTAATATATAATTGAGATAATTATTGTTCATTGGTTTCAATTTAATTGGCGTTATAAACCACCCGAATTTCAAAATTAATTTTGAAATCCACCCGTCCAACGGAGGGGAATTTGTTACATATTTTTTACTTCTTCCGGGACGTGGTAAAACGTCGGGTGGCGATAAACTTTATCTTCTGAAGGTTCATAAAATGCCTCAGAATCATCGGGATTGGTAGCGTGGATATGTTTGGATTCTACCACCCAAATGCTGACACCTTCCATTCTCCTCGTATAAACGTCGCGTGCGTTTTGGATCGCCATTTCTGCATCAGCAGCGTGGAGACTTCCGACGTGTTTATGATCCAAACCTTGCCTGCTTCTGATAAAAACTTCCCAAAGTGGCCATTCTGTATTTTGCATAATATTCGTGTAGATTAATAGATAATAGACTGATAGATAATAGATTTTAATCTATTGGTTTATTATTGTTTATTTTATCGCAAAGGCGCAATATTTTTCTTTTTTGATTCTGCTTTAAGCCGCAAACTTAAAACTTCGAATTAAGTTTTGCGACTTAATACATAGATTTGTCCCAGCACTTGCGCCTTTGCGTTACAAAAACGTTAAACTGTTTTTCTGTTTCGTTCTTCTCTTAATTTTCTTTTTTCGTGATAAGCGGTTGCGGCTTCTCTTACCCAAGCGCCATCGTCGAAAGCTTTTTTGCGGGTTTCGATTCTTTCTTTGTTACAAGCGCCGTTACCTTTAACCACTTTCCAAAACTCTTCCCAATCGATTTCTCCGAATTCATAATGCCCGGTTTCTTCATTGAATTTCAAATCCGGATCCGGAATTGTCAATCCCAGATACTCTGCCTGCGGAACGGAAACATCTACGAAACGCTGTCTCAACTCGTCATTGGTAAAACGCTTGATGCGCCATTTCATCGAGAGTTCTGTGTTTCCCGAGTCGGCATCTTTTGGTCCGAACATCATCAAAGTTGGCCACCACCATCGGTTGAAGGCATCCTGAGCCATTGCTTTCTGCTCCGGCGAACCTTGAGCCAGTTTCATCATCAGCTCGTAACCTTGCCTCTGGTGGAAACTTTCCTCCTTACAAATCCTAACCATCGCTCTGGCATAAGGTCCGTAAGATGCTCGGCAAAGCGGAACCTGATTCAAAATTGCTGCGCCATCTACCAGCCAACCGATGGCGCCCATATCTGCCCAAGTCAAAGTCGGATAGTTGAAAATGCTAGAATATTTGGCTTTTCCTGAATGCAAATCGTTGATGGTTTCATCTCTTGTAACGCCCAAAGTTTCGGCAGCGCAATAGAGATAAAGTCCGTGTCCGGCTTCGTCTTGAACTTTTGCCAGCAATATTTTTTTGCGGTTCAAAGTCGGTGCACGCGTAATCCAATTCGCTTCCGGCAACATCCCGACAATCTCGGAATGGGCGTGCTGAGAAATCTGACGAATCAGGGTTTTTCTGTACGCGTCCGGCATCCAATCTTTGGGTTCGATGCGGATTTCGCTGTCTATTTTATTCTGAAAATGTTCTTCTAAATTGATTTCTGTTGTTTCCATTTTCTTTATATTTTTCTTTGAACACAAAGCGCACAAAGTTTTTTTAATTATTAACTGTCTTAAAGGTTCACAAAGGCGTTAACTTATATAAGAATGAATTCTAACGTTTTTTTTGTCATTCCGTAGGAATCTAAACTTAGTTGTAGAGATTGACTTCGTCTAACCACTTCTTTGGGTTTCCTACGGAATGACAAACTTTGTATTTATAACAAATCTTGTTTTATGTACAATCTGCAGCCCGACTTGAGCGGAAATCCTTTTTTGCGTGGACTCAAATTGTATTTAAACTGAAATCGTCGGCAAAAAAGATTGGGAGCGGAAGGCGGATTAAGCTGCCATAATTATTATTCTATTTAATATCAAAATTCACAATTTCATAGGGTTTCACCCCATGCTGTTTTATGTCGCCACTTCGTGGCTTGTTGATTTACTTTATATCAAAATTCACAACCACTTCTTCTGAACGCGGATGTGCCTGACAAGACAAGATAAATCCTGCTTCAATCTCATCCGGTTCGAGAGAATAATTGATGTCCATTTCCACGTCGCCTTTTTCTAATTTACATTTGCAAGTCGCACAAACACCTCCTTTGCAGGCGTAAGGCAAATCGGCTCCGTTTTGTAAAGCGGCATCCAAAATCGTTGGGCCGTGGTAAGCCAAATCTAATTTCAAAGCGGTTGCATCCAACTTGACCGTGACTTTGCTAAATACGTCATCTGATTGATTAATCGCAGATTCGTGTTCTTTTTTCTTTTCCGCAGAAGCTGCGCTGAAGAATAATTCGAAATGAATTTTCTTGGCTTCGACACCGGATTGTATTAACGTATCTCTCACACTCAGAATCATTTCTTCTGGTCCGCAAAGAAAAACCTCATCGATTTTCTCGGCCGGAATAATATTATTAAGGAATGATTGCGCTTTCTCAGAATTGATTCTTCCGCTCAGCAAATTGGCATCAGCAAATTCGCGGCTGAGAATGTGATAAATGCTCAATCGTTCCATAAAACGGTTTTTCAAAGCTTCGATTTCTTCTTTGAAAATGATGGTCGCTTTGTTTTTATTTCCATAAATCAGAATGAACTGGCTTTGAGGCTCGTTTTTCAAAACTGATTTGATGATGGAAATTATAGGTGTGATTCCACTTCCTGCAGCAAAAGCTACATAAGTTTTTTTGTTTTCGGAATTCAGTTCTGTATAGAATTTTCCCATTGGAGGCATTACTTCCAAGATGTCGCCTTCTTTCAGATTGTCATTCATAAAAGAAGAGAACAAACCTTCGGGAACTTTTTTGACAGCGACTTTTAGCTCGCCTTCGCACGGACTTGCACAAATCGAGTACGACCGACGAAGTTCCTCGTTGCCATTGATTTGCCGGAATGTCAAATATTGTCCTTGCGTGAATTTGAATTGTTCCGATAATTCTGCAGGCACATCAAAACTCACGGAAACACAATCGGGTGTTTCTTTCTTGATTTTTTTGACCTTTAATAGATGAAAATTTACTGACATTTTATTTTTTTTGAACACAAAGTGCACAAAGATTTTTTTTACATTATTAAAAATATTTTTTAGGTTCACAAAGGCACTTCGACAGGCTCAGTGTGACATTGCTAATACTAACCGTTTTAATTGTAACGTGTCAGTCTGAGCTTGCCGAAGGCTTTTCTTTATTATCAATCAAATATCATTTATGAGTTAAGACCATTCATTAATAATGTTTTCAAATCATTTTCCAGCTCTTGCGGTGTGATTTCACGGCTTGGTTTATACCAAAGTTCTATCCATCTCAAGGAAGATAACATTGTGAACAATGCAACAGATACATTCATTGTTTTGAATTCTCCGTTTTCCATTCCTTTTTCTATGATGTTGGCAAAGCTTTTTTCATAAGATTTTCGAATTTGTTTGTATTGATTTTTCTTCTCTTCGGAAAGGTATTTCCAATCGTTATTTGCAACAGAAACCGATGCCGAATCTTCGATAATCAACTGAACGTGAAGTCCGATGATGGCGTTCAGTTTTTCCTGAAAAGTCTGATTCGTATTTTCGATTTCCTGAAGTTGGGAAATGTATTGATTGGCAATTTTGAAGCAAATCAATTCCAAGATTTCGTCTTTGGATTTGATATGATTGTACATACTTGCCGCTTCCATTCCCACTTTCTCGGCCAAGTCGCGCATACTTGTTCCGCCGAAACCTTTTTCTTTGAAAAGTTTGGCGGCCTCGGATAAAATCAATTCTTTTTTATTGATTTTATTTATCTTTTTATTAATAGTTAATTCTTGTATCATAATGTGTCACTCCTACGGAGTTCTTTTGAAAATCGAAATATTTCTACAAACATTTCGCTCCTGCGGAGCTTAATACTTCAATACTTGTTCTATTTCTTTAATTAATTTTTCTGTGTTTGGCAGCATTTCTTTCTCCAATTCAGAATTGATAGGAATTGCAGGAAGATTTTTTGCGCCTACTACTTTTACCGGCGCATCCAATTGTCTGAAACAGTTTTCATTGATTCTGGCTGCCAGACTTTGAGCAAAACTGTTATTCACAGGTTCTTCTGTCAAAACGATGCAACGGTTATGCTTTTTCACACTTTCGAAAACCCGGTTTTCGTCCAAAGGCGCGAGTGTTCTCAAATCAATAATTTCGATTTGATTATCAAACTGTTTCGCTGCATTCGAAGCCCAATAAACGCCCATTCCGTAAGTAATGATTGTTAAAGTTGGTTTATTATTTTGATTATCGCAAAGCAAAACTTCTCTTGCTTTCCCAAATGGAATAACGTAATCTTCGTCTGGCTCAATCGTTTTTGCATTTTCTGTACCTTCTATTTTTGACCAATAAAGACCTTTGTGTTCCAGCATTACCACAGGATTTGGGTCGTAGAAAGCGGCTTTCATCAAACCTTTCAAATCTGCGCCTGTTGATGGATAGGCGATTTTGATGCCTTTAATATTGCACAAAACACTTTCTACAGAACTTGAATGATATGGCCCGCCACTTCCGTAAGCGCCAATCGGAACGCGGAGAATCATTGAAACCGGCCATTTTCCATTAGACAAATAATAGCTTCTGGAAACTTCAGTAAACAACTGGTTCAAACCTGGCCAAATGTAATCTGCGAACTGAACTTCGACAATCGGTTTCAAACCAACGGCGCTCATTCCGACGGTTGAACCGACAATAAAAGCTTCCTGAATTGGTGTGTTGAAAACACGCTTCTCTCCAAATTGTGCGGCCAAAGTAATCGCTTCACGGAAAACGCCACCTAATCTCAAGCCGACATCTTGACCGTACAATAAGGCTTCCGGATGTTTTTGCATTAATTCTCTAATGGCGAACAAAGCACAATCTACCATCACCGTTGGGATTTTTCCGCTTGGAGAACGTTCTCCTTTTTCTTCGGTTATAGGTGTTGGTGCAAAATCGTGTTTGTATGTATCTTCCGGTTTTGGGTCTTCTGCTAGAACAGCATTTTCAAAATCAGTTCTAACTGATTCCTGAACTTCCTTTTCAATCCATTCAATTTCAGAATCTTCTATGCTAAATTCTGAAAGTTTGTTTCTTAATTTGATTAATGGATCATTCTTCGCACATTCTTCCAAATCATCCCGATACCATTCTTTTCTAACGCCAGAAGTATGATGATTTAATAAAGGAACTTTAGCGTGAATCAACATTGGTCGTCTTTCTTCACGGATGATTTTGATGCATTCTTTTACGGCCTCGTAAGATTTGATAAAATCTGTTCCGTCAATTGTTCTGGTTTCGATGCCGTTGAAACCTCGCATATATTCTGTAATATCCTGTGCTCGGATTTCTTTGGCGTTGGCAGAAATATCCCACTCATTATCCTGAACCAGATATAAAATTGGCAATTGTTTGAGCGCAGCCATCTGGAATGCTTCGGAAACTTCGCCTTCAGTACAGCTTGCATCGCCGAGCGAGCATACTGCAATTGGTTTTTCGTCAAGATTTTCAGCAATTCCTGTTTCTTCTTTATATTTCATTCCCATTGCAATTCCCGTTGTTGGAATAGCCTGCATTCCTGTTCCGGAGCTTTGGTGAATCATTTTCGGGAAATCATCTCTTCGCAAACTTGGATGAGAATAATAGGTTCTTCCGCCGGAAAATGGGTCATCTTTTTTGGCTAAAAGCTGAAGCATCAATTCATAAGGTGTCAATCCAACGCCCAACAAAATCGAGTCGTCTCTATAATAAGGACTCACGAAATCCTGTGGCAACAACTGCATTCCCAAAGCGAGCTGAATTGCTTCGTGTCCACGGGAAGTAGCGTGAACGTACTTGGAAGTGATCTTTTTTTCCTGTTCGAACAAATCGCTCATCGTTTTGGCCGTAAACATCAAACGATAAGCAGATTTCAGTAAATCAGTCAGGCTAATTTCTTTGTTTAAAAAATGTTTTTCAGTGATTTGCATATTTAAACATTTGACATTCAATCCATTATTCTCAGTTTGGGTAGATTGAATGTGATTGATTCAAAAATACACTTTTTTATGAAACTAACAAATGTTAGTTAGTTTTTTACATGCAGGAAATAATTATCTTTGTAAAAAATAAATAACCATTTTATGAAAAAGAGTCTTATCCTTTTTATGCTAATGATAGGTTTGGCAAAAGCTCAAATTGTAAATATTCCTGACGTCAATTTTAAAGCGTATCTGCTTTCCAATCCAGAAATCAATACGGATTATGATAGTCAAATTCAAGTTAGCGAGGCTGCGGCATTTACAGGAACTATAGACGTTTATAATCTAGGAATAAATGATATGACCGGAATAGAATTTTTTGTAAACTTAACAACGTTGAAATGTGGATGGAATAATATTTCCAATCTTGATGTCAGTAAAAATTCTAAATTAAAAGCTCTGTATTGTTTTCTAAATCAACTTACAACCCTTGATGTTAGTAAGAATTTACAACTTTCTATTTTATGGTGTGCTGGAAACAAACTCACAAACTTAGATATTTCTAAAAATATCGAACTTGAAAGTTTGTACTGTGAAGGCAATCAATTTAGCAGTTTGGATTTAAGCGAAAATATTTCGTTAAACAGTCTATCTTGTGGGAGAAATCAATTTATAACCTTAGACCTTAGCAAAAACACCAACCTCACTTGGCTATATTGTAATACTAACCCTTTGTTAACAAGTTTAAACTTAAAAAATGGAAATAACACAAAATTAGGCTCTATCTATATTGTTGAAAATCCAAATCTAATTTGTGTACAAGTTGATGATGTCAATTATGCTAATTCACAACCTTCACATTTGTGGACTAAAGATGCCATAGCCAGTTACAGCACAAATTGCATATTATCCGCAACAGAAACAGAAAAGAAACAAATTAGACTTTATCCGAATCCTGCAAAAGATTTCATCAATTTTTCAGATGAAGTTTCAAATATTAAAATAACAGACCTTTCAGGAAAAGTCATCAAGCAAATTCCTAATTCCGAAAAATCCATTAATGTTTCAAAATTGATGAAAGGAACCTACATTATTACTGCGGTTTCTAAATCTGGTGAATTGATCACTAAAAAATTTATAAAAGAATAATATTGATTTTTTGCATACCTGATCCTTTCATATGTTGAAAGGATTTTTTATTTATGATTAAAATATCTTCCACTTCACAAAATAAAAATTTAAATTTTGTAGTTTTGAACATTAAACAAGATAAATGAAAATTAAAATACTTTTTGGAATTGCATTTTGGACACTTTTGCTTTTGGCAGGTTGCAACCGTGATGATATTTCTTTTGATTCGCCAAGTCAATTGCTGCGTTTCTCTACCGACACCGTTTTTTGCGACACCGTTTACAACCAAATGCGTTCGGAAACTTATGCCGTGAAGGTTTACAATAATGAAGATAAGGATATTCTGATCCCGGAAATAAAACTGGAAGGTGGTGCTAATTCTCTTTACAAAATCAATGTGGATGGGAAAGTCGGCACCCATTTCGAAAAAGTCGCATTGAGAAAAAAAGACAGTTTATATGTTTTTGTAGAAATTGCTCCGACAGCTACAGTTCCGGAAGCAATTGCTGAAGATAAAGTTATTTTCAAAACTCCCGCTGGTGAACAAAAGGTAACCTTATTCTCCGTTGTTCAGGATGCAGAATATTTCATCAAAACCGATACAAATCCTAATATTATTTCTGAAAATACAACCTGGACCAATAATAAAGCTAAAATCATTTTCGGAGATTTGACGGTTGCCGAAGGGAAGACCTTGACAATGGAAAAAGGTACGAAAGTCTATTTCCGGAAAAACAGTGGAATGAATTTCGCAAAAAATTCAAGTCTTGATGTTAAAGGTGCTTTGGGCGAAGAAGTGATTTTCCGAGGCGACAGAAGCGATACCAAATACGACACACTGCCTGCCAACTGGAACGGCATCAAAATGGAAGAAGGCTCACTTCTGAAAATGAATTATGCCAGGGTTTTTGGCGGTAATGTCGGATTACAGCTAAAAAAGAATGATGCAACCATCAACAATTCTATTTTCCATACCTTTCAGAATGTTGGCATTTATGCGATCCATTCTACGCAATTTACGGCAAACAATGTGGTCATGAATAATTGCGGCGAAGCTGATCTTGCAATTGCAAGCGGCGGAACTTACAATCTTAATTACTGTACGCTTGCCAATTATTGGAACCTTAATCCTTCTATGTCAGCTGTAGGGATTTACGCAACCAATGGCTGGGAAAATGAAAAAGGTGAAATAGAAGTAGCAGACCCTACTCTTAATGTTAATAATTCGATCATTTACGGAGATGTTCCTGATATGATTACTTTTACTAAAGTTGGAACTAGCGGTAATTTCAATGCTACATTTAAAAATTCGTTATTAAAATTCACTTCCAATTCTGGCTTAAATCCTGATAATTCGAACATCAGAAATGAAGATCCTAAATTCCAGAATTATTTTACCCAGAAAATGAATCTGAGAATCAAAGAAGGTTCGCCTGCATTAAAAAAAGGAACTAATCTCAACACCAACGTTACAGCTACAGATATTGCTGGAAAAACGAGAACTTATCCTGCAACTTTAGGAGCTTATCAGTAATGGAAATTACAACACTTCAAAATCAGGTTGATGAATGGATAAAAACCATTGGCGTCCGCTATTTCAATGAGCTGACGAATATGGCAATGCTGACCGAGGAAGTGGGCGAAGTGGCCAGAATCATCGCCAGAAGATACGGAGAACAATCTGAAAAAGAATCCGATAAATCCAAAGATTTGGGCGAAGAATTGGCCGATGTACTTTTTGTAACGCTTTGCTTAGCCAATCAAACCGGAACAGACTTGCAATCCGCCTTCGATAAAAAAATGAAAGTCAAGACTGATAGAGACAAAGAACGACATCAGAATAATGAAAAATTAAAATAGTGAGAAGTAAAATGTTAGAAGTCAGAAGTTTTTTTTAATATCCGTTAAACAACCTATTACTATGCATTGATATAAAAATCAATTAGTTACAACAGACACTTCGACAAGCTCAGTGTGACATCTCTAATACTAAACGCTTGATTTCTAGCAATGTCAAGCTGAGCTTGTCGAAGCTTTAGGTTAATAAACGAACAATGAATAATTTTTTTACTGACCGCTTACATCTTACTTTTCACATCACACAAAATTATGATTATAAAAAAGTCTGAACTTATAGACGGAAAAAATATTAAAATCACCGGTTCGAAAAGTATTTCGAACCGTCTTTTGATTTTAGGGAAATTGTTTGGGAACATTGATATGCTCAATCTTTCCAATTCTCAGGACACAACTTTGCTCAAAAAAGCTTTGGAATCCGACTCTGAAAGCATTGACATCCACCACGCTGGAACTGCGATGCGTTTTCTGGCTTCCTATTATTCCATTTTTGAAGGCAGAAAAACCATTTTGACAGGCTCCGACAGAATGAAAAACCGTCCAATAAAACCTTTGGTAGATGCGCTCCAGTCACTTGGTGCAGATATTACTTATCTTGAAAAAGAAGGTTTTCCACCGTTGCAAATCATCGGAAAGAAGTTGGAAAAAAATTTGGTTAAAATCTCAGCCAATGTTTCCAGCCAGTTTCTAACTTCATTAATTTTAATCGGAGGAAAATTGGAAAACGGTTTGACTTTGGAATTGGAAGGCGAAATCACCTCAAGACCTTACCTTGAAATGACTTTGAAAATTTTGAACGAAATCGGAATCAGATCTCATTTTGCCGAAAACAGAATCGAAATCGTTTCGCATAAAAACCACATCAGAACAGAACATTACGAAGTAGAAAGTGACTGGTCATCAGCGTCTTACTTTTATTCTTTGTGCGCCATCGGCAGAAAATCAATCACTTTGAAAAGTTATCACACGTTGTCTCTGCAAGGCGACAGCGTGATTAAGGAAATCTACTTGAAATATTTCGGCATAAACACGGTTTCGGATTATGCAGAAAACTCGATTTCACTTTTGCCGGAGCCTGCTTTCGAATATCCGGAATTGATAACGCTCGATATGAACGATTGTCCGGACATTGCGCAAACGCTTTGTGTAACGGCAACAGCATTGAAAATTCCGTTTGTCATCACAGGACTTCACACATTGAAAGTAAAAGAAACCGACAGATTGGTTGCGCTTCAGAATGAGTTATTGAAAATCGGAGCAAAAACTCATATCACGGTTGATAAAATTGAATCCTGCGAGTTTATTGAACCCGAAGAAAATATTTCTATTGCGACCTACAACGACCACAGAATGGCGATGGCTTTTGCGCCGTTTGCTTTGGTTAAGGAATTGAATATCGAAAAAGAAGATGTTGTGGAGAAATCTTATCCTGAGTTTTGGGAGGATTTTGCTGAGGTAACCAATCAATAACTAAGAAATTTGTCTCAATTTTGAGATTTTAAATTACTTATCTTTGTTATTAATAAGCAGTTAATTTAAAAAAGCAGCATTATGGAAATCACAAATATCGATCAATTGGACCTTAATAAAACTTACACTTTTGCGGATTATCTGATGTGGAGATTCAAAGAAAGGGTTGAACTCATCAAAGGTAAAATCCTAAAAATGAGTCCTGCTCCGGCTCCGATTCATCAGAGAATTTCACAAAAAATCAATCAAAAACTTTATCCGTTTTTTGAAAATAAGCCTTGCGAACTATTTTACGCACCTTTTGATGTACGTCTACCCAACAAAACTGGGGAAATCCTCACTGTTGTTCAACCTGATTTGTGTGTGATTTGTGACCGCACAAAAATTGACGACAAAGGTTGCCTTGGTGCACCAGATTTGGTGGTTGAAATCCTTTCTCCTGGAAATTCTAAAAAAGAAATGAATCTGAAATTTAGTTTGTATGAAGAATATGGCGTTTCGGAATACTGGGTGGTAGATTCAAGCGAAAAATTTATTCTGATTTATAGTTTAGAAAATGGAGAATATATCAGCCGTAAACCAGTTGCAGACGGAGAAATACTTCAGTCCATTAAATTCCCAGACTTAAAATTTTCTACGGAGAATTTGTATGAATTTTAGTGATAATAATATTTTGAATCATTTAACTTTGCCAAAATTGGCAAAGTTTTATTTTGTAGAAAAACTTTTAATTAAAAAACTAAACATTGAGCAAAACTATCATCATCACAGGCACATCATCCGGAATCGGATTTGCGCTGGCAGAATATTTCGGAAAGAAAGGCAACAAAGTTTACGGTTTGAGCAGAAAAGCCGTAAGCTCTGATTATTTTGTTTCGATTCCGACAGATATAACCGAAAAAGAACAAATCGACAGTGCGATTTCTGAAATCCTGAAAACAGAAACCAGAATCGATGTTCTGATTAATAATGCGGGAATGGGAATGGTTGGCGCCGTGGAAGATTCTACGAAAGACGATATTTCAAAGTTGTTCAATCTTAATTTGATTGGTTCTGTTCAGATGATGACAGCTGTTCTTCCAAAAATGCGTGAGCAGAAATCGGGGAAAATCATCAATGTTTCCAGCATCGGTTCTGAGATGGGATTGCCGTTCCGGGGATTTTATTCCGCATCCAAATCAGCTTTGGACAAAGTGACGGAAGCAATGCGCTACGAGGTTTACCCCTGGAACATCCACGTTTGCTCGCTTCATCTGGGTGATATCAAAACCAATATTGCAGAAAACCGTGTCAGAACAAAAGTCTCCGAACCTTACAAAAATGTCTTTGATAAAGTTTATGCTTTGATGAATTCTCACGTTGGCGACGGAACAGAACCTTTGGATGTTGCAGTTTACGTTGACCAGCTTTTAGGAAAGTCAAAATGGAAAGCACATTATTATTTTGGGAAGTTCGGTCAAAAAATTGGCGTTCCTTTGAAATGGATTCTTCCTCAGAATACCTACGAAAATCTGATGAAGAAGTATAATAAAATGGATTGATTTCGGTTTTAGTTATAAAGTATTAAGGTCTTCGACTCCGCTCAGACTGACACCGTTTAAAATGAACTTTGGTGTTACTGACATCTTTGAAATGAAAACAATTAGTATTAGCGATGTCACACTGAGCGGAGTCGAAGTGCTTCCCACAAGATGAAACAATATTTTGCTTACATATTAAGATGTTGTGATAACTCCTACTATACAGGAGTTACAAGCGATTTGGAGTCTCGACTTATTAAACATCAATCAGGACATTACCCTGAAAGTTACACGCATAGCAGAAGACCAACTCAATTGGTTTTTTACAATGAATTTAATGAAATTGAACAAGCAATTGCTTTCGAAAAACAAGTAAAAGGTTGGAGTAGAAAGAAAAAAGAAGCTATTATCAATAAGAATTGGTAGAAATTGAAAGAACTTTCTATTTGTCAAAATAATAGTCATTCTAGTAATCTTGTAAAAGGCTTTGACTCCGCTCAGCCTGACACTGTCTAAAACAAATCGTTTAATAAAGATGTCACGCTGAGCGGTGTCGAAGCGTTCAAAGATATAAACCGAAAATTGAAAAAGTTTTTCTATATAATCTTATTACTTCTGAGCACATTATCCTTTGCGCAGAAAAAAGAATTCTGGCTCATCGACAAAGAAACGAATGTAAAAAAAATTGTTTCTGATTCGGCTAAAGCAGTTAAATTTCTGGATTCTTTGGCAGAAAACTCTTACTTCTTCACAGAACTGAAAGATGTTAAACAAATCGAAAATCGGACAGAAATCTATTATGATAAAGGTCCAAATTTCAACAAAGCTAATGTGAAATTTTCTGATTCTTTAGTTAACGATTTGAAGTTTCAGAAGAACGAGATTTACACCAAAAACTTAGATTCACTCAAGAAAAATATCAATCAAAAATACCGTGATAAAGGTTTCGCTTTTAACCGTGTGAAAACCAAATTCCAGAAAATGGAAAACGGAATTCCGTCGGTCAAAATCTCGGTCGTTCCGGCTTCGCAAAGGAAAATTGACGGTATTGTTTTCAAAGGTTACACGCGTTTACCAAAACAATTCGTTAAGAACCTCAATAAGCAATATCTTGGCAAAAGCTATGATGACAAGAATTTGGTTTCTATGAATCAGTCTTTGCAAAATCATCAGTTCGTGTCACTGGAAAAACCGCCTCAGACTTTATTTACCAAAGATTCTACGCAGGTTTTTCTCTTCACTCAAAAAAGAAAAACCAACACTTTTGACGGAATGATTGGCTTTGGAAATGATAAAACTGAGAAATTCACAGTCAATGGAACGCTGAATGTCCAGATGAAAAATATGTTCAACAGCTTTGAAAGCATCGGCATTTACTGGCAACGAAATCCCGACAAAGGTCAGACTTTCGATATGCAGACGGACATTCCGTACACGTTTGGGAGCAACGTAGGTTTGAATGTTAATGTCAATATTTTCCGCCAGGATTCCACATTTGCGAATGTCAAATTTATGCCTGCCATTTATTATCATCTTTCGCCGAAACAGAAACTCGGTCTCAAAGGAACTTTCGAGTCGTCTGCAATTTTAGATTCGTTGTACACGAGTGGTCGCGATTACAGCAAAAAAGGAATTGGAATTTATTATCAATACCAGGAAGGGAGCGACATTCCGCTGTTCATCAACAAAAGCAACATCCGTCTGGAAGCCGATTTTCTGAAAACAACTTACGACGACACTCAGGAAAAACTCGACCAAATCCGGTATTTTCTTTTTGCGGAACACAACTTTAATCTATCCGGAAATCATTTCCTAAACATCAAGGGAGAATCCGCTCTGCTCAGTTCTAAAAACGAATTATCCACGAACGAACTCTTTCGGTTTGGCGGCTGGAACTCGCTTCGGGGTTTCAATGAGCAGAGTCTTGTCAGCGATTTTTACGCCTATGCCGGCGCTGAATACCGCTATCTCGTGAACGACCAGGCCTTTTTCGATCTGTTTGCACAATACGGACAAATGTCCAACAAGGCTCTCGGAATCACGCCAAAACTCTACAGCTTAGGTCTTGGTTTCAACTTTTTCCTTCCCGTCGGCTTGATGAGTTTCCAGATCTCCAACGGAAATGAGTTTGGAAATCCGTTTAAATTCAACGAAATCAAAATCCATTGGGGAATATTGAGCCGGTTTTGACCATCAAAAGATGATCTGAATGACTCTAAATTCGCAACATTGTTAAAAATCCCAATTTGTCCATTTGATGGGCGTTGTATGCCGTCACGGAGTCTTCGGACTGCATCACAGAGTCTTCGGAGGTCATCAATAAAGCTTCGGAATTCATCATCGTGTTTTCGGAAACCATCAACAGAAAAGCGGACGGTAACGCACAGTCTTCTAACTATAAAATCGCCTTATCTGACGATGGACATTACTTTTCTGATACCAACCTGGGTTATAAAAATTAGAATATCCTGAAAACTTGTTGACATTATAATATTAACTTTAGTTCAAATAAAAACATCTATTTTCAGATTCCATAAAAATAACTTAATTTTGCAAAGAAAGTAAAGATGTCTATTCATAACAAAATTGTAGAGACAGCCATCACTTTCGATGACGTGCTTCTAGTTCCTTCTTATTCAGAAGTTTTACCTAATCAGGTTTCCCTAAAATCAAGACTTACAGACAAAATTTCGCTTAATGTTCCAATCGTTTCCGCAGCTATGGATACAGTTACAGAAGCTGATTTGGCGATTGCTTTAGCGAGAGTTGGCGGCTTGGGCTTCATCCACAAAAACATGACGATTGCTGAGCAGGCTGCGCAGGTCAATAGTGTGAAACGTTCCGAAAACGGTATGATTTCCGACCCGGTGACTTTGTCAAAAGACCATACGCTGGCAGAAGCGAAGGCGCTGATGGCCAACTATAAAATCTCCGGACTTCCCGTCGTAGATAAAAACAATTACCTTATCGGCATCATCACCAATCGTGATGTGAAATATCAGGAAAATCTTAATGTGAAAGTGGAGGAAATTATGACCAAAGAAAACCTCATCACTTCTGATAAGAATACGAACCTCGAAAAAGCAAAAGAAATCTTGCTTAAAAACAGGATCGAAAAACTTCCCATCGTTGATAAGAAAAATAAACTGGTCGGGTTGATTACTATTAAAGACATCGACAATCAATTAGAATACCCCAATGCGAACAAAGACCAAAACGGCAGACTGATTGTTGGTGCGGGCGTTGGCGTTGGCGAAGATACGATCGAAAGAATCACAGCATTGGTAAAAGCCGGCGTTGACATTGTTGCCATCGATTCTGCTCACGGCCATTCAAAAGGTGTTTTGGATAAAATCTCAGAAATCAGAAAAACGTTCCCGGACTTGGATATCGTTGGAGGGAATATCGTAACAGCAGATGCAGCCAAAGATTTAATAAAAGCTGGTGCCAACGTTTTGAAAGTTGGTGTTGGACCTGGTTCTATCTGTACAACCAGAGTTGTTGCTGGAGTTGGTGTTCCGCAACTTTCCGCAATCTACAATGTTTATGAATTTGCTAAAAAGAAAAACGTTGCGGTTATCGCAGATGGCGGAATCAAATTATCTGGCGATATTGTAAAAGCGATTGCGAGTGGTGCTGGTGCAGTAATGTTAGGCTCACTTTTAGCCGGAACAGATGAAGCTCCGGGAGAAGAGATTATTTTCCAGGGCAGAAAATTCAAATCTTATCAGGGGATGGGTTCTCTTTCTGCAATGAAACGTGGCGGGAAAGAGCGTTATTTCCAGAGTGAAGCTAAGAAATTTGTACCAGAAGGCATCGAAGGTAGAGTTCCGCATAAAGGAAAACTGGAAGATGTGATTTTCCAACTGACTGGTGGTTTGCGTGCCGGAATGGGCTATTGTGGTGCAAAAGACATTGAAGCTTTACAAAAAGATTCTAAACTGGTGATGATTACAGGAAGCGGATTGAAAGAATCTCATCCGCACGATGTGATCATTACTCAGGAAGCGCCGAATTATTCTTTGTAATTAATCGCTTATTTTTTTGAAACTGAATTTCGGTTTAATGACTTTATTAAGAAATATTCCTTTTGAGAAAGCAGATTTGAATTCATCAAAAATTTTCTGAGAAACATTCAGATAATCATAGACTGCTCCGGATTGATAAACAATTCGGAGTATTTTTTTATCTTCCAGATACATGTAACTGTTGACCACTGATGAAGGCATAATCTTGGAATTGCAAAAAATATTCCCTCAGAGAAAAATAAAAAAGGCTGCAAAAAATTGCAGCCTTTGATTGATTAACATTGAGAAATATTATTTCTTAATTACTTTTTTGCTTTCTGTAGTTCCGTCAGCATATTTGATGCTTACAACATAAGAACCCTTTGCAAGATTTTCTACATTAACAGTAGTTTCTGTAGTAGTTTTAACAGCCTTACCTGAGATATCATAGATAGAAACCTGAGCAATTTTGCTTTCGGATTTCACATTGATAACATCGGTTGCTGGGTTCGGATACACAGACAATTTTGACTTACCAGCCACATCGGACACAGCCATTAATGTTGCAACTGCGCTTGTTTTAAGATTATCAAAACCTGATGTACTAGCACCGCTTGCAACAAAATCAACTTCTGTCGGGAACCAGCCTGGTTCTTTCTCAAAAGGACCGTATTCAGTTCCGTTTATAGTAACCGTCATCTCTCCGCTGCCCATCACATCATAAGTGAATTTAACCTTATACCATGTATTGGCAGTTACAGTCAGTGGCAATTCTATCCCGGAATCTTCATTGTCAAAATCATACTGATCTGCTAAAAATACGCCATTTGTTGAACTCATGTATAAGTCAGCAACTGCAAAATAATCAGAATCTACGTCATAAAACTGAATCTCAGAAAAAGTACTTCCTGTATAAACGTCGAACTCAGCCACGAAAATTCCGTTCTCACTGGTTCTGGAAGACCATTTTGTATCATGGTAGATGAAAGCACCATCAGCATTGTTACTTGCAGTACTTGCAAACTGGAAAGACTTTCCATGAGCTACATCAATATTTGCAACTTTGGCTACTGCATTAGTACCGCCATCTCTTTGCCATCCGCCCTGGGTTCCCAGGTTGCCAACACTGTACGTTTCGAATGTATCACTCCACAAGTTTTGTGAGTAAGCAGTTAAAGCCATTACTGCTGTTAAAGAAAAAGATAAAATTCTTTTCATAATAATTGAAGTTTAAAAAATTAGGACCTCAAATATAGGGTTTCTTCTTATAAAAACAAACATTCATTTAATTTTAAATATGAAATTATATAGTCAGCATTTTTAAAGAATAAAAAATAATTTTAAAAATATTCCTATAATCTTTTAAAAAACAAAAACTTTGGTGCTAAGTTTGATGAGAATTTTATAATTTTGCAGCGTTATTAAACCAATGAAGAAGACTACACTTTTCCCACTATTATTTTTAACTGTTTTTGTTTTCGGAATACTTTCTTTTGCTCCTAATAAGAAAGTAATAGCTGTTGTTTTCAATAAAGAAATGACGAGGCAGGATCTGATGAGTCTTCAGAAGAACCTAAAGGAAAAGAACATCATTTTGGTTTTCAATAAAATTAAATTCAGCAGAAACAGATTAAGCTATATCGATTTCAGTATCGATTTTGGGGATGGATTTTCCGGAGCCTCTAAATCTGAAATTACCAGATCAAAAGAAATCGGATTCATAAGAGATTATAATGAAAATGCCGATCAGCCATTTGTGGTTGGTGAATTGAAATAAAAAAAGCTTCCAGACCGGAAGCTTTTCACTTATAATTTATTGATTCTGTTTTTTCTCCTTTTGGATTTTGAGATCATCTTCAAAATCATCAATCCTGTAGTCTGTCAAAGAATTTCCTTTTCTTATTTTTTCTCTGGCATATAACCTGAATTCATTTTCTGTTTTCTCCAAAAGGTAATCATAAGGACCAACCGAAGAAATTAGTTTTATCAAAACGGGCGAAATTTCCAGGACAATAAATAAGCCCATAATGAAACTTGCTGCCAAAGCAATGATTGCCGAATTTTTCCCTAATTCATCCAACGCCTGCAGCCTTGCTGCAAACCCGTTGAACCTGTCTTCAAAAGTTTCTGTCGATTTTCTTTCGGTTTCAAGATTAGAATAAACCTTCGAGATTTCTTTATCCAGATATTGTAATCGCTCCTGTTGTTGTTTTTGGTAATTTTCCAGATCAGCGCGTTTCTGTTCTTTCAGTTCTGCTTTTCTTTTGGCATTGCTCCCGTAGCCAACTTTTCCGCTGGTTAAGCCGGATTGTTTTCCTAGAATCTCTTTCTCTAATTCCACGGAAGCCGAATCATAAGCCATCTGATAATTTTTGATCTGATTCTGGATCTGTTTCTTTTCCAGATCAAAAGGACCGGACTGCTGCAAAATCCTTCCGTTCATCTCTGCCTGAAGTTGTTTTTTATTTCTTTGGATAATTGTATTCAGTTGCTTGTTGACTTCTTTTTCAAAGATTTTCAGTTCTAAAGGTTTTGAAATAATGATGCCGAGAAAAGTTGCCAGAATCAAACGTGGGATTGTCATCAGAATCTGATTCCACCAGGTTCCCGTTTTTTTAATTGAAGACACAATATACCGATCCAGATTAAAAATCATCAAGCCCCAAAGCAAACCGAAACCTACGGAAGTCCAAAGGCTGTCAAAAACGGTGAACATTGCATATCCCGCAGACAATGTCGCAAAAATTGCTGTAAATAAAACAATTCCGCCGATTCCTGCAAACTTGTTCCATTCACTCGGAGACTTTCTCAGCAGATGGATATTCGCACCCGAACATACCATCAGAAACTGCTGAAACCAGTTCATTTTATGTGTGTTAGTATTTTTCATTTTTTTATAAATTCATCATATCTGTCTTTGATAACGTTAATTTGTTACAAATAGTATTAGGTAAAACCTATTATCGATGTCCGTACCAAAACTTTTGGCAATATGATTTATTAAAATAAACGACATTAATGAAAAACTCAAGATAAATTCTGATCCGGAACTATTGATGTTCTGAATCCCTGTATAGATTGTCCCTGCTCCATTTTGCATGTTTGGAAGGGATAATTTTGTGACCTTTCTTGTAAGCGTAGATTTTGGTAAATTCTGCTCCGAAGAATACAAGCTGACAGGAATAATTGATCCACATCATCAGCAAAATAATAGTTCCAGCAGCTCCGAAAATGGATGTAGGCTTAGAAAAATCAAAATAAAAACTCATCAGCATTTTCCCTATATTAAAGAGAAAAGCCGTTACAATTGCACCTATCCATACAGATTTCCATCTGATCTCAACATCAGGGAGAACCTTGAACATAAATGCAAATAAAACCGTCACGACACCAAAACCTAATATAAAATTACTGGTCTGGATTATAACATAAGTTTCAAAACCAAAATATCTGGTTATCAGATCGTTTGCTAAACCAACAAGTGAGGATAATAACATACTGATCAAAAGAAGGAAAGCAATAATCAGAATCATCCCAAGTGAATTGGCACGGTCAAGGATAAATTTTTGCCACGCCTTTTTTGGAGCCGCTTCCACATCCCAAAGATTATTCAGCGTATTCTGCATCTGGAAAAACAAACTGGTGGCACCAAAAACCAGAGTTCCCACTCCCAAAGCTTTCATCCAGAAGTTTTGCTTGTCTATAACTGCGCTTGCCACAATATCCTGGATACTCTTCGCTACATCATAGCCCATTATCCCCTGGATCTGTCTTCGGATTTCACCGTTTACAGCTTCTTCCCCAAAAAAATGACCGGCAACCCAGATAATGATGATCAACAGACCCGGCAGAGAGAATATCGCATTGTAAGCCATACTCGCACTGTCTTTTGCTGCGGATGATGTCATCCATTCAGTGAAGGTTTCTTTCAGAATTTCCCAAAGCGTGCTGATTTTTTTCATTCTTAATTTTTCTTGGGAAATTCAATCTCTGTACCAACTTACTCCTGTTTATACCAGCCTGAGTATTTAACATAATTATTTGCGATCCTGTCGATCTCACCCGTAATCAGATTCTGAGAAACATCCTTCACTTTTTTCGCCGGAACACCAGCCCAGATTTCGCCTTCTTTGATATGTGTGTTTGCTGTTACAACTGCTCCTGCAGCAACAATAGAGTTACTTTCCACGATACAGTCATCCATTACAATTGCGCCCATCCCTATCAGAACATTGTCTTTTATAGTACAGCCATGCACAATCGCATTATGTCCAATGGACACACAGTTTCCAATTATTGTCGGACTTTTCTGATATGTGCAATGGATCATCGCATTGTCCTGGACATTCACTTTATCTCCCATTTTGATAAAATGTACATCGCCCCGTAAAACCGCATTATACCAAATGCTGCAGTCTCTTCCCATCGTAACATCACCAATGATCACTGCTGTTTCTGCTACAAAAGTATTCTCTCCAAGTTGAGGTGTTTTGCCTAAAAGCTCTCTGATAATTGCCATCTATAAATTATTAATTGTTGTTTGTAATTTCTTGGGCGCCTTTATCCGTCCTCCACTCCCGCTTTTTTATTTCCCTAGAAAAATAAAAAGAGCTCCGTTCAGGCCGGGGCGCAGATTGGGTTTTTAAATCAAATTTCAATTCAGTTTGACCAAAATCAATCTCATAGAAAAAATCGAAAATCAGCAAAGCTTCTCATAATCAAAACTTAACATAAGATTGGGATTTATCGGCTTTTTTCTTCCACCAAATTACGATATTTTTGTAGTTCAATTACTTTAAAATGAGAGAAATCATTATAGAACCGACTCAGAATCCGAAGGTGATGAAATTCATCGCAGATTATAATCTGATTCCGGGTTCGCTGGAACTGGACCGGGATTCTGACATTTCCGAAATTCCGTTGGCGCAGGAACTCTTCAATTATCCTTTTGTGGACAGGATTTTCATCACAGCTAATTTCGTAGCTGTGGCAAAACAAGATACAGTAGAATGGGAACACGTTACACAAAGCCTGAAAAGCATCATAGAGGACGAATTGCTGGCAAATCCGAGAATCTATCTTCAAAAAAGAAAAGAGATGTATCAGATCTATTCTGAGATGACACCGAATCCTGCGGTTATGAAGTTCATCTCCAGCAAGATGCTAATGGACGGATTCATAGAAGTTAAAACCCGTGAAGAAGCGGATGAAGTACCTTTGGCAAAAGAATTATACAACGCTTTTGATTTTGTAAAAGAAATCTATGTGAGCGACAATTTCGTGGCGGTGACTAAAGATGACCAGTTCCAATGGCACGAAATTATGAATCAGGTTCGTTCTTTCATCGCTGAGTTTCTTCAGGCCGGAAAAACGATATCCAATCTGGAACCTCATCAGCACGAAAATCCTGTCTTGAAAATCATCAACAGGGAATATACGAATGACGAGCAGAAAATCAGCGACATCCTGAACGAATATGTGGCGCCAGCTGTAGAAAACGATGGCGGAAAAATCTCTCTGATAGAATACGATCAGGAAAACAAAACCGCAAGAATGCTGCTTCAGGGCGCTTGCAGCGGTTGTCCATCTTCCACTGCAACATTGAAAAACGGCATCCAAAGCATTCTGAAACAATTCGTTCCGGAATTGGTAGAAAATGTAGAAGCTGTGAATGGATAATATTTAGTTGATAGTTTTTGGTTGATGGTTGATTGATTAATCATCAATTAAAAATTATTAAATTAACGCTTTGACAAAGTTTATATTAAGAGTAGTCGAAATGCTGAGTGTGACAATTTTTAAAATAAATGTTTTTGAAGAATGTCAGTCTGAGCGGAGTCGAAGACTTTATAAATCGTAATTATTTCAAAATTGGAAACCAATAATCAACAACCGACAACCAACAACAAAAAAGGAATTCTCCTAGTCAATCTAGGTTCGCCGAAATCTACTGATGTCAACGATGTAAAAGATTATCTTGATGAATTTTTGATGGACGAAAAAGTCATTGATTATCGCTGGATTTTTCGCGCACTTTTGGTTCAAGGCATCATCCTGAAAACCAGACCGAAAAAATCAGCGGAAGCGTACAAAACGGTTTGGAGAGATGAAGGTTCTCCTTTGATTGTAATTTCAAAAAATCTGCAGAAGGAACTTCAAAAGTTGGTAGATGTTCCGGTTGGTTTGGGAATGCGTTATGCAGAACCATCTATCAAAACAGGCATTCAGGAATTGGTAGATCAAGGTGTTACCAATATCACACTATTCCCTCTTTATCCTCAATATGCGATGAGCACAACGGAAACGGTAATTGAAAAAGCAGAAGAAGTTCGCCTGAAATTTTTTCCAGATGTTAAAATCAATTATGTAGAACCGTTTTACAACCGCGAAATTTACATCAATTCTCTGGCAGAAAGTATCCGGGAAAAACTACCTGCAGATTTTGATTTGTTGCAGTTTTCTTATCACGGTGTTCCGGAGCGTCATATTTACAAAACCGACCCTACCAAGACTTGCAATATGAATAATTGCTGCTCGAAAGAGGACAATCCTTCGCATAAATTCTGTTATAGACACCAGTGTTATAAAGTGACAGAGTTGGTTTGTGAAAAGTTGGGCATTCCGAAAGAGAAGGCATTAGTCACTTTCCAATCTAGATTAGGAAAAGACAAATGGATGGAACCTTATACCGACGCTACTTTGGAAGGTCTTGGCAAAAAAGGCATCAAAAAACTGGCAATAGTTTGCCCGGCTTTCGTGTCCGATTGTCTGGAAACTCTTGAAGAAATTTCAGAAGAAGGCAAAGAAATCTTCCTTCACGGTGGAGGTGAAAGATTCGATTATATCCCTTGTCTGAATGAGGAACAAAGTTGGGTGAATGTGGTGAAAACGCTTTGTGAAGAAAAACTGAACGATTTATATTTTCATTAATTTCTAAATCCAATGATTTTCCGATACGAAAGACATACTCAGAATCTGGAGAAGTTGATTGGATTTTATACCAAAGTTTTGGATTTTAAAGTTCTTGGTGATTTCAAAGACCACAACGGTTATGACGGTGTTTTTCTTGGAAAAGACAAAGAAAACTGGCATTTGGAATTCACTCAAGACAGCAACATTCCTAAATCTCAATTTGATGAAGATGATATCCTGGTTTTTTATCCTGAGACTTTGGAAGAATTTCAGAAGATTATTTCCAATCTGGAATCTCACAAAGTTCCCATTTTGCAACCGAAAAATCCTTATTGGAAAGAAAACGGAATCTGTTTTGAAGATTGTGACCGTTATAAGATTATTGTTTCTGACATTAGAATTAAAAAATAAATTTAACCTGTTTCAAGTATTTGAAGCGGGTTTTTGTTTGAGTTTTTTGACAGTTTGCTTTTGTGAATTATAATTTTATTTACTTTAAAAATTAATAATGATAAATAAAATATATGTGTTGGAAAGTATTCCCTCTGATGAAATACAAACAGGAGAAGAATTATATAATGATACTATTTATAGATACAAGAAGTTTTATAATTCCGACATAGAAATATTTTTTGAAAAATTTGAAAGTAAAAATGATCTTCAGAAAATTTTAAAACAAATAGAAACACAATCTGTAGAAAGTGATGCGATTTTATTACATATAGAAACTCACGGAAACAAGTCCGTATTAGGATTAAAAAATAATGATGAAATTGATTGGAATGAATTCTCAGATTTATTAATCCCTATTAACTCTAAGATTAAAAATAAATTATTCCTAAACATTGTAGCTTGTTTTGGTCGTTATGTAGCTTTTACGATGGAATTAAAAAAGACTTCTCCTTACAAGTGTTTTATTAGTTCTTCTGATGTTCTACTTCCTAGAGAAATACTAAACGACAATACGATTTTATACGACAATCTTTTAAGAACTGGAAATATATATGAAGCCTACATAAATCTTTTTGAAATAAATCCTAAAACCAAATTTTATATAAAAGAAGTGGAAACTATTTTGAGTTTTCACATAATTCCAAATTTAGATTTGTTCCTAAAAAATGGAAGTTTATTTTTGCTTAAATCTTTTTTCGACAGTTATTTAAACTTAAATATAAATTTATCCGAAATAGAAAAAGTAGAGGATAAATCTAAACACATTTTTGATAAATTCATAGAGAGGTTTACATATAAGAATTAATAATTACTTTAGATTCTTTCAGAATGACAAAAATTCTATTATTGATTTATTCTTTATTGCAGGCATCTAACTTGATAAAGTATTTAATATAAAACCCTTTCAGAGTTTGGAACTCTGAAAGGGTTATTTTTGGAATAATATTTCTTTAAAATTATTTCTTATTAAAATCTCCTGCAAATACAGAAGTCAGCTTATCTTCGCTGATATATTTTCTGAGAACTTCATTCACCTGAGAGACTTTCAGTGCAGAAACCTTCGCTTCCAAAGCATCGTATTCATCCAAAGATTGTCCGTATTGAAGCTGAGAATTGACGAGATTCATCAAAGTATTATCATTCCCTAAACCGGTTTTTCTGGAGTTGAGCCAAGAGGTCAGATTGGACTTGAATTCCTCTTCTGTGAAACCGTCTTTCACCGCTTTGTTTACTTCTTCTTTCAAAGCTTTGTTCACTGCATCCTTTTTGGTCGGGTTGAAGAACGCATACCAAGCCCAAGACGCCACATTGTTATCAATAGGAATATTGACGTAAGAGCCTGCGCCATAGCTTATTCCCTCTTTTTCACGAAGTCTGGTCGGTATTCTTGCAGTCAAGAAACCACCACTTCCAAGCATTTCGTTGGCGATGACAAAAGCTGGATAATCCGGAGATTTTCTATCCATAGAAAAACTGATTTTTCCCACTGCTGCAGCGTTCTCTTTGTCCGGCGTCAGATAATCTTTGTCCTGTTTTTTGGTGGCGAACAGTTCCGGTTTGATGTACTCGTAGTTAGACTTGGAATTCCAAGTTCCGAAAGTCGATTCCAATAATGCTGCAACCGCTTTGCTGTCCACATCGCCAATCACTGTGCCAACACCGTTGTTACCGCCTAGGATTTTTTTATAGAAATCTACCAGTTGTTCTCTTTTCACTTTTTTGTTGTTATCGATCTGTTCCTGAGTAGAAGCCGTGTAGTAGATACTTTCTTTAGGGTAATTCTCCGTTATTTTTTCTATTTCTGTGAAAGCGATAGACTGCGGGTCGTTCAATGAACTTTCGAGATAGGTGTTGTACTCATTCACAGTTTTTACCAATTCTGCTTCCGGGAAGGTAGATTCGGTCAGGATTTCTTTGATGAGAGCAATTACTTTTGGCAGGTTGTCTTTATACGTGCTGAAATTTACGAACAAGGTCTGACCACTGAACCCGAAGTTGATGTTGGATTTCCATTCGTCAAGCATATCCTGGATCTGTTCTTTGGTGTGAGATCTGGTTCCGGTTTTCAGAACCTGAGCCATAAGGGCACCAACATCGGATTTTCCGGTCAAATCTTTCGCATTACTCACTGGGAATTTGAAGCTTCCCAATACTTTTCCGCCTTTGATATCTTTTTTGATCAAGCCGTATTTCATTCCGTTGCTTAGTTTTCCTTCCGTCAGATTAGCTTTCAGGTTTTTGATACTTGCTTCGAAAGGTGCGGCATCTTTTTCCAGTGCTTTTCCTTTGTAATCTTTGGTCAAAGTAGCGATCTGGTCATCTGTATATTCTACATTTTTTACTCTCACTTCGTCTTTTGAAGGGATGAAAACGCCCACCGTCCTGTTATTGGTTTTGAAATATTTAGCTGCCACTCTCTGGATATCCGCAGCAGTCAGTTTCTCAACAGTATCACGATAAATCATTCCCAATTTATAGTTCCCTGCTCCAATGATTTCGGTGAGTTCTACAGCATAACCAATCGTGTTATTTTTGATATTTTCTACCTGCTTCAGGATTTTCGCTTTAGCTCTTGCGACGTCCTGTTCTGTGTATTTGATGGTTGCGATTTTGTCCAGCTCGGCACGGAAATCATTCTCCGTCGTTTTCAGATCTTTATCCGCCGGAATATCCAGTCCGAAATACATATAACTTGCATCTCTCACCAGCGGCTGATAAGCATAAACGGAAGCTGCTTTGTGAGAGTCTATCATCGCTTTGTAAAGATAACCAGAAGGGTCAGACGTCAAAATCTCCTGCAATGCATCCAAAGCTGCATAATCTTTATCCGCATAAGGGGCTGTGTGATAAAGTGCTCCTACAACTTTGCTGTCGCCTGCACGCTTCAGTTCTACAAAACGTTCACCGTCCTGAGCCGGCTCAACAGTATATGGTGTATCCAGGACTCTGGCCGGTTTTGCAATGGTTGAAAAATATTGCGCAATATATTCCAACGCTTTTTTCTCATCGAATTTTCCTGCAACAATCAAAGTTGCATTATCCGGCTGATAATATTTTTCATAGAATTTTCTAAGCGTCACTGCTTTTACTCTTTCTACATCTTCTTTGCTTCCAATGGTGCTGTTTCCGTAGTTATGCCACAGATAAGCAGCAGAAACGATACGTTCCATCAATACGCCACTCGGACTGTTCTCCCCGATTTCGAATTCGTTTCTTACCACAGAAAATTCTTTATCCAGATCCGACTGAAGAATCGTGGCATTAATCATTCTGTCGGCTTCCATTTCTAAGAACCATTTCAGATTCTCATCATTCGAAGGGAAAACTTCGTAATAATTGGTTCTGTCATACCAAGTGGTTCCATTGGCATTTCCACCTTTGTCAGACAACATTTTCTTGATATCACCCAGTTTTTTGGTGCTTTTGAACAACATGTGCTCCAGTAAATGCGCCATTCCTTTTTCGCCATAACCTTCATGCTTGGAACCCACATTGTAAACGATGTTGACAACTGCATTACTCTGTGAAGGATCAGGCATCAGAAGGACCTTCATACCATTACTTAAGGAATATTCCTTGATTCCTTCAGTGTTACTAATAAATTTTGGTGTTTCGGCTTTTTGTGCAAATACAGGCGTTATGTAACCTGCATAGAAAACGACTGCCGCAGTCAGTAAAAGATTCTTCATGCTTTGATTTATAGTTATTTTTCGGTTTCTAAATTTAATAACTTTCATTGAAAATATATTTTCCCCTTCAATATTTATGAAAATCTTAACGTATTTTTGCATATATGTTAGTCGAAAAAGTCATTTTAGGCATCGATCCGGGAACGGCAGTGATGGGTTTCGGAATTATTTCAGTAAAAGGAAATAAAATGGAGATGATTGCCATCCACGAGTTGATCCTGAAAAAATATGAGAATCACGAAACTAAACTCAAAGTTATCTTTGATAAAACCCTGGCCCTGATTGATGAATATCACCCTGATGAAACCGCACTGGAAGCCCCTTTTTTCGGAAAGAACGTCCAGAGTATGCTGAAACTTGGGCGCGCCCAGGGTGTTGCAATGGCCGCAAGTCTCCATAGAGATGTCCCGATCACGGAATATTCTCCAAAAAAAGTAAAAATGGCCATCACCGGCAACGGAAATGCCAGCAAAGAACAAGTGGCCGGCATGCTTCAAAACCTTCTGAAACTAAAAGAATTTCCTACAAAATATCTGGATGCTTCGGATGGATTGGCGGTTGCCGTTTGTCATCATTTTAATTCCGGAAGTATTTCAACTGATAAATCCTATTCTGGCTGGGACAGCTTTCTGAAACAGAATCCGGACAGGATTAAGTAGTTGTCGGTTGTTTGTTGATGGATTTTTTGTCTTGCTGATGCTCAAGAAGTCTATTATTTTGACATCTTTTATTTTTTACTTGATTCGTCTTACTTGATTCGTCTCTCCTGATTCTTTATCTTTGAATCGATGAATGACTCTCTTTTTGAAATCGTAGAACATACCAACCGGAACATTTTTCTCACCGGAAAAGCAGGAACCGGAAAGACTACATTTCTCAACGATTTTGTAAAAAAAACCAAGAAAAAACACATTGTAGTTGCACCGACAGGAATTGCAGCAATCAATGCTGGTGGCGTTACTATCCACTCTATGTTTGGTTTACCTCTCAGAACTTTTCTTCCAACCACTGAAAGAATCGACCAAAATCTAGCGAACAATATTGCGGATCTGATGCCGCATTTCAAATACAGAAAAGATAAGCTGAAACTCCTTCGTGAAATCGAAATTATCATTATTGATGAAGCGTCGATGTTACGTGCTGATGTTCTGGATATGATGGATTTTGCCCTGAGGCACGTTCGCCGGAATCAGCAGAAATTTGGTGGTGTTCAGATGTTGTTCATTGGCGACCTTTACCAGTTGCCACCGGTTGTGAGGGACGAATATGTCCTGGCGATGTATTATTCTTCACCCTTTTTCTTTCATGCTAAAGCTTTGGAAGGCAGTAATTTCATCACGCTGGAACTCACCAAAGTTTACCGGCAAACTGACGAATATTTTCTTGAAATCCTAAACGCCATCCGAGACGGCATCATTGAAGATATAGATTTTGATAAACTAAACGAAAGATACCAATCTGAATTTAATACTAAGGATGAAGCCTATGTATATCTATGCTCACATAACAAAATGGCGGATGATATCAACCAGAAAAAAATAAAAGAATTGGGTGGAAAAGTTCATTCTTACATAGCCGATGTTGTAGGAGATTTCAAGGAAACGCAATACCCAAATGATGAGGTTCTGGAGCTGAAAGTTGGCGCGCAGATCATGTTCATCAGAAATGACACCTCGCCAGACAAAAAATATTACAACGGAAAACTCGCTCAGATTTCTTATCTTGATGAGGACGAAATCTCCGTGATCCTCGATGGAAGCGAGGAAGAAATCACTTTGAAAGCGGAAACCTGGGAACAGAAAAAATATTCTCTGGACGATGAAAAAAACATCAAAGAAGAGGTTTTGGGAAGTTTCAAACAGTTTCCGATTCGCCTGGCTTGGGCAGTTACAATTCATAAAAGTCAAGGTTTGACGTTTGACAGATTGATTATCGATGCAGGAAAAAGTTTCGCTTCCGGGCAGGTTTATGTTGCGCTTTCGCGTTGCCGAACTTTAGAAGGAATTGTCCTTAAATCTAAGATTACGCCTGAAGTGATTTTCAGTGACAAACGGGTTTCTAAGTTTCAGGATGAGACGCACGCCAATGCGAAAATAGAAGAAATTCTCAATTCTGAAAAATACGATTACAGCATTCAGAAAGTCATCAGAAGGATTGATTGCACCTGGTTTATTTCGGCTTTAGAAAATTTCAATGTTTCGGCTAAAACGGCGAAATTCATTGAGAAAGAGAGAATGAATCAGCTGTATCAAGGTCTTAAACCGGAAATCACAAATCTGGTAAATATCTTCCAGAAGTTTGAAAGAATATTGGTTCAGAAAACCCAAAAATCCCTAAACAAAGAAGAAGAGTGGAGCGAGATCGAAGATAAGGCAAAAGGTGCTGTGAATTTCTTTTTTAGCAACGTGAATGAAAAAGTTTTTTCGCTACTCAAGGATTTCTATTCGGAAACCAAAGGCGTGAAAGGTCTGAAAGGTTTCAATGAAGATTTCCGGATCTGGCTGGATGATATTGAAGATTATCTGAAGGATTTGAAAGAAGTTTATCTGTTAGAAACGCCTTTATTTGACAAAGAAAAAGATGTGGAAGTTTCAATGACAATCAAAAAGGTACCGACTCACGTTCTGACTTATCAATTGTTCCAAAACGGAAAAACAGTTGCTGAGATTGCGAAAGAAAGAGGTCTTGTAAACTCTACTATTTTCGGACATCTTTCTAAATATGCCGAGCAGAATCTACTGGACAGAAATGACTTACTGAGAATCTATCCAAAGGAAAAAGTGACTGTTTTTGAAAAGGTTTTCAAGGAAAATCCAAAAGATAGTATCAACGATTGGAAAGCGGCGCTGCCTGCGGATTTTGATTATGGCGAGATTCGTCTGATCTGGAATTATTTTTTGAATTTGAAGAAGTAAAGTCGTTTTAAACGCAAAGTCCGCAAAGATTTAAATTGCAATTCAATGTTTCTAAGTTCGCAAAGACGTAAAACTTGGCAAAGATTTCCAAAAAACAAGTCGCAAAGTTTAATTTGCGACTTTTGAAATTTATATAAGATTTAATTTTCCGCCTTTGCGTTAAATTCTGTTTTCCTGAATTAATTAATCAATTCAAATCTTGCATATTCTGCGATTTTTTTTGGCAATCTGATGCCTTCAGGCGTTTGGTTATTTTCCAGCAAAGCAGCCATAATTCTAGGCAAAGCCATTGCAGATCCATTCAATGTGTGAACCAGCTGAGACTTACCTTCGTTACCTTTATAACGGCATTTCAGACGATTGGCCTGGAAGGTTTCGAAATTGGAAACAGAACTTACTTCCAGCCATTTTTCCTGAGCCGCACTCCAAACCTCGAAGTCATAAGTCATTGCAGAAGCAAAACCGGTATCACCACCACAAAGTCTAAGAATTCTGTACGGCAATTCCAGATCTTCCAGAATCGACTTCACGTGCTCTACCATTTCTTCCAAAACAGCATAAGAATTCTCCGGCTTCTCGATTCTTACAATTTCCACCTTTTCGAATTGATGAAGCCTGTTGAGTCCTCTCACGTGCGCTCCGTAACTTCCAGCTTCTCTTCTGTAGCATTGAGAGAAAGCGGTATTTTTGATTGGTAAATCCTTTTCATCAATAATCACATCTCTGTAGATATTGGTCACAGGCACTTCTGCCGTTGGAATCAGATACAAATCATCTACGCCAACGTGATACATCTGTCCTTCTTTATCAGGTAGTTGTCCGGTTCCATAGCCAGAAGCTTCGTTCACAACATGTGGCACATTAACTTCTTGATAACCAGCCTCGACATTTTTATCTAAGAAATATTGAACCAATGCGCGCTGCAACCTTGCGCCTTTCCCGAAATAAACAGGGAAACCAGCTCCGGCAACTTTCACACCTAATTCAAAATCAATCAAGTTGTATTTCTTTGCCAATTCCCAGTGAGGAATTGCGCCTTCTCCCAAACCTTCTACCGTTGTAGATTCGTAAACAATCTCGTTGTCATCGGCAGAAACGCCGGCAACCACTTTTTCGTACGGAACGTTCGGGATCTGATAAAGGATAGAAAGAAGCGAATTCTCAACCTCAGTCAATTGATTTTGTAATTCTTTGCTCGATTCTTTGAATTCCGATGTTTTGGATTTTGCGGCTTCAGCTTCCTCTTTTTTTCCGTCTTTCATCAAGATTCCGATTTCTTTCGAAATTTTGTTCATCTCGGAAAGTTGAGAGTCCAGCTCAAACTGTAATCTTTTTCTTTCGTCGTCAGCATTTACCGCTGCATCGACCAAATCTAATTCCTTGAAGTTTCTTTTCTTCAAGCCTTCCAAAACGCGTTCTTTGTTCTCGCGCAAAAAATTAACCTGTAACATTTTTGTTGGGTGTTAGGTGTTTGGTGTTAGATTTTTTAGCGGAACTTCCATCATCCCGCTTCCATTATCCAACATAAGTTGTGCAAATTTAATGATTTTATTTCACGATTCTGACAATGTTCGGCTGTCCGGGAACTTTTGTAAATTTAACTTCATTATCGTACGAGAGTTTGGATAGCTCAAAAAGTGAAGGCGTCCATCTGTATTCGATCTCAATAATATCGTCATCATTGACAACCTCCGAATTTACTGTTTTTGAATAGCGGATAATAAATCTGGATTTGTAGGTTTTCAGTTCCGGGCTGATGGAATCTTTTAACTGTCTGATTGCACCGGCAGTATAATCCAGATAAGTGATCGCATCTGCATCCTTTAGCAGACTTGTCCCGGGAACTATTGTCAGTGCCGTTGGATTCAGAAGATCATATAAAACTACGGAAGAGTATGAGCCGTCGATCTGATTATTGAGCAGATCCGGATTATTTGCGCTTCTGACATAGAGCTTCAGAACCTGGTCGATAACCTGAAAGTCATTACCGTCTCCCCTGCAGGAAAACAACAGGACTATTGCTGTTAAAATTATGGATATTCTTCGTTTCATCTTTGCAAAGATAAATTTAAAATTAATGATCAGGAAAGTTTGTTCAGATAATTCCTGAAGAAAAACATATAAGCCAGGCCTTCCCAAACCAGCATGCCTGCCAGAGAAATACCCATACCGACCACTCCGAATGATGCGACTGCAAAATAAGAAACTATACATAATAAAAGCAATGACAATGCAGATATCCATGTATTCACTTCTATTTTCCCTACTGCCGGCAACAGATTACCAAACAAGTTTCTGGATAGCATCCCGAATGTGAATCCCAGTAAAAGGATCATCATCAGATTACTGTTTTCCACATAATTTGCGCCGAAGAAAAAAGTCAGTAAAAAATCTTTGAAGAAGTAAAAAAACACAAAAATCCCAAAACAGATGGGAATAAATATTTTATAATAATTCCTGATGTATGATACCAGAAAGGCTTTGTTCCTGTAATTTTTTGATAGCAAAGGGTAATCGCTCTGCATAAAGCTAATGACTAAAAAAGGAATGTTTGAAGGCAGCAGGATGGCAACTTTATAATTCGCAACAGCGTTTTCATTCATCAGAATACCAAGAAGTATCACATCCAGAGAAAACAATGTTTCCGAAATGACAGATGTAGCTGCTGTGAAAATCCCGAACCTCCACATTTCTTTTTTATCTACAGGCTGACTGTTTTTCGCAGAAAACATTGCTTTTTTAAGCCAGAACAGTGACAAATAGGGAATAATCGACATGGCAATAAGATAGCCGTAAAATTTCCAAAAATAGGTGAAAACCAGAAGGATAATAAAGCCGCCGATATTGATCGCATTATTGACATTGGCAAAAACATTATTTTTGCCCGTGATTCTGTAGTAGGTCTGGATATGATTTGATAAGTAAAAGCCCATCAGGCGTATCCCGCAGAAAAGGAAGATGATGAAGATACTGTCATATTTATTTTCATAGAAAAGGGAAAAAACAATAAAAATAAGAACCAGTAAAATCTCGTAAAAAAGGCCTTTATAAAATAGATATGATGATAATCTCTGTTTATTTTCATTCTGGGAAATGGATCCATACCTCAGCAAAATCTGATTGCTTCCCAACCCGGAAAAAGGAAGGAAAATAGCATAAACCGACATTACAATACTCAGAATACCATATTCATTCTCCGGCAGAAGCCTGATGATGACAATAGAACCGAGAAAACCGCAGATCTTGGCAATCAGGAAAGAGAGAAAAACATGATGGCCTTTGTTTTTCAGAAAGTTGCTCAAAAATTCTTTTAAGCTGTTCATTATCTGTTTTTGATTTGCCTGATTACGCTCTCATAAACCTCCGTAAACTGTTCTGCTATACTTTCCTTAGAAAAATTATCAATTACAAATTTTCGCAGAACTTCCGGATCTTCAAATTTTGTAGTGTTGTCCACAAAATTCTTCATAGAACTGTACAGCTGTTCTTCATTCGCTTTTTCAATCAGTACGCCTAATCCCGGTTTTATAAATTCGGGGACACCGCCAACTTCTGTTGCAATGACAGGTTTTCCGCAGGCGTAAGATTCCAGAATCACACAACCCTGGGTTTCATTATCACTGAACAAAATAAAGCAATCGGATTTTTGCATCTTTTCTGCAACCTCGGCATAAGTAATTTCATCAAAAACCTCAATATAACTTTCCGCATCAAACTCTCTGACAAGTTTCCTCAAGGATTCCGTATCGCCATCGCCACCGATTTCCAGCGCAACGTCATAACCGCTTTTCCTGAGCTTAAAAACCGTTTCAATAATTTTATCCGGTCTCTTTCTCGGGATCAAACTGGAAACATGGAGGAACCTGACAGTTTTATTTTTCTCTGTCTTTTTAATTTCAAAAACATCGGTATTAACAACGTTTGAAATCACTTTCATCGGCGTTTTTATTCCTAATATCCGCAGGCTATGTTTCAGATTTTCGCTAACCGGCAAAATATAGTCTGCGTGCTTTGCAATGTATTTTGCAATTTTCTTGATATTACCTGAAGTTCTCTTAAGGTTTTCCTTCTGAAGAGACGTCCAATGTTCTGATACGACAAACGGAATTCTAAATTTTCTCTTCAAATAAACTGCAAAAAACATATTATTATGAAGAACATTGGCATGGACAAGATCCGGCTTCTGCATCTTAGCAAATCCCATCTTGTAGGCCTTCATTCTTCTGATAAAATTCTGAACTGGATTTTTGGAATTCTTATAATAGATAATCAGAGTCCTGATCCCATTAATCACTTTGTCATCAGAAATAAAAACTTCTTCCTGATCAAAATTTCCTATGGTGTGCAAGATTTCGACATCGTGTTTCAAAGCGACTGCTTCTGCGTGACGCTGCACAAAATTGCCGTTTGTAGGCTCCAGTCTGTTAGGGAACCAAGAGGAAATAAAAAGTATTCTCAAGATCTTAATTTGAAATTTAAATAAAACTAATTAAGAAATGGATGCTGCCCAGCTTCTGTTGAAGGGTTGTAAAAAATGACTCAGAAAGTCGAGATAGGTATTTTTAGAAAAATCAAAAACTTCGATATCTTTTGACAGTTCACCGTTTCGGATTTTATTTTTGAAATCTGACAGCTTCAGTGTTTTCACTTCACCATTTTCTACAAAGCTTGCTTTCATCCTGTCAAACAATCCAAGATCAAACTCAGAATCCAATTCTCTCATAATTTTTCCCAAAGCATCAATACTACAACCCGAAGCGGCCTCTTTCTCTTCATCAACACAAATAACAATGAACTGATTTTTCTCGATCTTGAAAGAGGAGGAAAGTGCTTTTCCATGTGCTGCCCAGCCTGCTAAAAAATCATACAATTTCTCCGCAATGGTTTTACTTTCCTTCGCTGTGAAAGGCCTTGAAGCCGGATATATAATCACACGGTAATCGTTTGTTTCTACAATATTGGATTCCTCGATTTTCATAATAAGATATTTAAGGTTTTTGCAATCACTGAAAAGCGTTTATCTAAAATGTTTTGAGTGTATAAAATTACGGATTTTAATTCAATTCTTTCAAATGAAAAACCTCAGAAATTCTGAGGTTTTATTTTCTAAGCGATCTTATAAATCTTCTGCTTCCGCCAAAAGTTCCACAATATCTTTGACTTCGACTTCCGTATTTTTATTGAAATGCTTCACGCCGTCTGTCATCATCGTATTACAGAAAGGACACCCGGTTGCAATGATTTTTGGTTCGAATGAAAGCGCCTCTTCTGTCCTTTCCACATTGATGTCCTTATTTCCTTTTTCTGGCTCTTTGAACATCTGTGCACCACCAGCTCCGCAACAGAGACCGTTGATTTTGCAGCGTTTCATTTCTACAAGTTCGGCATCCAGTTTCTCTAGAAGCATTCTTGGTGCTTCGTACTCATCATTACCTCTTCCAAGATAACAAGGATCGTGGAATGTGATTTTTTTTCCTTTGAAACTTCCTCCTTCTATTTTAAGCCGGCCTTCATTCATAAGGTTTTTCAGGAACTGTGTGTGATGAATAACTTGATAATTACCGCCCAGACTAGGGTATTCATTCTTCAGTGTATTGAAACAGTGGGGACATGCTGTTACGATTTTTTTGACTTCGTAAGCATTCAGAACTTCGATGTTGGTTAAAGCCATCATCTGGAACACGAACTCATTTCCGGCACGTTTTGCGGGATCGCCTGTGCAAGATTCTTCCTGCCCTAGTACAGCAAATTCTACCCCGATTTTATTTAAAATTTTGCAGAATGCTTTGGTTATTTTTTTTGCGCGATCATCGAAACTTCCGGCACAACCAACCCAAAAGAGAACTTCCGGAGATTTACCTTCCGCAGCGTAATCTGCCATTGTTTTTATAGTGAAATCCATTTATTGTAAATGTATTTTGTATTAATATAATTGTACTACAGAACTAATCATTAGCCCAGTTCAATCGGTCTGCCTGGTTGTATTGCCAAGGCGCAGCATTATTCTCCACATTGGTCATCATCAGATTCAGCTCCTGAGGTGCTGCCGACTGTTCCATTACCAAAAATCTTCTCATCTCGAAAATGATGGACAATGGATCAATCAGAACAGGACAAGCTTCCACACAAGCATTACAAGTGGTGCAAGCCCAAAGTTCTTCTTTAGTGATGTAGTCATTCAGAAGTTTTCTGCCATCATCCACAAACTTTCCATTCTTGTTGATATTCTTACCAACTTCCTCCAGTCGGTCTCTGGTTTTCATCATAATCGCCCTCGGTGAGAGTTTCTTTCCAGTGATATTAGCCGGACAAACTGAAGTACATCTTCCGCACTCTGTACAAGAGTAAGCACTTAAAAGCTGATGTTGGTTAAGATCAAAGATATCTTCAGCCCCAAATTTAGACGGCACTTCTTCTGCACCTTCAGCCGGTGCTGAGTATGGATCAGCGTTAGGATCCATCATTAATTTGATTTCTTTTGTAACAGAATCGAGATTATTGAATTTTCCTTTTTTCTCAAGGTTAGCATACCACGTATTTGGAAATGCAAAAATAATATGAAGATGCTTGGAATAATAGAGATAATTCATAAAGAATAAAATCCCGACAAAGTGAAACCACCAGGCTGACTTTTCTATAATATGAAGTGTATCTGAACTGAAATTATTAAAGAATGGAAAAAGATATTTTGAGATTGGAAAATTGCTGCCGAAACGGTTTACATCTGAATAATAATCTGCACCATTCATTGTGAAGAATGCAAGCATCAATGCAAATTCGATAATCAGAATCCAATTGGCATCACGTTTTGGCCAGCCAAACAATTCTTTCATTGTCAGTCTTTTAACGCCATAAAAATTTCTTCTGATGAAAAAAACAACAACGGCAAATAAAACCATTAAAGCCAAAACTTCTAAAAAGGAAGTGAATACAGAATAAAACGAATCTCCAAAAACACTTTGTAAAAATCTGTGTGTGCCGAAAATACCGTCAATAATGATTTCTAAAAGTTCTATATTGATAATGACGAACCCAACGTAAACGAAAATGTGTAAAATCCCTGCTATTGGTCTTTTTACCATTTTGCTTTGTCCAAGTGCGACACGAGCCATTGTTGCCCATCGCTCTGCTTTTCTGTCTGTACGGTTGATCTCTCTACCCAGTTTTATATTACGGTAAAGCTCTTTAAGGCTTTTTACAAATAATCCAAAGCCAGCAATCAGGAGAATCAGAAAGATTACATTGTCAATATATTGCATAGAATTAGTCTTTATTATTCTTTCCAAAAACTGAGAAATTCAGATAGCGTTTCGGATTTGTTTTCAAATCTTCTACCAGCTTATTGAGATTCTCAGAGGTCTTAGTAAGGTTATTGTAAAGTTGCTCATCTTTTGCCAATTTTCCAAGAGAACCTTCACCGTTTTGTATGCCCGAAATAACGTTATTGAGCTTTGCTGCAGTCTTGCTGAATTCATCAATTGTAAGATTCAGTTTGTCAATATCCACTCTTTCCGCCACTTTTCCATATTTTTCAACCGTAGCGTTGGTCGTAAGAAGTGTCTTGTTGGCGTTATCGATGACGTTATGCAGCCCATTTTCATTAGAAGAAAGGATTCTGTTTGTCTGTTCAGCTGTACCCTTGAAGGCTGTTACTGTCTGGTTCAGATTGGAAAGAAGTAATTTTATTTCTCTTCTGTTCTGCTCATCAACAATCTTGTTCGTACTTGCTAAAGTAGAATCTAACTTCAATAATACGTTGGAGAGCTGATCTTTCACAGGCTTCACTTGTGAAGAGAGGGAATTCAGCATCGATAGTTGATAATTCCCCTTCAGTGTGTCCCCGTCTTTTGCTGTTTCTCCGTCATAGAAAAGATTGATTTTCATTTCCTTTCCCGACATCAGTCCAGGCTCGAAAATCTCTACAGTAGAATTCTTTGAAAACTCGAAAGTATCATCAATAGTCAACTTCACTACAAAATGCAGCTTCCCGCCTTTTGTGATCGGTTTTATTTCATCCACTTGTCCCACTTTCAGTCCGTTGATAGAAACAGGATTAGACACTGCAAGGCCTTCCACATTGTCATATTTCGCATAGAATACATTATCAGTCGTAAAGAGATTTTTCCCTTTCATAAACTGATAAAGTATGACGAAACTTATAATGGCAAAAATTGCGATCAGTCCTGCTTTTAATTCTTTACTTAACTTCACGTTTGTTGTTTTTTTTACTGGTTAGCAAATATATGAATATTGGATTTATAATCGATAAAAATAAAAAAACAACAAAAGCGACAATTATGCCGCTTTTGTTTATTTTGATATGTTACAAAATTATTGTTGTGGTGATTTGTCCCAAACTTCGATTCTGTAGTCTTTGATTTTCGCATTATCCTGCAGGCTTCTCAGGAATGCACCTGTGAACTGCTGAGAATTCTGTTGCGTGATACCTTCTGTAATCTGCTTGACATCACCAGGCAATTTATTGGTAGAAACTGATTTTTTGAATACCAGATAAACCCCTGTCATCCCTTCCACAGGATTGGACAATTTGTTAGGCTGTGCTCCGAATGCAGCTCCGGCAACTCTTGGTTCCATCGCACCATTTACATTCGGGTTGAAAAGGTTTACAGTTCCACTTGCTTTGGCTGTTCCGAATGCTTTTGCAGCCTGATCAAGTGATGTATATTTACCCGCATTAATCTTATCGATGATCTTTTTAGCCAGTAATTTATTTTTTACAATCGGCTCGATCTGATCTCTCACTGTTTCTGGATCAGCAAGACCTTCATCTTGTTTTCCGACAACGTAAGCCACAATTCTGTCACCAGTTCCTTCTACCGTGAAGATGTCTGTGTCACCAACATTTCTTTTCTTGTCAAATGCCCAAGTGATGATATCCGCATCTTTGTCCGTGTTAAGTCCTGGAAGTGACCCTTGGAAACGGCCAACTGTTTTAGGATTATCGAATCTGTATTTGTTTTTCTCAGCCAGATTTTTGAACTGATTGAAGCTTTTCCCTTCTGTTTGCTGGATAAATCTGGTTGCCTGTGTCAACACTTGATTTTCTGTTTTATCAGACGCTTTGATATTTTTTGCAAGGTGTGCAATTTTATAAGTCATTGCCCCGCTTTTCTTATCTTCAATATTAATGATATGATAACCAAAAGCTGTTTCCTGCAATCCGGTTGCTCCTTTTGGATTGTTTGCTAAGAAGCTTAAATATCCTGGCGCAAACTGACTTGCCGGTGTTGTCCATCCTACACTTCCGTTTCTTTCTACAGCATTAGGCTCATCAGATAATTTCAAACCTTCTGCGAACTTTGCGGGATCAGCCTTGATTACTGCAAACAGACTATCTGCTGTTTTCTTGGCAGCATCTTTCGTTCTGTTAGAAGTTGATCTTTCCGCTCCTTTGTAAGCAATCAGTATGTGTTTTGACAAAGTAGAATCTGACGTTTTTTTATCCAATAATTTTGAAACGACATAAAGTGTCTGCTCCTTGTAAGGACCAAAAGTCTGTCCAATAGCCGCCGTTGCAATTTTATCCTTCAGTTCAGAAGGTAATTGTGTCGGGCTAACATACTGAGGGATGAATGGTATGTCCGAGTTCAATTCCACGAACATAGAATCATTCTTTGTATTCTGGAAGTTTTCTGTTCCGCCGGAAGCATCTGTTCCTTTAAGGTATAATTTATTCAGTTCGTTCAGAGTTGCTGCATCATCCTGAGCACTTGGTGTTGCAGGGAAATAAGCATAAGCAATATTCCTGCTTGCAGTCACTTTGAATCTCGTTGGATGTTGTTTGATATAATCGGCAAGATCCTGTGTCGTAACTTTTACATTATTCTTCTTTGAGAATTCCAGATAATCCACCTTCACGAAATCTATGTTTGCCATATCATCACGGAATTTTATCATCAGTTCAGCTTCTTTTTTGCTGGTTGTGATTCCGGAAGTGATATTTCCAAAAAGCATTCTCGCCATCATTCTGTACTCGATGGCTTTTTTGTTTTTAAGCCAGAAAGAATAATTATCAGGATTCATCGTTTGAGATTTCTCAATTTCTGATTTGATTTCCTGAAGTTTAAAGTTTCCTTTCTCGTCAAAATATTGTTGGTTCTGAGCAAAAATAGGGTCATATTGTAATTGACTCCAGAAAATATCATCTGTAAGCTCAAGCCCCATTTTCTCAAATTGCTGCTTGATCAGTTTGGACTGAACAAGAATCTGCCAAGCCTGCTCTTCCAGACCTTTTGTAGGCTGCCCTTGTTGCTGAGCCTGTTGCTGCATGATGAAAAGCTGGTCGCTGAACTCGTCTCTTGTGATCTCGTCTCCGTTTACTTTACCAAGGATGTTCGGATTTTTACCAAAAACCTTGTCTATCGTATCCGGATTTACCAGGAAAGCCAAAAGTGCTAATGCAATAACGCCAACTAACAGCCACGATCTTTTTCTAATTTCGCCTAAAATTGCCATTTTATATTAAGTGTTTATAATCAGTCTGCGAAAATACATATTTTTAAGAGAATAGGAAAAATTATTTAGAAACATTTGTGAATGTGTGTTCTAAAATAAAAAAAACCTCCATATTACAGAGGTTTACCATTTTATCTGGCATTTTTTTTATCGAGGACTTTTTCCCGCATTTTGCCTTCTGTCTGGAACAGCTTCAGTACCTGTTGCGGTGTCAGAAGTTTTAGAAACTTATCAGCATAGGTTTTCCTGTTATTCAGCAATTGCTGCCCCACTTCGAAGCTCTGGCTCAATCGCTTTGTGGCTTCTTCATCAGAAAGCTTCTCAAAATTATTATCAAAAATAAACTTTTCTTTGATCTGCTTCTGATTGTTCTGATATTCTGCATACAAATTTTTGAATTCTTCCTGCTTGTCCGTCGCAATATCAATGTCATCAATCACAATGTTCTCCTTCATCTTTTGGAGAAACGCCGAACGTTCTTTTACAGACATCCCATTGATCACCTCCTTTTTTTCCTGCATGTTCATTGTTTTCCATTCGGAAGTTCTCGGGATATTTTGTTGTCTCATCATTGTTCCGGCGGGAGAAAAAGAAGTTGTCGGTGCACTGCTCCTGAAAGAAGGATTACCTGCTGATCTCTGAGTGGTATTTCCTCCTGATCTCCTTTCCTGTCCTTTTGTAGTGTGGACAAAAAACAATCCGGAGATCAAAATAGTCAATAACAATTTTTTCATTTTTTTCTAATTTTGTTATTAATTATAAAGGTCAAGATAAACATCCTGTTCACTGTTTTTATCAAGGTCTTTCAGCTGATCCGGCGTGAAAGCTGCAAGAACTTTTTCTACTTCAGTTTCGGATTTACGTTTGTTTTCCACGGCATAATCCTGTATGTCTGTATTATCAAAACTGTTGTTTCTCCGGTTTTGAAACTTTTGCAGATGAGCTGTGGAATGATTCGGTTTATGTGATTCAGTTTTATATTGAGAAGGCTGAGTCTGGACAGAAACTTCATCGTTATTATCTGCTAAAACGGTTGTTGGCTGCTGAGTCTCGTATACGCTGTCAACAATTGGTTTTTGATGAGCCAGTTGCATTTCAGGATTATCATTCAGTCCAAAAAAAGCTGTAATTCCTGCAATCAGCACTACAGCCGCAGCAGCAACCCATTTGAAGTTGAGTGAGAAAACTTTTGTTTCTTTCTTAACAGCCGGAGCTTTTTCTGCGGCGACTTTCGAAATCACATTATCCTGAAGCGTTTTGAAAAATGTCTCCGAAGGTTCCGGATAAGGCATTTTTCTGTTCAGTTTTTCTATATCAATATTCATTACTTTTATTTTCTTATTTTATTTTAAAACTCTTCCGAGTAATTATCTTTTATATAATGTTCCACCTTATCTTTTGCATAATGGTAATTGGTTTTCAGAGTTCCAACCGACATATCCAGAATTTTTGAAATTTCTTCATAAGGAAGATCATCATAATAACGCATATTGAACACCAATTTTTGCTTCTCCGGAAGCGTCTGAATTGCTTTCTGGAGCAATACTGTAATTTCTTCTGCATCTTTTCCGGCGTTATCGGCTACCAGATTCTGCAAATGATATTCTGCATCTTCATCTGTCTTTTTCATCCGGTTCATTTTATTAAGTTGCTGCAAAGATTCGTTGGTTGCAATTCTGTACAGCCAGGTGTACAACTTACTGTCACTTTTGAACTGATGGATGTTCTGATACGCTTTGATAAAAGTATCCTGCAAAACATCCTGAGCCAGGTCATGATCCACAATCAGACGCCTGATATGCCAGTACAACCTGCTTTGATAGGCATCCATCATTGCACGCAAACCTCTTTCCAGCGTTGGTGGCGCTAATAAAAGTTTTACAATCTCCTCATCTTTGAGCTTCATTCAGATGTTTCGTAGTTTTGATTAAAAAATAAGACCAAAGTTAAATTATTTTTTGAATTTCATCTGAAAAACATAGTTCAACTGTCTTGTTGATGATAAAAAATCATACCTATCTCACAAAATTTTATCTTTGTCTTATGAAAACAGTTATTATCGGTTCTGGAAATGTTGCTTATCATCTTGCAAAAGCTTTTAAACAAAATAATATTACTGTTCATCAGATCTTTGGCCGGAATGACATCGAATTGGAAAATATATCTGAAAAATTCAATATTCCTTTTTCAACGGAACAATTGGAGGATGCGGATTTTTATCTGATTTCCGTTTCTGACAATGCCGTGGAAGAAGTTTCTTCCTGGATTAAAAAAGACGATGTTTTGGTAGCTCACACATCCGGCTCTCTTCCCATGGAAATCCTGAAAGGCAATTACAGAAAAGCAAGCTTCTATCCTTTACAGACTTTTTCAAAAACTAAAAATCTCGATTATTCAAAAATTCCTTTTTTTATTGAAGCTGAAAGCCAGGTTGATGAAAAATCTCTCTTTGAACTTGCGTCTATAATTTCAGAAAATGTTGAAACTTCTGATTACGAAAGGAGAAAATATATTCATCTCACTGCGGTCTTCGCCTGCAATTTTGTGAATCACCTGTTTGCCAGAGCCAAAGAAATCTCAGATTCTCAGGATTTGCCTTTTCAATATTTCATCCCATTAATTGATGAAACTGTAGAAAAAATACATCATATGGAGCCAAAACTTGCCCAGACCGGTCCTGCGGTGAGAGGTGACGAAAGAGTTCTGAAACTTCATGAAGATCTTATTACCAAAGAAGAACATTTAAGAATCTATCAAATGATGAATGAATCCATCAAAAAAATGTATGATAAATAATGTAACATTTTTTAGATTCTTACACTAATTGTTCAGAACAGAAAATAAAAAATATGAAATCTCTCAAAAAATTAATCATTCTTCCGGTTATATTATTAGGATTAATAGCCTCAGCTCAGGAAACCGCCAACCGTTTCTTTTACGAACTGACCTACAAGCCAAAAAAAGATTCTGCTAGGCTGGATAAAGTAATGACCACTCTCGACATTGCCAAAGACAAATCAATTTATCAGGATTTTACTTTACCTGCTCAGGATTCTATCATAAAATCCGCTGTTGAAGAGATGGAAAAAACCAAAACCTTCAAGGATATGTCCAAAATGATCAAATGGCCGAAGTTCTCTTATAAAATCTATAAGGCCTATCCTGCAATGACAGAAATGTATGTGGACAGAATCAGCAGAAATCTCTTTGCCTATGAAGAAACCCTAAAATTTGACTGGAAAATCCTTACAGATAAAGAAAAGATCGGAACTTATAATACACAGAAGGCTACAACAGAATTCGGTGGTAGAAAATGGACAGCCTGGTTCTCAACAGACATTCCTTTCCAGGACGGACCATATAAGTTCTACGGATTACCGGGACTGATTGTAAAGATCGAAGATGATCAAAAAAATTATTCATGGTTACTGTCCGGTAACAAAACGGTGAAGGATTGGAAAGAATTCACTTACGCAGAAGAAGTCAATGCAAAATATGGAATGAGCAATGAGAAAAAAATCATTGCAAAAGATAAATTTGAAAAATCTTATGCCGCTTTCAAACAAGATCCAATGGCAGAAGCAAGAACGCAAATTCCACAAAACATGCTTTCAATGAAAATGCCTGGAAGCGATCTCACCATCGGCGAGATGCTGAAGAATCAGGAAAAAATGCTCAATGACTTTTTCAAATCTACAGACAACCCGATAGAAGTGGTGCAAGTCACGGATAAAAAGAAGAAATAATATTCAACCGGAAATTAGTTTCCGGTTTTTTTGTGATAAATATCTTATTTAGATTTATTTAAAATAAGCTATCTTTGTAGTCCAAAATTTAAGTCTTGCAAAAAAAGCATATTGATAAGCTCTGTTGTTTTCCGAAAAATAAAATCGGGAAAATCATTGGTTATGATAATGAAAATCTTCAGATGCCGACAAAAATAATCGAGATGGGACTGCTTCCGGAAACGAGTTTTAAAATTCTTTATCAGGCTCCGTTTGGCGGACCGCTATACATCGAATATGGCTCTGAAAAAACCAGAATCGCCCTGAGAGAAGCTGAAGCAAGATTCTTACAGGTAGAATTATCGGAATAATGCAGCAGAAAAAGCAAAAACAAATTTTACTGGTCGGGAATCCCAATGTCGGGAAATCTACACTTTTCAATACTCTTTGTAACAAAAAACAAAAGACAGGAAACTATGCGGGTGTAACCGTTGCCAGCCATTCCGGAAATTACACTTACAGAAATGAGTCAATTGAAGTTATAGATTTGCCAGGTTCATACAGCATCTACCCGACTTCTGAAGACGAAGCCATTTTTTCCCGTTACCTGATCCAGGAACAGGAACATTATTTTGGTGTTGTTTACATTGCCGATGCCATTAATATGAGAAGAAGCCTTCTTCTTTTCCAGCAGATTCAGGACCTGGGAATTCCGGCAATAATTGTTGTGAATCAAATCGATGAAGCTGAAAAGCGTGGCATCAAAATCAATATTTCAAAACTTTCTGAGATACTTAACATCCCGGTTTTGGAAACTAATGCAAAACTCAATATTGGAATAGAAACTGTTCGGGAAGCCGTTTTCAATAATGATTTCAAAGTTTCTGAAGCCAATTCATTTGAAATTCCGACAGAGCAAAAAGCTTTGGTTTATAAAATTTCAACCACTACGTCTGAAAATAATCTTTATAAAATATGGACGCTGCTTGCCGCAGATACCTACCTCGGAAAAATCGACAACATCCACGAGATCATCACTCAGGAAGATTCAAAATGCAGTGTTCCGAAACGTCTCCAGATTCAGGAAACAGTCAGAAGATATCAGAATATTGATAAGATTATTTTGCAGATCACAGAGAAAAAACCACAGAAAAAACAGCTACTGACAGAAAAACTTGACAAAATCCTCGTACACAAAATTTGGGGTTACGCTGTATTTTTAATAATATTATTATTAATATTCCAAAGTGTCTTTTTATTAGCAGAATATCCGATGAACTGGATTGAAGGTTTTTTCACCTGGTTATCAGAACGATCTGCAGAACATCTCCCGGAAGGACCAATTAACTCTCTCGTTTCCAGCGGAATCATCCCTGGAATCGGCGGGATTATGGTTTTCGCACCACAGATCGGAATTCTTTTGTATTTCCTTTATCTTCTGGAAGATTCGGGCTATATGGCAAGAGTTGTTTTCCTGATGGATAGGATGCTCAGACCTTTTGGACTGAACGGAAAAAGTATCGTTCCATTAGTTTCCGGAACAGCTTGTGCAATTCCAGCGATTATGTCGACCAGAAACATCGAAAATGTAAAAGAAAGGCTAATTACAATTCTTGTAACGCCCTTTATGACGTGTTCTGCAAGACTGCCAATTTACAGTATAATTATTGGATTAATCATTCCTGATAACAATTTTTACGGCATCAAATACAGAGCAATTGCTTTGATGCTGATGTACCTTTTGGGCTTTTTGATGGCGTTGATTTCATCCTTTATTCTGAAAAGTTTCATCAAAACGAAAATCAAAAGTTTCCTGGTGATGGATCTCCCGACTTATAAAATGCCTTTATTCGGATATGATTTCAAATTGGTCTTGGGGAAAGTCTGGGAGTTTATTTCAGGTGCCGGAAAAGTGATTTTCACAGTCAGCATCATTCTTTGGGCTTTGAGTTATTTTGGTCCGCCTCAGCATAAAAACGAAATCCTCGCAACAGAATCTTCGCTTGATCATTCCTATCTCGGAAGAATCGGGAGAACTATGGAACCTGCCATTGCGCCACTTGGTTACGACTGGAAAATGGGAATCGGGATCCTGACAAGTTTTGCGGCAAGAGAAGTTTTCGTGGGAACATTATCTACACTTTACAGCCTGGACGATGAAGCACCGGAAGGAAAACTGATTGAAAAAATGAGATTGGATGTCAAACCCAATGGTGAAAAGGTTTTCAGTTTTGCAACAGGCGTTTCGATTTTGATCTTTTACGCTTTTGCAATGCAGTGTATTTCAACTATTGCTGTAGTTTACAGAGAAACCCGAAGCCTGAAATGGACAATATTACAAACGGTTTCAATGACGTTTTTGGCATACTTTTCGGCACTGATTGTTTATCAGATTTTGAAATGATTTTAAAATGGACAATTCACTAATCATACAATATGTTATCGTTGGCATTATCGTTTTAGCGGCTATTTACGTGATTATCCGCAAATTTTCAAAAACATTTTCTAAGAAGAAAGATAACGGAAAAAATTGCGGTCCGGATTGCGGTTGTTCTTCATAATAGAAAAAATCTTACTTTAGCTCATATTAAAGCTAATCAATGCGAATCCTTACTTTTATCCTGCTTCATTTCTGCATCGTTATATTTGCACAGATTGACAGCTTAAATCATAATGTGATTTCGTATGATGAAAAAATCATCCTTCGTTTCAACCTCGACACCAACATAGATAATTATGTGGTTTCTGCTAAGGAATTAGGCATCAAACCAAGATTGAATCTCAACAATCAAATCAATACCACTTTTGGATTTGACTATAAAATCATCAGCGCATCGATCTCTTTCGCTCCAGATTTTTTACAGGGAAATAATAACGGCTTAAAGGGAAAAAGTAGTTTTACCAATTATACTTTCCGATTCTTTCCGAAAAATATTATCCAGACACTTTCTTATAAGAACAGTAAAGGTTATTATGTGAGCAACACCAGCGATTTTGTTAGTATCTGGCAAAAAGGGAAAGACGCTTATTTGACTTTTCCGGATTTGAGGATTCAAAGTTTTGGAGGTTCTACTTCTTATATTTTCAACGATAATTTTTCTCTGAAGGGAATCTATTATCAAAAAGAATGGCAGAAAAACAGCAGTGGAAGTTTTGTACCGTCCTTGAACTATGATTATGTAATTTTTTCAGACCAATTAAATTCTATAAAATCCCGTGAACATCAACTGAATCTTAGTTTTGATTTAGGTTATTATTACAATTACGTTGTAACAAAACACTTCAACATTGCACCTTTTGCATTTGCAGGATTAGGAAAAAAATGGAGTACTTATAAATCTGACATCACAGAATCTGAAAAAGAAAAACAAAACTTTTTCACTCAAAACTTCGGTGCAGGGTTACATCTTGGCTACAATTCTGAGAAATTTTTCTTTGGTTCAAAGTTCAATTATTCCGGCAATCATTACGATGATCTTGGCTCGAATATCACCAATAATGATTTCTATGTACTTTTCTTTCTCGGTTATAGAATGAATGCCCCTTCAAAAATAAAAAAAGTCTATGAAAAAATACAGGATAAAATTCCTGAGCTTTAATAGAGAATTAAAAACAAAACGACTTCTTTTTAATACATTTGCAGTCAGAAAAACCTTAATAATTTACAATGTCATTAATAAAATCAATCTCCGGAATCCGAGGAACAATCGGTGGAAAAGTCAATGATAATCTGACACCGCTGGATGTGGTAAAATTTGCTTCGGCATTCGGAACCTGGCTTCAGAACAATAAAAATAAAAAAGATCTGACCTTGGTTATCGGTCGCGATGCGAGGATTTCCGGTCAAATGGTTTCTTCTCTGGTCGCTTCCACTTTGCAAGGTTTGGGAATTAATGTGATAGATTTAGGTCTTTCCACAACGCCAACGGTCGAAATTATGGTTCCTGAACTGAAAGCGGACGGTGGAATTATTTTAACCGCTTCGCACAATCCAAAACAATGGAATGCTTTGAAATTGTTGAATGACAAAGGCGAATTCATCAACGGCAAAAATGGTGCGGAAGTTTTGGCTTTGGCAGAAAATGAAGATTTCGATTATGCTGAGGTGGATGATTTGGGAAAGTATGAAACCAGAGATGATGCTTTCGATATTCATATAAAACAAATTCTGGATTTGCCTGCAGTTGATATTGAGGCTGTAAAAGCTAAAAAATTCAAAGTAGTTTTGGATGCTGTCAACTCTACCGGCGGGATTTCCATTCCACCACTTTTGGAGAAACTAGGTGTTGAAGTTGTGAAATTATATTGCGAACCGAACGGGCATTTCCCACATAATCCTGAACCTTTGAAAGAACATCTTGGCGACATCTGCGAATTGGTTATCAAAGAAAAAGCAGATATGGGAATCGTGGTGGATCCTGATGTTGACAGACTGGCTTTGGTCGATGAAAAAGGCGAAATGTTTGGCGAAGAATACACACTGGTAGCCGTTGCTGATTACCTTTTAAAAGATAAAAAAGGCGTGGCTATTTCCAATCTTTCCTCAAGCCGAGCTTTGAGAGATGTTGCCAAAAATCACAACTCCGAATATTTTGCAAGTGCAGTGGGCGAGGTAAATGTCGTTAACCTTATGAAAGAAAAAAATGCTGTAATCGGAGGCGAAGGAAATGGCGGAATTATTTATCCAGATTTGCATTACGGGCGGGATTCTTTGGTGGGCATTGCTTTATTCTTGACGCATCTCGCAAAGGAAAACAAAACCGTTTCTGAACTCAGGGCAGGTTATCCGGTTTATTTTATGGGCAAGAAGAAAATCGAACTGACGCCGGAAATCGACGTGGACGCTTTGCTGGTAAAAGTTCAGGAAGAATTTAAAAATGAAGACATTTCGACTTCGCTCAATGTGACAGAAGTTTCCACAATTGACGGTGTAAAAATCGATTTCGCCGAAAATTGGGTCCATTTGAGAAAGTCTAATACAGAACCGATCATCAGGATTTATACCGAAGCGTTTTCTCAGGAAGAAGCTGATAAATTGGGCGATGATATGATTGCGAAAATCAGAAGTTTAATATAAAAATAAAAGGAAGCCAATTTTTGCTTCCTTTTTTAGTTACAATCACGCTTGTTTTAAAACACAAGCAGTTTGTATTTATTCCAAACATTTTGCGGGAAACTTCTGTAGTTCTTATTTGTTTCCAAACTACTTGTTTTAGACTTCCGTACTTTGTAATTTGTTCCAAACAATTTGCGGGAATCTTCCGTAGTTCTTATTTGTTTCCAAACAACTTGTTTTAGACTTCCGTATTTTGTATTTAGTTTCAAACAACTTGCGGGAAACTTCTGTAGTTCTTATTTGTTTCCAAACAGACTTGTTTTGGTACTTTGCAGACTTCAATTTGCTAAGACTTTTAATACTCCATCTTCCTCAGCTTCTTAGAAGTCGCACCGATAAACAAAGCCGTCAAAACGGTCATCGTTCCACCGAAAACTACGGAACGGACAACGCCCATTAATTTTGCTGTCAATCCACTTTCAAACTGTCCCAGTTCATTGCTTGACATGATGAAAATTGAATTGACGCTCAGAACCCGTCCACGGATTTCTTCAGGTGTTTTCAGCTGGACAATCGTTCCTCTAATTACCACGCTGATTCCATCCAGCATTCCGCTCAGAACCAGGAATCCAAAAGACAGCCAATACATTTTTGACAATCCGAATCCTATAATACACAACCCAAAACCAGTTGCTACAAAAAGCAAAATCTTCCCTTGATTTTTTTTAAGTGGAACCAGAGAAAGTGTAATGATAATCAACATCGAGCCAATATCAGAAGCCGCATTCAGAAGTCCAAACCCTTCCGAGCCGACTTTCAGAATGTCACTTGCAAAAACCGGAATCATCGCCACTGCTCCGCCAAAGAGAACTGCAAACATATCCAGCATCTGAGCACCAAAGATCTCCTTAGTTTTATAGATATAGGCCAGTCCTTCCTTCATACTCTCAAAGACGTTCACATCTTTATTTTCGTTTTCAGAATACTGCCTGTTTATGGTCCAGAAAAACAGGGATGCCAGCGTAATACTGCTTATGATGACCACCAAAGTCCATTTTATTGTAATAAGTGCAATCAGAAAACCACCTAAAGCGTGGCCCGAAACCGATGCGATCAAAAATGTCGCCTGGTTAAGCGTGACAGCATATGGCAGATTCTCCCGCTTCACAATCCTAGGAATCATGCTTGGTACCAATGGCCCCAAAAACGAACGGCAGATGCCTGTGAAGAAAATCACACCATAGATAAAATAAGTGATCTCGTGACCTGTAAAATGCATTCTGTGACCAAAGAAAGCCGGAATCAATAGCAGGCTTATCAGAACTACGTAAGCATAATTACAGATCAGCAACAGCTTTTTCTTTTCATTCATATCAATAATATGGCCAGCGTACAACGCACAGGAAACTGCCGGGACCACCTCAGAAAGCCCGATAAGACCAATAGAAAAAGGATCTTTTGTCAACTTATAAACCCACCACCCCAACAAAGTAGCGAGCATCCGGAAAGCAATGATCAGGAAAAAACGCCCTGTCAAAAGATGTCGGAATTCTATATTTTTTAAAACTCGAAGTGGTGTAAAGGAAATCATTATGCAAAAATAATCGATCGCATACAATTACACATTAATTTTCAAAATTTTATCTTCGCAGCATGAATTGGATTATACTCATCATCGCAGGACTTTTCGAGACGGGGTTTGCAACCTGCCTTGGAAAAGCGCAGGAAAGCTCGGGGAAAGAAAGCATCTATTGGTGGATAGGATTTTTTCTTTGTCTTTTCACCAGTATGTTTCTGATGTTCAAAGCTATATCCGGCGAGAGCGGTTTACCAATCGGAACGGCATATGCTGTCTGGACGGGCATTGGCGCTGTGGGTGGCGTTGTTGTCGGGATTCTGATTTTCAAAGAGCCGGCCACCTTCTGGCGGCTATTTTTCGTCTTCACCCTGATTGCCTCCATTGTCGGGCTGAAAGCCGTTAGTCATTGATTTTTTAAGGAGCTGCTTCCCGCTATCCGCTGTATCTTTTTTGTTAAGAACGTTTTGTCATAAAAAAGAAAACAAAAGAAAAACAAAAAAGGATGCCGCTTTTATCGGGGCTATGAGATTGCCCTTCAATCGGCGTTTCCGCTGAAAACCACACTTTGTCAAAGTCCCGAATCTTTAACAATATTAAAAATAAGATTACAATTTGAACTCCGTCAAAAAATCTCCAATTTTCCTGTCATTCGCCAGGCGAGGAATTTTATTCTGTCCGCCTAATTTTCCTTCAGATTTTGCGTAATCCTGAAAGGCATTTTTTTTCAATTTCGTAATGATTAAAGGCTGTAGAATATTCCCGGAAATCAAATCGTCATAATAGGTATTCCGTTTTCGTAGCTGTAAGTCCAACTCAGATTTAAAAGCTTCAAAATCTTTCGGTTCTTTTTCAAATTCAATGAACCATTCGTGATAAGGCAATCCATCGGTTGGATTTACTTCTGGCGCAAGATGAAACTCCGTAATTTGAGCAGGAAATTTATCAACTGTTGCCTTCAAAGCTTCTTCCACTTCAAACGCAATAACATGTTCCCCAAAAGCCGAAGTAAAATGCTTAGTTCTTCCCGAAACCAAAATCCTGTGCGGGTTTTTATCAATAAACCTGACAACATCACCAATGGAATAAGCCCAAAGTCCGGAATTGGTAGTCAAAACCAAAGCATAATCTTTGTTCATCTCAACATCTTTAAGCGTCAATCGTTGTGCATTGGGTTTTCCATATTGTTCGAGGGGAATGAACTCGTAGAAAATTCCGTGATTAGTCAGCAGTAACAATCCATCTTTCTGATAATCATCCTGAAAAGCAAAAAAACCTTCCGAAGCAGGAAAAGTCTGAACAATATCAACCGTTTTTCCGAGCAATTCGTTCATTTTATCGCGATAAGGTTCGTAGTTTACGCCGCCTGTGATGATCAATTGGAGATTCGGGAAAATTTGTGTGATTTTTTTGTTGTGTCTGTCAATCAATTTTTCAAAGTACATGATTAACCACGGCGGAATCCCGGAAATTAGGGTCATATTTTCGTTCTCGGTTTCTTCTACAATTTTACCGATTTTGGTTTCCCAATCTTCGATGCAGTTTGTTTCCCAGCTTGGCAGTCTGTTTTTTTGGAGATAATCAGGGATGTGATGGGCAACGATTCCGGACAATCTTCCGTTTTTAATCCCGTTGATTTCTTCCAGTTCAGGAGAGCCTTGCAGAAAAATCATTTTTCCGTTAACAAAATCGGCGTTGTTTTTCTTTCCAATGTAATGAAAAATGGCGCTTTGTGCAGCAGCTATTTGAAAAGGCATTGCTTCTTTGGAAATTGGAATATATTTGGATCCGGAAGTTGTTCCGGATGTTTTTGCAAAATACTCCGGCAAATCTGGCCAAAGGATTTTGGATTGTCCTTTTTTTACTTTTTCTATATAAGATTTTAAATCTTCGTAATCTGCAACAGGAACTTTACTTTGAAAATCTTTAATAGTTTTGATATCTTCAAATTGATGTTCTCTTCCGAATAATGTTTTTTCGGCTGTTTTCACCAAATCTAAAAGCAATTCCTGCTGATTTTGAATTGCATTGGTTTTAAAACTTTTGGATTTTTCAATATGTTTTTTCGCCCAGATTAGAGCAATGTTTTTCTTTATAAAATTTAGCATTTCGCAAAAAAATTTCGATTTTCAAATTTAGAGTTTATCTTGTATATAAGGTACTTTGTATTATAGTTTTTAAACACAAAATTCACAAAGATTTTTATATCTAAATGTCTTTAGGTCACAAAGGGGGGCTCGCCTAGATAATTTTCAATGACAAATGTTATTTCTTATTTTAAAGTTTGTTTTTGTGTCGAATCTGCAGCCCGACTTGAGCGGAAATCCTTTTTTGCCATCCTTAAAATTATATCTAAGCTGATATCGTCGGCAAAAAAGATTGGGAGCGGAAGGCGGATCAAGCTGCCCAAATAAATATTAACATTCAGAAAATTAAATATTTAGAAATTGTTTTGTATTTTTTAAATAAAAAGATTACTTTTGCACCTCGAATAATTATAAAAATTTATAAACAATGTTTGCAATTGTAGAAATAGCAGGGCTTCAATACAAAGTTGAGCAAAACCAAAAGTTGTTTGTGAACCGTTTGAAAGGAGACAAAGGAGCGAAAGTTTCTTTTGACAAAGTTCTTCTTACTGTGAACGGTGCAGTAACTGTTGGTGCCCCGGCTGTAAGCGGTATTACCGTAGATGTAGAAATTCTTGACCACGTTCAGGCTGACAAAGTAATCGTTTTCAAAAAGAAAAGAAGAAAGGGTTATGCTAAGAAAAACGGTCACAGACAACAATTAACTCAAATCGTTGTAACTGGTATTACCGGTTTTGACGGTGCGAAAAAAGAGGCTAAAAAAGCAGCTCCTAAGAAAGCGGCTAAAGCTGAAGTAGCAACTGAAACCAGCGAAACTGCTGAATAATTTTTAACCCCAAAAGCTTAAAATAAAATGGCACATAAGAAAGGAGTTGGTAGTTCCAAAAACGGTAGAGAATCTCATTCTAAAAGATTAGGTGTTAAGATTTTCGGAGGACAAACTGCAATCGCAGGGAACATCATCATCAGACAAAGAGGTACGCAACACCACCCGGGTGAAAATGTAGGAATGGGTAAAGATCACACTTTGCACGCTCTTGTTGACGGTACTGTAGTTTTCAGAAAGAAAGCAAACAATAGATCTTTTGTATCTATCGAGCCAAACGCATAATCAACAGCGTTTTATAATATAAAAAATCCCGACTTTTCAGTTGGGATTTTTTATGATTTGATCTCTAAATTACATAGATTCCAATTGTTCTTCTGTAAACTCCATATTGTGAAATACATTCTGAACATCATCGTCTTCTTCGAATCTTTCTAGCATCTTCATATTGGCTTTGAACTGATCATCGGTCATTCCTTTTATATTGTTAGGAATTCTTTGTAATTCGGCACTTTTTGCCTCGATTCCAAGTTCATCTAGCTTATGAGACATTGAGCCGAAATCTTCGAATGCTGTTGTGATCATTACTTCGTTTTCATCCTGGTCGATTTCTTCTGCGCCACCGTCAATCATTTCCATTTCGAAATCATCCCAGTCCGATTTGATCTGAGATTTTTCGATTGTGAAAATACCTTTTCTGTCGAAGATAAAAGCTAATTCACCATTCTTACCAAGATTACCGTCGAACTTGTTGAAAATCGCTCTTACATTGGCAACAGTTCTTGTAGGATTATTTGTTGTACATTCTACAAAGAAAGCAACTCCGCCTTGCCCGTAGCCTTCATAAGTGATTTCTTCATAGTTTTCCGCATCTGCACCACTTGCCTTTTTAATGGCTCTTTCGACATTATCTTTGGGCATATTGGCACCTTTAGCATTTTGGATGCATCTTTTTAAGGCCGGATTAGAATCGGGGTCTGGGCCGCCTGCTTTTACCGCCAGAGCTATGTCTTTACCAATCTTTGAAAATGTTTTAGCCATCTTATCCCATCTGGCCATCTTTGAAGCTTTTCTATATTCGAATGCTCTTCCCATTACAGTTTTTATTTTATACTACAAAAGTACTGAAATCTGAAAACAAAAAAAATACCTCCAATAAAATTGGAGGTATTTATATTTAGAAAATTAATTTATTTAAAATTATTTTTTCTTTTTAGCCGGAGCTTTTTTCTTAGCTGTAGCTTTTTTCTTAACTTTTACTGGAGTTGGATCGTCGTAATCTCTTTTCTTAAGAGCACTCCATTGAGCCGCATCTTCAACAGCAGTTACAACAACTTTTCTGTCAACTTGTCTTTCTGCATCAGAAGCAGTTGCAGGAACAGTAGCTTTTGCTTTTCCTACCCCAATTGACTTAAGAGCAGATGGATCAACACCTCTAGAATCTAGTGCAGCAACTACTGCAGCAGCTCTTTCTCTTGAAAGTTTCAAATTATAAGCTTCAGATCCTTTAGCATCAGTTCTACCTTCTAATAGATAGTTACCTCCATCTTTTTTGATTAATTCTGCAGCTTCATCAAGTGCTGGTTTAGACTCAGCTTTGATTGTTGCTTTATTGAAATCAAAGAATACGCTTCCTAGTTTAGCTTCAACTTGAGTAGCTGTTACTGTTTTAGGTTTAGGACAACCTTGGTATTCTGGAAGACCTGGAACAGTAGGACAAGCATCATCTTTGTCTAATACTCCGTCACCATCAGTATCTGGCCAAGGACATCCTTTGTTTTCTGCTGGACCAGGAACGTCAACACAAGCATCATCTTTATCTAATACTCCGTCACCGTCTGTATCTGGCCAAGGACAACCATTGTTTTCTTTTGGACCAGCTACGTCTGGACATTGATCATCGATATCTGGAATGCCATCTCCGTCTGTATCAGGACATCCTTGGAACTCAGGTAAACCTGGCGTATCAGGACATCTGTCATCTTTGTCAGGGATTCCGTCTTTATCTCTGTCTGTATTTCCAAATCTGAATAACAATGAAGCAGATGCTTGCCAGAAGTTAGTTACATTTGATTTATCAACCGGAGTAGTAACATAATCTCCCTGAACACCTAAACCGAAGTTTTTAGTTACCCAAAAGTTGATACCAGCGCCTGTACTAACCGTAAAGTGATTAGCTTTACCTGTCATGTCTCCATCTTCATTGTAAGCACCATAATACTCACCTTTTGTATCTGTTTTTGGAAAAGTAAGACCTGTATAGTCATGTCTCAAATAGTTCGCACCAACTCTCAAGTAAGGGTCAAACCAAGACTCTTCATCCCAAAGCAAACCAGCTGCTTTGAATTGAACACCTAAACCTGTCATAAGGAAAAACTCCTTATCCATAGCGAATCTTTTATTCTCTACATTCCCAACTGTTGTTTGCCAGTCAAGAACCAAACCTTTTCCAAGGCTTCTTGCAACTGTCAATTTAGAAAGTGGAGGTGTAATAGAATATTTAGATACACCAAATAAATTGTCTTTGAAATTGTTGAATGAGAACGTGTTGCTGAAGTTACCTCTCTGAGCAACGTGATTCACTCCATGAGCACCTACACCAATAACCCACTTATTGGTCGTAGTTTGTGCGAAAACAGTAGAAGCAACAGTAAGTGCTAATGCTGAAATTCCTAATTTTAGATTTTTCATAGAATTAAATGATTAAATAATTGATAATGCAAAATAAATATAATTTTTCTTTATAAACAAAGTTTTTTTAGTTTTTCTTTAACAATCGCTGGATGTTAACTTTAGTCTCTCTTTCTTTTATTGCTTCTCTTTTGTCAAAGAGTTTTTTTCCTCTGGCAAGAGAAATTAGCAATTTTGCTTTTCCTTTATTATTAATGTATAGCTTAAGAGGGATTATAGTATTCCCAACATCCTTTAACTTTTTTTTAAGTTTTTGCAATTCGTAATTATGCAGTAGCAATTTCCGTTCCCTTTTTGTTTTGTGGTTATAAAACGTGCCAAGTTTATACTCATCTATCATCATATTAATGATATATAATTCATTGTTTATAAACTGGCAAAAGCTTTCTGTAATGGATGCCTTGGAAGATCGTAATGATTTTATCTCTGTACCCGTCAAAACAATCCCGGCTTCATATTCATCCAGAATTTCATATTCGAACCGTGCTCTCTTGTTAAGAATATTAACAGTTTTTTCGATTTTAACTTTCATATGTTAATGATTGGTGACACTTCACTATCCCAACTAATTTTCGTATTTTTGCAACAAATTTACAAAACTATATGTTAACAGTATCTAATTTATCTTTACAGTTCGGGAAGAGAGTTCTCTTTGACGAAGTTAATATAAAATTCACGAAAGGAAATTGTTATGGGATAATTGGTGCAAACGGTGCCGGGAAATCCACATTTCTTAAAATATTGAGTGGAAAGCAGGAATCCACTTCTGGCAATGTTTCATTGGAGCCGGGAAAAAGAATGTCCGTTCTGGAGCAGGATCACTTTGCATACGACAATTTCACAGTATTGGAAACCGTTCTGAGAGGAAATAAAAAGCTCTTCGAGATCAAAGAAGAGATGGATGCATTGTATGCCAAAGAAGATTTCTCCGATGAGGACGGTATCAAAGCTGGGGAACTAGGTGTAATCTACGATGAAATGGGCGGATGGAACTCAGAAGCTGATGCACAGACCATGCTTTCGAATGTCGGCATCAAAGATGATATGCACTGGCAAATGATGTCGGAACTGGAAAATAAGGACAAAGTAAGAGTTTTATTGGCTCAGGCATTGTTTGGGAATCCTGATGTTTTGATTCTGGATGAGCCTACCAATGACCTGGATATCGCAACGATCGCATGGTTAGAAGATTTCCTCGCAGATTATGAAAACACCGTAATCGTTGTTTCACACGACCGTCACTTCCTGGATGCCGTTTGTACACACATCGGAGATTTGGATTATTCAAAATTGAATCTTTATACAGGTAACTACTCGTTCTGGTATCAGGCTTCCCAGCTGGCAACGAGACAAAGAGCTCAGGCAAACAAAAAGGCTGAAGAAAAGAAAAAAGAATTACAGGATTTCATCGCGAGATTTAGTTCCAACGTGGCAAAAGCAAAACAGGCAACAGCACGTAAGAAGATGATTGATAAACTGAACATTGATGATATAAAACCATCTTCAAGAAGATATCCTGCCATTATTTTCGATATAGAAAGAGAAGTTGGAGATCAGATCCTGGATGTAAAAGGTCTTGAAAAAACAAAAGACGGAGAATTATTGTTCTCGAATATCGATCTTAATCTTAAAAAAGGTGATAAAGTCGCTGTTATTTCTAGAAACTCATTGGCCATCACAGAGTTTTTCCAGATCCTTTCCGGAACTACGCAAGCGGACAAAGGAACTTATAACTGGGGTGTAACCACGAACCAGTCTTATATGCCTTTGGACAACACAGATTATTTTCAGGATGACGTTAATCTGGTAGACTGGCTGAGACAATTCACGAAAAATGACGAAGAGCGTCATGAAGAATTTATGAGAGGTTTCCTGGGAAGAATGTTGTTTTCCGGAGATGAAGCGCTTAAATCTTGTAAAGTGCTTTCCGGAGGAGAAAAAATGCGTTGTATGTTCAGCAGGATGATGCTTCAGAAAGCGAATGTACTCCTTCTGGACGAGCCAACCAATCACCTGGATCTGGAAAGTATCACAACGTTGAACAACTCACTGAGCAACTTCAAAGGCAATCTTTTGCTTTCTTCCCATGACCACGAATTGCTGGAGACTGTTTGTAACAGAATTATTGAGCTGACGCCAAAAGGCATTATCGACAGAGATATGACTTATGATGAATATCTTGGTGACAAAAAGATAAAGGAACTCCAAGAGCAGATGTATTCTTAATCCAGAATAACAAAAATAAACTGACACAAAAAAGCATTTCGAGTTTCGGGATGCTTTTGTTTTTGAATCTATAAACTTTACGGCTTTTTGAGAATTTATCTATTGTAATTAGCTGTACCTATACCAGACTGTTTTTATCAGCATAATTAAGCTTGAAGAAAATAAATGTCATTATTGAGAAGGCCAAAAGCGAGCTTCCTCCGTAACTGAAAAAAGGCAGAGGAATCCCAACTGTCGGAAAAAGCCCCATAACCATCCCGAGATTAATGCTGAAATGAATAAGAAGAATCGAAGCAAAACAATAGCCAAAGACCCTGTTAAATATTGTTTTCTGATTTTCTGCCAGATAATAGATCCGGCCGATAAAAATGGCATAACACAGAATCAGAATTGTACTCCCGACGAACCCCCATTCTTCTCCGACGGTGCAGAAAATATAATCGGTTTCCTGCTCCGGCACGAACTTGCCCTGCGTTACTGAACCTTGTTTGTATCCTTTGCCCATCATACCGCCAGAGCCGATGGCTGTTTTGGAATAAAGCAAATTGTAACCCGAAGTATCACGGAATTCTCTTTCTCCTTTATACAAAACCTCGACTCTCTCCTGTTGGTGCTTCGGAAGCTTTTCAAAAACTATTGGTGAGATCACAGACAAACCTGCCAGCAAAAGAATAATCCCTGCAGCTGGCAAAAGACTGTAAATATTTTTATTCAGAAGGAAAACATTGAAGGCAAACCATATTGCGCCTAAAACAAGAATGATTATCATGAAATACCAAAGACTGATTTTCAAAGGATCATTGAGGTAATTTGCAATCAGGAAAACACCAGCGAATAAACTCCCGACTACAAACAGCTTTCCTGACAGACCTTCTCTGTACAGAGCTATTACGAAGGCAACAAATACCAAAAGGGAACCCACATCCGGGATCATAAGGACAACGGCGCCGGGAATCGCAATGATAGCCATCGAAGTTATGAGCGATCTTCTGTTACTGATATTAAAGTCCTGATTCGACACATAGTTTGCCAGCATCAGTGATGTTCCTATTTTTGCAAACTCAACCGGCTGCATCGTGAATCCTCCGAACTTATACCAGTTTTTCTGCCCTAGAATTTCTGTTCCGAAAGGGAATAATCCCACCAACAGCAAAATACCGCCAACATAAATCACGGCAGACATATTTTCAAAGAACTTGGTTCTCATAAAAAATATGATGATCCCGACAAAACAGGAGATGCCGAAGAAAATCAGCTGTTTCTGACCCAACTCTGCTTTTACACTATAAATATTAATAATAGCAAAAACACAAAGCAGGACATAAAGAGATATCCCAAGTTTATCTATTCCTTCCGCCCACTTCATCTCGCATTGGTTTTTAGAGGTTTCAATTTGGTACTGTCTTTCTTTAATTTCTTATTCTGAATAGCCTGCAAACTGTCTTTGATTCTCTTCAGCTGCGCCGAGTCTTTAGGTGGTTCTTTGTACCAGCCTTTACGTTTCATATCGGCGATATATTGTCTTTTATACTCCGGCATAAAGCTGGAAGTTATCATTTTCTTGTAAAGATGTTCCCTTTTCAGTTCGCCTGTGACATATTTTTCTGCAATAGTTGTACACGCCGGTCCGGCCCAAGTTGCCCCAAATCCTGCATGCTCCATCACCGCAGCGACAACAATCTTTGGCTTATCAGCAGGTGCAATCAAAACAAAAATCGAATTATCCTTTCCCTGCGGAACTTGTGCTGTTCCTGTTTTTGCCAGTTGGGTAAAATCTTTTGACATCAATCCACGTCCCGTTCCTCTCAGCATCACAGCTTCCATACCCTGAATCACCACATTATAGAATTGCGGATTCTGAACCATCGTGTAATGTTTCTTTTTAAAACGCTTATCGGGATTTGGTTTTCCATCAATAGATTTAACAATATGGGGCGTGTAATACCATCCTTTGTTTGCAATGGCCGCCACCACATTGGCCATCTGAATAGGCGTCAGCAGGACGTCACCCTGACCCATTCCGTTGAAAACCGCACCTGTTGCCAGTGGATCCCAGTTTTTCGGGTCTTTTTTAGAACCGCTGGCCTTATAAATACCTGCCATTCTTTTTTCATAGAATTCACCGGATGGGATTCTACCTCTTGCTCCAACTGCCAAATCATTATTCAGGAATTCGCCGACTCCAAAGCTGTTCATGATATTTTTCCACTCATCTACACCTTTGGACGGATTGCCTGGATATTTATTAATAATATTCAGATACGCATAAGTAAAATAACAGTTGCTGGAAACCTGAATGGAAGGAATCAACGGATCCGCACCGCCATGTCCTTTGATTCTGAGACCTCTGTAATTGAATCCGCCACCGCAAGGAAAAATCGTTTTATCTGTCATCACACCCATCTGCATGGCTGCAAGTGCCGTCAACAACTTGAAAGTAGAACCCGGCGGATAAGCCGCCTGCACAGAACGATCAAATGTAGGCTTGTTTTCATAAATCGTATCATTGGCTAACCGGTAAAGGTTTCTGGATTTTTCCGGACCTGTAAAAAGATTCGGGTCAATATCCGGGCCTGTTGCCATTGTCAGAATCTCGCCATTATTCGGGTCGATTGCAACGATCGCTCCATGCTTATTAACCAGCATCTCTTCTGCCATTCGCTGCAAATCGTAATCAATGGTCAGCGTCAAATCTTTTCCTGTAACGACTTCTTTATCAAGCTCTCCGTTTTTGTATGATCCGATACTTCTCTGGCGGATGTCTTTCTGGATATATTTCATACCTTTCTCACCACGAAGTTCTTTTTCATAGGCTTTCTCAATTCCGCTTTTGCCGGCAATATCTCCCGGCAGATAATAAAGTGAATCTTTTTTGATATCATTGTCATTAACCTGATTGGTATAACCCAGAAGATTGCCAGAAGTGTTGATTTCATATTGTCTCTGGGGACGCGGAACAATGCTGAATGCCGGATATTTAAAAATCAGTTCCTGAATTCTCGCCATATCTTCGCGGCTTAGATTCTTCATAAACGTCATCGGTGTCAACCGGGAATAATATTTTTCCTTCTCAATATTTTTCATTGTTCTGATGAACTCCGGCTTGGTCATATTCATGAGCTTGCAAAAACCAAGGGTGTCGAAATCGGGTTTCAGAAGTGCGGCAGTGTAAGAGATCTCGAATGCAGGCTGATTGCCTACGAGTATCTTCCCGTTCCTGTCAAAAATGACGCCTCTTGGCGGAATAACGTATTCGATTTTGATGGAAGTATTCGCTGCGTTAAGTGCATATCTGTCTGTAAATAACTGCAGATACGAAAGCCTTGCAATGAAAATAATTGCAATAACAGAAAGAGCGAGAAGGATTTTAAGATATTGTGATTTCAAACTTTTTGCTTGATTTTAAATGCTAATGTATAGGCTAGTATAAATACAAACGAAATTAGACTGGTTACTATTACATTGAATAAAATTTCAAAAAATCTGGTGAATTTAAAAAACTCAATAAACTGCACCAAAAACTGGTGGATAAAAATACTGGTTATTATAAAAAATATAAACTGTGTCCACTGGATACTTTGGAATGAGAAAAAATCCGTTGTTGTATCCGTAGAAGTTCTGAATATAATCGTTCTGAAATATGCGATAACCGTAGTTGCAAATGCATTGATCCCCCAAGTTCCGAGAAATGCGTCAATACATAATCCTAATAAAAAACTCAATCCCAGAAACTGAAACTGATTTCGGAAAAACGGATAAAACATGACAAATACAGGATAAAGCACAGGAATATACTGTCCAAACAAAGCAATCCTATTCAGAATAAAAATCTGAAAAGCTGTAAGCAGTGCTATTAGAAGCAAGTCCGATGCAATGTTTCTACTGACCATCTTTTTTGATTTGTACTTTTAAGGTATCATCAATTTTCTGAACCTCAGATTTTTTAAGGTTTCTAACCACAAAAACCTTGCTTAATTTTCCTATTTTCTCGCTGAGTTCTACAGAAATATCCCAGAAACCTGTTTTGCTGTCCACTTCATAACCGGCAACCGTACCTACTAATATCCCGGCTGGGAAGATAGAAGATTTTCCGTCTGTTACAACCGTGTCACCAACTTTCAGAGGAACATATTTCGGAACGTCAGAAAGTGTCATCGTCCGGGAATCATCGCCTTTCCATGACAATGTTCCGAAATAACCGGACTTTTTGAGCGCCGCACTGATTTTGATTTTATTCATACTCAGAACAGACTGAACCAAAGCATAGTTATCGGTAGTATTAATCACAATTCCGGCAATTCCTCTCGGTGCAATGACACCCATTTTGGAATTGACACCCTGAAGTCTGCCCCTGTTGATCGTAAAGTAATTATCCTTTCTGTTGATACTGTTAAAGACCACTTCGCCGTCAACAAAAGTATAAATCTGTCCGCCGCCAATGGTATCATAAACCCTCCGGAATTCTGGATTTTTTGATTTCTCTTTTCCGTAAAGTTCCAGCATCAGTGATTTGTTCTGGGCAACAAGATCTTCGTTGATTTGTTTTAATTTCAGATAAGAAGTTCCTTCATCAATATACCCGGAAACCCAGGAATTGAAAGCCGCTGTTTTAGCAGCGATAAAACTTTGCTGCATAGAATTTTTGCTGAATATCAATACAACTGCCACCAATTGTAGAAATATGAAGAACACAAATAATGCATTCTTGGAAAAAAATCTTAGCAGAGCACCCATCTAAGTTATAAATGATAATTGATGATTGATAAATAATTTTTCAGGCTTCGATTTCAGAAGTATCAAAAATTTACAATCATTGCAATTTTAAGAAGATTATTATTTGATTAAGAAATTGAATTTATCCATATTTTTCAGAGCAATTCCAGTTCCTCTTACAACTGCTCTTAACGGATCTTCAGCCACAAAAACAGGAAGTCCTGTTTTTCTGTGAAGCCTGTCTGCCAAACCTCTCAGAAGCGCACCACCACCTGCAAGATAGATACCTGTTTTGTAGATATCAGCTGCCAGTTCCGGAGGCGTCAGTGATAATGTTTCCATCACCGCATCCTCGATTCTGATAATGGATTTATCAAGCGCTTTGGCAATTTCTTTATAATTGACCATAATTTCTTTTGGTTTCCCTGTAATCAAATCTCTACCTTGTACAGGAATATCATCGATGGGAACATCCAATTCTTCAACTGCCGAACCAACTTCTAATTTGATTCTCTCAGCCGTTCTTTCCCCAATATATAAATTATGATGTGTTCTCAGGTAGTAAGCGATATCATTGGTAAAAACATCACCTGCAATTTTTACAGATTTGTCACAAACAATTCCGCCAAGTGCTACTACAGCAATCTCCGTTGTTCCACCACCTATGTCGATAATCATATTTCCTTCCGGTTTCTGAACATCTATTCCAACACCTATTGCAGCTGCCATTGGCTCGTAAATCAGACGAACTTCTTTGGCATTCACTTTCTGAGCAGAATCTCTAACCGCCCTTTTTTCAACTTCAGTAATACCAGACGGGATACAAATCACGATTCTGAGTGCTGGCTGAAAAAGCTTTCCTTTAATACCCGGAATCTGCTTGATGAATTCCTTAATCATATGTTCGGAAGCGTGGAAATCTGCAATCACACCATCCTTCAGCGGGCGAATTGTCTTGATATCTTCGTGGGTTTTACCCTGCATATGTTTTGCCTGTTCTCCCACTGCTATCGGCTTACCGGACGAACGCTCTATCGCCACGATAGAAGGCTGATCCACAACGATTTTGTTGTTATGTATAATTAGCGTATTTGCCGTCCCTAAGTCAATCGCAATCTCTTGCGTGAACATATCCAATAAACCCATTTCCGTTCAATAATTATTAAGTTTACAAAGATATAAATTTAGATACATTCTAAAGATGCAAATCCATTTTTTTTGGTTAAAATTTTATTAAATTTTCGTGTTGTAAATTATCAAAATTGCAAAAAAAATTTATGAAATCCGTGTTTAGTTATGATCGTTGGTTTAAGTATTTTAATAAATAATATAGATTTTTTCAATTCGGTAAACTGACATTCATCATCAGCCTTAGTTTTAAAAATCGTAAATTTGCTCACTGAAAATGAGCCAGAGAAATAAATTTCACCAGACTTCTGATTTTGCTGTTCTCAGCATCAGCTATGAAAAAGCCGATGCCGAAACGCGTGGCCGTTTTGCATTCTTCGATGAGCACATCAAATCTTTTGTGAATCAGATCCATGAACAGGATTACGGTGATGCCTTTGTGGTTTCCACCTGCAACAGGACAGAGATCTATTCCACTACGAAAAATTACCTTCACATTGCGGAATTATACTGTAATACTGTAGGCGTGAGTCTTTCCGAATTCCTGAAATATGTCAATGTCATCCAGCGTGAAGATGCTTTATTTCACCTTTTTCGTGTGGCCGCAGGCCTGGAAAGTCAGATAATCGGTGATTTTGAAATTGTTTCTCAAATCAAAAACGCATACCATCGGTTCAAAAAATATAAAGACTTTTCCAATCCCTATCTGGAACGAGCTATTAATTCATCCATTCAGATTTCAAAAAGAATTAAGAACGAAACCGGCATCAGCACAGGTTCTGCTTCGGTTTCTTATGCTGCGGTTCATTATATACTGAACAATACAAGACATATCCACGAAAAAAATATTCTTCTTTTAGGCGTTGGAGAGATCGGTCAAAACACGATAGAGAATCTTGTAAAACACATCTACCAGCCGAAAATCAAAATTGCAAACCGTTCTTTTGAGAAGGCCGAAAAAATTGCTGACAAATACAATATTCCTCAAATCGATTTCAACAGTTTCCCTGAAGAACTGAAACAAACTGATGTTCTGATTGTTGCAACCGGTGCTCAGAAATATATCATTGACGAATCAAATTTCCCTGAAAATAAGCCCATGTTAGTCATAGACTTATCGATTCCGAACAATGTTCAGAAGGAAATTGGTGATCTGGAAAACGTAACAGTGATAGATGTGGATCAACTCTCACAAACCATCAAGGAAACGATGGAACAGCGAAAAAAGGAAATCCCGAAAGCGGAAGGTATCATCAAAGAAATGGCAAAGGAATTCGTAGACTGGGAAAAGAAAAGAAAACTGGCTCCGAATATCAATCATTTCAAAAATTCTTTGAAAAGAATTGAGCAGCACGAGATGCATAATATCCATAAGAAATTTCATTACGCCAAAATTGAGGATATGGAACTGTCCAATAATCTGGTACAGAAAATCACGAACCGGTTTGCAAAATATATTCTGGAAAACCCTTCCCGCGCAGACGAAATCACAAAAATGATGGAAGACATCCTCGACATTCATAAACAAGACTCTGATGAACACAATAAAAATAGGAACCAGAAATAGTCCGCTTGCACTCTGGCAGGCTCACCAAGTTGAATCGAAACTGCAGAATCTTGGTTTCAAGACTGAGATTGTTCCTATTGTTAGTTCTGGCGACAAAAATCTGAATCAACCGCTTTACGCCTTGGGAATCACAGGTATTTTCACGAAGGATTTGGACATTGCTTTATTGAATAATGATATTGATATTGCCGTTCATTCCCTGAAAGATGTTCCGACGCAATTGCCGAATAACATTCAGATTTCTGCTGTTTTGGAAAGAGATTTTCCTGAAGATGTTTTGGTGAGAAATAATGACTCTGAACCCCTGGATCTGGAAGTTTTGAAAATCGCTACCAGCAGTTTGAGAAGACGCGCTTTTTGGCTGAAAGAATTCCCGGAAACTGAATTCACAGACATAAGAGGAAATGTCCAGACCCGCCTGAAAAAGCTGGATGATGGCATTGCCAACGCTACTTTATTTTCATTAGCCGGAATTAAGCGTATGAATCTGGATCTCAATTATGAACAGATTCCGTTTATGCTGCAAGCACCTTCGCAAGGTGTTGTTGCGATTGCCAGCAAAAATGATAATGAAGACCTTCCATCGATTTTAAAATCAATTTCCCATAAAGAAACTGAAATCTGTGTAACAATAGAGAGAGAATTTCTGAAAACGCTGGAAGGCGGTTGTACAGCTCCAATCGGCGCAAAAGCAGAAATGATTGACGGACAAATCAGATTCCTAGGAAGGCTATGTTCTCTTGACGGGAAAAACTGCATCGAAACAGATGAAATTTTTAACTGGAACGATTATGAAAACTTCGGAGAAAAGATAGCCAACAAAGTTCTGGAAAATGGAGGAAAAGAGCTGATGGAAGAAATTAAAAAGTCATTATAATTTTTAAAACACAAAAGCACAAAAGGGTTTCACAAAGTACTCAATTGAACATATGCCTTGTGTTCCTCGTGAAAAAACTTCGTGAACCTTGTGTTAAAATCCCAATATGAAAATCCTTTTTACAAAATCACTGGATAAAGAAAAAGTTTCTGAGAAATTGGGAACACTTGCACTGAGCGGAGTCGAAGTGTCGGTTGATTTTGTTGAAGTCATCAAAACTGAAATTTTAAAAACTAAAACTTTCGGTTTAAAAAACAACTCATTGATTTTCACCAGTGTGAATGGCGTAAAAGCTTTTTTCGAAAATGGATTTTCACCAAATGAAAATTTTGCCGAGCCGAAGAATTATAATAAAATTTATGTCGTCGGTTCGCAGACCAAAAAGGAATTGAGAAAGCACAATTTCGGAACTTTTAAACTTTGTAAGAATGCCCAGGAACTGTCTCAGTTCATAACAGAAAATTCTGTGAATGAAAAATTCCTCCATTTTTGCGGCGATATTGCTTTAGACATCTTAGATGAAAAGCTTCCTTTGCAAAATATCTCGTACAAAAAAATCCCTGTTTATAAGACAGAACTGCTCTATCCGAAAATCGATGAGAAATATCAGGCGATTGTTTTCTTCAGTCCGAGCGGAGTTCGTAGTTTTGCAAAGTTTAATCAATTTGGTGATGTTAAGATTTTTTCGATTGGAAAAACAACGACTTCCGAAATTAAGAAACTAACGGATAATAAAGTAATTACAAGCTCGAAAAATACTTTAGCTGATATTTTAAATTTGATTTTAAAAGATACTTCGACAGGCTCATTATGACAATGTTGATTTAATTTGAATGACTAAAATTGTATTTGCGAAGCGCGCCCCGACTTGAGCGGAAATCCTTTTTACGCAACGTAGTGAAGTGAAAAGATTGGGAGCGGAAGGCGGATAAAGGCGCCCAAACCTAACAAAGTGGTTCGACGCAAGTCAAAATAATATTAAAAATGATTAAAAACGACCTATATTTAAAGGCACTTCGCGGAGAAACCGTGGAAAGACCGCCAGTTTGGATGATGAGACAAGCCGGAAGATACTTACCGGAATTCATCGCATTGCGCGACCAATACGATTTTTTCACCAGATGTCAAACACCGGAACTGGCGTCGGAAATCACGGTTCAGCCGATCAGAAGATTTCCTTTGGACGCGGCGATTTTGTTCTCGGACATTTTGGTGGTTCCACAAGCGATGGGCATCGATTTCAAAATGAAAGAATCGGTTGGACCTTGGCTGGACAATCCTATCAGAACAGCTCAGCAAGTTGATGATGTGATTGTTCCTGATGTGAATGATACTTTGGGTTACGTTTTTGATGCGATAGAAATGACTTTGGAAAAGCTGGACAATGAGATTCCGTTGATTGGATTCGCTGGTTCGCCTTGGACGATTTTCTGCTACTGCATCGAAGGTAGAGGTTCGAAGGATTTCAATATCGCTAAATCGTTTTGCTTTTTGCAGACAGAATCTGCGCATAAATTATTACAGAAAATCACGGACACCACGATTGCTTATTTGAAAAGAAAAGTTGAGAAAGGTGTTTCTGCTGTTCAGGTTTTCGATTCTTGGGGTGGAATGCTTTCTCCGGCTGACTATCAGGATTTTTCCTGGCAATATATCAATCAGATTGTTGAGGCTTTGGCGCCACTGACGCACGTTGTGGTTTTCGGGAAAGGTTGCTGGTTTGCTTTGGACGAAATGACGAAATCTAAAGCGTCTGCACTTGGTGTTGACTGGACGATCACGCCTGAAAATGCTAGAAAATTCACTAATAATGCTGTGACTTTGCAGGGGAATTTTGACCCGTCGAGATTGCACTCTACACCGGAAACGATTCGGAAAATGGTTCACGAAATGATCAATCGTTTTGGAAAGGATAAGTACATTGTCAACCTCGGACACGGGATTTTACCTAACATTCCGGTTGAAAATGCCGAAGCTTTTGTAAAAGCAGTGGTGGAATGGGAACTATAAAAACAAAACGGAGCAAAAAAATTTGCTCCGTTTTTAATTATCATCAATTATCTGGTTGTCGGTTGCTGTGACTTGTTCCAGACTGAATCTTTTTTGGTTGTTGTTTTTGGCTGATTCCAATTGTTATTGTTATTCTGCATTGTTGTGTCAATCGTTCTGTTCATTCCGTTTGGCTGAACAGTTTCCGGAGCTTTTTTGTTCATTTTATTTGTCTTTTTCTCCGTTTTGGTTCTTGTTGTGTCTTGCTGTGGTGTTGTCACCTGCGCCGTAAGGAACATTGTCCCAAAAATCATTAAACCAGCTGCCATTAAATTTTTCATAATAATTATTTTAGTGTTGATAATCAAGACCAAACATTAAACCAATATTATGTTAAATAAAAAATATAGCAAACTTTAACATCGTCTTAAAGAAATTTTGAAAAAAATAAATTGTTTTTTTTAATAATTTTTGTCTTTTAGTATTGACTTAAAAGGTATCGGATAAGATCCGTAGTAGTGATGATACCGACCAGTTTTCCTCTTTTGCAGACAGGTAATGCGTGAAACTCTTTACTTGCCAGGATTTCCGCAGCTTCCTTTATAGTAGTTGCGGCATCAATTTCTGTTACATTCTTTGCCATAACCTGTTCTATAGTGAAGAGATTATAAACTTCCGTATCCACATTCCCGTCATCCATAATAGAATCTGCAAAAGATATGCGGAGCAGATCCGTATAACTCAACATCCCGATTACCGTTTTGCCATTGACTACAGGGATGTGACGGATTTTGTGCTGTCTGAAAAGCAATTCTGCATTTTCAAGATTGTCTGTTTTGGGCAATGTAATTACTTTTTTTGCCATAATTACAGTAACCGGAACTCTTTGTTTCATGGCATATTATATTTTTTATTGCATATAAAGTTAGAAACTAAGATTCATTTTCCGGCTGAGAAAAATCACGATAAAAAAAACTATTTTATTCGTAAATTATGAAGGCTATTTTTCTGTTGCCTTTATCATTTTCTCTACAAAAACATAAGTTGCAGGACAAATAAGCGTATTTTTGATGGTAAGATTATTAATCTGATAAATTTTCTTCCGGTCTGTGTGGGGATATTCTCTGCAAGCCTTTGGACGTACATCATAAATCGAACAGGTGTTGTCGTCATTCAGAAAAAAGCAAGGCAGGTTTTGAAGAACTTTGTCCTGATCTTCATCTATTCTCAGAAATTTAGATTCGAACTCCGCAGGCTTCATTCTGAGATGTTTAGAAATTCTTTCAATATCTTTTTCCGTGTAAAGCGGACCTGTGGTTTTACAGCAATTGGCACAGCTGAGGCAATCGATTTCACTGAACGTCTCTTCGTGCTTTTCTAAAACCAGATAATCAAGATTTTTAGGCGGTTTCTTTTTCAGCCCATCCAAAAATTTTTTGTGTTCCTTCTGCTTTTGCTGGGCTTGTGTTTTATAGAAATCGAGATTCATGCTGCAAAACTAACTGTTTTACTATGAAAAAACCAAGTAATATAGTCCGCACCAAAGCGCTGAAAAACCCAGCACAAACAGAAATGAAGATTTCAGATCCTGCTTGTTCTTTTTTATGAAATGTTTGTAAAGTGTTACAGAGATAAATCCTAAAACTACCAAAGTCGGCAAAATGGTGAATGTGTACATAACTTTGCTTTTCTCAAATATACGAAAAACTGATATTAATCTTATTATCAACCCATTGCAAATCATTAAATTTGTGAATATGAACGATATTACAACAAGAGAAGATGTAGAATATCTGGTTAAGGAATTCTATGGTCAAGTTATAAAGGATGATTTGATCGGGTTTTTCTTTACCGACATTGCGAAAATCGACCTCATCAAACATCTTCCGAAAATGTACAATTTCTGGGAAAGTATCCTGCTGGGAAATCCTGTCTATGAAGGAAATCCGATGCGTGTGCATTTTCCGCTGAATGAAGTTACTGCGTTGGAAGAAAAACATTTCAACCGCTGGCTGCAGGTTTGGGAAAAAACCGTGCACGACAACTTTGAAGGTGATATTGCTGAAACGGCAATTACCAGAGCATTGAATATTGGCAGGATTATGAACCATAAAATGGCAAATGCCAGAATCCGATGATTCTAAAAACCAATATTATGTAACTGGCAGTCAATCCAGTCTGTCAGCATATGAAACAATAATCCTACGCCAAGAATCCTGAGATTTCCTTTGAAGAATAACAACAGGAAATAAACACCAATCGCCCAATATGTATGGAGTGGATGAAAATTGATGCTGCATCTGTCCGGTGAAAAAACAGGTGTGCTGAGCAAATGATCAACATCCACCAGCATCGACGTGAGCATTATGAAATAAGCCTTTTTCCAATTCTTTCTGAAAAGCAGGAAAGCTATCACAATAGGAAATCCGAAGTGTAAAAAGTAATGCAAAAAAGGTCTCAGCAAAGAATCATCCATCAGATTTTTCCTTTTAAATAATTTTGCCGAAGTCGTTCATCCAATTTTTCTATGGCATATCGGAGACAGGTTCTTGGCATTTCTTTATAATGAGAATTAAGAAAATCAAGCAATTCGTTTTCGTCCTTTTTCCCCATTTCGCGAAGCAGCCAGCCGTTGGCTTTGTGCATCAGATCATGTGGATGATAAAGATTTTTGAGAGCGAGTGATTTCGTTAATTCAAATTGTCCTTTTTTGATGTGATACATTGTTCCTACAATTGCCATCCTTTTTTCCCACATACTTTCGGAATCGGATAGTTTTTCTAATATTTTAGAATCCTGATTTTCAAAACAATGCCTGCCTAAAATTTTATAACACGATGTATCCACCAGATCCCAATTGTTGATGTATTTTGTATGTCTCAGATAAAAATCTGCGATTTCTTTTTTCTGAATATTATCTTTTGTTTTTTCAAATTTATAAACCAGCATCACCAGAGCTGTCAACCGATGCTCATGGATTGGTGAAGACAACAACTCGCTTAACTCGTTCATAGAAATTTTATTATAAAATTCCATGGCAACGCTCCTTTGATCCGGAACCTTCACACCAATAAACAAATCGCCTTCGCCATACTCCCCTTTTCCGGTTTTAAAAAACTTCGGGAAGAATTCTGCCTTTTCGGGAATTGAAAGATCCTGCAAAGCCAATTTAATTTCCGAAACCATTAATGATGCTGACATAATTAATCAATTGTTTCCATGATCTTCTCTTCCGTAGCAATCTTTTTCGGATTCGCCACTTTTGCGATCGTCAATCCTTGAACAACAATCGAAAACACCACGACACAATAAGTGATACTGATGATAATCTGACTGTACTCATTGATCGGGATTGATAGTGCCAAAGCAATGGAAACGCCACCACGGATGCCACCCCAAACCAAAACTTTCACCGTTTGCGGGCTGAACCGGTATTTGAAAGCCATGAATTTTGTAGGAATAAAAATCGCTATCCAACGTGCAAGCAGAACAATCATAATACAAATACCACCGGCAATGAGATATTCATTTAAGTCTTTGATTAACAGCAACTCAAAACCAATAAATAAGAATAGAACCGCATTCATAATCTCGTCAATCAGCTCCCAAAATTTGATGAGATAATCCTGCGTTTCAGATTTCATTTTGAAACTTTCACTGAAATTCCCCATAAATAATCCTGCAGCCACCATTGCCAAAGGTGCAGAAATATGCATCTCGCGGGCAATCAGATAACCACCCATAACAACTGACAATGTGATGAGTACGGAAATGATATAATCATCCACAACCCGCATTGCTCTGGAAGCCGAATAGCCGAGAAGAACGCCTAAAAGTAATCCTCCTCCAGCCTCTCTTATGAGAAGAAGTCCTACATTTTCAACATTCAAATCAATGTCTTTTCCGATGGCTAATTGAAGAACCACCGTAAAAACGACAACTGCCATCCCATCATTAAACAAAGATTCGCCGGCAACTTTTGTTTCCAAAGATTTAGATACATTTGCCTGTTTCAGAATACTGAGAACTGCAACAGGATCTGTAGGAGAAATTAATGCCCCAAAAACCAAACAATAAATGAACGGCATTTGAACGCCAACCAGAGGCAATAAGTAATAAGTTCCAAAACCAACGGCAAAAGTTGAAATAATCACACCAACAGTAGAAAAAATAACAACAGGCCCGAATTGCTCTTTCAAATCCTTGATATTGACGTGGATTCCGCCTGCAAAAAGCAGAAAGTTCAACATCGCACCCATTAGAACTTCGGTAAAATCAAAGTTGTTTACCAATTTTGTTAAATGCGTCGTTGTCTTTGGTAAAAAATTATCGCCCGACGCTACCAAAGTTACCGATACGATAATTGCAATCACCATAATTCCAATGGTACTCGGTAATTTTAAAACGCGATAATTGATGTAAGCAAACAAAGATGCTAAGACGATAAGAACTGAAAATGAGTAATATAACTCCATTTATTTAGTTGGTGGTTTTTGGTTGATGGTTGTTAGTTTTTCAACTATGCTTTTAAAATTTTCATATTAATTTTCCTCATCATCAAAATACTCGAACAGGAAATCATTGTAAGGGAATCTCGAAATGTGGATTCTGTGAACCTCATCGTAAATCATTTTCTTCATTTCCGGGAAGTTCTCTTTAGTCAAAGCAGAGATGAAAACTGTCGGATGTTTGGATTTGGCCATCCACGTTTTTTTCCACTCCTCCAGTGAAATATTCTTTTTGGATGAGGGTGTCAAATCATCTTCATCTTTTTTCTCGTAACTAAAATCGTCAATCTTATTGAAAACCATAATCATCGGTTTCTGATGCGCATCAATTTCCTGAAGAATCTGATTGACAGAGGCAATATGGTCTTCAAAACTTTCATGTGAAATATCAACAACGTGAATCAGCAAATCCGCTTCACGAACCTCATCCAACGTCGATTTGAAAGATTCCACCAACTGTGTCGGCAATTTTCTGATAAACCCAACTGTATCTGTCAAAAGAAATGGAAGATTTCCAATCACCACTTTTCTTACCGTTGTGTCCAAGGTTGCAAACAATTTATTTTCCGCAAAAACATCCGATTTAGACAGCGCATTCATCAAGGTCGATTTCCCGACATTGGTATAACCTACCAAAGACACACGAACCATTTTACCTCGGTTTTGTCTTTGGGTAGACATTTGTTTGTCAATGGTTTTGAGCTTGTCTTTCAGCAAAGTAATTCGGTCACGGATAATCCTTCTGTCGGTTTCAATTTCCGTTTCACCCGGACCACGCATCCCGATTCCACCTTTTTGACGCTCAAGGTGGGTCCACATCCTTGTTAATCGTGGCAAAAGATATTGATACTGAGCCAGTTCAACCTGAGTTCTCGCATAGGAAGTCTGCGCTCTTTGGGCAAAAATATCAAGAATAAGATTGGTTCTGTCTAGAATTTTGACTTCCATTTCTCGCTCCAGATTCTTCAATTGCGAAGGCGACAATTCGTCATCAAAAATTACAGTACCGATTCCGTTTTCTTTAACATACTCTTTGATTTCCAAGGCTTTTCCGCTTCCCACGAAGGTTTTGGAATCCGGTTGTGTGAGCTTTTGGGTAAATCTCTTATCTACCGTCGCACCGGCTGTGAAAGCCAGAAACTCCAGCTCGTCCATATATTCTTTCAGTTTACTTTCGTCCTGATTTTGGGTGACAAGGCCAACCAAAACCGCTCTTTCATACTGATGTTCTTTCTTTTCTAACATTTAAAATTGATAATTTTCTGATTCTGACAAGATACTATTTTTGAACAAAAAAACCAAAGAATATCTTTGGCTCTTTTAATTTTCTTCTAACGCAAAGTCGCAAAATTTGCACTTAAGTTAATCTTATAAAAGTCGCATATAAAATTTATAATTTGAAATTTTTTGTGTGTCGATTTTCAAAATATTTTTGCGACTTTGCGATAAATCCACTTAACTCTCAAGTGTTGCAGTCAATGACTTTTCAAAGCTGAAAGCCTGACTCACAGGACAATTTTCTTTGGCATCCTGCGCAATTTTTTGGAAATCATCTTCTGAGATTCCAGGGATTTTAGCAGTCAGTGTAAGTTCCGACAAAGTGATTTTACCTTCCACCAAACTGATTTTGCAATCGGTTTCCAGACTTTCCGGCGTGTAACCTGCCTCTGTCAATAGCGCTGAAGTTTTCATTGTGAAACATCCTGCGTGAGCTGCTGCCAATAATTCTTCCGGATTGGTTCCGACACCTTCCTCGAAACGGCTTTTGAATGAATATTGAGTTTCATTCAGCGTTGTACTTTGTGTTGTCAGAACACCGCTTCCGTCTTTTACTGTTCCTTTCCAAACAGCTTTTGCACTTCTTTTCATAAGTTTTATTTTGGTTTGATTATATTATTTTATCAACGCAAAGGCGTTATCTTTCTAAATTCAAAGTTTTAAGTTGGTAATGGAATCATTCATCATTTATCATTCATCAATTATTGCTCAATCCCAATCTGCAGCTACAAATTTCATCGAGGTTATTCCGTTTGTTAAGGTTAAGAAATGCCCTTCGATTTTGTATTGATTCATTTTTGGTAAATCTTTACCAAACAGTTCCTCTAGCTTCATTCTGCCTTCACAATACATCATCGTAGAGCCAACACCTGAAAATTTAGCTTTTCCTTGATTGAATTCTCCCGTGAAAAACATTCCGTTACAGCCCATTTTTGCAGTATGCCGGTTGGGTACATCAGAATTTTTCGTCAAATCCATATTGGCTTCTAGTTTTACAAGTTCATCTTTCGTGAAACCATTGTATTCAACCAACATCCATTTTCTGTGAATATTTTCCATTGTAGTAGCGGAATGATTCGATGTTTTACAAGAATACATTAAAAGCACTAAAAATGATAAAACACCGATTGTTTTTAGAAATTTCATCTTTTCAAATTTACTCATTCTATGTGCCAAATTCATACCATTAGATGTAAAATAATCATTAAATTAGCCAGCAAAATAATATTCTCAATGAAAAAAATATTTTTAGCATTGACCCTGATTCTGGGCTATGCACAAATGAGAGCTGACGAAGGGATGTGGCTTCTTATGCTCGTAAAACGTCTGAACGGAGTGGATATGCAGAAAGAAGGTCTGCACCTCACGCCGGAAGAAATTTATTCTGTAAACAACTCCAGTTTGAAAGATGCCATCGTAAGTTTTGGTGGTTTCTGTACCGGTGAGATCGTTTCTAACCAAGGTTTGATTTTTACCAATCACCATTGTGGTTACGATGCTGTTGCGGCAGCTTCAACGCCTGAAAAAGATTATCTGAAGAACGGATTCTGGGCAATGAAAACTAATGAGGAATTCAATGCTAAAGGTTTGTATGTAAGATTTCTGGTAAGAATGGATGACGTTTCTGAGAGAATCAACTCCAAACTGAACAACAATATGTCTGCAGCCGACAGAAAAACAGTTATCGATGCAGAATACAAGGCGATCCAGACAGAAAACTCAGAGAATGGAAAATATACTGTTGTCGTAAGAGATTTTTTTAATGGGAACGAATTCTATTACTTTGTTTATCAGGATTATAAAGACATCCGTTTGGTTGGAGCACCGCCTTCATCTTTAGGAAAATTCGGTGGAGATACAGACAACTGGGAATGGCCTAGACATACCGCTGATTTCACGGTTTTCCGTGTTTATGGAGATGCCAATGGAAATCCAGCTGAATATTCCGAGGCAAACAAACCTCTGAAACCAAAACACTTCTTACCTGTTTCTCTAAAAGGTTATAAGCCAGGAGATTTCACAATGATCCTTGGTTACCCTGGAAGAACAAACCGTTATCTGACTTCTTACGGAATCGAGCAAATGGTGGATAAAGATTATCCGGCTTGGGTAGAAGCTTCAAAAGTAACCATGGATGTTCTAAAAAAATACATGGATAAGGACAAAGCCACTCAGCTAGACTATGCTTCTCAGTATGCCAGCGTTGCAAACTACTGGAAAAACAGGGCTGGAACTATTGATGCAGTTAAGAAAAACGGAACAGTTGCTGAAAAACAAAAACTTGAAGAAAAGTATAATCAATGGGCAGCACAGTCTCCAAACGAGCAAACCTATTACAAAGTATTGCCAGATATCCAGGCTTACTATAAGCAAATATCAGGAAGAAATGTAGAGAGGAACTACGCTTCTATTTTGCAAAGAAATGCCCATTACATTGCTACAGCCTATCAATTGGGAAGCCTTTTCAAAACCTATGCTGATCAGGACGAAGCCGGAAAAGCCGCGATGAAACAAAAAGTTCTTGATGCTGTTGAGAAGGCATACGATGGATTCCATGATAATGTGGAAGGCGAAATGTTAAATTCTCTTGCTTCTCTTTACAAAACTAAAGTTGCTAAAGAATTCGCTTCCCCAACGATTTTGGCTGCTGATGTGAATAACCTTTCAACAATGGCTTACGAATCTGTTTTCGCTAACAAAAAATCAGCATTAGCTTTCATCGAGAATCCAGACAGATTGAAAATCGATGCAGATAAACTGAGACAATTTGCCAACGGAATTGTTGAAGATCAAAAATTAGGATTGGAAAAATACTCTAAAGTAGATGAGAATTTTGCCAAAAACAGTAGATTATTCTTAGACGGGCTCAGAAAATCCCAGCCGGAGAAAAAATTCTATCCGGATGCTAACTCTACAATGAGACTAACTTACGGAACAATTGAAACATTGCCTGAAAGAGCCGATAGAAACTACAAAGGCATCAAGGAAAACTATTATACAGATATCAACGGTATGGTTGCCAAATACAAAAAAGGCGACGAAGAATTCGACCTTCCTCAGAAAGTTCTTGATCTTGCCAAGAAAAAAGATTACGGACAATATGCGGATAAGAAAGGTGGTTTTATGCCAATCAACTTCCTGTCTAATAATGATATCACGGGTGGAAACTCTGGTTCACCAATTATCGATGGAAACGGTCATTTGATTGGTCTTGCTTTCGATGGAAACAGCGAAGCTTTGAGCGGCGATATCGTTTTCGAACCAAAATTGCAGAGAACGATTAACGTTGACGTTCGTTACGTTCTTTGGATTATCGACAAATATGCTGGTGCAACAAGACTCATCAGCGAGCTGACACTTGTAAAATAATTTATCACAAAAGCGTAAGAGCCACCAAAATATTGGTGGCTTTTTTTAATTCCTGGAAATAGGCGTCAGCGTACTGATTCCGATTCTGTTGTAAGAGTTAATGATAACGATGGTCATTATTATTTCGGCAATTTGTTGCTCGGTAAAAACTTGTTTCGCCTTGTTATAGATTTCTTCCGACAATCCGTTTTTGTTTATTAAAGTAATCTCCTCAGTCATTTTCAATATGATTTGCTCCTCCACAGAATAAAGTTCCAGCGCCTCTCTCCAGGCATTGAGAAGGTAGATCCTTTGTGGTGTTTCGCCCAATTTTACTGCATCTCTTGTATGCAAGTCCAGACAATGCGCACATCCGTTGATTTGCGAAGCTCTGATTTTAATGAGCTCCTGCCAAGTGTGACTTAGCGAAATGTTCTGTAGGTAATTTACCAAACCCAGCATTGCTTTGTATGCTGCGGCATCCGTTTTTGCCAAATTAAATCGTGTACTCATAAAAATTGTTTTTTATTATTTAACAAAATTCGGATTACTAGAATTCAAAAAACTTAAACTGGTTTAAGAAAGTATTTTGGTGGCTTTTTTGTTGTGGTTACAACAAGCAAAATTTTAGTATTTTTTTTGTAAATTAGAGAAATCATTTTTTATGAATTTAAAAGCATTATTTCATTGGTCTTATATTTTTCCTATTCTATCCCTGATTTATTACCTTCTTGGCGTCACAGATGAGAGTTCTTTACTGGCTGCATTAGGAGCTATTCTTTTGATTTCGGCAGTTCTCTCTGCTGTCCATCATGCCGAGGTTGTTGCGCACAAAGTCGGCGAGCCATTCGGAACCATCATCCTCGCAATTGCCATCACAGTTCTGGAAGTAGGTCTTATAGTATCACTGATGATGGCTGGCGGAAGCAAGGCTGCCACGCTTCCAAGAGATACTGTTTTCGCAGCGATTATGCTGATTCTCAACGGAATTCTGGGTGCCTGTCTTTTAGCAGGTGGTGTCAAATTCAAAGAACAGTTTTTTGCAAGATCATCAGGAAATATGGCACTTATCGGACTCGTCGCCATTGTAGTCATGACATTGATATTACCCAATTATACCACCAGCGAGATCACACCTTCCTTTAACAACTCCCAATTAATTTTCTTCTCCGTTGCTTCTCTGGTTATCTATGGCACATTCCTGATGGTACAGACTGTACGCCACAGAAACTACTTTTTGCCGGAAGACGATGAAGACACACATGCGGAACCACCATCGAATTTCATTAGTTTTACCAGTTTACTATTTCTGATTATTTGCCTCGGTGTTGTTGTTTTTCTTGCAAAAGCACTTTCCCCCAAGATTGAAGCCGTCGTTGAGAACTTTGGTGCTCCGGAGTCACTTGTCGGGGTGATTATTGCCGCTGTTGTTTTACTTCCGGAGGGTTTAGCCGCTATAAAAGCAGCCAGGAAAAATCATTTTCAGACCAGTCTCAATCTGGCTTTAGGTTCTGCTTTGGCGAGTATCGGTCTTACCATTCCCTGTGTTGCGGTAGTCTGCATAATGTTTGATCTGCCATTAGTTTTGGGACTGGATACAAAGTCGATGATCCTTCTGGCATTATCGTTATACACCGTGATGCTTTCGCTGAACAGAGGCAAAACAAATGTCTTATATGGCGTTGTGCTTCTGGTGAATCTTTTCGCTTATATTTTTACAGTGATTGTTCCGTAAAATTTATATTTTTAATGAATGAAAAGCTTTGAAACCGAGAGACTGATTTTGAAACCTGCAGAAGTTAAAGATGCAGATTTTTTTCTCAAGTTATATAATATGCCTTCGTTTATCAAATATATTGGTGACCGCAATCTCCGTACGAAAGAAGATGCAGAAAATTATATCAACAACCGGTTTTTTCCTCAATTCGAAAAACTAGGCTTTGGAAACTATGTTGTGATTCTGAAAGAAGACAACACTAAAATTGGCGCTGTTGGGATTTTTGAAAGAGAAGGTCTTGATGTTTTAGATATTGGTTTTTCTTTTTTGGAAAAATATGAAGGAAAAGGATTCGCTTACGAGTCAGCCAACAAACTGAAAGAAGTGGCTGCTTCGGATTTTGGAGTCCATAAAATCTCAGCGATTACAACAAAAGATAATTACTCTTCCCAAAAATTAATCGAGAAATTAGGGTTGAAGTTTCAAAAAATGGTTACCATTCCAAACGATGACGAGGAATTGATGTATTATGAAAACTGAATTCCATCTGCCCAATCGCATTGAATTTATTGAATCAAAAAAATTAATCGGATTCAGGATTACGACTTCTTTTCAGGATGACAAAACTCCGGTTGTCTGGAAGATTTTTATGATGAGAAGAAAGGAAATCTCCAACCGAATTTCTCATCAATTATTCTCACTTCAAATCTATCCTGAAGATTTTACGCCCAGTCAAACTTTTACAAAATATGCTTTGGCTGAAGTCTCTGATTTCGACAATGTCCCAAACGATTTTGACTTGTTTGAATTAGAAAGTGGAAAATATCTGGTCTTCAATTACAAAGGCAAGGCAGAAAACGGACCAGAAATTTTCAGTTACATTTTCCAAAATTTCATTCCGGAAAATCAGTTTGAGATTGATACCAGACCACATTTTGAAATTTTTGGAACGATTATAATCCGAATGATGATTCTGCCGAGGAAGAGATTTGGATTCCGATAAAGTAATTGCTATCTCCATTCGTAGGCAATTGCATTCACGATGATTCTGATTGCTTTTCACCAATTTTGTATTTTGTTCCAAAAAATATTGTAGCATCTTTCGCACCTGCTGTCAAATCTGAAGAATTCCATAATTCCAATTTCGATGCTTCCCAGTAAATGTTGATAAAATAATCTTTTTCATCTTCAGAAAGTTTTGGATTTTAAATGATGAATTTATAAAAACCAAGGCTTATCCCTCTCATTGAAATGTTCTATGATCTCTGAAAGCTATTCGATTTTTTTAATTTTAATCTAAAATCTGAGCCGCGTGGTCTTTGGTTTTCACTTTATCAATAACCTGAATGCAAATTCCATTCTCATCAAAAACAAAAGTCGTTCTCACAATTCCCATAAACTCTCTTCCCATAAACTTCTTCAACTGCCAAACTCCGAATTTGTTAATTACATCGTGATTTTCATCTGCAATGACATCAAATGGCAATTCATATTTATCCGTAAAGGTTTTTTGACGTTTTACAGAATCTGCACTCACACCCAGCAATTGAAAACCTTTCTCTTTCAAAACCGAATAATTATCTCTCAAATTACACGCTTCCGCCGTACAACCCGGCGTACTGGCTTTCGGATAAAAGAAGACAACCAATTTTTTGCCTTTGAATTGTTCTGAATTAATTTCTTTCCCGTCTTGATTAGTCCCAAGAAATTCCGGTAAAGAATCACCAAGCTTCAACATAATTTCTATTTTTGCTGAGACAAATTTACTCTCAAAATGACAAAAAAACAAAGAGCCAGGATTGTTCAGGAAGAATTAGAAAAATTATATCCGGAAGTTCCGATTCCGCTGGATCACAAAGATGCTTATACTCTGATGGTTGCAGTCGCACTTTCTGCCCAGACGACTGACAAAAAAGTGAATCAGATCACACCTAAACTTTTTGCGGTTGCTGATACACCTGAGAAAATGGCAAAGCTGAATGTTGAAGAAATCAAGGAATTGATCAGAGAAATCGGACTTTCGAATTCCAAAGCGAAAAATCTGAAAAAAATGGCGGAAGCCCTGGTTGAGAAATATAATTCCATAGTTCCTCAGACTTATGAAGAATTGGAAGGTTTGGCCGGCGTTGGTCACAAAACCGCTTCCGTTGTGATGAGTCAGGGATTTGGTTTTCCTGCGTTTCCTGTTGACACGCACATTCACAGACTGATGACGCAATGGAAACTGACATCAGGAAAAAACGTTGTAGAAACCGAAAGAGACGCAAAAAGCCTTTGGGATGAAAACGTCTGGAACAAACTGCACCTTCAGATTATTTTTTACGGACGAGAATATTCTCCAGCGAGAGGCAACAAGGAAAAGGATTTTATTTCGAAAATGCTTTTTGAAAAATAGTTTATTTATCTATTCGCCCAAAGATCCATTTTTCTTTCCAGAACCTCCAAAGGAAGACAGCCTTGGCTCAAAACTTCATCGTGGAAAGCTGCGAGATTAAACTTATCCCCCATCAGTTTCTGATACTTATTTCTCAGCTCGCGGATTTTCATAGCGCCCGTTTTGTAGCTCAAAGCCTGTCCCGGCAACGCCATATAACGCTCCACTTCTGCTGTCGCTCCCGCTTCATCATATGCGACATTGCTCAGAAAATATTTGATAGCTTCTTCGCGTGACATTTGTCCTGTGTGGATTCCTGTATCGATAACCAGACGAACAGCGCGCAACATCTCATCACTTAGAGAACCCATTTTCTGATAAGGATCTTTATAAAGACCGAATTCTGTTCCGAGTGATTCGCAATACAAAGCCCAGCCTTCTCCGTATGCACCGATCCAGCCAAATCTCATAAATTTTGGCAGCTTCGTGTTTTCCTGTTGCAAAGAAATCTGATAATGATGCCCCGGAATCGCCTCATGCAGGAAAAGTGATTCCATCCCGGATGTAACATTGAACTTCTTCGGGTCGGGAATTGGCGTGTAGAAAATACCGGGCCGTTTGCCGTCCGAACTTCCCTGGATATACTCTGCACTTGCACTAGCTTCGCGGTATTTCTCTGTCTGGCGGATTTCGAATGGTGTTTTTGGTATGACATTAAACATCGTTTTCAGCTTAGGCGTGATTTTATCCAGAATGGACTGGAATCCTGCCAGCACTTCTACGGAAGTTTTATAAGGCATCGCTTTCGGGTCGGTTTTTACGTAATTCAGGAATTCTTCCAACGAGCCTTTGAAGCCAACCTGAGATTTTACTTTTTCCATTTCAGTACGGATTCTGCCAACTTCTGAAAGTCCTGTTTTATGGATGTCTTCCGGTGTTTTGTCTGTAGTTGTCCAGCTTTTAACATAATAATTGTAAATATTAGTTCCGTTTGGTAAAGCATGATAACCATATGTAATTCTGGATTTAGGAAGATATTCTTTTTCAAGGAATTCGGCCATTTTGAGATAAGCAGGAATCAGTTTGGTCTTGATAGCATCCTGATAAAGTTTATCATATTTATTAGCTGTGACAGGTTTGAAATCTTTCGGAATTTTTTTTATCGGACCATAGAAAATATTCTTATCGATATCTGTCGTCGTGATTTCTTCGGCTTTCATTTGCGGAATCATTTTCACGACCAAAGCCTTTGGTAAAACCACATTATTTTTAATGCCCGAACGGAAGTTTTCAATCGCTGAGTCCATCCATACAGGGAATTCCTCTATTCTCTTCAGCCAATTGTCATAATCTTTCTCCGTTTTAAAAGGCTGAATTCCGGTTCCGCTTCCTAACATAGGAAAGGTCAATGGCAACCCGTCGAACTGAGTAAAAGGAATATATTCCGGGTGATAGGCATAGCGTTCCTGTTTATCGATCAGCGTATATTCCAGAACATCGTACACAACTTTATGATCATTGTCCAGATTGTTATAATCAATCGATTTCAGCTGATTCTGGAACGAATTATAAAATGCAATTTCTTTTTTAATAAAATCCTCACTCAGATTATTCGGAAGCTGGTCATTATAACGTTCATCACCCTGTGAAGTGGCTTCCAAGGGATAAAACTTCAAATACTCTTCATAATAACGGGCAGCAAGAGAATCCAGATCTGAAGCGGATGAGCCGACAGTTGTTTTCATCATCGGCGAATCTCCTTTTTTGCAGGAAAAGAAACAAAAAGTGATTATGGATAAAAATATAATTTTGTAGAAACCTTTCATTGAGAATAAATTTTAACATCGTAAAGATAAGAATTTTAAATATCCATCATTATATTCATATTTTAGAAACCATATGCAAATAATATTAATATAATATCAACAAAACATTGTTCGTGCAAAACAATCATTAAAAATAACAAACAAAAATTTTTCAAATTCAATCAAATTTCTATCTTTGTTAAGCACAATTAAAATTTATAAATAATTCATTGTCCTTATAATGAAAGGAATATTAAAGATTTACCACCCAGACGAAACTCTGAAGTATTTTATAAGAAACACCTATTGCAAATCCGTCTATCTCAATGCCCAGAACTTTCTGGAAGTAGAAATCATCACGGATGATTCTGTGGACCATGTGGACGATGATTCTCTGCAATATAAGTTCCCTCAGCTTTCTCTGAATGTTTTTGAATTCCCGATATCCGAATCCGAGCTGGAAGGAAAGCATTTCCAGGTAGATGACACGGATGATGATACCTACACAGAAGTCGACCTTTTTGATGATGATGAAGCTTTTCTTTACGATAATGATTTGAGCTTTTCAAAAAACGAAAAGGACGAGCTGGAGCTCTGCTGGAAAGGAACAATCACAGATTTCTATACCGGCCTGGACACTCCGATTCCTTTCAAGCTCAAATGCAACTTCCGTCAGGATGACATCGAAGTAGACGATTAAACAATCTCCAAAAAATAATAATTATATTTATGAATCGTTATAAAACTAATTGTAACGAAAATTTCTTATTGTATGTATCAAGACCTGGATGATATTGTTTTTGAAGACAGACACAAAGCTTATGGTGCGTACGAGTTTCGTAAACATTACGACTTTACGCTGACCAAAGCTCTGGTGGTGGGAATATTTATTTTCTCGGTATTTTTCTTCCTACCCGCAACATTTATCAAAGTGCCGAAAAACACAGCTGTCAACAGCGAAAAAATAATCCCTGTTGAGTTAACCGAGATGCGTATCAATTATGGTGACAACAGAAACGGGAAAGGTATAGAGGAACCCAAAGAGGAACAAGCAAGTCCGGCTCCAATAATTGAGAAAAAAGAGGAGCGAGAAATCGTCACCGAAGCGGCAAAAACCGCCATAGAAAAAGCGGAAAAAGATATTCCGGAAAATACCGTTCCAATACCAACCAGAGCCAAAAATCCGTCCGTTACCACAAAAAAAACAAATGAAAAATCCAATTCGAATAGCGTTTCTAATTCAGCAAAAAACACATCCGGAAAAACCAACGTCAAAGGTGATATCAAAAAAGAAAATGCAACTGGCGACGGCCGCGGAAATGCGGCTATCGGAAATCTGATTAAAGGACGTGGAACCAAATCCGGCTCGCAAGGCAATGGCAATGGCCCCGGAAATTATGGCGATCCGCTTGGAGGCGATGGAGACGGAACAAGTCTGATAGGTGTCGATAGAAAACTAGTCGGTTTTATCCCCGGAACTATGGGACGAGGCGGTGCACAACCAAATCACGACTGTACTGCCAGCGGCAGCATTACCATATCTTATACGGTGGACAAATCAGGAAAAGTCACTTCTGCAAGACGACTGAGCGGAATTTCGGATCCGTGTATCACGAATACTGCAACCAGCTGGGTAAAACAATATGTAAAAGCGGAAGCTGCAAATGTTTCGTCCAAAGGAACTTATAAGATCATTTTTTAAATCCTATTAATAATCATCTTTTGCGAATTTCTCCAGCTCTTCTCGGGTTAATCATCAACTAATTTCATAAATTTGAAACTGCATTAAAAATAAAAATCAAACTATGGTAAAGGAAAACATTTCTATCTGGGAATTCTTATTTGGCGGAAGTTTGCTGAGTGTTTGTCTGGTTATTGTCCTGCTATTTCTGGGCGTTGCAGCTATCGTTTTTTTTATACAAAAATTAATGGCTCTCAACCGTGAAAACCAGGTTGATCCTTATCTTTTAAAGAATGTAAATGATCTTCTCAATGACGGAAGAATACAATCTGCCGTCGATTTTTGTAAAAGAGATAATTCTCCGGAATCAAGAAGTGTTGAAAAAGGACTTTCCAGATTGGGACGACCTGTAGGGGAAATTGCCAATGCCATGGAAACCCACGCACAGATTGAACTGAACAAAGCAGAAAAAAACATCAATTTTCTGGCAACTGTTTCCGGCGCAGCACCGATGCTGGGGCTTCTTGGCGGTATTCTGATCCTGGCTTCCACTTTTGGAACATTATCAAAAACAGAAACCGTAATGGCTCAAAACCTTTTAGCTGCTGACTTTTACAAAGCATTAGCGCCGTCCGCAGTTGGGCTTACCGTCGGATTTTTGTCTTATATTTTTCATAATATCCTGGTGTCAAAAGTGGATTATACGCTGATGAAAATCCAGTATCACACCAATGAGTTTCTTGACATCATCAATAAACCTTCTTAAATAATGGAATTCCGAAGAAGAACAAAAAAATTATCCGGGTTGCCAATTGCTTTTTGCGTGGTTGCGCTGTTATTTTTTGTGCTTTTATTTTCTTTCAATTCGGTTTATTACCACTCGATTCAACAAAAAGAATTTGTTAAGATAGAATTTCATAAACCAGAAATAGAGCTAGAAAAAGATTCTGTTGTAAAACCGGACATCTATGTTCCGGATATAGAAGTTTTGCCTCCAGACACGGTTTCTATTGCAGAGTCAAAGCCAAAAGAAGAAGCTGTAAAAGAGGAGAAAACATCAGCCGACAAAAATAAAAATCTAGCCAAAAAAGAAGACTCAAAAGACTCAAAAACAGCGGATTCTAAAGAAGAAAAAATCACCAAAATCGGGAAAGACAGAGTTCTTACGGGTTTTGTTCCAGGAACAATGGGAAAAGCCGGGAAATTACCTCCTCACAATTGTAAAACCAAAGGTCAGCTGGTAATGTTCATTACCATCGATAAAGCAGGAAATGTTACCAATGCAGGGCGAAGCAGCGGAATCAAAGATGCGTGCAATATCACAACTGCGGTAATCTGGATAAAGCAATATATAAAAGCTAAAAAATCCCAGAACATGTCGCAGGGCATTTACACGATTAATTTTTAATTTAGGCGCCAAATTCGGGCTGTCACTACTCGCTTTTTTATTTTTCCAAAGCGCAATCCATTCAAAACAAAAAGAGCTCAAACATGCCGTTCCATCAGGGGCGCAGCTTTATCGAAGTTTGATATTTTAGCTTAAAAACCAAGGATCCAAAAAATTAATCACTATTTTACATTTCTTATTTTAAATTTGTTTTTTCATTTATAATATGATTTCAAAAGATTATCAGGAAGCTGTGGATTGGCTTTTTATACAGATGCCAAATTATCAGACCGATGGGCAAAAAGCTTATAAACCGGGACTTGGCAACATCAGAAAACTTTGTGATTTTTTTGGTAATCCACAGGATAAAATTAAAACAATCCATATCGGCGGAACCAACGGAAAAGGATCAACAAGTAACATGCTGGCTTCAGTTCTGCAGGAATCTGGTTATAAAGTTGGACTTTACAATTCGCCGCATCTGATTGATTTCACAGAAAGAATCAAAGTGGATGGAAATAATTGTGACAAGGATTTTGTGTATGATTTTATTAAGAAGCTGAAACACTTACCTTCAGAAATCCGCCCTTCTTTTTTTGAATTTACAACCATAATGGCTTTCGAATACTTTTATCAGCAAAAAGTTGACGTGGCCATTATTGAAGTCGGTTTGGGCGGAAGACTGGACTCAACCAATATTATCAAACCTTTGATTTCGGCTATTACCAATGTTCAACTGGATCACCAAAATATTCTTGGAAACACGATTGAAGAAATTGCCAGAGAAAAAGCGGGAATTGTAAAGGAAAATTTAGCGATAATATCTGGAGATGAAAATCCTGTTGTGAAAGAAATTATCCGGAAAAAAGCAATTGAAGTCAATGCTGATTTTATTGATGCCACAGAAATTAAAACCAATTTAGTTTCTGATTTAAAAGGAAATTACCAGAAAAAAAACATCCGTGTTGTTTTAGCCTTGGTTGATGAATTGCGAAAGCAGGGTTTTGAAATCAGTTATAAAAATTTAAAATCCGGACTTTTAAACGTTCATCAAAACACCAGCTTCATCGGCCGCTGGTTCGAATTTTCAAAAGAACCGCTGACGATTTGTGACACTGGTCATAACCAAGCCGGATTGGAAGAAGTATTCCAGCAATTGAATGAATATTCTCAATCAAAACATATCATTTTAGGATTTGTGAATGACAAAAAAATTGATGACGTTATTCGAATGCTTCCTTCGGAAGCTCAGTACTATTTTGTAAAACCAAATGTTAGCAGAGGAAGACATCCGAAGGAGTATGAAGTCTTGTTAAAAAATTCGAAACTAAATTATAAAATTTTCGATTCGGTTCAGGAAGGCTATCTTGCTGCAAAACAGAACTGTAAAAATGACGAAATGATTTTTATCGGCGGAAGCAACTTTGTGGTGGGAGAATTTTTAGAAAAAAATTTGTGGATATAGTTATAAGTTGTATATTTGCACCACTCTAAACGAGAATTAGAGGGTTCTTAGCTCAGTTGGTTCAGAGCATCTGGTTTACACCCAGAGGGTCGGGGGTTCGAATCCCTCAGGACCCACAAAAAAGGAACGAAACCTTTTCAAAAAATTCGGGTTCTTAGCTCAGTTGGTTCAGAGCATCTGGTTTACACCCAGAGGGTCGGGGGTTCGAATCCCTCAGGACCCACAAAATCTTCCAAGAAATTGGGAGATTTTTTTATTTATAAAAATTCTTTTTTAACCTTCCACAATATTTGATAATATAAAATTGATAACTTTGAGAGAATTAATAAAATCTGATGACAAAATGTAAAAACTGTGGACATCGCTTTGAGGGTAATTATTGCAATCATTGTGGACAAGCAGCAAAAACAGGTAGAATCAATCTGATGTTTCTCTGGGAAGACATTCATCATGGAATTTTACATTATGACAAAGGGATTACTTATTCTATTAAGCAGCTATTTTTAAAGCCCGGATATGCTATCAGGGATTATATCAGGGGGAAAAGGGTTGGCCATTTCAGACCTATATCTTTAGTTATTGTGCTTGCTACTATATATGCTCTTATTTATCACCTTACTGATGTCAATCTAATCACCTCTGATAATAATGCTTCTATCAAAATTTACAACTATGTTATTGAACATTATTACTGGTTTATAATTGCTACCATTCCACTTTTTGGGTTAAGCACTTTTATTGCTTTCCGTGATCATAATTACAATTTCCCCGAATATATAATTTTTGAATCTTTCAAAGCGTCACAAAGACTGATTATCCACACACTTTTTTTGTCTGTCATTTTCTTTGCACACAATTCAGATTTCACAAGATTTTCAATTAATATTCTTTTTGTAATCGACATCTCGTTAATCACATGGACCAACATTCAGTTTTTCAGCAGATTAACGGTTTTTAATTCGATTTTAAAATCGATTTTAAGCTATATAATCTGGCTTTTATTAGTATTTATAGTAGCTGTGGGAATTGTATTGGTTCTAAATATAGACATTTAGCCTTCACTGCAATTTTCTTGCTGTGACATTCAGAGCTTCACCTTGCGGAACAATAAAAATCGCCGTATCATTTACAGATTCACCGGTATCAAGATAATAGCTTGCAATAATCGGCATTACCGTACTTTCATACTTTCCATCTTTAGTATATGCCCAATAAGTCACATTGACCGTTTGAGCCTTTAGTTTAAGATCTAACTTCTTTGAGGTTAGTTTCGCACCGGTCGCATTGATGCAATTTAGTTCCACCAAAACAGTATTTGTAGCAATCTGCGGCGCATTGCTCATTCTCATATTGTAACTTTTTTGAGAATTATTTGTGAGTGTGGCTGATACTTTATAACGGTCAAGATTTTTGCCACCGGCAGAGATCGTTTCTTTGTTCAAAACATTGAATGTTACTGAAAGGCCATTCAGATCCAGTGTTTCTCCATCTGATATTTTTTGTGCTTTGACAAAAGAGGTCAGAAATATCAAAATGAAAACCGAAGAAGTAATTACATTTTTCATATAGCTATTATTAGATAATAGTAAAGATAAATGCTTTTGTTGAGAAATGAGATAATTGACAATTAAATTAACATTTGAAACTATATATTTTTCAAATTTATTCTATATTTGTTCCACTAAAAATAAAGGGCGATTAGCTCAGTTGGTTTAGAGCGTTGCGTTGACATCGCAGAGGTCACTGGTTCGAATCCTGTATCGCCCACTTTTCTTAAAATTTTCTTAATTTTTTAATCTTAATTTAACACAATCGTTAAACTTATATAAATAAAACAATCAATTGTTTAATATCTTATTTTAGGAAAGATTTTTGATACTGTTCGTAGGTTGAAAAACCATCCACTTATGATTTAGAAAATTCTTTTTTATTACTAATCCTCTAAAAGGAAACCTATGAAAAGATATTATGCAGTATTAATAAGCTTTTACACATTTTTTTTATTATACATGATGTTCTATGGTTGCGGAAGACATCCCGAATCAGGATTTTTGCAGCTGAATCCATTTCAAAGCATCAAGTATTTTCTCAACTATCACGAGTTTTTCTCTCAGAAGTTCATGGTGAATATTATTGGGAATATTCTAGTTTTCATACCATACGGCTGGATGGGAATACTTCATAAAAGACTGAATAATCTCCCGCTTTTGTTCTTTATTTTTATTTCATGGATATCAATGATAGAACTGGCGCAGCTATACACTGCAAGAGGAACTGCAGATATCGATGATGTTTTCCTTAATACTTCCGGAATGCTGATCGGATACCTTATTCTGAAAATAGTTACTAAACTGAATATCGGAAATATCAGAATGGAATTGGAAATGGGCTATAACAACATCAATACTTACTCATATAACCGATAAGCTGCCCAAGTTTATAAAGATCCAGCACTCTCAAAGAAACATTCCCTCCCAGAAGTTTTTTTTCTAAATAAGGTTTTGCGAATTTGTAAATGAATCTATATATAAATATTCCTCCGGTTTTATTGAGAAAAAAATAGGCTTTTGCTAATTTTATTTTGGAGCTTCTCCTGATATCTTTGTCTGTTTTTATGAGATGTGCAAGGCTTTTTGCAGATTGATCGGCCTTATCCAGAAAAACGGCATTATTTTCCACATCATTATTAAAAACTGGGTTGTCGATATGGTCAATTTTAATTTTAGATTGATATAGATCTTTTGCAAAAATGAGATCTTCATAACCATATTGATTAATGGTTTCATTAAACGGATTCTGAATCAGAACCGATTTCCGTACAACGAAATTATTAGTCTGGAAATCCAGATATGGAGATTTTACACGGATTTTCACAGGAAGGTTTTCTCTTTCCACTGCAAACCGCCAACGCAATCCGAATTCCCGATCTGGCCTGGATTCATTCACTTTTCTGCCTCCAAAAATGACATCGGGATTTTTTTCCCGGATGAATTCCAAGTAATTTTTTATGAAATCTTTGCTGATGATTTTCCCGTCACAATCCAGAAAAAGAAGATATTCGAATTTTGCATAATTCAAAAAAAGATTCCTGATTTTGGAACGCCCGACATTTTTATCAAGAAAGATAAATTGATCAGCAACAGCCTGTAGACTTTTATTCCTATCAATCAAATCTTTTCGGGAAGCGTCATCTATGAGTATAATCTCCGCATCCAATCCCTGCGAAACGATCTGCGAATGAAGATCATTGACCAGATCATTCACATCAAAATTATAAACGGGAATACAAATGCTCAGCGTCATATCTTATCGATGATTTTCTGAATATTCAGCTCTTCCAGACATGCATAATCACCACGGAAACATTCCTTGTCACCAAAGACCGAACAAGGTCTGCAGGAAAGGTCTTTTACCTGGACAATATCATTTTCACTTTGTCCATATCCTAGAAATCCTGCGAAATGATGCGTAGATCCCCACACGGAAATGCATCTCGTTCCCATCAGGCTTGCCAGATGCATATTGGCAGAATCCATTGAGATCATCAGTTTCAGGTCGGATATTTTCTGTAATTCTTCTTTCAGAGACAATTTCCCGGACAGACTATGGGTATTCGGAATTTGTTTTTCCCAATTTGTAAGAATTTCGTTTTCTTCTTTTCCGCCTCCAAAAAAATACACTTTATGTGATTTTGCCAGGATTCTGGCCAGTTCAAAAGATTTTTCTTCCGGCATCATTTTTCCTTTATGCTGGGCAAAAGGTGCAAAGCCAATATCTTTTTTATTATCAGACTGGACTCTGAGCTGGTGAGACAATCTGACATCAAAACCCATTCTCCTAAAAACATCAGCGTAGCGTTCTACTGTTCTTTTTAATTGAAATTTTTCCAGGTTCCAGACATCAGTCAGCCTTTCTTTTTCATCTTTCCCTTTGTCGATCTGATACACTTTATAACCATGCCTGATGAAAATGGAATTAACCATCTTCGTTCTGATAACATCATGAAGATCTGCAATATAATCAGGATCAAACTGCCGGATCAGTTGCTTCGTTAGCTTTCTGATACCGAAAACCCCTTTGTAATCATCAAAGCTAACGCCGTGAAATTTCAATCTCGGATGTTTGTCAAAGAGGTCTTTGAAATTGTCCCTGCTGACGAATACAATTTCAATATCAGGATTCTGCTCCAGAAACTCAACGCAGACAGGAACTGTCATTGCTACATCTCCGAAAGCTGAAAAACGATATGCCAAAATTCTTTTCACCTACTTCTTTAGTTGAAATGCAACTGCGTAAAATTTAATTTGCTTGGTCATCGCCATCAAGCCATTCGCTCTGGACGGAGACAAAAACTCCTGCAATCCTATCTCCGAAATAAAATTAAAATCAGAATCAAGAATTTCTTTAGTCGAATGCCCACTATAAATCCTTACTAACAGCGAAACTATGCCTTTTGGTAAAATCCCGTCAGAATCTGCATTGAAATAGAGTTTCCCGTCTCTGAATTCTGCATCAAGCCAAACCTTGGACTGGCAGCCTCTGATTAGATTTTCGTCTGTCTTCTTTTCTTCAGGAAGACCTTTAAGCTCTTTTCCAAGGTCTATGATATATTCGTATTTCTGTTCCCAATCATCCAGAAAGGCGAATTCTTCTATCAGTTCCTGTTGATTTTCTTTGATTGTCATTCAGAAATTTTTAGTTGTTATTTTACAGATTGAGCAATATTTACGATAACTTTAACTGCCGCCATCATACTTTCCAAAGGTACAAATTCATAAGGCCCGTGGAAATTGTGTCCACCGGCAAAGATATTCGGGCAAGGCAATCCCATATAAGAAAGCTGCGCACCGTCAGTTCCGCCTCTGATAGCCTTGATTTTTGGTTCAATCCCGGAATTTTTCATGGCCTGCTCAGCAATATCAACAATGTGCATTTTACCATCGAATTGCTTTTTCATATTGAGATATTGCTGCTTGATTTCAATCTCAGCAGTTTTTGCACCATATTTTTTATTGATTTCCTCAACTTTTTCAGCAATCAGTTTCTTTCTGTCTTCAAATTTCTGGTCATCATGATCACGGATGATGTATTGAAGTTTAGCTTCGGAAACATCACCTTCAAAATCTGTCAAATGGAAAAACCCTTCAAAACCTTTTGTTGTTGCAGGCGTTTCATTGGCTGGCAGTGAATTGATGAATTCTGATGCTACCAATCCGGCGTTCAGCATTTTTCCGAATGAGTAACCGGGATGAACAGACAATCCGTGGATTTTCACAACAGCACCGGCTGCATTGAAGTTCTCATACTCCAATTCGCCAATTTCTCCTCCGTCCATTGTATATGCCCATTCTGCCCCGAATTTTTTTACATCAAAATGATGTGCACCTCTTCCAATTTCTTCATCCGGATTGAATCCGATCGAAATTCTGCCGTGCTTAACCTGAGGATTAGCTAAAAGAAATTCTGCAGCAGTAACAATCTCTGCAATACCGGCTTTATCATCCGCGCTCAGCAATGTTGTTCCGTCTGTGGTGATAATGGTTTGCCCGATATATTTTTTTAAAGCTTCAAATTTAGCTGATGACAAAGTAAATCCTGTTTCTTTATTCAGCAACAAATCTTCACCGTTATAGTTTTCCCAAATCTGCGGATTCACATTTTCGCCATTGAAATCCGGCGACGAATCATAATGGGCAATAAATCCAATCTGGGGAACTTTTTCTTCTTTATTGGAAGGAATGAATCCAAAAACATACCCCTTTTCGTCAATGCTCACATCTTCTAATCCTAAATCCTGTAACTCTTTATACAAATAATTAGCGATATCCCATTGCCTTTCTGTTGATGGTGTAGTCTCACTTTCTGCGTCGCTGGTTGAAAATATCTTGATGTATGTGATGAATCTGTTAAGGAGTTTTTCTCTCCAAATGCCGTCTAATTGGATGTTTTCCATATAATTTGCTATATCTCCGCAAAGTTATATATTTATGGAGTGAACAACAAATAATATCTAATGATTGATAAATGTTGTTTCTTCAACATCTGATACTGATTGTGCGCGAGCGAAGCGAGCGCCGATGAATGTTATCGGAACGTCGAATTGCAGCAGCCCGACTTGAGTGGAGCTCTTTTTCTTTTTTTATATAAAAAAAAGAAAAAAGCGGGAACGGAAGGCGGATATAGCTGCCCAAATTTTAAAATAAAAGATACAAATGTTCTTAACCGAATGTCCGCGCGATGCCATGCAAGGGTGGGGAGAAATGATTCCCACGCAACAGAAAATAGATTACATCAACCGATTGATGGAAGTGCGTTTTGATGTTCTGGATTGTGGAAGCTTTGTAAACCCGAAAACAATGCCTCAAATGGCGGATTCCGGAATTGTGGTGGACGAAATTGACAAATCGCTTTCTAACACAAAACTGTCTGTGGTTGTTGCCAATCTTCGCGGCGCTGAAAAGGCTTTGAGTCATGAGCAAATTGATATCCTGGGATTTCCTTTTTCAATATCAGAAACATTCCAACATAGAAATACCAATAAAAGCAGAGAAGAAGCTTTCACAGAAGTAGTAAATATATTAGAACTTACTAAATCTGAAGGCAGACAACTGAATCTCTATTTCTCGATGGCCTTTGGAAATCCTTACGGCGAAAGCTGGAAATGGGAAGATGTCGATTTTTGGTCAAAACGTTTTGAGGAAATTGGAATCAAAGATGTTCTTTTGTCCGATACAACCGGTGTTGGAGATGTGGAAAGAATTTCGCTTTTATTTAATAAAATTCCTGCGAAATATCCCAATATTAATTTCGGGGCGCATTTTCACAACCGATACGAAGACTCTTATATCAAACTGAAAGCGGCTTACGACGAAGGCTGCAGGAGATTTGACAGTGCCATAAAAGGAATTGGTGGCTGCCCGATGGCGAAAGATGATCTTGTTGGGAATATGCCTACGGAAAAAGTATTCACCTTTATGCAGTCAGAGAAAATAGATATCCAGCAGAATCTACTTCATTTTGAAAGTGCCTACAATATGGCTAAAGATATATTTCATTTTTAAATTTTGAGTCCTGAAAATTACATTTTCATTATATTTTAACAATAATTCATGTCTGGAATTCGTGATTTCAAAAAAATGATGTAATTTTAATAACATAAAAATAATTTAATACCCACGATATGACATCAAAGACAACTTATTTAGGCGAATCCAAAATTGAATCTGTACACGAAGCCTCAGGTGAAGTTTTCTCTACCTATGTTCCTTCCAATGATTTTGCTCTGCGCGAGCATTTTTCTCCGACAGATATTTTTGCAACAGCACTGGCAGAAAGCGTATTCGCTTCACTTGTTGTTTTGGGTAAGGATAGAAACATCGATATTACAGGCGCAACCTGTGAACTGAAAAAAACAATGTATTTTGAACCGAGAAGAATCGGCGAGATTTTTTGTGTTTTCAAATTTCCACATGCTTATACTCAGGATGAAAAGGATTTTATAGAGCATACTTCCAAAAACGCTCCCGTTTATCTGAGCTTACATCCGGATATCAAAAAGATTTTCCTTTTCGAATACAAAGATTAAAAGAAAATCCTGCAGATTGCAGGATTTATTTTTTTATAACATACCAAGCTCAAACTTGGCTTCTTCGCTCATCATTTCTTTAGTCCAAGTGGGCTCGAAAGTGAGTTCTATTTTTGCCGACTTCACACCGTCCACGCCTCTTACTTTATCTTCTACTTCTACAGGTAAGGTTTCTGCAACGGGACAATTTGGAGATGTCAAAGTCATTATTACTAAAACCTCACCTTCATCCGAAATCTGCACATCATACACCAGTCCTAATTCATAAATATCAACCGGGATTTCCGGGTCATAAACCGACTTCAGTTCCTTTATAATTTCTTCACCAATATCTGCAATTTGGTCGTCTGTATATTTCATTTTATTCTAATCTTTTTAATAAATCTTCCTGACGCATGCGCCGGAAAATATTTGCCAAAGTTAATACATCTTTTTCACAATAGTGAATGATTCTGTCTATATCACCGTCCTTGTAATATATATCGGCAACCATACTTCCATCTATATCATCCTTTGGTGTAGGAATGCCAAAAATATGAGCGAGCAGCTCCAATGATACGTAACTTTTCCAATCCCCGAATTTCCAGAGTTCCATAGTATCAATATGCAGGATCTCCCAGGGTTTCTTTCCAAACATCTGAAAAGGAATTGGCGGTTGTATCCCATGAATTAAAAGTCGTCTTGAGATGTAAGGGAAATCAAACTCTTTTCCGTTGTGTGCGCAGAGAACGACATTGGAAAGACGGGTATTGTTAAACAATTCACAAAAGGAGATCAACAAATCTTTTTCTTCTCCCGAGAATGTTTTGATTTTCAGCTTCCCTGTATTTGCATCTACCATTCCGATTGAGATGCAGACGATCATCCCGAACTCTGCCATAATGCCGGCTCTTTGTTCATAAAAATCAGAAGCTTCGATTTCTTCCTTTCTTTGGGATTTTGTTTTTTTATCCCAAAGGTATTGGGTCGTTGGGTCAAGATTATTCCAGGAATCAATCTGAGGGACGGTTTCGATATCCAGGAAAAGTATATTTTCAATAGGAATTTTATGGATCATTTGTATTATTTGTTTAAAAGTAATAAAAAAACCCAACATTACTGCTGGGTTATATTTTGATTTTCCAAAATTAATTTAGAACGGATATTCGTAAATCTCTGATTCGTGATAGTATGGATTGCCTGTAGGCATTAACTTCAGTTTTGACAAGGCTGTCATAACAACGAAAACAAATAATCCAATGACGAAAACAAATGAACCTAATACCAGCAATAAATTTGAAGCATTATTCCAGTAAGGGCCGACTGTTCCCGGCATTACCATATTGAAATAATCTACTGCGTGACCGAAAATTACCAAACAGGCCATAAGTGTAACTACTTTGTAATTTCTTTTGATGCTGCTGCTTACCAATACCAATAATGGCGCAAGGAAATTAATCACCAACATTGGTAAGAAAGTAGGTTTATAATATTCGAATCGGCCGAAGAAATAGTTAACCTCTTCCGGAACATTCGCATACCAATATAACATAAACTGACAAAACCAAAGGTAAGACCACAACATACTCGTTGCGAATAAAAATTTACCAAGATCGTGCAGATGGTTGTTATTGAACTGAGGATAAACGCCTTTTTTCTTCAGATAAACACTGATGATAATCATTACAGCAATTGAAGTCGATAAACAACTAACCATTGAATACCAAATGTAAAGTGTAGAATACCAATGTGGATCAATAGACATCAACCAATCCCATGCCCATGCTGCAGATGCAAAACCAAAGAATGCGATGTAACCGACGCTCCAGCTGTATAAACTGGCGTAGATTTTCCTGTTGCCTTTGTTTTCATCCACCTTTTTGGAAAGATTTTTCAATTTCCAGACAAAGAAAGAAGCTCCAACCACATAGATTATCGTTCTTATTGCATAAAATGGAATGTTAAGAAATCTTTTCTTTTCAAATAATATCACATCAAATTCAGGAGAATTAGGATCTGTTAAATTAGGATCCATCCAGTGAAAAAGGTGTCCTTGGTGCGTAATATTCAGAATCATTATGATTACCAGCAATGCTCCTCCGTACGGAATGAATGATGCGATAGCTTCCATTACTCTTGTCACAATAATCGACCAGCCTGCATGTGCTGCGTGCTGAATACTGTAAAAGAATAATGCACAACAGCTGATTCCGAATGCAAATACGGCAAATGTGTGAATTGCTGCCAAAGGCTGATTATGAATTTGATGCTTGGCATGATCCAAATGAGCATTGTGATCCTGGGGACCAACCAGCTCACTAGAGTGCGAAGGTGCATCATGTCCCTTTGAATGAACAGACTCCATCCAATGAGAGATTGCAGTGTCATCCAATCCGTGGTTAAGAGCATAACCAATACCGAATAAAACAACTCCTACAACAATAAGTATAATTGAATATAATCTTAATTTAGGTGAAAAACTATACATTTTTTTCTTTTTTTATTTAGCATTGGTTTTAGCTTCAGCTGCTGGCGCAGCAGAAGTTTTTTCTGGTGTAGCAGCATCTGCAGGCTTAGCACTGGCAGCTAGTGTAGGTGCTTTGAATGTATTGTAAACATATAAAGCCACTCTCCATCTGTCACCAACGTTCAGCTGTCCTGCATAGGATCCCATTGCATTTCTACCATTAGTCAAAACATAGTGAACAGAGCCTATCGTGATCTCTCTATCCGCATATTTAGGAACTCCGGAATAAGCACCACTCTGTACAATTGTTCCTTGTCCGTCACCGTTTACACCATGACAGGCAGCACAGGTATGTTCATACAAATTCTTTCCTCGGGCCAGATCTTTTTCAAGATTTTCTGCTTTTAACGGAGATACAGTAATTGATTTTGATGCATCATATCCTGCATTATACTCTTCCATGTTTTTTGGTAAAGCCTCCTCACTGACTATTCCGTCCTTGTTTTGGGAGATACTTCCTTCTACGGGTGCTAAACCTGTTGCACCATTACGTGCAACAAAAGCAGGGATTTCATTTTCATGCTTGGAATAAGCATCCTGAGCTTTCATCAATGGGTCATAGGCAACAGGAAAATACATATCCGGAAAATATACCAAAGGTGGGTTATCTTTTGGTCCGCAAGAATTCAGTAAAACAGTTGTTAAACCAAAGATCGCAGTCAATTTTAATATATTATTCTTCATCTTAGGCATCTTTAACAGTTATTTCTTCAACACCTGTATCGATTAACAGCTGTTTTATGGTTTCAACATCGTCAGAAACAAACTCCATCATGAATTTGTCATCCGTAGTTCTAGGATCCGGATTTTGAGGTTTTGCTCCGGGATACATTTTGTTTCTTACCAAGAATGTCAATGACATCAGGTGAGCAGAACAGAAAACCATTAACTCAAACATTGGATCAATAAAAGCCGGGAAGTTATGAATCCAGTCAAATGATGGTTTACCACCAATATTCTGAGGCCAGTCGTGGTTCATAATCCAAGCTGTTAGTGTGATACCGATAGTCACTCCATAACAAGCATAGATAAATGCTGCATCAGAAATTCTTGTTTTTTTAAGTCCAAGTGCTTTATCCAATCCGTGAACAGGGAATGGCGTATAAACTTCGTTTATTTTGATCCCTTTATCATTGAAGGCTTTAACGCCGTGCATCAAGTCATCGTCGTCGCCGTAAAGTCCGTATATAATCTTAGTGGTGCTCATCTCCTTCTTTTGCTTTATAAGTTTCACCGGAAATTTTCAAAATACTCTTCAATTCTGCCTGCGCAATTACAGGAAATGTTCTTGCATACAAAAGGAATAATACAGAGAAGAACCCGATTGTTCCAAGATATACACCAACATCGATAATGGTTGGCTTAAACATTGTCCAGGATGATGGTAAATAATCTCTGGATAAGTTGATTACTATAATATCAAAACGCTCAAACCACATACCTATATTGATAATTAATGCAATGATGAATGTCCAGAATATATTAGTTCTGACTTTTTTGAACCAGAATGCAGCCGGTACAACCAAGTTACAGATAATCAATGCCCAGAATGCCCACCAATAAGGTCCAACTGCTGCTCCGGGAGAAAGGTATGTAAAATCTTCAAATCTTGACCCGGAATACCATCCGATAAAATATTCAGTAGCGTAAGCTACAGTTACCATACCACCTGTTACAACGATTACGATGTTCATAATTTCGATATGATACATTGTGATGTAGTCTTCCAGGTGACAAACTTTTCTGGCTACCAACAATAATGTCTGTACCATTGCAAATCCTGAAAAAATTGCTCCGGCCACGAAATATGGAGGATAGATGGTTGAGTGCCATCCTTTAATTACCGAAGTAGCAAAGTCAAATGATACTGTTGTGTGAACCGAGAATACAAGTGGTGTTGCCAAACCTGCAAGAACCAAAGATAGTTCTTCGAATCTTTGCCAGTGTTTTGCTTTTCCACCCCAACCAAAAGCAAGAAGTGTATAAATCTTTTTGTTGAAAGGTGTTTTTGCTCTATCTCTGATCATTGCAAAGTCAGGAATCAATCCCATGAACCAGAATACAACTGATACAGAGAAATATGTCGAGATTGCAAATACGTCCCAAAGTAATGGCGAGTTGAAGTTAACCCAAAGGGAACCGAACTGGTTTGGCAAAGGGAAAACCCAGTATCCAACCCAAACTCTACCCATGTGGATTACCGGGAAGATAGCTGCCTGACAAACCGCAAAGATTGTCATGGCTTCTGCAGAACGGTTAACCGACATTCTCCATCTTTGTCTAAATAATAATAGTACCGCTGAGATCAATGTTCCGGCGTGACCAATACCTACCCACCATACGAAGTTGGTGATATCCCAACCCCAGTTGATAGTTCTGTTTAGTCCCCACGCACCGATTCCGGTTCCAATAGTGTAGGCGATACAACCGAATCCGTAAACAAACAGAACCAAGGCTGCATATAAAGATGCCCACCACAGTTTACCTGCACGTTCTTCGATAGGTCTTGCGATATCTTCTGTAATATCGTGATAAGTCTTGTGACCAATAATTAAAGGTTCCCTTATCGGAGCTTCGTAATGTCCTGACATTTTTTACCTATTTATTATTTAAACTTTCTTTTCTGTTTCTGATTTTTGTATGGTAGAATACGTTTGGTTTTGTACCAATTTCTTCTAACAAAACATATTTTCTGTTACTGTTGAACAAGCTGCGAACTTCTGAATTAACATCATTCATATCACCGAATTTTAAAGAACCAGTAGAACAAGCATTAGCACAAGCTACCTGGAATTCTCCATCTTTTACTCTTCTTCCTTCTTTCTTAGCTTCTAGGATAACGTTCTGTGTCATTTGGATACACATAGAGCATTTTTCCATCACCCCTCTTGTTCTTGTAACTACATCCGGGTTAAGAACCATTCTTCCCAAATCATTGTTCATATTGAAGTCAAACTTGTCATTCAATGCATAATTGAACCAGTTGAATCTTCTTACTTTATAAGGACAGTTGTTGGCACAATATCTTGTACCGATACATCTGTTATAAGCCATTTGATTTTGACCTTGTTTTCCGTGTGATGTCGCAGCAACAGGACAAACGGTTTCACAAGGTGCATGATTACAGTGCTGACACATAACCGGCTGGAAGATCACATCAGGATTTTCAGCAGCATTTTCAAGCGCTCCTTTGATTCCTAAAACATCACTACCATAAAGTTCCGGCACAGCCATTCCTTCTTTAAGTCCTTCGTAAACTTCAACTTTTTGTTCAGTGGAATAGTAACGGTCGATTCTCAGCCAGTACATATCTCTGGACATTCTCACCTCTTCCTTACCAACAACAGGAACGTTGTTCTCTGCCTGACATGCGATAACGCAAGCACCACACCCAGTACAAGAATTAAGGTCTACAGAAAGATTGAAGTGGGGACCGTCTGTATCATCATAAGCATCCCAAAGGTCAACTTTTCCGATAGGAAGCTCACCTCCAATTGTATGCATCGCCAAAGGTTTGTTCCATTCATCTACTGGTTTATTTACAAAATCATCTAAAGTAACTTCTTTAGCAATTTCATAACGACCCATCAACGTATTCTGAAGCTGCATCCCCGCAAACTCATGTCCGTCTCCTGATTTTTCTATTTTTACATTTGTCAAAACCGTATTGTATCCATCAAATAACGGATAAGCATTAACTCCTGTTTCTGCAACTTTACCGGAATCTTTCTTACCATAACCAAGTGCAAGTCCAAGAGAACCGTCTGCCTGACCAGGCTGGATAAACACAGGAACATCTTTTAGTGTTACACCATTTACCGTAAGATTTACAGTATCGCCATCCAGCTGCATCCTTGCATTAAGACTGTTTTCCAATCCTAAACTTTCTGCATCTTTTGGCGAAATAGTAAGATAATTATCCCAGGATAATCTTGAGATCGGATCAGGAAGTTCCATTAACCAAGGGTTGTTAGACTGCGTTCCGTCACCTATAGAGGGTTTTGTGTAAAGTTGTAATTCTAATTGTGCCGGCTTGAATGCTGACAACTCGGCAACAGCCTGAGCAGCGTTTCCACCAGAATAAGCCAATCCAGTCGAAAGTCCGCCAGCTGCAAATCCGTTGTAGAGATTCTTGTTGAATGACAATCCGCCGTTAAGCGTTAAAGCATTAGCTTTTAAATAATTATAATAATTGTTAGCCGGATTATCTTTTCCATTGATCCACACTAAAAGTGATTCTTCTATCTGTCTGGATTTGTAAATCTTTTGGATTGTAGGCTGCATTAAAGAATACGCACCTGTTTCCGGTGTGATATCACCCCACGATTCTAACCAGTGTGTGAAAGGAATAACCGCTTTCGAAGCTTTATATAATTCGTTTTTCTTATCTGTTATTGCAACAGAGTAAGGTACTTTTTCAATAGCAGATTTTAAAGACTGGCCTTTTGCGTGAGAATAGATCGGGTTGATATTGTTTGTAATCAAAACGCCAACCTGTCCGCCATTCAGCCAAGACAAAAACTCGTTGAATTTTGCGTTGTCATATTCTTTAAGGAAATTAGCTTTACCGGTGAAAGCTTTAGAACCTAATTTCTGATTAATCAAATGAGCTAAAACATAAGCCGCTTTGGATCCATCTGCAAAAACAACAGCATTGCTGCCTTTTGCCTGAAGTTCTTTAACGATTTCTGAAGCTAATTTATCAGAAGTTCCGCCATTGAGTCCGTTGTAAACCTCTACTAAAGTTTTGAAAACAGCACTTGGCTTCAATCTGTATCTTGAATCTGAGTTTGCACCCGTCAAGCTCATATTAGACTCAACCTGGATATGTCTCAGCATATTTTCTCCCGGCTTTCTTGCAGCAGCATAAGATACTTCTAAGCTGCATGCGTTATAGTCTCCAAGGAAATCTGCGTTAAATGATACAACCAACTGAGAAGTACTCAAGTCATAAACAGGTAATGCTCTCTGTCCGAAAACTTCCTGCGCAGCATCCAAAGCAGCTGCGTAAGGGAAAGCATCATAAGTTACTAATTCAGCAGAAGGATATTTTGTCTTGAAATCTCCGAACAACTTTTTGAAAGTCGGGCTTGGAAATGAATGTGACAATACCACAATCTTTTTCCCACCGTTCTGAGATTCAGTAAGACCTTTCAGTACAAAATCATCTACTTTATTGAAGTCTCCCATCTCTTCACCATTCAAAGCAGGATACTTTACTTTATCATTATCATAAAGAGAAAGAACACTTGCCTGAGCTCTGGCATTGGTTTTTCCTAGATTACCGGCAGCAGAATTAGCATCAATTCTGATAGGACGCCCTTCTCTTGTTTTCACCAAAACACTGGCAAAATCGAAACCGTCAAAATAAGAAGATGCGTAAAAGTTAGGAATCCCGGGAATGATGTCGTGCGGCTTTACCACATAAGGAATCGTTTTGATAACCGGTGCTTCACAAGCTGCCAAAGTTACAGCAGCTGTAGAGAAACCCAATAACTTCAGGAAATCTCTACGGGACGTTCCCGAATTGTTATCAGACTCTCCCAAGAATTCATCTACCGGAATTTCGTTCTGAAATTCTTTCTGAGCCAACTTTGCATTCAAAGTCGGATCTTTTAGTTCGTGAATACTTCTGAATTGTATTTTATTTGAAGCCATTTATACTTCTAATTTTTGTTATTAATAATGACATTTACCACACTCAAGACCTCCAATTGCATCCACAGTGATCTTGCTTCCTTCACCATATTGTTTTTTCAACTTATCATGCAGATTCTTGAAGTATTCTTTATTATAACCATTGTTCATATCTACTTCTGTAGTTCTGTGACATTCGATACACCATCCCATTGTGAAGTTGTTCGCCATCTGTACTACATTCATTGTATCAATTTTTCCGTGGCAAGCTTTACAAACTACATCAATCTTGTTTGCAGGATCTTTCTGCTTGGCATTGAATGAATTGATAATAGCCTGCTCCCCTGCAACAACGTGCTGTGAGTGATTGAAGTAAACAAAATCCGGCATGTTGTGGATTCGTGTCCATTCTATAGGTGTAGTCTTACCTGTGTAAGCCTGTTTGGATTCATCCCAACCTGCAGCTGCATAGATTTTTTTTATCTCCCCTGTGTAGAATTCTCTATCTTTTCCAGGCTCAAGATATTTCCCTTTGTATTCGGAAATTGTTCTGTGACAGTTCATGCAAACATTCACCGAAGGAATCTCGGAAACCTTACCATACTTCGCACCGGAGTGGCAAAGCTGACAGTCAATTTTATTTTCCCCAGCGTGGATCTTATGTGAGAAGTAAATCGGTTGTTCCGGAGCATATCCTTTATAAACACCGATCCACATCAACCAGTTCCAGACACCATATGCTGCAAACAAGGCAAGCAACCCAATGATTCCTTTTCCTATATAACTGTATTTCTCATACAGTACAGAGAAAGATGTGATTCTTGTAGAGTTAAGCTCGGATAATTCCGGAGACTGCTGCAGTTTTACCAGCTGACGGATCTTCAGCAACAACCAGAATAAAAGACCGGCGATTGCTATTAATGCAGCAATCATAATCTTAGAATTCAGCTGTTGAGCTTTTGCAGCTTCAATAGAAGCAATATCGTTATTGGCAGCTGCCCCTTCAGCTTTATCAGCCACAGGCTCGTCTGCAGGAGGATTAGTTGTGTAAGCTAAGATGTCATCAATATCCTGCTCAGACAAGCTGGGAAATTGCAGCATCTCAGTTTTATTGAACTTTTCAAAAACCTCGTTGGCATATTTATCCCCAGATGCTCTTAAAGACTTGTTATCCTTAATCCATTTGTGAAGCCAATCTGTATCAAGATTCTGTTCTTTCTTTAATCTGTCCACTACGCCGCCAAGTGCCGGTCCAATAACTTGTTTATCCAATGCGTGACAAGCCGTACAGTTTGCCTTGAACAAATCCTGTCCTTTCTTTGGATCGCCTTGTGCATAAACAGAAGCGCCGGTTGATAACAACAAGCTAATTGCTATCAGACCCTTTTTGTAATGCTTTCTCCAACTAATCATTTATATAATCTTGGGTTAGTAATATTGTATTGAGTTTACATTCAATTCCGCAAAAATAGCACTTTAACAAAAATTAAGAAGCCTATTTGCATGGATTTTATCATTTATTTTTAATTTGTAACTGTTCTAAATAACAGGATTTGCGTTTCGTTCAATTTATTTTAAATTTGCTGAAAATATTTTCAAATGAACAATCTGCTCAGGCTTTTTATAGTCACAACATTATTTAGTTTTTACCAAATTGATGCTCAATACGTTGTAAAGAAAGACACTTTGTCGGGAACCGAATTATCGTTTGCTTTGGACGAGCGAATCAATGATGCTTTGGAAAAAATAGAAGGTAACTGCAACAGAATTTCGGACGCACCAACAAAGTCTGTTAAGGTCCTGATCCCAAGCAGAGAGCTTACTAATGCTGAAGTGTGCAGAAAAAATCCAAAGATTATGGGTTTTAAAATCCAGGTTGTAACTGTTAAAAGTAATGAAGATGCCAGAAAAATCGCTACGGAATTCAGAAATAATTTCAGAAGCCTGAAGGTGGAAACCGATGCTTCATTACGTCCAAATTATAAAATCCTAGCCGGAAGTTATTTCTCAAAACAGAGTGCATCAGATGATCTCAGAAATATTAAAAGAGTTTATCCAAGTGCTTTAATTGTTCCGTACGCTGTTTTTTGTGTAGAAGCTAAGTAAGAAAATTAAAATATTACTAAGGAAATTCCGCAAAACCTGCGGAATTTTTTATTGATAAAAAGCTTGCAAAAACTGATAAAACTCCGCCAGTCTGTAAAAATTACTGAAGGCTAAATACACTGTCATCAATAATAACATTCCATAAAAAAGGCTCAAAACAGTCGTTTTTTTCCTATAACTAAAGAACAGCCAGCCCAGCAAAAGCGGATAAACAAACACAAAGTGACCGCCGTAGATGTAGGATGTATGCAGCCCAAATTTCAGAATACAATGAATCAGAATATCTACTGAAAATGAAATCACAAGAATCCATACCAGTTTGTTTTTATAATTTCTGAAAATACCCCATCCGATCATTAACAAAAGAACCGCAATGAACAGATATGGAAACACGGATGAATAAACATCCATAAAGAGTGCTTTGAAGAAAAAAGTCTTGTCTTTGTTGTGATAATCCCGGATTTCGTAGCCGGAAAATAAAACATTACCCCCGACAAACCATGAACAGATCATATCCCAAAGCGGTGTTACCTTCTGAGTGGAAAATTTATCATATTGTTCTTCGGTTTTGTGAAGAAAATTCTGAAAATTAAAATCAAGCCTCACTAGAAAAAGAAAAATAAAAATGCCTGCAGACACTGTAATTTTAGAAACAGCCATTCCAATCCTTTTCCACTTCCAGAAAATGTTTTTTTCGAATAAAAACGGAATATAAACTTTAACAATATTCGTAATGGTCAATCCGCCTATGACAACAGATCCTAAAATTGTTGCTCCAAATGAAACAGGTTTACCTTCCTGAATTTTCCTCGCGGAATAATAATTAAATACCGACAGAAACAACAAAGTATAAGTATAAGTTTCGGGTGTAAAACTCAGTAAAATATTGGTTACAAACAATCCGTAAAAAGCAAGAATCAAAAGACTGATTTTTAACGGAAGTTGGATAATGTTATTCAGGTATTTAAAAATCTGGACATTAGCCAGAGAAATGACAACTGTAGAAAACAAAGCCAGAACCAGCCGGAAAACTGAATCATAACGATTCCCGGAAATCCACAATGCAAAATCCCTGATACATCCGAAAAAATAATTGGCCAATGGATGCCTCTCAAAACCACCGCCAGTCTGGACAATTGCCCTGTTATCAAAACTGAAATAAGCGTCCCACGGAATTCTATTGTCATATACAATGCGGAAATTATCGGCTATGAACCAGGCATTCGCACCATAAATCATAACAAAAAAGAGGAAGATCAAAAATTCTTTTTTAGTTGATGGAAAAACGGCTTTCAGAATAGAAAGGAATTTATTTATGAGTTTTTTCAATCCGGATATTTTTGCAAAAATAAAGAAGTTTTACCAACTCACGAACTACACGATAACTGACTGCAACCAGTCTGATTATCATATTTGGAATGTCTTTTTTTATTAAATTCCGGGAAGCGATTCTCATAAGGATCTTGCAACGCTTCTTTCAGCTTAAAAAACAATTCATAATCACCATTTTCCGCATCTTGAATCGATTCGAATAACAGATAATTTCTGAGAATGAATTTCGGATTTGTTTTTGACATCAAAGCCAAAGATTCTTTTTCCGTAATTTTATTTTTAAGTTTTCTTTCTTGATATTTTTCGATAAAATTAGAGAGTCTTTTTAATTCATTTTCATTCAGGCTTCGGTAAAAAGAATTGGAGAAATCTTCGGTTTTAATTTCAGAAGTAGGCTTTTCAAGATTTTGAAAAAACAAAGTATAGTCCAAATTCAAATCCTGCATAAGCTGCTGCCATTCGGTAAAAAATCGTTCATCTTCCGGTAAAACCTCATCAAAACCAAATTTCTTAGCTAGCATTTCATCATGTGCTGTCCAGAATTGTTTTCCATAATTATCTAAGATTTTTTCTAAAGCATCCGCATCATTAATCAGAGGAAAAATGGCGTTAGCCAACATTGCCAAATTCCAATGTGAAATTTGACCCTGCTTACCGAAAGCATATCGTTTTCCTGGCAAATCCGTCGTGTTGGGTGTAAATTCCAGATTGTAGCCGTCCATCATAGAAAACGGACCATAGTCAATCGTCAGTCCCAAGACTGACATATTATCAGTATTCATAACACCATGAACAAAGCCTACACGATACCAGTCGATGATCATTTTCAAAGTTCTGTTACAAATCGCCTGGAACCAGTCAATGTATTTATCCGGATTATTTTCGGAATTGATGTCCTGATAAAAATTCTCAATTGTATAATCAGCTAATTGCTTCAATAAATCAGTTTGATGTCTTGCCGACAGCAATTCAAAATGTCCAAATCTGAGGAATGATTCAGCCGTTCTAACTACAACTGCGCCCTGCTCTTTCTGCGGATTTCCGGAATATTGAATATCACGAATGACATCTTCTCCGGTTTTTGAAAGACTCAATGCTCTCGTTGTCGGAACTCTCAAATGAAACATGGCTTCGCTCATCAGATATTCCCTGATAGAAGAACGCAGGACTGCTCTTCCGTCTGCGTGTCTGGAATATGGCGTTGCGCCGGCTCCCTTCCATTGGATTTCGGTTTGATGATTTTCATTAATAATTTCGCCGGCATAGATTGCTCTTCCATCGCCCAACTGCCCTGCCCAATTTCCAAACTGATGGCCAGCATAAGCTGTCGCATAAGTCCTGACATTTTCAGGAAGATTTTGGGCAGCAAGAAAACCCTCATCATTTTCTAACATCCCCAATCCTATTCCATCTGATAATTTTTGATTGAAATCAATCAACTCCGTTTTATCAAAATCAGCAGGCTTAACAGTACAAAACAAAATATCCGGTGTTTGTCTCTGCATCGTATTTCCAGATAAATCTCCGGGAAATTTCTGAATGAAGTTTTGGGTAATCTTTTTTATATTCATAATTAAAAATCCCGTTTCGTTTGTAGGCGAGACGGGACTATTTTTATTTATTAAAATCTATATCATCCGTAGAATTAATAGCTTCATTAGAATGATCTTCTTTTTTAACCGTTTTGTCCGGTACCTCTTTTACGGGGTTTTTGAGCTCATCAATGGTCTGCAAACCACCATCATCACCATAGCCTCCTCTGAGATTGGTGAGGTCTGAGCAGCTTCCTGTCCAGTTGGTCGGTTTAATGAACTTTTCCTCAGGTTTTATATTGAGAGCTTTGTCTGCAAAAACCTTTTTCATATATATTGCCCATATCGGAAGACCCATTTTCGAACCCTGTCCTTCGCCAGTGCTATAGAAGTGGGTTGCTCTGTCTTCCCAGCCGACCCAAACGCCAGTTGCCAGTTTAGGAACAATTCCCATAAACCAACCATCTGAATTTTTCTGTGTGGTTCCGGTTTTTCCTGCGATCTCGACACTTGCCGGGATGCCTTGTCTTCTTAATTCGCCCGAAGCCGTCCCGAATTCTGTCACACCTTTCATCAGGTCAATCATTGTGTAAGCATACATTTCGTTCATCACTTCTTTCACCACAGGCTTTACCTCTTTGATTACCCGTCCGTTGGCATCTTCAATCCTCCAGATCATTTCCGGTTTGGTATAATTCCCGAAGTTGGCAAATGTACTGTATGCACCAAGCATTTCATAGATTGTGATATCGGAAGTCCCTAATGCCATGGGCAAATAAGTATCTATTGGATCTGTAACGCCCAAATCTCTTGCCAGCTGGATTACATTTTTAGTTCCTGCTTTTTCCGCAAGGCGCAATGCTACAGGGTTTTGTGAGTGTGCTAATGCTTGTTTTAATGTCAGCATTCCACCTCTTCCAGGAACTCTGTAGTTGCCATTGACAAATGTGGCATTGGAAACTGTAGTACAAGGCGTCATCCCCAGATGCATAATTGCAGTTGCATATACGAATGGCTTGAAGGTAGAACCTACCTGGCGTTTTCCCTGCTTTACGTGGTCGTACTGGAAATGCTGCCAGTTGATACCCCCAACCCAGGCTTTGATATCGCCGGTTGCAGGTTCCATTGACATTAGTCCGGCTTGTGCAATCTGCTTGTGGTAGCGTATAGAATCCCACGGTGACATCTCCACCTCTTCCTCCCCTTGCCAAGTGAATCTTGTGGTTTTTACCGGCTCGTGGAATTCCATCAGGATAGAATCTTCCGGCATTCCTTCCGCTTGCAGCTGCTTATAACGTCCTGTTCTTTTTACGGCTGACATCATTAAGGTATTGATCTGGGATTTTGAAAGATTATAATAAGGGCGATTCGGATTGCGTTTCATCTCGCTATCAAAATTCCTCTGAAGGTTGGTCAGATGCTCCTTAATAGCTTCTTCAGCATATTTCTGCATTCTGGAATCCAAAGTCACATAGATTTTCAGACCGTTTTTATAAAGGTTCAGTTCTTTTCCAGTTTCCTTTTCATAAGCATCCAGATATTGTTGAATTTCTTTTCTTAGATAGAATTTATAATAAGCGGAATACCCTTCTTCTACAGTTTTCACCTCATGATAATCAACGGCCACAGGTGTCGCAACAGCTTTATCATAAGTTGAATTATCGATATAGCCTGTATCGAGCATCTGCTTCAATACAACATCTCTTCTCAATTTAGCTTTTTCCGGATAACGGTATGGATTATTTCTTCTTGGATTCTCCAGCATTGCTACAAAAGTTGCCGCTTCTGGCAATGTCAATTGGTTGGTAGATTTATTGAAATAAACTCTGGAAGCCATTTCCACACCTTTGGCATTGAATAGGAAATCAAACTTATTGAAATACAATGTAATGATTTCCTCTTTTGTATATCGTTTCTCAAGGCTTACCGCTACGCTCCATTCCTTAAGCTTTTGAAATGCTCTTTGAATTTTGTTCTGAGACGCCTGACCTGTAAATAATAATTTGGCAAGCTGCTGCGTAATGGTAGAACCGCCTCCTCTTCTTCCTCCATATACTATCGCTCTAGCTACAGACTGAAGGTCTACACCAGAGTGCTCCTTAAAACGTTCATCTTCCTTGGCTTGCAACGCATAGACCAGATACGGCGGCAACTGGCTGTATTTTACAGGTTTGGTTTTTTCTTTTTCAAATTTACCCAGAAGCACGTTGTCCGAAGAGTAAATCTCCGAGGCTACAAAAATATCCGGATTCTCAAACTCTTTTACATCCGGCATATCTCCCAAAAAGCCTTGAGAAACTGCAAAAAACAGGGCAGAAATACCCAGAACTACAGCCAAAAAACCAACCCAAACTATCTTAATCCATTTTTTGATTTTTGAATTAGGTTTTTTCTTCTGAGGAAGTGGAAAGGTTTTATTTTCAGGTTTTTTATTTTCCATTGATGATTTAAGGCTTTACATTTTGAATTTTAATTCCTATATCTTCTATTCCCGGCAATACATTACGTCTCATCGCCTGACTAACTTTGAGAGAATAATTACCATTCTGCGGGAACTTGTAATTAAGCTTATACTGAAATAATATCTCCTTCGTTTCTCCAAAGCCCGTTCCCAGCCACTCGCCGTTGGGTTTTGCCAAAACATAGTTTAGCGTATCTGTCGAAATTAATTTTTTATTTTGCGATATGCTGGCTATCAGACGAATGTTGCTGTACGGATAATCATTATTATTTCTGACAATAAAAATAATATTTTTCTGATTCTGAAAATCATTGATTTTAAAATCAAAATCCTGATCATTTTTTTTATCCCATTTGCTTTGCAGATCTTTCACCAAAACGGTTTCATCGGCATTCCTGCATGAGGATAATGATAATAAAAGGATGAAAACAGAGATTATTCTAAGCATTACCTTCATTTTTAGGCGGCATTTTCTTTTTCGTTTTCTTGAACGGTTTTTTATTGTTTTTATTTTCCGGTGACTGGTTTGTACCTGCGCTTTCTAAAGCTGTATTTTTAGGAGACTGTTTGCTATTCTGAGCAGGCTTCTGTTCATTAGAACGGGGTTTGTCGTCCTTCTGTTTTGAAGGCCTGGTATTTTGAGGCCTGGTATTGTTCCTGTTGTCAGTCTGGCTTCTGTCTTCTTTTTGTCTTGGACCTCTTTCCCTGTTTCTGTCATTGTTAGACTTTGGTCTTCTGTTCTTTTTCTCGAAGCGGTCAACGCTGTTTTCCTGAATCAAATCAGAAGTCACCAGTTTATTTTCAACCACTTTCAGTTCTTCAAGAGCTGGTGCTTTTTCACCTTTCTTATTCAGAGAAATAAGTTTCTTTACCTCGAAGATATCCAGATCATACCAAGCCATGGAATTCTCAACATAGGCAAACCACATTTTCTTTTTGAAAACATCGATTTTTATGCAGAAGGCTTTTCCTTTTTCCGTGTGAAGAACTGTGCTGGAAGATGGAAAATCCCTTAAAACATCAAGATAACTATCCAGTTCATAGTTGAGACAGCACTTCAGTTTGCCACATTGCCCGGCCAGTTTCTGAGGGTTGATGCTCAACTGCTGGTATCTGGCTGCATTCGTATTCACGGAACGGAAATCTGTGAGCCAAGTGGAGCAACACAGCTCTCTTCCACAAGACCCGATACCGCCGACTTTTGCAGATTCCTGACGGAATCCGATTTGCTTCATATCAATCTTTGTACGGAAAGCACCTGCATAATCCTTAATCAGCTGTCGGAAATCTATCCTGCTGTCTGCGGTATAATAAAACGTGATCTTGGATCCGTCTCCCTGATATTCCACATCAGTAATCTTCATTTCCAGCTTGAGCCCATATGCAATTTTACGCGCATCGACCTTGATATTGATTTCTTTTTTTCTAAGTTCCTGCCAGGTTTCTATATCCTTTTGATTGGCAAGCCTGTAAACTTTTGATATCTGTTCTTCAGAGACGTTTTTCTTTTTCATCTGGATTTTCACCAGTTCTCCGGCAAGACTAACTACGCCGATATCATGACCCGGACTAGATTCTACAGCAATGATGCTACCTATGTGCAACGGTAGGTTGTTAACGTTCTTATAATATAATTTACGGTCGTTTTTGAAACGGACTTCTACATATTCTGAACTTTTGGAACCAGACGGATTAACATCCGAAAGCCAGTCAAAAACACTTAATTTATAACTATTACCACAGGTATCTACACTACTACATCCGTTGGCACTTTTCGTACCGCAGGAATGGGAAGAATCGCCGGATGTTTTGCATCCACAACTCATATATAATTTTTTTATGTCGAATTGCAAAGTTAATATAATTTTTATTTAAGCTTAATGAATATCTTTTTTAAAAATATTTTTTTATTAACTTTAAGTTAATATCTGATTAATATTGATGATTAATCAATAAAATCTAAAATTCATTAATTAATACCCAAAATTAAAAATAAGTATTTATTATGGTTTACATTATATTGTTTAAAATTAAACTAATTTAAAAAGCAACTATAAATTATTTATAACTAACTATAAAACAATAAATTAAGTCATTATCACAATTAAACAATTATTCTTAGAATAGCAATGTTTAACTTTTTTTAATAATTTTTATAATTGTTATTGAAATAATTATAAATTTGGAACATTAATAATAATTATATGAAACGAATTTTAATATCAATGACACTTTCAGCGGGAGTAATGACCTACGCAGGAGGTTTCCGAGTATCTCTACAAGGTGTTAAACAGCTGGCGATGGCTCATACCAGTGCTCACGCAGAGGATGCCAGTGTGGCATTTTTCAATCCGGCTGGTATCTCTTTCATTCCTTCAAAGCTTAGTGTAGTAGCGGGTGGTTTTGGAATATCCAACAAGATTACATATCAAAACCCCACTACACTACAACAAACCGAAACAGATAATCCACTGGGAACACCTATCTATGCTGCAATAGCGTATAAGTTATTTGATAATCTTTCCGTAGGCTTTAGCCTTTCTACTCCTTTTGGAAGTACAATAGAATGGCCAAACAACTGGGAAGGAAAAGAAATGGTCCAGAAGCTGGAATTAAAAAGTTTCTTCTGGCAGCCAATGGTTTCTGTGAAGCTGGCACCTTGGGCATCATTCGGAGCAAGTTATATCTATGCAACCGGGAAAGTAGATTGGACAAAAGCCCTGACAGCCTATAACGGACAACTCAATTTATTAGATGATAAAGCTACCGGCCAGGGATTCGGATTTGGTTTCTATTTTCAGCCAGATAACAAATGGGATGTAAGTATTGCTTACCGTTCTCCTGTAGATATGAAAGCTAAAAAAGGAAAAGCCACATTTATGGTTCCAACCTCTCTATACTCAAGTCTAAACTTAGCTAGTACCGGGGGAGTAGATAATTTTAAAGCTACTTTACCTCTTGTTGATGAATATACAGTGGGGCTAACCTATAAGGTTACTCCAAAATGGTTAATCTCCGCAGATTACAATTATCACGGATGGGAAAGATACAGCAAGCTGACTCTGACTTTTGATAATGCGCCTGCAGCAGCAGCTACGAATCCGTCAAACCCACAAGTTTCTGTAACACCGAAAAACTTCAAAAACACATCCAGTGTACGTGTAGGAACACAATACGCTTTCACAGATATGATTGCAGGAAGATTAGGCTGGTATTATGATCAATCACCTTATGCTGACAAAGATTTCATCCCAGAAACACCGTCTTTTGACAATTATGTTATTACAGGAGGTGTAGGATTGAAGTTCAACAATTTTGGCGTGGATGTTTCAGGAGCTTATGCTATGCCAAAAAGCAGAACTTTTAATAATGCTTATTACAATTTTGCAGGACAGGCAAAAGCGAATGTATTTTATTTTGGTCTAGGATTGTCATATAACGCATTTTAAAAATTGAATCTATTATGAAAAAATTATATATATCAACATTAGCTGCAACGCTTTTATTTACAGCGAGTTGCCAGAGCGATTTTGAAAACAGCACAGAAGATGTCGTTGTGACATCCGGAGAAGCCAACTTCTCTAAATATGTTGCATTAGGAAACTCATTAACATCAGGATATAGAGATGGAACATTATATAGCGATGGACAGAATGAATCCTATCCAAGTATGCTTGCAAAGCAAATGATGCTAGCCGGAGGCGGAGAGTTCAAACAACCAATGATGCCAAATGATACTGGTGGTTTTTCCAATCTTTTATCTCAAAGCGGAGCAGTTCTTTACCCTGGAAAGCTAATGCTAAAAGTAGTTAATGGTGCACTTTCTCCACAATATTCTGCACCAGCTGCAGCTCTGGACAATGTAACTTCTGGTGGCCCTTACCAAAACATGGGCGTACCGGGAGCAAAATCCTTTCATTTACTTGCCACAGGCTATGGTAATGCTGCCGGGTTGCAGGCCGGTATGGCCAATCCATATTTCGTGAGATTTGCATCCTCTGCTTCTGCAAGCGTTATAGGGGATGCAGTAGCCCAAAAGCCGACATTTTTCTCTCTGTGGATTGGAGCGAATGATGTTTTGAGCTATGCTTCCAGCGGTGGTATTGGCGTTGACCAAAAAGGCAATCTTAATCCTGCGACTTATGGATCTAATGATATCTCTGACCCTAACGTAGTTGCTGGTGCAATCAAGAATATTCTGGACGCATTCAAAGCTGCCGGAACGACAAAAGGTGTAATATCAAATATCCCTTACGTTTCCTCAGTTCCTTACTTTACTACAGTTCCTTATAATCCTTTAACTCCTGCTGCTCTTGGTGCTAACCTTGCAACACTTAATGCAAGTTTATACGCACCTTTAAAACAAGCCTTAACAGCATTCGGTGCCGGAAACAGAATTAACCTGTTATCATCTACATCGGCTAACCCTGTATTGATAAAAGACACTTCACTCCCTAACCTTTCTGCTCAGCTTACTGCAGCGCTGACACCATCACTAGGTGCTCCGACTGCTACCGCATTTGGACAAATATATGGCCAGGCAAGACAGGCAACTGCTGAGGATTTTATATTACTGACTGCAAGTTCTGTAATTGCAACTACAAATCCTAACGCACCTGTTTCCATCAACGTAAATGGCGTTTCCTATCCTTTGGAAAACCAATATGTCCTTACTAAAACAGAAGCAGGCTTAGTGGCCGCTGCCACTGATGCTTATAATACAGCTATCTCTGGTCTGGCATCACAATATGGCTTAGCATTAGTCGATGCAAAAGCCAAAATGATCGAGCTGAATTCCATGTCCGGTATCCAATGGGATGGTGTGAAATATAATTCTAAATTCGTGACCGGAGGTGCATTCTCACTTGATGGTGTTCACCCAACAGGAAGAGGTTATGCAATCATCGCAAACGAGTTTTTGAAGGCTATTAATATGAAGTACAAATCCAATCTTCCTATGATCAGCCCGAATTCTTATTCTGGCGTTACATTTCCATAATTAGAATAAATCTATCATAAAAAAACCGCTCTTCAGTAAGAGCGGTTTTTTTATTGAGTATCAATATTATTTCCGAAATATAATTTTTTGATTATTTTTACATTCGTAAGATCAACCAATGCTTTCAAAAAGAGTCAAATACGCCATCAAAACATTATTGTTTCTAAACAGGAGAGACAATTCCTCTTTGTTTTCTGCCAAAAAAATATCGGAAAACGAACGTATTCCTCTCAAATTCCTCGAACAGATCCTGAGAGAACTTAAGCAAAATAAAATTCTCAAAAGTGAAAGAGGTGCTGAAGGAGGTTACACTTTCATGAAAAGTCCTGCGGATATAAAGGTACTGGATATCATCAGAATTGTAGATGGGCCAGTTGCAATGCTTCCCTGTGCTTCTCTTAATTTCTATGAAAAATGTGCTGACTGTACTGATGAAGCTACTTGCAGCATCAGAAAACTCCTGATAAATGTCCGTGATAATATGTTGCCTATTTTGGACACCAGCATTGCAGATATGACAAAATCTGAGAATTGCCCTATCTAACAACTATGTTCACCGACGAATATTTTATGAAAATGGCTTTGCAGGAAGCCGAAAAAGCACTTGAGCAGGACGAAGTTCCAATTGGCTGCGTCATAGTTGCTAATAACAGAGTCATCGCCAAATCCCACAACCTTACCGAAACTCTGAACGATGTTACGGCTCATGCAGAAATGCAAGCCATAACGTCAGCAGCTAATTTTCTTGGCGGGAAGTATCTGTTGAACTGTACTTTGTATGTAACACTGGAGCCCTGCGTGATGTGTTCCGGAGCTTTAGCCTGGTCACAAATTTCGAAAGTCGTGATTGGCGCAAGAGATGAGCAAAGAGGATTCATTAACAAAGGTTTATCACTTCATCCAAAAACTGAAGTTGTAACCGGAATTATGGAAAATGAATGTTCGGAAATTGTGAAAGTATTTTTCAGGAATAAAAGATAATTATAAATCCTTACCCAGAAAATACAGGCCCTTCAAAGTATGGAGCCGGTCTGCGATATTGATTTTGTTGGTCAGAGGTTTATAAACATGGCTCACCCCACCTGTTGCGATCACAAAGCAATCCTCATGAACCTCATCATTAATCCGGTCGATAAAACCTTCCACCATTCCGAGGAAACCGTAGACCATTCCGCTTTGCATACAGCTGATGGTGTCTAGCCCCAGAACGGATTTTGGCTTTACCAGTTCGATTTCCGGTAATTGCGCAGTTCCCTGGATCAAACTATTCAATGAAGTCACAATTCCCGGCGCAATGATAACACCAAGAGTTTCACCATTTTCCGCTAAACAACTTGCCGTGAGTGCTGTTCCAAAATCCAGAATGATTTTCTTTTGCTTTGGGTAAAGATTGTGTGCGGCCACAAGATTGGCATAAATATCCGTTCCCATTTGTTTCGATTTGGGAATAACGCCGGACGCTGTATTCCTATCCACAATCACAGGGATTTTACTATGAATTTTCTTAATGGCGCTCGCCACCACTTTTGTCAATTGTGGAACTACAGAACCAATAATGACTTTGTCAATATTCTCAACTTCGATCTTATAGGTCTGGTAAAGCATCAGAATTTGAACAAACAATTCGTCAGTCGTTTTGTATGGTTTGGTATTGATGACCCAGGAGATGTCGCAGTTGTCTTCATCAAACAATCCGAAACGGATATTGGTGTTGCCTATATTGATTACGATAGAATTCATTAATTATACTTTTGTCCGAAGTCCGAAGCTGGAAGTCGGAAGTTTTAAAATGGTTTGAGTACGCCTGACTGATATTTATGGTCGAGTCTTTTTACTCAACGATGAGTCTGTTTGATTCCACGATGAGTCTTTTTACTTAACGACCAGTCTTTTTTACTCAACGATGAGTCTTTTTATTCAACGACTAGTCTTTTTGATTCGACGATGAGTCTTTTTTACTCAACGATGAGTCTTTTTATTCAACGACCAGTATTTTTGATTCCACGATGAGTCTTTTTACTCAACGACCAGTATTTTTTACTCAACGATGAGTGTTTTTATCTCGTTTCAGATTTATCCTCTTCATCTTTTGTCTTAATCTTACTTTACCTCCAGATAATTATCGTCGGGATTCACGTCCGCCAATCTTTGGCTGAAATCAATTCCCATTGCAGACAATTGTGCTTTAGTGTAAGGAATCGTAAAGCTGTACTCCTGTTGCGTCCAGGCCCAGAAAGGCAAAGTCTGGATATTACCGTAAATGTCCTTCGTTTTCCAGGTTCTGGTCAGGTTCAACGGAATATTATAATTGATGACTTTCTTGTCCCTAGTTAAAATACTAAAATCGATGGGCATCGGAATGCCACCTTTATTCACCAAAGTTATTGTTGTAGATTGTGGATCATACTTCACATTCTTTATTCCGTAATCTATTGTTTTTGTGGTATTAATCCAGTAATGCTGGAACCATTTCAAATCCATTCCCGAAACTAATTGAGCGATGTGAATGAAATCTCTTTCTGTAGGATGTTTCATCGCCCATTCATCGTAATATTTCAGCATAATTTTGTTGAGATTTTCTTCTTCTACAATGTAACCAAGCTCTACCAAAAACGTTTCGCCTTTGATGTAACTTGCATAAGTGTAAGCTGTTCCATTATCGTGATGGTCGCCCAGCCAAACTGCAGGTTCTTCTTTTCCGGATTTGGCGAAATTAGCATAAGCTTTCAATGCACCAACAAATGGATTGGGCTGAGATTCTTTTGGCGGGAACAATCTGTAAGACACATAATCTTCCGCATACTGTGTGAAACCCTCATCCATCCAGGGTCTTACACTTTCGTTGGTTGCCAGCATCTGCTGAAACCAGGAGTGCGCCCCTTCGTGGAACATCAGGCCGGAAAGGCCTTCCACAGATGTCGCCTCGCCCAGAATCATTGTACACATTCCATATTCCATTCCGCCATCACCACCTTGGATGAAGGAATAGCTCGGCCATTTGTAACGACCGAAAGTGGCATTCATCAATTGGTAATATTTCGTGATGTAGGGTTTCATTTCTGACCAATATTTTGTCTTTTCAGATTTCTGATAGACCAAATACACTTTTGGCCCATCCAAAATCGGGAAGCTTTCCACGGAATAATCCCTGTCTGCAGCCCAGGCAAAATCCAGGATATTTTGCGCGGTCCATTTCCAGGTCACTTTGTTAGCAATATCAGGTTTAATGGAAGCATTGCTGTCATAACCTTTCACTTCCGTTGGGTTTTCAAGATTTCCTCCGGCTCCGATGACATAGTCTTTATCGATTTTGATGTTCACTTCGTAATCCGAAAACGGGGCGTGAAATTCTCTTCCTACATAATCAAATGCTGCCCAGCCGTCATAGTCATACTCAGCGATTTTCGGATACCACTGCGTGATGGTCATATCGACCCCTTCGCGGTTGTTTCTTCCTGCTCTACGGATTTGCATCGGGATATTGGCGTCCCATTCCATTGTGAAAGTTGTGGAAGAATTTGGTTTAATCACTTCTGCCAAATAAACTTTCATAATCGTCCCTTGAATCTCGAACTTCAAATCTTTTCCGTTCTGTTTGATCCAACGGATATTTTGTGCGCCTTCTTCCTCTTTCGGAATCTCCGACAATCTTGAAATCACGTTATTTCCTACTCTTTTCGCCAATCTTCCGTCCGCATTCACACCCTGAGACTGCACACGCTGGTCCATCATAGAACCTGGTTTGAAAGCGTTCCAATACAAATGGAAATAAGCGACTTTCAGCTCGTCCGGCGAATTGTTTCTATAATCCAAAGTCTGTTTTCCCTGGTATGTGAAGTTCGCAGCATCCACATCAATATCCATTTTATATTTGGCGTATTGCTGACAATAAGGTGTTTGCTGAGCCGACAAGATGAAAGAAAAAAGAGCGAAGAAAAAAGATATTTTTAGTTTTTTCATAGGAGTATGATTCAACCTAAAAGGTTTGTTGATAATAATTTTACCAAAAATAGGAAGTTTTTGGTTAATGGCAAGTGGAAAGGCAGGGAAGGTTGGTTGTGCAAGGAAATTTTGTAGATTTGAGTAATAACCAAACAAAAATATAATATGTTCGAAATCAACTGGAAATTATTATTTGAATTAATAACTGCAATTGGCTCTTTAGCAACCTTTGGAACTTTTCTATTTTTATTCTTTAAAGACAAACAAAAACAAGATCAAATAAACAAGCTAACTAATATCTTTGAGGAATTACAAACCCAAAATAAACTCAATGAAAAAAAATTTAAAGTTTCAATAAGGCCAAACTTATATTTACACGGAAGTACTTTAAATGGAACCGATGGTAATTTAACTATTAAAATACATAATAAAGGAGAGACAACTAAAATTCTAAACTGTCTATTAAAATCCGAAGATATATTAAGCCTTAATCAAACCTTTCCCGTGGAATTGGATAAAAGTAAAAATATTGAATTACCTTTTAAAACAAGGGGAATAAAGAATATCAATGAATGCGATTTTGAGCTAAATATATTTTATGAGGATAAGGCACAGAATAAATATCTATTAATAATTGTAGGTAAAGGAATCGGTATGGAAATCACGAAAGATTCAGAAAGTTTATAAACTTAGAATACTTATGGTAAAAATAATTAGATTCCTATGGAATGACAATATTGTGTTTTAATATCGACTGTTGTTTTGTGTTGAACCGCAGCCCGACTTGAGCGGAAATCGTCATTGCGAGCCCTTCGACAAGCTCAGGATAAGCTACAGGCGGAAATAGCTGCCCAAATAAAATCCTTTATTATTAAGACTTAACATAAAATTAAGCGATTGAAGTTAATTCAAACTCAACTTTATCTAACCTCAACTCAAAATTATTTTGCCTCTGCATAATAATTTTGGGGAAAACTTAAATCTTCAAATAATTAATTCAAAATAACTTCAAGAGGTTGATTTTAAGCAAGATTATTGACTTAACCGATTAAAGTAAATGTCAATTTCACCTTTATTTTATTTTTCTATATTTAGTTGAATCAATTTTTGAGCTTATGAAACAGTACCTTATCTTATTTAGTGTTTTAATTTCATCCATTAGTTTTTCGCAGCAAGTGAAATTTAAAGAGGCTTATTCCAATGCTTTCAAAATCGGAACGGCTGTTAATAACGACATTGTGACGGGGAAAGATAAAAAACAACAGGATATTGTACTGCAACATTTCAACTCCATCACGCCGGAAAACTGTATGAAAGCCGAAGTTGTGAATCCGCTTCCCGGGAAATTCGATTTTTCACAGGCAGATGCTTTTGTGGAATTTGGAAGGAAAAACAAGATGTTTATCGTCGGGCATACTTTGGTCTGGAAAAATCAAACGCCGGATTGGTTCTTCAAAAATGAAGACGGCACTCCAAAAACCAAAGAACAAATCAAAGAGCGTCTGCACGACCACATCAAACTGGTTGCGGGAAGATATGCAGGAAAAATACAGGCCTGGGATGTTGTGAATGAAGTGATTGATGATGACGGCAGCTACCGTAACGAAGGATGGGTAAAAGGTATTGGTGATGGCGACGAGCTGATGCGACTGGCTTTCCAATACGCCGCAAAATATTCCCCGAACACAGAATTGTATTATAATGATTTCAACGCGTGGCGACCGGAAAAAGTGAAAGGCATTGTCCGAATGGTCAAAATGTTGCAAGCGGCGGGAATCAGAATTGACGGCATCGGCATCCAGGGTCATTGGGGATTGGATTACCCTAAAAATCAATACATTGAAGATGCGATTGATGCTTATGCAGCTTGCGGCATCAAAGTGATGATTACTGAAATCGATGTGGACGTTTTGCCAGTGACGAAGGAAGGTCAAATCATCGGTCAGGCTTTTATGCAAAAACAGTTTCAGAATGAGGAATTCAAAACTTTTCTTGACCCTTACCATAATGGACTTCCCAAAGAAATCGATGAAAAACTGGCTGACCGATATGCAGAATTGTATCAGATTTTCTATAAGAAAAGAGATAAACTGGACCGTGTTACAACCTGGGGAATGAAGGACGAAATGTCTTGGAAAAACGATTATCCAATCCCCGGAAGAACCAATTACCCTTTGCTTTGGGACAGAAACGGAAATCCAAAAAAAGCTTTGCTGAAAGTGCTTGAGGTTCCTAAGAAATAGATTTTGTTGCTCGCAGATTGGGCAGATTCAGCAGATTTACATTGAAAAAAAAGAATCTGCAAAATTTGCCCAATCTGCGAGAAATTTATTTTAATTAATCCTAAAAACAGGATAAAGACGATGCGTTTTTTCGTAATAGTCTGAATGTTTGTAAACCCAATCCAGTTGCGCTTGTCCATCTTCAGCCAATTTTGGATTATTGGCTTTTTCCATTTCGAAAGCAGTTTTAAGAACTTTGTTTTCTTTCAAAAGTTTACTTGCTGTATCTTCGAAAACGTAAGGCGAATAATATTCTTTCTGACCGAGAATCGCATCAAAGAAATTCCAATTGAAATAAGAATCTACGGCTTCTGGCTCTAATGTTTCCAACAGAAATTTCACACCGTCCTGATTAAGTGGAACTAAAAAATCTCCTTTTCTGAATTTGATTTTCCCAGATTCTTTGGTCACAAATGTGTCGTAATGCAGATAATGACCTTCGTAAGGATTGGGAACGGTTTTGAAATCTTTGATTCGGTATTGCTCCACTGTAATCGCAGAATCCTGTTTGATTTGGGTCATTTTGATTTGGTTGAGTTTCAGCAAATCGATGATTTTCCATTCGGATTGTGGAATGACGTAATATTTCGGAATCGTGATTTCTTTTGCAGGAACATAAGTGTTGTAAAACTTGACAGATTTTGAAAATTTGGCGTTTCTGTCGTACCAAAGTCTGGTTTTTCCGGAAACATCGCTCGGTTTATATTTCGCTTCAAAACCTTTGAAATCGATGTTTTCATATTTCGTAGAATCGAGTTTCCAAGCCAAAGCATATTGATTTCCAACTTTGTATTGTTTCAGATTTTCGGATCTTTTTTGCTGAATGGTTTTGTAATTGTCATCGATATAATTCAGATTATCAACCATATAATCATAAGTCACTTTCACACGGTCTTTGTACGGTTTCAGCATATGCGTTTCCACAACAGTTCCAATGGCATTGAACAACGTCGTGTAACCCGTCGCATATCTCGGAGAGTCCATAAAAGCAGGAAAACCGCCATCCGGAACATCGCCGTGAATATTGACATAAGGCACAGAAATCACACCTTTTTTCTCCATATTTTTAAGAAGCGTTTTCTGCATTTCGTCATTGAAATAATTACCGAGAACATTTCCCAAACGTTCTTTATTCGTTGAAATATAAGTGAAAGTGTACTGATAATCTGCGCCGTTGCTGACGTGATTATCGATAAAAACATCAGGTTTCAGCCATTGGAAAATCTGCTGGAAACTTCTGGAATTTTTTGAATCTGTTTTGATAAAATCTCTATTCAAATCGTAATTTCGAGCATTGCCACGAAAACCATATTCTTCCGGACCATTTTGATTGGCTCGGGAAAAACTGGCTCGGTTCAACATTCCGCTGACGTTGTAACTTGCAATCGCAGCGAAAATTATATTCTTAGGCACTTTGACTTTTCCGGTTGCCAAATCCCGCATCAACATCATCGTCGCATCGATTCCGTCCGGTTCGCCCGGATGAATGCCATTGTTCACAAACAAAACCGATTTCCCTTTTCTGGCTTCTTCGAAACTTTTTCCTGAAGGATTGAAAATCACAACATCGATGGGCGCGCCGTTGTCGTCCTCACCTTTTGTTTCATAACTGATTGATGGATATTGTTTTGATAATTCCTGATAGAATTGTCGCATCTCATCAAAAGTCGTGGTTTGATTGCCATTACCTTTTTCGTAAGGTGTCTGGATTTGTGAATAGCCGAAAACAGAAATTAGGATGAATAAGAATGAGAGATTTTTCATACTGTAAATGTAGAAAAGTATAAATAAAAAATCGCCTCAGCTGAAGCGATTTTTCTTATTCTATATAGATTTTTTCAAGATGCAGCTCTGCTTGTTTTCCGCCCGGATTCTTTTTATCTTTTTTAAAATATTCAATCAATCCGACATAACCATTTTTAGCAGCAAAGAACCAGGTGTTGGAGTCTTTCTTTTCCAGGTCTATTTTTTCCAACTTAAAAGATTTTGTTGCATCATTATAAACCAAAATATTCAGAACAAGCTTTTTTTCCTGATCCGGATCTATGAAAAAAGAGGCATATCCATTATTATTCTGAATACTCTGCCCATATCTGTATTTTGGATACAGACTTTTATTAACTTCATTAGAAGCCATTTTTACAACTTTGAAATTCTGATCCAAAATCAGGTAAAAAAGTTCTGTAAACTTGTATCCACCAGACATAAAATCTGACTTAAATGTTTCTCCAAAAACCAGGTGTGTTCCGTCTGGTCTGATCTCGAAATCTTTAAAATCCAGAAATCCTTCCTTTGCTATTTTACCATTGACATCAATAGGAACATACGTCGCCAGATCTGTAAATGGAACATAGCTGTTGGTGACTACGTTACCTCCGTTCCTTTTATAGCTTTTTTTGAAAATCCCGAGTTTATTCATCGTAAAAGCCGCGGATGTCTGATCTCCGCTATAATACTCGCCAATGCTCACCAGATCATCGCCTATGAATTTTACTGTGTTTATGACCAGTTTCTTTCCGGATTCATCCATTGATGAAAAGGCGGATTCTTTACCATTTTCCGTATCAAGGATAAGCAGCTTGCTGGAGAGATATTTTTTCTTTTTGAAATAATTAGCCTTCAGTGCGATACTTTTTTCGTCATTGGCAAGAAAGTCATATTCATAAAAGTGTTCCGGTGTTTCTCCGACTTTGGTAGGCAAGATCCATTTTTGATTGCCGTCCAGATCAATAAAAATACCGTTCTTCATAAAAGAATAAGAACCGCTGATCGATCTGTTTGCTAAAAGAAAACCTTTGTCTTTTGCTTTATAAGCCAGACCACCTTCATTATAGAATTTATCAAAGCTATCTTTAAGAACTGTGTTTTCCGTGTTCATTAGCTGATAATTCTGCAAAGTAAATGGCTTTTTCACTTCGGCAGTTTTGATGTCGATCAAAACATACTGCTGATTTTTATAAAATCCTCCTGAAGCCAGTTCTGTAAAACCCAACAGTACTTTTCCTTTGTTGAATAATGCCTGACTAAGCCTTTGATTGGGAACCTGGCGGGCAATTACAAATTCATTTGTTGATATTTTGTTAAAATTTTTATCGAGAATGATGTATTTGTATTTGTTTTGTCTGGCATCGATTTTATCCAGCTTATGTAGCTCCAGATATCCGAAAAGCTCTTCACCGTCATAGAGAGATTTGAACTCTTCCAGCTCACCCCCAAGATTCCCTAGGATTTCATAAGTCTGCGCATAAACACGGCTGCCTGTCATAAAGATGATCAGAAATAACATTAATAGTTTTTTCATGGTTTGTTTTTTTGTTTAGCCTGGATAACGAGTTTATCAAGATAGGCATTAGAAATATTATCAAAAAAAGTATAAAAAAGCTGCTCGCTTTTGCTATGTTCTTTGGGATTTGGAAATATAATATATTTACCGTAGTTTTTTGATTCTCTTGCAGTTTTCAGCTGTTTTAAATTTTCTGACAGCATATTGGCTGCAAATCTGTCATTGGGATGCTTTTTAAGATATAGCATCGAAAAATAAAGAGATCTTCCATAATTTTTCAGAAGATATGCGTTTTGAATATTTTCGAGTTCTGCCGCTTGCTTTAACTCCTGAAAAATCAAATTATTTTTTTCAAAAACCTGATTTTGGTTGCCTTCCAGATTTTTAACAATATTGATACGTTCCTCACAAGAGGGATGTGTTTTTAGAGAATCGATATTCCATTTAAAAAAATTCTCATCGATGCTGGTGTATTCAGAAAGGTTATCTCCGGAAAATAGCCTGGCATCAGCAGATTCCAGAGAAAGAATTTTATGGAAATCTTCCGTCGTCAGGCTATCTTTTTCTATATCAGACGTTTCCAGTATTTTCAGAAGCCTTAATATTTCGCTGGTGGAATATTTAGTTTGTTTTATGATTTCCAGAGACTTTTTATCTGCTTCAATCTCATCTTCTCTGTTCTTTTTCTGATTGTCATAAACCAGACTTTTAAGAAGAGATTCTGCCTCCTTATTTTTATTGAATTTATGTTTTTTGATTTGTTTAGCCTCGGAAATCAACTCATCATCTGTAGAAATCTGAACATATTTATCCACTTTATTTTTAGAATGAGCTAAAACATTATGACCAAGTTCATGAGCTAAAACGGCAGCTAGCTGATTCTCGTTTTCCAGAATTGTCAAAAAATTCTGATTAAAAATCAACATGCCGTTCATCGTCATATAGGCATTCTTTGTCTCATCCCGTGAAATCAATATTTTCAACCGTTTAGCATTATCTCCATAGGACGAAAATTCAGAAACAATACTTCTGATGTAGTCTTCCAGTTTTGGATAAATATAGATCTCATTGTTATTAACATCCCTTATCAGACTGTCAAATATACTGTTATAAAGATTGTTATAAATCTTCCTTTTGTCAGAAGGTTGTAACCTTGCAGACTGAACAAAAGCTTTTTTATCTTCCTGAAGTTTGCTGATTAAGTCTTTTTTATAAATATAATTAGCCGTGTCAGTTGGCCTGTAGATATCCTGAGATCTGGACAAACTGTAAAAGAAAATGAAAAAACAAAAAAACTGCTTCACAGAAAATTAATCATTAAGCTTCAAAACCGCCATAAACGCCGACTGCGGAACTTCTACCCTACCAATCTGCTTCATCTTTTTCTTTCCTTCTTTCTGCTTCTCAAGAAGTTTACGTTTTCTGGAAATATCACCTCCGTAACATTTTGCGGTAACGTCTTTTCTTAAAGCTTTAATCGTTTCTCTGGCGATAACTTTTGTTCCCAAAGCGGCCTGAACCGCAATATCAAACTGTTGTCTCGGAATCAGTTCACGCAGTTTTTCACACATCTTTTTACCGATGTGATACGCATTGGAATCGTGAATTAATGAAGATAAAGCATCCACCATATCGCCATTAATCAAAATATCCATTTTCACCAATTTAGAAGCTCTGAAGCCAATCGGATGATAATCAAAAGATGCATAACCTTTGGAAATAGATTTCAATCTGTCATAAAAATCGAAAACCACTTCTGCTAAAGGCATATTGAAAATCAATTCCACTCTGTCAGATGTCAGGTAACTTTGGTTGACAATCTCACCACGCTTTTCAATACAAAGTGTCATCACGGAACCCACGAAATCCGATTTTGTAATAATTGAAGCCTTAATAAATGGCTCTTCAACACGATCCATGGTGGTTGGATCCATCATTTCGGATGGATTATTGATCAATATTACTTCTTCAGGATCTTTTTTGGTAAATCCGTGGTAAGATACGTTCGGAACTGTAGTGATTACGTTCATATTGAATTCTCTGTCCAACCGTTCCTGAACGATTTCCATATGCAACATTCCCAGGAAGCCGCAACGGAATCCAAAACCAAGCGCCGCCGAACTTTCCGGCTCGAAAACCAGAGAAGCGTCATTCAACCTTAATTTTTCAAGGGAAAATCTTAGTTCTTCAAAATCTTCGGAATCGATCGGATAAATTCCGGCAAAAACCATTGGTTTTACCTCTTCAAAACCTTCAATCGGTCCTGCTGCAGGTTTTTCAAATGAAGTAATCGTATCACCAACTTTAACTTCCCTGGCATCTTTGATTCCGGAAACTAGATAACCTACATCTCCGCATTCTACGCTTTTCTTTGGAACCTGTTTCAGCTTCAAAGTTCCCACCTCATCTGCTCCATATTCTTTTCCGGTGGCGAAGAATTTTATTTTTTCGTTTTTAGAAATACTTCCGTTTACCACTTTGAAATATGCTTCAATTCCTCTGAACGGATTGTAAACCGAGTCAAAAATCAAAGCCTGAAGCGGTGCATCGGGATCACCAACCGGAGCTGGAATCCTTTCCACGATCTGTTCTAACAGATGATGTACACCTTCACCGGTTTTTCCGGACACTCTCAAAACATCTTCATATTCACAACCTATAAGATTCATAATTTCGTCGGTCACTTCTTCCGGATTGGCAGAAGGCAAGTCGATTTTATTCAGAATCGGGATGATAGTTAAATCATTTTCAAGCGCCAGATATAAATTACTAATCGTCTGTGCCTGAATACTTTGAGCTGCATCAACAATCAGAAGCGCACCTTCGCAAGCTGCGATAGAACGGGAAACTTCGTAAGAAAAGTCAACGTGTCCTGGTGTATCAATCAGATTAAGAATAAACTTTTCTCCTTTATATTCATAATCCATCTGGATTGCGTGAGATTTGATTGTGATCCCGCGCTCTTTCTCCAGATCCATATCATCCAACGTTTGAGATTGCAATTCTCTCTGCGTAACGGTGTTTGTATATTCCAAAAGACGATCTGCCAACGTGCTCTTACCATGATCGATATGTGCAATGATGCAGAAATTCCTGATATTCTTCATTTATAATTCTTGTAATTTGCAAAAATACATTTTTTATTGGGATGTTGGAAGTGAGAAAAGGGATGTCGGTACAATAAACGTTAATCTTTCATAAAAAAAATATATTGATGAAAAAAGTTTTATTTTTGCAGATTATTAATAATATTCATATTACAGAATATTCTGACGATCGTTATGAAGAAATATCTTAGTTTGCTGATGCTGTCGGTGGTTTTGCTTTCTTGTAAAACTGAAATGGATAGAGCAATGAAAAGCGCCGATAAGGATTTTATACTGAAGGTTGCTAATGAAAAATTCGCAAAGAAAAAATGGGCAGATGCTCTTGCTTTGTATGACAGGTTACCTAATCTTGTTGCAGGAACCGATGATGCACCCAACGTGGTCTTCAATTCGGCCTATGCCAACTATTATGACAAAAACTATAGATTAGCTGCCAATCAGTTTAAAAATTTCACAATCAGTTTCCCTCAGGATCCAAGAAAAGAAGAGGCAGCTTACCTGTCAGCACTTTGTTATTACGAAGGCTCCCTGGATTACAATCTGGATCAGAGCAACACAGAATCTGCCATAACAGAATTGCAGAATTTCTTAAATGAATATCCTGATTCCGAACGCTCCAAAAACATCACCCAATTAATCGATGAGCTAAGTTATAAGCTGGAATTCAAAGCATATGAAAATGCAAAGCAGTATTTTAAAATGGGCGAATATAAAGCAGCTTCGGTTGCTTTTGAAAACGTGCTGGAAGATTTTCCTGCAACCAAGCTGAGACCGAAAATCTACGATATTATTCTGAAATCAAAATATGAGCTTGCCGTCAACTCTATCTACGACCTGAAGAAAGAAAGACTCGACGCTGCTGCTGCGTACGCAAAAAGAGTATCCAACGATCTGCCCAATACAGATTATGCTAAAACAGCAAACGATCTCTATACAAAACTGGAAGATGAAAAAGTGAAATTTGCAAAAGTTCAGGAAGAAGTTGAAAAAAGAAAAGCCGAATACGAGGCCAAAGTGAAAGACGCTGAAGCCAAGCAAAACGAGAAAGAAGAAGAAGCTCAGGAGAAAAACCAGCTTAGTTTGGAAAAAGCTGCTGAACAGACAAGAAGAGACAGTGCAAAGATCAATACACCTGAACCTCAAGCGACTTTTAAGTTTAAAAGATAATTACTATATTTGCATTCTCAAAAATAATTTCGCCCAATGAGTGTTAAAGATACAAAAGCTGAAGTAAGCACGATCACTTACGACAAAGATAAAATCGAGGAAAAAGTTGGTAGCATCTACGAAGCTATCGTGATTATGGGTAAAAGAGCCGAACAGATCAACGCTGAGATCCGCTCTGAACTTCATGGAAAATTGGATGAATTTGCTGTTCACAATTCTACTTTGGAAGAAGTGTTCGAAAACAGAGAACAAATAGAAATCTCCAAACATTACGAAAAACTTCCGAAACCAACATCTATTGCGATCAAAGAATGGCTGGATGATGAAATCTATTTCAGAAAAACTGAAGAGAAGAAATAATCTTTTTTGATTATTAAGAAATACTGAACCGTCTTATTGAAACATCAATGAGACGGTTTTTTTGTTATTAAAATTATTAATACTTTCGTTAATAAAAACCATACGTAAAAAATGAGTTTGCAGGGCAAAAAAATCATTCTGGGTATCACGGGCGGAATCGCAGCTTATAAAATAAATTATCTCGTCAGGGATTTTGTAAAAGCCGGTGCGGATGTCAGAATCATAATGACAGAGTCTGCTAAAGGTTTTGTTTCCGAACTGACTTTTTCCACGCTTTCAAAAAATAAGGTCTATACTGATTTTTATAATGAAAACAAAACCTGGAACAACCATGTAGAACTGGCTCTGTGGGCAGATCTCATGCTCATCGCTCCTTGCACGGCAAACACCTTGGCAAAAATATCCAATGGCATCTGTGACAATTTTCTGATGGCTGTTTATATGTCTGCAAAATGCCCGGTTATCATTGCACCGGCAATGGACCTCGACATGTATGTACATCCCGCTGTAACCAGAAATATGCGGATAGCCGAAAGTTTCGGACATCAGATTATTCCGGCAGAATTCGGGGAATTAGCAAGTGGTCTTGTTGGCCAAGGCAGATTAGCCGAGCCTGAAACTATTTTCAATGCTGTAAACCATCAGCTTTTTGGTACTGAAAAGAGTTTTACCGGCAAGAAAATCCTGATCACAGCCGGTCCAACTTATGAAAACATCGATCCCGTAAGATTCATCGGGAATCATTCTTCCGGAAAAATGGGTTTTGATCTCGCAAAAGAAGCTGCTAAAAGAGGTGCAGAAGTCATTCTGGTATCTGGACCATCTTCCCAGCAAATCAATATCGAAAACGTTTCGGTTTACAGAGTTACCTCGGCTCAGGAAATGTATGATGAGGTCTTCAAACATTATGACAATGCAGATATTGCTATTATGAGTGCTGCAGTCGCCGATTACACTCCAAAAGTAAAAGCTGCAGAAAAAATTAAAAAAAACGAAAACGAACTGATTATAGAACTTGTCAAAAACAAAGACATTCTCCGAACAATGGGCGAGAAGAAAACCCATCAGTTTCTGGTCGGCTTTGCCTTGGAAACTCAAAATGAAGAAGAGAATGCGAAACAAAAGCTCCAGAAGAAAAATCTGGACATGATCATCCTAAACTCCCTTAGAGATGAGGGCGCAGGATTTGCTAACGCAACTAATAAAATCAAAATTTTCACTCCAACAGAAGAACAGTCTTTTTCATTGAAATCCAAAGAAGAAGTGGCGAAAGATATTTTGGATTTTGTTACCCGGAAATTGTAACAAATCCTTTGGTTTTCCGTTATGATTTTATCGGATTCCGGATGCTGATCTTTGGCAGAGAATCCTTATTTTTACAAACCTATTTTATCGAATGAAAAAACTACTTTATATAATCTGCATTTTGTTTTTTGCCCAGACGGCATTTTCTCAGGAGCTTCTGGCTAATGTACAGATCAACAACCAACAGATCGCAGGAAGCAACACACAGGTTTTCAGAACTTTGGAAAAATCTTTGCGGGATTTTATCAACAATACCAGTTGGACCGGAAAAAAACTGCAGAATTTTGAAAAAGTGAAGTGTAATTTCGCCATTGTGATTTCTGAAAGGCCTTCCAACAACAGCTTCAAAGGTTCGATTGTGGTTCAGGCAACGCGGCCTGTTTTCAATTCGCAATACGAAACACCGCTGATGAATATTAACGATACCAATTTCTCTTTTGAATATAACGAAAATGAGAATCTTGTTTTCAACGAAAGACAGTTCTCTGGAAAAAACCTTATTGACGTCATCAGCTTTTATATCTATGTAATTCTTGGATATGATGGTGACAGCTATCAGCTGAAAGGCGGACAACCTTGGTTTGACAAAGCTTTTAAAATCGCTCAAAATTCTCAGAATCAGAATTATGAAGGCTGGAATACGATCGAAAGCCAGAGAAACAGAGGCGCATTGATTTCCGGACTTCAAAATGAAAACACTTCTACACTGCGAACTGTTTATTACAGTTATCATAGAGCCGGTCTAGATAATCTTGCAAAGCAAGACCAGAATCCTGCAAAAAAGACCATTGCCGAATCGCTGATGCAGCTGAAGTTTTACGAGAATAACTTTCAGATGAACTATCCTATTAGTGTCTTCCTGGAAACAAAAAGCAATGAGATATTTAATATATTCAATTCGGGTTCAAACACTTCGGTTAACATCAGTGAGCTGAAAACGCTAATGGGAACGCTTTCTCCAAAAGATATCGATTCCAAATGGGACAAATGGAAATAGTTTTAATCATTAATAATCTCTATTAATTTTAAAACTATGCTGTCACGGATTTTTATACAGAATTTTGCTCTGATCGACCGATTGGAAATTGATCTCAAAAACGGGCTACAGGTCATCACGGGAGAAACCGGAGCGGGAAAATCTATTATTCTGGGGGCACTCAGGCTGATCATGGGAGAGAGAGCAGATTCTAAATCTTTCGCTAAATCCGATGCGAAAAGCATTGTTGAAACCGAATTCAGGATTAAAGAAAATTTTAAAGTTTTTTTTGATGCCAATGATCTGGATTTTGAAGAGCACACAATTATCAGAAGAGAAATTCTACCTGGCGGAAAGTCACGTGCCTTTATTAATGATGTTCCTGTAACCCTGGACATCCTGAGAGAATTGTCGTCAAAATTAATTGATATTCATTCCCAATTCGAAACCTCTAATCTCTTTACGGAAGAGTTCCAATTCGGGATTCTCGACGGATTAGCAAAAAATAAAATTTTGCTGACTGATTATCAAAAGATTTTTAATGATTTTCAGAAAACAAAAAAAGAGATAGAGCAGTTAAAAAAATCATTATCCGAAAGCAATAAGGAATCCGATTATAGAAATTTTCTTCTCACAGAATTGGAAGAAGCCGATCTGGATAATCTTGATTTTGAAACCCTTCAGAATCAGCTGACTCTTCAGGAAAATGCAGAGCAGATCAGTGCACAGTTATCACAATCGCTTTCAAAGCTTAATGCTGAAGAGTTCGGAATTCTTTCAGGTCTTTTTGACGTTAAAAATAAAATTTCAAAACTGTCTAAGCTTTCCCCGGATTTTAAAGAACTGAGCAACAGACTGGAAGCCACTTACCTTGAAATCAAGGATATCAATTCCGAATTTGAAAATAAAGCAGAAGATCTGGAAATGAATCCCCTTTTGCTCCAGAATTTATTATCAACAATCAACCGGATCAATTCACTTTTTCTGAAACATCAGGTTGATAACATCGAAGGATTATTATTAATCAGGGAAGACTTATCTGCAGGTCAAAACTCTTTGGAAGAGATTGAAAAAGAGCTTGAAATTAAAGAAAAACTAAGCAAAAACCTGGAAATTCAATTAGAATCTCTGGCCAAAAAACTTACTGAAAACAGAATCAAATTCTCCTCTGTTCTGGAGAATCAGGCCAAAGAAATTTTCCAGAAGCTTGGCCTTGAAAAAGCAGTTCTTAAAATAGAACTTACGGATTCTCGACAATACAATTTGTTTGGTAAAAATACGATCCAGATTTTGTTTCAGGCTAATTCCGGATTTCCGCTGAAGCCGATCCAAGGTGCAGTCTCAGGCGGCGAAAGGTCAAGAGTAATGCTCGCCATCAAAAAAATAATGGCAGAGAATAACGAACTTCCGACTTTAATTCTGGACGAGATTGACACCGGAGTCTCCGGAAGAATCGCGGAGGAAATGGGAAAACTGATGCAGGAAATGGCGCAGGATCTGCAACTGATTGTTATTACACATCTGGCACAGATTGCGGCAAAAGGAAATGAAAATTATAAAGTCATAAAATCCGACGAAGACAGTATTACCAAAACAACTATTGTGAAACTATCAGAGGCCGAAAAACTTAATGAAATCGCACAGCTTATTTCCGGATCAAAAATCACGGAAGCGGCTATTTCCCAAGCTAAAGAGTTAATTGGATAGATTTTTGTTCAGCATCAGCAAAGGATCGATATATTCCCGGTCATTGCTGAGTCTTGGAACTTTGTTCTGCCCGCCAAGTTTTCCCCGGCTTGCCATCCATTCATAAAACAAATTGGATTTTGCTGCATGAACAATCGGTTTTCTTAAGGTAATATCGTTGTATCGTTTCGCTTCGTAATCAGAATTAAGGGTTTTGAGCATTCTGTCAAAAACATCTGTGAATTCGTTTAAGCTATTTGGTTTTTTTGTGAATTCAAAAATCCATTCGTGGCTGCCTTTGCTTTCATTGGTCATGAAAACCGGAGCGCCTGTATAATCCGATATGCTGGCATCCAGCTTTTCGCAGGCAATTTTCAGTGCTGTTTCTACATTATCAATCATTAACTCTTCACCAAAAGCATTGATATAATGTTTTGTTCTTCCTGATATTTTGATCCTGTAAGGGTGGATAGAAGTGAACTTCACGGTATCCCCGATGAGATAACGCCAAAGTCCGCCGTTGGTGGTAATCACTACAGCATAATTTTTATTCAGCTCTACTTCCGAAATGGGAATCGCTTCCCGAACACCGGCATAAAACTTATCCATCGGAATGAATTCATAGAAAATCCCGTAATCGAGCATGAGTAACATTTCGTCACTTTCCGACTGGTCCTGAATCCCGAAAAACCCTTCCGATGCATTATAAATCTCATAATAACGGATATCTTTTCCGATGATGTCTTTATATTGATTTTTATAGGGTTTAAAGCTTATCCCACCATGAAAAAACACCTCCAGATTTGGCCATAATTCTCCTATGTTTTGTTTTCCCGTTTCCTGAAGAGTTCTCTGCAGTAAAACCATCATCCAACTCGGGACACCCGTCAAACTTCCAACATCTTCATTTCTCACTTCGCTGATAATGGCTTTCATCTTGCTTTCCCATTCGGACATGAGCGAAATTTTTTTATTTGGAGTATTGATGATCTCTACCCAGAAAGGCAAATTCTCAATCAGTATCGCGGAAAGATCGCCGCATTTTGTATTGAAATCCTTATACATCTCCGCACTACCGCCTAACCGAAGATTTTTGTGCTGGAAAAGCTCGCTTTCCGGATGGTTATTGACATATATTGACACCATGTCTTTGCCAGCTTTGTAATGACAATATTCCAGGCTTTCTGCGGTTATAGGTATGAATTTACTTTTTGCATTGGTGGTTCCGGAAGATTTGGCAAACTGCTTAATTAATCCCGGCCATATCACATCCTTCTGACCTTGTCTTGCTTTTTCAATATATGGTTCAAAATCTTCATAGCTTACAATCGGAATTTTACGCTGGAAGTCACGGTAATTCGAAACCGAACTGAAACCGAACTTTTGGCCGTACTCTGTTTCTTCTGCATTAAACAGCTGAGAAAACAAAAGTCCCTCCTGGGTTTCTGTAGGATATTTTATGAAATTTTCAATCTGATCTATGCGCTGACTTATAAACCAATTGACGACTGTATTAAAAAGTGCTTTTGTTGCCATTCTTCACAAATATAACAAATTTTGAGAATGGAAAAAGGATTGATTTTAAAAGAAAAATAAAAAGCCACAGGAAAAATTCCTGTGGCTTATATATGATAATAATTAAATTATTATTCTGCAGAAGTTTCTTCTGTAGCAGCTTCTGCTCCTCCTTCTGTTACCTCTTCTTCATCTTCATCATCCATTGCAGCTGCACCGCCTTTCATTGCATTTCTAGACATCTTCACAGCAGCAATTACTGCATTATCCGGATGCATGAAAGTATAAGAATCATTTTTAAGAGCCTCTACATAGAATTTGTTTCCGATTCTCAATGGTGTTACATCTACCACGATTTCATCCGGCAGATTTGCAGGAATCGCTTTAACTTTCAGTTTTCTGAAAGACTGTCTTAGCGCACCACCGGCAACAACACCTTTTGCACGTCCAACAATTTTTACAGGAACTTCCATTATTACCGGCTTATCTTCTGATAACTGGTAGAAATCCACATGCAGAATTCTGTCTGTAATCGGGTGGAATTGAATATCCTGAAGAACAGCAGGAATAGTTTGTCCGTCAACCTCAATAGATACCGTGTGTGCTTCAGGCGTGTAAACAAGATCTTTGAAAGATTTCTCTTCAGTAGAGAAATTCAAAGGCTCCTGACCACCATAAACAACACAAGGAACTAATTCAGCATCACGTAAAGCTTTTGTAGACTTTTTGCCCACGCTTTCTCTTTTTGTACCTTGAATTGTAATTGATTTCATTATATAATGATTAAAATTTGAGGTTGCAAATATATTAATTTTTTTTAAATAATGAACTTATCACTTATCGATTTGTGTTCATGAACGCTTTTCATTACATCTGCAAAAAGCGACGCACATGAAAGCACGCTTATTTTTGATGACTTTTCTGCTTTTTGAGGAATAGAATCTGTAACGATAACTTCCTGTAATTTAGAATTTTCGATATTTTCGTAAGCCTTTCCGGAAAGTACACCGTGGGTTGCCATTGCTCTTACGGATTTCGCTCCTTTTTCCATAAGGATATCTGCTGCTTTGCAAAGTGTTCCGGCAGTGTCAATCATATCATCAATCAGAATCACATTCTTGTCTTTTACATCACCAATCAGGAACATCTCTTCTACAACATTGGCTTTTTTTCTTTCTTTATAACAGATTACCACGTCAGCACCAAGATGACCCGCATAATTTTTCGCTCTCTTTGCGCCACCCATATCCGGTGATGCAATGGTCAAGTTATCCAACTGTAATGATTGGATGTAATCCACAAAAATCGTAGACGCATAAAGATGATCCACAGGAATCTCAAAAAATCCCTGAATCTGATCTGCATGCAGATCCATTGTCATGATTCTGGTGGCTCCTGCTGCGGTCAAAAGGTTAGCCACCAACTTTGCACCGATTGGGGCTCTGGGTTTATCCTTTCTGTCCTGTCTTGCCAGTCCGTAATAAGGAATTACCACCGTGATGTTTTTAGCAGATGCTCTTTTTGCTGCGTCAATCATTAACAACAATTCCAAAAGATTATCAGCGGGAGGAAACGTGGATGCAATAAGAAAAACTCTTGCGCCTCTGACGGATTGCTCCAAAACCGGCTCAAATTCTCCGTCACTGAAATGCTGAATATTGATTTTTCCTAACGGCTGTCCATAAGACTGAGCGATTTTTTCGGCCAACTCGTGGCTGGTTCTCGTAGAAAACAAATAACTTGCTTGATCTGACATTTTTACTTTTTTGCAAATTTAAAAAATAATGAAAAGCCTGAAAGTCTATTTTTGAACTTTTCATAGATTCTTTTCCGGAGAATCCTGTACTAAATCTATAAAAACACCATTGTCATTGATAATTACTTTAAAAATTCATGCCGGAGATTTCATAAAAAAAGACCAAATATTTCTATTTTGGTCTTTTTTATTTTTTAACAATACTCTTCAAAAGCAGCCTGAAGATTCGCAGCAATAGCACCTGCAGGATTACCTTCGATGTGGTGTCTTTCTAACATATGCACCAACTCTCCGTCCTTGAAAAGCGCTACACACGGTGAACTTGGTGGAAACGGAGCCAATAATCTTCTCGCTTCTGCAACCGCCTCTGTATCAAAACCTGCGAAAGCTGTTACCAAATGGTCTGGTTTCTTTTCCCCTGTCAAAGAATAAACAACCCCTGGTCTTGCAGCGCCTGCCGCGCATCCGCAAACAGAGTTGATTACTAATAAAGTTGTTCCACTTTGTTTAAGTGCTTCGTCAACTTGTGCTGATGTTGTAAGGTCTGTAAAACCTTTATCTGTAAGTTCTGCCTTCATTGGCAATACTAAATCCGCTGGATACATATTAAAATATATTTTAGGTTAATTTCTGAACTGCAAATTTAATCAATAAAACTTTGATTATCTTATTTATCATTCTATTAAAATCATTCCGAAAATCTATTGAGACATTTTGACTGACTTTAATCGATCCTCGTCAAAAAACCCAGAATCCTAGAATTCTGGGTTTAATCAAATCGATATGCATATTAAGTATATCCTGTTTAATTGTTGGTCTTTTGGTTGATTGTTGATAGAAATTTTGCCCATCAACCGACAACTGTCAAGTACAACAAATTTAAGAAAGTAATTTCTTCACCATTTCGGAAATGCTTTTTCCGTCTGATTTTCCGGACAATGCTTTGGAAGCAACGCCCATTACTTTTCCTAAATCTTTTAAAGATTCTGCTCCGGTTTCAGAAATGATTTTCTTGATTTCCGATTCCAATTCTTCCGCAGACAATTGTTTTGGAAGAAATTTTTCAATCACTTTGGATTGAGCTTCTTCCACTTCGGCAAGGTCGGTTCTTCCCTGAGCTGTAAACTGCTCATAAGAATCCTTTCTCTGCTTTATCATTCTTTGCAAAATCGCAATCTCTTGTTCTTCAGAAACTTCAGCACCTCTTGCTTCAGTTTGCAATAAAAGAATCTGAGATTTTACTGCTCTCAGAGAGTCCAAAGCCACACGGTCTTTTTCTCTCATTGCCGTTTTGATGGCTTCACTTATTATAGTTTCTAAACTCATAATTTTAATCTACATCTTTGTTAAGGAAACGATTTTCTCTCAGTTGCATACTTCCGTTATTATCAGACAAGTATGTGTTGATATTCTGTTCAGATGCATTCGAACCATCGATATTGATATTCTTTCTTTTGAAAGCCGGAACGGTTTCGAACACATTTTCGTTGTCCAATTGCTGGTAACGGGAATTGAATTCTTTCAATTTGTTTCTTCTATCCACAGCTTTGGAAGAGTCAGAAGTTTTGTTGAAAAATGTGAATCCACTTTCAGTTTCCTGAACTGGCTCCTCCAATTTTTGTTCAACAATTTCTTCTTTAACTTCTGATGTAAAAGAGAATCTGGTTGGTTCTTCTGTTTTATCATCGATTTTTTCTTCTATGCTTTCGTTAGCAATTTCTTCTGTCACATTGAGCGGAGTCGAAATGTCAGCAATCACTTGTTTTTCGATTACCGGAAAATCTTCTTCAACCGTTGGTTCGTTGATGGTAAATATCACTTCTTTAGGACCTTCGGCAACTTCTTCTATGACAGATGCTTTCGGTTTATCTTCCACTTCGAAAGTAAAAGATTGTGGCTCCAAATCGATGTCATAACTTTCCTCTTCATCAAAATTGAAAAGATTATATTCTTGTTTTTCGTTATTATAATCGTTTGAGAAATCCTGAATTTTATCATTTTCGATGATTTGAGTTTCGGTTTCTACTTCTTCCACAAGACTTTCTACTAAAGAATTAGTTGGAAAATTTGAAGTTCCGAAATCGTCATCATCTTCTAAGCGAAAAAAATTCTTTCCAGATTCTGACTGTGATTTGGTTTCTTCCTGAGTTCTGCTTTTGAACGGCGATTCTCTGTGTCTGGATGATGGACCCGGTCTGTCTTCCAAAGAGTATTTAATCGTCTCAGTCACTCCGGAATGTTTTTTATCTTCATTCGAAAAACCAGTAGCAATCACCAAAACGCTCACTGCATCACCCAATTCTTCGTCTGTTCCAACCCCAAAAATGATATCTGCTGTGTTGCCTGCTTCTTTTTGGATATAATCCATAATCACCCCGATTTCATCCATTGTCACCTCAGAAACACCACTTCTGATCAATAAAAGAACATTTTTGGCACCCGTGATTTTATTGTCATTCAACAATGGAGAATCCAATGCTTTTTTCACCGCTTCTTCCGCTTTTTTCTCGCCTGTTGCAACACCAGTTGACATCAATGCCGTTCCGGAATTGGCCAAAACAGATTTAGCATCACGAAAGTCAATGTTGACATCGAAATAACCCGTGATCACCTCTGCCATTCCTTTTGCCGCATTGGTCAAAACTTCATCAGCTTTAGAAAATCCTTGTTTGAAGCCTAAGTTTCCGAATTGCTGTCTCAGTTTATCATTATTGATGACAATCAGAGAATCCACATTATTTCTCAATTTTTCCAAGCCTAATTCTGCCTGGTCCAATCTCCTTTTTCCTTCAAAACTAAAGGGTACGGTTACGATTCCAACAGTCAGGATTCCCATTTCCTTGGCCACTTTTGCAATCACAGGTGCAGCACCGGTACCTGTTCCACCGCCCATTCCGGCAGTGATGAAAACCATTTTTGTGTTTTGCCCCATTGATGCTTTGATATCATCAATACTTTCAATCGCTGCTTTTTCTCCAACTTCCGGGTCAGCACCAGCGCCAAGACCTTCGGTCATCGTCACGCCCAACTGAACCTTGTTTGCAACAGGGTTATTGTCAAGCGTCTGTGCATCGGTATTACAAATCACAAAATCTACTCCATAAATCCCTTTTTCGTACATATGCTTCAGCGCATTATTTCCGCCGCCGCCGACACCAATCACTTTAATAATGGAAGAATTGCCCTTTGGAAGGTCAAATGAAAATCCTTGTGTATTATTTATATTGTCCATAGTATTTTATTTTTTTCAGTTTTGTTAAATCGTTAAATCGTTGATTACAAAATTGTCTGTTTGTTAGTTTTACGATTCCACGATTCCGCGATTTTACAATTAGTAATTACTCTTCTACTTCTTCAAAGAATTTTTTCACTTTATCCATCAGAGATTGTCCGAAAGTTGGTTTGTTTCTTTTCGCCACTTCCACTTTTTTTATCTCCTCGATTGGCTGAATCTGAATTTTTTCGGTTTCTGCGATGGGCTGATTGGCAACCGGTTCTGCTCTGGTCACAATTTCTTCGATAATTTCTTCTTCTGTCGGAAGGATTTTTTTATCTCTTATTTTAAGACTTTCCATTAATAAACCGATGGAAGTTGCAAATTCCGGTCCTTTCAGATATTGGTTTTTGTCATTTGCCACATATTCATTTGCGAAACCAATTCTGCTGTCGAAACCTGTGGTGTAATTTGCCAACTGACGAAGATTCCTCAAATTAGAACCACCACCCGTCAAGACAATTCCTGCAATCAGTTTTTTCTTTTGTTCGAATGCACCGTAAGCCTTTAACTCAGTATTTACCATCTCCAGAATTTCCTCAACTCTTGCATTGATGATCTGAGCCAAAACCTTCAGTGAAATCTCTTTATCCGGACGACCATGCAATCCCGGAATGGTTACATACGTGCTGTCTTTTTCCAATTCCGGAACAGATGAACCGAACTTCACTTTAAGTTGTTCTGCGTGTTTCTCTATGATTGAACATCCTTCCTTGATATCATCGGTGATAATTCCACCGCCGTAAGGAATCACACAAGTATGACGAATAATGTTGTCTTTGAAAATTGCGATATCCGTAGTTCCACCACCGATATCTACAATCGCAACACCAGCTTCTTTTTCTTCTTTTGTAAGAACTGCTTCAGACGATGCCAAAGGTTCCAAAGTCAAAGCTTCCATCTCCAGACCAGCTTCACGAACGCATCTTGCTATGTTTCTGATAGAACCCATCTGTCCCACAACAACGTGGAAATTAGCTTCTAATCTCTTGCCATGCATCCCGATTGGCTCCTGGATTTCGCCTTCAGAATCTACTTTATATTCCTGCGGTAAAACGTGGATGATTTCTTCTCCAGGCAACATCACCAGTTTCTTCACCTGGTCTTTTAGTTTCTCAATATCATCTTCTGTGATGTATTGATCCGGATGTTCTCTCATGATGTAATCCGAATGCTGGAGAGAACGGATGTGTTTTCCTGCAATCCCGACAGTGACCTTATGGATAGGCACTCCCGCGCTGGATTGCGCTTCTGCCACTGCAGTTTTGATGGAATTGATGGTTTGGGAAATGTTGTTCACGATTCCTTTGTGAACACCAAGACTTTTAGCCTTCCCAACGCCCAGGATTTCTATTTTCCCGTGAGCGTTACGTCTTCCGACAATGGCGACAATCTTAGTTGTCCCAATGTCCAGACCTACTGAATACTCTTGATTTTCCATTATATGCTCGATTTGATTTTTATTTTATAATCGATAGGGTTGAAAACCTATCCTAATATATTTTCGTCCCTTTGGGACTATTATTCTATTACTACTTTTACTTTTTTCTTTTTGTCACTTGTTTTGGAGGTGGTTTCTTTTTTCTTGGTCGAAGTTTTTTTGACTTCCGGTTTCTTCTCTACTTTTTTCAGTTTCGAAGTTTCCTTTTTCACTTCCGTTTTTTTCGGTTCCGATTTTTTAATTTCTTTCTTCGCTTCCGGTTTAGATTCAGCTTTTTTAATTTCCGGTTTTTTCACCTCCAGCTTTTGACTTCCATCATCAGGCTTTAGTTCAATTTTTGGTGCATTTCTCAGGATGCTGTCATTTTCTTTAAAATAAGGATTCAAAGTTGTGACGATTTGATTCTCATATTTCAGTGAAATTTTCTTGTACTTCTGAGGATTCTGGTCAACCAGATATTTCTCTACAAAAGTTTTAAATCCTCTAACCTTAAACTCAATATTATCCAAATCTCCAATCTCCACTTTGTAATTACCATCGCTGGTCAAAAGATTGTAACTTCCTTTTTCTTTTGTGATGCCAATGAAATACTTTTTACTGAAATCATCTTTATCAATTTTCTCAATCAACTTTCCGAGTTCCTGATATTCCGAAACTTGAACATCGCCCATCACCAACATACACGGATACGAAAAGTTTCTCGAAATCGGGAATTCGACTCCTTTTTCATCCACATAAAAATCTCTTCCGTTTTTGTTTAATCTGAAAACCGGAACCCTTTGTCTGATATCAACATTCAGATTTCCGTTCAGATTCATATAGACATTAGCGCTGTCCACAAAAGGAATCTGGTTGATTTTCTTCTCCAATTCCGGAATCTTAACATCGCCAATTTTCTTCGTCGGATTGTATTGCTTCACCAATTCTTTGATGTCTTTTTCGTCCACAAAATAAACCGGCGTTTTGGTTTGGTTCATATTGATAGACACATTCTCCATCTTAGCGTTATTGAAACGCTTTAATGAAAAACTGAGAAGAAATCCAAAAAGGATGACTGTTACCAATATCTTCAATATTCTCCACTTGTTTTTCATATTAATTTTTGTATTAACGTATTAATGTAAAATGTATTAATGATTTTAGAATCGTGAATACATTAATACGTTTTACATTTTACAAACTTTGCATCCATTCCATAATCGGGTCATAAAGCGTATCGATATTTCCAGCTCCAACAGTCAGAAGAATGTCAAAATCTCTTTCTTTTATTTTATCAAAAGTCTCTTGCAATGTGCAGACTTCCTTGTTTTCTGTTTCAATTTTTTCAGCCAACCAAGTTGAGGTGATGCCTTCAAAATTTTCCTGAAGTTCTCTCGCCGGATAAATATCGAGCAACAACAAGTCATCTCCGTTTTCCAGACTTCTAGCGAAATCCTCGGCAAAATCTCTTGTCCTGCTGAACAAATGCGGTTGGAAAACCACCAGCAATTTTTTGGTCGGATAGAAAGTTTTAATCGAACCAATAACCGCATTCAGTTCTGTTGGATGATGCGCATAATCATCGATATAAATCTTTCCATTCTCGAAAATATGCTTCGTATATCGTCTTTTTATACCTTTGAAGTTGGCGATTGCTTTCTTCAAAGTTTCGAAATCGACACCTAAATTGCTCAAAATCGCCAAAGCAACCGTCGCATTTTCAACATTGTGAATGCCTGGAATATCCCAAACAAAATCAGCGATTTCTTCCGTTGGTGTGTGGAAATCGAAGTAGATTTTGTCGTGGTCCATTCTCAGATTATCGGAATAATAATCCGCCTCCTCATTTACAGCGTACGTTTTGTGCTCTCTTCCAATCGCAATTCCTTTTCTCACGAATAATTGATTATCATTCGGAACCAAACTTGCAAATTGTCTGAAACCATCTTCTATCTGAACTCTGTCGCCATAAATATCCAAATGGTCCGCATCAATCGATGTAACCACTGCCCAATCCGGAGAAAGGTTGAGGAAACTTCTGTCATATTCATCGGCTTCAACTACTGAAAACTGATTTCCGTTGTAATCGAAATTCGATTTGAAATTCTCAGAAATCCCACCTAAAAATGCGGAAGACGGAAGATTAGCTTCTTTGCACAAATGGGCTATCAACGTAGAAGTGGTTGTTTTTCCGTGTGTTCCTGCCACAGCGATGCAATCGGTGTTTTCGGTAATTAAACCTAAAACTTTTGCGCGTTTCAGGATGACGAAACCTTCGCTGGTAAGGTAATCCAGAATTGATAATTTCTTGATGGCCGGCGTATAAATCACCAAAGTTGATTCTTTATCGAACGCCACGATTTTCTCATCAATCACATCTTCAAACGTAATATCAATGCCTTCAAAACCGAGTTGAGCTGTCAGTTTTGTTGGCGTTTTGTCATAACCCAAAACATTTTTACCGTTGGCGTGGAAATACCGCGCCAGCGCACTCATTCCAATCCCACCGATGCCGATGAAATAGAAGTTTTGATATTTGTTTAAAATGCTCATTTTTTCTTTCTTTTATACCATTTATTGTATGGTTTTGTGGACAAATAAAATGTATTAATATAATCTTTGTCTCTGGTCATTCCCACTCTCAGATATTTGACACTATCATTTTTTTCAGTTTTAACATTAAAAACAAACAAGTCATAAAAATCTAACGGATAAACATTAGTTTTAGCAGCGTATAAACTTCCAATCTCTAATTTCCCATATTTTTTTTCAAAGCTCTCACAAACGGTCTTATTTCTTTCATGGGAGAAATAATTCTTCATATTGACATCCATATTGAAGCCTGTGACTTCGGAGTAATCCTTTTTTTCACATTTAGAAAAAAAATTTTCAGCAAAGTTTTTAGCTAAAGTTTGTCTTGCTTGTGTATTATTTTTTGCTGGCATATTGTTATACCGGTTCATGCAACTTGATAAACCTATCAAACAAAGAACTATTAATATGTGTTTCAAAAATTTCACTGTTTCTATTTTTTATCTTCCTAATCATTTGTGTTGTCAGGCTGAGCCTGTCGAAGCACTTTAATCTTTCATCCTATTTTTTGATAATTCTGGTAACAAATCCCATTTATCATTAATAATTGCTTCTTTCTTTTTTCTACTCCAGCCTTTTACTTGTTTTTCAAAGTCTATCGCTTGATTAATATCATTAAATTCATAATGAAAAACTAATTTTACTGGTCTTCTTTTGTATGTATAACTATCTGGATTTAATCCATCATTATGTTCGTTAATTCTACTTTCCAAATCGTTAGTAACTCCTGTGTAGTAAGAATTATCCGAACATTTTATAATATATACATAATATCGTTTCATTATTACTTTGGGCTTCGACAGGCTCAGCCTGACACCGCTTTTCTTAACTTTATCTTTTAATCACTTTAAAAATCTCATCCACAATGTCTTCCGCAGCTTTTGGTTTTGCAAAGAATTCCAGATTATCAGACATATCTTTTCTCAGATTTTCGTTCTCACAGATTTCTGAAAGCGTGTTCCAGAATTTGTCTTTCATTTCAGAATCCTTTACCATTCTTCCTGCATTTTTCTCGACCAAAGTCATTGCATTTTTGGTTTGATGGTCTTCTGCAGCAAATGGAAACGGCACCAACAAAACAGGTTTTTTCGCAACTGCCAGTTCGGAAATCGCAATTGCTCCGGCTCTGGAAACAATCACATCTGCCGCCGAATAAGCCAAAGCCATATCGGAGATGAATTCCTTGATTTGTATTTGCTTGTTGGTTTTTAGTATTTGGTTTTCGGAAATTTCCCTAAAATCTGTTCTTCCTGTTTGCCAGATGAGTTGATAATCTTTTTCTTTTAATTTATCTAAATTCTCTTTCCAACCGTTGTTCAAAGTTCTGGAACCGAGCGAACCGCCGACGGATAGAATCGTTAATTTATTTTTATCTAAGCCTAATTTTTCTTTAGCCAAATCTTTATCAATCAAATCCGTAATGATATTCTGACGAATTGGATTTCCTAAGAAATAAGTTTTTGTTCCGTAGAAAAGTTTCTCCATATCCGGATACGCCGTGAAAATTGCTTTCGCCTTTTTTGCATTGAAAACATTGGTTTTTCCTGGCAAAGAATTCTGCTCCTGAATGAAAGTAGGGATTCCCATTTTCGCAGCGATGTACAAAGCTGGTCCGCTTGCAAAACCACCAGTTCCAACCGCAAAATCCGGTTTGAAATCTTTGATGATTTTCTTAGCTTTCATCAAACTGGAAATGATTTTAAATGGCAATCCGATATTCTTCAGAAGATTTCCTCTGTCGAATCCGGCAATGTTCAATCCTTCTATTTTGAATCCGGCTTGAGGCACTTTTTCCATTTCCATTTTTCCGTTGGCACCAATGAACAAAAACTCTGCATCGGGAAACCGTTTCTGGATTTCCTGAGCAATCGCAACCGCAGGAAAGATGTGTCCACCTGTTCCGCCACCGCTTAATAATATTTTCAGTTTTTTGTTCATATGTTCCATTGGTTTCACCAACTGTTATTGATATTGAATCCTTCGGATTATTAAATTGTTTCTTTTTACTTTTATCTTGTTTCTTTTACGCTATATCATTAATTTCTTCCAAACTCTGTCTTTTGCCCAAGCCTTCTTCATCAAAAACCTGAATTCTGGAACTTACATTCAAGATAATTCCTAACTGAATGTAGGTTACCAACATTGATGTTCCACCGTAACTTATCAATGGTAAAGGTTGTCCTGTCACCGGAATCAAATTCACGGCAACGGCAATATTTACTGACAATTGAACAAAAATCATCAGTCCAATGGCGAGAACCAGCAATGACCCAAAAAATGCGGGCATTTTACTGGCAATCATTACAATCCTGATAATCATTATCATATAAAGGCTAACCAGAACGAAGGCTCCAATCCAACCGTATTCTTCCACAATAATTGCGAAAATAAAATCGGAAACCGATTGTGGCAATGTCTGCTTCAAAGCACTTTTCCCTGGCCCAATTCCGTTGAATCCGCCGTGAACAATTGCGGCTTTCGCCTGCATCACCTGATAGTTTTTGGCCTTGATACTTTCGTCCTCAACGTCGGCTGTTTTCTTTGAACTCGTAAAAGTTTCGATACGGCTCATCCACGTGTGAACACGATTTCCGCCTAAAAGATTAGTGTTCAGTGCAATGACTAAAAACATTACGATGAAAACTACTGAAATCGAAATAAATCCCGCAACATATTGCCAAGCTAATTGTCCGATAATCAATACAATAATCGAAACCATCATAATCATCAACGCTGTAGAACCGTTGTCTTTCGCTACCAATCCGAAAACCAATAATATCGGTCCGAAAATGTAAATAATATTCTCCAGTGGTAATCTTTCCCGTTTGATTTTTTTGGTTAAATATCTACACAGATAGATAATCAGCATCAAATAGGCGAATGACGATGGCTGAAATGAAATCGGTGTTCCTGGGATTTTCAACCAACGTGACGCACTTGCTCCTTCGATTTTTTGTCCTGTGAACATCGTGATCAATAACAATCCAATCGTGAACAAAAGCAGTATGGAACTTAGTTTCCCGATATACTCATACTTAACTGTTCCTACGAAACGCATAATTCCCAAACCAATGAATACGAAAACAATATGTTTAAAAACGTGACCCGTAGTAGTCCCGTTGTTTACAATATATTCCAGATTCGAACTTGCGGAATAAACCGGGAACACAGAAAGGAAGGAAATCAAAATGATAACCGACCAAAGGACCTTATCGCCTTTCAGTAGTTCGAATTTGTTTTCTGTTGTTTGTTCGCTCATTATATTTTTAGCTAATAGCTATCGGCTTTTCGCTGTTTAAAACTTCCTTTTTGAATTGATTGCCACGGTCTTCATAGCCATTGAACAAATCAAAACTTGCACAGCAAGGCGACAATAAAACCACGTCTCCTTTTTCTGCAATCGATTTAGAAACTTCTACTGCCTGATGCATACTGGAAGTATCATAAATCTGCGCTTTTTTATCTTTGAAAAATTCAATGATTTTAGAATTATCAATCCCTAAGCAGACAATCGCTTTTACTTTTTTCTTGACTAATTCTTCTATTTCTGTATAATCATTGCCTTTGTCTTTTCCGCCAACAATCCAAACCACCGGCTGTTTCATACTTTCCAAAGCGAAGTAGGTAGCGTTCACATTGGTAGCCTTACTGTCATTGATAAATTTCACACCGTTGATTTCAGAAACTGGCTCTAGCCTATGTTCCACTGCTTGGAATGTCATCAACGAATGTCTTATACTTTCATTGCTGATTTCCAGTAACTTTCCGGCGATACTTGCTGCTAAGCTATTCGCTACATTATGTTTTCCGACCAATGACAATTCATCGATATTCATTGTGAATCCTTCATTGATATTGACAACAAAATTCTCATCAATAGAGAAAGCACCTTTTTCCAATTTTTCATCCAATGAGAATGGAACTTTGGTAACTTTTAAATCTAGTTTTTCTAGAATCGATTTGCTCATTTCGTCATCTTTATTATAGATGAAAAAATTGTTAGCATCCTGATTTTCAGCAATTCTGAACTTCGCCAAAGCATATTCTTCATAATTGTAATTATACTGATCCAAATGGTCTTTAGACAAATTCAACAACAATGAAATGTATGGTCTGAAATTCTGAATATCATCTAACTGAAAGCTGCTCACTTCCAATACATAATAATCGAAATTTTCTTCTGCAACTTGTTTTGCGAAGCTCTTTCCGATGTTTCCACCCAAACCGACATTGAACCCATCTTCTTTCAAAATATAATAAATCAAAGACGTTGTCGTCGTTTTTCCGTTACTTCCTGTAATCGCAATAATTTTTGCATTCGTAAATTCCGAAGCAAATTCTATCTCAGAAGACAACCTGATGCCTTTTTCCTGAATCTTCTGAACCATTTCAGCTTTTTTCGGAATACCTGGGCTTTTGATGACCCAATCGGCATTCAGGATTTTTTCTTCTGTATGTGTTCCGTCTTCATAGTCGATGCCGAGCTCGTCCAATTCATTTTTATAATTCTCACGAATTGATCCCATATCCGAAAGAAAGACATCAAAGCCTTTGGCTTTTGCCAAGTACGCAGCACCAACACCGCTTTCGCCACCTCCAAGTATTACTACTCTCATTTATGATTATTAGTTTTTATCTGGTTTTTAAAGTAATTAAACAAATAATTGCCAGCATCACACCTATGATTATCATTCGGTTCACGATTTTGCTTTCGTGGAATCCTTCTTTCTGATAGTGGTGATGCAATGGCGACATCTTGAATAATCTATTGTTCTGAGCATATTCCAGCCCGTATTTTTTCTTTCTGTATTTGAAAACCATCACCTGCAAAATCACGGAAAGATTTTCTATGAGGAACACACCGCAAAGAACAGGAATCAATAATTCTTTTCTAAGGATAATTGCCAAAACTGCGATCACGCCGCCTAACATCAGACTTCCTGTATCGCCCATAAAAATCTGTGCTGGATAAGTATTGTACCAGAAAAAACCAATCACGGCTCCAACTAAAGCAAGGGCAAAAATTGTGGTTTCGCCCATATGCGGGAGGAACATAATATTCAAATAATCCGCAAAAATGATGTTTCCGGAAACGTATGCGAAGAATGCCAATGTCAGTAAAATGACTGCGCTGGTTCCTGCGGCTAATCCATCGATTCCGTCAGTAATATTGGCACCATTCGAAACGGCTGTCACAATGAAAATCACAATTGGAATAAAGACAATCCAAGCCCATTCGTGTGCTTCCGCATCATCCATCCAGAATAAAATTCCGCTGTAATCAAATTCATTATTTTTTGTAAATGGAACAGTGGAAACCGGAATTTTTTCGTCTTCCATAAAATTATTCTCTACATTATTTCTGTTAATAACTGTCGCATCAGCATACTTTCTCTTAACCTCAATATCCGGGTGAAAATACATTGTAACTCCGACAATTAAACCCAATCCAACCTGCCCGATTACTTTGAATTTTCCGCTTAATCCGTCTTTATTTTTTTTAACTTTTTTGAGATAATCGTCCAAAAATCCAATCGCTCCCATCCACAAAACCGAAATAATCAAAAGAACGATGTACACATTGGTAATTCTTGTAAACAACAAAACCGGAATGATGGTTGCCAAAATGATAATCAAACCTCCCATTGTTGGCGTTCCTTCTTTTTGCTTTTGCCCTTCCAGACCAAGATCTCTCACCAATTCTCCCATTTGTCTTCTTCTCAGGAAATTGATGATTCTTTTACCGTAAGCCATCGCAATAATCAGCGAAAACAAAACTGCCATCGCTGCGCGGAACGAAATGTATTTGAACAAGTTCATTCCCGGAACGTGGATTCCGTGAGCTGTTAAATATTCGTAGAGGTAATATAGCATTCGTTGTCAGTTTATAGTTGTTGGTTGATAGATTTTTAAATTATTTCCCCATCAAATTCAAAAGTTCCCTAATCGTTTCCTTATCATCAAAATGATGTTTCACGCCGTTGATTTCCTGATACGTTTCGTGACCTTTTCCTGCCACTAAAACAATATCTTTTGGTTCTGCAAATTTGATAGCCATTTTTATCGCTTCTCTCCTGTCAGGAATCGAAGTATATTTACTGAAATTCTGAGGTTGTACTCCGGCTTCTATTTCTTTGATAATCTGAGTTGGTTCTTCAGTTCTTGGATTGTCAGAAGTGATGATGGCCAAAGTCGATTTTTTGGTAGCGATGTCACCCATTTCCGGGCGTTTGGTTTTGTCTCTGTCGCCTCCACAACCGAAAACACAAATCAATCTTTCGTTTTTGGTTCTGATTTCGTTCATGCTGTCCAACACATTTTCCAAAGCATCCGGCGTGTGCGAATAATCGACCACGAAGAAAATACCACTGTCGGATTTTATTGTTTCGAATCTTCCGTTAACTCTTTTCAATGTTGAAATCGCCTGAAGAACTTCCGTTTCATCCATTCCTAATTCCAAAGCAATTCCGTAAGCCAAAAGCAAGTTATAAGCATTGAATTTCCCCGTTAAAGTGGTCCAGAATTCTTTATTGTTGAAATTCAGCAACATTCCGTTGAAGTCGATTTCCAAAACCTTTCCTTGGAAATCTGCCATTGTTTTCAAAGCGAAAGTTTTCTTTTTTGCTTTGGTGTTTTGCAACATTATCAAGCCATTTTTGTCATCGGCATTCGTAATGGCAATTGCAGAATCTTCCAATTCGTCAAAGAATCTCTTTTTAGCGTAGATATAATTTTGGAAAGTCTTGTGATAATCCAAATGGTCGTGCGTAATGTTCGTAAAACCAGCGATTTTAAAATGTAAGCCTTCGATTCTGTCCTGGGAAATCCCATGAGAACTTACTTCCATAAAAGCGTATTCACAGCCAATTTCAACAGCTTTTGCCAACATTTGATTTAACCGAATCACATCCGGCGTCGTGTGTGTTGAAGGAATAATCTCATCTCCGATTCGGTATTCAACCGTAGAAATCAAAGCGGACTGATAACCTAAAGTTTTGAAAATATCGAATAACAAAGTTGTTACCGTGGTTTTTCCGTTGGTTCCTGTAACGCCGATTAAGTTTAATTTCTCAGATGGATTTCCATAAAAATTAGAAGCCAAATGCCCTAAAGTTTTGGAAGAATTTTCAACTTTAATGTAAGTCACACCATCATTTAACTCCTTAGGCAAATCTTCACAAACAATCGTTTTCGCACCTTTTTCGATGCTTTGATTAATATAAGAATGACCGTCAGAAACTGTTCCTTTCAATGCCACATACAAAGAATTTTCAACAACTTTTCGGCTGTCAAAAACCAATTCCGACACTTCGACTTCGCTCAGTGCAAGAGTTCCGATGGTTTCCAAGGTTTGGATTCTCTGTAATAAGTCTTTTAAAATCATATATCTAAGCTTTCGCTTTAATTTTTAGTTTTGAAGATTCAGATAAATCTTTTGGTTTTTTCCGATGGTTGCGCCCTCTGCAGGAAACTGTCCTGTGATTTTTCCAACACCTTTATAATCGACTCTGTAACCTAAATTTTCCAGTTGCGGAATCACATTTTTCCCAATCAACCCCACCAATTTTGGCATCGAATCTTTTTTGACAGTCACCTTGACATTTGGCTCAATCATTTTGTGAAGGTCAACTTTGTGTTCCACCAACAAGTCTTTTTCGATATTCAGAGGTGTTTTCAGAAAAGTCTTACCGGCAATTTCTTTAAAAACCGGTGCTGAAACCGTTCCGCCATAAAAACCTTTGGAAACATCTGGCTGATTTACCACCACGAAACACGTATATTTCGGATTATCTGCCGGATAAAAACCTGCAAATGAAGCTTGATATTTCATCGGTCCAGCTTTCCAATATTCAAATCTTGCAGTTCCGGTTTTTCCTGCAATTTTAAGATTTGGTGTGTAAATACTTTTCGCTGTTCCTTTTTCTACCGCTTTTGTCAAAGCGTGTGTCATCATCGTAATTGCTTTATCAGAAGCCATTTTTTTGACCATTATTTCAGGTTTTGCTTCGTACAAAACTTTACCGTCTTTCATAATTTTATCAATGAAAAGCGGTTTCACCATTTTGCCTCTGTTCGCAATGCCGTTATAAAATGTTACCATTTGCAACAGCGGAAAACTAGAAGAATAACCATAACCTAAAGACGCCAAAGTAGCCTTGTTCCAACGTTTGCTGGATGGCGTCTGGATAGATGGCTTTGCAATTCCCGGCAATTCGATCTGCATTTTGTCAAACATTTTCCAACGCTTCAAATGGTCTATGAAAACCTGAGGTTTGTCGGCATAATGTTCCGTAATTAGTTTTGCGGCACCAACGTTACTCGACTTCGCTAAAACATCACTCACATCATAAGTTCCGCCGCCGTGGCCGTCTGTAATTCTTTGTCCTGCATAAGTCCAGATTCCGTTCCCGATGTTGACTTTCGTATTTTCATCAATGAAACCATCGTCCATCGCAGCTAAAAGCGAAACAGTTTTGAAGGTCGAACCTGGTTCCTGTGCGTCTTTTACAGTATAATTGTAAGCATCAACATAAATTCCCGGTTCGGTTCTTCTGAGGTTCACCATTGCTTTGATTTTCCCAGTTTCAACCTCCATCACGACCACACTTCCGTGGTCTGCATCGAATTTTATCAACTGATTTTCCAAAGCAGAATGGGCGATATCCTGAATCCTCAAATCCAAAGTCGTGTAAACATCTTGCCCATCAACTGGCTCCTGAACTTTCCAGTAATCGATTGGTTTCCATTGAGAAGACGTGATTTTTTGTTCTAGTCTTTTACCATCAATCCCGGTTAAGAATTTGCTGAAAGCGCCTTCCAAACCAGATTTTGATTCGCCATTATCCATTCCTATGGTTCCGGCTCCAATTTGCGTTGTGGCTAATTCTCTGCGGAAATTTCTTTCGACAATGAAACCACCTTTATTTTTTCCTTTTTTAAAAATCGGAAAATTTCGGATTCTATCGTATTCATCAAAATCAAGACCTTTGGCCAATAAATAATACTGGTTATTCTTTTGATTCTGAGCGTCCAATTTTGCCCGGAAATAACTTCTCGGCTTATCGAACATCTTACTGAGGGAATCTGTCAAAGCGCCAACATTATTGGAATAAATCGTGTCTCTCATTGATTTGAAATCCAGATAGACATCGTATCGCATAACGGTTGTCGCCAAGATAGAACCATCTGAGGCGAAAAGATTGCCACGCGCGGCCTTCAATTTGGCTTCGCGGTAGTTTTTGCTGATGTAATTATCTTCGAATTCCTGAACGTTCGTGTTTTGAAGAATCAGGATTCTCGCCAAAAAAGTGATGAACAAAACCAGAGCTCCCAGAACAAAAAGGTAGCCCCACTTCAGCGCATTGGAACGTTTTTTTTCGTAGTTGTTATTGGGTTGCTTTATCATTGGTGCTATCAACTTTTATCAGTAATTTCATCGGGTGGCTTTCCAAACTCACCAAAGAATCCTGGACCATTTCTTTTCCCAGTTCGGATTCCATTCTTATTTTTATGAGCCTGCTTTGTGCGTAGGCATTTCTGGATTTATATTCTTCTGTTTCTTCTTTCAGAATATTGACTAGCTTTATCTTTTTATCAACCAAGTGATTACTATAAATCATCACCATCAGCAATCCGAAAATGAACACGAAATATTTATAATGCGCCTTGACCTCATCACGGTTCAGGAAATTCCCTTTTATGATGTCCATAAAAGTGAGTTTCTTCTGTTTATTTCGATTCAGTTTTGCCATTTTTTGGTTGCTTGCTGTCCGTTTACAGTTGATAGATTTTTAGAATTTTTCCAACAACCATCAACTATAATTTAATCCCCACTCTCATTTTTGCACTTCTTGCGCGCGAGTTTTCTTCAATTTCTTTATCATCCGGAATGATTGCTTTGGTCTGCAATAATTCGAATACTTTAGCGTAATTTCCGTAGATATCACGCTGAGGTTCACCTTCGAACATTCCGTTTTTCAGAAAGCGTTTTACCAATCTGTCTTCCAGAGAATGATAGGAAATCACGACCAGTCTCCCTTCGGTTTTCAGAATATTGTAAGATTGGACGAGCATTTCTTTTAACACTTCCAATTCCTGATTGACTTCGATTCTGATCGCCTGAAAAACCTGAGCAAAAAATTTATTCTGCTTAAAAGCTGGAATGTAACTGAACAGACTTTTCAGCTCTTCCGTTGTATTGATTTTCTTCGTTTTTCTATGATGAACAATTTCTCTTGCCAACTTTCTGGATTCTCTCAATTCTCCGTATTGGTAAAAAATGTTGGCCAAATCTTCTTCTTCATAATCGTTGATGATTTTCTTTGCGTCGAGACTTTGCATCACGTTCATTCTCATATCCAGAGGCGCATCACTTCTCGTAGAAAAACCACGTTCTGCTTCATCAAACTGATGAGAAGAAACGCCTAAATCGCCTAAAATTCCATCCACTTTCGAAATGCCATAAGCCAACATCGAATTTTCCAAAAACCTGAAGTTCTGATTAACCAAAGTAAATCTTGGGTCATCAATTGTATTTTTCAATGCATCCAAATCCTGGTCGAAAGAAAATAATTTTCCTTTCTCCGAAAGTCGGCTCAGAATCTCGCGGGAATGTCCGCCTCCACCGAAAGTGCAGTCCACATAGATCCCGTCCGGATTGGTTACCAGAGCATCGACACTTTGTTTTAATAAGACAGGATTGTGATACATGTTTTAGGTTTTAGGTAGTAGTTGTCAGTTGACGGCTTTTCTTGATTCTTTATTCTTGATTCTTAGAATCTTCGGATTCTAAATTTCCCATCACATCTTCTGCAAGATTGGCGAAATCTAATTCGCTGACAGAAATAACCTGTTCATAAGCTTCTTTGTCCCAGATCTCGAAGAGTTCGCCAGCGCTTGTGATGACAATTTCTTTGGTCAGATTGGCATATTGCGTCAAATCTTTGCTGATTTGCAGACGACCAACGTTATCCATCTCCACTGTTTTGACGCCAGCAGTAAACATCCTTATGAAATCTGCATTTTTCTTGACAAATCGGTTGAGACCGTTTATTTTTGTCATCAGTTTCTCCCAAGGCTTCATTGGATAAACTTCCAGACACTTCTGAAACACAGAACGCTTTACTACAAATGGTTCATCTGCAAAATGTTCCATCTGCTTCGTAAGCGAAGCAGGCAGTTTGATGCGCCCTTTGTCATCTATTTTACATTCGTATGTTCCAATGAAGTTTTTCATTTGGAGCAAATTTATATAAATTTTTACCACATTTTACCACTTTTGCCCACTTTTATACTTAATGTTTATAACTTTTTGATTTTACAGCTTTTCTGGCTAATGATTTGATAACAAATCAATTAAAAATAAATATTGTCGAGAGCCTTTGCATAAAGCCTTTGCAATGAATGATTTAAAAAATCCGAGGGAAAAAGTTTCATTATTTAAAATGATTCTAAACCAAAATTGAAAATGATTACATTTGTTATATGAACTATTTAGAGGCACTAAACTGGCGATATTCTGTAAAAAAATTCGACGGAAAGAAAATTCCGTCGGAAAAACTCAACAATATTCTGGAAGCCGGAAGATTGTCTGTCAGCTCATTAGGACTTCAGCCTTATCATCTTTTGGTAGTTGAGAATGATGAAACGATTCAGAAACTGATTCCTGCGTTTTACAACCCATCTCAGATTTCGACTTGTTCGCATTTGATAGCTTTGGTTTCTAAGACTCATATTAATAAGGAGTATGTTGATAATTATTTCGGACATATTATTGATGAGCGAGGCGTGACTTTGGAACAGTTGTCAGCTTTCAGAAATAACATCAATCAGTTTTTGGAAAATTACACTCAGAAAGAATTAGAAAGCTGGTCCGAGAAACAGAATTACATTGTTCTTGGTTCATTAATTTTAGCTTCTGCCGAGGAAGAAATCGACACTTGTCCGATGGAAGGTTTCAAATCTGAAATTTTAGAAGATGTTTTGAAAATCGATAAAGCGAATGAAAAAGTTACGGTTGTTTTGGCTTTAGGCTATCGTGCGGAAGATGATATTTTTCAGAATTTCAAAAAAGTGAGAAAACCCACAGATAAGTTCATCAAATTCATTTAACTTTATTCTTTTGAATTTTCTCAGACATATGGGAATCATTAATTCTTATTTATGATAAAAACAGACGTTCTTGTAATCGGTTCCGGAATTTCGGGCTTGTCTTATGCCATTAAAATCTCCGAGCAATTACCAGAAACCAAAATAATCATCGTTACAAAATCCAACGAAGACGAAAGCAATACCAAATATGCGCAAGGCGGATTGGCAGTCGTAACAGATTTCTCTAAAGATAATTTCCAAAAACACATCGACGATACTTTGCGTGCCGGCGATTATATCAATGACCCAGAAATTGTTAAAATTGTGGTGGAAGAAGCGCCATTAAGGTTTAATGAAATTGTGGAATGGGGCGCAAAATTTGACCAGGAAAAAGGGCAATATTCTCTTGGAAGAGAAGGCGGACATACGGAAAATCGAATCGTACATCATAAAGACATTACAGGATTCGAAATCGAAAGAGCACTTTTGGAAACCGTTAATAATTCTCCCAATATCGAGATTCTTCCTCATCATTATGTTATCGATTTGATTACCCAACATCATGTTCCGGGAAAAGAGCTGGACAAAGGAAATATCCACGGTTATGGCGCTTATGTTCTGGATGAGAAAAATAAAAAAATCAAAAAAATCACTTCAAAAATCACCTTAGTTGCAACAGGTGGCGCTGGTCACGTTTATAAAAACACGACCAATCCGATTATTGCAACAGGAGACGGAATTGCATTTGTACACAGAGCGCAAGGTAAAATCTCGAATATGCAATATTATCAGTTTCATCCCACGGCGATGTATTCCAAACGAGACGGAATGCTGTTTCTTATTTCTGAAGCGGTTCGTGGTGATGGCGCAAAACTCCGCACAAAAAACGGAAAACCTTTTATGCAAAAATATGATGAGCGGGAAGAGTTGGCTTCCCGAGATATTGTTGCAAGAGCTATTGATAACGAATTGAAAATAAGCGGAGACGATTTTGTTGGTTTGGATTGCCGGGAAATGGATCAGGAAAAATTCATCCGCCACTTTCCAAATATTTATCAGAAGTGTCTGGATGAAGGCATCGACCCAATGAAGGAATTGATTCCTGTTGTTCCGGCTTGCCATTATCTGATGGGCGGAATTGAAACCGATAAAAATGGTCAATCGTCTATCAAAAATCTTTTTGCGGTTGGAGAATGTACCAATTCCGGACTTCACGGAGCGAATCGTTTGGCTTCGAATTCTTTATTGGAAGGTTTGGTATTTGGTCACAACGCGGCGATGAAAACAGTAGAATTGTTAAAAGAAAATGATTTCAATTTCGATGACTTGAAGGCTGTTCCGGAATGGAATGAAGAAGGAATGAAAATGATGGACGAAATGGTTCTCGTGACATACCTCAGAAAACAACTTCAGGAAATGATGAGCGACCTGGTGGCTATCGTAAGAAGCAATGCAAGATTGGAATTGGCTAAGAAAAAACAGCGCGAAATCTACGAAGCTGTTACAGAACTCTATAATTATTCCATACTTTCGCCACAACTTTCGGAATTGAGAAATCTGGTGAATGTTTCTTATCTGATTATCAAACATTCTCTGGAAATGAAAGAAAATAAAGGTGCTTTCTACAATAAAGACTTGGCTACCAAACCGCTTTTGATTAATGAATAAAATAACTAAAATGTATTTACGATTCAGAAAAATTAAATAAGCAATCTTTAATACATAAATACTTTTTACATTAGTACAAAAATAAAATCTCAATGAAAAGACCAGCTTACGCCAGCGATAAAATTTTAAAAGAATTCATCAGAACCGCTTTGGAAGAAGACATCCAAAACGGTGATCATTCTACATTGTCCACCATTCCAAAAGATCTGGAACAAAAAGCGCAATTATTAGTAAAAGAAAACTGCATTCTGGCTGGTGTTGAATTGGCTGAAATTATTTTTAAAACTTTTGATAAAAATCTGAATATTGAAATTTTCATCAAAGATGGAGAATCTGCTAAAAAAGGCGACGTAGCTTTCATTATTACCGGAAAAGCAAGATCGATTCTTTCCACAGAACGCTTGGTTCTGAATTGTATGCAAAGGATGAGCGGGATTGCAACTATGACTCATGACTGGGATTCAAGACTAGTGGGAACGAAAACAAAACTCCTTGACACCAGAAAAACGACACCAAATTTCCGGGTTTGTGAAAAATGGGCAGTTGCCATTGGCGGCGGAACGAATCACAGATACGGACTTTATGACATGATAATGCTGAAAGACAACCATATTGATTATAATGGAAGCATCGCCAATGCTGTGAAAATGGCGAAAGATTATGTCAAGAAAAATAAACTTAAATTAAAAATTGAGGTAGAAACCCGTAATCTTGAAGAAGTTGAGGAAGCCGTAAAATCTGGCGCTGATCGGGTTATGTTTGATAATATGGATATCGAGACAATGGCCAAAGCTGTAAAAATTGTCAATAAAAAATCTGAAACCGAAGCGAGCGGAGGAATAACACGTGAAGTGTTAAATTCGGTGGCAAAAACCGGTGTGGATTTTATCTCAGCGGGCGCAATTACACATTCTTCCAGTAATATTGACCTGAGTCTCAAGGCATTAAAAATTTAACACTTCCTTAACAGAACTTATCATATTTTTTTGGATTTTTGCGGCATAAATCTAAAGAAAAATGAAAATGTTATCAAGGAAACCATTGTTTATTCTGGCAATGACAATGACAACGGCAAGCTTTTACTTTGCCCAATCAACGCAAGACACATTATCGAAAGACAACGACATAGAGCAAGTTGTACTGACAGGAGTCGCTGACATCGCAAAAGATAGAAAGACTCCTGTTGCTGTTTCTACAATCAAAGAAGCTCAGATCGTGGAACGATTAGGAAACCAGGAATTTCCGGAGATTCTTAATACTACACCGTCTGTTTATGCAACAAAAGGCGGTGGTGGTTTTGGTGATGGTCGTGTGAACGTACGTGGTTTTGACATGAATAATACAGCCGTTATGATTAATGGTGTTCCAGTAAATGATATGGAGTCGGGAGCTGTTTATTGGTCAAACTGGGCAGGACTTTCCGATGTAACTTCTGCAATACAAATTCAGAGAGGTTTAGGTTCTTCTAAATTAGCCATTGCATCTATTGGTGGTACTATCAATGTACTTACAAGAGCTGCCGACAAAAAAAGAGAAGGAAATGTAACCGTAGGTGTTGGTAATGATGGCTATTTAAAAACTTTATTCTCTTATAATACCGGAAAATCTAATACTGGATGGTCTTCATCATTCTTAATGTCCAGAACAGCAGGTAATACGTATGTTGATGGTTCGCAATTTGAATCTTATAACTATTATTTTGCATTAGGATACCAGAAAGGGAAACACGATTTCCAGTTTACATTTACTGGTGCACCGCAATGGCATAACCAGAATTTCCAGAGTTCTATTGCTAATTTTATTAAGTATGGAAATGGTGTTGATGAGCCAAACAGAAGGTATAACTCCAACTGGGGTTATCTTAATGGAAGTGTGATGTCACAGTCTGTAAACTTTTACAGTAAACCAGTCGCTTCTATCAATTGGGATTGGAATATCTCAGAAAAGTCAAAATTATCTTCTGTTCTATATGCATCTTGGGGACGAGGAGGCGGAACTGGAGTTTTGGGTTCTATCAATAATACAGGAATTAACAATTTACCAAAGACAACAGACGGCTTAATAAGATTTGATGATATCGCAGCTTGGAATCAGGGACAAAATGTAATATGGAATCCAAACGTTGCAAACAATACAGGAATTAATAAAGTTAATGGAACACCGGGAATAGCTACAAGAACTAACGGTCTTGTAAGAAGGTCACATATCAATTCACATGACTGGTATGGATTCCTTACAAATTTCCAGCACAAGATCAATTCTAACTGGAATTTTTCAGTTGGCTTAGACGGCAGATATTATTATGCATATCACCCTGGTGTTATTTCAGAATTTTGGGGCAATTCTGAGTACAGAGAAAATCAAAACCTGAATATGCCGCCTTATTACACAGTTACTCAGGCTTATGAACCAAAGCCTTCTGCTAATCCTTTCGTGAAAGCAATTAAAGATAAATCTCAGATTGCAAGTAGAAACTTTGATGGGGAAGTAATGTGGCTCGGAAGCTTTGGACAGCTAGAATATTCCAATGAACAGATTTCAGCTTTCGTTCAAGGGTCTGTTTCTAACCAACAATTCCAAAGAATCGATAATTGGATTATCAATCAGGACATTTTGAATCCGGATGGAACTATTAAAACTCCACAGACCGTTCAGCAAGGACAGAAAGTAAATACAAAAACTGGATTCAAAGGATTATGGGGCTACAATGCCAAAGGAGGTATTAACTATAATATCAATGAGCAACACAATGTTTTTGCAAACCTTGGATATTATTCTAAGCAACCTAATAACTATGCTGTTTATCCTAATAACCAACAGGTATTGAATGATAATCTTCAGAATGAAAAAATTGCGTCGGCTGAACTTGGTTACGGATTCAGAAGTCCAATTCTAAGAGCTAATGTTAATTTGTATTACACGACTTGGAAGGATAGATTCCAAAGAATCACTAACATCAATATTCCAACGCCTACACCAACTGACGCTAACGCTACTACAAGAGCTTATGCCAACTTACTTGGTATCCAGGAAGTCCATATGGGAGTTGAGTTTGAGGGAACTTTGAAGGTTACAGACTATCTGGATTTTAATGCAATGCTTTCTGTTGGAGATTGGAAATATAAAAACAACCCTACAGGAGAATTATTTGACGATAACAACATTCCTTTAACAAATGTCCCTAGCGCAACCAGTAATTCTGTTCAGCTTGCACTGGATGGTGTTAAAGTTTCAGATGCTGCTCAGACAACAGCTGCTTTAGGATTTACTTTGAAACCGGTAAAGGATTTAAGTATATTCAGTACTTGGAGATATGCTGATAAACTTTATGGTGTATTTAATATTGACCAGAATTTTATTATCAAGGATGGTGTAGTTCCAGCTGCTGCTAAAAAAGGTGCATTGGAATACCCAAGCTATAACTTATTTGACTTGGGTGCATCATACACTTTCAAGTTAAATAACGATCATAGATTAACAATAACAGGTAATGTTTATAACTTGCTTGATACTGTTTACATTTCCGACGGTAAGTCATCTACACATATCAGAAATCTGTCAGATTTCACAGCAACTCAAACTCAAACTGCTCAGCAACAATACGATGCTTATTTGAGTACATTAAAAACATGGAAAGGAATTGACCAAAACAATACCGTATTTTTTGGTTTCGGAAGAACATGGTCCGCATCACTTTCTTACAGATTTTAATATTGTTAATAAGTATAATTAATCTCAAATCCCGGCAAACTGTCGGGATTTTTCTATCTTTGTCAATCAAAAAATCTGAATATGGAATTTTACAAAATTTTTCTTAATGCTCACAAAGGTTTTGCTTACCTCGAGCTTGCACTGGTTGCAGCATTTTTAATACTGTTATTAGTCACCATGTTTGGCTATAGCGGAAAAATATCAAAACCTTTTAGAAAAGTAACGCTTTTCACCATGGTTTTCTTTCACATCCAGTTTTTGGTGGGTATTTCTTTATTATTTATATTTTCTCCGGGTTTCAAAGCCGCTCTGAATGCAGGAAGCTTAATGAAAGATCCATACGCAAGATTCCAGTACGTGGAACACCCTTTCTCTATGTTGATAGCCGCAGTAATAATGACTATCGTTAACAAAAAAGTAAAATCAAACGATAAATTAACGATTCCTGTCGTTTCTTTAGGATTAGTTGCTGTCGCTCTATTCGTGTTCGCATTCCCTTGGGCAAGAGTTTTCGGAATTTAATTACAATAAATCATTTGATCTGATAAAAACAATTTCTTAGCAAATATCATAAATCAATTATAAAAAATGAAAGTAGCTGTAGTAGGCGCAACCGGAATGGTTGGACAAGTTATGCTGAAAGTTTTGGAAGAAAGAAATCTTCCGATCACTGAACTGATTCCTGTAGCATCAGAGAGATCTGTTGGCAATAAGGTCAAATTCAAGGACAAGGAATTCACTATCGTTAGCATGGACGACGCTATTGCAGTCAAACCCGAGATCGCCATCTTTTCAGCTGGTGGTAATACTTCATTAGAATTTGCTCCTAAATTTGCCGAAGTTGGAACTGTAGTTATCGATAATTCTTCAGCCTGGAGAATGGATCCGACTAAGAAACTGGTTGTTCCTGAGATCAACGCCAATGTTTTGACAAAAGAAGACAAAATCATTGCTAATCCCAATTGTTCTACGATTCAATTGGTAATGGTTCTACACCCTTTGAATATCAAATACGACATCAAAAGAGTTATAGTTTCTACTTATCAATCTGTTACCGGAACTGGAAAAGCAGCTGTTGATCAATTAAATTCTGAGATCAAAGGCGAAAATTCCGAGAAAGTTTATCCTTATCAAATCTTCAAAAATGCATTGCCGCATTGTGATGCTTTTTCTGATGACGATTATACCAAGGAGGAAATTAAATTGATGAAAGAGCCTAAGAAAATTATGGGTGACGATACTTTCAATTTGACAGCAACAGCCGTGAGAGTTCCCGTACAAGGCGGACATTCCGAAAGTGTGAACATCGAATTCGAAAATGAATTTGATCTTGACGAAGTAAGACAAATCCTTTCTGAAACCCCAGGCGTCGTGCTTCAGGATAATGTCAAAAACAACGAATATCCAATGCCCCTTTATTCCGAAGGAAAGGATGAGGTATTTGTAGGCAGGATCAGGCGAGACCTGTCTCAGCCGAAGACACTCAACCTCTGGATTGTGGCAGACAATCTCCGAAAGGGCGCTGCTACCAATGCGGTTCAGATTGCAGAATACTTAGTAGGCAATAACTTAGTTTAAACTAACAAAAACCAAAGAATCTTCGAAATTTCGAAGATTCTTTTTTTAATAAAATGGAAACAAAAAAACAAAGCAGTAATATTGCCTTTCAGAAATGGATTGCTTTTGTCGGCGTCGTTCTTTTCATCGGAAAAATCGTTGCTTGGAAACTGACCAATTCGGATGCGGTCTTTTCGGATGCCATGGAAAGCATCGTGAATGTCATCAGTGCTTTCATGGGACTTTACTCGCTTTATCTTGCCGCAAAACCCAGAGATGAGAACCATCCTTACGGACATGGGAAAGTCGAATTTGTCACTTCTGCTATCGAAGGATCGCTCATCAGCATTGCCGGATTGATGATCATATATGAAGGTACAAACAGTCTGATTTCCGGAAAAATCCTTAATAAGCTTGATCTGGGGATTTGGATTATTGCCGCAACAGCGGTGATTAATTACATCGTCGGCTATATCTCTATTCAGAAAGGAAAACTGGAGAATTCTATTGTATTGATTTCTTCAGGCAAACATCTGCAGTCTGATACCATTACAACTTTAGGCGTTGTGGTAAGTTTGGTTCTGGTTTATTTCACGAAGTTAGTGTGGATAGACTCTGTTGTTGCATTGATTTTAGGCGTCTATATCATTATAATAGGCTACAAAATTATCCGCAAATCGCTCAGTGGGATAATGGATGAAGCGGATCCGGAAATGCTTACCAAACTGGCGGCTTTTCTTAATAAAAACAGAAAACCTGACTGGATCGACATTCATAATGTTAAAATTCAGCAATTCGGAAGCAGGCTTCACATTGATGCGCATCTGACACTGCCCTGGTATTTTGAACTGAGAACCGCTCATGATGAAATGGAAGAAGTTATCAAGCTGATCGCAAAAAATACGGATCGATCGGTTGAATTCAATTTTCACATGGATGACTGTAAACCGACTTCCTGTGCAATCTGTCAGATCATGAACTGTCCTGTTCGTCAGCACGTTTTTACTAAAAAAATAGAATGGAATGGAGAGAATATTTCCCAGCCGACCAAACATACACTGAACAATTAAATCTGTGCAATTCTCTTTCTGTAATAAAAAATCGGGATGAGCAGAATCACTGTCAGTGGCTGGATCACAAACCGCCTTACATAAAAAGAGAAAAGATATCCGAACTGGAATCTATCATAGATACAGTACAGATAGATCGGAAAAACGATGACGAACACCAGCAGCATCAGAATCAAAGCCTCTTTTGTCCATTTACTGTTTTGAAAAATAAAATGAATGATTACCAGAGAGAAAAATGTATTGAGCGTAAATCTCAAAAGGTAATTTAATATCAATTTTCCCCAGACAAAGTTTGGAAAATCAGCAGAATGATTGGCCGATTTAAAAAAAATCAAAAAAGGATCATAGAAAAAATGATCTTCTATGCCCCGGATTGCTATTAACCCGAGAACACCCAACAGTATACAAAAATACCTCAGTATTTTCATAGTGTTTTTGAGATTGTAAAGTTAGAAACCAGAAAATACATTTACACGAATTTGTAAAAGGCGAATTTCATTCCATAATAGATTTCAACTTTGACAAGTTAAAAACAAGGAATAATCATCTGTTAGACAAAAAATTGTTTCTATAAATGTATTTCGGAAACTTTCGGTTCTACAAGAGCCGGAAATAGAATACTGATAGGGAATACCAGGCTGATAATAAATTTATTTTTCATTAGTTGGGTGTGTTTAGGCAACAAATTTACAAAATAAAAACAAATCAACCGGTTTTTTTTCTTTAATAAAAATTCTGTGGAAGAATTAAAAATGAAATCAATATTTAAAATAAATAATAAAATCCTAAACCAAATCATCATTTGGTTAGATATAATAAAATAGAAAAGGACAATCGATATATAAATAAGATATATGAAATAAAAAATCTATTTTTTTTTCCTGAGTGCAAAAAACTGAATCCAGACCAGCCAAAGCATAACAACACCACCATAGATGATTGCCGGAAACACATAATCATGTCCGATCTTCTCGTATTTCGGATATTTCAGATAAATGATATTCAGCAAAACGATTCTGAAAACATTAAGGATATGAAGTAAAATCAATCCGCCTAAAACGTAAAGAAAAGTTTTTGTGCCTTTATAAAATGCGAAAACAAATGCTGAAAAAAGAATAGCTACAGAAATCACATTGCAGCCTTCCACCATTCTGGTCGTGAATTTACCAAAAGTCTGGAACAGAACACTATGTAGCTTCATACTATCAACTAAAACCGTCGGAAATCCTACAAGACTTTGAAAAGAAGCAACTTGTTCAGCCACATTCCTGGTGAAGGGATCTACAACTTCTTCTGCATAAGAATTGAGATAAAATTGATAAAGCAGAACTAAAACAATGTATAGAACTACAAACCTTACCAGAATCTTAAGTACAGGCAGAAAATCTTTCATAAGGTAAAATTACAATTTTTAAGGTTTCTAATTCCATAATTAATTAACTTTGTTTCTATGCAGAATCATCAGATTTTTTTTGAAACTTTTTTAGAAAAGAAGGCAGATTCCTTTCATGTGCTTCCGCAAAGTGGCTCATCGAGAATCAATTACACAGGAACGTCGGGCAACCAAAAATATGTTGTTACTTACAATGAAAATCTTCTTGAAAACGAGGCTTTTTTTTATTTTTCCGAATTATTCCAAAGTCTAAATCTGAATACCCCAAAGATTTTAAAAATCAATCCTGAAAGAAACCTTTACATACAGGAGTTCCTCGGAAGCCATACGCTTTCCGAAATTATTGCCGAAGAAGGCATAACTGAACGTGTCAAAAATCTGATGAAAAAAACTCTCGAAAATCTGTTTGAACTTCAGACAAAAACACAGGGCAAGGTAGATTTCAAAAAAAGTTTTGAATACGAAAAGTATGATGATCTGCCCGTCACCCATGATTTGTATTATTTCAAAAATTATCTGGTTGATATTTTGGAGATAGAATATCACAAATCAGGTTTACTGAAGGAATTCGGGGAAATATCAGAAATAATTCAGTCCATGCGTCCCCAATCCCTGATGATCCGTGACTTCCAGTCCAGGAATATTTTGGTGAATGAGCAGGACGACATTTTTTTCATCGATTATCAGTCTGCGATGGAAGGTCCGGCAACTTATGATGTGATATCTTTTCTTTATCAGGCCAAAGCAAATTTTCCAAAAGATCTCCGGGAAGAAATGCTTAATTACTATTTGTCTTTTTGGAGCGATGATGATAAGGAGGAGTTGAAGAAATCATTTAACTGGATGAAGATGATGCGTTATCTTCAGGTTTTGGGTGCTTATGGATTCCGCGGTTTGATCCAGAGAAAAGCACATTTTTTAGCCAGTATTCTTCAGGGCATCGAAAACATCTGTGAATTGAGCGAAAACTGGGATATTATTCCTGAAAAATTCCCGGAGCTGAATTCTGTTATTCATAATCTGAAATCAGAAAATATCCAGCTAAAGATCGAGGGAATGATAATTGATTAAAGTTCGTGAGTAAATTAGCGAATTTTTTTAAGACTAAGTATGTTTTGATAACTGAAAAACCCAGCCCCGATGATAGGGGCATCCTTTTTTGTCTAGCTTATGTAAAAGCTATGAAACAAAAGAGATACAGCGGACAGCGGGAAACAGCTCCAATAAATAAAAAAACCTCAGAATTGCTTCTGAGGTTTTTTCTGAATATTTTCAGTCTCTCTAATTATTTAAAACACTTAATGTATTTTCTTTTACGATTCGCTTGGCGAATTTGAATTTTGGACCCCAATAATTGTCATCCAGTGAGGAAACCATCACGCCTTTCGATGTTGCAGCATGGATGAATTTTACTTCGCCATCTGCAGTTACTTCTTCCACAATTCCTACATGAGATATTCTGCTTCCTCTGTGCGAAAAGAATACCAAGTCACCTTTCTGAAGTTCTGTTTTTTCTACAGAATCGCCTTCCTGGGATTGCGCTGCGGCCACTCTAGGAAGATTCATCCCTGCAGCGGCACCGAAAACGGATAATACAAATGCTGAACAGTCTATTCCGCTTCTGGAAGTTCCTCCGAATCTGTAAGGTGTTCCAAGATAACTTTCAGCTTCGGAAAGAATGTTGTCTATTGTATTGCTGTGTTTGATAGCATTTTCTATCGCCGCTCTTTTGATATCTGCGCTGGTATTTGAGATTGCAGCCAGTACTTTGTATGTTTTGTTGTCTGTATTGCTAACGACAGGTTTTACATCCAGCGATGCAAACTTGGCATCAGTTTTGTATGTTTGATTGTTAGAAACCACATAGTTAGAAACGCAAGACTGAAGCGAAAAAAATGTGGTCACAAATAAGATATAAACTAGAACTCTTTTCTTCATATATATTTAATTATTTGTGTTAAACTTGAGTTGGTTTTTTGTGATTGCATAGCAAATTTAGCCATTACTCTTTAAAGGACATTTCAAATCAATTTGAGCATTCCTGAGTTTAACATAATTTAACAGTCTTTTTAAGAATGTTAAAGAAAAACAAACCGCAAAGCCTTTATTTAGACTTTGCGGTTTTATTTTTAGTTAAGATTCTTTAACGTTTTAGAAATTATCTATCTGGTAAATAATAATTCTCTATATTTCGTCATTGGCCAAAGTTCATCATCAACCATCATTTCCAAGGCATCAGACGCTTCTCTGATATTGTCAAACAAAGGGATTACCTTGTTGCAGTATTCCTCAGCCTGCTTCTGGCTTCCTGATGTATTTTTAGCTTTTTCTTTGGCAGAAAGCAGTTCATCCACACCAACTTTGATTTGTGATACATTTCCGGAAATATCAGAGATTAAACTCAATTGTTCTTTTGCTAAAGTTTTAAATTCCTTGTCGCCAAAAATTTCTTTCAGACCTTTAACATTCTCGATCAATCTGTTTTGATAATTAAGGGCTGCCGGAATAATATGGTTCCTTGCGATATCAGCCAAAACTCTTGCTTCGATATCAATTACAGTTGAGTATTTTTCTAATTTGATCTCATTTCTGGCTTCGAATTCTCTGTGAGAATAGATTCCTAACTCTTCATAAAGCTCAACGAATTTTTTGTCTAATTCTTTTTTAAGTGCTTCAGGAGTCGTCTTTAAATTATTAAGACCTCTTTTTTTAGCTTCTTTTGCCCAATCGTCAGAATAACCGTCTCCTTCAAACATAATGCTCTTCGATTGCTTGATGTATTCTCTCAAGATATTGAAAATCGCTTCATCTTTCTTAAGACCAGTTTCGATCAAAGCATCTACTTCTTTTTTAAAAGTTTTCAATTGTTTTGCAGCGATAACATTCATCACAGTCATCACTTCCGCACAGTTTGCAGAAGAACCAACCGCTCTGATCTCGAATTTATTTCCTGTGAAAGCAAAAGGAGAAGTTCTGTTTCTATCGGTATTATCCAAAAGAATTTCAGGGATTTTCCCGACAACATTCAGTTTGAGTTCTGTTTTTTCTTCAGGAGACAATTTTCCGTCCGTTACTTTTTCCAATTCTTCCAAAACTCTGAATAACTGACTTCCTATGAAAGCAGAGATAATCGCTGGCGGCGCTTCATTGGCCCCCAGCCTGTGGTCGTTGCTTGCAGATGCAATAGATGCTCTCAACAAATCTGCATAATCGTGAACCGCTTTCAAAGTATTCACAAAGAAAGTCAGGAACTGAAGGTTTTTCTTTGGATTTTTTCCCGGACTCAAAAGGTTTTCACCTGTGTCAGTTCCCAAAGACCAGTTGTTATGTTTTCCACTTCCGTTAACGCCGGCAAATGGTTTTTCGTGAAATAAAATATGGAAATGATGTTTATGCGCAATTCTTGCCATAATATCCATTAACAATGAATTGTGATCCACCGCAACATTAGCTTCCTCAAACATCGGTGCCAACTCAAATTGATTTGGAGCAACCTCGTTATGACGTGTTGTTACAGGAATTCCCAATTTCATACATTCGATTTCCAATTCCTTCATATAGTTCATTACCCTTGTAGGGATCGAACCAAAATAATGGTCATCCAGCTGCTGTCCTTTTGCTGGAGAATGTCCCAACAAAGTTTTTCCGGTCAAAACCAAATCCGGGCGGGATTGATACAAAGCTGTATCTACCAAGAAATATTCCTGCTCCCAACCCAAAGTCGGAGAAACTTTTGTTACATTTTTATCGAAGTAAGATTTACAAACATCGGTTGCTGCTTCATCAACCGCGTTCAAAGCTCTTAATAATGGTGCTTTATAATCTAAAGTTTCGCCAGTGTAAGAAATAAAAATCGAAGGGATACAAAGCGTAGTTCCCATAATGAAAGCAGGAGAAGTTGGATCCCAAGCAGTATAACCTCTCGCCTCGAAAGTATTTCTGATCCCGCCATTTGGGAAAGAGGAAGCGTCCGGCTCTTGCTGAATCAACATTCCGCCACTAAATCTTTCAATTGCTCTACCTCCTTCGATCGGCGTGAAGAATGAATCATGTTTCTCAGCGGTTGCACCCGTCAAAGGCTGGAACCAGTGTGTATAGTGTGTTGCACCTTTGGATATTGCCCAATCTTTCATTGCAACAGCTACCTGATCCGCAATGTGTCTCTGGATTTTTGCTCCTTTTTTAATAGCATCCAAAATAGACTGGAACGCTTCTTTCGTCAGGTATTCTCTCATTGTTTCTTCTGAGAATACATTTTGACAAAACAATTCAGACAGTTTTGCAGGAACTTCTATGAAATTATCTTTTCTGTAATTTCTAAATGGGAGCTCTGCCAGGGCTTTAAATCTTAATGTTGACATAAAAGTATGTTATTTTTAACGAGGCAAATTTACAAAAAATATAAATTCAAATTTATTTACCCCTCAAAATTTATAGTTATTTTAAATAAAATAAATATAAAAACAAAAAACACCCCCAAATTTGATTGAATATTCAATTAGCTTTAATAAAAAATTGTTTACGGTTTATTATCAAAATATGAATGAAAATTATTTTTAGATATTAACGAGAAAGTTTAACTTTAAAAACTATTAAATACTAATAATACCAAATGCAAAAAAACAGTAATAGTCTGGAATTGAACTAATTAAACAAAAACACATGATTTAAAAATTATTTCATACCTTTGCAGACTTTTACAAAAATTTTAATATATGGCAAATTCAAGAGCAAGAGAAACCACAGAAGCTATCGAAAGATTATACGTCTCTATGAGACACTTATTCTACAGAGGATTTTTCAAACCTTCTGGAGTGTCGGGGGAATCATTAAGAAAATTATTGATGGTCATCAATCCCGAAATCTATGGAAGTATGAGCATCCCTAATAAGATAGAACTGGATGGTTTGCTTTATGTTCTTGACCGTCTTCCGGAAGGCATCGAGGAATGTTCTTTCATCCACCTGACTTCTGACGAAGGTTTCGACAAAGGCAGCTTCGAACCGATCGTTCCTAAGAAAAGACGCAGAAACTGCTACAGAATCGATGAACATCAGATGAACATCGAAGTTCTTTTAGGGCGTTCCGAGATCTATGATATCCTTACTCACCTTACATTCCTTTATCTGGAAGCTGATAAAATCAAAAATATCGGTTTTGATTTAGAAAATGAAGGTCGTCCAAAACGTATCTGGAAAATCATCGAGGAAGTTGCGAAAGGCGAGAAAAAATACAGCCGGAAAGAAAAAGAAGTCGCTTTGATTCATCTTTCTTCTTTTCTGGGGAGAACGTTTGATGAAACTTTGAACGCTTATAATAACTTTGGTGACGACAAAAACCCGGACCGTTTATTTAAAATTATATATTGGCTTGGACAGATCAGTTTAGAAGATTGGAGGGAGACTAGAGAAAGAGAAATCCATTTTTCAGCGATACTTCAGGAACGTGTCGGCCATCACCTTTTCGGAGAAAGATGGGCAAACAAAATCAAAAACATTCTTGTAGAAAACAACCTTCACATGCGTCCGCTTCACATCATCAGCGCGAATATGCACTCTGTGAAGAACATGCTTTTCGCCAACGAAGCGCTTAATAAAAAAGCGACAAAAGATGTAGATTATAAGCTATTCGCTGATATCAGCAACAAAAAAGACCTGCAGGAGAAAATCCTGGAATATGCTGAAAAGCAAGGTATGATCTATATTGACGACAATAGCGGAAGCAATATTGATGTTCAAATCATTGATCTTGCTAAAACTGAACTAAAAAATTCGGTATTCGCAAATCAAAAATATAAAGGTGATGATGTGATCCTGGTTTTCGATTATGCTTTCGGGGAACAGGCTTTTGAAGTGATGGACGAATTGCTAAGACCATACGAGGTAAATGGTGAGGTTTATATGATGAAAGTAAAGTCCGTTTCGATAATGGGTAAAGCCGGAATCTTAACCGGAGGAAAAGGAGACATTATGATTCCGACTTCTCATATCTTCGAAGGAACTGCCGACAATTACGTTTTTGAAAATGCTTTAAAAGCTACCGATTTTGTAGATGACGAGATCAAATCTTTTGAAGGGCCGATGATTACGGTTCTGGGAACATCGCTCCAAAATAAAGATATCCTTTCCTACTTTATGACAACGTCTTGGAAAGCCATTGGTCTGGAAATGGAAGGTGCGCATTATCAAAAAGCGATTCAGGTAGCTAGTAAAATCCGTCACCACATTTCACCGGATTTGTTTGTGATGTATGCCTATTATGCTTCGGATAATCCTTTGGAAACGGGAAGCACACTATCTTCCGGCGGACTTGGATTGACTGGCGTGAAACCAACTTATATGATTACGCATAAAATCATCGAGAAAATTCTTGAGAAACAATAAAAAATAAAAAGCCTCCAAACCGGAGGTTTTTTTATATAAAATTCGCAATAGTATAAATCAGTAAACCAACCAAACCTCCAACGATGGTTCCGTTGATCCGGATAAATTGTAAGTCCTTCCCTACTTCCAGCTCCAGTTTCCGGCTGAGTTCTTTACCTTCCCAATTACCGACAGTTGTACTGATGAGTTCGCTAAAATTCTGAGTGTTTTTCAGAATGTATTTATAAGCAGTTAATCTAACCCAATTATCAATCCGGTTTTGGAAATGTTCATCATTTTGCAGGTTTGAAACAAATTCATCAATGTTTTTTTTAACATAAGATTTCAGTTTAGAATCTTCTTGAGACAATTCTTTTATTAATGAGGATTTCAGAGATTGCCAAATGTCAGATGAATATTGTTTGATCTTTTCACTTTGTAGAAAATCGGATTTTATAGAATTAAATTCCTCTTCCCATTTTGGTTCATCTTTCAGTTCTTGCGAAAAATCCAGGATTTTATTCGTGATTTCTGCTCGTAATGGATGGCTAAGATCTTCTTCAACTTCAAGAAAATAATCACTTAACCCTTTCGTAATTTTCTCAGCAATTTTATGATCCACAGATTTCGGAATCAAAAAAAAGCTTTCTTTTTTCACCCTCTCAGAAACCATTTGATGGTTTTGCAGAATATAGTTTTTAATCTGAGAACTAAGATTGGTAATGATTTTCTGATGGTCATTTTTATTGAGAAGGTATTCGATTCCATTTCCGATGACCGAATTTAATCTGATGGAATCAGTCATTTCTTCTGCTTTATTAGAAATGAAGTTCACAACAGATTCATCATCCAGTTTATTAAGGATATCTTTTAGAATTGATGATAATTCATTAATCAAAACATGTTGATTTTTATCTTTTGAAAGCCAGTCGCCAACATAAGCCGAAATTTTTAGTTTCTCAATATATGGCCTGATATTCTGTGGAGAAAGAAAATTATCAACCACAAAATTCCCGAGATTATCTCCGATTTTTTCTTTAGAATTTTCAATCAGGTTAGTATGAGGGATTTTTAGTCCTAACGGATAATTAAATAGAGCAGTCACCGCAAACCAATCTGCCAGTGCGCCAACCATCGCCGCTTCCGAGAATGCACGGATGTAACCGATCCAATGGGAGTTATTCTCTTTTTGCAAAATTGTCATCAATATGAAAATCACAGCCATCAGAATAAACAATCCTGTTGCAAGACTTTTATAACGTGTAAGCTGCTTTTGTTTCAAATCATCATTCATAAGCCGTAAAATTCGAAAATCATTCCAAACAAATTTATTACAATTTGATTAATTTAAATATTTTTACATCAAATTATCCGAATGCTGAAAAAACCACTGAATATTTTTTTGATGATTATAGCCGGCATTATATTGCTTGCTTACATCACCGGTTATAATTACCTTTTTCGTGGTGTAAGATTAACCTATCTTCGTGGTGAAACCAGCTCTACAATTGACGACGGCGTATATTTTTCCTCAAAAATAATTTCTAAAGGAGCATCCAAACCTTGGCCAGTGTCCATTAACTACAATAAGCAAAAACTCTCTTCTGAACTGGAAAACCATCTGAAAGAAACAGAAACCGTTTCTTTTCTGGTGATCAGGCACGGAAAGATCCTGCAGGAGCATTATTGGGATAATTATAATAAAACGAAAGAAAGCAATTCATTTTCCATAGCAAAAACCATAACCGTAATCCTGTTGGGAAAAGCAATTGATGACGGAAGAATAAAAGGCATAGATCAGGCTTTTTCAGACTTCTATCCGGAGTTCTCTTATAATCAATTTGGGAAAAACCTGACATTAAAAAATCTTGCGGCTATGGAAGCCGGACTGGATTGGAAAGAAGATTACAAAGATCCTTTCGGGTCAAATGCGAAGCTTTATTACGGATTTTCTCTTGCAGATATTATTTTCAATAGCAGGCTGAAACAAAATCCAGGCGAAAAATTTGAATACCAAAGCGGTGCAACTCAATTGTTGGGATTTGCAATAGGCAAAGCCACAGGCACATCTCTGTCGGCATATGCGTCGGCAAAACTCTGGAAACCACTCGGCATGGAACAGAATGCAGAATGGACAACTGATGATACGGGCATCGAAAAAGCCTTTTGCTGTATCCAGTCGAATGCAAGGGATTTTGCAAAAATCGGCTCTTTGCTTATGAATAAAGGAAAATTTGAAAATGCGCCTTTACTTAATGAGTATTTCGTAAACCAAATGACAACACCCTCGGAACATTCAGACGGTGTATATGGACTGGGACTCTGGATCAATAATGACTATAAAATCCCTCATTATTACATGTATGGCCTTCATGGGCAATTTGTGATTATGATCCCGGAATATGATATGATTATTGTAAGGTTTGGGAACAAGGAAAATCATGAAAAAGATTCAAAAAACCGTCCGAAAGCTGTTGAATTCTACATCAATGAAGTTTTGAAAACTACAGGTAAAAACTAATCTGCATCATAATCCAACAATGCAAAAACACTAAGCAAAGTACTGTTTTTCAGCTTCTGTTCAGCCTCTTTCATATATTGTGCATCCGTATTGGCAGGAACATAAAGCTGATAAAAATTTTTATTTCTGATAACGAATAAAGTCGATCCAATGATCATTGTCAGAATATCTTCAGACTTCGGTGCATTATGGAAAACGCCCGAAACAATACCTCTTTTCGTAATCTCATCCAGCCTGCTGACACAGGTCTGATAAAATTCCAGAAGATCATCTTTCACGTTGTCCAGAGATCGCATCTCCTGTGTCACAAAGCCATGGAAATAGCTGTATTTAAAAAGAAGACTGATCACATAATTCACGATTTCTTTCATCTGCATCTCCGGTTTCCCTTCTTTTATAGTGTGGGCAAATTCAGAAAAACTCTCTTTCGTACGCTGGACACGATATTGATAGAGATAGGACATCATTTTTTCTTTCGATCCGAAATAGTATGAGATCATTGCCACATTGATGTTGGCTTTTGAACAAATGTCTCGCACGGACGTCCCTTCGAAACCTTTTTTGGCAATTAGTTCCTCGGCGACATCAAGGATTTTTATTTGTTTATCAGTAAATTTTTTTCTCATTCTTCCGAAAAGATTTAGCGTAAAATTAAACTTATTTTTCATCAATTACAATAGGCAATAATTTCTGTCCAAATCTCTATCTTTGGCTATGGATTTTTTGGATTTTCATCATCATAAACCTAGTCAGCCAGGCATTTATAATCTCAATCTCAATGAAGAAATTCCGCAATGGAAATTCTCAGCCGGGCTGCATCCGAAGGACATTACGGAAAACTGGAAATCCGATTTTGAAAGAATCAAAAATATATCTCAGTCGTATAATTGTCTCGCAATCGGCGAATGTGGTTTGGACGCAATGATCCCTATAGACGAAAGTCTTCAAAATGAGATCTTTCAACATCATATATCATGGGCAGAAGACATCAAAAAGCCAGTTATTGTTCATTGTGTACGAAGATTTTCGCAGCTTCTCCATTACAAAAGAGCAAAAGTGCCATTCATCATTCACGGATTCAACAAGAAAGAAAATGTTGCAAAAGAACTTTTACAGGCCGGCTTTTTCCTGAGTTTTGGAAAAGCAGCATCAGATCACTTATCTTTGCAGCAAATTATTAAAGATTTTCCTGTTCATAAGATGTTTCTGGAAAGCGATGATACAGATTTTGATATTGCGGAACTGTATGAAAAAGTTTCTGCAATCAAGTCTATGTCTTTGGAAAATCTGAAAATGCAGATGTGGGAGAATCTGGAAAATGTGATTAATTATGGATAAATTTTGGTTGGAACGCACCGAATTACTGATAAAAAATGAAGGTATTGAAAAACTGCAAAACGCCAAAGTTTTAGTAGTCGGACTGGGCGGTGTCGGTTCTTTTGCAGCAGAATTTTTGGCCCGGGCGGGTATTGGATCTATGATTATTGCAGATGGCGATATTGTAGATATTACCAATATCAACCGGCAGTTGCCTGCACTTCATTCCACAATCGGTCAACATAAAGTTGAGTTGGTTGGAGACAGGCTTATGGACATCAATCCTAATCTTAAACTCACCAGGATCAATGAATTTCTGGAAGCAGAAAGAATGAACGAATTGATAAAATCAGAAAAATTCGATTATGTTCTGGACTGCATCGATTCCCTGACTCCAAAATTGGCATTGATGATAAGCTGTCGCAGAAACAAGGTAAAATTAGTTTCATCCATGGGTGCCGGCGGAAAAACGGATCCCAGTAAAGTGATGGTTCGCGATCTTCATAAAACCAGAGATTGCCTGCTCGCCAGACAGGTAAGAAAGCGGCTGAAAAAAGAAAAAATCAATAAAGGTTTCCGATGTGTTTTTTCAACTGAAGTGCAGGACGAAAACAGCCTGAAAATGACCGATGGAACCAACTTCAAACGTTCTTTCTATGGCACAGTCAGTTTTATCCCTGCTATATTTGGGCTTTATGCAGCGGCTGAAGTTATCAATTACTTAACCGGAAGAAAATAATAATTTGAAAAAAAACGGATATCCAACCCAGGAAAAGCTTAAAAAAAAATCAGAAATTGACCTTTTATTTAAAAAAGGCAAATGGATATCTGTTGATAATCTGAGAATCATCTATCTCCACTCTTCCGAAAAAATGCCGATAGAGTCTCACAAAATCGGTGTCTCTGTTTCTAAGAAATTCTTCAAACGGGCCGTTGACAGAAATAGAATAAAACGCTTACTACGAGAATGTTACAGATTAAATAAAGCACTTTACCAGGAAGCATTCGGAGAAAAATCTATTGCCATGCTTTTCTGGGTTTCAAAAGATTTGCCGGAACATAATTCCATCGTTGAAAACCAGTTTCTAAATCTCTGTAAAAAGAAAATGGGATAATATCTTTTTTTAATTTGTAATTTTAATTTCAAATAAATTACAGATGAGCGATATTTTACCTTACGTCCTTAGCGCATTTATCGGAGTTGGTTTGGCGGCCGCTTCCGGTTTCAGGGTATTTTTACCGATGTTTGCTGTCAGCCTGGCTTCGTATCTTGGCTGGATTCCGATGTCGGATAACTTTGAATGGCTATCCGGTCTTCCCACATTGATTACAACCGGAGTTGCAACTGTAATTGAAATCGCAGCATATTACATTCCTGTAGTTGATAATTTTTTGGATACCATTACAATTCCGTTGGCAACTATAGCCGGTTCTATTCTGTTTGCGAGTCAGTTTATGGAACTGGATACATTTCCGCAATGGGCATTGGCGTTGATTGCAGGTGGCGGAACAGCAGCAACCATCGCATCAGGATTTGCAGGAACACGAGCTGCCTCGACAACTACAACTGCAGGAATTGGAAATCACCTTGTGGCTACCACAGAAACTGCGGGTGCCGGTTTGATGTCTGTTCTTTCTATTTTTCTGCCTGTTATTGCTTTTATTTTTGCAATTATATTAATCGTTCTTGTTTTATTTTTTGGTCGGAAACTTTGGAAAAAGATGAAAACATATAATTCTGGCATTTTCTGAAATAAAAAATCCCGCTGTTGCGGGATTTTTTGATTATTTATTTATCTATTTATAAGATTAATTAACAACAATATCATCTAACTGGATAGTAGTTGTTACACCTGGGTTTGCTCCCTCGTATTTAAAAACTATGAATCCATTTCCTGTTAATGCAGCTGGGATATTGTATGTTCCTGCCGGTGCCAAAGTTCCGTAACCAGAAGTTGGTGTTTTAGGAACTGTGAAGTTTGAAGTAATATCTGTCAAAGTTGCAGTTGAAATATCAGAGCCCGCTGTATAATTTGTAGTTGTATAAACTTTCAAAGCATCTCCGTTATAGTATCCAACATTTACTCTGAATGCTAATGTATTGGCTGCTGTAAAATCTACAGGAACCATAAAGTAAGTTTGGTAACTTCCATTTCCTGCATTAGCAGACATTTGTATATACTTGTTATTACTAAAAGTTTTGATTTGCCAGTATCTGCTAGGAGAGCCAGCAAAAGAGTAATTAAAGTATTTCGGAAATCCAGCGAAATCCACGGCATAACTTTCAAAATTCTCTGTAAATGAGCCGGAGTAAGTAATATTTGATCCCCCTACAATTCCCGTAGCAAAACGATCTTTTGTAAAATTAATGTCACTTATACTTCTAATAACTGTCTGCCAAGGATTGGAACCTGTTCCATATTTACTAGCAACCAATGTAATATCGCCACTTTTATTTGGGATTAAATAAGAAGATTGCTTGAAGAAACCATCCGTTCTCAAAATTGCAGATCCGCCATTTTTGTCTATAAGGTTTCTATTTGTATCAATAAAAGCCCCAGAAGCATCTTTATTCATTAATGGTTTGCCTACTTCATCTCCGCTAAATTGTACATCTTTTATTTTTACAAGAGTATTGACATATTTATCGGCCTTAATATCATTTAGTGTTACTTCCGTAGGAACCAATGTTGCTATTTCTATTTTGTTTCCATCACAAACTCCTGCTAGATATCTTCCTAGGATAGTCTGCGGGATTCTACCGACAGCATAACTTGGGTCTGGTGCTCCAATTTTCTTTACTCCGGCATCTGTCCCAATTACCAATCCGTTCATTTTTACCCTGATATGGGCTCCAACTGGAAAATCTGCATAGTTTTGAGCCTTATTAATTTCGATTTGTAAACCAACTGTTGGATTAGATGGTTTATCCTGAATAGAAATTGTTTTATAAAAATTACCTTGTTCGTCCGATGATATGACGTATGCGTCAAAAATAATTGGTGCACCATCCGGAGCAATTTTAACCGCACCTGCAGCAGGAGCCATTGCAGCTACTTCTGCCATAGTTTTTGTAGCTGCATCGAATTTGTTTGTACAAGTAATTTCCGGTGCATCCCAATTGTCATCATGCACACAAGAAATCTGGGTTGCCAGAACTGCAGCAAGCCCTAAACTGATTTTGAAATATGATTTAATATTCATTTTTTGATTTTTTTCTTGATAAATTATTATTAAAATCTAACTTGAAGATTCACAAAATAGGATCTACCTTGTGTATACCAATATTTAGGCGCAAAACTCGGATAAGTGCTATTATACTCATTCTCGAAATTAATATCCCCATCAGCATTTCTCAGCTGTTCAAATCCTCCCGTAATATATTTTGTTTTATCAAAAATATTATTTACAGAAGCAGAAATCAAAAGATAATACTTACCGAATATCCAAGACTTTCCTACGTTTGCATTAAAGAAATGTGCGGAAGGCAATTTCTTCTGTTTCATATAATATGCTACCTTTTCATCATTTAAATTAACAAAAGGAGTATTACTGTAATTATTCTGAATAAACTGCTCACTTCTTAACAATGCGTTTGGATCCAGATTATTGTCATCCAAATAATTCCAGTTTGCACCTACCCACCAATACTTTGGAGAGCTATATCTAAGACCTGCCGAAAATGCTTTTTGAGGTGTCCCTCCTATTTTCATTCCTTTAATCAGACCTTTTCCTACACTGGTAAAAGGTGCTGCAACAACATCTGATGCAATGTAAACATTTGGATTATTCCTATAGGTATAGTCTCCCCAGTTGGCAACTCCCTGGAAGGATAAAGTAGGTAATATTTTAACATCTAAACCTAATTCGGCACCCATATTTCTTTTATCCACATTTGACATTGTTTGGGTAACAAAAGCTGTGGCTTCTTTCTCTTCAGAAACTCCCTCCTCATTATTTACTGCAAGTGAGATCCCGTCTACAAAATATCTCTGTACGTTGGTGTCATTCTGAGTATCTACCAAATAAGCCGTTGCTCTAAGCTTCATAAATGGTGTTGACATCACATAGCTTATATCATTGGCATTGATGACAGCATTTCTAAGTCCAGGTGCAGCATAATTGTTGGCACGAGGATTAATAAATATGTCATCCAAGAATGGCGCTTGAGAGAAATATGCTCCGTTGTAAACCAAGAAGTTTCTACCATCAACTCTATATACAACCTGACCTTTTAAACCAAAGTTCCAGTAGTTATAATCGTTACTTTTGCCAAAAGATGTATTTTGGTATAGATAGTGCTTAAAGAGACCATCTCTGTTGGATGTAGAGTAACCTGCCATTGCGCTTACAAAAACATCAAAATTGCCTGTCGAGAATTTTAACCCCGGATTGAATTTAACCTCTTGCCTTCTCAGAATATAATTGTAAGTGATTTTATCTCCAACAGTTTTTTCCAAGTCGGTATCATTCATATTATACAAGCCTGATGAACCTGGTCTGTTTGATTCCGCAAAAGGATCTCTATGTAATACAAAATTTGCCCCTAGCAAATCATTGATTTCTCTATAATATTCCGATCTATAGTTTTGATAAGAGACATTGAAGATAAACTTCGTTTTATCATTAAAGTTATAAGTATAGTGAGTAGCACCATTCCAAATTTTGTCATCGCTCACGTCATTAACCAAGAAATAACGAGCTTGTCCGTTTGGACTTTGATAATTGGTTTGATAAAGTCTGTTCCAATTAAGTTGTGTGATGGATTGGTCATTTGTTCTCCAGGCATTCGTAAGATAGTCTCTCTCTGCCCTAAGTGCTTCATAATCTACAGGAGTCGTTCCAGTCCCAATATTTGTCATGCTGTACAGAATACTGTTCTGTGCGTAGCTTGGAAGGTTTTTATAATACGTAGGTGAAGGATTCGGTACATTCTGCCAATCCAATCTAGATCCTTTGTCTTTACCAAACTGATAAGAAACAGATGTCCAAAGATTCGATTTTTTATTGATTTTCCAGAAATCCTGTAATTGGAAGATTGGCTGGAAGCCTTTTCTTACCCTTTCACTTCTCTTTTCTCCATTTTGCCATCCCCAATAGGAGTTATAATGAACCCCTCTGTAGTCGTAAACTTCCTGCGTACTAGGGCTGGATGTTGATCTTCTGTAAGGTGATGCAAAAGCATTGAAGGTCATCGTATGATTATCATTGAATTTCTTTTCAACACCCAAATAAGTTCCGTAAGCATCGTAGAAAGTGCCTTCCTGGATTCCTTCCTCTGCCCATCGTTTGGCGCCCATTACTGTGAAAGCCCATCCGCTTTTTGACATACCTGATGTATACCGAAGCGAAACCCTTTGACGGTAGTTTCTGTTAGTTATAGAATAAACCGCCTGGAAACCTTTTCTGTATTCGCTGGCCTTGGTGTTTTTATAGATTACACCAGTTGCACCACCAAAAGCATACTCAGAAGGGGCATGGTTAGAAGAAATTTCAGGATATCTTACAATTTCATTAAGACCACCCCAATTGGAGAAGTCTACGTTTCCGTTGTCAGATTTCACCATAGAAACACCGTTCATCATATTCTCGGAAGTTCTTCCGTCTATACCTCTAGGCCTGAACCAATAGAATCCAAGGTCAAAACTAGCTATCCTGTTAAAAACATCCTGAGAGGATTGCAGAAGACCAACTGTAGAAGTCTGGCCGCTGCCTTCGTCATCTGCATTATCAAGTATAGCAAGACCTTGATCTGCACCTGTCAATGTAGAATAAAGGGTGATAACCCCTAAATCTTTTCTCTTTTCTGTAGTAACATCAAATTCGAGAGTTTTAGGCTCAAAATTCGGTTTTGTCACCACTACTTGATAATGTCCGGACTTCAGATCCACGAATTGGAAATAACCAATTTTGTCTGCCGTAACATCATTACCTTCTCCTTTTAGACTAACTTGTGCTTTTTCTACCGGTTTCCCGTCAGCATCTTTCAGGTATGCAAAGACCGTAGTCTGTGCAAAGTAAAATGATGCCGGAAGCATTGTGAATAAGGAGATTAATGATAATTTTTTAATCATAAATCAATTAGGTTTTGTTTGCTCTTTTTTTCTATTATACAGTCCGTTATACACGGGAAGGCAAATGTAAATAATTTTTTGATAATTAAAACTTTTTAACATTTTATTTTTATTTTAACAAAATATCAATTTTTAGAAATATATTATCATTTTAGAAAAACTTCAAATTTTTATTTTGCAACTATCTAAAAAAAATTACTTTTGTAGCCTTACATTTTTTATTATGAAAAATTTATTTACTTTACTTGCTATCCTTAGCATCTCTTTATCATCAGCTCAGCAAAAAAGACAGGTACGTGCTGCGACTGTTGGTTTTCTGAATGTGGAAAACCTCTGGGACACCGTTCGTTCTGCGGATTATATAGACGGAACAAAAGACAGAAGCAACCCTGCTTTCCACAGAAGTGTACCTTTGGATTCTATAAAATATCTTGAAGTGACAGACAAAGATTACAAAGGTCCGTGGAATGACGAATCGCTGATTGGAAAAAAAGTGGTAAGAATACAAGGTGGTTCGGAAGAGTTCACCCCAAAAAGCGGGAAAAACTATACTTATAAAGTTTATAAGCAAAAACTGGAAAACGAAGCCAGGGTAATCTCAGAAATGGGAAGATCTTATACAGGAACAGCACCTGTGGTTGTCGGACTTATAGAAGTTGAAAACAGGCAGGTGGTTGAAGATTTGGTAAAAGAACCCGCTATCGCTAAATATGATTACGGCATTGTTCATTACAATTCTTATGATTACAGGGGAATTGATATTGCTTTTATCTATCAGAAAAGGAGATTTACTCCTTCCAAATCGTGGAAAAAAGAAATTAAAATTTTCGGGGACAGCGGAAACAGAGAATATACAAGGGATATCGTGGTGATGACAGGTTTTCTTGACAACGAGAAAGTAGCATTTTTCCTTAATCACTGGCCATCAAGAAGAGGCGGAGAAGCCATCTCGCTTCCGAAGCGTAATGCTGCTGCAACCGTCCTGAAGCAACAGATGGACAGTGTGAGAGCCCTGGATCCATCTACCAAACTTTTTGCAATGGGAGATTTCAATGATGACCCTGTGAGTTCCAGTTTGAAAAACTACCTTAAAGCAGTCGGTAATCCGAAAGATCTGAATGAAGATAATCATTATCTGAACCTGATGTATCCTCTGTATAAAAAAGGAGTAGCATCTCTGGCTTATCAGGATGCTCCGAACCTGTTTGACCAGATCATTGTATCCTCTAACCTTTATTCTCCAAACAATCAGCTGAGAAAAGACTATTCTGTTTTTAAGGCAGAGATATATGCTCCGGATTATCTGATCACCAAAGAAGGCAACTACAAAGGCTATCCGTTCCGATCCTGGAATGGCGACAAGTTTACCGGCGGGTATTCCGATCACTTCCCGGCGTTTGTGATTCTGCAAAAAGAACCTTAAATAAAATCAACCGTTTCAATTTTTTGGAACGGTTTTTATTTTTATTTGGGCAGCTATTTGATTACATTGAAAACTACTTAACATTTATTTTTTATGGCAGCTTTTCCGTCTTCCGCTATTATCTTTTTGCTCGACATAGCCTCTCGCAAAAAGGATAACCGCTCAAGCCGGGCTGCGTGAAATTCGACAAACAAATTTGACTGCACATATACATTCTTCTTTCATCAACTAAAAAAACAAATTAAGAGATGATTCAGTGGTTATAAAAAAAGTCATAATTTTAAACAAATCATTGCAATGAAAAATCTTTTCGCCATAATAATCATTTCCGTATTCATTTGGTCTTGCGCTTCTGGATTGGGAAAAACAGCAACCAATTCGAAACCCGGGATTTCTGCCCAGAAAAAAGCAGACTCAGCAGATGAGTGGGAAATTACTGTTTTCGATACCGATTATGAAACATTTCTCGCATCAAGAGCGCAACCCAAATCGATGTTCACGGAAACCGGCCTGAAAGCAAGAAACCAGATGCTTGTGACGGAATGGAACAGCAGGTTCTATTCTGGCGCAAATCCCGGTTTTTATGAGGTTGCTATCGATTATGACCCCAAAGAAAACTATGGCTTCGATTTCGAATACAGATTGTACCAGTTCTTCGCCTATTGTAACTGGAAATATGGCATTCGGTTCAACGGCTTGAGAGGCATTGATAAATTCAAATAAAAAAGCCCAATGAAATTTCACTGAGCTTTATTAATTATTTTTTAAGTTTAGAAACATCACGCTTCTAACTTCTTACTTTTTACTTCTAACTTATCACTTCTATCAAGCAATTCCTTCCTCTTCGCCTTTTAGCTTTTCTGCATTTTCTGCCATAATCACGGCATCCATCATTTCCTGGATATCACCGTTCATATAAGCATCAAGATTATAAATTGACTTATTGATCCTGTGATCTGTCACCCTTCCCTGAGGATAATTATAGGTTTTGATTTTTGCAGAGCGGTCACCTGTGGAAACCATCGTTTTTCTCTGGGCGGCAATATCACCAACGACTTCCTGAAGTTTGATATCATAGAGCTTTGCTCTCAGCATTTCCATAGCTAATTCCCTGTTAGCCAGCTGAGAACGCGCTTGCTGACAAACTACAACCAATCCGGAAGGCTTATGTGTCAGCTGAACTTTTGTTTCAACTTTATTAACGTTTTGCCCACCCGCACCTCCGGAACGGGAAGTCTGCATCTCGATATCTGCGGGATTGATTTCAACATCTACTTCTTCAGCTTCCGGTAAAACGGCAATCGTTATTGCAGAAGTGTGGACGCGGCCCTGGGATTCTGTCTCCGGAACACGTTGTACACGATGGACGCCGGATTCGAACTTCATAATGCCATAAACGCTTTCGCCTTCTACTTTCATGATCAGTTCCTTATAACCCTTGGATGCTTCGCTGGAATCGGTGATCTCGTGTTTCCAGCCTTTGGTTTTGAAGTACATCGAATACATCCTGTACATATCTTCCACAAAAATCGCTGCTTCATCGCCACCGGTTCCTGCACGCATTTCCAGAATGATGTTCTTATCATCGGCAGGATCTTTCGGGATCAGAAGATATTTCAGTTCCTCTTCCAAAGCCGGAAGCTTATCCTGAGCGTCATACTTTTCCTGCTTCGCCATTTCCACGAATTCTTTATCAGAGCCGTCTGCAATGATTTCATCTGATTCTGCAATGGTATCCAGTGCTCCTTTATATTCATCAAAAACTTTTACAATCTTTCCAAGATCGCTGTATTCTTTGTTGAGCGCAGAATATCTTTTCTGATCCGTGATCACATCCGGTTGAATGATAAGATCTGCGACCTCATTATATCGTTGTTTTATCGCTTCCAGTTTCGGAATTAATGACTTAGACATAGGTAAATTTTAGTTGGCAAAGATAATGATTTAAGAAACAAGAAGAAAGAGACAAGATTCGAGACTTAGGCTTCACGAAAAATTGTTTCGATCCTCAAATAAAAATCGTCCTCAAAAATTTGAAGACGATTCTTTATATATTGTTTCGCTTTGAGTGCAATCTCTCACGAAAAGAAAATTGCCAGATTAATGGTGATGACCGTGATTTGCCGGCTTTTCTCCTGCAGGTCTCTGATAGATTACTTCTACACCTTCCTGCTCATACAGTTTTTTGTATCTTACCTGTTCCGGGTCAAAATTCTTGTTGATTTTCCCGAAATATTCTGCCACACCCTCTGTTAACCAAAGTGGAACGATGAATCCGAAGAACATCAGAATACACCAGAATCCACACAACATCATTGTGAAGAAATAAACGGTCCAAAGAAATTGGTAAAACGGCCAGAATGCTGATAACATCATAATGCTACATATTTTGAGCAAAAATAGACGTTTTTATTTTATTTCACAAAATTTCCGGATTGATTTTTTTCATTTTGATAAACTTTTAGTTTTTAGTAATTTCGTAAGGTTGTAAAAATCAATGAAAAGATGGTTGAAAAGTTTATAAAAAAGCCTTTGTCAACTAGCCCCGATTGTAGTGGAAATCCTTTTTGCGAGAGGCTATGACGAGCAAAAAGATTGTAACGAAAAGCGGGAAACAGCTCCTAATAAATTTAAATCAAATATAATGAGTTTCAGAATCGAAAAAGACACGATGGGCGAAGTGCAGGTACCCGCTGATAAGTTTTGGGGTGCGCAGACAGAGCGTTCCAGGAATAATTTCAAAATCGGACCGGAAGGAAGTATGCCTCGCGAAATCATCGATGCATTTGCTTACCTGAAAAAAGCAGCAGCTTACACCAATGCCGAACTGGGCGTTCTTGATAATGAAAAAAGAGACCTGATCGGGAAAGTATGTGAAGAAATCCTTGAAGGAAAACTGTACGATCAGTTTCCGTTGGTTATCTGGCAAACCGGCTCCGGAACACAGTCCAACATGAATGTGAATGAAGTGGTTGCCAACAGATCGCACGTTTTGAAAGGCGGAAAGCTTGGAGAAAAAACATGGATCCATCCCAATGATGATGTGAACAAATCTCAGTCTTCCAATGACACTTATCCAACGGCAATGCACATCGCGGCTTACACGAAAGTGGTGAAAGAAACTTTGCCTGCTTTGGAAAAATTAAGAAATACGCTGGACGAAAAAGCGAAGAAATTCCAGAATATTGTAAAAATCGGGAGAACACACCTGATGGATGCCACGCCGTTGACTTTGGGCCAGGAATTTTCCGGTTATGTAGCGCAGTTGGATTATGCAAAAAAAGCCATCAACAATACGCTTGACCATCTGAAAGAGTTGGCTCTTGGCGGAACGGCGGTTGGAACAGGACTGAACACGCCGCAAGGCTATGATGTTCTGGTGGCAAAATACATTGCAGATTTCACAGGGTTGCCATTCGTAACAGCGCCCAATAAATTTGAAGCTTTGGCGGCGCATGACGGAATTGTAGAAACTCACGGCGCACTGAAGCAATTGGCCGTTTCACTTTATAAAATTGCTCAGGATATCAGATTATTGGCTTCCGGCCCACGTTCCGGAATCGGTGAAATCCACATCCCTGAAAATGAGCCAGGTTCTTCTATCATGCCAGGGAAAGTGAATCCAACTCAGAACGAAGCCATGACAATGGTTTGCGCACAAGTTCTTGGAAACGACACTACAATCTCTTTCGCAGGAACACAAGGAAATTACGAACTGAATGTTTTCAAACCGGTTATGGCGGCGAACTTCCTGCAGTCTGCACAGTTATTGGCGGATGCGATGATTTCTTTCAATGACCATTGTGCTGTTGGAATTGAGCCGAATAAACCGAGAATCAAAGAATTGGTTGACAAATCTCTGATGTTGGTAACTGCGCTTAACACCCACATCGGTTACGAAAATGCGGCAAAAATCGCTAAAACAGCTCACAAAAACGGTACAACTCTGAAAGAAGAAGCCATCAATCTTGGATTGTTAACATCCGAGCAATTTGATGAGTGGGTTAAACCTGAAGATATGGTGGGTAGCCTGAAGTAGATGCTAGTTCTTAAATTAGATTTTTGACTATTAAAAAAGCCTCATAATTCTGAGGCTTTTTACATTTTATTAATTGATTATTTAACAGAAACCTGGTCTGCAAAATATTGTTCCAAATCTTTTAATGTTTCTGGGGACGTTTGAATATCTCTTACCAATTCGCCTTTGTTGATGACTACGATTCTTTCGCAAACTTCTGTGGTGTGAGCCAAATCGTGACTGGAAATCAGGAATGTGGAATCTGAGTTTTGTGACCAATCTTTGATAAGGTTTTTCAGTTTGATTTGTGTTGAAGGGTCAAGGTTGGCAAAAGGTTCATCCAGAATAATAATCGCCGGCGTTCCGATTAATGCGCCGATGATTCCGACTTTTTTCATATTTCCTTTGGAAAGATCACGGATATATTTTTTCGCATTCAGGATTTCTCCGTTGAAGAAATCGGTAAAGTTTTTAAGAAATTCATCCACATTGGCTTTACTTTGTCCTCTTAGTTCTCCTAAAAAATAAAAATATTCTTCCGGAGTTAGATAGCCAATCAGAAAAGTTTCATCGATAAAAGCACCGACTTTGTTTTTCCAGTTCTCGGACTCATTGACTTTTTCTCCGTCGATGGAAACATAGCCTGTGCTTGGCTCTATCAGATCGAGAATCAGACTGAACAACGTGGTTTTTCCCGCACCGTTGTTCCCGACCAAACCAATGGTTTGCCCTTTTTGGAAATCCAGGTTTTCTATGGATAAGACTTTTTTGGTTTCATAAACTTTGGAAAGGTTATTTATTGTTATCATTTTATTGAGGTATTAGATGTTAGTATTTAGGTATTAGTTTTTTACGTTGAATTGCATGCAGCCCGGCTTGAGCGGAAATCCTTTTTGTTTTTTTGCTAAAAAATAAAAAGATTGGGAGCGGAAGACGGAAATAGCTGCCCAAATTATTTTAATTTCCTTTGAAGGCCTTTATGGTTGAGTATTTTTCTTTTTTATATAATTTGACAATGAAATCGAAGAATTTTTCTCTTAGGAAAAAGCCAATCAATCCTAAAACACCCAAACTCGCCACAGCTGCTGTTGTTCCGAAAAAATATTTGGAAACGCCGAAAACTGCCATTGGCAAAACCATCTGTGGCAAAAGAAGAAGAATGTTTTTGAAGCTGAAATTATTTTTCTTACCTAATGTTTTTCCTCTCGCATTCAGGTCAATCGGGTTTTTGTTAAATGCGCCCGATAACAAAACGACCTGAGAATTGACACCGACATTGTAAAGACCAGCCGCCAGAAACGTGAAATACAAATCCCAACTCACAAATGCATATCCGACTGCCAAAACCATACTCACAGCCACAGCACTCACAATCATCCACCATTTGGCTTTCAGATATTCTTTGTAAGGAACGTTCAGCGTCATCATCAGCGGGTAGTAGGAACTGTCAAAAGACGGGACACGCTGACCAAACAAAAACAAAAAACCTCCGGTCACAAAAAGCCCCATAAACAGTTGCATATAAGCTGTTTTATAAGTCGGAGAACTAAACAGGAGCAAACCATAAAACAGAAAGAAAAAGCTTCCTATTGCGATAGATTTTGCCGCTTTGCTTCGTTTGATCATCCGGATATCGTTGTTGATGAACGTTCCAAGAACACCATATTTATTAAGAAACTGAATGCTTTCTGTTTTCCCGACTTCCTGTTTCATTTCCAGGCCTTTGTCGAGATAGAAATTGCCCCTGATGTATCGTCTTGTGAAAACAAACCCGCCAGCCATAAATAAAACCGGAATAATGATAAGCCACCAATGTTGGTAGAATTGCATAAAAATGAGTTCGGAAAAATTCGATAACGAAATAATTTTGTAATAATCCAATCCCGCTGTCAAAACCAAAACCGCTCCGACAATCCAAACGACAATATCTTTTCCGTTCAATAAAATATTGAGAAAATTACTACAGAAAACGAGAATAATAATCGCAAAAATCCAGGAAAAACTTCCGGCTGTTGAATAACCATTATACAGCAAAATCCCTAAAAGCGGAATGTAAATGAAAAGTCCGCCCCAACTGAAAAAAGATGTAAAAGTCTTACTGATCATATAATTGACCAGCGTATTTTTACTGATGTTCATTGTCAGAAATGGCTTGATATTCTGAGTCGGCATCTGCTGAAAAAAGTATCGCAGGAACAGATCTGCCACCAACCAGTAAACTAAGAATTTGCTCATAAAAGGCAATGGATCGGCATGTAGTTCTTTTTTCGGAAAGTAAAAAGCGCCAAAAGCAATGAAGACAAATACCGCCAGCATATACAACATTCCCAAGAGCTGGAAAATCTTAACGACGATATTCGCCGCCAAAGAACTGGACCTGAAAAAACTTTTGAATTCTAACCTGATAAATCGTTGCAGCATAAAGATTTCTTTTTTTGTTAATTTAATGAAATTTAGAATTTGCCAATATTTCTATATATTAAGTTCGGTTTTCTATAAAAATGTTACAATAATATTTGTTTTATTAACATTCTGAGTGGATAAATGTGGATTGTTTGCGTATAACTAAAATGCTGAAAAGTCATAAAAATTCTATCTTTGTACAATGGCAGAAAAGGATACATTATCGTCTTTGATTCACGGTAATTTTGCAAAGGAACTTTCTATTTCGGATGGCAAAATGCCTCCCAATGCATTGGATTTTGAGAAAATTGTGATTGGAACTTTTTTGATAGACAGAAAAGGGCTCGATCATTCTATTGATCTGCTCACGCCGGATGTATTTTATGATCCGCGACATCAAACCATTTTCTCCGCCATACTGAAACTGTATGAGAGCAACTCGCCCATCGACCTGATGACAGTGATACAGGATCTTAAAAAGAATGAAAAACTTAATCTTGCAGGTGGTGACCATTACATTATCGATCTGACAATGGGTGTAAGTTCTTCCGCCCACATCGAATATCATGTGCGTGTGATCCTGGAAAAATTCATCCTTCGTTCCCTGATCAATGTTTCTGCAAATGTCATTGACAGTTCTTACAAAGAAACGACCGACGTTTTTGAATTATTGGATAAAGCAGAACAATCGTTTTTTGAAATCACCAACGGAACCATAAAAAAGGGCTTCGATACTGCCAACTCATTGGTGAAAGAAGCGATTGACAAGATCAAATCATTAAAGGACAAAGAGGGCTTATCCGGGATTCCGTCCGGATTCTCTGCATTAGACAAGGAGACCGGCGGCTGGCAAAACTCCGACCTCATCATCATTGCTGCAAGACCGGCGATGGGGAAAACAGCTTTCATCCTATCAATGGCAAGAAACATCTGCGTAGATCACAATATTCCGATGGCGCTGTTCTCTCTGGAGATGGCTTCTGTACAGCTGATCACAAGGATGATCTCATCAGAAACCGGTATTTCATCAGAGAAACTGAGAAAAGGCCAAATGGCTGATGAAGAATGGCAAAGGCTTTTTACCAACGTTTCTGCTTTGGAAAATGCACCACTTTATATTGATGAAACTCCATCTCTTTCCATCTTCGATTTCCGCGCGAAGTGCAGACGGCTTGTTATGCAGCACGGGGTGAAGATCATCATGGTTGATTATCTCCAGTTGATGACGGCTAATTCCGGGAAAGGTGCCGGCAACCGTGAGCAGGAGATTGCAATGATCTCGAGATCCTTAAAAGCTATAGCAAAAGAGCTGAATGTTCCTGTGATCGCATTGTCCCAGTTATCCAGAAGTGTGGAAACAAGACCAGGAAAAAGACCGATGCTGTCTGACCTACGGGAATCCGGAGCAATCGAGCAGGATGCCGATATCGTGTCTTTCATCTTCCGACCAGAATATTATAAGATTGCTGTTTGGGATAATGATGAAGAAGGCGCAGAAACCAGCACAGAAAACCAGGCGGAGATTATCATTGCCAAGCACAGAAATGGTGCTACAGCTGACGTAAGATTAGCATTCCATAAGAATATTGGTAAGTTTGCCGACCTTGGAACCAACTATGACTATACGCCTTCCAGCTTCGGGCAGAAAGATGAACCGTCGGGCTTTGACAAGATCAACTTCACCATCGATCCGGGCGCTGCGTTTGGGCTTCCTAATAACAATCAGGTTTCCGGCTCTGCCATGAATAATGACGACGACGATGATATGCCGTTTTAAATAATTGTTTTGAGTTTAAAAGTCGAAATCTTCACAGATGGTGCCTGCAGTGGAAATCCCGGACCGGGCGGTTATGGAATCCTGATGCGTGTTCCCGAAAAAAATTATCAGAAAACTTACTCCAAAGGTTTTCGAAAGACCACCAATAACCGGATGGAACTGATGGCCGTGATTGTAGCGCTCAGCAATTTAAAAACTTCTGATAACGATGTACATATCTATACCGACAGCAAATATGTTGCAGATGCTATCAACCAAAAATGGATCTACGGATGGATAAAACGTGGCTGGAAAAATGTTAAAAACCCCGATCTGTGGCAAGCGTTTTACAAATTATATCAACTTCACAATCCTAAATTCCACTGGATCAAAGGTCATGCAGGACATCCCGAAAACGAAATCTGTGACCAGCTGGCTGTTGCTGCTTCGAAATCTGACAACCTGGCTATTGATGCTTTTTTTGAGAATCAGAATGATGGCGGAATGTTCTAAGCATTCCAAAAATCCCGGTCAAGGCTTCTATATTGTATCGCTTCCGAGATATGGTCGCCCTGTATCTTCTCAGAGCTTTCCAGATCGGCGATTGTTCTGGCTACCTTTAGGATTCTGTCATAGGCTCTTGCAGATAGATTGAGCTTCAGCATGGCAGTTTTTATAAGTTGCTGGGAATCATCTTCCAGTTCACAATATTTTTCAATTTCTTTTGGCCCCATCTGGGCATTGTAATTGATTTCAAGGTCACTGTATCGTTCTGTCTGGATATTTCTGGCGGTCATTACTCTTCTTCTGATGCTTTCGCTGCTTTCTCCTTTTCGTTTTTCTGCCAGTTGCTCATACTCCACTTTGGATACTTCTATGTGGATATCGATTCTGTCCAGCAGTGGTCCTGATAATTTATTCATATAGCGCTGCATTTCCAATGCTGATGAAGTATTGTTAGGATCATCCGGGAAATAGCCGCTCGGACTTGGGTTCATACTTGCGACCAGCATAAAGCTTGCAGGATATTCTATAGTGAACTTTGCCCTTGAAATTGTTACTACACGATCTTCCAGCGGCTGTCTCATTACTTCCAGAACTGCTCTTTTGAACTCCGGCATCTCATCCAGAAACAAAACTCCATTATGCGCCAGGGAAATCTCTCCCGGTTGAGGATAACTTCCGCCACCAACCAAAGCAACATCCGAAATGGTATGATGTGGCGACCGGAAAGGACGAATCGTCATCAATGATGTTTCTGTTCCCATTTTTCCTGCCACGGAATGGATCTTCGTAGTTTCTAAAGCTTCTTTGAGACTGAGTGGCGGAAGAATACTCGGGAGACGTTTAGCAATCATTGTTTTGCCACTTCCGGGAGATCCTATAAGAATGATATTATGGCCGCCTGCTGCTGCGACTTCCATCGCCCGTTTTGCAGCTTCTTGTCCCTTAACCTCATCGAAGTCAAAAGGAAAATGATCTACCTTATCCTGAAATTCTTTTCTGGTGTCAATCTCAAACCTGGTTAATGGCAAATCTTCATTAAAAAAATCTATAACCTCTTTGATATTCTCCACACCATAGACATCCAGATTATTAACAATAGCCGCTTCTCTTGCATTTTGTCTGGGCAGGATAATACCTTTGAAACCCATCTCCCTTGCTTTTATGGCAATTGGAAGCACACCTTTTATAGGCTGTAATCCCCCGTCCAGAGACAATTCTCCCATGATGATGTACTCTGATAATTGTTCAGCTGTAATCAGATCCGATGCCGCCAGAATCCCCAAACCAATGCTCATGTCATAAGATGAACCTTCTTTTCTGAGATCAGCTGGCGCCATATTGATAGTTATCTTCTTACCCGGAATTTTAAAACCTGAGTTCTTGAGCGCTGCCGAAATTCTGTAGCTGCTTTCTTTGATGGCATTATCCGGCAATCCCACTAGATGATAGCCGACGCCTTGATCTACATTGACTTCTATAGTGATGATCTGTGCAGAAACACCATGGATAGCTGCACCATAAACTTTAACCAGCATTTGTGTTTTATTTGGACTTAAAATTAAAAAAACTCTTTGAAAAATAATCAAAGAGTTCATAATATTTTATTCGCAGGGCAGATATTACATAAATCTTTCCCCTTTTTTAAGATTTTTAAGATCCAAAACATAATCTTTTATGAGCTGGTCATTTTCTCTTGGACAGATCAGGAGTGCTTTTTCCGTATCTACAATAATATAATTTTTTAATCCGTCGATAACTGCCACTTTGTTTTGATTCTTTATCCTTATAACATTCCCTTTAGAATTGTAAGTCAGTACATTTTTGGAATTAACAGCGTTATTATCATCATTTTTGTCGGCATTCGTGTAAACGGATGTCCAGGTGCCAAGATCACTCCAGCCAAGGTTTGCAGGAATTACATAGACATTATTTGCTTTTTCCAGGATTCCGTTATCAATGGATATTTTGCTTACTGTCGGATAGATGACATCCATACTTTCTTTTTCGGATTCACTATTATACTCGCATGTATTGAACTGGTTTGTCATCTCCGGCAAGTATCTTTTGAATGCTTTCAGAATACTTTTTACACTCCAAATAAAAATCCCGGCGTTCCAAAGGAAATCTCCGGATTCTATAAAGCTTTTTGCAATTTCCAGATCCGGTTTTTCAGTAAAGGTTTTTACCTTGGAATAGTTTTCGTTCTTTTCCTGGATGAACTGTATGTATCCATAACCGGTGTCGGGTCTTGTCGGTGTTATGCCAAGTGTAATCAGGTAATCATTTTTTGAAACAATATCAAGAGCAAGTCCGATTTTCTCAAGAAATATTTTTTCTTTCATGATCAGGTGATCCGCAGGCATTACAATGATATTGGCATTAGGATTTGTATTTTCTATTTTCTTTGCCATATAAAGGTTGCAGGCCGATGTATTTTTCATAGCCGGCTCACCCACAATATTATTGGCAGGGATTTCCGGCAATTGTTGTTGCGATAGCTCTACATACTCCTGATTTGTGATGACATATATATTCTCAGCAGGGATCAGCTGGCTGATCCTGTCAAAAGTCTGCTGGATCATCGTTCTCCCCGTCCCCAGTATATCGTGAAATTGCTTTGGAAATTTTTGTGTACTCATCGGCCAAAATCGGCTTCCGATACCACCCGCCATTATTACGCAATAATTATTATTTTTCTCCATCTATAATCTTTCCACTTTCGCCAAAGGGCGAAACATATATTTTTTTGAGTTATTCAAATTAATGCAAAGATATAACTTTTTCTTTTTTTCGAGGATCTCGTAGTTATCGCCTCTGTAGATAAATTTATCATTCGTTAATAAATCCTCAATAAAAACAAAATTCTCGTCGGAATCTTTTATATGGAAATATCTAACAAGTTCAGGACTTGCCATGAAATTGGCTTTTGGATTTTTTAAAAATCTCAAAATAATCGGTCTTAAATCATTGGTATAAATATCAATGCTCTCCAGCAACATCTCGCGGAAAGTGTCTTTCCATTCTTTTCCATGTGCGCTGATCCTGTTGCTGAACTTTTCGAATGCAAGCATATGTGCCAGCTCATGCGTCAGAACAAAAAAGAACAGTTGCCTGTCCAGAGTAGAGTTTACTGTGATCTGATGAGACTTATCCTGCAATTTTCTGTAATCTCCCAATTTGCTGTTTCTGCCTTTCGTTATCCTGATATGAATCGTATAATCCCCAAACCACTTTTTGAGAAAAGGGAGCGTGTTTTCCGGAAGATATTGTTCTAAAACATTAATAGACATCTGCAAATCTGAATGATCAACAAAAATAATGTTATTCATTATTTAAAACCTAATTTCCATAGATTTTAGTCTTTTTTTTTTAAATTTCGGATAAATTGTAAAATTTGCAAAAATCCATTTTTTATTTTTTGTTGATGATTATGTTTTCGTGTTCAGAAAAGGAATCCGAAAAAAAAAATCTGCCTGTAAAAGAACAGACCAATCCTTTTTATGAAAAAGCATTTGTATTGCTGGATCAGGATAAACAACACAGTGCGTTCGTGTACTTTGATAAAGCAAGAGAGCTCTTCTTAAAAAGAAATGACAGTTTTGGTGCCGGAAAAAGTCTTGTCAATATGGCAATCATTCAGGAATGTCTGGGCGATAATTTCGGAAGCATTGAAACCAGTCTCGCTGCATCAGAATTTTTTGAAGAAAAAAATCCTGCCCACTTTTCATTTCTTTTTAGTAATTATAACAATCTTGGCGTAGCTTCCAATAATCTGAAAAATTATAATGATGCCAGTAATTTTTACAGAAAAGCACTGTCATTTACTAATGATTCTATTGATAAAATGATGATTGACAACAATATTGCAGTCATATTTCATAATCAAAAAAAATATAGTGAAGCCGTAGAAATCTATAAAAAACTAGTTGACAGTATTGGTAAAGAAAACAAATTTTACCCTAAAATGTTACTGAATTACAACAGATCCAAATGGTTTCAGAATCCAGAATATAATCCGGTCAGCAACTATCATCATGTTATAAAAATGAGCCAGAGTAATGGAGATAACTGGACAACAGATGCTGCTTATTCCTACCTTTCTGTTTATTATCTGGATAAAAACACAGATTCTTCCGAATATTATGCCAGAAAGATGTTGAGACTTGCAAAGCGACTGAAATATCCGTCTGATCAATTGGAAGCTCTGCAAAATCTAATCAAATTGACCAATGGTAAAGAGAGCCTGCAATACTTTGATGAATATTCAAAGATTCAGGATAGCGTCATCAGCAGCCAAAATGAGGCGAAAAATCAATTTGCGCTGATCCGTTTTGAAAGTGAAAAAGCAAAGACAGAAAACCTCCGTTTACAGAAAGAACATGCCATGCAGCAGTATCAGGTAAATCAACAAAAACTAATGATCTGGCTTATGATCGTTGTCTTTTTAATGATCACAGTTGTTACTGCTTTCTGGATTAAAAGAAGAAGGGAAAGAATGATTTTGCAAGCTAATAACAATTTACAAGAACAGCATCTCAATTTTTCCAAAAAAGTCCACGATGTGGTTGCGAATGGATTATACGAAGTAATCTCCACCATTGAAAACCAGAATGAGATTCCTAAGGAAAAGATCCTGGACAAACTGGAGCTGATGTACGAAAAATCCCGTGATCTATCTTATAGTAATGAATCTGAAACGAATTTTAATAAAAGAATCTCCGGACTGGTTCATTCTTTTGATAATGATGAAACACCTATTATTATCATTGGGAATGAACCAGGCTTTTGGGAAAATATTGCTAATGATAAAAAAGAGGATCTCTTCCAGATCATCCGTGAACTCCTGGTGAATATGAGAAAACATAGTGCCGCAACACAGGTAATTCTAAGGTTTGTACAGGATCATCAGTTTTACGAAATATTCTATTCTGATAACGGAATCGGATTACCGGAAAACATCATAGAAAAAAATGGCTTTACCAACATAAAATCCAGGCTGAAAGAGATGTATGCCACGATGGACATCCAAAACCGGGAGATTGGAATGAAAATCTCTATCAGATGGCAGGAAAATTCTGATGCCTAGATTCTTTTATCGTAATTTTGTATAAATATAATGTGATATGTTCGGTAAAGTGATGATTGCGGAAGACCACGAAAGCAGTAATTTTTCCGTACAGAAGGTTTTGCAGGATCTTAATATTTCCTCTGTCGAATATTTTTATTACTGTGATGATGCCTTTTCCAATTTCAAAAAATCTCTTAATAATGAAAAACCGTTCGATCTGCTGATTACGGATCTCAACTTTGAGGAAGATCACAGAAAGCAAATGATAAAAGACGGTAAAGAACTGATAAAAAGCTGCCGCAGTATTGATCCCGGGCTAAAAGTTATTGTCTTTTCCGCAGAGCACAAAATCGGAATTATTGATATGCTGTTCCAACAGCTGAAAATCAATGCCTTCGTGAGAAAAGCCAGGTCAGACAGCAAGGAACTGAAGAAAGCCGTAGAGCACGTCTATAATGGTGACAAGTATATCTCACACGACCTCAAACTGCCTGTAAAAGCAATGAACACACTGGAATTCAGCAATTTTGATATCATTCTATTGAAATTACTGTCGGAAGGTATTCTACAAAAAAACATTCCGCCGGTTTTGCAAACAAAGAATATAAGCCCCAACAGCCTTAGCAGTATTGAAAAGAAAATCAATGGGATGAAGATACTTCTGAAGGTAACAAACAACGAACAGTTGATTGCCAAATGCAAAGACCTCGGAATAATCTGAATTTTTTTTAATTATTTAACCATTTTACGGTTTCCCGTAAGGAAATGTGGTTTTATGTATCTAATTTTGCATCAGACTAATAACCGTAAAAACACAATTGAAATAAACATTTATATTTCTGAAAAGAGCTTTAAGTTATTTAGAGCTCTTTTATTTTTCTATGCATTTCTGTATGCGGTATGTTATCTTCCAGATATTTTTTTCCGGTGTCCTGGAATCCGAATCCGGCGTAAAAACGCAGCAGATAATCCTGTGCAGAAATCCTTACTTCCGAAGTCATTAACCGGTTTTCTATAACCTCCAGCGCATAGTTTATCAATTGTTTCCCCAGACCGGTTCCTCGTCCTTTTTCCGTGGTCACAACTCTTCCGATGGACGTTTCCTGATACTTTATTCCTTTGTCGAAAATTCTGCAATAAGCCAGAACTTCGCCGTCAATTTCTGCCCAGAGATGGATGGCTTTCTGATCATAATCATCCAGATCCGGATAAGGACAATCCTGCTCTACAACAAAAACATTGATCCGCGCTTTGATAACGCTGTACAACTCCTGTGTAGAGATCTCATCAAATGTTTTGATTTTCCAGACCAGATTATCCATTAAAATCTACTTTATTATTCACGAGAAATTCATTTGTTTTTCCAATAAATCTCAGAATCTCATCCGTTCCTTCTTTCTTCTCGGCAGATGTCACGTAGATTTCTGGCAGATCTGCCCATGCTTTCATGAGTTCGGCTTTATACTTTTCTACATTCTCTTTGGCTGCATTAGGTTTCATTTTATCCAATTTTGTGAAAACGATAGAAAACGGAATACCACTCTCACCACACCATTCTATGAATTCCAGATCGATTTTCTGGGGATTATGCCGGATATCGATGAGAACAAAAAGATTGACGAGATTTTTTCTGTTGAGGATATAGTTGGTGATCAATTTTTCAAAATCTTTTCTAAGGCTTTTGGATACTTTTGCGTAACCGTAACCCGGCAAATCAGTAAGATACCAGTTTTCATTGACCAAAAAATGATTGATAAGCTGTGTTTTTCCTGGAGTTCCGGAAGTTTTTGCAAGGTCCTTTCTTCCCATCATCGCATTGATTAGAGAAGATTTGCCCACATTGGAGCGCCCGATAAAAGCATATTCCGGCATTACTGGCTCCGGACATTCCTGCCATTTCTGGCTGCTTTTTACGAATTCTGCGGTTTTGATCTGCATATTTTTATAATTTAAAAACCATTAAGAATCAAATTTATATTGCTAAAAATCAATTTCTTAATGGTTCCGATTTGTTTTTTCCTGATGGGGATTACATCACTTTTTTCAGCCAGGTGTAAAGAACTTCGTTAAACTCATCCGGTTTTTCCATCATCGCCGCGTGTCCGCATTCATCCAGCCAGTGCAATTCTGAATTCGGGATAAATTTGTGCATGTCTTCCGCAACTTCCGGAGGTGTTACATTATCCTGTTTTCCCCAGATGATGCAAGTTGGGCAAGTGATTTTCGGAAGATCATTCAGCATATTGTGCTTGATGGCACTTCTTGCGAGCATCACAGTTTTAATGCCTTTCATCCTGTCATTTACAACTGCAAATACTTCATCTACCAACTCATCTGTTGCCACAATCGGGTCATAAAAAACATCCTGCGTTTTTTTCTTGATATATTCTTTGTCACTTTTTCTTGGGAAACTATCTCCAAAGGTTCTTTCATACAACCCGGAGCTACCTGTCAGAACGAGATTTCTTACCAGTTCGGGACGGGATGTTGTCAGAATCAAACCGATGTGTCCGCCCATGGAGTTCCCGACAATTGTTACCGGTTTTCCTATAACGTCTGTGATGAATTTGGCAACGAATTTTGAGATCGATGTCAGATTGGTATTAAGAATCGGCAAATCATAAATTGGCAATTGCGGCACAAAGACCTGATATCCTTTGTCCGAAAAAAAATCTATCATTTTATCGAAGTTACTCAATCCGCCCATCAGTCCGTGTAAAAGAACCATTGGATGGCCTTCTCCCGCTTCCAGATAAGTGTACTTCCTGTCTTTCTTAGTTTTAAAAATCATATTGCTCTATCGATAGCCCGCCAAAATTACGAATAAAAGATTAATTTTTGTGCCAAGCTTGCTAATACATTGTTTTAATTTAATTCAATACCGTTTTAAGCTCATTGATCCGGTTGATCACCGGAAGCGAAAAAATGCCACTCGTTTGCAGATAAAGTTCATAAAAAATTTTTGCTTTGTTACCATAATCTGTTTTACTTTCTGTTCGGTAATGAAACATAAACAGATTTCCCAGCATTTCATAATAATCTGTATGATCTTTGGTTTCTCTTTGCTTTACAATTTCGATAATTTCTTCTTTTGATTTCGAAGCTAGTTCTTCGAAATTAATTTTAAAAATATCCTTCATCAGAGAATCGAAATCCAGTTCTTTCTGCATCAGGCTTTCTTCCGGTTTTCCCAGCAATAGTTTTTCTAAAGCCTGAGTTAATTGCCTAATCAATCTTAATGTAAAGTCTTTATCTTGGATCATTAATGATTTTGAGTTTTAAATTTATTTTTAATATATAGAGGATTAACCAAAAAACAAATAAGCAAGGATTATTGAAACACTAACGCCGACCAAGTCTGCCAAAAGCATCGACCCAACAGTATATCTTGTATTCTTGATTCCAACCGCACCAAAATAGACGGCTATAACATAAAAAGTAGTATCAGAACTTCCTTGCAAAATGGCAGACAATTTCCCCGGAAAACTGTCTGCTCCGAAGGTTTTCATCGTGTCCACCATCATTCCGCGTGCTCCTGATCCTGACAATGGTTTTATCAAAGCGGTCGGCAACCCGTCCACGAATCTGGTATCGAGTTGTGATGCACTGGCAATCCATTTCATTCCGTCAATAATTACATCGAAAACACCACTTGTTCTGAGTAAAGAAATCGCTATTAACATCCCCACCAAATACGGAATAATCTTCACACAAACCGTGAAACCTTCTTTTGCCCCGTCGATAAACGCATCAAAAATATTGATCTTTTTATAAACACCTCCTAAAACTATAGCAATGAAAATCAATAGAATAATTCCGTTACTCATCACTTTACTGAAAGAATCCAATTCCTCTTTACTCATCTGAACCAAATAAATAACCAGTAACGCAATAACCGCAGAAATCCCACCGACATAAGCCAGAACTATCGGCTGGAAAAGGTTTATTTTTTGTCTGACGGAAACTATTATCATTGCCGCCATCGTTGCACAGAAAGTGGCAATCATACAAGGCAGGAAAATATCGGTCGGTGTCTCCGAACCCATTGATGAACGAATCGCAATGATAGAAACAGGAATCAGTGTCAGACCGCTGGCGTGCAGGCAGAGAAACATAATCTGCGCATTGCTGGCCTTGTCTTTATCCGGATTCAGAGTCTGGAGACTTTCCATCGCTTTTAGTCCGAACGGTGTTGCCGCATTGTCCAGACCTAATAAATTCGCACTAAAATTCAGCATCATGTGTCCGAAAGATGGATGATTTTTCGGAATGTCTGGAAATAATTTGGAGAAAAATGGCTGGATCAGCCTGCTAAGGAAATTGATCCCACCCGCTTTTTCGGCAATGCTCATAAAACCCATAAAAAGCGCCATTATCCCAATGAGTTTCAGGCAGATATTAACCGCTGTTTCGCTGGTTCCTATAACGCCGTCTGTTTCCTGAACTCGGTAGATTTTTACATCGCTGGATTCACCTGATTTATAATGAATATGATTGTTTTCAAATTCTGTATTGTTCAGTAGCTCTTTTCGGATCTCGGGAGAAATCTCAGCCAATGGTTTCTGACCGATCTGAATGGTATCACCGCCTTTTCCAACGACCATATCGTTGAAAATCTGACTGTAGCTTTCCGAACTGAAGTATTTGATGGATGCAACCGCAATTGCTATGATAATAAATGCGGCCCAAATCCTGCTTAGAACCATTTGTGGAAATTAATTTTAGTAAATGTAAGAAAAAAGAAAATCGAATAATCAAAGTATTGAAAAAAACCTATTCCAGATATATCAACCGGTCTTGTTCTACCTTTTCATCTACCCAGCTTATTAAGACTGCATTTTGCGTTCGCTTTTGCAATTCTGTGATGAAAAAACTGCTTTCAAAAAACTGGCGGTGGATTCCCGGAACCAGACTCATAAAATAGTCCATTCCAACTTTATTATTATGAATATCCATCCTGGTTTCCAAAGGCTTATTGGGGAACAGCTCTTCGTGCATATTGGTAAGCTTTCTGCACCATTTCAGAGATTTTTCCACTGATGAGACTTTGCAGAAATACATCATTATCAGGCAACACCAGTACGCATGTCGGAACGCATTGCCTTTGCCACTGTTGGAGTTGGTTTTTGGATACAATTCCTTTGCTTTTGTGAATGCCCTAAAACTTGCATAAGTATATAAAAATGCAAACAACGGATGCATAATACCAACAGAAAGGACCTTAAGCAATTTTGTTAAGGTCAATGTTTTTAATGCTCTGAAAAATATTCCTATAAATCTCATAAAAAACTCTCTCAGAGTTGAGAGAGTGATTTTTTTTATTTAATTAAAATTAATGATACTCGTGTACCAGTAATTTTACAATTCTTGAAATTGACTCTTTGATTTCGGTTCTTTTTACAATGAAATCAACAAATCCTTTATCCTGCAAAAATTCTGAGGTCTGAAAGCCTTCCGGCAAATCCTTGCCTATAGTTTCCCGGATAACTCTTGGTCCTGCGAATCCGATCAAAGCACTTGGTTCCGCGATAATAACATCTGCTGTCATTGCAAACGAAGCCGTGATACCGCCAAAAGTCGGATCTGTCAGATAGGCAATATAAGGCAAACCTGCATCAGAAAGCTGAACCAACTTCGCCTGAACTTTCGCCAATTGCATCAGTGAGTAAGCTGCTTCCTGCATTCTTGCTCCACCAGACTGGCAGATGATCATATAAGGCAATTTGTTCTTGATACAGTAGTCAATGGCTCTTCGGATTTTTTCTCCCATTACAGAACCCAATGAACCGCCAATAAAGGCAAAATCCATACAGGAAACCACCATTTCCACACCGTTCACTTTTCCCGCAGCATTACGGATAGAATCGGTTAGTTTGGTTTTCGATTTTACTTCTTTCAGACGGTCTGTGTAGGATTTTGTATCCTTGAATTTCAGGATATCCACACTTTCCACATCTGCATCCAGTTCCTTGAATTTATTGTCATCAAAAAGCATATCAAAATATTCTCTGCTTCCGATTCTCACATGGAACCCATCCTCCGGAGAAACAAAATTATTTGCTCTGAGTTCCTCTGCTTCTATGATTTTCCCGGTTGGTGTTTTGTGCCAAAGCCCTTTCGGAACGTCCTTTTTGTCCTCTGTAGAAGTTGTAATGTTTTGGGTTTTCCTTTTAAACCAATCAAATGCCATTGTCTTAGTATTAAGTAAAAGTATTAAGTAAAAAGTACAAAGCTAATGCAAATTTTACATTTTACTTTGTACCTTTTACTTTTTACAAATATTTTAAAGTGTATTAATATTATTCAGGTCTTCAAAAGCCTGTGTCAATCTCTTGATATAAGTTTCTTCGCCTTTTCTTACCCAGACTCTAGGATCGTAGAATTTCTTATTCGGCGCATCTGCTCCAGTTGGATTTCCGATCTGATGTCTAAGATAATCAATTTTTTCTGTCATGTAATCTCTGATACCTTCTGTGTATCCGAACTGCAAATCAGTATCGATATTCATTTTTACAACACCATAGCTGATAGCTTCTCTGATCTCTTCCAAAGTAGAACCGGAACCACCATGGAATACAAAATTCACAGGTTTTTCTCCAGTTCCGAATTTTTCCTGCACATATTTCTGAGAATTATCAAGAATTTTCGGGGTTAATTTTACATTTCCAGGTTTATAAACACCGTGTACGTTTCCAAAAGCAGCTGCAATGGTGAAATTGTCAGACACTTTTTTCAGGACTTCATATGCATATGCCACTTCTTCCGGCTGTGTATATAATTTTGAGCTATCCACGTCAGAATTGTCTACACCATCTTCTTCACCTCCTGTTACACCCAATTCGATTTCGAGAGTCATTCCCATCTTCGCCATTCTTTCAAAATATCTTGAAGACACCTCAAGGTTTTCTTCAATCGGCTCTTCTGACAAATCTAACATATGGGAGGAATAAAGTGATTTCCCGTTTTGCTTGTAAAATTCTTCGCTGGCATCCAAAAGTCCATCTATCCAAGGTAACAATTTTTTTGCACAGTGGTCTGTATGAAGGATCACCGTTGCTCCGTAAGCTTCTGCCAAGGTATGGATATGTTTTGCGCCTGCGACAGCTCCAAGAATTGCTGCTTTTTGCCCATCATTGTTCAAACCTTTTCCAGCATTAAAGACTGAACCTCCGTTGGAAAACTGGATAATTACAGGTGCATTAAGTTTCGCAGCAGTTTCCAAAGTTGCGTTGATATTGCTGGAACCAATTACATTGGCTGCCGGAAGTGCAAACTGCTTCTCTTTGGCATATTCAAATATTTCTGTTACTAAAGAACCAGTGGCAACTCCTGCCGGAAATTTTCTGCTCATTTTTATTATATTTTTAAGATTTTTTGGACTGTAAAGTTACGAAATTATTAACAATTATAATTTCAATTTCAACATGATATATTGACGATAATTTTAATATTAATTCCTTTTATCATTTCCCCAAAGCAGTTTCTGCCGAATTGTTTCATAAAAGCTGAATTTTTTTGGTTTAATGAGAAACAGGGAGAACTCTGCTTTTTCGATGATGATTTCGCTTCCGACTTCCATGTGGTAAAGCCTGGAGTCCAGGGCCAGTGTATATTCCGGGACACGGCTTTTCACCGTCAGTTTTATTTTCGAGTCATCTTTTACGATAAGTGGGCGGACATTCAGGTTGTGTGGTGCTATTGGAGATATCGCAAAGTTGTCATTGCTGGGCGAGATAATCGGTCCTCCACAACTAAGTGAATATGCTGTCGAACCTGTCGGCGTGGAAACGATGAGCCCATCACCCCAGAAAACATTCAGGAACTCATCATTGATGTAAGATTCTACCGTAATCATGGATGTTGTTTCCTTTCTGGAAAGACTCACGTCATTCAGCGCAAACGGAAAGTCGATATCGGTATTGCTGTCCGTGGTTATTTTGATAACGGAACGCTCGCTGATGTTATAGTTTTTCTCAAGAATAATAGAATCGAGTTCATTAAAAATCTCGTCTTTTCGGAAATTGGCCAAAAAACCCAATCTTCCTGTATTGACACCGATAATAGGAATCTCCAGATCCTGTATAAATGTCAATGCATTAAGAATCGTTCCGTCTCCTCCAAAGCTGAACACGATATTGACTTTTTTATCGCTCAACTCTTCTTTTCCGTAAAATGTATCAAAGTCTTTTGAAAAATTCAGATTCTCCGCCATTTCCCTGTGAAGAACTACTGAAACGTCTCTGAGTGCCAATTCAGAAATAAATCTGTTAAGATACAGAAATGTATCGAGGTCTTTTTTTTGAGAATAAATGGCTGCCTTCATATATTAAATTTCCAAAAATTTCTGGAAAAATCCGAAGCGGTCTTTCAACAGCTCTTCTTTTTCGTCATTATAATGTTTATGAATCACAGTGTAGCCGTATCTTTCAAACGTTTCATCAATAGAGCTGAGATTTTCATTGCTTATTTTGAGCGTTATTTCAATACTGTCTTCTTTGATAGCATTAATAAAAGTGCCGTAGATCTTAGCATTATTACTTTCAACAATCTGCGAAATCTCAGTCATAGAGTAATGTAATCCATTGGTCTGAACCGTCAGAATTGCTCCATTCTCAGAGAACAGAGGGTATTTTGAGAACTCATTGAAAATGTCATCGCAGGAAATGTACCCTAAATATTTTTCCTCCTTGGAAATCACCGGAACCACGTTGGCATTGAAGGTATAAAAAAGCTTGATGCTATCCAGCAGACTGCTGTCTTCCATTATTGCGAAACGTTCATAATGGATGCTGAGTGAGTCCAGGCTTCCTTCCGGGCTGTCTTCCAGAAAAGATTGGCTTAAACCACCGAGGAAAATCCCCTTGTTAACAATAAAAACATGAGAATATCCAAACTCCTTAGCCACTTCAGAAGCTTCTTCAATAGAGTCTCTGACAGCAAAAGCCGGATAATCTTTGGAAATATAGTCTTTGATAAACATTATGCTAATTTACAAAAAATCCATGGCTACCAATATTTTTAAATTTTTTTATAAATTTTAACAAAACTATTGCTTTGTATTAAACTAAAAATATATCTTTGTCGCCTTTCATTTTTACTTTTTATTAGATTTATTTCAAACTGCGGCACTTCATTGTGCTTGCAGTTTTTTATTTATTGGAAACATTGGTTTTTTTCAGGGAAATATTCACAACTGTATTTACCGGCTGGCCGTTCTCTGTAAGAGGTTCTATTACAATATTATATTTGTCATTTTCATAAGTTTTGCTACCAAAAGGAATCATATAGTTTTTTGAATTTTCATCAACGATTTCCCGATAATCATTACTCATATTTCTTGTGAATTTCAAATAATCCTTATTGCTGCCAAAATAGATCAGCACATCCTTTTCTTTCTTGATTATGGACTGGTCATTTTCATTGATCCATTCTTCCGGACCACGATTTTCCCATCCGTATCGTATATTATTGAGAAATTTTACAACATCATCTTCATCAAAAAGTGCTACAAGATCATTAATTGTAAAATCCCGTTGCTGAGAATGTGTGTATTTTGCTAAATCTGCATCTTTATTAAGGACTTTTATATTATAATCATTTACGCTTGAATATATCAAATTTACATGTTGGTCTTTCCCAAAATCTCCAAATTCATATTTGCTGATATCAATTTTTCTTTTGACTTTTTCGCCTTTCTTATTTTCGAATTCTACAATTATATATGTGGTATCAGATTTCCGACCTCTCAGGCTGGTTCTTTCTACAGATCTCCCGTCTATCACAGTAGCTGTTGTGAAAATCTTAGTTTCTTCGAGAATTTTACCTTGTCCGCTTTCTATCGTCCAGGAAATAAGAAAGTAAAGCATTACTCCAGGAATAATTCCCATAGCAAAAAACAACGTAAAAAAAGCGCTGTAATCAAATCCCTGGCTATGAGCAACAGATCTCATTTTTTCTTTATCAATTGAGGTGAGAAATACAAAAGAACAGTAAAGAGAAAAGGAGATCAGAACACTTCCGCCAATACAGTAAAAAAAGTCATTGTTGATATTTTGCTTAGGAATTATGTAAAAGAACACAAAAAGTAAAATAATAGCCGAAGATAAAGATAAAATAAGATAAAATTTATTCTTATTAACCAGTCTCTTCACACTGTAATCTGTGTATTTTTCATAAGCTGACTGTTTAATTTCTTGCTTTTCCTCATCAGAAACATCCAATGAGCTTAGATACTTTTCGATTTCTGAACTGTAAGATTTTTTGACATATAAATCAAACACTTTCTCAACATTTGTAGTATTCATAGTATATAGTTTTAGTTCAAATTTTTTGCAAATTCCCAGATTACAATCCCCCCACAGACACTTACATTCAGAGAATGTTTTGTTCCGAGTTGAGGAATTTCCAGGAAAGTACCAATATTAGGCAAAGCTTCATCACTGATTCCATCCACTTCATTTCCGAGAATCAGAGCATACTTTTTCTCTGAGTCAATTTGGAAATCAGAGATCAGTTGACTGGATGAAGTTTGTTCAATACCGATAATTTCGAAGTTTTCTTTCTTAAGATCTTCAATAGCGACATTAATATCCATTTCATAAACCCAGTCCACACTTTCCGTTGCACCAAGTGCTGCCTTATGGATTTCGCGGTGAGGCGGCTGGGGAGTGATGCCACAGAGAATGATTTTTTCTATCAAGAAAGCATCGCCGGTTCGGAAAATCGCACCGACATTGTGCATGCTTCTCACATTGTCAAGAACTACAACCAACGGAATTTTTGCCGTATTCTTAAAAGTCTCGACATCTATTCTTCCAAGTTCTTCGAGTTTCAGTTTCTTCGTCATTAGGCTTTATTTGAAATTAAATTGATGCTTCTTTCTATATTTTGGGAAATAGCTTCCATCGGAATATCATTTTCATCATTATTGAACGGATCCTCAATCTCTTCTGCTATCAGCTCCAGACTCATCAGGACATAATAAACAAACATTGTAATCGGTATCATAAAAATGCCAAGAATCACAACATTGGCAATCGGCAGAGCCATGACATAAAAAATGATAAACTTCTTGATGAAAGAAGAATAAGAATAAGGAATCGGTGTGTTTTTAATTCTTTCGCAACCGCCGCAAACATCCAGAAATCCGGACAATTGGGTATCCAGAAACAGCATTTCCGTGTCAGAAATTTTTCCTTCTTTTTTTAGCTGGTATAATTTCTTTGTTAAAAGGAAAACCAGCTCTGCCGGAGGATGATGCTGCAGTTCTTTTGCAAGGTCAGAAAAATCCTTGTCCAGAACCAGTCTGGTAGATTCCTTAGAAAGATGGCTCGATAGAAAATAGGGTAAAAACCTCAGGTATTTTGCAATCTGATTCCTGTTTTTCACATCCGTTTCCGGAAGAATACTGTTGATCTTGATGATAAAATTCCTGCAATCATTCACCAGTTTGCCCCAAAGTTTCCGGCCTTCCCACCACCGGTCGTAAGCTGTGTTTGTCCTGAAAACCAATAGCAGAGATAAAACAAATCCTAGCAGAGAATGGATCATCCCAATATTACTTATGGAAGATTTTGAAGTAAGATTCAGGTATTCAACTTCCAGGAAATAAATCCCGTAGGAATATGCTCCTACCAATAATATCGAAGGAAAAAGAATCTTCAGCGTATCCGATTTGTGAAGGCTGATTAGTATTTTAAGGAAATTTTTCGTGTTATAGGCGCGCATAAACAAAAACTATTATTTGCAAAGATAAGTGTTAGAATTATTAATTTTCAGATAGACTTAATCGAAATATTTTTAAATTTAGACTTTTAAAAACCAATCGATGTCAGATAAAGAAAAATTCATAACCGCGCTGAATGCAAAATATAATCCGAAAGGCGAGCATATCATTCTGGGGAAAGGCATGCTGGACGGTGAAGTTGTTACCGAAGTCAACGTTTCTATTCCGCTGAAAACCGTGAACAGACATGGACTGATTGCCGGCGCAACAGGAACAGGGAAAACCAAGACGCTTCAGGTTTTTGTAGAGCAGTTGTCTCACACAGGAGTACCGACTTTGGTTATGGACATCAAAGGTGATTTATCCGGAATTGCTGAAGCCGGGACAGAAAATGACAACATCAAAGACCGATATTCTAAAACGAAACTGCCTTATTCGCCACAAAGTTTCCCGGTAGAATTGATGACCATTTCCGGCGCAAAAGGCGTCAAACTTCGTGCGACGGTTTTGGAATTCGGACCGATTTTATTGAGCAAAATTCTTGGTTTGAATGACACGCAGCAAAGCATCATGTCCATTGTTTTCAAATATTGTGATGATAAAGCTTTGCCCCTGGTGGATTTGCAGGATTTGAAGAAAGTTTTGCAATATGTAACGGATAATCCGATTGGAAAAAAGGAATTGGCAGATAATTATGGTTCGATCGCTTCCGCATCTTTGGGCGCCATTCTTCGTTCGATTGTGGCGATGGAACAGCAAGGTGCTACTACGTTTTTCGGTGAACCGAGTTTTGATGTTGAAGACCTTTTGAAAATAAGAGACGGGAAAGGTGTTGTGAATATTTTCCGGGTTGATGACATCCAGAACAAACCGAATCTTTTCTCAACCTTTATTCTGTCATTGTTTGCAGAGATCTATATGACTTTTCCCGAGGAAGGCGACAGCGGGAAACCGAAGCTGGTTTTATTCATAGATGAAGCGCATTTACTTTTTAATGAAGCTTCAAAAACTTTGCTTTCCCAAATCGAAACGATGGTAAAACTGATCCGGTCAAAAGGAATCGGAATTTATTTCATTACTCAGGTCCCGGGTGATGTTCCGGAAAACATCCTGAGTCAGTTAGGTTTGAAAATCCAGCATGCTTTGAGAGGTTTTACGGCGAAAGACCGAAAACAAATTGAAAAAGCTGTGGAAAATTATCCAACCACTGACTTTTATAAAGCCAATGAACTCATTCAAAACCTTGGAATCGGGGAAGCTTTTGTAACGGCTTTGGACGAGAAAGGAATTCCAACGCCATTAGTTCAAACATACTTGATTTCGCCGGAAAGCAGAATGGATATTCTGACCGAATCAGAAATCGATGAACTGACCAGAAATTCGGACCTTGTCAGAAAATATGAGCAAAGTATCGATAAAGAAAGTGCCTACGAAATCCTAAACAAAAGAATCGAGGAACATACACAAACCGTTATTCCTAAACCGACAAGAGGGAAAGCAGCGCAACCAAAAGAAGAACCGGGAATGTTTGAACAAGTCATCGAAAGCCGGGCCGGAAAAACCTTTCTGAACACTTTGGCAAGAGAAGGTGCGAAGTTCATTCTGGGAATGTTCAGTATGAAAAAAAGAAGGTAACGATGGATTACAAATTGATTTCGAGATTACAGACACTGCTTCCTTTGGGATATTTTTACCTGATTGTTCTAGGGATTTTGAAGGACGGTGTTTTTTTCTATATGTTGGGAATTAATTTCATCAAATTCTCTTCTATTACAGATGTTTTGATGAGCCCTATTGCCGATTTGACACGGTATCCAGTTCTGTTAATTGCTGTTATAGCTATCAATTATGCGCTGTTTCTTTACAACCGATATCAAGTTAAGAACAGTCATAAAAATTGGGTCCGGAGTTCTTTTGTGTACAAAAAATTTTGGGCAAACCATAAAAGCGCAACTGAGCAAGACTTCAAAAATCACATTAAAAACCAATTTTTAAATTCGCTTCTGATGATGGTCGCTTGTTTCTTCTTAGGCGGAGGCATTGGATTTGGAATCACTGCAAGAGACAGAATTGAAAACAACAAAATGACATTCGATTATAAAATAACCTATGATTCGGGGAAAACTGCAGAAGTGTATATGATTGATTCTAACAGTGTTTATTATTTCTTCGTAGAGAAAGGACAGAAAAACATCACGATTTCTCCAACTGGTTCTATAGAGAAAGTGGAATTAATCAATAATCGTATGCTAAAATGAAATTTTGGATTACAATAATAAAATTAACTTTGTAGAACGAAAAAATGTAGATGTATTCAGTAATAGATATAGAAAGTAACGGCGCACCATTCCGGAAAGAAAGCATCATTGAGATTGCCATCTATCGTTTTGACGGTCATGAAATTACAGATCAGTTCATCTCTCTCGTGAATCCTGAGGACGAGATTTCAGCTTTTGTCCAAAAGCTGACGGGAATCTCGGCAAAAATGGTTCTGACCGCCCCGAAATTTCATGAAATTGCCAAACGAGTGGTAGAAATCACTCAGGATTCTACTTTGGTAGGACATAATATAGATTTCGATTACAGAATGCTTCGCCAGTCGTTCAAAAGACTTGGCTACGAATTCAATATCAACACTTTAGACACTATTCCTCTTGCCAAAAAATTAATTCCGAATGAGAAAAGTTATTCATTAAGCAAACTTTGTAAGTCCATAGGAATTCCGTTGAGCGAAGCGCACCGTGCAAGCGGTGATGCCAGAGCCACGCTCGATCTGTTCAAATTGCTGATGATTAAAGACAAAGACAACGAAATCATAGAGTCTCAGCAGGAAGAAAATCATGCTAAAAACTACATCAGCAAAATTCAGATTCTTACGGAAGACCTTCCGAATGAACGCGGGATTCTTTACTTCCAGAATTCTGATGGTAAAATTATTTTTTCTGATGTGGTGGATGACCTTTATAAATCTGCCAAGAAAATCCTGGAATCAGATAAAATCAGATTAAAAAAAATCCAGGAAGACACCGAGAAAATTTCTTACGAGTTAACCGGAACTGACCTGATAGCCAAGCTAATGATGCATAATAAAGGCATCCAGAAAAGACAGCCTTTAACCTTCGGCCTGTTTTACAGAAAAAACAAATTTGTCCTGGAAAAAACAAAAAAACAGGAAGAAAAACCTTTGCTGAAATTCAAAAGTTTCACGCAAGGTCTGAAGGCTATCAATTACATCAAATCAAGAGAAGAACTGAAAGATTTGAATGAACTGACTCAGAAAATCAATCTCAAAAAACGCAACGAAATCTGGACTTCTTCCGGAAGAACTTTGGGCGAAAAGTCTTTCCTCATTTTAGAGAACGGAAAACTGACTGGTTTCGGTTTTTACGAATTGTATCATCAGATTCAGTCTTTGGAGAAAATCAAAAAACTGATGTTGCCGGTTTCCAGATTTACGCAAGATTTGCAGAATGATTTGCAGTTGGCACTTTTGAGGAATGAGTATGATGTGACGGAGTTGCCTAAGAATTAATTTAAAAAAACTATTAAAAACCCTTGTCATGAAATTTCTTTTTCTCACTTTTTCATTAATCTTCGGATTAGTCAATGCCCAAACCCATCGCTTTATTTATGAATTTAAATTCAAGCAAAATCCAAAGCAAATTGAGTTTAAGAAAGAAAATATGACTCTGGATATCAATCCTGATAATGTCAAATTTTATAATTACCATTATGTCACGATTGACTCTACGAATATTACAAAAGGACAAAACAGCCAACTTTGGGATACTTCCACGCCTGTTATTGTACGAGTTAAAAATTCTAATACAAACAGCAACTACATTTTAATCAATGATGTATTTGTTTACGATACCGAAAACAAAATAAACTGGAATCTCGAAAAAGAAACCAAAAAATTTGAGAATTATACTTTGCAGAAAGCAACAACCACTTTTGGCGGACGCCAATGGATCGCCTGGTTTTGTAAAGAAATAAATATTTCTGAAGGTCCATATAAATTCCGTGGTTTGCCCGGAATGATTTTTCAAATTTATGATGACAGGAATAATTTTGATTTTACATTGGTGAAAAGTTTTAAGCTGAATTTTAATTATAAAACGCCGTTCATCGAAAGTTTTTATGGTCAGAAACCGATAAAAACAACTCCGGAAAATATCGATAAGATGCTGATGAACGAGTATAAAGATCCTTATCACGACACTCGCGAAGAATTCAAAAAAAATCCCAATGCTACATTCAGCATTAATGGTGTTGATGTTAAAGACATCAGTCAATTTAAAGAACTAACCGAGTCCAGACAACGTTATATCAGGGAAAATAACAATCCTATTGAAATCGATAAAGCATTGAAGTATCCGGAAAATTAAACTTTAATTTTCTAGGAGGGATTTCTTGCTCAAACGGTTCTTAAAATAAAAACCAACTCAAAACATTGCGAGTTTTACAGATAAACTCTAATTTTGCAAAAATTTTTAAACAAAGCAATGCAATATTTTAAACAAAGCAAAATCGGAAAAAAGGGAGCTGTAAGGTTCTCTAAGGTTTGGAATGTGTAAAGAGTTGCGTGCATAAGATATCTATTGCGGCAGACTCTTTTTATAAGAATCTGCCTTTTTATTTTTAAAAATCTACCTTATGACAAATCAGGATTTGCTGGCTATAGCAAAAGAATTCGGGACACCCGTTTATGTGTATGACGTTAATTCGATACGCGAACAATATGAAAAACTGACTTCTTCTTTCTCGAAGAACACAAGATTTTTCTACGCAGCCAAAGCTTTAACCAATATCAACATCCTGAAATATGTCGAAAAGCTTGGTGCATCTTTGGATTGCGTTTCTATCAACGAAGTGAAATTAGGTTTGAAAGCCGGTTTCTCCAACGACAGAATTCTCTTTACACCTAATTGCGTTGACCTTGCAGAAATCGAGGAAGCAATGTCTCTGAACGTTCATATTAATATCGATAATATTTCGATTTTGGAGCAATTTGGGAACAAATTCGGTGGTTCTTATCCGATTTTTGTGAGAATCAATCCGCATATTTTTGCCGGAGGAAATTATAAAATCTCAACAGGGCATATCGATTCCAAATTCGGAATATCCATTCACCAGCTTCGTCATATCGAACGTGTCATGAAATCGACCAACATCAATGTGGAAGGTCTTCATATGCACACGGGAAGCGAAATCAAAGACCCGGATGTTTTCCTGCAAGGTCTTGAAATTATGTTCGAATTGGCTGAACATTTCCCAAATCTGAAATATCTGGATATGGGAAGCGGTTTCAAAGTACCTTATCAGGACGGCGATTTGGAAACTGACGTAAAATCTCTAGGTAAAAAAGTGAATGTTGCAATTAAAAAACACGAAGAATCTACAGGTAAAAAATTCCAGCTTTGGTTTGAACCGGGGAAATTCCTTGTGAGTAAAAGTGGGCATTTCTTAGTAAAATCTAATGTTATCAAGCAAACCACTGCGACTGTTTTTGTGGGTGTTAATTCAGGATTCAATCATTTGATTCGTCCGATGTTCTACGATTCTTATCACATCATCGAAAATCTTTCTAATCCGAAAGGTCCGGAAAGAATCTACACCGTTGTTGGAAATATATGTGAGACAGACACTTTTGCCTGGGACAGAAAAATCAATGAAGTGAGAGAAGGAGACGTGATTGTTTTCAGAAATGCTGGCGCTTATGGTTTTGAAATGAGTTCTAATTTCAATTCCAGACTGAAACCGGCAGAAGTCATGTTCCTTGATGGAAAGGCGCATCTCATCAGAAAAAGAGATGAGTTTGAGGATTTATTAAAAAATCAGATTGAAGTTCTATAAATTATTGTTAATGAGAATGATTTTGGCATAAAATTTCATTCTAAAATTATATAAATCAAAAATACTATGAAATCAATACTATTCTCATTGAGCGTTCTTATAGGTTCGCTGACATTCGCTCAAAATAATGACGTAGAAGAGTCCCTGAATATTGACATTCCGATGGCTGATGCTTCTACAAGTTCTGTAACTTACAGCATTCGCGGTATTTATCAGATAAAAGATGAGTCTTGTAATCCTTCTCAGTTTAAAAGTTTGAGATATCCCGGAGGTTCTGATGCTTATATAAAAGAATTGAAAGAAAAACTTCAGCAAAATGTAAACTGGAATACTTATTCTGTGAACGGGTTATTTTTTGTAAAGCTGGACATTACCAAGGATGGTGTTATTTCCAAAGTTGAAGCCGGACCAAAAGTGGCCAATAGCGAACCCTTCCTGAAAGATCTTAAAGACGCAGCAACAAAGGTGAACAAAACTTGGATCCCGGCAAAATGCAACGGAAATCCTGTAGATTCCAAAGCTATTCTGAAAATCGATTTTTCATCGATGACTTATGACAATGCTTTTAATTAATTATCTATCAGACAGTTTTTTTCACACAATAAAAAAAGCATTCAGAATATTTCTGAATGCAATTTTTTTCCCTCATTCGGATTTTTTAATCTGAATTGTCTGCAAAGGTATTGTTTAATATACTCCTGCGAAATGAACCATGGTTAAGAAATTCGTTTCCTGATCCGGCTTAAAGCTTGTGGCGTTATTCCCATGTAAGAGGCAATATGTTTAAGGGGAATCAGTTTAAAAAGTTCAGGCTGCTCTTTCATCAATTTCAGATATCGCTCTTCCGCAGTTTCACTCAGGAAAGAAAATTCTCTATTCAGTTTTTCCACATACAGGGCTTCAACCGTCAATCTGCCGACAAGATTTCCGACTGTATGCGTTCTGTAAAGCTCCTGCAGATCATCATAATGAACCCGCCAGACTACCATATCCGTCAGCGCTTCTACATTACATCTGGAAGGTGTCCGTTGCGTGAAAGAATCGTAAGCCGTGAGGTATTGGTAATCAAAAACAAATCTGATTGTCAGTTCTTTATTTTCTTTTTCGAAGAAAAGTCTCGCTGTTCCTTTTTCTACAAACGACAGGTAATTTTCAACTTCTCCAACTTTTAAAATAGCATCTTTCTTTTTAAATTCTGTCCGGATATTTTTCTTTGCGAATTCTGTCCATTGTTTCTCGTCAAGAGGAATCTTTTTAGAAAGCAAATATTGTCTGATAAACTCCATCCATTTTTATTTATAAATTGAATTGAGTTCGTTCATATATTCATACGCTGTCATATCAAATTTCACAGGAACTATGCTGATAAAGCCGTTTGTCAAAGCCGTTTCGTCCGCATCTTCAGATTCATCCATATTATTGAAATAGCCTGTAAGCCAGTAATATTTTCTGCCATGCGGATTGGTTCTTTCGTCGAAGCTTTCTTCCCATTTGGCGTTGGCCTGCTTGCAGACTTTGATGCCTTTGATGTCTGATTTATTTAATTTCGGAATATTAACATTCAGAACTACACCTTTAGGCATTGGGTTTTCCAAGGTTTTCAGAATAATATCTCTGATGAAATCTTCAGCCTGGTCAAAATCGGCTTCCCATTTCAAATCAGAAAGAGAAAATCCTATAGCCTGCAAACCTTCTACTCCGGCTTCCACAGCCGCAGACATTGTTCCGGAATAGATGACATTAATGGAAGAATTGGCGCCATGATTGATTCCTGAAACTACCAAATCCGGTTTTCTTGGCAAAATTTTGTCCAAAGCCATTTTTACACAATCCACAGGTGTTCCGGAGCAGGAGAAATCTTTTTGAGGCCCATCCAGATTCAGTTCTTCGAAGCTTAGTGTGGAGTTGATAGTGATGGCGTGACCTTTACCACTTTGAGGAGAGTTCGGAGCGACTACGATGACGTCTCCGATTTCGTTAACTATATTGATTAATTTTCTGATGCCGGGCGCAGTGATTCCGTCGTCATTGGTTACCAAGATCAATGGTCTTTTCATAATTTTCCGTTTTTATTTTTTTATTTTTTTGACGATTTTTTAAAATCTATCCAAAAATAACCAAATTATAATGAGTAAAATAAAATAAGGTGTTAAATTTGGTTTTGTTTTTGAATACATTCGTAACATTCAAAACGAAAAAAATACTAATCCAAGTACAGATTTAAAAATTATATGTTCAAAAAAATCAAGTTCAAGAAACTGCTGATGTTTGCGCCCCTGATGACGCTGATGTTCTGTTTCAACTCCCCACAAAATGATGACGAAAAAATGCAGACCATAATGGTAAGCGTGAAAAATACACTTTCCTATCTTCATTACAGTCCAAAACCGATCAACGATGCTTATTCTCAGGATGTTTATGAGAAATATTTTGAAAGCGTAGATGCTTCCAAACGATATTTTCTGCAATCTGATATGGACGAATTCAAAAAGCATTACACAAAACTTGACGATTACCTCAATCAGGGAAATCTTGTTTTCTATAAACTCACAATTGACAGACTATATCAAAGAGTTGACGAGATCGATAAAATGACCCAGGATATTCTTTCCAAACCAATTAATCTGGAGGAAAATGACGAATTAATCCTTGAACCAAAGAAAAGAACCAATCCTGTTGATGCAAAACAACAACGTGAAGAATGGAAAAAGTACATCAAGTACAATATCCTTCAGGAAATTGAAACGCTGAACAGCAAGGAGGAAGCTCAGAAAAAGAAGAAGGACTCTGTCGTAAACAATAAACTTCCGGACACGATAAAATACGCGCCAACAACAGCGGAACAGAAGCGCATCAAAGCCACTTCTGAAGTTAAAGATTTGATTACGGATTCTTTCAGAAGATTCAAAAAGAGAAAGAAAATGGACTGGTTCACAGTTTATATGAATGCTTATACCGAAGTTTTTGACCCACACACCAACTATTTTTCTCCGAAAAACAAGGAGGAATTTGATATGCAGTTCACTGGAAAAGTGATTGGCATTGGTGCAATAATCCAGGAAAAGAAAGGTTATTTATACCTTGGTGAATTGACAATTGGCGCTCCAGCGTGGAAATCAAAACAATTGACTGCAGGCGATAAAATCCTGAAAGTGAGATCAAAACCCAACGAAGAACCAGTGAATGTTGTCGGAATGTTGTCTGACGAAGCAGTAAGATTAATCCGAGGAGAAAAAGGTACGCCTGTCACTTTGACCGTTGAGAAAAAAGACAAGACCATCAAAGAGGTAACGATGATTCGTGAAGAAGTGGCAATTGAAGATACGTTCGCAAGAAGCATTGTGGTTAATTCTAAGAATGGTAAAAAATACGGTTTTATCTATCTTCCAAGTTTCAATGTTGACTTTGAAAATCCAAAAGGCAGAAATGCATCGGACGATATCAAAGCGGAATTAATTAAACTTAAGAAAGAAAATGTAGAAGGAATAATCCTTGATTTAAGGAGCAACGGCGGCGGTTCTTTGACTGAAGTTGGCGATATTATGGGATTGTTTATGAACGCTGGTCCTTATGTTCAGGTGAAAGACAGCCGTGGAAAAATTCAGGTTCTTAGTAACAAATCGAATGAGCCAATCTGGACTGGTCCGTTGGTTGTGATGCAAAATGAATTATCGGCTTCGGCTTCAGAAATTTTGGCGGGTGCTTTCCAGGATTATGGAAGAGCGGCAGTGATTGGTTCGCCAAGTTCTTTCGGAAAAGGAACTGTTCAGACTTTTGTGGAATTGAATAGATTCCTGAATACCAGTGACGATTTCGGAGCTTTGAAACTGACGATTCAAAAATTCTACAGAGTTTCCGGAGAATCGACTCAGAGAAAAGGTGTAGAAGCTGACCTTAAAATGAAAGATTTCTTCTCTTATGCGGAGGTTGGAGAACGTTTTGACCAATTTGCTTTGCCTTGGGATAAAATCGAAACGACTTCTTACAAGAAATTGACAGGACTGAATGTTCCTCAATTACAGTCAGAACTGGACAAACAGTTGCAAGATAACAACAACTACAAAATGTTGCAGGAATCTGCGGAGTGGAAAGAAGCACTAGACAAAGAAGAAACCATCACGTTGAATCAAACCAAATTCAATGAACTGATGAAAAAGCGTAAAGCACAGATCGAAAAGTTCAAAGGTTTGGAAAAATTCAATAACGGATTGAAATTCACACTTCACACCGACGAAGCAGAAAGAATCAAAAAAGATGAAGCATTTGCCAAGAAAACAGAAAACTGGAGAAAAAACCTTGAACGGGATTTCTATCTGGAAGAAACAGTAGATGTGCTTTCGAAAATTAAATAATAAAAAAAGCGGAACTAAAATTTAGTTCCGCTTTTTTATGCTCAATGAAATGCTTTATTATTTCAATCCCTCAAAACTACGCTTGATAAAATCCGTCAGCTCTTTTCCTTTCAAAAGATTCTGAGATAATTTTGCTAAATCCAAAGCCTGATTAATCATTGCTTTTTTCTCATCGTCATTATCTTTCTTCAATAATTCTTCGGCAAAATCTGAGTTAGAATTCACCACCAGATTATACATCTCTGGGAAACCGCCCTTTGCGAACATTCCGCCACCGCCAGTTGCCTGCATATCTTTCATTCTTCTGAAAAACTCCGGCTGAGTCAATGTAAACGGCGCATCTGTAGAATCCAAATCCTCTAACTGAACGGTAAACTTTGTGTCATTAATCGATTCCTCAATATTCTTCTTCAAAGTTTCCTTGTCCGAATCATTTAGTTTAGAAATCTTCGGCTCATCTTTTTTAATCAAATTATTGATATGGTCAGCATCCACTCTCGCAAAAGAAACGTTCTCTTTTGATGCCTCCAGTTTCTGAATCAGGTGTGGAACAATCGGAGAATCCAACAAAAGAACTTCGTAACCTTTTTCTTTCGCAGACTCGATGTAGCTGTGCTGTTCATCGGCATTGTTAGCATAAAGAATTATTGTCTTTCCGTCCTTATCAGTCTGAGTTGGTTTGATTTTTTCAATCAGATCATTCCATAGATAATACGTTCCGTCAGTCGTTGGATAAAGCGCAAATTTGTCAGATTTTTCAAAGAATTTATCTTCTGAAATCATTCCGTACTCGATCACGATTTTGATGTCGTTCCATTTCTTCTCATAATCTTCCCGGTTTTCATTAATCAGAGAAACCATTTTGTCCGCCACTTTTTTCGTGATGTAAGAAGAGATTTTCTTCACAGCACCATCAGCCTGAAGATAAGAACGGGAAACGTTCAGCGGAATATCCGGAGAATCGATCACACCTCTCAACAACATCAGGAAGTCGGGAACAATACCTTTAACCTCATCGGTCACAAAAACCTGATTTTGATAGAGTTGAATTTTATCTTTTTCGATATTCAGGTTGTTGCCCAATTTCGGGAAGAACAAAACACCTGTCAAATTGAACGGATAATCCACATTCAGATGGATGTGAAACAACGGGTCTTCAAACTGCATCGGATACAACTCTCTGTAGAAACTATTGTAATCCTCATCTTTCAGTTCAGACGGCGATTTTGTCCAAGCCGGATTTGGGTTATTGATGATGTTATCAACCTCAACCGTTTCAGCTTTTGCATCTTCCGCAGAACCCTCTGGCAAAGGCAAAGTCTCCGTTTTTGTCCCGAATTTAATCGGAATTTGGTTGAATTTATTATATTTTGTCAGCAATTCACGGATTCTGAACTCTTCCAAAAACTCCGTCGAATCTTCCGCAATATGAAGCACGATTTCCGTCCCTCTGTCAGATTTTTCCGTTTCTTCCAGCGTATATTCCGGACTTCCATCGCAAACCCATCGAACCGCTTTCGAGTCTTCTTTATAAGATTTAGTGAAAATCTCAACTTTCTCCGCCACCATAAACGCCGAATAAAATCCGAGACCAAAATGCCCGATTATCCCGGCATCTTTTGCCGAATCCTTATATTTTTCAAGGAATTCCTCAGCTCCGGAAAATGCAACCTGATTGATATATTTCTCCACTTCTTCACCCGTCATTCCAAGACCTTGATCTTTGATAGTCAGCGTTTTCGCATCTTTATCAATCTTCACTTCGATAATTGGATTGCCATATTCAACCTTCGCTTCACCAATTGTTGTTAGGTGCTTCAGCTTAGTCGTCGCATCCGTTGCGTTAGAAATCAGCTCACGCAGAAAAATTTCGTGATCGCTGTAAAGAAACTTTTTAATCAGCGGAAAAATATTCTCCACCGACACATTAATACTTCCTGTTGACATATTTATTTTATTTTTTTAATTACTGTTTACACTCAAACTCTCCCACTCTCAAACTCTCCCACACCATTCGGGCGACTGCCAAAAGCCAAAACTTTCCCTGCGCTATTTTGTCACCGGGCTATCCGTTGCAATCTTTTGCTTTTAGAACTTGTGTCTTTCCAAATTAAACAAAAGCACCAAAAGCAAAAGGATTTCCACTACTATCCCTGTCGCGGGTTTGTACAGTCAAACCAAACTTCACAAAAAAAAGACCATCCAAAAAATAATGACAAATTGTCGCTTCAAGTAAAAAGTCTTCGACTCCGCTCAGACTGACACTTTTAAAATTCTACAGATTGCATTAGAGTTGTCACACTGAGCGGAGTCAAAGTGCATTTCTAAAAAATTTATGTGTTCTTAATATCCATTTATTAGTATCAACTCAAGCTAACTTAAGTGTAAAAAAAAACTTTGTGCCTTTTGTGGTTCATCACATTTTCAAAAATCCTTACATTTACTTTCATCAAGACCAAAGCAAGATGCGCCACAAAATAAAAAACCAAAACCCTGATTTTCAAAACATTAAATTCAATTCGAATTCAGAAAATTATACCTTTGAAAAAGATGGTTTGGAACTGAAATCGAAATACAATGCAGAAGACGTTAAAAACAAAAGCATTTTGAGCAGTTCTGCAGGAATTGCACCTTTTCTCCGTGGTCCGTATTCCACAATGTATGTTCAGAAACCTTGGACCATTCGTCAATACGCAGGATTTTCTACCGCCGAAGAATCCAATGCTTTTTACAGACGAAATCTCGCAGCCGGACAAAAAGGACTTTCCGTAGCCTTCGATCTGGCAACACACAGAGGTTACGATTCCGACCACGCAAGAGTTGTCGGAGATGTCGGAAAAGCAGGCGTTGCAATTGATTCGGTCGAGGATATGAAGATTTTGTTTGACCAAATTCCACTGGACGAAATCTCAGTTTCTATGACGATGAATGGTGCTGTTTTGCCAATTTTATCATTTTATATCGTAGCAGCAGAAGAACAAGGCGTTTCTCAGGTCAAACTTTCAGGAACCATTCAGAACGATATTTTGAAAGAATTTATGGTTCGGAATACCTATATCTATCCGCCGACGCCATCTATGAAAATCATCGCCGACATTTTCGAATATACTTCTAAAAACATTCCGAAATTCAACTCGATTTCCATTTCTGGTTATCATATGCAGGAAGCTGGCGCAACTCCAGTTTTGGAAATGGCCTACACTTTAGCAGACGGTTTAGAATATGTCCGAACCGGAATCAAAGCCGGAATGAACGTTGATGATTTTGCTCCGAGATTATCCTTCTTCTGGGCAATCGGGATGAATCATTTTATGGAAATTGCCAAAATGAGAGCCGCAAGATACATTTGGGCAACTTTGCTGAAACATTTCAATCCTCAGAATCAAAAATCTTTGGCTTTAAGAACGCATTCACAAACTTCTGGCTGGAGTTTGACAGAACAGGAACCGTTCAATAATATCACAAGAACCACGATTGAAGCCTTGTCTTCAGCTTTAGGCGGAACACAATCGCTTCACACAAACGCTTTAGACGAAGCAATTGCTTTACCAACAGATTATTCCGCAAAAATCGCCCGAAACACCCAAATTATTCTTCAGCAGGAATCAGGAATTTGTGATGTAGTTGATCCGATGGGCGGAAGTCATCTGGTAGAATCATTGACACAACAAATGATTGACGAAGCAATGAAATATATAGATGAAGTCGAAAAAGAAGGCGGAATGACAAAAGCCATTGAAGCCGGAATCCCGAAAATGAGAATCGAAGAAGCAGCGGCAATAAAACAGGCAAAAATCGACAGCGGAGAAGAATTCATCATCGGTGTTAATTCCTTCAAATCCAACCTCAAACAGACTGAAATAGACATTCTCGACATCGATAATACGGAAGTCCGCAGAAAACAGATCGAACGTCTGGAAAAAATAAAAGCCGAACGAAATCCAAAATCTGTCGAAGAAATTCTAAATAAAATCCGGGAAACTTCTAAAACAGGAAACGGAAATCTTCTCGAACTTTGCATAGAAGCGGCAAGAAGAAGGGTAACGTTGGGCGAAATGAGCGATGCAATGGAGGAAAGCTTCGGACGTTACAAAGCCAATATCAGAACCATATCAGGAGTTTACGCTATGAATGCAGGAAAAAATGAATACTTCGAAAAAGCAGTTTCTCTAAGTCAGAAATTTGAAGATGTAGAAGGAAGACGACCAAGGATTATGGTAGCTAAAATGGGACAAGACGGTCACGACCGTGGCGCTAAAGTCGTCGCGACAGCCTTTGCCGATATGGGATTTGATGTGGATGTTGCACCATTGTTCCAAACGCCTGAAGAAGTGGCGAAACAGGCTGTTGAAAATGACATTCATATTTTGGGTGTTTCTTCTTTGGCCGCAGGCCACAAAACGCTGGTTCCCCAGGTTGTAGAAGAACTGAAAAAACTTGGTGCTGATGATATTACGATTGTTGTAGGCGGTGTCATTCCTCAACAGGATTATGAGTTTCTATATGCCAACGGCGCCGATTTTATTTTCGGTCCCGGAACCAACTTGCCGAAATGTGCGGTTGAGATTTTAGAAAAATTTTTAACATAACATAAAAAAATTAAATGATGAAAAAAGCACTAACACCAGAAACCTTTTTAAAAAAAACCTTAACAGAGCTTCAAGACCTATTGGTTTTACTTGAGACCGAACCTTCTATAAAAGATGGCTTTCCATTCCCAACCTTAGATGCGAGTTTAAAAAATGGCTCTTTAAATCTCTTTGGAATTGAAAAACCTGATCCCATTTTTAAATTTATCGACGGAAAATGTTTCCTTATCAAAACCAACTTAACATTACAGGAAGCAAAAGAAATCACATTGCTATTGCATGATTTTTTTCCTGATACGTTTCGATTTTTATCCCTGGAAAATTTTAAAAATTTTGCCAATGTCAAGTTTTATAATAATGAAGATGATGACTTTCCACGAATATCAAATATGGAAATATTTAGCGGACTCGATGATGATTTAGACTTTGAAAATTTATACTATTACAAATCAATTTCAGCCATGACCGATAATAGTATAATAGCTCTTAACCTAAATGAAGGTGAGGATCCAATGGAAAATTATTTTTCTTTAGACATAATTGGAAAAGATAATTAATTCTTCGCATTCGCATTCACATACGCCAAAACCCAGTTGGTTTCTTCAGCAGATAGTTTTGCTTTTGGTGCCATGGATGCCATAATGGGTTTCCAGTGTTCTACTGTTAAGTCCGACGGTTTTGGCAAATCGTGGCATCTTCCGCAACGCTGATTGTACAAGACTTCACCTTTTAACATTTCCTCATTGTTGGGATTTGCAGTTACAACTGTGGCTTCTGCTGCGGTTTTTGTTGCTTGTTGCGTTTTACAGGAATAAACGATAACACCAAGAAGACACAAAGTATATATGTATTTTTTCATTATTTTTGAATTTGTTTTTATCAAAAATAATTAATTTGTTGTCAGCTTATAACGCTGGTCACTAATTTGTAACAATTCCAAATTCAGAAAAATGGCAAAACAATTCGGCTTAGACGATTACATCGCAGGGATCAAAGCGTCTGACAAAAGGATTCTTGGGAAGGCCATTACGCTTGTTGAAAGTAAAAAACCAGAACATCGGGAACTGGCAGATAAACTCCTGAAAGAAATTTTACCTTCCACAGGAAAATCTGTTCGGATTGGCATTACTGGCGTTCCAGGCGCAGGAAAATCAACCTTCATAGAAAGTTTTGGAAAATATGCCATTGAGCAAGGTAAAAAAGTAGCTGTTCTGGCCATTGACCCAAGCTCATCTATCAACAAAGGAAGCATTCTCGGTGATAAAACCAGGATGGAAGAACTGGCAAAAGACCCGAATGCGTTTATCCGCCCAAGTCCTAGCTCAGGATTTTTGGGCGGAATCGCCAACACCACTTTTGAAAGTCTTCTGATCTGCGAAGCGGCAGGTTTTAATTATATCTTGATAGAAACTGTTGGCGTTGGTCAAAGTGAAACCTTAGTCAATGACATTACGGATGTTTTTCTTTTTTTAAAAATCATTGGTACCGGCGACGAACTGCAAGGTATCAAACGCGGCATAATGGAAATGGCAGATCTGATTTTCATCAATAAAGTCAACTCCGAGAATCTTTCTAAAGCAAAAATGACGAAAACGGAATTGACAAGAGCTTTACAATTCATAACGCCGAAAGAAAAAGACTGGAAAATCCCGGTGATTCTCGGTTCAGCTTTAGAACAAAACGGACTCGATGAAATTTTTAATAAAATAGAGGACTATATTTCTCTGAAAACTAAAAACAGAACCTTTTTAGAAACCAGAAAAAATCAGGCTCAGAAACGGTTTGAATTTTGGGTAAAAGAATATATCCTTGAGAAAGCTAAAAATGACCATCTCTTGAAAGACTCTTTTCAGGAGCATAAAAAAAATGCTTCAGAACTTTTGTATAATCCAAGTTCCGAGGCCAGTGATTTTGTTAAAAAACTATTAGGAAATTAAATTACTTAGCCACAGAAACATTTCCATCAAAGCTAATGGGTTGCCTGTTATTGGAACTTACTGAAAGAAACGCACTTCCGTTCTTGAAAATTTCCAGATTGAAAACATAATTTTCTTTCGCATCCCTCGGCGTGATTACAAAAAGGGTATTTCCTTTTTTGGTTGCCTTTTGACTAACCGTAAAGTCCTTGGACTCTAACTTGATTCCGCCATTGTTCACATCTGCAGGACTAATATTAAAAGCTCTGCCAAAATATGGCAAATAGACACTTAACAGATTTTTTTTCAGATTGAAACCATAGCCGGGATCGAGATTCATAATTCTGTTCGCATTAGAACCAGGTAAAGAATTCATCACATTTATAGCATCATTTCCCATCGGGAATGCTTTGGTTGCATTGAAGTCAAACTCTTTACTTTCAATAGCAGAAGCCAGTGTTTGCGGATCCAGATAGACCTGTGAGCTGCAGCTGAGCATTGCAAAAAAAGCGCCCATCATTATAATTAATGTTCTCATTTTGAATATTATATTGGATTCTTAATCAAAAACTATACAAAGTTTTTGTTTAGATATCAGAATATCAGGAAAGTTAATTCTTTAAAAAATCTCTTTACCTGCATCGGAAAAAATGATCAGAATTTTGTTTTCTTCATTTTCCCAACAGAGTTCATCCGCAGCCACATTCAGTTGGTGTAGATATGCCGCTTTTCCCTTTCCCAAGACTATTTTCAGCTTCTCAGCAAGATGTTCCGGAGAATGATTTTCAATAATTTCTCCTACGCCAAAAGTGCTGACAATTTTTTTCATTTCAGGAAAATCGGAAACAACAACCGGAACTCTGGCCTGGATATAATCTGAGATTTTATTCGGAAGAGAATAGTAATAACTCAAGCCGTTATTTTCCTCGATACTTATTCCGACATCTGCTTTCGGGGTAATTTTCCGAAGTTCATCCGGAGAAAGTTTTCCCATAAACCGGACTTTATGATTCAGCTGATTTTCATCTGCGATTTTGTGATAATCTGCTTCCGCCGGTCCACATCCTGCGATCCACAGCTCTGCATTTTCAATAAACTGCATTGCCAGAATCGCTTTATCAACGCCTCGTGAATAATTGAGCCAGCCCTGGTAGAGAATTATTTTTTTAAAATTTTCACTTGTCCCTTCGAATTTTAATTTTCTCGGAAGATTTTTTACCACAACCGGTCTTTTGATCCTATATTCCTTCACAAACCAATCTGCGTAGGAATCGCTTGCAGTGATCATTCTTTTTATTTTCGGAACGAAAGTCTTTTCAATAGTTTTCCATATTTTTTTTACCCATCTACCCTGTATTGTTGGCATCTCGGTAAAAATCTCGTGGCTGTCAAAAACCAGCGGAATCCCTAATTTTTTAGAAATCAGATAATTTGGCACTATTGTTTCCAGGTCATTAGCCAACAAAATGGTCTTATTGTCAGCATATTTCTTAAGTTCATTATAAAGTTTCCGCTGGAATTCGATATAAGCGAACCGTGTTTTTCTGGATTGCAGATCGATTCGGAAGAATGGATAAGGTCTTTCCATATCAGGTGTACCCATCCAGTTATTTCCGATCAGAACTGGATGATAACCGTTATCATAAAGTGTTTTGCAAACCTTTTCCACGCGCTGGTCGGTATGCAGATTATTAAAAACACTTACAATAACTTTCATCAGTTAATCGTTCTTAATGAGATGGTAAACCTGAACAACCGCTAATATTGCGTTTGGAATGATAATTGGCCAAAGCATTCCGCTATAGATACCGTATATCACAAAACAGATACAGCCCACCAGATTCACCAACCTGATTGTTTTTATCTGTTTTAATAAAAAACTGCCGACCACAAAAGCCGATGCAATATAACCCACATATTCTGCCCAATTGTTCATAGTTTAATTTTTGAGGACTACAAACCTAAACATTTTTAAGTTTATAAAAAAATCAAGTCAGAAAGTCCGTTTTTTTCAATTGGCAATTAATTTGCAAATAAACTTTGTAAATTTTACAATTAATTATTGTAGGATTATTCATAAAAAACATAACTTAGTGAATATTTTTAATTATGGATTATAAATTTTCAGACGGTTTGAACCGCGTGTTCAAGCAAAGCAAGAATGAAGCAAGGCGTTTGCAGAGTGAGTTTCTGAATACTGAACATTTCCTTTTAGGAATTATCAAAACTGAAAATTCTGCAAAAGAGATTTTAGAAAATCTTAGCGCAGACCTCACCCAAATAAAGCGAAAAATAGAAACCCTGAGTGCTGTGAACTCTAACCCTTTCACATCCAACATGGGAAGTATTTCTTTTACAAAAATGGCCGATCAGGCTGTAAAAAGATCAGAACTGGAATGCCGCCAGTACCAATCTGCAGATATCAACACGGTGCATCTTTTGCTGGGAATCTTGTATAAACAAGAAGATCCAAGCTCAAGCATTCTGCAGGCCTACGATATCGATTATGATGCGGTGCAGAAAGCATACAGAACGATGTTGAAAAACACCGATCAGCTACCACAGAACAGCGCTTATGATGACGATGAGGAGAAGGAAGAGCCATACAGCCAGATGAAAAAACCAACTGGAAATCTTGGCGCACAGAAAAGTAAAACACCCACTTTAGACAATTTCGGCCGGGATTTGACGTCTCTTGCAAGAGATGGAAAATTGGATCCGGTCATTGGCCGTGAAAAAGAGATTGAAAGAGTTTCTCAGATTTTATCCAGAAGAAAAAAGAACAATCCTCTTTTGATCGGTGAACCCGGGGTTGGTAAATCTGCAATTGCAGAAGGTTTGGCTTTGAGGATTCAGCAGAAAAAAGTTTCCCGGGTTCTTTATGGTAAAAGAGTGATTACGCTGGATCTAGCAAGTCTAGTTGCCGGAACTAAATACCGTGGACAATTTGAGGAAAGAATGAAAGCGATTATGACGGAATTGGAGAAAAACAGAGACGTCATTCTTTTCATTGATGAGCTACATACGATTGTTGGTGCGGGAAGTTCAACAGGAAGCCTGGATGCCTCTAACATGTTCAAACCTGCTTTGGCAAGAGGAGAAATCCAATGCATCGGTGCAACGACATTGGACGAATACCGACAGTACATTGAGAAAGATGGCGCTTTGGAAAGAAGATTCCAGAAAGTAATGGTTGAGCCGACTTCTATTGAAGAAACTATTCAGATCCTGCATCAGATCAAGGATAAATATGAAGATCATCACAATGTTCATTATTCTGATGAAGCCATTAATGCCTGTGTTAATTTAACAGCAAGATATATAACAGACAGATTCTTACCGGACAAAGCGATTGATGCGATGGACGAAGCAGGATCCAGAGTTTATATCAAAAATATGAAAGTGCCTACAGAAATCATCGATCACGAAAAGCGCATCGAAGAGGTTAAAGAACTCAAGCAACAAGCTGTGAAAGCTCAGGATTACCTGGAAGCCAGAAAACTGAAAGATGAAGAGGAAAGACTACAAATCGAACTCAACATCGCTCAGGAACAATGGGACAAAGATGTGAAGGAGAAAAAAGAAGAAGTGACCGAGGAAAATGTTGCGGAAGTGGTGTCTATGATGAGTGGTGTCCCTGTAACCAAAGTTGGTAAAAACGAACTGGATAAACTGGCCCAGATGGACGAAAAACTTAATGGCAAAGTGATCGGTCAGGAAGATGCTGTTAAGAAAGTGGTGAAAGCCATCCAAAGAAACAGAGCCGGACTGAAAGATCCGAACCGTCCAATCGGAACTTTTATCTTCCTCGGAACGACAGGTGTTGGTAAAACCGAATTAGCGAAAGTAATGGCTCGTGAATTATTCGATTCCGATGAAGCGTTGATCAGAATTGACATGAGTGAATACATGGAAAAATTCGCAGTGTCAAGATTGGTTGGTGCGCCTCCGGGATATGTTGGATACGAAGAAGGCGGACAGCTGACTGAAGCCGTGCGAAGAAAACCTTATGCAGTTGTTCTTTTGGACGAGATCGAGAAAGCACATCCTGATGTCTTCAATATTTTATTACAGATTCTGGATGAGGGTCACGTTACGGATTCATTAGGCAGAAAAATTGATTTCAGAAATACCATTATTATACTTACCTCTAATATAGGAACCAGAGATCTGAAAGATTTCGGAGATGGTGTCGGATTTGGAACCAGTGCTAAGAAAACGAATTCTGACGCAAGAGCAAGATCCACGATTGAAAGTGCACTGAAGAAGGCATTTGCACCAGAATTCCTGAACAGGATTGATGACATTATTATCTTCAATTCTCTTGAGCAGACCGATATCAGAAGAATCATCGATCTTGAGTTAGGAAAGCTTTACAGCAGACTTGAAAAATTAGGCTACAAAGTTGAACTGACTGATGAAGCCAAAGATTTCATAGCAGAAAAAGGTTGGGACAAAGATTTCGGTGCAAGACCTCTGAAACGTGCTATCCAAAAATACATTGAGGATTTGCTTGCAGAGATGCTGGTAAACAAACAATTTGGTGAAGGCGAAAAAGTTATTCTGGAAGTGAATGAACTGAAAGACGGACTTATCGGAAAACCTCAAAAAGAAAAAGGAACGAAAGAAAGTGTGAAATAGATTTAATTAAAAACCACCTGAATCAGGTGGTTTTTTTATTTTTTACGATGAACTTTTATAAACCTACTACAAAGCCAACGCTCGGAACAAAACCGCTGCTAAAAATACTTCTGTTCTCTTTCCAAAGCACATTGTACATCAACCCGATCTGAACAAAGGCATTATTACCTACATTTTGCATATAACCGCCTCCTAAATAAAGCGCTGTTTCATCTGTGCTGAATTTATAATTACTGTATTTCTCAGTTGAGTTAATGAAATATTGCTGAAGATTAGCTCCAATAAAAAATGAACGCCCAAAATAATAATTGGCAAATGGTCCGAAACCAAACATCGTCGATTTATAGAAATTGGATGACTGCCAGGAAACATTGCCGGAAAGACCTCCTTCCAATTGGTCTGTGATTTTGTAACCTACTCTCGGGGAAACTTGCAGATTGAAATAAGAATCACTCCCGAATCCAACTCCTAAACCACCTCCAAAAGTCCAACGGCTATTTTGATTTCCAGAACTCATTGCAATTTGCGCGAATGACCAAAAGCTAATGTGCATCAATAGTAAAGTGAAATGTTTTTTCATAATATTTGAGTTTAATTTATCACTCGAATTTGGAAAACCGAATCTCTTGCAACCCGACTTGAACGGAGCTCATTTTTTGTGGCTGGAAAAGCGATGGCAAAAAATAGCGGGAGTGGAAGGCGGAATAGTTGCCCAAATTAAAATTAATTATACCTTATCTCACACTATCGATTTTCTCAATGTCTAAAATTATGGTTTTTTGGCGAATATTTTAATCGTATTTTTGCAGCATCAAACTAAGAACTCCCGTCAAGAGTTTCGTAAAATTGAAATCACATGAAAATAGTAGTAGGCCTTTCCGGAGGTGTAGATTCTAGCGTGACCGCTTATCTTTTGCAACAGCAGGGTCACGAGGTTATCGGACTTTTTATGCGCAACTGGAATGATGCGTCGGTAACTTTGGAGGACGAGTGTCCCTGGATAGAAGACAGTAATGATGCGCTTCTCGTCGCACAAAAATTAGGAATTCCGTTTCAGGTTATCGATATGAGCGAGCTCTACAAAGAGAGAATTGTGGATTATATGTTTGAGGAATATCAGAAAGGCAGAACGCCGAATCCCGATGTGCTTTGTAACCGAGAAGTGAAATTTGACGTGTTTATGAAAACGGCTTTATCGCTTGGTGCTGAGAAAGTTGCAACCGGACATTACGCGCGCGTTACCTCGACTTTTGATGAAAATGGGAAGGAGATTTTCCACCTTTTGGCAGGAAAAGATAATAATAAAGACCAAAGTTATTTCCTTTGTCAGTTGAGTCAAGACCAATTGTCAAAAGCCTTGTTTCCGATTGGGGAATTAACAAAACCTGAAGTTCGTGAAATTGCGAAAGAACAAGGTTTGGTAACCGCAGACAAGAAGGATTCGCAAGGACTTTGTTTCATTGGAAAAGTAAGTTTGCCTACCTTTTTGCAACAGCAATTAGTTCCGAAAGAAGGCGAAATTGTAGAAATTTTCAATGATTTTGCAGAATATCATAAACCTCAGCCAACTTTCAATTCAAAACAGAAAGAATTGGAATATTTGTCGGCAAAAATCAATTATAAAAGAGAAGATGGAAAAGTGATTGGTAAGCATCAGGGGGCGCAGTTTTTTACGATTGGTCAAAGTAAAGGTTTAGGAATTGGAGGTCATAAGGAATCTTGCTTCATCATTTCCAGAGAAATGGAAAACAATATTATTTTTGTTGGCGAAGGCAGAAATTTCCCTGGACTTTTCCGCAAAGCTTTAAAAATAGATAATTCTGAAGTTCATTGGGTTCGGGAAGATTTGAGATTAAAAGTTGGCGAATCTATGGAAGTAATGGCAAGAATCCGTTACAGACAAACTTTGGAAAAAGCAACCATTTATCAGTTCGAAGATGGATTTTATATGGAATTTGAAAATCCTCAATCTGCGATTGCCGAAGGGCAGTTTGCTGCTTGGTATATTGATGATGAATTGATTGGAAGTGGGGTGATTAGTTAAGCGAGATTAGATTTCATATTTATGCTGTACAAATAAAATAATCCGCCTCAAAATTGAAGCGGATTACTTTTTTTATCTCTTAATTATCTTGAATCTTTGCGATTTCGTATCAGTTTCAGCTTCCAGATAATATATTCCGGTAGTGAGAGATGTAACATCAACACTACTATTATTTAAAAGAGATAGCATTTTAATTAATCGCCCATTACTATCGAATATTTTAACTTCTTTAATTTTATCCTGAGAATCAAAATGCAGGAAATCAATCACAGGATTTGGATAAATTTTAATCTTAGTGAATGAATCTTCTTGGACACCTAACATTTCGCTTATTCTGAAACTATATAGTTCCGAATAAATTTTCTCAGACCCATCCATCGCAGAAATTTTGTAATAATAAATCTTGTTGATATCGAGTCCAGATAAAGTAAATTCAATTGGCTGAACAGCGTTTCCATAAACATAATTTAGAACAACTGGCGACAAAGATCCCAAATCGGGAGTTAAGCCATATTCAAATTTTACTGATGTTAGAAACTTTTGACCAGCATATACCAATCCTTTCATTTTCACTGAGGTATTGTCTATCGGAACTACAGAATCTTTAATAAGAATTGGAGTGGTAGGACTAGTTGTAAATATTGAGTTTTCACTATAAACAATTCTCCCGTTAGTTTTTCCACTTAGACGATAATAATATGGTCTGTTAGGATCTATTGAAGAAATATTGATTGAAGCATTAACCTGTTTGTTTGATAAAGCAACAACATTATCAGGTGAAGCAGCAACACTATTTTCAAAATCTAAGGTGCCGTACTCAAATTTCAATTCAGTAATATCTTTATAGTATGCATCTACAAAAGCATTTAAAAATATTTTTTCATTCGCAATCTCATTAGATATAGAAAAACTAAATTCCTGATTCGTAGTAAATGAAATGGTGTTGCTATAAACCGCGCTTCCTTTATAATGCCCTTTAATTCGAGCATAATATTTTGTCGCAGGTAATAAATTTACCAAATTTCCAGTCAATGTTTTTTGTCCAGATTCCTTTAATACCTCATTTGGCACAGAAACTACCTGATTGGAAAAATCTGTTTCCGTTAGTCCGTATTCAAAAACCAAATCTAATAAATCATCACCGTTTGCTGTTGCTAATCCCTCAAGTTTAACCTTTGAGGCATCACCATAAATCATTGGAGTCGATATATTTAGTGTGAAATTTTCAGTAGTAGTAAAGTTTTCAGTATTCCCATTGATTTTTAACCCGTTCCTTTTTGCGGTAAGTCGCACATAATATTTTTGGTTAGGTTGCAAACCTGAGACTGCACCAATAATATCTTTCGAATCATTAGAAGAAACTTGGGAAAGATTCGCTTCAATATAAAAGGGTTGCGCAAAAAACTGTGTTGTACTAATTTCAAATTTTATATCTGTGAGTTCTTCTACTCCGTTATTCGCTACTGATCCCTTAAGTTTTGCCCTGTCATTAAAGTATTCAACAACCGGCTTTGTTACTACTACATTTTGTGGTACGTTTAAAAAATTTCCTCTTAAAATTCTGCCACCTTCTCCGGTAATATAAATTTTGTTATTTACAATTTTCAATGAGTTAAAAGAATAATGATTGCCGTCATATTTCCAGGTTCTACCTCCGTCATACGAGACATTTATTTGCCCTTCTTCATCTATTAAAACCCCTACATTCTTATTTAAAAATTTAATTTGTTTATACCATTCATAAGGTATTTGTTCCCTTATCCAAGTTACACCACCATCTACAGTTCTGTTCAAATTTACATCCGGATCGCCAATTAAAAATCCGTTATTCTCATCTAAAAAAAAGAAATCAGCAATCTCTTGGTTGTCATAAGTAAACAATAAATTCCAAGATAATCCCCCATCAGAACTTTTGTAAAGATGACTGTAACTGGCTGCATAGATGATTTGTTCACTAAAAATTTTGATAGAACGAAAGCTATATTGACCATTTAATTCCACCCAAGTCTCACCACCATCTGTAGTTTTGTACAAACCATAAGTCATCGTTCCTTGCCCACCACAAATAATTCCAAAATTTTCGTTTAAAAAATCAAAACCAGTTAATCCAGAGGCAGAAAAATTCTTTTTCTTGGTCCAAGAAATTCCTCCATCGGTAGTTTTATAAAGGTTGGACTCGGTGTTATATTTACCACCAATTATATATCCTATATTATCCGAAACAAATTTCACATCTCTAGCATAAGGCTGAACCGATGTAGGCTGTAAATCATCTGGTCTACTAAGTTTCGACCAGTTTCCTCCGGAATCAGAAGTCTTAAATATATCAAGTCCAACTTTTGCGAAAATACTATTTTCTGTAATCTCTAAAGAGTTTACACTTGAATAAAATGGTGAATACTGTGTCCAATTGAAACCTCCATTATCTGTTCTAAGAATTCTTCCTGCAGAACCAACAATGAACCCTTTGTCTTCATTGAAGAAGTGCAAACCAAACATTGACGTTCCATAGATATACCCATTCTGAAAAAGACGAGTTTGCCAAGTAATTCCCCCATCTGTTGTTTTATATACCACCCCATATTCTCCCACAGCATAACCAATGCTTTCGGAAAGAAACTGTATGGCAAAAATATTTTCGCTGGGATTTGAGATTTTTAACCAAGTTTCTCCAGCATCCACAGTTTTCATGACATTTCCATGTCCTTGCACTGCATAACCAATCTGTGTATTATAAAAATACATAGTAAAGTAATCTGATGGAATAGTATTGCTCGAAATTTTTTGTGACCAAGAATTTCCGCCGTCTGTCGTTTTAAAAATACTTCCATTTGTAGTGCCCACAAAACCAGTATTTTTATTGGTAAAGTAAACGATATTTGCTGCGCTTATATTAAACGTTTTTGTAATCCATGTTGTGCCGCCATCTACTGTAGAATAGATTTTATTTTTCGAAGCGACAACAAAATTATCATTATCAAAAACCTTTGCATATATCAGATTATCCTGTGCTCCCAAAGTTTGAGTTTGCCAAGTAGAAGCTCGATCCTTAGTGATTGATACCTGACAAAAGTTTTGAGCAACAATTCCCACATCATTTAGTAAATCGAAACTGTTGGCGTAAGTAAAGTTTTTATTGACCGTCCAATTTGTACCACCATCTTTTGTCTCGATTAGCTCCTTTCCTGTTAAAAAGAAACCTTGCATTTCATTAATAAAATGTAAATCCTTTCCTGAATTGTATGTTGGCTTTGGGCTTAGAACCTCCCAGTTGATTTGATTTTGTGAATAAATAAATACTGACATAAAAGTCAGCAGAAAGTATAGTTTTTTCATGAATTAGTTTTTGACTGTTGACAAATTTATAAAATTTATTACGATTTAATTAGCCAATCTTTAAAATCCTTCACTCGTTCTCTACTTACCGTAATCTCTTCATTCGGCTGGAAATCCAAATCGACTTTGTAATTTGGGGAAGTATGGATGTTTTTAATGTAATCCGAACTGATGATAAACTGTCTATTGACACGGAAAAATTTGGTTTCGTCTAAAACATTTTCCAGTTCATCTAAAGTGAAATCTGTGGGATAATTTCGTTCTTTGGTTTGAAGGTAAACGATTTTATTCTCGCTGTAGAAACAACTGACTTCATTGATAGAAACGACTTTAAGATTATAGCCGATCTTGACCAAAATTCTGGAAAGCGTCGATTTTTCTTTCCGAACAATTTGTCTGATTTCCTGAGAATTAACTGTTCCTTCTTCCGGCAGAAATGATTTAAACTTCTCAATGGCTTTTGCAAGATCTTCTTCTTCAATCGGCTTCAGAAGATAGTCTATGCTGTTGAGTTTGAAAGCTTTCAAAGTATATTGGTCAAAGGCTGTGGTATAAATGATAAAAGCTTTGGTTGAAACTTTATCAAAGATATCAAACGATAATCCGTCGCCTAAAACGATATCCGAAAAAATGAGTTGCGGATGTTCATTTTCCTGAAACCAACCTACTGCTTCTTCCACAGAATTAAGGCTTGCAACTACTTCTAAGTCAGAGAATAAACCTAACAATTTTTCAAGCCTTCTGACTGCAGGTTTTTCATCTTCGATGATTATCGTTCTTATCATTTTAAACAGTTTCTTTTTTATTGAATCGAAATTTAGGAAAATATTATTTTTCTTTATCCATCAATTGCCGAATTTTTCTCTCTTCCCAATTTCTTCCTAAAATAAATTGCGGAACAAAAATACTCAACCCGTGCGCTATCAAACCTATTCCCCAAAAAAATAGAGTCATGAAATTTTTAGGTTGAAAATAACTTTCGCCCGGTTTTAAATCCTGATAATTAATAAATACAATCAGCAGGTTTACAAGGACATAAATCGCCACATGGGTATAAAAACCTTTGAGTCTTTTCACCCTTTTCCTGGCTTCGAGATACTTGATATTATCCCGATCATTAATAATTTCCATTGTTTTGTTTTTTGATTTCTTTGTTAATCATATCATTTTCCCAATCAGAATTTAAGAAAAACAACTTGATGCCTTTAATGACAAGAATCAATCCCCAGACGATAAAAACCCAGGAAATCTGCATCTCTCCAAGATTTTGTGGGAAACCGTGTTTGAAATATTTGATTCCGTAAATTACTCCAAATACGATGGCGAAAACCAAAAGTCCTGTGTAAAATTTTTTGATTTTTTGTACCCTTTCCACGGCTATTGCGTAACGTGGATTTTCTTTATTTATATTTTCCATTATGATTGATTTTTAAATTATTTCTGATTGTTCATTATTTCCTGGATCTTCTTTTCTTCCCAGTTTTTACCGATGGCAAAAGTGTTCATTCCGTGAGCCAGGATTCCTATTCCCCATCCCAGCATCGGCCAGTAAAACCAAATTTCTTTTGGTGAAGTGATGAGGTTGATGATGGCCAAAAACGGAATCACAATGCAATATGAGATCAGGTTTCCGTAAAATCCCTTCAGTTCTTTTACTCTTTTTACGGCTTTCTCGTAAGCCATGTTTTCTGTGGATTGTGCTGTGTAAGTTGTCATTTGATGCGTATCTTTTTTTATTAATATTGGAACTTTAACTTTAAAATTGTGTTCTGATTTTTCTATGAAAACATTCTCTTTTGTAAGCAATGCATAACGCTGGACGATGTTTGACAAACCGATTCCGGCACTTTCTGTCAGTTGCTCTCTCACCTGGAGATTATTCTCGATGCAAAGAAATCTGCCCTCCGTGAAGATTCTGATATTTAAAGGTCTGCCAGATGTTGCGAAATTATGTTTGATGCAGTTTTCTAATAATAATTGCAATGAAAGTGGAACAACCATTTTTTGCAAATCATCAGAATTGATATTAAAAGTGAAATCAACACTATCTTCAAATCTGGTTTTCAGAAGGTTGCAGTAGATTTTCGCAAATTCTATCTCATCCTCCACTTTTACCATTTCTTTATCTTTCTGTTCCAGAACATAACGGTAAATCTTCGACATCGATGTCGTGAATTTCTGTGCCTGTTCTGGATTTTCATCAATCAAAGCGGTTAAGACATTAAGAGAATTGAAAAGAAAATGAGGATCCAGTTGATTCTTAAGCGATTCGAATTGGGCGTTGGCTGATTTTGCAATCAGCTTTTGTTCCACCACCTCTTTTTTCGTATTCTTTTTTAATTCTTCCATAAAGCCTTTGGCATGAAGAAAAGCTGAAATCATCAAGGCAAAGTTGATCATAAACCAAGTGGTAAAATCATACTTTCCGGATAAAAAATCTTCTGTGGAAGCCACTTTTTGGATTATAACATAGTTGACATAATTACAGGCATATACGACTATAAAATTGACTATAATGGTTGCTATAATTCCCAGAATCGTTCTCAGTCGGGTTTGTTCCGTCCAGGAGAGTTTCTTATTTAGAAAATCATTTAAATAACCATTACTCAAGCCCAAGCTAAATGCATATATAGAAGAAATCAACAGGTTGTATCCGAAGCTTTCCAACGTTTTTTCCTCAGAGAAAAAAGTGAAAAAAAAGATGGACGAACCGAGCGTTATCCAAGTTAGTGTTGTTAAAGGTTTTTTGTTCATAGCTTGATTTCCTGGTTCAAAATTATTTCAATGCCAGAAGGTAAACAATAATTATTTACTGAACTGTAAAAAAACAAGGCTGAACTGTAAAAATATCTCCAGACATAAAAAGGAACGCTATTTGCTTATTTGTTTTGACAAAAATTGTCTTTATGAAGAATAGTATCGAAATTATATTTGCAGGAATATTTGGGACAGCCGCTGTTCTGAGTGTGATTGCGGCCAGAAAATACTTTAAGAATAAAGTTTATAACAGCGATTATTCTGACCATCATCTGTTATTCGGTTCACCGAGAAAAGCTTACGCTAATCCAAATGATGGTGTAGAATTGGACGCCTTTCTTTAGCACCAAATTCAATAATTATATATATTTCCGGTTCTTACGAGCCGGATTTTTTGTGGAAAACTTTACGGAATTTTAAGATAGTTTTCATTTTTCAAGTGATAATTTTGAAACAGAAATTCAATCATTTTATTGCAAAGACGGAAAGTTCATTTCCTAATTAACCTCATTAAGACGCAAAACTTTGCGGCTTAAAAACAGATTAATTAATCATTTTTATTTGTGCCTTTGCATTAGTTTTCATCAACTTATGTCAGATTTAATTCCAAAAGGTCAGGGTGCACAGCGCAACGTCACCAACCGGTTCGACAGATATACCTTCGAGCCGGAAGACTATGAAATGGACAAAATCAAGACTCAGGTTACAGAAGTTTTTCCGAAGACAATAATCAATATTGTGAAGAGTCCGGATCTCTCAATGGATTATTCGATGAATCCTTATCAAGGCTGCGAGCACGGCTGTTCCTATTGTTTTGCAAGGCCAACGCACGAATTTTGGGGTTACAGTGCCGGAATCGATTTTGAAAGAAAATTAATGGTCAAGAAAAATGCACCGGAACTTTTGGAAAAAACCTTCCAGAAGAAATCTTATGTTCCGAAACCCATTATGCTTTCCGGAAATACAGATTGTTACCAACCGATTGAAAGACAATTTAAAATCACCAGAAAGCTGCTGCAGATTTGTCTGGATTACAGGAATCCTGTTTCTATTATAACAAAAAACGCTTTGATCCTAAGAGATCTGGACATTCTCGAAAAAATGGCAGAGAAAAATCTGATTGCTGTCAATATGAGCATTCCGACACTTAATGAAGATTTGAGACGTGTGATGGAACCCAGAACTTCTACTGCAAAAAATAAACTGAAGGCCATTGAAGTTTTATCCGGTAAAAATATTCCTGTGAATGTGATGATTGCGCCCGTCATTCCCGGATTGACAAGTGAGGAAAGCCTTTTTATAATGAAATCCGTCTCCGATGCCGGCGCAAGAAGCTGCGGTTACACTCTGGTTAGACTAAATGATACAGTTGAACCCGTTTTCATCCAATGGCTGGAAGCGAATTTCCCAGACAGAAAAGACAAAGTTCTGAACCTCATCCGCTCCATGCGAGGCGGAAATCTTGGTGAAAAACGATTTTTCCAGCGCTACCAAGGCGAAGGCAATATTGCTGAAATGATTCATAAAACATTTGAAATCGGAAAGAAGAAGTTTTTTAATAATTGTGTAAGAGCAATTTTGACAACAGAGCATTTTACAGGAAGCAAGACTCAGCAATTGCGATTGTTTTAGGTGTTTTTACCGCAAAGTCGCAAAATTAAAATCACAATACAACCTTTGCGACTTAAAATCTATCGGGTGTCTATAATTTTCCTCCTTTGCGATAAAATAAAACAAGTCTTTTGATTAAATTTGCAATCTGATTTATTTCTCAGTAATTTTCCCAAATGAAGCAATATTCCGCAAAACGAAGCATCCAGATTCTCGCTCATATTCTTGAACAATACGGAATCGACAAAATCATCATTTCCCCGGGTTCCAGAAACGCACCTTTGGCGATTCATTTTTCTGAGATTGATGCGTTCCAATGCTACAGTATTGTGGACGAAAGAGCGGCGGCTTTTGTCGGTTTGGGAATTTCAAAATCGATTAAAAAGCCTGTTGCAATTACTTGTACTAGCGGTTCAGCAGCAACCAATTATTATCCTGCTGTTGTGGAAGCCTTTTATCAGAATGTACCGCTTTTGGTTCTGACAGCAGACAGACCGGCGGATTTTGTGGATTTATTCGACGGACAAACCATTCGTCAGAAAAATATTTTCCAGCAACATTCTTACGGCGATTTCGAATTACTGGAAGATGAAAAGGATGACGCTGATGATTATAATTTTGAAACCATCAAAAAAGCAGTTGAATTGTGCATTGAAAAAAAAGGCCCTGTTCACATCAATATCCCTTTAACAGAGCCTCTTTACAATTTGTTGGACGAGTTGCCTGTAATGCCTGACGTTGAAAAAACGATTCAGAAAAAAAATTATGAACTTCCCTCGAATCTGATCGCGGACTGGAACACTTCGAAACGAATTATGATTCTGACAGGAACCTTAGATCCAAATCCAGAATTGGAAACACAACTATCGCAATTAGTTAAGAATCACACTGTTGTTATTTTAACAGAAATGAATTCCAATCTTCAGCACGATAAGTTTTTTGCTCATATCGATCGTTACATTACTGATTTTTCTGAAGAAGATTATCACATTTATGCACCCGATCTATTAATCACCATTGGACAGAATGTGGTTTCCAAAAGAGTGAAGCAATTCCTGAGAAAAGCGAAACCAAAACAACACTGGCATATAGATGAATACTGGCAGCCAGATACTTATTTTGTTCTAAGTCAAAAGATTGAAACCAAACCGGAAATTTTCTTTTCCAAATTACTGAAATCTATCAATCTGGAACCCAGAACGTTTTTCAATCTTTGGGACGTTCTGAAAGATAAAAAAGACGCCAAACACGAAGAATATCTGAACAAAGCTCCTTTCTCGGATTTCTATTTGTTTAATCAATTGTCCAATCATATTCCGGAAAATTACCGGATTCACTTCTCTAACTCTTCGGCAATTCGATATGCACAATTATTTGAATATCAGAAATATGACGTGTTTTGTAATCGCGGAACCAGCGGAATCGATGGCTGTACTTCTACAGCAATGGGATTTGCGATGATGGAAGACGAACCAACGATTCTGATAACCGGCGATTTGTCGTTTTTCTATGATATCAACGGGCTTTGGAATCAGTATATTCCGCCTTACACGAGAATTGTGATTTTTAATAACGGTGAAGGCAATATTTTCAAAATTATTCCCGGACCAAGCGGAACGAATGCCTTGGACGAGTTTATCGCCACGCAACACCACAGAAATGCAGAATTATTAGCCAAGAATTTTGGCTTTGATTATACTCGGGTTGAAGATGAAATCTCTCTTGACCGCGTCTTACTTAATTTTTTCAAGTCTAATCCGAAACCGAAAATTCTGGAAGTAATGACTTCGGAATGTAATAATGCGGATGTTTTGAAGCAATATTTTGAATCATTAAAGTAAAAATTATGCAAATCGAAAAGGCTCAAATAGATGACCACATCATTCTAAGTAAGATTACTTATTTGGGAAAAGCCTTTTGGGGTTACGACAAAGAATTACTCGATAAATGGAAAGAAGATCTCACAATAACTCCGGATTACATCATTAAAAATAACGTTTTTAAATTGATTTCTGATGGAAAAATTATTGGTTATTATTCTTTTCTAAAACTTGAAAATAATATTTTGAAGCTTGATTTTCTATTTATTTTGCCGGAATATATTGGTTCAGGAATTGGGAAACTGTTGATGACTGATTTTATTGATAAAGCTAAAAATCTCAATATTGAAAAAATTATTTTAGACGCTGACCCAAATGCAGAAAAATTTTACAGCAAGTTTGGTTTCCAAACATACAACAAATTGGAATCATCTGTGAAAAATCGATTTCTTGCACAAATGCAATTAATTCTGAATTAAAATTCCAAATCAGATTCCTCTTTCGGTAGATTAATAATTTTTTCAATGGGGTAAATGAACATATCATCGAAATCATTCAGCGCATTGATGAGCTGAAAATGTGAGAATTCTTTGATATTATCTAAAGTGATTTCTGTTTCTTTGATTTCCTTAGATTGAAGAAGATTCTGTCTCATCACGCCATTCAGAAGATAATTTTTTGGCGTGAACCAAATCTTATCTTTCAGGAACAAAAGATTGGAATATGAAGTATCTGTAATTCGATTATTTTTCACAATAATGACTTCATCAGCGTGGCTTTTATCTTTCAAATTCTGCAAATGAGTTCTTTCAGCAGACTTAAAGCTATAGTCGATTTCATCATCAATAACCAATTCAAAATCATATAATTCTGAAATGGCGTAAGGAATAATTTGTGTTCTGAAATTATTCTCCAAGTCATATTCAATCCGGAATTTGTAAAGTCCATCTTCTTCGTGCTCCAGATTGAGAAATAAACTATGAATATCGATTTTACAAACTTGTCCGAAATTCGAGAATGTGTCGTTCATTCTTCTCTGATGAAGTTCTTTCAGGAAAATTCTCTGGTCTTCCACCTTTATACTTTCAATAAATCGGGACATAAATTTTGTTTTTCATTTCTTCGTATTCACTAACAAGGTCACTTTGATGGGTAATTCCACCGCCGCTTTTGAAGAAGAGTTTATCATTCTCTTTTTCAATAAAACGTATCATCACACAGGAATCCAGATTTTTGCCATCGAAAAAACCAGCAATTCCGGTATAAAACCCTCTGTCAAATTGTTCCGCTGCGAGAATGATTTCCAAAGTTTTCGGTTTTGGAGCGCCAAGAATAGAACCTGCAGGCAACAATTTCTGAAGAATGGTTCCAATCTTATTCTTGAATTCGGGTTTAATCTCGCCTTCTATTTCAGAACTCATAGCCAATAGATTTTTCTGCTTGGTTTTGATATAATCTATTCTCTGGAATTCTTTAACCTGTACACTGTCAGCAACCATACTCAAATCATTTCTCAATAAATCCACAACCGTATAATGTTCCGCCTTTTCTTTCGGGTCATTTTTCAGAATCTTTTCTGCATCTTCTATTTCCGCATCAATTGTTCCTTTCATTGGATGTGTAAAAATCTTGTTGTCAACGATTTCTACAAATGTTTCCGGCGAGAAAAACACAAACTCATCCGGAACCAGAACCTTGTATTTTGCCTTTGAAAACCGAAAAATATCTTCCAAGCTGAGATTGGTTTGGATTTCAGTTGTTGTCGTATAGTTAGTCAAATAAGAATTCCCTTTCCTGAGATTTTCCTTAACCAATCCGAATCCTTTTTTGTAATTTTCTAATGTTTGTGGGAATGATTTCCATTCAAAATCAGGAATTGCTTTGTGCTGATAATTCACGTTTCTAACATTGTGAAAATCAATTAACAAAGCTTTATTCTCAATGTCATTATGAGTGAAAATCCTGACGTCATTCATCAAAAAATTAACCAGAAAAAAAAATGGTTCTTTTCTTTCTGATAATTCGTCCATTTTCTGAAACTGTGGGTTCTGAAACATAAAAACAAAAATAAGAGAAAAGATGATTGATAAAAAGATAAAGACTTAAAATGTGGTTTATCAAATTCAATCCTTTACTTTTGCAAAAAAGTTTGATAAATGACGACGCAAAAACCGGAAATTGGAAAAATACTGACAGAAGCTTATCAATATTGGATAAGAACACTGCCTTTTCAGCTGCTGTTCACGGTACTTTATTTCAGCATATTTATGTTTTTTTCTATGTATGCATTTCGTTATTACGGCCTTTTTGAAGAGATTCAGAAATTTCAGAACCTTTTTTACTCTGATACAAAAGTCTTTCTGAATAAGTACGAAGAACTGATGCAGACTGAGAACGCCCAGTATTTTGCAATGGTGGTGATCGTTATAAAATCGGTGCTTTTTCCTTTAAACATAGGTTTTCTGAAGATTTACAGAAAACTGGATCTTGGCGATCTGCCACAGATGTCTGACCTCTTTGCAGGATTTCGCGGGCATTATTTCTTTTTGTTTGCGATCTATGCTTTGTTTTGGAATATTATCAATAATTATTTATTATTTTTTACAATCCTTTGGATTCCGATGTTGCTGATGATTCCGTCTCTGGTTTTTTTCAAAAATTACAATTTCTTTCTGTCGTTCAGGATCAGCGTTTCCGTTTTCAGAAACAATGTTTTACTATTGCTTTTGGCAACACTGGCTTCGATCATCATTTCTTACAGCGGACTGGTAATGTTCTTTTTCGGGATTTTTGTAACCTTTCCTTTTTGGAATGCTGTGATTTATGTTCTTTACAAACATTTGGTAGCTGATTTTCAGGAATAATTATTTTTCGGTTTATCCATTTCAGAAAAATTTTATGTAGTTTTGAGTAACAACTACAAAAATTAATTCAATGGAAAATTTTAATGAATTTGACTCACCAGCCAATTCCCCAAGTAGAGAAACGGGAAGTATCATTTCTCATGCTTTCGAGATTTTTAAAAACACCTTTTTATACTGCCTTTTAGCAGTAGTAATCTATTTTTTATTAAGCTTTGTTATTCAACTACTTACAGGTTTCGATTCTCAAGTTTTTGTTGAACAAATCAAAGAAAGAACCTCAGCTGGACAAAGTGTGGGCTATAAAGATTTTATCAGTGCACCTGGATTCACGGCTTACAGTGGCGCAAATTTTCTGGTTTCACTTTTATTGTCTCCAATTTTCGTGAGTCTTATTTATATTGCAAATAAATCAAATTTCAAGCAGGCAATTACTGTTTCCGATGTGTTTTTTGCTTACAGACAAAATTTTATCAATATTATTATTTACGCTTTGATCACGCAGATTGCATTCTTTATTTTATTAATAATGTGTGTGTTGCCTGCTATATTTGTGATGCCTTTTTTCTTTTTGGGATACCCGATTCTTTTGTTTGAAAAAGCAAGTGCTTTTGATGCCATAAAAAAATCTTTTGCAATAGTTCAGGAAAATTATGGCACGATTTTGCTTACTGGGATTTTGGCTGGCCTCATCAGTATTTCTGGAATCATATTATGTTGTGTAGGAATTTATCTAACAATTCCTTTTGCATATATAGCAATGTATTCTGCTTACTGTGCTTTTTGCGGAGCGCCAAGACAATTAGGATAATTAAAACCCAATAAACTATGTCAGATTCCGGTAAACAAATTGACTCTATCGTTATTAAACAGATCGCTTTGATTCTTCTGATCACTGTATTGGTCGGATTGATTTGCTGGAATCTGGCATTGTTCATTCCTGCAGTTTTAGGAGCAGTGACGCTTTACATCATCTGCAGAAAATATAATTTCTACCTTATAGAAGAAAAGAATTGGAAACCCTGGTTAGCGGCAACATTACTGATGCTGGCATCACTAATTATTTTAATTCTGCCTGTTTATTTCATTATTGACCAGCTTGTTTCAAAGCTGGATAATGCGCAGATTTATATGCAAAAATTCAATGTTTTTCTTGAGAAGATCCATCAGTTTATCTATCAGAAAGTCGGTTTTGATATTTTAAGCAAAGAAAATATTACGAAAGTTTCCAACTTTGCGGGAAATTTTTCTACCAAGGCATTAAGTACAACTTTTAATACATTCACAGTTATCACTTCGATGTATTTTATCTTGTATTTTATGTTCGTTAAAGGAAGGGTTTTTGAAAAAGTGGTGGCGAGGGCAATGCCTTTCAAAAGAACCAACACCCAACTGCTTGGCACCAAATTTAACAAGCTGGTGTTAGCGAACGCTATCGGGATTCCTGTTGTGGCACTGGGTCAGGGCGTGGTTGCGCTGATTGGTTATTGGATCTTCGGTGCACCAAGTCCGATGCTTTTATTTGCATTAACCTCGCTTGCGTCTATGCTTCCTGTGGTTGGTGCTGCCATTATCTATGTTCCTGTAGCGATTTTTATGATAGCTGAAGGACAAACCGGACCAGGAATTGGGATCCTTGTTTACGGGCTTGTAATCGTCGGGTTAACGGATAATTTACTGAGATTTACATTACTGAAACGATTGGAAGACATCCATCCTCTCATTACAGTTTTCGGCATTATCATGGGGATGAATATTTTTGGATTTATGGGATTGATTTTTGGTCCTATTCTGATGTCGATCACCGTTTTATTAATTCAGGTTTACAGAGACGAATTTTCTGAAGACGATACTCCGCCTCCGTTGAAAATACCAAATCAGGATGATGAGCTTGATGACCCAACCACTTTAATTGTCTAATGGAAGGATTTAACCCTCAAATACTGAAAGAAATCTGCGAAGTAAAAATGCCGTTTGGTAAGTATCAGAATACAATTCTTATGGATCTGCCAATTTCCTACCTCGAATGGTTTATGAGAAACGGTGGATTTCCAAAAGGAAAATTAGGGATGCAGCTGTCCACAATCTACGAAATAAAGCTGAACGGTCTGACAGATTTATTAAAACCGCTCAGACGATAAATCTTTCGCACCGCAACGATTATCCTTATGAAAAAAAAAATAAATGCTATAAGAAGGGCTTTGATGAAAAGCCTTACCAAAAATATTGGCAAATCACAGCAAAAAGGGCAATCCAACAAAGATATCAATATCAAAAGAGTGCTGATTTCCAGACCTAATCACAGGCTTGGAAATCTTCTTTTGTTGACACCTTTGGTTCAGGAAATTGAAAATATCTTTCCGAACAGTAAAATCGATTTGTTTGTGAAAGGTGGTGTAACACCTGCTATTTACAAAAATTATAAAAACATTGACAAAATCATCCAGCTTCCGAAAAGACCTTTCAGTAATATTTTAAAATATATAAAAGGCTGGTTTTCTCTGCGGTGGAATAATTACGATCTGGTAATCAATGCCACTCAGGGTTCATCATCAGGAAGATTATCAGTGCTTTTTACCAAGTCCGATTACAAATTTTTCGGAGAAGATGTGGTAGCCCTTGAATCAGAATACGATGATTATCATCACATTGCAAAAAACACAATTTATAATCTCAGAAGCTACCTGTCTGATTTTGGTATAAAGAATGAAAACAAAGACATTCCTTTTCTTGACCTGAAATTGGATCAGAATGAAATAGAAAACGGGAAGCAAAAACTATCCGAACTGGTGAAAAATGAAAAAAAAACCATTTGTCTTTTTACAAATGCAACAGGCGACAAATGCTATTCCGAGTCATGGTGGAACGATTTCTATGAAAAGCTTGAAGCCACTTTTCCGGATTATAATATCATCGAACTCCTGCCTGTAGAAAACATCTCAAAACTGAACTTTAAAATTCCCACTTTCTATAGCAAGGACATTCGCAAAATGGGTGGTTTTCTAGCAAATACAGCTGTTTTCATCGCGGCAGATAATGGTGTGATGCATTTAGCAAGCGCTTCCGGAACGCCAACTGTAGGTCTTTTTTCTATAACTGATGAAAAGATTTATAAACCTTACAACCGTAACAGTTTTTCGATAAATACTAATAATTTTGATAACAATAAAGTAATCGAGCTTATTAAAACGTCTCTAAGTTTATAAGCAGAGATTATGAATTTATTATTTTCCGAAGCGTTTTCACAATACAAAAATGAGGTTTTATCGATTATTGAAAACTTCAGAAATAGTGGTACTTTAATTGGTTCCGATGCTAGGAATATTGTTAAGTTTGTCGAAATCGATGGAAGAAAATTTAATTTCAAATCCTTTAAACAGCATAACTTCATCAATCGTCATGTCTATAAATTTTACAGAAAATCTAAAGCCAGACGTTCTTTTGAGTATGCTAATATCCTGTTAGAAAATCGCTTTCACACGCCAAATCCCATGGCTTATGTTGAATTTCATGATTTCTGGGGTTTAACGTCCAGCTTCTACATCAGCGAACAGCTTGAAAATTGCTTTACTCTAAAAGAGGTGTTTTCTGATTCTCACTTTCCGGACAGGGAACACATCATCAGGAATTATACATCGTTGATTTATGATCTCCATGAGAATGGTATAGAATTCATTGACAATGCTCCGGGAAATTTTCTTATTAAAAATGAAAAAGGGATTTATAATTTTTATCTTGTTGATCTCAACAGGATGAATTTTCATGATGAAATCGAGATTTCAAAACGTTTGAACAATTTTTCCCGTTTAACCGATGACTTGGATATCATCAAAATTGTAAGCCAGGAATATGCTGTTCTTTCTGATAACACTTTCGATTTTTGCTACAAATCAATTTTTTCTGCTATGGATAAACGACAGTTAAAACTCAGATTAAAAAAAAATCTGAAATTTTATAAATATTTTCTGAAGTAATCTATCCCTTCAGCGCAGCAATCTCATCCCGAAGTTTGGCCGCTTTTATGAAATCAAGGTTTTTCGCAGCAGCTTCCATTTCTTTTTGTTTTTGAACGATGATTTTTTCGATATCTTCGCTTCCGTAGTTGGCTTTGGTCTCTGCGACTTCCATCAACAGTTCCTTATGCGTATATTTTTCATCCGGGAAATCTTTGCTTCTGCCGACCAGGTTTTCACTGATTTTTTTGTTCAATGCTTGAGGAACTTTACCGTGTTCTTCGTTATATCGCATTTGCTTTTCACGGCGGTAATTGGTTTCATCAATAGTGTTCTGCATCGATTTTGTCATTTTATCAGCATACATTATTGCTCTGCCGTTAAGGTTTCTGGCAGCTCTGCCGACAGTTTGTATCATCGACCTGCGCGAACGGAGCATTCCTTCTTTATCCGCATCCAGAATCGCAACCAACGATACCTCCGGCAAGTCCAATCCTTCTCTTAAAAGATTAACTCCCACCAAAACATCAAACAGTCCCAATCTCAAATCCTGCATGATCTGGATTCTTTCCAAAGTCTCAACATCAGAATGGATATACCGTGTCCGGATTCCGACTTTTGTGAAATACTTCGTCAGTTCTTCAGCCATTTTTTTGGTTAATGTTGTTACCAGAACCCTTTCATCCAGCTCTACTCTTTTATGGATCTCTTCTATCAGATCATCAATCTGGTTCATCGTAGGACGCACTTCGATAATAGGATCCAAAAGCCCTGTCGGACGGATAATCTGCTCTATGTAAGTTCCTCCGGTTTTTTCCAGTTCGTAATCTGCAGGTGTTGCAGAAACGTAGATCACCTGATTCTGCATATCTTCAAACTCATTGAACTTCAGCGGTCTGTTATCCATCGCTGCCGGCAAACGGAATCCGTGTTCTACCAAAACCTCTTTCCTGCTTCTGTCGCCACCATACATCGCATGAACCTGAGGAATAGTAACGTGACTTTCATCGATAACCATCAGGAAATCTTTTGGAAAGTAATCCAGCAGACAGAACGGTCTGGAACCAGGTAAACGTCCGTCCATATAACGGGAATAATTTTCAATCCCTGAACAATATCCCAATTCTCTTATCATTTCCAGATCCAACTCTGTACGTTCTTCCAGTCGCTTGGCTTCCAGAGGCTTCTCAATTTCGCGGAAGAAATCGACCTGCTTTACCAGATCATCCTGAATCTGACGTATCGCACTCTGCATTGTTTCTGGCGTCGTTACAAAAAGATTAGCAGGATAAATATTGATGGACTCGAAATTAGAAATAACATTACCTGAAACCGGATCAAAGCTCTGTATCTTCTCGATCTCATCACCAAAAAACTGGATTCTGATTGCAGTATCAGCATAAGCCGGATATATATCAATCACATCTCCTTTAACACGAAAAGTACCTCTCTGAAAATCATTCAGCGCTCTGGAATATAGTGCACTCACTAATGAATGAAGCAGTCTTGTCCTGGATAATTTTTCATTTTTCTCAATCGTAATCAATGACTTATGAAATTCGGTCGGGTTTCCGATACCATAGATACAGGAAACCGAAGCCACAATCAGAACATCACGTCTTCCGGAAAGCAAGCTTGCAGTAGCTGATAATCTTAATTTTTCAACTTCTTCATTGATGCTCAGATCTTTCTCTATATAAGTATTGGTAGAAGCAATAAAAGCCTCGGGTTGATAATAGTCGTAATAGCTCACAAAATATTCCACTGCATTATCCGGAAAAAACTCCTTGAATTCCATAAAAAGCTGAGCTGCCAACGTTTTGTTATGAGCAAGCACCAAAGTCGGTTTCTGAACCTGCTGGACAACATTGGCAACGGTAAAGGTCTTTCCGGAACCAGTTACACCGAGAAGCGTCTGGTATTTTTCCCCGATATTGATTCCCTCCACTAATTTTTCTATGGCCTGCGGCTGATCTCCGGTTGGTTGATATTCTGATTGAAGTTTGAATTGCATCTAACAAAAATACGAAATAAATAAATTTATGATTGTTAGTTAATTATTGTTCTTTCAGATTTTACTGGCATTATTTTTCCATTACAAAAAAGAAAATAAAAGTTATGTTAAAATCTTATTACCTCTCAGCATTATTTTCTCTGATGGCTGCTTTATATTCTTGCCAAAGTAAAGGAAAGCCCAGCGAACCGACCGCAAAAGAAGAAAAACCAAATACAGACTACAAACCGGCTTTTGCAGGACAGACAAGAATTACACCAGTAAAAACTACCACACCTTATAATGTAGAAATCCTGAACACATCACTAGGAAAGCCCTGGGGAATTATCAACCTGCCTGACGGAAGCTTCCTGATAACAGAAAAATCCGGGTTTATGAATATCGTTTCTGCAGACGGAAAACAGATTTCTAAAATCGACGGCTTCCCAAAAGTTGATGCTAAAGGACAAGGCGGGATGTTGGATGTAGCACTTGATCCTGATTTTATAACCAATAACATCATCTATTTCAGTTTTTCCGAGCCTTATGAAAATGGTAATCATACAGCTGTGGGGAAAGGGAAACTCTCAACTGACATGAAGAAAATTTCTGATGTGAAAGTGATTTTCCGTGCAACACCGACTTATGATGGTGATAAACATTATGGCAGTCGCCTGGAATTTGATAAAAATGGAAATCTTTTCGTTAGTACCGGCGAACGTTCTGATAAACAGACAAGGATATATGCACAGAAAACAGATAATTTTCTCGGAAAAATACTAAAAATTACAAAAGATGGAAAACCGGCTGAAGGTAATCCTTTCATAGGAAAAAGCGGTTACAAGCCTGAGATATATGCATACGGAATCCGAAATCCGCAGGGAATGGCTCTGGATGAGAAAGGCCAGCTTTGGGACATCGAGATGGGTCCAAGAGGTGGTGACGAGATCAACCTTATCATGCCGGGTAAAAACTATGGCTGGGGCGACGTGACTTACGGCATCGAATACTCCGGGGAAAAGATTAATAACGGGACTACGCAAAAAGCAGGAACCGAACAGCCTGTATATTATTGGGATCCTGTAGTTTCGCCCAGCGGTGTGACATTCTACACAGGCAACATAGATGAATGGAAAAATAATCTTTTCATAGGCTGCCTGAGCGGCGAACATATCAACAGAATTGTGATTAAAGACAATAAAGTAGTTGGCGAAGAACGCCTGTTGCTTGACCAGAAAGAAAGATTCCGAGATGTTCTGAACGGAATGGACGGCAATCTATACGGCATAACTGATAGTGGAAAACTTTATAAAATTTCTAAAAAGTAAAAATATAAATCCTGATTTATTCAGGATTTTTTTTTGCGCTCAGCCTTCTTAATTCCCTGAAAATCTTTCAAATAAAAAGGTTCAAAGTAAGCCACATTTTCAAAATCTTTTTTATTAAATTTTTTAACAGATTTCTTAATCAATCCTTTTGCTGACGGATAAATATCCGATTTAAAATCAGCATTCGGAAGATTCAGAATTTCCTGAGCTTTTTTTGTGCCATCACCAATGAAAAGCATTTTTTTATCCGCTAATTCGGAAAAAGAATTTTCATCAAGGATTTTGGCTTGGGTTTCAGAAATCATTTCACCACTTTTTCCATCGAAAAATGCGGTATAGACTTCCATTCGTCTGGCATCAATCAAAGGAATAATCAGTTCATAACCCTGGTTTACAAATCCTTCAACCATAGAATCCAAAGAATTGATGGCAATCAAGGGCAAATTCAATCCATAACAAAAGCCTTTTGCGGAAGCGGCACCAATTCTGAGGCCGGTATAAGAACCCGGACCTTTACCCAGAGAAACCGCATCCAGGTCTTTTAAAGAAAGTTTGGCACCTTCCAAAGCCCATTCTACAAATGTATGCAGACTTTCTGATTGCTTATAATTATCAGAAACTTCTTCGCAAAGACATAATAATTTGTCGTCTTCAGATATGGCAACCGAACAATTTTTTGATGATGTTTCTATGTGCAGGATTTTCATTCGTCAAAGTTAAGAATTAAAAATCCTTTCAGAAATTTAGATCCGTTTAAAGGTTTAATTTCCAATAATCCTGTTGATTTTCGGTTGCAAAAACCATATTCCGACCGGGAAAAACCAGAGAAGAAAAAATTCTCCCGCAAAATCCACAAATGTTACATCTTCCTGTGATTCTGCGATTTTAATAGACCTTGCCGTGATATAAACCACATAGAAAAAACTAAAAACGGCAAATAAATGGATCGGAAAAATCAAAATGATCCACCAGATATTAAACAGATGCTCTGTTGTCGTAATCAAAAACCCAGTCGGGAAAATAAGAAAGGCCAAAAACATATACAACACAGGAAAAATCATAAAGAACCAAATGCCGTTAGACGATGACTTCAGCTTTTTATTCTGGATTTTGCTGTTCATACCGTGATTGAGAAAATAATACCAGCTCAATAAAAGGCTTAATGAGCCTGAACATGCTATCGCCATTGCAAATCCTGTAAAAATTGTGTCTTGGGAATACGTTAAGACGAGATAAAAAAGTCCAATGACTAGCAGAAAAGTGACAAAAAACAGCAGGAAAACTTTCCATTGTTTTGATGTGAGAAAAAAGCGTTCCATATTTTAGTTTTTAAAATTAAATTTTTGAGCTCACCGCTTGTCGGCTCCACAGTTTCCATTTTCCTTTTTGCCGGATCCAGAATTCTAGAACCGAGAGTTTCATGTCAAAGATTTCTTTGTTATAAAATCCTTTCACTGCAATAATTCTTCGGATAATTGCAAATTTATTTTTTGTTTTAAATTCTTTTAATTCAGTTTGCTTTACGGATTCATATTTCACTTTTCCGGATTCGAAATCTTTTTTGAAATCTGCATAATTCTGAACCCATCCGTTTGAATGGCCAAACGAAACATCGTCAGAAAATAAATCCAGAATTTTAGAATCATTCTCTTCCATCAGCGAATCTAATTTTGAAACCTGAAACAATAGATTTTTTTCTGTTCTTGAATGTTGTGACAATCCGAGGACGAAACAAAACATCAAAAACACTTGAAGCATTTTCATTTGTGTAATATTAAAAATATTGACTTTATAAAATCATGCATTAAAATTAAAAAATCCCGAACGATTCCGGATTGATTATTATCATAAATTCAAAAATATTTCAAATATTTGTCAAATACAGAATTATGACTTGCGATAAATCGTTCTTGGTTCTGCTTGTGCTTTTGGATAAATCGCAATTTCTGCAATCGAAACGCGTTCCGGAGCATTGATGCAATAAGCAATAGTGTCAGCAATATCTTCCGGAAGTAATGGTTCATAGCCGGCATAAACGGTCGCCGCTCTCTCACTGTCACCCTTGAATCTTACTTTAGAAAAATCAGTTTTCACAGCGCCCGGCTGGATATTCGTCACACGGATTCCGAATTCTGTCAATTCGATTCTCATGCCTTCAGAAATCACATCGACTGCTTTTTTGGAAGCACAATAAACCACGCCATTGGCATAAGTTTGTCTAGAAGCAACAGAACTGATATTGATGATTTGTCCATTTTGTTTTTCTTTCATCAGTTTAATAATCGGTTGAGAAACATAAAGCAAACCTTTTACATTGCCGTCTAACATTGCATTCCAATCGTTTATGTCTCCATCGGAAATAGGGTCTAATCCGTGAGCATTTCCAGCGTTATTAATCAAAACATCAATGTTTTTCCAATCTTCGGGAAGTGAATTAATAGCAGAGAAAACTTCATCAGAATTCCGGACATCGAAGTTTAAACTAAAAATTTCGGTTTGTTGAGATAATTGAGCTTTTAGTTCGTCTAAAACATTCTGATTTCTCCCACAGATAATCAATTTGTTCTTTTGTTGTGCAAGTAGAATAGCAGTCGCTTTTCCAATTCCGGAAGTGGCGCCGGTAATGAATATTGTTTTCAATTTTACTGTAGATTAATTACTGCAAATTTAAGTGATATCAAAGAAAAATCCCGAATAATTTCCGGGATTGATTTTAGACTATTTTTTGCTGTCTGCCACAAAATCCAGACTCGCCGAATTCATGCAATATCTAGTGCCTGTCGGTGGCGGCCCATCATTGAATACGTGACCTAAATGCGAATCGCAGCGTTTGCAAAGAACTTCTGTCCTCTCCATACCGTGAGAAGAATCGCGTTTGTAAATCACGCCTTCTTTGTCCGCTTCGAAGAAGCTTGGCCAGCCACAAGTGCTCGCAAATTTGGAATCAGAACGGAATAAATGGTTGCCGCAAACAGCACAGTAATATTCGCCCAATTCATCAAACTCATTATATTTCCCAGTGAAGGGATATTCTGTATTAGCTTCTCTTGCAATGGCATAAACTTCCGGCGAAAGGATTTTTTTCCATTCTTCATTGGAAACATGAAGTTTTGTTCTGTCGGTTCTTGAGTAGTACGGATTGTTGGCGTGTGTGTTATCTTCCATTTTAGTTTGTTGTGTGGGTTGTTTGGTTAAGTCGACTTTTTTCTGCGCGCACTGTTGCAAAAATAAAGTCATTATCATTAAAAAAATTAATTTTTTCATTTGTTATTTCTATTGTTTTAAAGGTCAGATGAAACGCAAGCTTCTCATCTGTGTAAATTTACTAAATCCAATGTTGGATTCCATTATCATAAGATAGTTAAACAAACGCACTCATTCCTGTAATTGAACGGCCGACAATCAGCGAATTGATTTCTTTTGTGCCTTCGTATGAATAAATCGCTTCTGCATCGGCAACAAAGCGGGCAACATCGTGTTCCAGGAGAATTCCGTTTCCGCCCATTACTTCTCTTGCCTGTGCAACGACATCTCTGGTTCTGAGACTGCAAAAAACTTTTGCCAAAGATGCATGTTCGTCTTTCAAAATACCAGTATCCTGCATCTCCGAAAGTCGAAAAACCAAGGTTTGCATCGCGGTTAAATTCGACAACATTTCCACCAAATGTCCCTGCACTAATTGAAACGAAGCAATCGGTTTTCCGAATTGCCTGCGTTTTCTGGTGTAATCCAAAGCGCTCTCGTAAGCACCTCTTGCGCAGCCTGTCGCCATCCACGCAACGCCAGCTCTTGTCATCTGAAGAACTTTTGCGGTGTCTTTGAAACTGTTGGCGTGTTCCATTTTCTGAGAATCGGCAACGAAGCAATCTTTCATTGTGACGAGTCCGTTCTGCACAATTCTTAGCGCCATTTTTCCTTTGATTTTTTCGACTTCAAATCCTGGTGTATCTTTCTCAACAATGAAGCCTTTAACCTGATTGTCATCATCATCCCTTGCCCAAATAATAATCACATCCGCAAAAGTGGCGTTTCCAATCCATTTTTTCTGTCCGTTCAGAATCCAGCCGCCTTCTACTTTTTTGCAGGTTGTCGTTAATCCGCCAGCTGCGCCGGAACCAACTTCCGGTTCTGTCAATCCAAATGCACCGATCAAATCGAATTGTTGCATTCCGGGAAGGTATTTTTGTTTTTGTTCCTCTGAGCCGCACATATAAATCGAACCCATTGACAATCCTGACTGAACGCCGAAAAATGTTGCCAAAGAAGCGTCTACCCTGGCAATTTCCATCGCAATAACACCTTCCATCAGGAAAGGCAAATTAGGGCAGCCGTAACCTTCGTAAGTTACGCCACAGAGATTTAATTTTTTAAATTTTGGAATGAGTTCGTGCGGGAAATCGTCTGTCAGCCAATATCTGTTGACCAAAGGTTTTGCTTCTTTCTCCATAAATTCTCTAACCTTCAGCTGAATTGCTCTTTGTTCATCCGTCAGTTTCAAATGCAATTCATAAAAGTCACCGTTGATGGGTGGCAATTCTTTTTTCTTTCCGGAGGAATCCAGCATTTTTGTTAAACCTTTGATTTGATTTTCGTCCAGCTTTGAAAATTGATCCATCAGCTTTGGAATGTCAACTTTTTGAGAAATTTTGGAGATCTGGTCCATATCAATATGTTTCAGAAGATTGAAAATGCCTTTGATTTTAGAAATCGTGCTGTTCATAGATTTGTTTTCTTGTAGAATGCAATTAATATTCCTAACGTATTAAATTTCTAGACACAAAATTTTACCTGAATAATCGTTGTGTCTTGTGAAAAAATTTTGTGGCTTTTGTGGTTGGTATAAATTTCATAATTTTGCAAAGCCATGTTGAGAAAACTGCAATTGATATTAATGATTTTCTGTTTGGGAATTTTTGTATTTCCAAAGCAGAATTTTAATGCTCAGGTTGCTCAGAGTTCTTGTTGCGAAGTTCAGAAAGACAGTTCTGACTGTTGCAAAAAGGGCGAGAAAAAATCAGATTCCTGTCATCACGATTCCAAAAAAGAAAAAGACTGCAAAGACAATTGCACCACTTGCAAAACCTGCAGTTCGGGATTTGTTTTCTCCGTTGTTCTGAATAATTTAGACAACAAACTGAAGACACCGTTTTTCACAATCAGCAATCCGTTTTCTTATTATTCACAATCACCCTCAGCAAGGTCTTTCAATATCTGGCAACCGCCTAAACTTGGTTAATTTTAATTAGTAATCTCTCGCTGATTTAGTAAATATTACAAATTTATCTGAAAATTTATCTGTTAAATCCGTAAAATCTGCGAGAATTAAAATCCAAAGATTTATTTAAAAAAATCTTAATTCAAACCAATTAAAATTAATCAAAATGAATACAATCATAAAATCAGGATTTTTATTCCTTTCCATATTTCTATTCTCCAATTTTTCTGCTCAAACCAAATCCTTCAAAGCGAAAGTAGAAGGCAACTGCGGCATGTGCAAAGATCGCATCGAAATGGCTGCTAAATCTGACAAAAACGTAAAGTCAGCTGACTGGAGTATGAGCAAAAAAGTACTGACTGTGAGCTATGACGCTTCCAAAACGGATAAAAAATCGATCCTGAAAAGTGTTGCGGAAGTTGGTCACGATAATGAAATGTTCCGTGCTTCTGACAAAGTCTATGAAGATTTGGATGCTTGCTGCCAGTACGACCGTCCTGACAACAGCAAAAAAATGGCGAAAAATGCAGATACAAAACAAGTCTGCGAGCTTAAGTAATTAATTTAAATTTTTGACGATGAATTATTTAAGTAGAAAACTTATGTTTTCTGTGCTGCTCGTTTGTTCCATATTTTCTTTTGCACAAACCGTTACAGAACAGTTTTTGGTAAAAGGAAATTGCAATATGTGCAAAGCCAGAATAGAAAAAGCAGCCTTGAAAGCCGGAGCACAGACCGCCAACTGGACCGCCGATAATCAAACGTTGACGATGACGCTTGACGAATCGAAAGTCAAATGTGATGATATCCTGAAACAAATTGCAGAAGTTGGCCACGACAATGAGAAATATAAAGCGCCTGAAGATGCTTATAAAAATCTGCCTGCGTGTTGTTTGTACACAAGAGGTTCTGATTATAAAGCGTCAAATGAAAATACTGACCACGACTCAGATTCTGATGAGAAACAAATCCAAGGTGTAAAACTGACGAGAGAAAAAGAAGCAACAGCAATCAGCAAAAAAGAAGCTGGTTTGATTTTCAATATCAGTTCCAAAGAACTGTTGAAAGCGGCTTGCTGCAACCTTTCCGAAAGTTTTGAGACCAATGCAACAGTAGATGTTTCTTTCAGCAATGCAGTGACTGGAACCAAGCAGTTAAAAATGCTAGGATTAGACCAGAAATATACACTTCTGACAAAAGAACAACTGCCGGAAATCCGTGGATTGGCTGCGCCTTATGGATTGAATTTCATTCCTGGAAAATGGATTGGCGGAATCCAGTTGACCAAAGGTGGAAGTACGGTTCTTAACGGTTACGAAAGTATCACGGGACAAATCAATACAGAACTTTTGAAAACGCATGCTGACAATAAAAAATCGGAAACGGAAATCAATTTGTTTTCTGATAACAATGGTCGTGTTGAAGCAAATGTTACTCATACTTCTCCAGTTTCCGACAAATGGAGTCAAAGTGTTTTGCTCCACGGAAACGGAACTTTTGGCGATACGGACATGAACGATGACGGTTTTCTTGACAGACCGAAAGGAAGCCAGTTAAACGTAGCTTATTTATTGAATTACAATGATTTGGAGAACTCTGGTTTTGCTTCACATTTCGGAATTAATTATCTGAAAGACGAACGAACGGCTGGACAAATCGGATTCAATAAAAGAATTCCACAAAAGGACCAATCGCTTTATGGTGTTGGGATTGATATTTCGAGATTTCAGGTTTGGAACAAAACAGGTTATGTTTTCAAAGGGAAACCTTATCAAAGTTTGGGCTGGATGAATCAATTAACTTATCATCAGCAAGATAGCTTTTTTGGATTGAGGAATTATTTTGGGAAAGAAACGTCTTATTATTCTAATTTGATTTTCGAAAGTATCATCGGAAATACGAACAACAAATATAAAGTTGGAGCGAGTTTCCTTTATGATAAGTACGATGAAAACTACATTCAAGATGTCAGTTTCAGTGGAATCGAAGACTACAAAAGAACCGAAACTGTTCCAGGATTGTTTGCAGAATATACTTTGACGGGCGAAAAATTCACTTTGGTAACAGGTGCTCGTGTTGATTTTCACAATCTTGCGGGAACGCAGTTTACGCCGAGAATGAATTTCAAATATGATTTGACTCCGAAAACCATTTTCCGAGTTTCGGCTGGAAGAGGTTTCCGAACTGCTAATATCTTTGCAGAAAGTCAGTCTTATTTTGCATCGAATCGTCAAATCCAAATCATCAATAATGGTGGTGAAATCTATGGTTTGAAGCCAGAAATTGCGTGGAATTATGGCATTAGTCTTCAGCAGGAATTCAAATTGTTTGGGCGACAATCGACTATTTTGGCTGATTTTTTCAGGACGGATTTCCAGAATCAGGTGGTGACGGATTTGGATGAATCTGCTCAGAAAATTTTGTTCTACAATCTTGAAGGAAAATCGTTTGCCAATAGTTTCCAAACGCAATGGGATTTCCAGCCTGTGAAAAATCTGGAATTCAGAATTGCCTACAAATATTATGATGTAGCTTTGGATTATTTGAGCGGATTGAAAAAAGTGCCTTTTATGGCTAAACATCGTGGATTTGCGAACCTGGCTTATTCAACCAATAAAACTGAAAGAGGCAGATTTTGGAGTTTTGACACCACTTTAAATTTAGTTGGAAAACAAAGACTCCCGAACACCAAATCGAATCCGGCAGAATTCCAGATTGGAGATTATTCACCAAGTTATACGACTTTGAATGCTCAGATTTCCAGAAACTTCTCGGAGAAAATCAGAGTTTATTTGGGCGGAGAGAACTTGACTGGTTATCAGCAAAAAGTTGCGATTCTTGATGCAGCAAATCCATTTGGAAATTATTTTGACGGCGGAATGGTCTATGCACCGATTATGAAACAGAATTTCTACGTGGGTGTAGATTTTAAGTTTTAAAACTTTAAAATATGAATCAAAAAACCTCGTCAGATTTGGCGAGGTTTCGTCTTTATTGACTGTCTTTACTGTAAAACTCAGTCATCAGTTCATTCGCTTTTTCGAAATCATTTTCAGCAACTTTCAGCTGAACACCGCCACTCGTATTGTTGAACAAATTGTAAGTGTTGGCTAAAATATTTCCGAAAATAAAGGTTTCTATTCCATTCGTTTCCAAGAAAATTTTGAGCATTTCTGCTTCGATTTCTGTATTGAAAATCTTAAGTGTGATGAGTTCCATAAGTAATTTTATAATTTAATTTCAAACGCTTCGACTCCGCTCAACGTGACATAGTAAACTTTCTTTAAGAAATGTCAGTCTGAGCGGAGTCGAAGACTTTATTTCTCTTCAAATATTAAATCTTTTGTTTTAGAATCGCTTTGTTGATTTCATTAATCAATTCCGGCCCTTCATAAATAAATCCTGTGTAAAGCTGAACAAGACTCGCGCCAGCTTCCAGCTTTTCCAAAGCATCTTGCGCCGAATGAATTCCGCCAACACCAATAATCGGGAATGCTTTGCCACTTTTTTCCGATAAAAATCTTATGACTTCTGTCGAACGTTTTGTTAAAGGTTTTCCGGACAATCCGCCCATTTCAGATTTATTTTCTGAAGTTAAATTTTCTCTGGATAAAGTTGTGTTGGTTGCAATCACGCCAGCGATTTGAGTGTCTTTAACAATATCAATAATATCCAAAAGTTGCTCATCCGTCAAATCTGGTGCAATTTTCAGAAGAATCGGCTTTTGTTTTGGCTTTTCAAGGTTGAGATTTTGAAGCGTTGATAATAATTCGGTCAAAGGTTTTTTCTCCTGGAGTTCACGGAGATTTGGTGTGTTTGGCGAACTGACATTAACCACGAAATAATCTACATAAGGAAATAATTTCTCGAAACAGATTTTGTAATCGTTAACTGCTTCTTCATTTGGCGTCACTTTATTCTTTCCGATGTTTCCGCCGATGAGAACGTTTTTGTTCTTCTTTAATCTTTTAATTGCTTCATCAACGCCACCGTTATTGAAACCCATTCTGTTGATGATTGCAGAGTCTTCTTTCAATCGGAACAAGCGTTTTTTTTCATTTCCTGGCTGAGGTTTCGGTGTCAAAGTTCCGATTTCTATGAAACCGAATCCAAGGTCAGACAACTCGTTGAAGAGTTTTGCATCTTTATCAAAACCCGCAGCCAATCCAACCGGATTTTTAAATTTTAATCCAAAAACTTCACGTTCCAGACGTTTATCTGTAATTGGTTTTGGCAAAAGTAATTTGGCTAGAAATCCAAAATTCTTCAATAAAGAAAATGTAAAATGATGAACTTCTTCTGGGTCGAATTTGAAAAGAAGCGGACGAATAAGGCTTTTGTACATCGGAGAAAAGTTTTACAAATTTACGTTTTTGTTAGGATAATTGGTTTAAAAAATCACTTTTATGAAGTGTTAAACACAATGCCACAAAGATTAATTTTGATATCTAATATTTTTAAGGCACAAAGTATTTAAAATCTTCGAATTTCTTGTGCTTTAAACTGTTTATTACTGTTATAATTCCTGTGCCTTTGTTCACTATATGACGCATTTTCAGAATTCAGAAAAATAAATTAAAATCTTTATATCTTTACTTAGATTTTATCTCAAGCTATAAATGATTTCAATTGCTTTTTACAGAAGTTTAATTTATATATTTTTTCTCTTTTTTCTGCCTTTCCAGACTTTTGCGATGACGCCAAAAGACTGCGAAAAAATGGTCATCAAAGCAGTGGAAGCGATGAATAAGAAGGAATTTGCCAAATCTCTCCAGATCCTTAGCAAAACCAAAAAAATTGCGCAGGATAACCGTTGGTATAGGGAGGAGTTCCTGGCTGTCAACAACATCGGCGCCAATTACTATATGATGCTGGATTACGGTGAGGCGCTCAATAATTATCTGGATGCCTACAAAATTGCGGTTGCTCATCTCGATGAAAAATCAGAAATGACTGTTCTCAACAACATTGCCATTCTCTATTCCCGGGATAATAAAATCGACAAGGCCAAAGATTATTTCTCCAAAGCCTATGAACTAGCAGGAAAAGTTAACAATAACACTTCCAAAGGTTTATACGCTATTAATCTGACTATTGTCTATAATGAAAAAGGCGATTATAAAACAGCCAAAAATTATATTGATGAAGCGCTGAGACTCACCGCAAATTCCCCCTACTATTTGCTGGCAAAATCGACCTATATGGAAACGCTGGTGAATCTGAAACAATATGATGCTGCAGAAAAAATGGCCAATGAGCTACTTCCGAAACTGAATGGTGTGGAATATGCCGAGTACAAAACGCAGATTTTTTATAATCTTTCCGTGATTGCCGAACATAGAAACGATTTGCCTAAGTCTTTTCATTATCTCGAACTGGCAGAAAAAAACAACCTGAATTTTGATTTTAAGGAAAATATTTTCGAGCGATTCAGCACGCTTTACAAAAAAACAAATAATATCGATCGTGCCGTTTCTTATAAAGATTCGATAATGACGGTAAAAGATTCTGTGAACAGAATCAAAAACGGGCAGCTTTTCGAGAACAGTAAAATCAAATTTGAGCTTCAGAATTCTCAGAAAGATCTGGCGGAAAGTCAGGGAAAATTATCCTCGCAGCGTTCTTTTTTCATCAAAGGAACTTTGCTTGCGGTTTTTATTGTTCTGATAATTTTCTGGGCGTTGAGAAACAGTATTGTTAAAAACAAACAGCAAAAAATCATTGAGCAAAGCAATGCGGAAATCGCCAAGCTCGAACTCGAAAAAGAAAAAAAGAATAAGGAAATCCTTGAAAATCAATTAAAAGAAAAAGAAGTTCTGGTACTTTTGGAGCAGGAGAAATTCAAAAATGAAATCGAGGCCAAGAACAGGAAACTGACAACCAAAGCTCTACAGCTTTCCACAAAGATTGAACTGATTGATGACCTCATCAAAACGTTGTCGCGGGAATCAGATGATCTCAAAAAAGTGGATGTCAGCAATATCATCCAGCAATTCAAAATTCTACAGAAACAGACCCATGAGGAAGAGGGCTTCCTGGTTCATTTTGAAGAAGTCAATAAAGGTTTTCTTTCCAAATTGAAGCAACTTCATCCGGACCTTAATTCAAACGATATACGGTTTCTGTCTTATGTGTATATGAACCTTTCCATAAAGGAAATTTCTGTCATTTTTAACATCACTCCAGAAGCTTGCCGCAAGCGAAAGGAACGCATCGAAAAGAAAATGTCACTCGCCGAAAACTTAGACTTATATAATTATATTACAAGTATTTAACAGAAATGTCACGTTTTTTCTAATTCAGCGTCCTACTATTTCTACATTAATTTTTTGTGTTGCTAATATTAATCATAACATTTGTTTGATAAAATTAGATATATGAAAAAATTTACTTTTTTAGCGGGTCTTATATTTGCGCTTTTCACCAATAATATCGATGCCCAGCTTCAGGTTTTGGGAAAAAATGAATTCGGGAGAATTTTCGAGGTTACTTACAGCACCACGGAGCAAAATACCATTTATGCCACGACAATCGTCAATCACATTGTGGTTTCTCACAACAATGGAGCATCTTGGGAAATATTTTATTCTTTACCTCCTGAATTTGGTAATATCAGTAATAATACCAAGCTTAATATCAGCAAGGATGGTACTTTTTTGTCTTTTTCTACTACAAAAGGAGGAATTGGTGAATTGCATATTTTTGATATTAGCACCAAAACTATTACTAAGACTTTCACAATGCCTAATTATTCTGAAGGCGCATATGTTTCGGCTTATAATTTCTTCGGTGATGATAAAGACAATCTAATTGTGAGCTCACAGTTTCCTTACGGATTCGGAACTGCCAACCGCGTTTACACCACTAATGACGGCGGACAAAACTGGAAAGAAGTCTATTATTCTGTAGAAGACAATCATAATATTATCACAAGCTATGTAGCCTTTAACCCGGCTGATAAAAACAAAATCTACATTGCCAACGGAAACGGCAGCGAAGGGTTTTCTGGCGGATTGATGATCTCCAGCGACGGGGGAGATACTTTCACGACAAAGCTAGAAGGAAGTGTCCTCGCAACGCTGGAATTCAACCCGAATAATCCTAATGAAATCTATGCAGGAACAGGAATCAGCTTTGGAATGAGTCCGGAAAAGCTTCATCATTCCACAGATGCCGGAAATACTTGGGAAGACAAAAATATCACTTGGGGAAGCAACGGAATCCTTAACAACATTATTGATATTAAATATAACCCTCTGGATAATAACCACATTATTGTTTTGGAGGAAGATGAGATTGTTTCCACAAAAGACGGTGGCGCAACCTGGCAAAATGTGGAATATCCTTATGATAATCTTGATAGTTACTATTACGGCATTAAAGCAAGTTTCAACCCGTTCAAAGCAGGAGAATTATTTATTACAGCGAATTATAAACCGTTGTTCTCCACAGATAACGGAACAACGATGACGCAGGTTCAAACGCCATTTTTCAGTTCTACAGGAAGAGTCAACCTGTTCAAAAATGAAATGTCGAAACATCTTTTCTACAGCGTTCAGAATGGTTTTGTCCATAGAAATCTGGCTGATAATTCTGAAAATGCATTCGACATCCAGCCGCTTAATATTTTCACTAATAATAATGGCCCGGCTTACATTTCCGATTCCAAAAAAGAAGGAAGGGTTTATTCTTTCAAAGGCGGATTTTTGGGTTCTACATTGGCAATGAGTGATAATTTCGGCGCTGATTTTTCTCCTGTTTTTGAAACTTTTACAAATGGATTAACCAATATAATTCCTGATCCTCAGGTTAACAATCAGATTTTTGCAACCTTCAACAATTGGGATCAGGGCGAGCTGGACAAGATCAATTTTAATAATCCGAACGACATTCTGGTCACTAACATACCACTTCCGGCTCAGGGTGCCGTTTACAAAATCCTGCATCCGAACAAGATTTCTGATGAATTCTTTATAATTGTCGGCTCAGAGCTTTATAAAACCACAAATGGCGGAAACGACTGGACGGCGGTTTCCATCGACACTTCGTTCCCATCCGAGTCTGTTATTTTTGATATTGATCAAAATCCGAAAAACCTGAATCAATTGGCTTTGGCAACATCAGAAGGCGTATTTGTTTCCGGCGACAAAGGTGCAACATGGAGTCAGGTTTCTAACTTTGTAGCATACAAAGTATCCTATTCTGATGTCAATAACGGTGTTCTGATAGCAATAACTTACTCTTCTATGTATACCAGTTTTAACATCCATTATTCTGTGGACAACGGGATCAACTGGAAAACGGTTGACCGTGCTGAGCTTTTATATTCAGAAACCAATTCCGTAACTATCGATTTCTCAGACAAAAAAGCGTTTATCTATATCGCTTCCGGAGACCTTGGACTTTTGGGATATAATCTGAATCTGGATGTCTTGGCAACAGATAATGTCTCTGCGGAAAAGGCAAAAGTTTTAGTCTATCCGAATCCTGTGGTTGACGTCATTCACATTGATGATAAGAATCTGAAGTCCGTTATACTTTACAGCATGGACGGGAAAAAACTGCTTGAAACGAAGAACAATGAAATGACCGTTTCTCAGCTTCCGAAAGGTGTTTATATTCTTAGAATAGTAACAGCTGACAACAGTATTGTAAGCAAAAAAATCATCAAAAAGTAATAGTTAGTAAATATGATCAGAAAGGCTTCTCAGAAATGGGAAGCTTTTTTCGTTCTATGGTTTCAAAAATTAAATATAATTATCAAAATCAAAACTTAAGATCTTTCCTATTTGCAAAAAACCAGGATTCACATTCAGACCCGCATTTATGGAAATATCTTGATTGGTAATGGGATGTTTAAAATTAAGCTGATGAGCATGCAAAGGCATTGCAGTAAGATTAAAACTATTCAGCCATAATTTATTCTGCTTATTGCAACCGTGTTTTCTGCAACCTAAAATCGGATGCAAAATATGTTTGAAATGTTTTCTTAACTGATGAAACCTTCCCGTTTCCGGGATCGCTTCTACCAAAGAATAACGGGAGGTCTGATGTTTTAGAAATGGCAGATCAATCTCGGAAATCATCAGCCGTTTATAGTGCGTCACGGCATTTTGAACGATCTCATTTTCATTGGTCAGGTCATAATCAATCGTTTCTTCTTCCTTTGTCCAACCGCGCAGAATCGCCAGATATTTTTTTTCTACTTCGCGGTTCATAAACTGATTACTCAGTAATTTGAGTGTTTCTTTATCCAACGCAAAAAGCAAAACACCCGAAGTTTTCCGGTCCAAACGATGAACGAGATGAACCTTTTTCCCAATCTGGTCCGTCAATTTCTCTACAGCATATTCGTCAGCCGGCCCGGCATATTTTGATTTATGAACCAAAAGTCCACTCGGTTTGTTAATCGCAATAAGGTAGTCGTCCCAATAAAGAATTTCTAGCATTGGGCAAAAGTAGAGATTTTCATTATAATCAATCCTTTACGAATCATAAAAAGATTTTATCTTCACTTCAATTGTAACATTTTTGATTGAATATACTCTAAATCTAAAAAAGGACCAATGCAGAACTTACACTTCGAAGACATTTACCACGATTACCGGAAGAAGATCTTTCGTCTTTGTATGGGTTATGTGAATGATGATGATCTGGCGAAGGATCTTTGTCAGGAAACCTTTGTTGCGGTTTTCCAGCAGTTGCCAAAGTTCCGTCAGGAAGCAACAGTCGGAACCTGGATTTACAGGATTGCGACGAATATCTGCCTCAGACAAATCAATCTCGAAAGACGAATGCCAAAAAGCGAACTGCCTTATCAGATCAAGGATAATTCTGAGAAAGACAACAAGCTGGAAAAAGATAAAATGACCGGTTTTCTTTACCAATGCATTTCCGAATTGCCGGAAATGGAGAGAATCATTATTTCCCTCGAACTTGAAGAAATGAAACAGTCGGACATTGCGGAAGTTGTAGGAATTTCGCCTGCCAATGTTAGAGTAAGAATCCACAGAATCAAAGAAAAATTAACCGAAAAATTCAGAAAGTATGGAAACCAATTATAATTTTCAGGATCTCTGGAAACAGAAAGAAACCAATACACCTGACAGCCGGTTTATCATCAAAAAAGCCAATGCTTACAGGAAAAATCAATTGCTGATATCCTCTTGTCTCATCACTTCTCTTTTAGCAACCTGCGGTGTTATAATTTGGGTTTGGGTCAGTTTTCCGGATTTGCATGTTCTCACAAAATCAGGAATAATGCTGATTGTTACTGCATTATTATTTTTCATTTTTTTGAATCTGCAAAAAGTAAAAATTATCAATGGTATCAATCCTTCACTGAGCAATCAGGACTATCTCAAACAGATGAAAATTCTGCAGAAGAAACAAATGTATATTCAGACCAAAGGTTTTACAATCTATTTCCTCCTAAATTTTTTCGGACTGGCTTTTTATCTTTTTGAATTTACACAAAGAATGTCGGCTTTATGGGGAGCATTTACTTATTCCCTGATTTTTGCGTGGATTCTTTTTGTATGGTTTTACATCAAGCCGAAAAGAACCCGCAAACAACAGCAGAAAATACGGCAAGTCATAGATTCTCTCGAAAGTCTGGAGAAAGGATTTTCAGAATAAGCCTGCTTTTGAGAAACTAAATGAGCAAAAGCAATCTTATACAATTGAATACGAAAAATTTGCTGTAAAATTCTTATTTTTGCACATCAATTAAACTAAATATGGCAAAGCAAGAAGATGTTTTCAAAAAAGTGGTTTCCCACGCTAAAGAATATGGTTTTATTTTTCCTTCCAGCGAGATCTATGACGGACTTTCTGCAATCTACGATTATGGACAGAACGGTGCGGAGCTGAAAAATAACATCAAACAATACTGGTGGAAAGCGATGGTTCAGCTGAACGAAAATATCGTTGGGATTGATTCTGCCATTTTTATGCATCCTACAATCTGGAAAGCTTCCGGACACGTAGATGCTTTCAATGACCCGTTGATCGACAACAAAGATTCTAAAAAACGTTTCCGTGCGGATGTTTTGGTGGAGGATTATTGCGCCAAAATAGAAGACAAGGAAAATAAAGAAATAGAAAAAGCCGCCAAGCGTTTTGGTGATGCTTTTGACAAAGCTCAGTTTGAGGCTACCAATCCAAAAATATTGGAATACCGCGAAAAAAGAGCGACAATTCTTTCCAGGCTGGCAAAATCTCTTGAAAAAGAAGACCTTGCGGATGTAAAAGCTCTGATTGAAGAATTGGAAATTGCCGATCCTGACACAGGTTCTAAAAACTGGACGGAAGTGAGACAGTTCAACCTGATGTTCGGGACGAAATTGGGCGCTTCTGCGGATTCTGCAACAGACCTTTACTTAAGACCTGAAACCGCTCAGGGTATTTTTGTGAATTACCTGAATGTTCAGAAAACTTCTCGTCATAAACTGCCTTTCGGGATTGCTCAGATTGGTAAAGCCTTTAGAAATGAAATAGTTGCGAGACAGTTTATTTTCCGAATGAGAGAATTTGAACAAATGGAAATGCAATATTTTGTTCCGCCGGGAACTGAGCTGGAATTCTATGAAAACTGGAAAAAAACACGTCTTAACTGGCATTTGGCTCTTGGTTTGGGCGCAGAAAACTATCGTTTTCACGACCACGAAAAATTGGCGCATTATGCAAATGCTGCGGCTGATATCGAGTTTAATTTCCCTTTTGGTTTCAAAGAATTGGAAGGCATCCACTCTAGAACAGATTTTGACCTTTCGGCGCACGAGAAATTCTCCGGTAGAAAGATCCAGTATTTTGACCCGGAAAGAAATGAGAATTATGTGCCTTACGTTGTAGAAACTTCGGTTGGTCTTGACAGATTGTTTTTGGCAATTTTCTCTAACTCACTGAAAGATGAAGTTTTGGAAGATGGTTCAGAAAGAACTGTTTTAAGTTTACCGCCAGCTTTGGCTCCTGTAAAAGCGGCGATTCTTCCGTTAGTTAAAAAAGACGGTTTACCTGCATTTGCTGATAAGATTTTCAATGATCTGAAGTTCGATTTCAATGTGATTTTTGAAGAGAAAGACAGCATCGGAAAACGTTACAGAAGACAGGATGCGATTGGAACACCTTTCTGTATCACTGTTGACCACGATTCTTTGAATGACAACACCGTAACTCTGAGATACAGAGATACAATGGAGCAGGAAAGAGTTCCTGTTTCTGAGCTGAGACGGATTATTGATGAGAAAGTGAATTTCAGGACTTTGCTTTCTAAGATCTAAGAAAATAATTTTATATAATGAAAATCCCAACTTAATCGTTGGGATTTTTTTATTTTTGAATAAAATTAAATAACTATGAAAAAACTACTTTTTTACTCTTTATTTATTGTTTTACTAATAAGCTGTTCTACAAGTGATGATGGAGAAATAGATACTAGTATTTTACCTACAAAAATCATTCACAAATTAAGATTTTTCAACAATTCTATTTTTACACGAACGTATCAATATGATGGAAATAAAATTAAGTCAATCATTTCAAGTTCAGGTGACAAATTAGAATACTTTTATTCTGGAAATTTGATTACTACGGTCAATTATTTTGACGAAAAAAATTCACTAAATGCAACGATAAAAATAGATTACGAAAAGAACAGAATTAAAACTCTGACAAGAAAATACCATGATGGTGGTAGTGATTTGATTTTCAATTACACCTGGATCAATGACAATCAGGTGAGAATTCAGAACAACAGATATCTCCCACCCAACACAACTGCTTACACCGACGTTTTTTTATCCAACGGAAATATTACAAAAACAATCCGATATTTTAAAAGTACAGGTTATGAAATGGAAGAAAGTCGCAGCTATACCTATGATTCTAATAGTTTTCCTTTAAAAAATGTTGAAGGCTTTTCAAAAATAATAACCAGCGAGTTAGACGCAGCGCCAGTGATTGCAGACACTCAGGCCAATAATCTTTTAAAATATACCTATAAACAAATTACCACAGAAAACGGTCAGACACAAGAGACAGCCAATTATACACAAGAACTGAACAGTAACTTTTCTTATAATGCTAATGGATTTCCTACAAAATATTTTAACCACAACGATGAGGACGATATTTTGATCGAGTATAATCGTTAAATAATCGGAAATAAGAAAAAAACTGGGGATTTAATTATATTTTTAAATCCCCAGTTTTTATTTCACTCTTGCCAAATGTATCACTTTATTATCCTGAGAAATCAAAAGTGAATCACCTTTCGTTTCGGCGGAAATTGTATTTCTTTCATAGAATTCGCCTTCTGAAGTTTTCTTTCTAAAGTCCAGTACAAACTTATTATTATTAGACTCCAAAGTAATTGTTTTTGATTTTCCATTGTTGATGAAAGTAGCTTTCATACGGCCGCCATCAGCAGCTTTATAGGGAAAAGAATAGGATTCGGTTTTTTTGCCGCCGATTGTCTTTACCATAGAAGTTGTCGTAACACTGTCGATTTTGCCGTTCTCATCCGTAACGGTTGTTTCTGAAGAATAAGATTCTGAAGTAGACTTTCTGCTTTCATTTTTCTTGCAGGAAACTAATGTTGAAACTGTAATTAACGTCAAAATAAGAGCATTTTTTTTCATAGTTATAGATTTCAGGTTATTGTTATTTTTGAATCGATTACCATACAACATTTTAATAATTGCAAAATAATCAGAACAAAAATACACATTTTCATTGTTTTAGTTGAATCCGATTCATAAAAAATCCCTCCATAATTTATGAAAGGATATTCTTTTTTATTAATTTCTAATTTCAGTTAGTCGCCATTTTTTGTTCCGGCGAATCCAGAATTTGATTCTTCTGTTCCGGATTTTTCAGCCATTGAGAACCGGAAAGGTAATTCTGATCCGGATAGTAAATAAAAAGACATGTCCGGTCTTTTATCGTATTGATAATCGGCTGTGCAAGCTCTCTCGGAACAGCAGGGCAACCCCAGCTTCTTCCTAATCTTTTTTCGGATCTGATAAAATCCTCGCTCACATAGTTGGCACCGTGCATCACAATACACCGTTCCAGAGCATTGTCATTATAACCTCTGTCCATCCCGAACAGCCTCATAGAATAACCATTGTCACCATTGTAAGCCTGCTCTGTAACATAAAACCCGAGGCTCGACTGGTGAGAATCTTCCGTGTTGGAAAAATTCATAGCAAACTCTTCACCGGTTCCTTTTCCGTGAGCAACCAATGTGTTAAACAATACTTTTTTCTCATCCAGATCCAGAACCCAAAGTCTTTTTTTGTTAGAAGACAAACTAAAATCACAAACCGAAAGCAACTTGGCCGACGGTTCCAGCTTTCCGGATTTTTTCAAATTTTGGAATCCTAAAAATGCTTTTTCAAAGACTTCAAAATTCAATGTTTCTTCCGTAAACTGAAGCTGTTTATAGATTTCTTCTGCTGGATTTGATGAGAAATTCTGTTTCGGGCTTAGCTTGATTTCTCTTATCGTATGCTTGGTCTCAGAATTTTTGTTCTCAGAACTTGCCGGATAAAAAGAAGTGGTTATCAAATAGACTAAGCACAGCAATAGGGGGAATTTCTTCATTAATTATAAAATTTATTTTTGTATTAGTGGTGCAAAATTATAGAATAATCATTTTCAGAAGGTTACAAAGATTCTTTTTAACGAATTTTTAGGATATTTTAACGTAAAGACTCATTTTCCGAACGATTTTTATTAAGACTTTATTATGATTAGGACGATTAAAATGATAAATTGCAGTAAAGTTCTGAAGTATGTCAACACTTAAAATTGCAGGCCTAAATCTGGACATTTCATGGAAAAACAAAGAAGAGAATTTCAAAAAAATTGAAGAAGCTTTTCGTTTCCTTGAAGCTGATTTATTTCTTTTACCGGAGATGTTTCCAACAGGATTTTGTATGGAAGCTGAAGAAGTTGCCGACAGAAATCTAGAAACTTTGGCTTGGATGAAATCCTTTGCTAAAAACAAAAATTCAGCAGTTGCAGGAAGTGTTTCCGTGGAAGAAAATGGAAAATTCTATAACCGGTTTTATTTTGTTTTTCCTGACGGCAGTTTCGAATATTACGACAAAAGACATTTGTTTTCTTACTCAGGGGAAGATAAAATCTATACGGCCGGAACAGAGCGAAAAGTCATTGTTTATAAAGGATTTAAAATTCTTTTGCAGGTTTGTTTTGATTTGCGGTTTCCTGTTTTTTCAAGAAACCAGAATGATTATGATGCCGTTTTATATGTTGCGAATTGGCCAAAGTCCAGAGTTGAAGCTTGGAAATCTCTATTAAAAGCACGTTCAATTGAAAATCAAGCATTTTTGTTTGGATTAAACCGGATTGGAACAGATGGTTATAACCTGGAGTATGAAGAAAGTTCATTAGTCTATTTCCCTGACGGAAGAGAAACTTCCGAAAGAGATAAAAACCTCATCATCACGGAATGGAATTTGGATGAATTGAAAGAGTTTAGAAATAAATTTCCTTTTTTGAATGAAAAGGATGAGTTTGAAATTAAGCTTTAAATCTATGAAGAATCCTATTCCGTATAAAATAGCTATAGGAAAAACTTGGTCTTACGATTTTCCAAAAGAAACTTACTGTTTAAACTACTTTAGTTTTACTAGTGCAATTGGTGGTATTGGAAGCACTCCTCCTGAAATTAAATGTACAGTTAAAATCAAAGATTCGGAACAAAAATTCCTTGAAGAAGTAAATGAGCTTTTTAAAATATATAAAGATACAAATCTCACTATTTTAAAAGATAATAATGGCATTTTAAAAATTGAAATCTTTGAATGGACATTTTTTGATTATGATTTTCAATTGATTATTAAAATTGAAAATATATTAGAAAAATATGTTTTTGAATTAACAAATGATTTTGATTTTTCTCAATCAGAAATAATATTTAAAAACGTTTGTGAGGTTTATAAAGATGGATATAAATACATCGAACCCAAAATCTTTTTTTCTTATAATACGTTCGGACTTGAATTAGCCTGTTTTATGGATAAGATAAATGAAGAAAAATTTTTAAAGAGAATAAATCAATTGTTAATAGACTTAAATTTTGATGAAGCCAAATATTATCGATGTCAGAATTCTCAAGAGGTAAGTTTTAGAATTTACTTCAGAAAATATCATACCTATCTTTCTAAAAAGGGAAAGTACCAATTTGACATTTTAGATTTAGATAATAGTTTATTTACTATTTTTAATCATCTTAACATTCAAAATGGTAGAATGAAAAATGATTTAAATGTGATTGAAGTAAAACACACAATACAAAATTCTAATTCAATCAATTAGAATACTGCTCCAACAACCCCACCAAAGAATTCACATCGTGAACGCCGCTTTCTTTCCAAAGCAATTCTCCGTTTTTGAAAATCGCTAAAGTCGGAACACCGCGGACACCGTTATCAGCTGCAATCGACGGAAATTGGTCAATATCAATTTTTACAATTCTCGCTTTTTCACCAACCTGCTCTTTTACAGAATTCAAAACAGAAGACTGCACTTTGCACGGCTGACACCAGGTGGCAAAAAAATCCACCAGAACAGGACGTTCGGATTGTATGAGTTCCTTAAATTTTTGTGACATTATATTATAAGTTAGATTTACAAAGTTTTAGTCTGGCAGACAAAATTGCTCAACGGGAATTTTTCTGTATTCTTAATCGCATTGAATCCACCATCAATCTCAGTAAAATTCCTATAGCCTCTTGCCTGCAAAATACTTGCCGCAATCATACTTCTGTAACCACCGGCGCAATGGATGTAAAAATGTTCAGAGTTATCCACGGAATTTACCCAATCATTGATATAAGCCAGAGGCTTACTGTAAGCTTCATTGATGTGTTCTGCTTCGTATTCCGTTTCTTTCCTAACGTCGATAACTTTTACATTTTCAGTAAATTCTTCACCGAATTCTTCTGCAGTGATTCTTTTTATTTCGTCTGTCTCCTTGCCAGAATTTTTCCAGGCTTCGAAACCTCCTTCCAAAAATCCTATGACATTATCAAATCCTACTCTGCTCAGTCTGGTGATCACTTCTTCTTCGGTTCCTTCATCAGAAACCAAAAGAATCGGTTGCTGAACATCTACAATCATCGCACCCACCCAAGGCGCAAAATCACCTTTAATACCGATGTTGATAGAATTCGGTACAAAACCTTTGTGAAAAATCGCAGCGCTTCTTGTATCCAGTATCAAAGCTCCGGTTTCTTCTGCTGCTATTTCAAAATCTTCTACTGACAAAGGATGATTTCCTTTTTTCAGAACCTGGTCAAAACTTTCGTAACCGCCTTTGTTCATTGCGACATTCATCCCGAAATATTTTGGAGGTGCCGTTAATCCGTCAAGAACTTCGGTAATAAAAGATTCTTTATCTGGCTGATTCAGTGCGTAATTGGTTCTTTTCTGATTACCTAAAGTATCAACGGTTTCTTTCTGCATATTCTTTCCACAAGCAGAACCTGCACCGTGAGCCGGATAAACCGTAATGGAGTCATCCAAAGGTAAAATCTTACTTTGCAGGCTTTCATATAACATTCCTGCCAAATCTTTTTCGGTAATTTCACCAGCTTTCTGAGCCAGATCCGGCCTTCCGACATCACCCAAAAATAAAGTGTCCCCAGAGAAAATCGCCGTTTCTTTTCCATCTTCATCCATAAGAAGAAAAGTTGAACTTTCCAAAGTGTGCCCGGGCGTGTGAAGCACTTTGATCTTAATTTTTCCTATCTCAAAAATCTGACCATCTTCCGCAATAATCGCTTCAAACTCAGGCTGAGCTGTTGGTCCGTAAACAATCAAAGCATCTGTTTTCTTGGATAAATCCAGATGTCCCGACACAAAATCTGCGTGAAAATGGGTTTCGAAAATATATTTCAGTTTCACCTGATCTTTCTCCAAACGGTCGAGATAGGGTTTCACTTCTCTTAGCGGGTCAATAATTGCTGCTTCGTTTTCAGAAGTGATATAATATGCGCCTTGTGCCAGACAGCCTGTGTATATTTGCTCAACCTTCATTTTGGTAGAATTTTTTCAAACTTTTATTTTAATGTTATTTGGTTTTAGCTTTTCGGTACAAATATGAGGCTATTTGGATTAACTATAAATAATTTTTAACTGATATTATTTATGATCCCGATTTAATTTTAAACAAACGATTGATTTCCTTATAAAAAAAAGCCGCGAAGTCACGATTAACTATAGCTTTGCGGCTTCTAAGCTCGATCAAAATTCGTAAGAATAGGTAACTCCTATATTTCTTCCAGGCATCAGAATTCTTTGCAAATTATTATTCATCAGCCTCCTGTTGAGATATTCCGAATAAGATCTGTTGAAAAGATTATTGATATCTATCCCAAATCTGCCAAAGTTTTGAAGTTTATATCCAAAATGCAAATCAACCAGAGAGAAATCCGGTGTTCTCATTTCTGAAAAACTGGGATTGATCCTATCTTGCTTTCCTGCAAATCTGTAGCTGATGACTGCAAAAAACGGATTGAAATCTGCCTTCAGGTTCCATCTTAAATCCAAAGGTGCGATCTCCGGCAAAGGGTTTTTGGTAGATTTGTCTTCAGCATAAGTATAGGCAACCGCCAGTTCTGAACGCAGAATCTTAGAAATCTGCCAGTTCATCTGACTTTCGAATCCTGTTTTAAAAGCCTCATCAATATTTTGAAACTGACGGATTGCTACAGGCATCATTATCGAGCCCGTGATAATATCTGTTCTCAGTACGCCTGAAATATAATTTTCTAATAATGAGTAAAACACATTAACCTGAAAATAGAGTTTTTTATTATTCCCGAAAGTATAAATCAGATCCGCCTGATTATTGGTCTCCGGCTTCAAAAGTGGATTCCCGAGATAGTCGTAAGAATCATTTCCCACAGGAAATCTGTTGATAAATCTTTCTGTAAGGCTTGCGCTTCTTTGAGCTCGGCCAATCCAGAGAGAGATTTGTGACTGTTTCCCGATTCGTTTTTCAAAGCCTGCACTGATGTTATTATTCAAATTGTCAGAATTTGTCTTGCCATAAAGCTTCTTAAAGACAGAAGATGTCTCGGCTGCATCTGCAGTATTGTAATCCATTCTGTAAGAAATTCTCAGTCTGAATCTGTCCCAGGCATACTGATACTCATTGAACCATCCAACCTGGGAAATTTTTGAATCCTGCCAGCTGGTTCCGTCCCGCATCATTGTCATTCCGCCCATCATTGTCATAGTAAGAGCCGTGTTTTTAGCTCTTTCATTTTTATAATCCAGACCTGTGTATAAAAGATGTTTGCCTTTTTCAAATTTCAGCTCGCCTCTCAAACCATAAGTTCCGGAAGAAACATCCGAAACCATAGACCGGTTTTCCGTGCCCATAGAATGATGAACTGTGGAGGAATAAGAACTGAAATTAAATTCCTTCAGCAGAGAATTTTGAAATTCGGAATGATGCATCAACTGAAACATCCACGTTTTGTCATAAAGCATTTTCATAGTTAAAGCCGGGAAATCCGTGTTGCGACCTTGATTGGCATTGATCTGGAATATGGTATAATGATTTGAATTCCAGGCATAAATGGTTTTGTTTCCAAAGTTATAACGCTCAAACTCTGCAGGAACCTTGTTGCCGTTTCCATCTTTATAATCTTCTCCTTGCTGATAAGCACCAAAAAACTGAGACGTGATTTTTTTGGTGCTGAGATTTGCCAAAACTTCATTCCGCAACACATTACCGTTACTTTCATAAGCCGTAGAAAATCTACCTTTTATTTTAAACGACCCGGAAAATTCCGGTTTGAAACTTACAAAATTTACCGTCGCCCCAACCGAACTGCCATATCTGAAAAAATAAGGCCCTTTATAGATCTCTACTTTTTCAATTTGATTCATATTGATCTGAGAAATAGGAGGATCCATTCTGCCGGGGCAAGCCTGTATGGCATTTTGCGAACCATCTGCAATGATATTGAGCTGTTCATATTTGAACCCGCGAAAGACAGGATCTGTAGAATAATTCCCGGACTTTCTTACCCCGGAAAATTCCGGAACCGAAGTGAGGAAGCTTCCGGCATCATGATTCAGCCAGTCGGCAGACTGCGTTTGGATATTCTTAGTTTTAGACGAGAATTGTTTATTGATAATTACTTTTTCTATTGGATAATAGATGCTGTCCGTTTGAGCCATTAGAATATTGCTTCCCAATACAACAGCTATATTTACAAAAATTATTTGTTTAATTTTAGATATAGATTTCATAGAAATTTGAAATAAAAAGATAACTTGTGACTTAATGAAAAATCACAATAAATAAATTACACATCTTAAAAAAATCTAAATCTGAGGCGGTTTTAGAAGAACTAAGTAAAACCCTGTTAAGGATTTGGAGTTAAAAAAAGGAAAAGGATTCTGATAAAAAATCGATATTTTCTCCATTACTAAAGATAACCCGGCAACCAGCATAAGCTGGATTTCAAATCCCAGATTGGAAGAACTGATCGTGGATTTTTGTTTTTCACTTTCCAGTTTTGCCTGGCATTTTCCATGACATCCAAGATTGGGAACGCTTTTATTAATACAGTTTATTTCGTAGAAAGTTTTGTTAAATTGATAATCCAAATAAACCAGCGATCTTTGAAAACTGGCTAAGAAGATCAGTAGAGCAATAAAAGTTAAAACGATCTTTTTCACTCTTACAAAATTAGCAAGATTAAGCTTTCAAAAAACTTGAATTATATCATCAGTTGAAAAAATGAATTTACTTACCGGACAAGTGCCCATATTCCAACACCAATTCCCGTATAAGCTACAACTGTCAGAATATCAGCTACAGGTTGTGAGAAACGTCTTTCAGCGATAGTTGACTGATTGATCTGATTTCTGTGAAACTTCAGGATTTTTTTTGGCTTATGGATGACGTGGGCAACCAATGAGTCACTTTCCCATTTATCCACCTGGATTTTATAGCTTCTGTCGGCTACATCAATTTTATAGAATTTATTGGGTTCCAGCTGTTCAGTGATATTCGTCGCTTGAGGTATCTTATTTTTCACTACTTTAGAATTCCGGCTGATTTTTGTGCTCGGAGCTGATTGTATACCAGTCTGATTATCAATAGCTGCACCTTCTTCCAGCTGATTATCCTGTTTGACTTGCGTTTCCCGCCTGTCTTGTTTTTTGGCATCAATTTCTGAATTGGTTTTGTATGTGTAGCAATTGGTAAGAGAAAATGGTATGATCAGGAGATAAAGATATTTTTTCATTGGCTAAATTTAAACATTAAACGGATTATTTCCGATTTTCTTTTGAAATATAATCAGATAAATCGTATTTCTGAACTATTGGTATAAATTTTAAACGGCAAAGATAAATCCTATTGTGTGACAGCCAAGGCATTCACTTTGTTTAAGCACAATTCTCTGAATTAATTTCGTAATTTAGCGCTTCAAAAATTCAGACAATTGGCTAAGAAAGAAACTCCGTTAATGACACAATACAACACCATCAAAGGGAAATACCCAGATGCGCTTTTGTTGTTTCGTGTGGGAGATTTCTACGAAACTTTTGGGCAGGATGCGATAAAAACATCACAGATTCTCGGCATTGTTCTGACCAAAAGAGCCAATGGTGACGGTCATATTGAACTCGCTGGATTCCCGCACCATTCTGTAGATTCTTATTTACCAAAATTGGTGAGAGCTGGAATGCGTGTCGCTATTTGTGATCAGCTGGAAGATCCGAAAACCGTCAAAGGAATTGTAAAACGTGGTGTGACAGAATTGATTACGCCGGGCGTCACTTTCAATGACCAGGTTTTAAGTTCAAAGAAAAATAACTTTCTGCTTTCTCTTCATAAAGAAAAAGAGAAATTCGGGATGGCTCTGGTGGACGTTTCTACCGGAGAATTTCTCGTAAGTGAAGGGAATTTGGAAAAGTTACTTCACATCGTTCACACATTTGACCCGAGCGAAATTATTTATCAGAGAACTTCCGAGATTCCTAGTCAGCTGAAAAATAAAAATGTTTTCAAGCTGGAAGACTGGGCTTTCCGATATCCTTACGCTTACGAAAAACTGACTTCTCATTTCAAAACGCAATCTCTGAAGGGTTTTGGAATCGAGGATTCTAAATTGGGAATCACTGCTGCCGGAGCCATTTTCGCTTATTTGGTTGAGGATACACATCACGCATTGTTGCAACACATTACAAGGATCCAGGTGATTCCGCAGGATGATTATCTGATGATGGATGGTTTCACGCTAAGAAATCTAGAAATAGTTTATTCTGCCGGTCAGCAAGGTAAATCGCTGCTTGATATCATCGACAAAACCTGTACGCCCATGGGCGGAAGATTATTGAGAAGGCGATTGATTTTGCCCTTAAAAAACATCAATGACATCAACAGAAGATTGAACCTAATTGAGTTTTTGAACAACGAAGATTCTTTAAAATACGATATCAAAGATTTGCTGAAAAGTATCTCAGATCTGGATAGATTGATTGGAAAATTAGCGGCAGAAAAGATTTCACCGAAAGAATTAGGTTATCTCCGTCAAAGCATCATTAACATTAATGAAATCAGAAAAAAGCTCCTGGATTTCCCCGATGTTTTAGCCTGGATCGACCCTTTCATTAATCTCGAGGAATTAATTACTCTGATTAATGAGCATCTGAATGACGACCTTCCTGTGAACATCAACAAAGGAAATGTCATCCGAGAAGGAATTTCAGAGGAATTGGACCATCTGAGAAATCTTCAAAATAAAGGCCGGGGATTTCTGGATGAAATGTGTCAGCGCGAAATCGAACGAACCGGAATCACAAGTTTGAAAATCGATTTCAACGGTGTTTTTGGCTATTATATCGAGGTCAGAAATACGCATAAAGACAAAGTTCCGGAAGACTGGATCAGAAAGCAGACTTTGGTGAATGCGGAACGTTACATCACGGAAGAACTGAAAGAATATGAAAATCAGATTCTTGGCGCAGAAGAAAAAATCGGAAAATTAGAATTGGAACTTTACAGAAATATCTGTGACAATGTTCTGATTTACATTGACCAATTGCAGGAAAATTCGAAATTGATTGGCGAACTGGATTGCGCTGTTGGATTGTCAGAATTGTCTGTTGAAGATAATTATACAAAACCGATTTTGAACGATTCTTTCTCGATTGACATTCAGGAAGGCCGACATCCAATCATCGAAAAATCGCTTCCGCTTGGCGAATCGTACATCCCGAATGATGTTTTTCTGGACAGAGATTCCCAACAAATCATAATGGTTACTGGCCCGAATATGGCGGGTAAATCCGCAATCCTGAGACAGACGGCAATTATTTCTTTGCTGGCACAGATCGGAAGTTTTGTTCCTGCAAAACACGCCGAGATTGGAACTCTCGACAAGATTTTTACAAGAGTTGGCGCGACCGATAATTTGTCTGCTGGCGAATCTACTTTTATGGTAGAAATGAATGAAGCCGCAAATATCCTTAATAATATCTCCGACAGAAGTTTGATTTTGCTGGATGAAATCGGCCGTGGAACTTCCACTTACGACGGGGTTTCCATTGCCTGGGCGATTGCGGAATACCTTCATCAACATCCGACACAACCGAAAACTTTATTCGCAACACATTATCATGAACTGAACGAAATGTCTGTGAATTTCGAAAGAATCAAGAATTTTCACGTTTCCATTCAGGAAGCGAAAGACAATATTATTTTCCTCAGAAAACTGATTTCCGGCGGAAGCGAACACAGTTTTGGTATCCACGTTGCGAAGTTGGCAGGGATGCCTTCAAAAGTTGTAAACCGCGCTAATGAAATCCTGAAAACACTCGAATCAACAAGAACAACTCAGGATTCCGGTGAAAAAATAAAACGTGTGACAGAAGAAAATCTTCAGCTTTCATTTTTCCAATTGGATGACCCGGTTTTGGAAAATATCCGAGAAGAATTGACGAAAATCGACATCAATACTTTGACACCGATTGAAGCTTTGATGAAGCTGAACTCGATTAAAAAAATGATTGGGCGGTAATTATTTTACGCTGACTGTATCAACATTTTTCTCAGAAGAAATCGCCGCAGAATCCACACCTTTATTCCTCATATGTTCTGCGCTGTGGTCCTCTTTTCTCTTATCCCTTTTCTCTTTGTCGGGAACACAACTGGCGGCTAGCAATGCGATTGAACTGATTAATAATAACTTTTTCATAACAATAAGATTTGGTTAGCATTTCTTTTTCAAAAATTGAACCGAAATCTGAAATGTAAATCAGTTCATAAAATTCATTGTCATAGGGAATTTAAATCGGCTTTTAACTGGCTGACCATTTACCATACCAGGAGTCCATTTTCCTTTAATTTTCTTTATCGCATTAATAGCTAGGTTATTAAAAGAATCATTCTTACCTGTTGCAAACACTTGACTTATTATACCATTCTCATCAACTATAAATGTGATAAGTGTCTGATAAGTTCCAGTCCCTTTAAAACTATTTTTGGGGTCAAAGTTTTTTTGAAAGCCTTCTCTAAATTTATTAATTCCTCCCTCATATTCTGCAGCTACATCAGTTTTATCATAAATAATGTCTTTTGTTTCTTGATTAGATTTTTCTTGAGAAAAAACTGGAATGCTGAAAAGTAAGAGAAATAATAGTAGTACTTTTTTCATAGTTAAAAATTTTTTCAAAGATATTTATAAAATATAATTGAAATATAATTGAAATATAATTGAAATATAATTGAAATATAATTGAAATATAATTGAAATATAATTGAAATATAATTGAAATATAATTATTCCGATTTTTTTGTTATTATGAAAAACTATATCGTGAAAATCAATTTTAAATTCGATTATAAAAACTTTCTGATCGCAATTGCCATTTTCTTTACCGAAGTTCTTATCGCAACAAAACTCAAAGATTGCTTTTTTGTAAGAACTTATCTGGGCGATGTTCTCGTTGTGATCCTGATATATTATTTTATCAAAGCATTCTTCGACATCCATTCGGCAAAGCTGATTATCGGAATTTTAATCTTTTCCTGTCTGATAGAATTTGCCCAGTACTTTCACTTTGCCGAAGTTCTCGGTTTCAAGCACAATCAATTGATGATGATTGTCCTGGGCAACTCATTCAGTTGGCTGGATATTATCTGTTATTTCGCCGGATGTGTGATTTTATTTTTAATCACAAAAATTAAATCGGAATAAAAACCACTGCGGCAACAGCAGCCAAACCGATAATAACGGAAGACAGGATATCCGGTTTTTTGATTTCCCGGACTTCACTTTTCTCGATTTCTACCATTTCTCCAGTCTTGTTTTTCCCGTAGATTTTCGTTGCATCCAACTTTACAATTTCTAATTTCTGAACTTTTGCATCTTTGGTAACGACAGTATACTTTTTATACAAGTCCAGTGAATTGTCGGTCATCGGTTTATTAGGTGTGACAACTCTGGTGTGACAAGACATCAATATCATTGGAATCGCTAAAATCCAAAGTATTTTTTTAAATAGTTTCATTATTTTATGATATAATTAAATATGGTTTCAAATTTAATAAAATATTTCATCATTTTATATTAATATCTTGAGCGATCAGCCAGGCTTCGCTCCAGCAAGCCTGGAAATTAAAACCTCCCGTAATAGCGTCTATATCAAGAACTTCACCAGCCATATAAAAATCAGGTAAAATTTTAGAACTCATTTTTTTAAAATTAATTTCTTTTAAATCTACGCCTCCTGCTGTTACAAACTCATCTTTGAAAGTCGATTTACCTGTAACTTTCAGCTTCTTCTGACAAAGATAATCAAAGATATGATTCATCTCCTTTCCGGAGAGATTTGCAATCTGTTTTTCCGGATCAATCCTGTTGACCTCCAGAATCCTGTTCCAAAACCGGTTAGTCACATCGAAGATTTTTGACTGCCCAACTGTTCTTTTGGGATGGCTGTTTTTAAAATCCTTGAATTGTTTTTCAACTTCTGCTATCGGCATCGAAATAAAATTGACCTCGATATCAAACTGATATTTTAATTGTGCAAGCTTTCTCGCTTCCCAGGCAGAAATTTTCAAAACGGCTGGTCCGGAAAGTCCCCAGTGTGTAATCAATAATGGGCCGGATTCTTCGGTTTTCAAACCTGGGATTCTGATCTCTGCATTCCCAAAACTAGTCCCGGGAATGTCTTTCAACAGATCATCCTTGATATTAAAAGTAAACAAAGAAGGAACCGGTTCAACGATTGTATGCCCCAGATTTTCAATAATCCTAAGAGATTTTGGGGAGCTACCTGTTGCATAGATAATGATATCTCCGGAAAAGTCGCCTTGTTTGGTTTTTATTAAATAATTATCCTTTTGTTTTATGATCTCCGAAACTGAAACCTGGGTTTTTATTTCAAAATTTTTACGAATTACTTCGATGGTCATTGCATTAATAATGCTTTGCGAAGAGTCCGAAACCGGGAATACCCGATTGTCTTTTTCGATTTTCAGCGGGACATTTCTGGACTCGAACCAATCCATTGTATCCCCGGGCTGGAATTTTGTGAAAACGCTCAACAATTCACGGTTTCCTCTCGGGTAGAATTGTACCAGTTCTCTGGGATCGAAGCAGGCATGTGTCACATTGCACCTTCCGCCTCCGGATATTTTTACTTTTTGCAAAACATCCGAATTTTGCTCGAGAATAATGACGTCAAATTTCTTTTCGTCGAGATTCGCCGCTGTGAAAATTCCCGCAGCGCCACCTCCAATGATTATAATTTTTCTTTTTTGAGAATTCATCGTTGCAAAATTACATTTTTAATATCCACCTCAAATGGTTAATTTTGAAGAATCTTAAAATCAAAAGAATGTCTGTATATTATCATAAATTTGAAGTGCGATGGAGTGATATCGATGCCAACCGTCACCTTGGCAATTCGACCTATGTTGACTACTGCTCACAAACAAGAATGGCTTTTCTTAACAAAAACAAAATCGGACTGACACAGCTCAACCGCTGGGGCGTTGGACCTGTTATGCTGCATGAGCGTTATTCTTTCTTTAAAGAAATCTATGCAGATCAGACGGTTTTTGTGGGTCTGGAAGTTGCTGCTTTGTCAGAGGACGGTTCTATCTACCAGTTTGTTCACAAATTCTATTTGCCAGACGGAACCCACTGTGCAACAGCGGAAGCGACTGGTGTCTGGATCGATGTTATGTTAAGAAAAACAACAACGCCGCCAGAAGATATTATGGAGGTCATGAACGCATTTAAATCTGAGAATGTGCAGACTATTTCCAGGGATTTCCTGAAAACACTGCCGTTCCGTCCAGACAACGTCGATGCCTCAATATTTTCAGAAGGTATCAAATAAAGCATTGTGAAGCTTTTTAATCCCTAATCAATTAATTATCTAAAAAAAATTATGTTAGAAGATAAATCTCAGGAACTGACCCCGATTTCTAAGCTCGGAGAGTTTGGGCTGATAAAGCATTTGACGGAACATTTTCCGATAATTCAGAAATCAACCAAAATTTCCATTGGCGACGACGCTGCAATGATTGATCCTGAAAATCAAAAAGTTGTAATTTCTACCGATATGCTGGCAGAAGGTATTCATTTCAATTTGGGTTATGTTCCTTTGAAACATTTGGGTTATAAAGCCGTTGTGGTAAACCTCAGTGATATTGCTGCGATGAACGCAATGCCAACACAGATTTTGGTTTCCGTTGCAGTTTCCAATCGTTTTCCTGTAGAAGCTCTGGAAGAGATATATGCCGGAATTGCCCTGGCGTGCAACAGATATAAAGTTGACTTAATTGGCGGTGACACAACAAGTTCCAACGCCGGACTGGTGCTAAGTGTAACTGCAATCGGTCTTGAAAATGAAGAAAAAATCGTCAAAAGGAGCGGCGCAAAAGCAAACGACCTGCTAGTCGTAACCGGAGATTTGGGAGGAGCTTATCTCGGACTTCAGATTCTGGAAAGAGAACACGCAGTATATTTGGCAAATCCGAATATGCAGCCGGAAATGGAAGGTTATGATTACATCCTGGAACGACAGTTGAAGCCTGAAGCGAGAACAGATATCAAAGCAAAATTAGCCGAACTGGATATTCTCCCGACTTCTATGATCGATATTTCTGACGGATTGGCTTCGGAGATTCTTCACCTTTCCGATCAGTCGAGAGTCGGATTCCATGTGTATGAAGAAAAATTGCCGATGGATGAATCGACAATTCATACTGCGGACGAACTGAACCTCAATCCGGCAATGGCAGCCCTGAACGGTGGTGAAGATTATGAACTTCTTTTCACAATTTCTCCTTCAGATTTTGAGAAGATTAAAAATCATCCGGACTTTACAATCATTGGTCATACAACCGATAATCCAACTGACAATGTCCTGGTCGCAAGAGGATCAAACCAGCTGATTCCGCTTACGGCACAAGGCTGGGATGCTTTTCTGAATAAAGAATAATTTTTTGGAATAAAACTTGTAAAACACAATTAAATATTAAAATAAACGATGAAAATCCTTAAAATTTCTTCTTATGCCCTTGTTGGATTAGGCCTGATGGCTTGTGTTACCAACCCCATTACCGGCAGATCATCTGTGCAGATAGCAAACAATTCGGAAATTGCTACTGCTGCTGCTTCAGAATACAGATCCACGCTTTCAAAAGCAAAAGTAATTACCGGAACTACAGATGCCAATCGTATAAAAAATGTTGGTGGAAAGATCAAAAATGCAGCTTATGCTTATTACAAAAGCATTGGCAGAGAATCGGCCTTATCAGGATACAACTGGGAATTTAATCTCATACAGGACAGCCAGCTTAATGCCTGGTGTATGCCTGGTGGAAAAGTTGCTTTCTATACAGGCATAATGCCAGTCTGTAAAGATGATAATGGGGTTGCGGTAGTGATGGGGCACGAAGTATCACATGCTCTTGCAGGTCACGGAAACGAAAGAATATCTCAGGCAATGCTTGCTCAGTACGGCGGAAGTCTTCTGGGCGGAACAATGTCCAACAGCCAGTGGGCAGGAGTTTTTGAAAAAGTTTATCCAATCGGTGCACAGGTAGGTTTGATGGCTTATGGGAGAAAACAGGAATCAGAAGCCGATGAAATGGGACTTTATCTGATGGCAATGGCCGGATATGATCCAAGAACGGCTACATCTTTCTGGCAAAGAATGGAAGCGTCTTCTACAGGAAACAGACCGCCTGAATTTTTATCTACCCACCCGAATCCGGCTAACAGAATTGCAGATCTGAATGCCGATATGCCAAAAGCCTTGCAATATTATAAAGCAGCAGGCGGTAAACTTTAAACTTTTTTAATTAATTTTAAAAACTAAAATCACAACTATGAAAAGTTTAATTATTATCGGTATAATATTATTCGGCATTGGCGGATTATTGTTTTATCTTAATGACATGGCCGTTGATCTGCGTGTGGTGTATGGTTCTCTTTGTGGAATAGGAATTGGTCTGATCATTGGAGGATTAGTGGGCTATGTAAGCAAAGGCAGTGCTGTAAAAGAAGAACAGATCAGACGCGAACTAAAGCAACTTCAGCATGAGAAGGCTGAACTTGAAAAACAAAAAGCGCAAACCGAAATTAACAGGACCTATTAGAATGACTACAAGTTTTTTATAAATTGTCCAGGAGTAGTGTTTGTGTATTTTTTGAAAATCTTATTAAAATAAGTGATATTATTAAAACCTGTAGCATAGCAGCTTTCTGCTATGCTTTTTTCTTGTGAAAGCAATATGCAAGCTTTATCTATCCTATACCTGTTTACAAACTCTACAAATGTAAGAGATGTTGCTTTTTTGAAAAAATTACAAAAAGCCGGTTTTGTAAGGTTAGCGAGATCTGCAGCCTGCATAATATCTATTTCGTTCTGATAACCGTTCTCTACGTATGTAAATACAGCTTCCAGGCGATTCCTGTTTCTGGATACAATAGTGTAAGGCATCACTTCAGTATTCATCAGTTCAAAATCTTCTTTCTTAGACAAATCAAAAAGAATTTCCAAGAGCAACAAATATCTTTTATATCCTTCAGATTCAGCTATCAATTCTAACTTCGGGATGAGTTGTTTTTTTACCTGTGAGGAAAAAAGGACGCCGTATCTTGAGATTTCCAAAAGTTTTCTGACGGCATTAGATTCAGGCTCGCCTTCCGGTAGGGAAAGAATGTCCTCCTTGAACTGTATTACGATTTCTTCGTGCGGATCTGTTGCATTGAGCCCGAAACCGGAATGTGGAATATTGGAGCCTATAAGAGCCAGCGCTCCGTCTTCAAAATGACTTTTATGATAGCCTACGTGTCTTGTGCCTTTACCATTAAGAACACAAACAATCTCAATTTCAGAGTGATAGTGATACTGCCAGTTCAGTTCGGAGATAGGAACATCTTTGATATGTAAAACTCTGAAAGAGCTATTTTCATCTGGTGTAATGTGCTCAAGTATAACCTTCATTCCAGTTAATCTTCTTTGAAAGCAAAAATAAGTAAAAGCTATTAATATTGTTCTATTTTTTATTTATTATGTTAAATAAATGTTGAATAAAACCCTATACTTTCGTATTACAAAAATGATTTCTCAAGAGAAAGTAATTTTTGTGAATTTTTAAGGTCTATATATGAAGAAGGCTGGAAATTAATTTCCAGCCTTCTCATTTTTAAATAAGATAGATGTAATTAAAAATTATAACCAATACCCACGATAAACATGCTCGGGCGGTTGTCATATCTTACTACATAATCTCCACTGACAGCATCTATCACATTTCTGGTATCTTTAGAGAAAGCACCTTCATATCTGGCGTTGATTACAAATTTTGAAAGCGTTGCCTGAGCTCCGAATTGATAACCAACGGTGAATTCGTTTTCTGCATTGACTTTAAAATCATCGTAAGTCTTTTTTGATGATAGATTGTATGATGCAACAGGCCCCACGAAAGCTGCCAATTTTCCTAGCAGAAAGTTATGTCCCACTAATACCGGAACATCAATACGGTTACTTTTCGCTTCTACCGTTACATCGTCAACGGTCAGGCTGTTCTTGAATGTAGTATAATAAACTTCCGGCATTACAAACCAACCGCCAACCGGAGACCCGATCTTAGCCGCCAGCCCGATATTGAAGCCCGCACTATTATCTCCTTTGTTTTCCCAGGCGTTGGTTGCTGTACTTTCGATATCTTTCCATTTTGCAGACGAGGTATTGAAAAGCGCATTGGCTCTCAGTCCTATTGTAACCTGCGAATAAGCCATTATTCCTAAAAATAAAGCTAATGTACTAATCAGTTTTTTACTCATTGTTTTCGGTTTTATTATTGTTGTGTGTTAAACTTGTCTGTTCATTTTCCAGCATAAACTCTCTCAACTGTTTGAATAGTTCTGAAGAATAAACGAAATCCAGAAGATTTTTATTCTTTGCTGTAGCCAGTATATCCTTGTTTCCTTCCCACTCTTTGATCCCAAGACGCAGATAAAGAATCTTCTCACCAATGGTCATTACAGAATTCATGTCATGTGTGTTGATGATGGTTGTTGTATTATATTCTTTGGTGATTTCCAGAAGCAGATCATCAATTACATTGGAGGTATAAGGATCTAACCCGGAATTAGGCTCGTCACAGAAAAGGTATTTTGGATTATTGACAATTGCTCTGGCAATGGCCACTCTCTTTTGCATTCCTCCGGATATCTCTGACGGGAATTTTTTATTCGCTTTGTCCAAGTTCACCCTGCCTATTACTTCCAGAACTTTTCTTTTCTTTTCTCTGTAAGTGAGATTGGTAAACATATCCAGCGGAAAGCTGATGTTCTCCTCCACTGTCATTGAGTCAAACAACGCACTTCCCTGGAAAACCGTTCCAATCTCTGAACGTAGGATCTGTTTTTCTTCTCGGGACATCTTCATGATATCTCTTCCGTCGAACAAAATCCCGCCGCTGGAAGGTTCATAAACATTCAGAAGGCATTTAAGAAAAACCGTTTTGCCCGAGCCACTTTGACCGATCACGAGATTTACTTTGCCCGTATCGAATGTTGTTGAAATCCCTTTGAGAACCTCAACATCATCAAAGCTTTTTCTTAATTCTTTTACTTCAATCATTAGCTCAGTAACATTTGGGTTAATAATAAATCCATGATGATAACAGAGACCATTGTCCAGACCACAGCCTGTGTACTAGCCCGTCCTACTTCCAGTGATCCTCCTTTTACATTATACCCGAAATAAGCCGGGATGGTTGCAATCAGAAAGGCAAAAACCGCAGTTTTCAGAAAGGCATACCAGATAAAATAGGATGGCATATACATTTGGATTCCAGTGATATAGTCTGCTTTGGTCCAGTTTCCTGTAGCAAGCCCTGCGATGTAACCGCCCCATATTCCGACAACGATACTAATTGCAATCAGTAATGGATTAAAGATCACACTGGCAACGATTTTTGGCAAAATAAGAAAGTTGGGCGAGTTCACTCCCATGATATCCAACGCATCGATCTGCTCTGTAACTCTCATCGTTCCGATACTGGAAGCAATATATGATCCAACTTTGCCGGCAAGGATAACGGAGATGATGGTTGGTGAAAACTCAAGAATCAGAACCACTTTCGTTGCATAGCCGATAAAACTGTTCGGAATGGGGAATGATGAAGCACTGAAATTATTGAACATCTGTATCGCAACCACTGCACCCACAAAAAAAGAGGTGAATAAAACCAGGCCAAAAGAATTGACGCCAAGGTCATAAAATTCTCTTACCAGAAGTTTTAGATAAACGTTACGCTTCTGAGGCTTATTCAGAACTTTTCCCAAAAGCATAAAGTATTCTCCGACAGATTCAAATAATCTTTTTAACATACGGCTAAATTAGGTTTTTTTTCTAATAATCAACGGGCTTTTTTATCGCCAACTACAATTAGAAAGACTGTTTTCAGAATGATTACAATATCCATACTAAAACTCCAGTTTCTGACGTAAAAAGAATCTGCGAGTACTCTTTTTTTCATTCCGATGTTCATATCACCTTCATCGCCTCTCAGTCCGCTTACCTGTGCTAGACCTGTAATACCGGGTTTTACCATACTTCTCAGGCTGTATCTGCTTATTTTGGGTTTGTAAAAATCATCCACCAGAAGCATATGCGGCCTGGGACCTACGACAGACATATTTCCTTTGAGAACATTCATGAACTGCGGCATCTCGTCCAGACTGGTTTTCCTCAGAAACTTACCAATTTTTGTTATTCTCTCATCATTATAATCTGTTGTTTTCTCAGAAGACTTTTCATTTATCTTCATGGTTCTGAACTTCAAACAGTCAAACACTTCGTCATGAAAGCCATATCTTTTCTGGATAAAAAAAGGAGAACCTTTTGAACCATCTAATTTGATAAGCAAGATAATAATCGGGAAAAGCCAGGAGCAGACAAAAACCAGAATAATGGTTGAAAATATAATATCAAAAAGACGTTTGATGGAAGAATTTGTGAAAAAATCCAAGGGATATTTGGCTTGGGATAATATCGGGACAGTTTCTATGTAATTGAATTCATACTCAAAAAACTGATTCTGAATAATATTAGGCACCAGTGATATTTTAACCTTGTTCAGTTCTGCCTGACGGAATAGATCATCTTCGAAAGTTTTTTCAAGACTGTGTTCCGAGGGCAGAAAGATTGTATGGATTCCGTTTTCTTTCCAGAACTCTATAATTTTTGGCAGATCATAATCATTTTCCTTATAGTCGTAGATTCTATAGCCGTAATCCTTACGCTGGTTGATAATATCACTAAGGATGTTAGAAGAAGCACTCTCGCCTATGAACATTACATTCCTATGGTTTTTACCAATACTTCTGATGTATTTTAACAGAAAATAAATAAATGTTTTAATCGGTATCACTACCAATAGTAGAATACCAGCAAGGTAGAAACGCTCGGTTTTCAGGAAGTCATTGTTGCTGACTTTTCCGAGCATGATGACGCCTATAAAAAAGAAAAAAACATGAATGAGTATTCTTTCCAGATATATGGTGTAAGTAACGTTTCTCGGGATATGATACAATCTTGTCCTCCCGCTCAGTAAAATCCAGAAAAAGCAAAGAAGCAGGATGGATAGTATGTTTTGCTCCAGCGTTTCCGAATCATATTTAACCTCAAAATTCCTCCAATAATAAATTACAAAAACGGATGATACCAGAATCATGTCCAGTAAAATCACAAATGCTTTGAAATAACGCGAATATCGGAGTCTTTGCATGAATCAAATTTAAGGAATATTTAGATATTTATGCGTTTGGATAGAAGATCTCCATTTCGGGTGTTCCAGGATGAAATCTGTAATTTTCGGATACATCACATCACGCTTGCTCCATTCACTCTGCAGATAGAGTTCACACTTGTCATTCACTTTCCCGCCTTGTTCCTGAGCAAATTTAAAATCATTTTGATTAAAGATAATCATCTTCAACTCACTTGCTTCTTTATAAATATCCGCGAGGGGAAGCCCTGTTTTCTTTGGCGAAAGTGTGATCCAGTCCAGATGACCACTCATAGGGTAAGCTCCCGAAGTTTCAATGTGGATGGTGCAACCCAATTCTTTCAGCTTAGACGTAAGAATCTCCAGATTCCACATCAACGGTTCGCCACCCGTGAGAACAATTGTTTTGCAATATCTCGCCGCAGTTTCTGCAATTTCTTCCGTATTCATCAACGGATGGAGTTTCGGATCCCAGCTTTCCTTTACATCACACCAGTGACAGCCCACATCGCATCCGCCCAAACGAATGAAATAGGCTGCTTTGCCGGCATGAAATCCTTCACCCTGAATAGTGTAAAAATGCTCCATTACAGGGAGCATTTTACCTTCTTGTAATAAAATATCTTCTTCTTCCTTAGTCATTATAAACCGAAGTTTTATAGGCAATGATAGTGTTTTTCATTAGCATCGCTCGCGTCATTGGCCCAACTCCTCCCGGAACTGGCGTGATCCAACTAGCCTTTTGTGCACAGCTTTCAAAATCTACATCGCCTGCAAGATGATAACCTTTTTCAGAATCATCATCTACTCTTGTAATTCCGACATCTATGATAACCGTACCTTCTTTGATCATTTCTTTTTTCAGGAAATTCGGATCGCCCAAAGCTGTTATCACAATGTCGGCTTGTTTTGTATATTCTTCTATATGTTCTGTGTAAGAGTGTGTTAACGTTACCGTAGAATTTCCCGGGAAATCTTTCCTTCCCATCAGGATGCTCATTGGTTTCCCAACGATTCTGCTTCTACCGATGATCACACAGTTCTTACCTTTGGTTTCAATATTATACCGTTCCAATAATGTCAATATTCCAAATGGTGTTGCCGGCAGGAAAGTATCCATTTCCAAAGCCATTTTTCCAAAATTCTCCGGATGGAAACCATCCACATCTTTTCTCGGATCGATGGCCATAATGATTTTTTCCTGATCAATCTGTTTAGGCAAAGGCAACTGAACGATAAAGCCGTCCACAGCTTTTGATTTGTTCAGTTCATCAATCTTTTCCAATAGTTCTGATTCCGAAACCGTACTTGGAAATTTGATCAGTGAAGACTGGAAACCAACTTCTTCACAATCTTTCACTTTGCTGTTCACATAAGCCTTGCTCGCTCCATTGTTTCCAACTAAGATTGCCACCAGATGCGGTGCCCTTCTATTGTTGGCGAGGATTCTTTCAACCTCCTCTTTGATTTCAGCTTTTACCTCTTTTGAGACCTTCAGTCCGTCTAGAATTTGTGCCATTTTTACTTTCTTTTTACTTTTTTGATTTATTAGAAAAATGAAATGTTCCTTTCCCAACATTTCATTTTTTATATTTTTTATCGGTTAGATTTATAAAAATTGATCAAACCATTTGTAGAGCTGTCGTGTGTTTCTACATTGCCTTCTGCTTCCAGCTCTGGGAGTATTTTTCCGGCCAGAACTTTTCCTAGTTCAACGCCAAATTGATCAAAGCTGAACACATTCCAAATCACACCTTGAACAAAAATTTTATGCTCATACAAAGCAATCAACTGTCCTAATGTAAACGGATTCAATTCTTTAAACAAGAATGAGTTGGTTGGCGTATTTCCTGCGAAAACTTTATATGGCAAAAGGAATTCTGTCTCTTCTTCAGTTTTTCCAGATGATTTTAATTCATTAAAAACCTCATCCTCAGTTTTTCCAAAAGCCAAAGCTTCGGTTTGTGCAAAAAAGTTTGCCAACAAAATATCTTGATGCTCGCCTACATCATTCGGAGATTTTGCATAAGCAATGAAATCCGCAGGAATCAACTCTGTTCCCTGATGGATTAGTTGATAAAAAGCGTGCTGACCGTTGGTTCCAGGTTCTCCCCAGATTATTGGGCCCGTTTCATACTCCACGAATTCGCCGTTCCTGTCCACAGATTTTCCGTTACTTTCCATATCACCTTGCTGCAAATAGGCCGCAAAACGGTCAAGATATTGTGAGTATGGCAAAATCGCATAGGTTCCGGCTGCATAGAAGTTCCTGTACCATATTCCCAAAAGTCCCATCAGCACAGGTATATTCTCTTTAAAATCTTTGGTCTGGAAATGTACGTCTGTCTCATAGGCACCTCTAAGTAGTTGTTCAAAATTTTCATAGCCTACGGATAAAACAATGCTCAATCCAATAGCGCTCCAAAGCGAATATCGGCCACCAACCCAGTCCCAGAACTCGAAAATGTTTTCTTCCGCAATCCCGAATTTTTTTACAGCTTCAATATTCGTTGATAATGCAACAAAATGTTTGGCGACATCCTCATTCTTAGCACCAGACTTCAGAAACCATTCTTTTGCTGAGTTGGCATTGGTCATAGTTTCCTGTGTGGTAAATGTTTTGGAGGCAATGATGAATAAAGTGGTTTCAGGGTTCAGGTTCTTCACAACCTCGGCCATATGATTGCCATCTACGTTGGATACAAAATGAACATTAAGCCTTGTTTTAAAATGTTTTAATGCAGAACAAACCATCACCGGACCAAGATCTGACCCTCCGATTCCCACATTGACCACATCTGTGATTTCTTTACCCGTAAAACCTTTATGAGAACCGGAAATTACAGATTCCGAAAATGTTTTCATATGATCAAGAACCTTTTTGATGCCGGGTTTGATATTCTCACCATCCACAATGATTTCCTTATCAGAAAAATCTCTCAAAGCGGTGTGAAGAACTGCTCTTCCTTCTGTTTCATTGATTTTATCGCCAGAAAACATTTTCCCAATCGCTTCTTTCAGTTGAGATTCTTCAGCCAACTTCAATAATAATTCTAAAGTCTTAGTATCCACCAGATTTTTAGAATAATCGAAAAGATAGTTGTCTGTCTGTAGTGAAAACTCCTGAAAACGATTCGGATTATAATGGAACAATGTTCTAAGTTCGAAATCGTTATTGGCAAATTGCTGATCCAGGGCTTTCCATGCAGATGTTTGTGTAGGATTTATTTTTGGTAACATATTTATAAGATTTGTTGATTGTCAGAAAGACCTGCAAATTTAAGAAAAATCGTGCACTTAATTTGGGATTAATTTCAGAGATCTGTCATATCAAAAATTCATTTTTAATTTTGTTTTTTAACGGATTAAGAACTTTTACTTTAGTCACAATAGCAAGCAAACTTCGCAAGTTTTATTTTTTTGTATTTTTGGGAACATTCAAAAGTTTAATAATGAAAGTAAAATCAATTCTTGCAACAGCAGCCGTCGTTTTTTACGTTGGCGCTAATGCCCAATCTATGAATAAGCCAACTTATCCCAAAGCTCAGAAAGGTAATCAGACAGATAGTTATTTCGGAAATCAGGTTGCAGATCCCTTCCGCGATCTGGAAAATGATTCCGAAGCCACAAAAAAATGGGTGGACGAAGAAGTAGCTTATAGCCAGAACTATCTTTCAAAAATCCCTTTCAGAGAAGCGATCAAAAATCAGCTGAGAGATATCTGGAACTACGAAAAAATATCGGCACCATTCAAGGAAGGCGATTATACTTATTATTCCAAAAATAATGGTTTGCAGGCGCAGTCTGTGATCTACAGAACCAACGATAAAACCAAAAATATCGAGGTTTTTCTGGACCCGAATCAGTTCTCGGAAAAAGGAACTACTTCGCTTTCGAGTTTATCCTTCAATAAAAAAGGAAATCTGGCCGCATATTCAATTTCAGAAGGTGGTAGTGACTGGAACAAAATCATCATTATCGATGCAATCACTAAGAAACAAATCGACGAAACTATTGTTGATGTGAAATTTAGTGGCATCTCTTGGAAAGGAGACGAAGGTTTTTATTACTCAAGCTATGACAAGCCCAAAGAAGGAACAGTTTTGTCCGGAATGACGGATAAACACAAAGTTTATTATCATAAATTAGGCACAAAGCAGTCTGAGGACCAGTTGATTTTCGGTGGTGAAAAAACACCAAGACGATATCTTTCTGCTGGTGTTTCGGAGGACCAAAGATTCCTGATCATCTCTGCAGCCAACGCTACCAATGGCAACGAATTGTATGTCAAAGATCTTAAAAACGGTGGTGATTTTGTTCAGATCAACAAAGGTTTTGACATCAATGCCGATATTGTGGACACACAAGGCGACGATCTTTTTATCTTCACGGACAAAGATGCACCGAATATGAGACTGGTAAAAGTCAGCATCAAAGATCCAAGCCCGGAAAACTGGAAAGACCTGATCCCGGAAACTGAAAATGTGTTGGGCATCTCTGAAGGAGGCGGTTATTTCTTCGCAACTTACATGAAAGATGCGATTGATATTGTGAAGCAATTCGATAAAACAGGAAAATTAATCAGAGAGGTTTCATTGCCCGGAAAAGGAAACATCTCCGGTTTTGGAGGCAAGGAAAAGGAAAAAGACATCTATTATTCTTTTACCAATTACATCACGCCGGGAACGATTTACAAGTACAATGTTGACTCAGGAAAATCTGAAATCTATCAAAAACCGAAAGTAAAATTCAATCCTGAAGATTACGTTTCGGAGCAGATTTTCTATACTTCAAAAGACGGAACGAAAATTCCTATGATGATCAATTATAAGAAAGGAACAAAACTGGACGGAAAAAATCCTACGATCCTTTATTCATATGGCGGCTTCAACATCAGCCTTCAGCCGGCTTTCTCTGTGGTGAATGCCATCTGGATGGAAAATGGCGGAATCTATGCTGTCCCGAATATCCGTGGCGGCGGAGAATATGGAAAGAAATGGCATGATGCAGGAACAAAGCAGCAGAAGAAAAATGTGTTTGATGATTTCATCGCTGCGGGAGAATACCTGCAGTCGAAAGGCTATACTTCGAAAGAATACATGGCACTTTCCGGGCGTTCCAACGGCGGACTTTTGGTTGGTGCAACCATGACGATGAGGCCGGATCTTGCAAAAGTGGCTTTCCCGGGTGTCGGCGTTTTGGACATGTTGAGATATAACAAATTCACGGCCGGAGCCGGTTGGTCTTATGATTACGGCACTGCGGAAGATAGCAAAGAAATGTTCGAATATCTGAAATCCTATTCCCCGGTTCACCAGGTGAAAGCAGGAATCTGTTATCCATCTACAATGATTATCACTAGCGATCACGATGACAGAGTTGTACCGGCTCATTCATTCAAATTCGGTGCGGAATTGCAGGAAAAGCAATCTTGCAGCAATCCGATTCTGTTGAGAATTGAGAAAAATGCAGGTCACGGCGCAGGTCGTTCTACAGAACAGGTGATCGGCGAAAACGCTGATCTGCTAAGCTTTGCCCTTTACGAAATGGGAATTAAAACTTTGAAAAAATAAGTTGAAATATGACATTGAAAACCCCTTCAGAAATTGAAGGGGTTTTTATTTTATGGGTTTTTCACTAACAGCCTGAAACCTTCTCCGTGAACGTTGATGATTTCCAGACCTTCGTCATCTTTCAGGAGTTTTCTCAGTTTTGCGATGTAAACATCCATACTTCTCGCTGTAAAATAGTTTTCTTTTTTCCAGATTTTTCTCAGAGCCAGATCTCTTGGCATAAAATCGTTTCTGTGTATGCATAACAGTTTAAGAAGTTCATTTTCTTTTGGAGATAGCTTATATTCGTTCTCGCCCACTCTTAACTGTCTCAGCATAGAATCGAAGAAGATGCTGCTGATCTTGAACTGTTCCTGATCTTCGTTTTCCAAAACTGCGCTTCTCTGCAAAATGGCTTTGATCTTGTAAAGAAGCAATTCCGTATCAAAAGGTTTTGTGATATAATCATCTGCACCGATCTGGTAGCCTTTCAGGATATCTTCACGCATGTTTCTCGCCGTCAGGAAAATAATCGGGGTGTTTTTATCAATTTTCTTTACATCCTCTGCCAGAGAAAATCCGTCTTTTTTCGGCATCATCACGTCAAAAATGCAGATGTCGAATTCTTTTTCCGTGAATTCTTTCAGACCCATTTCTCCGTCGGTAGCCAATGTCACCTCGAAGTTGTTTATTGTCAGATAATCTTTAAGAACGGCACCAAAACTCTGGTCGTCTTCTACTAATAATATTCTGTTGCTCATACTTTTATAATTGATGGTTTTATAACTTACTTCTATATTTTGTTTCTGATTTTATAATCTAAATGATCGGCAATTTAATCGTGAACATGCTTCCTTTTCCTTTATGAGACTCTACAAGAATCTGACCCTTATGGATTTCCACAATCTTTTTTACATAAGACAATCCAAGTCCCTGTCCCTTTACATTGTGAATATTCCCGGTTTCCTCGCGGAAGAATTTTTCAAAGATTTTGCCTTTATTATGTGTTTCCATTCCCATTCCTTTGTCGGAAATCTCGATTACATACCAATTTCCTTCATTTTTTGTTGTCAGTTTTATTTCCGGTGTTTCCGGCGAATATTTATTGGCATTATCAAGCAGGTTTACCAATGCATTTGACAAATGGAATTCGTCTACCAGGAAGTTATATTTTGTAGCATTGAATTCTGTTGTCAGCGTGCCTTTTCTTTCGTTGACTATCAGCCTGAAGGATTCTGCGATGCTTCTGATCAGTTCCCGGACATTGGTTTCTTTCAGATGAAGCGGCATTTCGTTACGTTCAAGCTTGGACATATTCAGAACAGTTTCCACTTGTTTTTTCATCCTGAGATTTTCCTGTTTTATCAAACCGGAATAATACTTCACCTTTGCAGGATCAGTCGCTATTTTATCATTAGCCAAAGAATCCGAAGCTACAGAAATCGTTGCCAATGGCGTCTTGAACTCATGAGACATATTATTGATAAAATCTGTTTTGATTTCCGCAATTTTTTTCTGTCTCATCATGTAATTGATCGAGATGATGTAGATCCCAAGGATCGTCAGCAATGATATGAAAGTACCCAAAAGCATCGGCAGGTTATGCTTCACCAGAGAATAATCCTTTCGCGGGAAGACCAATGCGAGCGTATAAAGTGTTCTGTCCTTGCTGTCGGTGAAAAGCGGGTAGGTATAGTTGGTCTTATCTTTTTGGTCAAGATATATATTATTGGCCACACTAGTCAGTTGATTGGTTTTATTAATAACTCCAAATCCAAATTTCGTGTCGATACCTTTCAGCCTCAGTTCTTTTGTAATAACCGAATCAATTACTTTGCTGTCTACTCTTTTTTCTATCGGCAGATTGGTCGCACTTAGCCTCGCAAATTCCTTCATCTGATAAGAATTGTTGTCGATGTCACGGCTGATGTTGGTTGTCAGTGGTTCCGGCGAGCTTCTTTTAAGCTTTAACTGTCCTTCGTCTTTGTATAATTTTGTGGTATAAAGTGTGTCACCCTTTGCAGAAACCGGAATGTTTTGCTTTTCAACAATGCTGGTCTGGAACAGGATATTCGACCGGTTCGCAGAATCGGAACTTTGCTGGATATAGGTTTTAACGGGCTGGTTGGATGATGCCAACACTTCCTTACCTACATTTTTGTAGGTGTCGTTCCAATATTTATTAACCTCGATCTGATTGACTTTTTGAGTCGATGTTTCTAACGCAGAATAGACTTTATTAGAAAAATCCTGTTCGAGCGAGGTATACAATTCTTTAATCCAGTATAGCTGTAAGGAAACGAAAACAACCAGCGAGATCGTCATGAATACAGATATAATAGGAATAAATTTGTTATTCATTATAATTTTTGATTTTGAAAAGTTAAAATTACTGCTTTTAAGAATATCTCCATAAAAAAAACGGGATACAATTATTAAATATTTCTTAAAAACAAGTTTTTTAACATTTTATTGTGAATATCAAAAATACTGCCAGAAGAAAGTTTGGTGTGATTTTTTATAATTAATTTTATAAAAAGACAAATTATGGCATCAGAAATTATTTTTAATAAGGATTCAGAAACAGGAATCTATGTAATGAAAGTTTACAAATCGGACGTTTCGGAATTATGGGATTATTTCACAAAATCCGAATTGATAGACCAATGGTGGGCACCAAAGCCGTGGAAGTGCGAAACTGAAAAAATGGATTTTAGAGAAAATGGAATCTGGTTATACGCAATGACAGGATTGGACGGTGAAAAGCATTTTGCTGTCGCCCAATATGGTGAAATCATGCCTCACAGAAGTATTTCCTGGAGTGATGCATTTTCTGATGAGAAAGGGAAAGTAAGAACCGACTTGCCACAAACATCCTGGTTGATTGGTTTTACCGGAATCGATGAAGGTACAAGAATGACCTTTAATATCCACTTCAACGCCAAGGAAGAAATGAATCAGATCATCGAAATGGGTTTTGAAGAAGGTTTCAGAACGGGATTGAATCAGTTGGAAGATTTGTTAAATAGTTGAAATTCATAATCCTGAACCTTCCAAAGATCAATCCATATCAATCTCTCCATCAATAAAATACTGAATAATCGCTTTTTTCATCAGAAGCGATTGTTCATTCGGTTTTAGTTCAGGAAGGTCATCCAGTTTTTCAAACTGCGGCCAGCCATCTTCATAATGCGTAAATTTGTAATATCCAAAAGGTTCCAGCAACCTGCAAACTGCAATATGAACCAAGTTAACCTTATCATCTTTCGTGAATTTCTGTTGTCCGCTTCCCAATTCCTGCACCCCGATAATGAACAGAAAAGTTTCTATAGGTGGATTTTTTTCAGTTTGAAAGTTGACTTCAAAAAAACGTTCTATTTTTTTCCAGATTTCGGATTCCTTCATAATTAATTTTTTAACGCTTCAGCTTTAAGTAAAAATGCATATTCCAGCGCAATTTCTTTCAGACTTTCAAATCGACCGCTTGCACCGCCGTGTCCGGAACTCATATCGGTTTTGAAAATCAGAATATTATTATCCGTTTTCATGTCCCGCAGCTTTGCAGTCCACTTGGCAGGTTCCCAATATTGTACCTGGGAATCGTGTAAACCTGTTGTAATCAGGATATTTGGATAATCCCTCGCTTCGATGTTATCGTAAGGTGAATAAGATTTCATATAATCATAATATTCCTTCTCTTTGGGATTTCCCCATTCGTCATATTCTCCCGTGGTCAGCGGAATAGTATCATCCAGCATCGTAGTTACCACATCTACAAAAGGAACCTGTGCCACGATCCCGTTGAAAAGTTCAGGATTGTAATTCATCACTGCGCCCATCAGAAGTCCGCCGGCACTCCCACCCATTGCGTAAAGGTGCTTGGGAGAAGTATAATTATTTGAAATCAAATACTTTGAAGCATCGATGAAATCAAAAAATGTATTTTTCTTTCGCAGCATTTTTCCGTCTTCGTACCATTCACGGCCAAGATATTCTCCACCTCTGATGTGTGCAATGGCGTATATGAAACCTCTGTCCAAAAGGGATAATCTTATGCTGGAAAAACTTGCATCAACCGTATGTCCATAACTTCCATAACCGTAGAGTAAAAGCGGTGTTTGTGCTGATTTTTCTGTGTCTTTGTGATAGACCAGCGAGATTGCTACTTCTTTTCCGTCCCTTGTGTTGGCCCAGATTCTTTCGGAAATGTAATCTTCCGGGAAGAATTTTCCACCCAGAACTTCCTGTTGTTTAAGAAGCGTGGTTGTTTTATTCTTCATGTTATATTCATAAGTTGATGAAGGCTTCGTTAAAGAAGTATATCCGAAACGAAGAATATCTGTGTCAAACTCCAGATTGATCCCGATATAAGCAGTGTAAGTAGGGTCAGAAAATTGAAGATAATGGGAACTATTGGTTTGATTATCAATAATGTTAATTTGTAAAAGTCCTTTCTTCCGTTCTTCCAGCACAAAATAGTTTTTGAAGATCTCGAAACCTTCAAGCAAAACATCTTCTCTGTGCGGGATATAATCTTCCCAGTATTCCATCGCCGGGGTTTCTACTTTGGTCTTTACGATTTTGAAATTCGTAGCATCATCAGCATTTGTGATGATGTAAAATTCTCCTTTGTAATGTTCTACAGAATATTCCAGATCCTCGGTTCTGGGCTGTACGATATTCCATCTCGCATAGACATTGTCTGCCGGGATGAACCTCATCTCGTCCTCGTTGGTGGAAGAAGAAGCGATAAAAATATATTCCAGCGATTTGGTTTTGAAGAGACCGACATCAAAGGTCTCATCTTCCTCATGGAAAATCAGAACATCATCCTTGGGATCTGTGCCTAATTTGTGCCGATAGATCTGAAAAGCTCGAAGGCTTTCATCTTTTCTGATGTAGAAAACATGTTCATTATCATTGGCCCAGACTGTTTTTCCGGTAACATTCTCGATCACATCGGGGTATACTTCCCCTGTTTTAAGGTTCTTGAAAAAGATTTTATAGATTCTTCTTCCCACATTATCCGTAGAATAGGCGATGATTTCGTTATTGACGCTTACAGAGATGCTTCCGGTTTCAAAAAAAGATTCACCTTCTGCAAGGATGTTGACATCGAGAAGAATTTCTTCTTTATTTTCAAGCGTTTGAAACTTCCTGGAGAAGATGGGATATTCTCTTCCATCTTCATAACGAACGATATACCAGTAGCCGTGAAAAAAATAAGGCAGAGATTCGTCATCTTTTTTATAGCGGGATTTCATCTCCTCGTACAATTCGTTCTGAAGATCTTCCGTATCCTTCATCACAAAATCAGTGTAGTTATTTTCTTCCTCAAGATACTGGATAACGTCCGGATTTTCCCTTTCCTTCATCCAGAAATAAGGGTCGATCCTTTTATCGTTATGAATCTCTAGAAGTTTTTCTATTTTTTTTGCTTTTGGAGCGTCCATTTTTTATAAAATTATTCTGAATATATTCAGATTAAACAAATGTAAACAAAAAACCATCTTCAGATAGAAGACGGTTTATATTGATGTCAATAAAGATTTATTTATTGATGCTTCTGATATATTTTTCTATCGCCATTGTCATAGACGGCGTTTCTTTCGTTGGCGCCATCACATTCACTGTCAGGTCGGCTTCTTCTGCTGCTGCCTGAGTTGTTGTTCCGAAAACGGCAATTTTTGTATCCTCCTGTTTGAAATCGGGGAAATTGATCGCCAATGATTTAATTCCCTGCGGACTGAAAAAAACCAACATATCATAATCTTTTACGTTGATATCCGTCAGGTCACTCGCTACAGTTTTGTACATGATTGCCCTTGTCCAGTCCAGGTTAGCTGCATCCAAAACCCTTGGGATTTCCGGCGTCAGGATGTCGGATGATGGTAAAAGATACTTCTCTGCAGGATGCTTCTTAAATAAAGCTGCAAGGTCAGAAAAGTTCTTCTCGCCGAAGCTGATCTTCCTTTTTCTGTAAACAATATGTTTCTGAAGGTAGTTGGCAATCGCTTCCGACTGGCAGATGTAACGCATAGAATCCGGAACAGTAAACCTCATTTCCTCAGCAAGACGAAAGTAGTGATCTACTGCATTTTTGCTGGTGAAAATGATGCCTGTATATTGCGTCAGGTCTATTTTCTGCGTTCTGAGTTCTTTTGCATCCACACCTTCTACATGAATAAACGGACGAAAATCGATTTTGATTTTCTCTTTTTTAGCAATTTCCAAATAAGGCGACGATTCATTCGGAGCAGGCTGTGAAACTAAAATAGATTTGATTTTCATCTCAAAATGTGTATGTTACATTTAATAAAACAAGAACTTCCAAAGTACCAATACCGGTACTATTTGGAGCGTGCAAATATACAAAAATTTATAATACCACTTTTCTGGCAGTATCGGTTGCCTATGGAAAAGATATATCATGTTTTTCAAAATGAAAGAGCCTGCAAGCAGACCTATTATTAAATAAAAATATCGTACCAAATCTATTGGATAATAATAAAGGCCAAAGCCCAGAATAATAAAAGCAATCGACTCCAGGAAAAAAAACTTGCTGGCGATGAGTGTGAGCCCTTTCAGATTTTTTCCACTTCCGATGCTGGAATAGAAGAGAAATGTGAGGAAATTCCGGACCAGGTCGAATAAAAGCAATGAAACGAATGTGAACCCGAATTTATTAACATGCAATCCAAATAACTGAATATCAGAAAATCCTTCCGGAACTAAAGGAACGAACTGAGAAAGGAGCAAAGCAATCATGATACATCTCACCACAGACACAATAATCCAGGTCGGCATCAGGTTGCTGGAATCTTCCATCTTCTGCATCAGAAAATCCCTGATGTTGGCGTCCCTCTGGAACAAAGACAGAAGGATGATGTATACAAATATACTCCCTAGAATACAATATACCACCCAATCATTATGCTCCGTAATCCTTACCAAAGGTCAATTTTTTTGCAAAAATAAGAATTTGATTAACGCATATCATATTTTAGCGATTAATTATTTATAAAAAATATCATTTGTAGTTTTATCAACTGAGCAGAAAGAAACTCCTCTTGAAAATATTATCTTAAAAGAAAGTATGTCTTGTTTTACAAATAGTTTAATTTCTTATACCCTTCAGATTGCTGTCAAAAGCTACGATATAAATATTTCTCTTCACAGCATGGTATAAATCTTAAAAGAAAAAACCTAACTTTACACTAAAAATTGAGATTATGGATGATTTTCTAGCTGCCCGATCTCAGATGGCCGTTTCTTTGGGGTTTCATATCATATTTTCCTGTGTTGGGATGGTGATGCCGTTTCTGATGGCTTTTTCCCATTACAAATATCTTACAACAAAAGATGAAGTCTACAAAGGGCTCACCAAGGCATGGAGTAAAGGGGTAGCTATTCTTTTTGCGACCGGCGCTGTATCCGGGACGATGCTGTCCTTTGAATTGGGACTGCTATGGCCAAGGTTTATGGAACATGCCGGACCAATCTTCGGAATGCCCTTTTCATTGGAGGGAACTGCCTTTTTTATAGAAGCCATTGCGATCGGTTTTTTTCTGTACGGATGGGAAAAGTTTAATAAATGGTTTCATTGGTTCTGCGGCGTTGTAGTTGGTGTCAGCGGATTGGCTTCCGGGATTCTTGTTGTGGCAGCGAATGCCTGGATGAACAGTCCTGCCGGATTTGATTATGTCAATGGAAAATATCTCAATATCGATCCTATAAAAGCCATGTTCAATGATGCCTGGTTTCCGCAGGCTTTCCACATGACGGTAGCGGCGTTTGCTGCCACAGGATTTGCTGTCGCCGGGATCCATGCTTTGATGGTACTTAAAAAAAGGAATATCAGCTTCCACACCAAAGCATTCAGGATATCAGCCGGCTTTGCAGTAATTGGTGCTTTATTAGCACCTATCAGTGGTGATATCGCTGCAAAATCTATTGCAAAAAGACAGCCCATAAAACTGGCAGCAATGGAAGCACACTTCGAGACCGAAAAAGGTGCAAGCTTTGTGATCGGCGGCGTTCCGGATGAAGAGAATGAGCAGATAAAATATGCGATCAAAATCCCAAAAGTTTTGAGCTTTTTGGCCTGGGGTGATTTTGATGCTGAAGTCAAAGGTCTGAAGGATTTTCCAAAAGACCACTGGCCGCCGGTTGCAGTCGTGCATTACGCCTTTCAGATTATGATTTTTTTCGGGGTGATAATGATGGTTATTGGTGTTTTGTATCTTATTGCCAATTTCTGGAAAAGAAACTGGCTTACAAAAACATGGTATCTGAAAACCTTTGTTGCTGCAATTCCTTTCGGGTATATTGCTTTGGAAGCAGGCTGGACGGTAACTGAAGTCGGGCGGCAGCCATGGATCATCTACGGAGTTATGAAAACCATAGATGCCGTGACACCTATGCCGGGAATCCAGTATTCTTTTTATTTTTTTACATTGATTTTCATATCATTATCGCTGATCATTCTGTTCCTTTTAAGAAGACAGATCCAGATGGTTCCGAAACTATACGATCCCACCGATCCGAATTATAATCCTAAAAACAAGAAGTCATGATCTATGTAGTTATAGCATTTCTGTGGGTTTCCATTTGCCTTTATGTGATCACAGGCGGAGCAGATTTCGGGGCAGGGATTATTGAGCTGTTTTCCAGAAAATCTTATCGTGATAAGACGATGAAAGTTATGTCAAAATCCATTGCACCAATCTGGGAAGCCAATCATATGTGGCTGATTATTGCTGTTGTGATTTTATTTGTCGGTTTCCCGACTATCTACACCACGGTTTCCACATACCTTCATATTCCGTTGGTTCTGATGCTGATCGGGATCATTGCAAGAGGTACTTCCTTTACTTTCAGGAACTACGATGCTGTTAACGACAGCTGGCAAAAACTGTATACCCAGATTTTTTATTATTCCAGCCTGCTGACGCCATTCTTTTTGGGAATCATTGCGGCGGCCACCATTTCCGGGTCTATCGATACTGAAGCGAAAGATTTTCTGAGTTTATATATTTTCAGTTGGCTGAATCCGTTCGGGGTTTTTGTCGGCTTTTTTACGATCGCACTTTGTGCTTATCTGGCTTCGTTATTTTCTCTTCACGAAGCGAGATTCAGCGATGCTTTGCCGATTATGATAAAAAAAGCCAGAGAAACAGCCATCTATGTTATTATTACTGGCGTAATGGTTTTTATAAGTGCCTATTATTCGGATATTCCTTTATTGAAATGGATCTTTTCAAAGGCTTTGGGAATCATTGTAATTACTTTTGCTACCGTCAGTCTTTTATTTACCAATGAAGCGATTAAAAAAAGACAGTTTTTGCTGGTAAGGGCATTTGGAGGTTTCCAGATCGTCATGATTTTAGTTGCGGCTACCTATCAGCATAACCCGAATATTATTCTTTTTGCAAACGGAAGCCATCTTTCGCTGTTCGATGAAAGTGCTGCCCCGAAAACCATTGCCGCCCTTGGATGGGCTTTAGTTTTGGGAAGTATTTTTATTTTACCATTCCTTTTTTATCTGCTGTTATCCTTCGGAGACCAGAGCAGAAAAGAGCCTGCGAATCGCATGCAGCCCGACCTGAGTGGAGCTCATCCGCCGGAGGTGGATAGCGGGAACGGAGGGCGGAAATAGCTGCCCAAGTAAAAATTTCGGAAGACGGAATACCCGTTTAAAGCCCTTTCCAGAAAAGAAATTATACTAATGGTCTTATTTTTGATATTGTGATTTATACAAAAATCAAAAATAAACTTACTCTTATGAAAAAACTATTATTAGCATTCGGGCTATTTGCGGGTGTACTTTCGTATGCGCAGGCATGGACAGGAAAAGGAGACCAGAAGCTTCAGGTAGGTCTTAACGCTTGGGGTAACGGAACCGGGATCACAGGAACCTATGACTATGGTTTGTCAAAAATCGTTTCACTCGGAGGTGGAGCCAATATCTATTTCAGCGGTTACAAGGATGATAACAAGGATAATAACTTTTTCCTTTTTGGTAGAGTTAACTTCCACTTACAGGATCCTTTGAATCTTCCGAGCCAATGGGATATCTATCCTGGAGTTGATCTTGGGGTTTTGGGCAGAGACTTTGGATTAGGGGTTCACCTGGGAGTGAGATATTTCTTCAACCAGAATGTTGGTGCTTATATCGAAGCCGGAAACAACGGAAGCATAGGTGTTTCTTTCAACTTCTAAATATTACTGGAAAAATATAGAAAAAGCATCTGGTTTCAGATGCTTTTTTTGTTTGAGTCTCAACTGGATAATTTTTCTACTGGTTCACAGTACTAATAATTAAAGGATTTTTCTATAATTTTAGTCGTCACATGCGTTCAATCTTGAGTATAATAATTAACGTTCCAAGGATTTGGAAATGCTTTTTACTAATTATTCTTTGAGCTTAATATTCTTATTCTGTGGTGGAAGCGGAACATAACCGTCGTCATTAATCACTTTTGGGAACTCGTGGTTTTGCCATTTCGTTTTGGCGTCTTCTATGATTTCTCTGGAGGTTCCAACGAAGTTCCAATAAATATACCTCGGCTCCGGAAAAGGCTGGCCTCCGAAAATGTAAACCGTAGAATTCGGTTTCAAGGTAAAGTGGCAAAGCTTTGCATCTTTGGCGATCAGGATATGTTTCGGCGTGTAAAGGTTGCCTTCACTTTCGATGTTGCCTTCCAATATATAAAGAGAAGATTCCCCGAAAAGATAATCTCCGAGTATAATTTCTCGGTCTTCCTGAAGTGTATTTTTAACTTCCAGAAAATAAAGTGGTGAATAAACAGGAACCGGAGATTTGCGCCCTAGAATTTCGCCCGCAATCAGTTTATAATTGATTCCGTTGTCTATCCAGCTTGGGATATCTTCTTTGTTGATATGGAAAAATTCGGGTTCCATGGTTTCCAGTTCTTTCGGAAGAGCGACCCAAATCTGTAACCCGTGGAGATTCTTGTCGGTGGTTCTGAGATATTCCGGTGTTCTTTCGGAATGGGCAACGCCTTTTCCGGCGGTCATCCAGTTTACTGCGCCTTCTTTGATTTCGATTTCTGTTCCGATGGAATCCCTGTGGATGATGCTGCCTTCAAACAAAAAGGTGAGTGTGGAAAGTCCGATGTGCGGATGCGGCGGCACATCCATATTTTCATAATCTTTGAGCGCAGCCGGCCCCATGTGGTCTATGAACACAAATGGTCCAACGCTTCTCTTCTGGGAGAATGGCAATAACCTGCCAACCAAAAAGTTGCCGATATCTGCTGCTCTTTCTTCTATTATCATTTCGATATTTGACATAGTTTCATTTTTAAATTTGATTTAAAATTAATCATTTATTATTGAATAATTGTTATTAGGAAAGAAACCGCTGAATCTCTTGCAGCCCGGCTTGAACGGAGCTCTTTTTATGTTGTTGCGATTCGTATAGTGTCTACTGACAGCCTAAGTTCGTTCGCAAGAACAGAAAAAAGCGGGAGTGGAGACGGATAAGCCTCCCAAATAAAAAAATAAGAATGAGTGAACATTTGGCAGAAAAAGGCGTTTTTTTACATTGGTATAGTTTCTGACTAAATGATTACCTTTGCGTACCTATAATTTTAACAACCGTCAATGACACTTACACAATTATTTCAATTTATATTAAGTATCTCGATACTTGTAACTTTACACGAAATCGGGCACTTCCTGCCGGCAAAATGGTTTAAAACCAAAGTAGATAAATTCTTTTTATTTTTTGACCCTTATTTTTCACTCTTTTCCATGAAGAAGATCAATGGGAAATGGCAATACAAATTCCTTTCTAAAAACCAACCAACGGAAGAGGAAATAGAAATCGACGGGAAAAAAGTCCTTCAGCCTATAGATGTTTCCACGCTTCCGGATAACGACTGGAGAAAGCATGAAGGTGTCAAATACGGACTTGGCTGGCTGCCGTTCGGTGGTTATGTGAAAATCGCAGGAATGGTGGACGAAAGCATGGACACCGCCCAGCTTTCAAAACCTGCTGAACCGTGGGAGTTCCGTGCGAAACCAGCTTGGCAGAGACTGATCATAATGCTTGGCGGGGTGACTGTCAATTTCTTTTTGGCCTGGTTAATCTATTCTTCTCTTTCTTATTTAAAAGGAGAAACGTACCACGATAATTCAAAATTCGAGAATGGAATTGCGGTTTCCGATGCTGGTAAAAAGATGGGATTGCAAACCGGTGACAAAATCCTTAAAATCGACGGAAAACCTGCTGACAGAATGGAGACGTCTACGATCAATATGCTTTTTGCAAGCGAGGTGACGGTTATGAGAAATGGAAAAGAAGTTACCTTCCCAATCAATGAAGATGGTGTTGCAGAGGTTCTACATGCCAACCAGGCGAAACTATATTTCATGAACCGTTTCCCTGCGGTTGTTGATAGTATCCTTCCTAATAAAGCGGCGATGAAGGCCGGATTACAAAAAGGCGATGAAATCGTGGCTGTCAATGGAAAACCAACTGTCTACTTTGACCAGTTAACAGAAGAACTACAGGCTAATAAAGGAAAAGCTGTTGAACTGGAAGTTCTCAGAAATAAACAACCTTTAAAACTGACCGCTAATATCGGGCAGGATGCTAAACTAGGTTTTGGCTTCGATGCCAATGTGGCTCAAAAGTATCTTGATCAATCCAAGGTTACGAAAAAATATTCTTTCCTGGAAGCGATACCGAGAGGTTTTACGAGGACGATTGATGTTTTGACCATGCAGATCAAGCAGTTCAAAATTATCTTCAACAATAAAACCCAGGGTTATAAAAAAGTGGGCGGTCCGATTGCTATTATAAAACAAATGCCGGAAACCATCAACTGGGAATTTTTCTGGGGTTTCACTGCGATGTTTTCTGTTTGGCTGGCATTCCTTAACCTGATCCCGATCCCGGGACTGGATGGCGGTCACGTGTTGTTTACATTGTGGGAAATCATCACAGGAAAGCCTGTTCCGCAAAAAGTTCTGGAAAACGCACAAATGATCGGTGTTATTTTCTTATTAGGCCTTATGGTGTTAATATTTGGGAATGATATAGTTAAGTGGATAACCGGAAAATTCTAGTAAAAATTCAGAAAAAAGTTTCAGAAAAAATTTTGGAGTTTTTAAAAAAGTTTCTATATTTGCACACGCTTAAAGCAAAAAGGAACATTCCTCTTTAGCTCAGTTGGTTAGAGCATCTGACTGTTAATCAGAGGGTCGCTGGTTCGAGCCCAGCAAGAGGAGCACTGAAAATGAGACACTTACAGAAATGTGAGTGTCTTTTTTTATATTTGTCACGAACATTTCACGAACAAAAGTATTTTATTTTAATGCTATTTTTGTGTAAGAATATTTTAGTACGTTATCTATGACTGACTTCTATATCGCAACATATATTCTAATGGTAACCTTTACAATCCTTGTCCCCTTCTATCTTGCAGGGCGGCTTTGGTTTGCGTTCAGTCCGTTTGCGATAAACTATTACTCCAAGGAAAGGGCAAACTGGTATAACGACTGGAACACCCAGCGGTTTTTAATCGTTTTGAATTTATTTTTGGTTTCATTGTCGCTTTCCTTTTTCTGGGGCGGGAAAATACTGGAAGATATCCATGCCGAGAAGATCGACTTTACCCAAATCCTATTCTATATCATTCTTCAAATTCTTGCCGTAATACTGTTCGAGGTAAAAATGGAACACCCATTTAAGCCAATTCAGGCATTCAAAAAATTCAAGAAAAACAGTTATAGCGAAAGGTTTGAGTTCCGAGAAAAGCAAGACGCGGCAGATAAAATAGAACACCATTCCAATGAGTTAAAAAGAGAATTTTTGAAAGTTGGCACTAAGATTTCAAACGAATTAAATAATCAACAAATCATTTTATCTGAAACCAACGAACTCGCAAAACACAACAATAATATCCTACAGGAATCCGATTTTGCTTTTGAAATAAAAAAGAATCCGAATATGGTCATTGATGACATTTTGCGGGATTATTTTATTTCTAAAGATTCCGAGAGGGATTTATCGGACTTTTTACTGCGGAAGAAAAACTCTGGAAAGATTCTGTTTACAAAGCCTGCAAGGAACGGCGTGAGCGTACAGCCTATTTTGGACTTTTTCTCGACCTTTACTAATGTTATGGAAAGTTGTAAATCCGGCACAATAACCCAAGCCGAAACCTGCAAAATTATCAACGCCGTCACCTCGGCAAAAGACAGGCTCGGAAATATCGCAGAAGAGCCAATAAACAGCAGGAACCTCTCAAAATATCTTTCCAACAGCGATGTTCAGGATGATATATAGTCTAAAATCCAAAAAAACATTTTCTCTTTAAAAATCATATTTGTCTGATAACCAGAATTATAAAGGCGACAGTTAGTCGCTTTTAATGGTTTATTGACTAAACCATTATAAAACAAAACCTCCTATTGAACGCACATTTCTTTAGGTTGTTTTATTTTACAAAAAACTTTTAAGTCGCTTTTAGGCGGCTATTTCTTTGGGAAATATCTTGGCCTCAACAAAATTCAACGAAATGAAAGACCAAGAAAGACTAGCTGCGCTAGAAAGCCAAATGTCCACCTTGGTAAACTCGCAAAAAGAGTTTACCTCCAAGGCGCTACAGATGCTCGCCCTCGGAACCAAGAAGATCTATTCCAAGGAAGAGGCCGCGCTGTTCCTCAACCTGGATCCGGACTATCTCTACCAACTCAAACACCACGGCAAACTGAAGGCCTACAAAAAGAAGGGGCAAAAGAAAATCTACTTTCGCAAAGAAGATCTGGAAGCTTATCTTCTGGGGGATAATGTGGAGGAAATACAAAATGATGACTACGATGCATTCGAGCAGGAAATTCTGGAGCGATGGAAGAAATAACCAACAAGCCGGCTGAGGAGCACAAAATCCCTGTTCTGTACCAAACCGCTTCCGAGACCACTACCATTTTCGATATGGTGATCAAGTATCTGGAAAGCAAGTATGACCTTCGCTTTAACGCCATCGCCCTGGAGATAGAAATATCGCTCAAGGGAAAGGACGACTGGACAGAGCTAAACATCAACTCCCTGCTGATAGAACTCGTACAGGCCGGGATGCAGATCACCATGCAGAAGCTGGAGATCCTCGTTCGGAGCCACCTGATAAAGAGATACAACCCGATAGCGGAATACTTTGAAAAGCTCACCGGCTGGGACGGCGAAGACCATATCAGGAAGCTGGCGGGATTTGTTCGGACCAACGACAGCGAAGCGTTCCGCTACCACCTCGAGAAGTGGCTGACCCGCGCCGTGCTCTGCGCCCTGAAGAAAGACTATGTCAACAAGCAGTGCCTCGTGCTGGCAAGCTCCAAACAGAACACGGGCAAGACCACCTTCCTGCGGTTCCTCATCCCAGACGGGCTCGGGGATTATTATTCCGAAAATGTCACAGTGGACAAGGACGGCATCATCGCCATCTGCAAAAACTTTATCCTCAATGCCGACGAGCTGGCCGTCCTGTCCAAATCGGATGTCAACACGCTGAAATCCTTTATCTCGATGGGCGGCGCAAAGGTGAGGGTGCCTTACGGGAGAAAGCCGGAGAACATGGACAGGATATGTTCCTTTGTTGCCTCCACCAACAGAACAGATTTCCTTACCGACGAGACAGGAAGCGTAAGGTGGCTGGTTTTCGAAGTTTTAAACATTGATTTCGCCTATGTGGAGGAAATAGAAATAGACAAGGTATGGGCGCAGGCGTACCACAATGCTTTTGAAAGAAAAAATTACCAACCGGAAATGACTCTCTCGGACATAGAGGCTAATGAGCTGAGGAACGAGCAGTTTTCCCAGCTTTCACTTGAGCAGGAAATCGTTTCCGCACACTTCGAGAAATCGAAGGACATCAAGGATTTTCTTACGGCGACGGACATCGTTGTGGCAATGAACAACGCCCTGAATTTAAGATTGAACAACATCAAGGTCGGAAAGGCGCTCACCAGGCTCAAGTATGAAAGAATCAAGCATCCGAAACTCCAGGTTTACGGCTACCTGATCCGAAGAAAGATTGACTGAAAGAAAGTTTAAATCCTTGACATTCAATTTATCCTACCTACTTACCTAAGTGGACTTACAGAACTCATTTTCAAATTTTTATGAAGGTAATAAAATAGATAAGACTTTACCTAAACTACCATAGTTAAAGAAGGGATCCAATTAACAGGTAACAACAAGGTAAGTCATTAATTAATATAACTAACTGATATTCAATATTTAGGTAGGCAGGTATGGAAAAACGGTAAAAACATAACTGGATATAAAAAAAATAAACTTTAAAAAACACAAAAAATGAACTGCAAACAAGCGAACGAGAATATCAGCATCAAAGAAGTAATGGAAAGTTTTTCTCTATTCCCAAGCAAAGAACATCCGAAAACAGCCTATTATTATGCTATCAATCGACAAGAACGAACGCCAAGTTTATTAGTGAATTATGTGAAAAATATTGCCTTTGATTTTGGCACTGGAAAACAATACGATGTCGTGTCGATAGTTCAGGAGCTCAAACAATGCACTGTATCCGATGCTCTTGAATATCTTTCTCGTTTCGATTTTTCTTATAAAAAGCCGAGTGTGACGGAAGCAATTACTGCTGAAAATACAAATCAAATTCTCGAAGTAAAGGAAGTTATTCACCCGGCATTGTTAGACTATTTGAAATCAAGAAAACTCGAGTCACAAAAATCGGAATTGAGCGAAGTCTACTACCGGATTAACGACAAAAGATATTTCGGGCTCGGTTTTAAAAACGATTCGGGAGGCTACGAGATCCGCAGCAGGTTTTCCAAAATCTGTCTTGGAAAAAAGGATATCACCACGATAAAAAATAATTCTGAAAACCTAAAGGTTTTCGAGGGCTTTACCGACTACCTTTCCAATAAAATTTTAGAACCGGAAAAGACACCTTCCGACAATCTAATTCTGAACTCTGTCGCCATGGTTCACAAGGCATCAGGGCTTTTTGGAAATTATAAATCTGTCGAAATGTACTTGGATAACGACCGCGCCGGCGAACAGTGCAGGGATTCAATTTTGAAAATATTCCCGGAGGCAGATGACCGGTCGAATGAATATTTCCCTCATCAAGATCTGAATGATTTCCTGATATCACAAGAAGAAAAGACACTTGAAAATAAGCTTGAAAAAAATCAAACAGCCATACACGAGCCCGAGGGAAACAGGAATATTTACAGGAGAAAAAGATGAAGATTCATACAAGCCGGCCTGCGCAAAATAAGCACAGGTGGAATACTCTAAAAAAGCTGGGTAAAAACTTGCCATGTATTTAGTGCAAAAAGTACCCAATGTTTACAACAAGCGTGGGGCTTGTCGTAAAAATCGGGCTTTTTGGTTTCCTCCTATCGTCGGAAACGCATGTCTGGAACTACGATTCAAGCCCATAGTTTAAAATTATAAAAAAATTAAACACCACATAAACACAATATGAAAAATGACTTTTTAAAACAGTTTGTAAGACAGATTTCCGAGCAGCAAATTGCCAAGGTTGCAGAAGAAAAAAGAAAGAACCGGTTCCGAGAAATTGGTCGAAAGGGAGGTTTGAAAAAGAAGACGGCGAACCAATTTTCGAAGGTAGTCTCAGTTCGTTTTACCGAAAAGGAGTTTGAGAAAATTCGAAAGGAAGCAGAAAAATATAACCTGAAAATATCCAAATATTTAAGACTGATTTCTACCGAAAAGGAAATTAAAGTTAACGAGTTTCAAACCGATGCGGTTCTGTTGAATTACGGCAACAACTTTATAAGGATATCCAATCTGCTCAGGAACAGAGAATGGAACGAGTTTGAAAACAAGAAAGAGATCCTTGAAGAAATTCACACCGTCACCAAATTAATCAGAGAATTCCTCTACCAACAAATCATCAAGCATGAACAATTCGGCAACGACGAGGAGGATCAGTAAGATTGCGATTGAATACAACGGCAATGACAAAGGCACGGCGGAATGTGTTTATTCCAACAACCTGCTTTCAACAACACCGGAGGAACAGTTTGCGGAAATGAAGTTTATTGCCGAGAGAAATCCCAATGTCAAGAAATGGGCGCTCACCGGCTACATTTCTCCACCAAAGGAAGTCGGCGACAGTCTGACGAACGAAGAGTTGAAGGAACTGGCTTTAAAATCATTGAAGGATGTGGGACTTACGGAAAATAACCAGGTCGTCCTGGATGTCCACAATTCCACGAAGCAGAAACATATCCACTTCATCGTGAACCGCATAGATGTTTATGGTAAATGCACGGTAAAATCTGCCAATATCGGGAAACGCTTTGGTGAATCGGTTCGAAATGTCTGCAAAGAGATGAATCTCAAAACAGATGTGGAAATCGGAAAGGAGAAAAAGCAGCAGATGCTGAAAGTGCTGCAAAACTGTCTGAAGGTCTCAAGAAATTTTGATGACTTGGTCGATTATATGCGGCGATGTGGTTACAGAGTGACGCTTTCGCAGAATGTGAAGGAGGGTATGTCGGGGATGCGGATTGTCCGGCTAAAGGACATCAACGACCAAACCCAGAGGCAGTACCATCCAGGTTACAAACTTTCGGAGATCACCAGCAAACTGAAGATTAAGGACATCAAAGAAATCCTAAACCGGAATGCGGAAAACCACCAGTCGGCAATTTTCAGTCAGAGTAATCCGCCAACGAACGAAATAAAACATCCGGAAAAATCAGCCCTCAAGGAGATTGAGAATGCTGTGAAGGAACTCCTCAAACCGAGCTACGCACCGGCGGCAGACGATGAATTGCTGAGGAAAAGAAAAAGAAGGCGATAAGTTTAAAAAAACATCAATAAAAAAAGAAAATGAACAACAACGAATTTAACAACCAAGAGAATACAGAAAATTATTCTTCACAAGATGCAGGCATCGAACTTTTGCACCGCGTCATAGAAAGCAATAAGGCGGTAGAAATTTCGGGGAAGGCGATTTTCCACATGTACTGCGACATCAAGGAGGATGTTAAGAAAATCCAAGCACTGGCACATGAAGAAAATCTCAAACGGCAGGAATTGCTTAAATCCATCCCAAACAATATTATCGCAGAATTATCTCCGGACGGTGTAAAGCATCTGGAAAAATTCCATCATAGATCACATACAGTTAAATATTGGTTTTTCGGAATCTTAGCTATGCTGCTGGTTGCATTTTTTATTTTAACAGCAACTGTTTATCTAGGAAAAAACTGGTACCGAGAGAGCATCCGCACCAAGACCGAGGTTCGAGAGGAAATACTTTCCGAAATTAAGAATGAAAACAAGGCGATTTATGAAACCGAGCAGGTAAAGCAGCTGGAACATAACACCACGCTGATGAACAAATGGATGAAGAAAAATCCAAAGGACGCAGAAAAGTTTTTGAAGTTTAAGGAGGGGTATGAGAGTAGGTAGACTAAAAATTATTTGTCCATTCTAAAATAATTCCCTATCTTTGTGCTGTTTACTTACAATGGTCGGAAATTTTAAAATACTGTTGCTTTCCCTTACACTCGCGTTATTTCTGGCGCCAGGGATTTCTCAGGCTTGCAGTACAAAGGAGAAGCAGGTTATTAAAACCGCGACCAGTTCGCAAACTTTCATAAAACAGTCATTCGCACAGATACAGCCGTCTTGCGACAGCGGCGATTGCAAAGATGAGTGCTGTCACCCCAAATCACACAATTGTCAAACGGAAGGATGCTCAGGAAACTGTAGCGGAAACCTTTGCAGTTCTGCTCAATACACTGTTTTAGCGGATAGTAAATTTTTAGAGGATTCTAAAAATGAAGACTCCGGCTATTATAGCAACAATTCCAATTTCTATTATCAGAATCCCCATTACTCTGGTGGATTCCATACCATTTGGGAACCGCCCAAAATAGGTTAATCACTTTCTTTTACAGCCCGAATTATGCCCGGTCGTGAAGTGTTTTTTAACACTTTATCGCTGTTATTTTCGCGGCGCTGTAAATGAATTTGAACTTCTACTACTCTTTTAAGAGTAAATCTTTCAAAATAGATTCCTTTTGATTAAGGACACTTTTGAAGATCTGGATGTTCGTAAGCAGTTTCTAAAAACGGAAGCTTAAATTAACCTGTAATCTAAAATTTAATGAAGAATATTCTTTTGGGAATACTGGCTTTTGCATCGGTATTTCTCGTTTCCTGCAACAATTCAAAAGCCGAAAATACACAAATCGCGGTCGCAAAGTTCACCACGGGCGATATTGTTCCGCACGATCAGGTATGTATGGTAAACAACGCCTATATGGGTAAAAAACAACTCGAAGTACAGCACGACGGTAAAACGTATTACGGCTGCTGCGAAAACTGCAA